>NZ_KB907706.1 GCF_000382165.1 Arsukibacterium perlucidum DSM 18276 | reverse complement strand
CATAACGAGCCTGTAGAAAAACCTGTTTACAACACAGCATTTCTACCCAGGCTATTCTGTTTATTATTTGTTACGAACTTTGCATGCTTTTGGTGGGAATATCAAGACAAGATTGAGTTGATGCTAGTTATGTAAAACTAGTGAGTTATCAGGCCGCTCTGCGTGATATCAGTACCGCTATTCCGCTAGCTTACCGTATCGGTTTACCTTCTCCAGATTATGCACCATACAATACAATTGCCACTGGCCTTGCACCTTGGTTTTGCCGCGCAAGCTAAACCGGTTCAGCCGTTTGTTGGTGCCAATATTGCCAAACACCGGCTCCACTACCGACATTCGATGGCTGTATATTTGTTTACCGGCATCGCTGTCTACTCGCTGTTTCATCCAATCGGTGTAATTAGGTGGCGCATTGGCTTTCATTAAAAACGAGACCTGTCGGCCATTGCCCTTTCGATGGCTAGCTGACTCGGGGTTTATCATGCATTGTTCTTTTAAATCACAATTTCGACACTGCAATAGTCTGCCATTAAATTGAGCTCTTTGTAGTCCATCTGATTCAAGCCTGAAACCTCTAAAGGGTAGCGACTCCCCTGCAGGGCAAACACAGGTCATCGATATTGGGTCAAACGTAAAAGCACTGGAGGGGATAATGGCTTTCTGCCCCTTAGCTGTCGGAATATGCCGTTTTCCGTACTTTTTCTGTTGCTCGCTAAACTTCGGGTCACGTTTTCTAAACTGGTTATCCGGGATGAAGCCATTAATGTTTTGCAGGTATAGATAACTGTTGTTGGCTTCATTGGCAAAGCCGGTGTCGGCCGTGACTATGGTGTTATTGGCAAAGATGTTGTCGCTAATCCCTATGCTTTTATAGCGCTGCTTTATCTTTTCCAGTACCGGCACTAAAGTGTGATGTTCCTGCCCTTCGCCAAAGGCTTGGGCGTCCACAATGATTTGATGTTTTTTATCCACCGCCGCCACGCCGTTATAGCCCTGAATGGTGCCTTTGCTGGTGGTCATTTTGGCTGACTGATTATCGGTGATGTTACTTTTCACTTCCTTGCTGCGTTTGCCCTGGCCCATCCGTGGACTGGCGGTCTTTAGAAAGTCGGTGATTTTGTCATGCGCTTTATTTAGCGTGTCGATACTTTGTTGATGCCTCGCTTTGCGAACTTCATCAGCATTGGCTTGCTCATCCAGCTTTTTATGTTGTTCCAGATGGTAACGAATTTGCCGCTTTAATTTATCCCGCTTTGCACTTAGTTCTTTAAAGGTGCCAGACCATTCCTTGGCAGCGTTAGACGGCATTTTGCAACCGTCTATGGCAAACAACTCATTACCCAACAATCCTTGTTGATGGCACACCAACAGCACCTGTTCAAACAACTGCGCAATTTGCACCGACGAGCTACTGACAAAAGCCGCTATCGTCGTAAAGTGCGGTACCGTATCGCACGACAGCGCTTTGAAGATGATATTGGTTTCACAGCACCACTGTATTTCCCGGCTGGAGGTAATGCCTTTTGAGTAGGCAAACAAAATGACTTTTAATAGCACCGCAGGATCATACGCCGGGCGCCCGTTGTTTTCATTTTGGTATTTACAGTGAAATATCGACAAGTCCAGCTTGTTATCAATCAGGTAGTGGATGGCGTATTCAAAGGTGCCAGGCTGCAGTTGGTCGAGATAATTAATCACCACCATGGCGCTTTGGTTGTAGTCATAAGGGATGTATTTAGGCATGAGGCGTTGTCCACTTTTTAATCAGACAATGCTATTTGATCACAAACTCGATCGCGTGAAAAGAGGTTTTTCTACAGCCTCAACGCACGCCTAAACGGCGAGCAACTTGTTGCGAGTCCAGCGGCCGCAGGCCGCGTTGTTTAAGGCGCTTGTTAGTATTTTACCCTGCACTGGTAAATGCAGAACGATACTTAACAAAGCCACGCTTGACCGCCCCTTTATAACCCTGCTTTTCAAAAAATGCGTGCGAATCTAAACGCTGCGAAGAGCTAAGAAGCATGATCTTAGAGCAGTTTGTACTAACACAAAAAATTTCTATTGCCTGAAATAAAGCAGTACCAACACCCAACCCGCGAGCAGCAACATCAACAATAACGTTTTCTACTACAGCAAACGGCTGTTTACGAAACATAACATCAGGACACAGTGATACTAATGCGCTACCGACAACAATACCTTGGTAGTCGCAGACAAATAACTTTGAACGCGCATCGTCATAAAGTGCCTGTATTTGTTCTGGCTCTACATTTACCGCAGGATTATTAACCAATTGGTTATACAGTTCAGACAATCTTAAAGCATCTTCAGGCTTTGCATCACGAACTCTCAAACGAACACCTACCATCCTGAAATGCTAACGCCGCAATAAGCGGTGGTTTTTAAGTTGCACTTTTGCCATAAAATGGAGCGTAGCGGAATGGCAAAAGTGCAACTTAAAGGCCATCCGCTTGATTGCTTTGTTAGCTTGCTACTTTTGAGTGGTGAAAGTATAAATATGCCAAACCAATTGGGGCTATAAATATTGAAAAGCCCCAGCACAAGACCATAGTCATTATTTTTACGAACAACATGAGAAAAGTATTAACAAAAAAGGTATTTTCACCAAGAATAAAATTTACGATGCTTTCATAAACGAACCGTGAATAAGGATAAAGTACTGCGCTAATTATGCACATTAGCAATAGGCTAACTGATATTCCAGATGGGCCTCTTGCTGCCATAAACCCAACAAATGCACTTATTGCCACGCCAAAAATGAACTGACGCATGAAATATTGAAGAGATAAGCCACCAAATGTTTTTTCTAGTACGGGATGCATTTAAAGCTCCTTTTAGGTTAGTTGAGACGATTTTCTATTTCTGTGGATAAGCTAACGCTTTGCTAATTGGCTGCCGCAGCGCAGCGTAGGCAGTCCAGTGGAGGCCACGTTTTTTTGTGGCTGGAACGAAATTAAGCAATTTGTTAAATTGCATTTGGTTTTAACCCGATATCAGAACACACTTCAGGTAAAATCTGTTCTGTGAGACCTGCAGGAAGGCGCTCTAATTTGGGAAATGCCAATTGCCGTTGCAAAGTTTCTTCACCAGTGGTGATTTTTTCAATCCAAGGCTTAAAAAATGAAACTCTTGAATAAACTTCCACTACACCGTACTTCCCGATATCCCCGCCTTCAACTCTGGAGCTAATGCCGAGTAAGTGGCTCGTACCGTCAATAGTCAGATAGGCTGGGCCGCCACTATCGCCCCCACCAGAAACACCTTCGTGTGGTAAAGCTGCATCATCTCTGTCAAATTTGAATTTTAATAGCGGCCCTTCTGCTTGTTCGATTCGATTCTCGGCTTTTCGTAAAACTCCGCCATTTTCATAATTATCAACCGTTTGTCCGGTTAGCCCATTTCCAGTGCCGCCAACACCGATAAACCATATTATCTTGCCAACTTCATCTGTTTTTTCATACAAACTCGCTGGTTCTACATCCTTTATTGGGTTTACTAATTTCATTAACGCAATGTCGTGACTTTTACCTGGCTGATAATCTTTATGAACAAAGACACTTTCCACCTTGTGGTAGCCATTATTTAGGCCGATGTAGCTACCAGAATTAATACAGAACGTTGCGTGAGCAGCAGTCACAATCCAATCAGGCTTAATTAATGTGCCATGAGCCCCATCAACATAAAGTGTTGCCAAAGGTGCAAAATCTGTAGTGTCCGCAAGATATTTTTTGTCATCCACATCATGACGAACAACAATTGCTGAAGCTGCTAAGCTTAAAATTATTAATGAAAAGAACAGAAATATACGCATGACTTCCCTATGCAATTTAACGCCCGCCACAAACGCGAGCAACTTGTTGCGAGTCGAGCGCCCAAAGGGCGCGTTTTTGATGGCGCTTGTTATGTGATTTCATGGGTGCCCTACCTCGTGCATTAACCAATAGGCATCAACTTCGCTTAATGTACCAGCCTTGTTTACTAGGAAGCCGATACAGTCTGTGGCACCAAACCAACGAAGAATATACCAACGAGTTAGTTGAACAACCAAAAGTGCTTGCCCATCAAACTCTTGCCCCCAAATCGCAGGGTGGTATTTTTTGCCACTAATGGTGACAGGATCTTCATTGACCCATCCTAAATTAACGATCTCATCGTAATTTATACCTTTATAACGTTCTCTCATTTCTTTGAGATGGCGCTCGATCTCCGAGTTCATATATTCACATAACGCCAAAATAAGCCGCCACAAAAAGTGGCGCGTTTTTTTGCGACAGCAAAAAACGTGACGCTTTTTGTGGTCGGCTTGATTTTTTTGTTAGGTGGTTTTACACCACCGAATTAACAACTTTGCCACGATGGTTATGACCGCGACAAAACCAAACTAAAAGTTGAAACTGCCACGAAAAATAAAGACAGAAACAACATTGAAACCGCAAAAACAAAAGCCAAAAATTTACCGCACTAAAATAGCAAAACTTGCACGACAAAGGCATTGCAACTGCAAAAGCCAGAAAAACTGACACGACAAAAATAATTGCAGCAAAACTAAATATTGCAACCGCAATAAAGTTTCAATTTAATCACGTTAATACATGACGAACCTAACGCCCAAATTTAGCGCGGAAAGCCGCGCAGCGGGTTGACGTCGCAGCCAGCGCTGTTTGCTGGCGATAATATTTGCTTGTTATATTGGGCCATTGCCAACCCTTGATTGATTTTATGCTGCATGTAAATTACATGAAAAATTGACGTAATCAATGGTTTTAACCATAGCTTGTCACCTTTACTTGAACCCGTTATCAAATTAATACGGTTACGCACGACAATTATCCAAGTTACGTCGAATACACTTGAGACAATGTGAATACCGATTGTTCCTATTAAAATGGTTGGGTCATGAAGGTTGGCTAAACCATAAATCAAACTACCCAAGTGGATAGCGAATAATAAAATTGTTATTCCAATGAATAAGTTAGATATTTTGTATTCAGTTTTGTGATTAATTAGGCTTGAGAAATGATAAAGCTTATAAATTAGGTAAGCTCCAATAGTCAGTATGCAAAGCACTAATGTCTTTAACGCTGACTCAGCTTCAAATATTTCCACAAATCCTTTTTGCATTTACTCTCCGAAAGTGAAAGCACATCAATACTACAGCCCAATATAACGCTCAAAGCAGCTGCGCGGTACGCGTCGGCTGGCTTTGCTTGTTAGCAGCCTACACCGAACTATCGCGGCTTGCCGCACTGGCAAACCTGAACAACGGCACGCTGCTATTAATTAAAAACACCACCAGTTAACTGCGACACAGCGAGCCAACCGGAACCTATAAAACTGTTAAGCGAAGCCACGAAGAACAACGCTACCTTACCTACCGTTTGCTGCAAACCCACAAACTGGCGAGCTTTGACTATTTGCCAGTGCCGCTTGGTAAGCAAAACACGAGCAATGCCCGAACAAAACTACTGACTAAAACCCTTAAAACCCCGAATGCCTGCTAACGCCCGCCACACACGCGAGCAACTTGTTGCGAGTCGAGCGCCAAAGGCGCGTTGTGCTGGCGATTGTTATGCCTGACTCGGACCATCTTGATATTTAGATTTTTCAATGATTAAAGGGACTTGTGATGCGAACCACTCTTTTTCTTTGGCTCCAAATGTCGTTTTATGTCCATTTAACCTGTAGTGATAAACAATAGAACCTTGGTTTTCTTTTATCGTGAGCTGATGTTTTCCGATATTATCTGAAACAATTAACTCGATTTGAGCATTTTCGGGTAAAAATAATAGTTCTGTTTCTTCTGCGTTAAAACGAATTTCTTCTTTTACAACGCGAGATGGGGTCGTGATATGTAAATAGAAGTTTTCTTCATCTACAGTATGGCGATGTCCTGGCCAAGTAATACATGCAGAAAGAACAAGGCTTAGGCAAGCTAAAATAACTAGTCGAAATTTAAGAAATGCTAACATTTACTTTTCCTGTTTCACTGTTGTTCCTGAGACTATCTGTAATGTTTCAGCCGGCATAACGCAAAGCTTTGGGGCGGCTGAAGCGAAGCGTAAGCCGTCCCAGCCACGGCAGTGGCGACAATAGCGCTTTGTTATGTGATTGTTGAATCAATTTAACTTTTTCCCTTGATGATATTTATCATCCGATACATAGAGTACAAATACATGCTTGGGAAAAATGCACCGAAAAAGAGAATTAGGCTACTAAAGCTTAAAAACTCAGTATATGAAACATCAGTAGTCAGACCTTTTGACAACATTGAATTATACAGATTCCACAATCCAGCTATTAAAAGGCCACAATGCACAACTATGTAAAACATTAAACGAACCCTGGTCTTGGCCACTGATTCAGCCCACTTTACGGGATCACTAAATAAACTCACGAGCTATCCTTTTCTTAATCACATAACGCTTATTCGGCGGAAAAATCCGTATTTAAACACGGACTTTTCCGCTTTTGTAAATTTAATGTATAGAACATTACATCGTTTCTTTAAAACTTACAATAACTTATAGGTACAACTGGTAATTATTTAAGCTACAAATACGGGTTAGTCCGTCTAACAGGCACTGACGGCGTCTAGATGTGAACTGGATATAATCACAGATCTTATAATCACGTTAGAGGATATGAATGACCGCTTTTGGCACCAAGCAGTCTATCAAAAAACCCACCTCATATTTACCACAAGCAATCCCGCATAAAAAACCCCAGCACTCAGGCTGGGGTTTGTATAGTGCGTACTATTGTTAAACGCTTACCGATACGCTTCCGGGCTTGGGCAGGCGCACATTAAGTTGCGGTCGCCGTATACATCGTCAATCCGGGTAACGGTTGGCCAGAACTTGTTCTCGGCGACATAAGCTACCGGGAAGGCGCCATAGGTGCGCTCGTAAGCTCTGTCCCAGGCGGGGTCGAGAATATCGGCCATAGTGTGTGGCGCGTACGCCAGTGGGTTGTTATCCACTGTCCACTCGCCTGCTTCTACTTTGGCAATCTCGCTACGGATACTGGTCATCGCTTCAATAAACTTATCCAGCTCGGCTTTGCTTTCTGATTCAGTAGGCTCAATCATCAGGGTGCCGGCTACCGGGAAGCTCATGGTTGGCGAGTGATAACCGTAATCCATTAAACGCTTGGCAATATCCATTTCGGTAATACCGCTGGCGTCTTTTAATGGCCGGATATCGATAATACATTCATGGGCAACCCGGCCGTTGGTGCCGCGGTACAGTACCGGGAATAACGGGTCGAGTTTTTTCGCCATATAGTTGGCCGTTAAAATAGCAAATTCAGTAGCCTGTTTTAAACCCTCACCACCCATCATCGCGATATACATCCAGCTGATGGGTAAAATACCGGCGCTGCCAAATGGAGCAGCCGCTACTGCACCGTTGCACTCGCCGGTGCCGTCAATTTTTACCACCGGGTGGTTAGGTAAAAATGGCGCTAAATGGCTTTTCACGCCGATAGGGCCCATGCCCGGGCCGCCGCCGCCGTGCGGAATACAGAAAGTTTTATGCAGGTTTAAGTGCGATACGTCTGAACCGATAAAGCCTGGCGAGGTTAAGCCAACCTGAGCATTCATATTGGCGCCGTCCATATACACCTGGCCACCGTATGAGTGAACGATGTCGCACAGCTCCTGAATACTTTCTTCAAACACACCGTGAGTAGACGGATAGGTAACCATAATGGCCGCTAAGCGATCGCCCACTTCTGCTGCCTTGGCTTTTAAATCGGCCATATCGATATTGCCCGACTTGTCGCAGTCAACCAGTACCACATCGTAGCTGGCCATAGCGGCTGTGGCCGGGTTAGTACCGTGCGCCGATACCGGAATTAAACAGATATTACGATGACCTTCGCCACGGCTTTCGTGATACCTACGAATGGCTACCATACCAGCGTACTCACCCTGGGCACCTGAGTTAGGCTGCATTGAGATATTGTCGTAACCGGTAATATTGACCAGCCAGTCGCCCAGCTCAGTGATCATTTCATAATAGCCTTCGGCCTGATCGCGCGGCACGAACGGATGCAGTGAGCCAAATTCCGGCCAGGTGATCGGTATCATCTCGGCGGTGGCGTTCAGCTTCATGGTGCACGAGCCCAGGGAAATCATCGAGTGGTTCAGGGCTAAATCTTTGTTTTCCAGTTTTTTGATATAGCGCAGCATCTCAGTTTCGCTGTGATACTGGTTAAATACCGGATGGCTTAACACTGTTGTGGTACGTGCCAGCTCAGCTGGAATAGATGCTGAGCCATTAGCGACGATTTCGCTATCCAGCTTATCAACATTCAAGCCATGATCAGCACCCAGTACGATATCAAACAGCTCAGCAACATCGGCAGCCTGCGTCGCTTCGCTGAAGCTGACGGCCAGGCTGTCGCTGACGTCAGTGCGCAGGTTAACGCCGGCGGCCAGTGCCCGCTTCACCACGGCAGCACGATCAGTTGCTTTGAAAGTAACGGTATCGAACCAGTGGCTGTTGACTAACTCAACGCCTTTGGCTTTGATGCCGGCAGCAAAAATATCGGCGCTGCGGTGAATGCGCTCAGCAATATCTTTTAAGCCCTGCGGGCCATGGTATACCGCATAGAAAGAGGCGATATTGGCCAGTAATACCTGGGCCGTACAAATATTCGAGTTAGCTTTTTCGCGGCGGATATGTTGCTCGCGGGTTTGCATTGCCATCCGCAGTGCCTGATTGCCACGGCGATCTTTTGATACACCAATAATACGGCCTGGCATAGAGCGTTTATAAGCATCACGGGTAGCAAAGAACGCCGCATGCGGGCCACCATAGGCCATCGGCACGCCAAAGCGCTGCATTGAGCCGAGCACCACGTCAGCACCCAGTTCACCCGGTGATTTTAACAGCATTAAGGCCATCGGATCAGTCGCTACTGCCACTACCGCTTTTTTCGCCTGCAGCGCAGCAATTAAGGCGCTGTCGTTACGGATATCGCCATTAGTGGTCGGGTACTGAATTAAAGCACCAAATACCTCGTGGCTGGCGGCTTCGCTGGCTTTACCGATAACGATATCAAAGCCAAACATCTCGGCGCGGGTTTTTACCACATCGATAGTTTGCGGGTGCACATCGTCGCTAATAAAGTACAGGTTGGCTTTGCTTTTACTGACCCGCTTGGCCAACGCCATAGCTTCAGCAGCTGCGGTGGCTTCGTCCAGTAATGAGGCACTGGCCAGCTCCATGCCGGTTAAATCTAATGATAACTGCTGGAAATTTAACAGTGCTTCTAAGCGGCCCTGAGCAATTTCCGGCTGATAAGGTGTGTAAGCCGTGTACCAGCCCGGGTTTTCCAGCACATTACGCAAAATAACATTCGGGGTTAATGTCGGGTGATAACCCATACCAATGTATGACTTATACATTTTGTTCTTCGCTGCCACTGCCTTTAAATGGGTTAAGGCATTTTGCTCAGTGCGGCTGTTACCGGTCGCCAGTGGCTTGGGTAAGCGGATACTGGCCGGAACGGTTTGGGCAATCAGCGTTTCCATGCTATCAACGCCAAGTTCGGCCAGCATAGCAGCAGTTTCTGCTTCATCCGGGCCAATGTGGCGTTGAATAAATTCGTCGTGGTTCGCAAGTTGCGACAGGGTTTTCACAGCGGTATGGGTCATGCTTTGAATGTCCTAGTAATAATACAGCGTGCAGCACAGCTGTTAGTAAGATAAAGCCCCGGTATATACGGGGCTTTATGCTGGAACGATCTGTTAATTAAGCTTCGTCGATGCTGCTTTTGTAACCGGCAGCGTCTAATAACGCGTCCAGTTCAGCTTCATCGCTGGCTTTAATTTTAAACATCCAGCCATCATTATACGGGCTGGCATTAACTTGCTCTGGCGAATCAGCCAGCGCGTCGTTAACCTCTACTACTTCGCCAGACAGTGGCGCGTAAATATCAGACGCGGCTTTTACCGACTCTGCCACGGCGCAGTCGTCGCCCTGAGTGACGCTGTCGCCCACTTCTGGCAGCTCAACAAATACCATATCACCCAGCAGTTCCTGGGCATGCTCGGTAATGCCTACGGTGAAAACGCCATCACCGTCGTTGCGGACCCATTCGTGGCTGGTCGCATATTTTAATTCTGTAGGGATAGAGCTCATTATAAATTCCTTCGCTGTTTTATACGTATGTTTTATGGTCTACGTTAGTTGTTATATCTGTTGTTCGCAGTACTGATTTTAGATGACTTTTTTACCCATGCGCACAAAAGCCGGTTTTACCACTTTAACGCTGACCAGCTTACCGCGAATATCCACTTCAGCCGTATCGCCAGTGTTAGCAGGTACCCGTGCCATGGCAATACTGTAACCTAAGGTTGGTGAGAAGGTACCCGAAGTAATCACACCCTCGCCGCCATCAACCACCACCCGCTGGCCGTGGCGTAGCACACCCTTTTGCTCCATTACCAGGCCAACCAGCTTGGCGGTACCTGCTGCCTTTTGTTCAGTTAACGCCGCACGACCAATAAAGTTGCGCTGTTCCGGGTTCCAGGCAATAGTCCAGCCCATATTGGCTGCCAGTGGCGATACGGTTTCATCCATATCCTGGCCATATAAATTCATGCCGGCTTCTAAACGCAGGGTATCACGGGCGCCTAAGCCTGCCGGCGCCACGCCTGCGTCCAGCAATTTTTGCCAGAAATCAGCGGCCTGTTCGTTTGGCATGGCAATTTCATAACCATCTTCGCCGGTGTAACCGGTGGTAGCAATAAATAAATCGCCGGCCTGCTTGCCAAAAAACGGCTTCATACCGTCAACCGCGGCTTGTTGCTCAGCAGTTAATAAGGTCGCCACTTTCGCTTTAGCATTCGGGCCCTGCACCGCTATCATTGCAAACTCCGGCCGTTCGGTCACGGTCACCTCAAAAGCCTTAGCTTCAGCGGTTATATGCGCCAGGTCTTTCTCACGGGTAGCCGAATTCACCACCAACCGGAAAAAATCATCCTGCATAAAGTAAACAATTAAATCGTCAATCACGCCGCCACTCTGGTTCAGCATGCCGGTGTAAAGTGCTTTGCCAGGTACGGTCAGTTTGGCCACATCGTTAGCCAGTAAATAGCGTAAAAACTCCCGGGTTTTGCTCCCGGTTAAGTCAACAATGGTCATATGAGAAACGTCAAACATACCGGCGTCGCGGCGAACGGCGTGGTGCTCTTCAATTTGTGAGCCGTAGTTAATTGGCATATCCCAGCCAAAAAAATCGACCATCTTGGCACCAGCAGCAAGGTGGCTGGCATGTAATGCGGTTTTTTGAGCCATTATTTTTTCCTACTTATTGTGAGGGCCACAAGCGGTAAAACCAACAATAGCAATAAGCCTTATTTTTCAGGCTATTACGTAAAAATGTCAAGCTTGAGACTAAAAAATACTGCTCGATTATACCGCATACACCCTGCAGCAAACAGCCCAATTTGGATTACTTTTTATAATGCGATAGCCGCTGTTACAAATAAAACTAAGGCAAAACCTCAGCTGCTGCTCCCTGGTTTTTTACAAGCGTTGGTAAGTCGCCTTTTAAGCCCAGGGCATAAGCCATCAGTTGCTGTTTCAGCAATGGCAGGCGATCTACAGCCACTAAACCGAGGCCACGCAACAGTTTTAGCAGGGCCGGTTTCGCAGTAAAACCACGCTTAAAGGCTTCCATCGCTATTATCATGCTTTGCGCTTCTGCTTTGCGCCAACGCTCGTATCGGCGCAGCATCGCGGTTGCGGCTATATCTTCGCCCGCTGCTTGCTGAACGCCAATTAACTGGGCCAGTGCAGTCACGTCCATCAGGCCTAAATTCATGCCCTGGCCGGCCAGCGGGTGAATACTGTGCGCCGCATCGGCTACCAGTACTACCCGGTCCCGTTGCCAGCTGCTGGCATAACGCATGGTTAAGCCAAAAGCCTGACGCTCACTGACAAGTTTTACCGGCCCTAAAACGGCCTGGCTGGCAGCACATAGCGCCTGATTAAACTCAGTATCATTCAGCGCCATTAAGCGCCTGGCTTCATCGGTTTCGGCGCTCCAGACAATAGAGCATAAATTGCTGTCGGGCAGCGGCAACAATGCTAACGGGCCGCTTGGCAGAAATACCTGGCGGGCAGTCAGCTGGTGTGGCCCGCTGCAGCGAATTTTTGCGACAATAGCCGTATGCTGATAATCCCAGTGGGTTAACGGTAGCTGCATCTGCTGGCGTACAAAAGAGTTAACGCCATCAGCGCCAACCAGCAACTGGCTTAATATCAGCTCACTGTTATCCAGTTGCAGCATAACTTCGCGCTCGCCCTGCTTCAGCTGGCTAATTGCCACATCAAAGTAGCACTGGACGTTGCTGTGCTGCTGTAACTGACTAAAAAGCAGCTGGCGAATTTGCTCGTTATCACAAATATAGCCGAGCGCATCGAGCTGCTGCTCTTCGGCCGAAAAACCTATTTTGGCAAAACTGTCGGCCTCCCATACCTGCATATCGGTATAGGCCGCGGCAGCTTTCAGCAGTTGCGGCCAGATCCCCAGCTGCTGAAATAAGCTGCGTGAGGCCATATTAAGGGCGCTGACCCGCTGGTAAGCCGGAGCAGTTGCCGTTTGCGCGGGCGCCGGGCCTTTTTCCACCAGCACCACCCGCAGCTGCTGCCGGGCCAGTAACAAAGCCAGGGTCAGGCCGGCGCTACCGCCGCCGACTATAATTACATCAGTATTTTGCATAGGGTTGTCCCTGGCCCATCGCCTGCATGGCAAGCGGCCGTTTTAATGGATCGCACAGCAGCATGGCGGCCAACCCAGCGTTACGGGCCAGTGCCACCAGCCGCGAATTATTGGAAAAACCGCGCACCAGCGCATCGGTAAACCAAATCACCCGTTTAATGTCCTGCGCGCGCAGTTGCTGATAGGTGCGCAGCACCGGGTAACTGCCGGGATCGTTTGCGTCATTAAGCGCCAGCAGCAAGGCCTGAATATCTCGAATGGCCAGGTTAAACCCCTGGCCGGCTATCGGGTGTAAATTATGTAAGCTGTTACCCAATAAGGCGCTGCGGTGGCGCACTATTTCATTGGGCCGGCGCAGTGTCAGCGGATACTGCGCCCGGACACCTGCACTGGTAAATACTCCGGCCCGGTAACCAAAAGCCTGCTGAATAGCGGCAGTAAATTCTGGCCCGTCCAGAGCTAACAAGCCCGCAGCATCATCGCGTGCTACCGTCCACACCAGCGAATATCGCTGGCCGCTCAGAGGCAGTAAGGCAATAGGGCCATGTTCGGTAAAACGTTCAAACGCGGTATTGTTATGATCCTGCGCCAGCGCCAGATTGGCAATCACCGCACTTTGCTGATAATCATCACTGCTAACGCTGAACCCTGCTAACTGCCGGCTTTGCGACAAACCACCTTCGGCAATCACTAGTAAATTAGCACTCAGTTCAGCGCCACTGTTCAGCTGAATATGTTGCTGATCTATAGCTGGGGTTATTGCCGTTATAAAATCGGGCTGGAAATAACTCAGGTTAGGCTGCGCTGAGAGCTTAGTGTTAAGCAAACTTCCCAGATGCTCCACTTCTAATACCTGGCCCAGTGCCGCCTGCTGATACTCACTGGCGGTTAACTGCGTTTTACCGAAATGGCCGCGATCTGACACCCAAATTTGCTTAAGCGGGGAGGCTTTAGCACCGAGATCCTGCCATAGCCCCCAGCGCTGTAATAAACTGACACTGCCAGCGGCGAGCGCAATACTGCGACTGTCGAAACTGGCCGGTTGCGGGCTCTGAGCCTGCTCAGGGTTCTGTCTTTCACTACTCTGTTTATCACTGCTTTGTCTTTCGATCAGGGCTAAGCGCAGTTCTGGCCGGGCACTAAGCAGACACCAGGCCAACAAGCTGCCGGCCATGCCACCACCGGCAATAATGATGTCAAAATGCGCCTGACTTTGGTTAATTTGGGTCATTATTTACTGCCATTAGCTGCTCGATGGCGTCAATTTCTTTCGGGACAGCAGTAGTCAGGTTGGTATGGCCATCAGACGTTACCAGCAGATTATCTTCAATCCGGATGGCTAAATCCCACCAGCGCGGCTCGGTTGGGCTGCCCTGTGGAATGTACAAGCCGGGCTCAATGGTCAGCACCATGCCGGGCACAAAGGGCTGCTCGGCAGCTGCACTATCCGGGCCAGGAACTTTATATGCACCAACATCATGCACATCCAGCCCCAGCCAGTGGCCAATGCCGTGAATAAAATACTGTTTACAGGCTTTATCGCGGATAAGCTGCTCCAGCTCGCCCTGCAAAATGCCAAGGCCCAGTAAGCCCTCGGTAAGCACCTGCTCGGCCGCGGCGCTAACCTTAGCAAAGTTGCTACCGGGCTTTACTGCATTACAGGCCGCGTACTGGGCATCTAATACCAGCTGATACAGCTCAGCTTGCTCCGGGCTGAATTTGCCGGCTACCGGAAAAGTCCGGCTAATGTCTGCCGCATAACCTTGCAGCTCACAGCCGGCGTCAATCAGCACTAAATCGCCGGCTTTCAGCTCACTGCTGTTATCGGTGTAATGTAAAATACAACCGTTAGCACCACTGCCGACAATACTGTTGTACGCCGGGTGGCGGGCAGCGTTCAGGGCAAAGTGATGCAGAATTTCCGCTTCCAACTGATACTCAAATCGCCCGGGCTGGCAATACTGCATAGCTCGGATATGCGCCTGGGCGCTAATTTGACCGGCCCGGCGCATGATTGCAATTTCACTCTGATCTTTTATCAGCCGCTGCGCTGCGCTGATGGGTGCCAGATCAACCAGTTGGGTTGGCGCGATATCACCGCGTTTTTCCCGTTGCTTCAGCAATTGCATTTGCCCGGTGATCTGCTGCAGCAGCGCGCTATTTTCAGTTAAATGCAGGTAAACCGCTGCGCTGCCGTTGATAGCTTGCTGCAAGAGTGGGCTCTGCTCGCTAAGTGAAAATGCCTGAAGTTGCAGGGTATCAGCAGCGGCAAGCGGGCCCAGCCGGCGGCCATGCCATACTTCCTGCGCCGGGTCTTTGTCACGGCATAACAATTGAGCCGCTGGTAAATCAGCACGGTTAGTTAAGATCAACAGCGCATCAGGTTCGTTAAAACCGGTAAAATACCAAAAGTCACTATGCTGACGAAACGGATATTCGGTATCACGGCTGCGGTTTTGTTCAGTGGCAGCACAGATAATGGCGACTGAGCCCGGCTGCAAAGCCGCGATTAACTGCTGTCGGCGCTTTACGAAAACACTGTTTTCCATTGCAATCCTTCGGGGTTAAAGTGAGCGGGCAAAGTAGTATTAATGCAGCGTTTTGCCATACGGTGGCTGCGGGCTGTATTTCAGGCCAACTTCATTAAAACAACACAGCACCATAATCCGCACATGTTCCAGCACCAGATAATAGGCTTCTTCATTCTCATCTTTGCTGCCATCAGTTACGGTATGAATGTCAACCCGGGTCACTTCCGTCAGCTGATCCAGTGCTTCGCGTACATCTTCCGACACCAGCGATAAATCGGTTTGCTGCACGGCAAAACCGACTAGAAATGCCTGTGACCATTCAACCAGTGCCTCTAACCGCTCAAACAGCGCATCATCATCACTTGGCAGTAATACACTAAAAGAAAAGTCGCCCTGATTCAGGCTTTTCGCTGTGGCATTAACTAACAACTGCACCTGTTTTTCCAGGCCGACCGGCAAGGCCTGGCCATCGTTCAGAAAATCGTACAGTACCGGCAGCAGCGATTTAGCATCGGCTTTTACGCCGGCACTTAACATGCCGGCAATTAAACCATGCAGTTCAGCGGCGGAAGCCATAACGTGAGCTTGCTCCAGCTCAGAGCTCCAGCGGTCATAACTTTGAATAAGAGGGTCAGTCATAGGGTTGTCTTCACAAAATTACACGGCATTATCCTACCATTGCCGCAAGCCAACTGCCAGTAAGGTGCAGCTATCGGCGTCGCTGCTGGATATCTGCGCAACCAGTCAGCATTTGTTCGCCTGCCCCTTATAAGGTAGCAATTGTGCTGCTATACTCAAGGCGTTCTCTGGGTTGTTTGTAATGTTATTGACGTCCCTGAGCCGATAATTGTTTTATCCAGGAATTCTTCTGTGTGGCTTTTGTGCAGGCCCGGCTAGTACCGGGAAGCCTACGGCAACCATGAGTCTTCCGCCTTGAACCCTGGGTTCAAGGGCTTAAATAACTAACGGCAATCCGGAGAACCCTGTTTCCTGCTTGTTATTAGTATTTCAGCGTATTGGCAGCAAAGGTATTTTGATGGCACACCTGCAGCAAGCTGTTCCGCCAGCCAGCCCCCATTCCCGTCAGGCCTTACGCCAACAAGTGCGCCAATTTCGCCAGCAATTAACTGCAGCTGAGCAAACCAAAGCGGCAACCGAACTTGTCAGGCAAGTAACCAGCACTAACTGGTTACTGACAAAGCAACATTTCGCTCTTTATCTGGCCAACGACGCCGAGCTGAATACCGAACCGTTAATTCAGGCATTATGGCAAGCCGGTAAAAATGTCTACCTGCCGGTATTACACCCTTTTTGCCCTGGTTACCTGCTATTTTTACACTATGACAGCAGCAGCGTAATGCAAATAAACCGTTTTAATATTCCTGAGCCGCAGCTTAATTGTGCCAGGGTAATGCCGGTTGCGGCCTTAGATATTATTTTTACCCCGCTGGTAGCGTTTGATGCCACAGGCAACCGGCTGGGGATGGGCGGTGGCTTTTATGATCGCACTTTGGCGCAACTTCCCGCCGCCAGCCCCTGCCAGGTTATTGGCCTGGCGCACAACTGCCAGCAGGTAGCTGCCGTGCCCGCTGAAGCCTGGGATATTCCACTGCAGCAGGTAATAACCCCTGCTAAGTATTTTGACTTTCGCTGAGCACGTTCGACTTACAAAAAAAAGCAGGCCAGAAACCCGAACTGGTCATCACAGAGTGTCTGAGCCCTGCCGCAGGCACTAGGGCGAGTTGCTGTGATGAGCCAGGGCGGGTATTGTGGCCGGCGTTCAGTGCAATGAACCATCTGTTAAACTGTTTTGCAATTTTTCGACTTTTGCCCTTTTGTCTGACCATGCTTTCGATATAATATCCATCTGTACGGCTAAACGCTAAAAACCGCTGAATAAAAAGAGACCTGCCATGACCCAAGATGAAATGAAACGTCACGCTGCCTGGGCAGCACTGGAATTTATCAGCAAAGACAGCATTGTCGGCGTGGGTACCGGCTCTACTGTTAATCATTTTATCGATGCCCTGGCCAGCATTAAAGATGATATCCGAGGTGCAGTCTCAAGCTCTGAACAGTCAACTGCCAAACTTAAGCAACTGGGTATAGCGGTGCTTGATTTGAATGAGATCAGCGAACTTAGTATTTACATTGACGGCGCTGATGAAATTAACAGCCAGAAGCATATGATTAAAGGCGGTGGCGCCGCCCTGACCCGGGAAAAAATTGTGGCTGCCGTTGCCAACACCTTTGTCTGTATCGTCGATAGCACTAAGCAAGTCGAGGTACTTGGTCGCTTTCCACTGCCTATTGAAGTGATCCCGATGGCCAGCAGCTATGTCAGCCGTGAGTTGGAAAAACTGGGGGCAAGACCAGTATTGCGCCAGGGTGTAATTACCGACAATGGCAACCAGATCATCGATGCCCACGACTTACAAATTACTGATCCGCGGGCCCTGGAGCAACAACTGAACAATATTGTTGGGGTAGTGACCAACGGCTTGTTCGCCCGTCGTCCGGCCGACATTGTGTTGGTCGGCAGCACTACTGGCACCAGGATCATTAAATAAGCCGCTGCCCAGGCACCTGCTGATAAGTTTGCAGACACCCTATTTTAAATTAATGCAACGAGAGAACCATGGAAAAATATTCGCTGGCCAAAGATAAAATAAAAATTCTGCTGCTGGAAGGCTTGCACCAGAGTGCTGTCCAAACCTTTAAAAACCAGGGTTATACCAATATTGAGTATCTTAAAACCTCATTACCTGAAGATCAGCTAATCGAGAGGATCAGCGAAGCACATTTTGTCGGCATTCGCTCACGTACCCAGTTAACTGAGCGGGTACTGGACGCCGCGAATAAGTTAATGGCCATTGGTTGTTTTTGTATTGGTACTAATCAGGTTGATTTAGACGCGGCGTTAAAACGCGCTATCCCGGTATTTAATGCGCCATTCTCCAACACCCGCTCGGTAGCTGAATTAGTGTTGGGCCAGATCATTATGCTGTTGCGTGGTATTCCGCAGCGTAACGCGGCGGCCCATCGCGGTGAGTGGTTAAAAACCGCTGATAACTCTTATGAAGCCCGCGGTAAAACCCTGGGGATTATTGGTTATGGTCATATCGGCACTCAGCTGAGTATTATGGCCGAGCACATTGGTATGCGCGTTCAGTTTTACGATATCGAAAGTAAACTGGTTCTGGGTAATGCTAATCAGGTCGATTTAACCACCCTGCTTAGCACTTCAGATGTGATCAGTCTGCATGTGCCGGAAACGCCGCAAACTAAAAACATGATTGCCGAAGCGGAGCTGGCGCTGATGAAACAGGGCGCCATTTTAATTAACGCCTCGCGGGGCACCGTTGTGGATATTGAGGCATTAACTGCCAGCTTACAAAACAAAAAACTGGCGGGCGCCGCTATTGATGTATTCCCGGTGGAACCAAAGGGCAATGATGAAGAATTTATCTCGCCACTGCGGGCCTTTGATAATGTGCTATTAACACCGCATATCGGTGGCTCCACCCAGGAAGCACAGGAAAACATTGGCTATGAAGTCGCCGGCAAAATGGTGAAATACAGCGATAACGGCTCTACCTTATCTGCAGTTAACTTCCCGGAAGTATCATTACCTGAGCATAAAGGCCGTTCACGCCTGCTGCATATTCACAAAAACCAGCCTGGCATGATGACTAAAATTAACGAAACTTTTGCTAAGCATAATATCAATATCTCTGGCCAGTACTTACAAACAGTGCAGGATATCGGCTATGTGGTAATTGATGTTGATTCAGAAGATCATGAACTGGCATTAAACGAGTTAAAAGCTATCCCGGGTACCTTAAGGGCGCGGGTATTGCACTAATTTAACAGGCTGCCTGAATTAAAACGTATAAACGATGGATGCTGCAGTTTCGGTATCCATTGTTTTTAAATTGCCCTCCGGCCGCGAGTTATGGCGGGCTACCAAGCTGAAACGCATTGATAACTTGTCAAACAACTGAGATGTAATGCTGCTGCGACTGACAAAGGTTGAGTTAGCGCCATCCAGCGACACTGAGCCTTCAAAAGTCTGCCGGAAACTACTACCCTCGTATATTTTTTGCTCCAGGTTAAATGCCAGAAACCAGATTAAACCGGTATTAGTTACACCACTACTACTGCGCTGGTGAGCAAAACCAGGGCCTGTTTCCAGATCAATATAGTTGGTTTGCATTTCATACACCCGGTTTGCATAACCCACTGCCAGTGAACTCTGTACCCGGAACGCACCAAACTGATCATATAAATAAGCCCCGCGGCCAAACAAAGACTGCCGGCCGACTAAAAACTTATAATTGCTCTGGCCGGTAATGCCATACCGTTTGGCTGTGGTGACATCTTCGTTGTGTTGGGTTGCAGAATTAAATACTTTACTGCGTTGAATACGGCCATATAACTGATACTTGTTGCGAAAATACTCAAGTTCATGCAGTAACTCGCTGTTAATGCGAACAGAGTGCGCTTCGGTATTGCCGGTATTGACCAGCAAACCCAGCTCAATATCGCCGCCAATAGTACCAAGAAAATCTAACGGCAACTGAAAGGTTGGTGAATCGCCAACAGCCACGCCGTCACCATCCGAATTGCCGTCGGCACGCACCGGCAAGGTTGTCGCAAGAACGGTTGTCGCGAGAACGACAGCAAGCAGCAATATTCCAGTTAGCCGTTTCAACACTGTGTTAGCTTGCCTCAGCCCGTTTACTGATAAACTCCAACGCCAGCTCAATTCTGGCTAAGGTCCGTTCCCGGCCAACCAACAACAAGGTTTGATCAAGCGCAGGTGAGTTGCCTCCCCCGGTTACGGCTACCCGCATTGGCATACCCACTTTGCCCATCCCAAGCCCCAACTGTTCAGCGGCGGCATTGATTGCGTCGTGAATAGGCTGCAACTGCCAATCTGTCAGCTCAGCTAATTTTTGTTTTACTAACGCCAGAGGCTCAGCGGCGACCGGGCGTAAATGCTTTTTCGCTGCATTTTCTTCAAATTCACTGAAGTCTTCATAAAAATAGCGGCTGACTTCTACCAGTTCTTTTAAGGTTTTTACCCGCTCACCCTGTACCGCAATCACTGCCTCAATAGCCGGGCCTTTACTGGTATCCAGCTGTTGTTCAGTTAAATGCCATTGCAGCTCTGCAGCTACCCGCTCTGGCGGCAGCGTTTTAATGTAATGCTGATTTAACCACAGCAGTTTTTCGGTATTGAAAGCTGATGGCGCCCGGTTACAGTCGGCCAGGTCGAACAGCTCCACCAATTCGGCTTTGCTGAAAATCTCCTGATCGCCATGCGACCAGCCCAGCCGCACCAGATAGTTAATCAGTGCCTCTGGCAAAAAGCCATTATCACGATACTGCATTACGCCCACCGCGCCATGGCGTTTTGATAAGCGCTTACCGTCATCACCTAAAATCATCGGCACATGAGCATACTTAGGGATTTCTGCACCCAAGGCCGCCAGAATATTCATTTGCCGCGGGGTATTGTTAACATGATCATCGCCGCGGATCACATGGGTAATTCCCATTTTCCAGTCATCTACCACTACCGTCAGGTTGTAGGTCGGGGTGCCATCACTACGGGCAATAATTAAATCGTCCAACTCACTGTTGGCAATTTCAATCCGGCCTTTAATCATGTCATCAATAACCACTGTGCCTTGCTGTGGGTTTTTAAAACGAATAACAAAGGGTTTATCGACCGGGTGATCAGTACGTTCGCGCCACATACCGTTATATTTTGGTTTTTCGCCGGCAGCCATTTGCGCTTCGCGCATGGCGTCCACTTCTTCTGCGGTACAAAAGCATTTATAAGCCTTACCATCGGCCAATAGCTGTGCCACCACTTCTTTGTATAAATCAAAGCGTTGAGTCTGGTAGTAAGGGCCCTCATCATGCTCTAAGCCCAACCAGTGCATACCTTCCAAGATAGCATCGACTGAGTCCTGATTTGAGCGCTCTAAATCGGTATCTTCAATCCGCAGAATAAACTTACCGCCGCGCTTTTTAGCATAAAGCCAGCTGTATAATGCGGTACGGGCACCGCCAACATGCAAATATCCGGTAGGGCTTGGCGCAAAACGGGTAACTAACGACATAATTAATCCAAAGTGGCAGAATACTAAGTTGGCGTCATTGTAACAATGCTGACGTCATGATGCACCACCTGCGCGCCGGCATTCAGCCGGCATTTCTGCCAAAAAGTTGCTGATGTTTACTTTTGCAGCAATCGAACCGCTTTTTAAAAAATAAAGTTGACAGTAAATTCATGCTCCCTATAATGAGCGCCATCAAACAGCGTGGATTGTTAGCTCAGCTGGGAGAGCACCGCCCTTACAAGGCGGGGGTCACTGGTTCGAACCCAGTACAATCCACCAAATTTTGAGGTCTTATCATGGAGAGCACCGCCCGCTCTTTACGACGAGACGGTGATAACTGGCTCAAGCCAGTACAATCCACCAATTTGATTTAAAAAATACAGTATATCTCCCGTGGATTGTTAGCTCAGCTGGGAGAGCACCGCCCTTACAAGGCGGGGGTCACTGGTTCGAACCCAGTACAATCCACCACTTTCTTAGCAATTATTTCTTTTGTTCTTGTTGTTTCTTTTGCTGCGCCTGAACAATCCGCCGCATAATATCTTTCCATGACACTATGCCAATTAATCGTTTTTGAGCATCAACTACCAGCAAACAGCTGATATTGCGCTCCACCAGAATACTTGCTGCCTGCAAAATACCAGTATCTGCAGGCACGCTGAACACTGGCGACGACATCACCTGAGCGACCTTACGCTTTTGCATATACAATTCGATAGTGCTTTGTGAGGCCGTGTCTATCACCGAACTTACCGCTTTAAAATAATCTTTTACCGACACAATGCCTATCGGCTGCTGCATGCTGTTAACCACCGGCACATGCTGAAATTTTGAATCAGTAAATAAAGTTCGCAAGCTTGCTAAGGTCGCGTCCTCCGTTGTCACTTGTACTTTTCTGGTCATAATTGACGCTAACGCCATAGTTTGTACCTGTTATTTTGTAAAGATAATTACACTGTAGCGCAAAACACCAAAAAACGCCCTGCAACAGGGCGTTATCAATGATTGTTAGCTGAGCTAAAAATTTAAACCAGCTGTTTTACCAGGGCTGCTGCCACCGCATGCGCACTGCCCGGATTCTGGCCAGTAATAACTCTGTTGTCTTCAACAATCAGTTCAGCCCAGGGTTGCCCTTTGCGATATTGCCTGGCTAGCCGGGTTAACGACTCTTCCAGCAAAAACGGAACCTTGTCGATAGTACCGTAATCCACCTCTTCTTCCCGGGTAAAGCCAGTTACTACTATATTTTGAA
The DNA here is from genome assembly GCF_000382165.1 of Arsukibacterium perlucidum DSM 18276. GTDB lineage: Bacteria > Pseudomonadota > Gammaproteobacteria > Enterobacterales > Alteromonadaceae > Alishewanella > Alishewanella perlucidum. Next base: position 135,971 of record NZ_KB907706.1, on the reverse strand, counting down.
GCAGCTTGTTGCCATTACTCAGCGTAACAGGCAGTAAACCTGCAGGTCCATGGCATACTGCAGCCAGTAAGCCACCGTTTTCATAATGTTTGGCGCTTAACTTTGCTACCGTTTCATTAATTGCCAGATCCGATAACAAACCAAAACCACCCGGATAAAAAATAGCATCATAATCATCGACATTAATTTTCGACGCCACCAGAGTATTATTAATCCTTTTCTGAAACTCATCATTGGCCAGAATTCTTGCATTCACTTCATCATCGTCAATGTCAGTGCCATACAAAGGTGCTTTGCCACCGTTAATCGATACCAGATCATAATAAATATCGGCTTTGAGAAACACATCCAGCGCGTGAGTAAGTTCAGGAGCAAAAGTGCCGTTGGCTTCATCGGTATCACCCAACGTGGCATGGTTAGTTACAAATATCAGTACTTTTTTCATTAATCCTCCTTTAACTCATTATAGTACCCAATATTGGATATTATCTTTTCAGTTATGACTTAGGCTAAGTAGTAGCCCTAGCAGGTACGATTGGATCATCGCTAACAAGTTCATGTTGATTTGGATATCCCGGTATTTAAACCAATTACCTTATCCAACTGTTCTACTGTTGCTAAAGCCAAAACTTGCTATAGTAAGCAAAGTTACTAATTCCCGGTTGGAACCCTTTACTGCATGAACACTGCACCGCGCCGCGATGAACGTATTCTGGTGATAGACGACCAAAGTTTGGCTCAGGGCTTTTTACGCTTTGCCCTGGAGCAGCTGGGTTATCAGAATATTTTTCTGGCTGAACGGGCTAATGTGGCACTAAATCTTTGCCGGGAAAATCAGTTCGACTTAATTATCTGTGCCCACAACCAGCAACAAGGCAAAGATGGCTTTCAGTTGTATGAAGAAATTAAAGCCAAAGGCCTGCAGCAGCTAAGCTGTGCCATTATTTTTATCAGTGCTGAAACTGACCCTTCACTGGTACATAGCGTTATTGAACTGCAACCCGACGAATTTCTGGCCAAGCCTTTTGTGATCAAGGATTTGCAGCTGAGAATAGAACGGGTATTACGCCGTAAACAGCAGTTGCGTGAGGTGTATCAGGCATTGGATGCCAAGGACGATCAGAAAGCCCTGGCAGCAATTGATCGGCAACTGGCCGATGCCCGGCAGCATAAGTTGTTTCCACTTTTATTACGTTTAAAAGGTGATGTGCTGTTAAACCAGGGCAGCTACAGCGTAGCAGGGAAGTTTTTCAGTGCCATGCTCAACATCCAGCCCTTCAGCTGGGCCCGGATGGGCCTGGTACGCTGCCATTTAGCCCAGGGCAAGGAGCAGCAAGCATTTACTGAGCTGGAGGCCTTGCTGGAGCGCTCGGAGAGCCGCTTGTTTGCGTTGGATTTACTGGCCGAGCTGGAGTTTAAGCAACAACATTACCAGCAAGCACAGCAACATTTACTGGAGGCCGCGGACCTGGCGCCACGTAATATGTTTCGTCAGCAGAAATTACTACAGCTTTCCCGCATTAATCACGATTATGAAAACCAGTACCGGGCGGCCCGTGATATGGTGAAATACGCCCGTTACTCGATGTATGAGCAACCTGATTTATATTTAACGCTGGCCCGGGCCAGTATTGATTACGCCCTGAGTATTGATGATGAAGAGCAAAGCAGCCGCTTAAACCGCCAGGCGACGGTATCATTAAGCACCATGCAGCGCCAGTATACCAACGGCGCCTATAGTGCGCTGGAAAGCCAGCAACAGGTGCTGCAGGCCAGGTTACTGTATTTGCAGGATCATAAAGACAAAGCTCAGGCTATGCTTAGCGCGTTAGCACCGTTACAAAAAATAGAGTCGGTTGAAGGCGCGCTGGATCGGGCTAAAGCATTGCATGAAGTCGGCTTAAGCCAGGCCTCAGCCGAATTGTTCAGCCAGATCAGCGACCACTGCCAGCGGCAACTGGCCGACCCATTATTTAATGCCTATTTGCAACAGGAGCGGCAAGAGCGGTTAGCAATGCAGCTTGGCCCGCGTGAGCTGAACAATAATGCGGTTAACCTGTACAAACATGGCAACTGGCAGCAAGCCTTCGACGCCTTTAAACTAGCCTGGAAAGTGATGCCGAAAAATGCCGGCATCGCCCTGAATTTATGGCAAACCCTGTTAACCAGCCCGCGGCCACTTTGCGCGCCGTCCAACAAACAACAGTTGCTGGATCAATGCCAGCAACTTATCGAAGCCAGTAATTTAAAACCTGAGCAATTGCAGCGCTTTCAGCAACTTAAACAAAAACACTTAAATCAGCCGGCTTAAGCAGCTTTAGTGCTTTTTTTAGCCGGCTCCGGCTCCGGCCATTCTTTAAAAATCAATGGCAAACTTTTGCTGAATACCAGCCAGAACATAGCCAGCACTAATAATAGCGGCGCGATTAATCGCCAGGGCGCATCCAGAATAACATCGCCGTCCAGGCCACTGACACTATGCGCAAAATCCGCTATTGTCACCAGCCACAGCAGCCACAACCCCGGGCGCCACAAGTAATACCAGAATCGATGTCCTTTTGGCCGGCGCTGACTGAGTGCTGCCACCAATAACAATAGCGGCAGAGCGATCAGGCAGGCGACTAAAAAATCATGTTGCCGCGGATAAAACTGCTCCAGCAGACTGTGTTGTGAGCGCATCATACTCAGCTCAGCTACCCAGCAAATATAGGGCCTCAGCAAGAGTAACAGCAAGCCATAAAAGCGCAGCGGGATCTGCAACAGGCCGTTACTGTCAAGCAATGGCCAGTGCTGCGGCGCGCTCATCAGGCCACTCCGTTACTGCTAAACAAATCCAGCATTTGCTGTTCCGTCCACACCGGCACGTTAAGTTCATTAGCTTTAGCCAGTTTTGAACCGGCATTGTCACCCGCTATTACGGCATGGGTTTTTACCGATACCGAGCCGGATACCTTAGCACCCAGTTGCTGCAGACGGGCCTTAGCATCATCCCGTCCCATGCTGCTGAGCGTGCCGGTTAACACTACCGTCTGGCCTGCCAGCGGCTGAGCAGATGCCTGCTGCACCGTAATATCCGGCCAGTTAATGCCTACCTGCTGCAGGTCGGCAATTACCTGCTGGTTATGCGGCTCAGCAAAAAAGCTTTGCAGGTGCTCTGCCACAACCTTGCCCACGTCGTTTACTGCCAGTAATTGTTCCAGGCTGGCGTTCAGTATTGCCGGCAGATTACCAAAGTGCTGGGCCAGATTAAGGGCGGTTGCCTCACCTACCTCGCGAATACCAAGGGCATAAATAAAGCGCGGCAAGCTGGTCTGACGCGACGCTTTAATCGCGTTTAACAGCTTTAAGGCAGACTTCTCTGCCATCCGCTCCAGAGCAATTAACGCCGGCATATCCAGCTTATAAATATCGGCCGGGGTTTTAATCAGTTGTTGATCGACCAGCTGTTCTACCAGCTTATCGCCCAGGCCATCAATGTCGATCGCTTTGCGGCTGACAAAATGTTTAATTGACTCTTTTAACTGCGCCGGACAAAACAAACCACCGCTGCAGCGGGCCACCGCCTCACCACTAACCCGCTCTACTGCTGAGCCACATACCGGGCATTCGTCAGGGAATAAAATATCCCGGGCGTCCAACGGCCGACGCTCTGCTAATACCGCTACAATTTGCGGGATAACATCGCCCGCCCGGCGCACCGTTACCGTGTCTCCCACCATAATGCCCAGCCGGTTAATTTCATCCTGGTTGTGTAAGGTGGCATTACTGACAGTCACCCCACCCACGACAACCGGTGCCAGGCGCGCTACCGGGGTAATAGCACCGGTGCGGCCGACCTGAAATTCGACATCCAGCAAAGTAGTTAGCTGCTCCTGCGCCGGAAATTTAAAAGCAATGGCCCAGCGCGGCGCCCGCGCCACAAAACCCAGCGCCTGCTGCTGAGCCAGTGACGCTACTTTAATCACTACGCCGTCAATCTCATAAGGCAGCTGGCTCCGCTTCTCACCAATTTGCCGATAATAAGCCAGTGCAGCTTCACTGCCGCTAACCAGTTGTACTTCCGGACAGACCGGTAAACCCCAGTTTTTCAACTGCATCAGCCGCTGGTAATGGCTTTGCTCATCCAGCCGCTCATAACTGTCACTAACGGCACCAATACCGTAGGCATAAAACATCAGCGGCCGGGCGGCAGTAATTTTCGGATCCAGCTGGCGCAGACTGCCGGCTGCGGCATTGCGGGGGTTAGCAAATATTTTGTCACCGGCTAACCGCGCTTTATCGTTCATCGCCTGAAAACCGGCCAGCGGCATAAACACTTCGCCGCGCACTTCCAGTACCTCTGGCACCGCGCCGGTTAACTGCAGCGGCACCGCCCGGATCGTTTTCACATTGCCGGTAATATCTTCGCCGGTAAAACCATCGCCCCGGGTCGCGGCCTGCACCAGTAAACCGTTTTCATAACGAATCGCTACAGCCAGACCGTCAAGCTTTGGCTCACAGCAAAACGCAAACTCGTCATTGCTGTCGATCCGCTCGGCTATCCGCTTGCTGAAGGCTATAAAGTCGGCATCGTCAAAGGCATTGTCCAGGGACAGCATTGGCACGCTATGGCTAACCTGGCTGAATTTGGCTAAAGGCGCAGCGCCAACCCGCTGGCTGGGAGAGTCAGCAGTAATCAGCTCTGGATAAGCGTGTTCTAAGCTAACTAACTGTTGAAACAACCGGTCATATTCGGCATCCGGCACACTGGGATCATCCAGCACATAGTACTGATAATTGTACTGTTGTAATTGCTGACGCAGTTGCTGCAACTGAGCTGCGATATTATTGTTATCTGAAGTTGTCATAGCGCTTATTCTGTCAGGGTTTTAAAGAATACATTTTCGGGAACAAAAACGGCAGGGAGAGCCCTGCCGTACTTGATAAATAGCACCGGCTAGCCATGGATCAGCTGCTGGCGCTGAAATTCACGAATTTTATCCACGTAGTGCCGAACGGTTTGTACAGTTAATACGCTGCGCTGGCCATCCAGAACCTGGCCACCGAATTCCTCGGCCAGTTTTTTGGCCGCATTGTGCATTAGATTAAAATTCTGCAGCGGCTCACCAGGTCCGGGTAAGGTCATAAACAAACTTAAACCGCGGGTACTGATTTTATCTATCTGTTCTAAATCAAAGGTGCCGGGGTTAAACATGTTGGCCAGGCTGAATAACACTTCGCCGCCGCCGGCACTATCAAGATGACGGTGGAATATATCCATATCACCATATTTAAAGCCCAGTGGTAATAAAGCTGACAGTAAATCAGGGCCTCTGATATCACGCCCTTCCGGCAGCAACACGTACAAAATTAACACCTCAGATGGCTGGTGCGCTGATTTTTGCTTTGGCTCTGCATCAGCAGCATTCGCCCGCCGTTCCTCGCTGGTATAGGATTCTGAGCGGGCGTTGCTTTCAAAGTTCAGACTGCGTGGGCTTTCATTATCCTCAAGCGCAGCATCACCAAGCGCATTAAAATTTATCGCTGGTTCGGTTTTATCTTCCGCCGCTCCGAAGTCAAACTCTGGCTGTTGCTTAACCTGTTCGCTGGCCTGGCTGCTATTTTTAGCCTGACTCAGCGACTGCGAATGCGCCGCAGCTGGATTGATTTTGGGTTCAGTGCGCCCGGCACCAGCACTGCGTGATTTAATGACCCGCACCGGGCCCACGCCTAAGTCATCAAAACCCTCGGTCTGCTCTGGCTCTGCCGGTGGCGTGGTATCCGGATGATAGCGATGACCAGCCTGGCGGTTATTTTTCCGTACCGTCCACAGCCCATGAATAAACAGACCGCCTAACACCAGCGCCCCTAAAATAATTAATACTAATCTTAACTCACTAGCCATAGTTGTACCTTATTATGTTATCAGGCTACTGCCAGCTTGACAGCATCATCCACATCCACAGCCACTACCCGCGATACCCCAGGCTCTTGCATGGTTACGCCCATCAGCTGTGCTGCCATCTCCATGGCAATTTTATTGTGGCTAATATATATAAACTGCACCGTTTCTGACATTTCCCGTACCAGGTTACAAAACCGGCCCACGTTTGCATCGTCCAGCGGTGCATCTACTTCATCCAGCATACAAAACGGTGCTGGATTCAGTCTGAATATTGAAAACACCAATGATAAGGCCGTTAGCGCTTTTTCACCACCCGATAATAAATGAATTGTACTGTTTTTTTTGCCCGGTGGTCTGGCCATGATAGTAACACCGGTTTCCAGTAAATCATCTTCGGTAAGGTCCAGATAAGCACTGCCTCCGCCAAATACCTTGGGGAACAGACCCTTCAACCCTTCGTTTACCTGCTCAAAGGTGTCTTTAAACTTCTGCCGGGTTTCCTTATCAATTTTGCGCATAGCAGTTTCCAGAGTTTCCAGAGCCGAGGTTAGATCATCGTGCTGGCTGTCCAGATAGCGCTTACGCTCTGCCTGTTGTTCATACTCATCAATAGCCGCCAGGTTAATCGCCCCTAACCGGTTTACTGCTTCTACTGTTTTATCCAGTTGTTGCTGCCACTGGCTTTCAACTGCATCAGCCGCCAATTGCGGCAAGACGTCTTTAATATTGACCTGCTGTTCACGCAGCAGTTCCAGCATATTGTTCGCCCGGATCCGACAGCCCTCTGCATCAAGCCGCAGCGACTCAATCTGCTGCCGTTTCTGGTTAAGCTGCTGCATAATGCCCTGCTGACCTTGCTCCAGCTCACGCATCTGTTGCTCTAAACCCGCCAGCAAATCGGTGGCGGCTACCATGGCCTGCTCGGCATCTTCTCGGTTTAACAACGCTTCCTGCAACTGTTCCTGCAACAAAATTTCCGGTTCATTATTGTCATCAAGCTGCTGTTCTAAGCTGGCTATCTGCTCACGTAGCTGGCTTAATTGCAGCTCTGCCCGGCTCAGGTTCTGGGCAAGGCTCTGCTGTTGCCGCTCAGCCAGAGTTAACTGGGTTTGTAATTGCCGGCACTGCTCTTTCTGCTGTTCAAAACGCTGACTGCTCTGCTGCAGCGCCAGCTGTGCCTGTTGCTGCGCCTGCTGCAACGCGTGCTCCGCATCAGCATGCTCAGCCAGCGTATCCTCAGCATGTAGCTGTCGCTCGGCTAACACTGCCAGTTCGGTTTCCAGTTCAAGAAGACGGCTGTTAAGTTGCTGACATTCTGCTGCCAGCTGCAATTGTTGCTGCTGCGCCATTTGGGCAGCCTGAGCCTGTAACTGCCGCTCAGTATCTGTTTGGTGCAACTGTTGGCGTAACCCGGCAAGTATCTGCTGTTGCTCTGTTAATGCCTGGCGCGCTTCACTGTCAGCTTGCTGTGCTGCGCCTGACTGCTCACTTAATAAATCCTGTTCATTGCTCAATTCAGTTAGTTCAGTGGCAATCGCGCTCAACCTCTCACGGCGCAGCAAGCTGGAGTCGGTGCTGTCGCTATTGCTGCTATGGCCCCAGTTCTGGCCCAGCCAATGGCCCTCAGCGGTGATCACCGACTGGCCAGGATCAAGCTTAGTGGCAATAGCGCGGGCCATGGCCAGATTGTCGGCGAGCTGAATTGTCTGAAAATAATCAGGGTAGCAGCCGTCGCTAATCACACTGGCCAGGGTGCCGGATATTGCTTGCCGGCTTAGTGCTTGCGGGCTTAGCGCACTAACATAACAAAAGCTATCCAGCCCAGCGGCATCAGCGCTTAAGCCGGCATGCTGCAAGGCGCCAAGCGCAGCGGCTACTGCACCAGCCCAGCCTGGCTGCACAACTAACTGTGCCTGTAACACCTGCTGGTTTTGCTGCTGGCGGGCATCAAGTGCCGCCAGCCGCTGTTGCTCCTGGCTTAAAATCTGTTGCCGGGTTGCGATGGCCGCCAACTGCTGCTTGAGTGCAGCGCTCTGGCTTGCCATCTGCTCTGCCGCTAACCGGGCCCGCTCAACGTGCTGCATAGCGGCCTCGCTGGCAGCAGTTAATTGCTGCTGCCGGGCGGTAATGGCTTCAATGCTCTGCTCAGGTTGCAGCTGTTGCAACTGCTCTGATTGTTGCTGGCGCTGCATTAACTGGTTCTGGTACTGGCCGGCCTGATTACTGGCGTTTTGCCATGCTAACTGTGCCTGCTGCTGCTGTTGGCGCAGATTAAAATGCTGTTGTTGCCACTGTTGCCACTGCTGTTGTTGCTCAGTGAGATAAGCCTGCGCCTGCTCAAGTTGTTGCTCAAGCTCAGTCAGTTGCTCTTCGCTCAGCGCTAACTCCGGGCTGTGCTGCTGTTGCTCGCTAATCAGCTCAGCCAGTTGTTGCTGCTCGCTACTGATAAATTGCTCGCTGTCTGCCAGGGCCTGTTGTTTTTGCTGCAGCTGGCCGCTAAGGATCTGCTGCTGCTGGCGCTGATGCAAAATTTGTTGCTCCAGCCGGCTGATGGTATTGCCCAGCTGATAAAAACGGCTTTGCTGCTGTTCAGCTTGCTGCCGGGCATCGCTGGTTTGCTCTTTTAGCTCCACCAATATCCGCTGCTCGCCCTGCATCCCAGCCTGGTATTTTTCCAGCTCAGTTTCCTGTGTCGCCAGCTGCTGCTCCAGCTCTGTTAACTGATTATTAAAGCGCAGCCATTTTAAGGTGGTAAGCTCCGCTTTAAGTTTGCGCTCCTGTGCTTTGAGTTCTTTATAACGCTGGGCGGTGCTGGCCTGGCGTTTTAATTTGTCGATATTTTTCGCCAGTTCTTCGCGCACATCGGCCAGCCGGTCCAGGTTCTCCCGGGTATGTTTAATCCGGTTTTCGGTTTCCCGCCGCCGTTCTTTATATTTGGAAATACCGGCAGCTTCTTCAATGAATACCCGTAATTCCTGCGGCTTGGATTCTATCAGCCGCGAGATCATGCCCTGCTCAATAATGGCGTAGCTGCGTGGCCCCAGGCCAGTGCCAAGAAAAATATCGGTGATATCACGCCGGCGGCATTTGCTGCCATTCAAAAAGTAACTGGATTGCGCTTCGCGGGTAACCAGCCTTTTAATGGAAATTTCACTGCGGTCGGCCATATTGCCGCTAAGCCGGCCCTGGGTATTTTCAAACACCAATTCAACCGAGGCCTGAGATACCGGCTTGCGCTGGCCTGAGCCATTAAAAATAACATCGGTCATGGCGTCGCCACGCAGGTTTTTTGCCGAACTCTCACCCAGCACCCAGCGCACTGCGTCAATCACATTAGATTTACCGCAGCCGTTCGGGCCGACTACGGCCGTCATCTGTTCAGGAAAAGGTACCTGAGTTGGGTCAACGAAGGACTTAAAGCCCGCCAGTTTAATGTGTTTTAAGCGCATTTGTGCCCGGCATTATTATTGTTGTTAGAATGCGTTGTTACTTGATGTAACGGTTAATCTAAATCGTTTAATGGCCAGCGGACAATAAAATCTTCAAAATTATCCATATCTACCTGGGTTTCACAGATGGTTTTATTGCGTACTGACATTTGCTTTTTATGCATCAGGCTTTTTTTACCATTGTTCAAAAGCGGATGCCAGCCGGGCAAGCCCCGGCCTTCATGCAGGCGGCGATAAGCACAGCTGGTGGGCATAAAGAAAATGTCTTTTAAGTTGGCTTTAGTCAGCTGAATGCAGTCAGGTACCAATACAGTACGCTGAGTATATTCGGTGCATTCACATTTATGACTATTCAGATAACGGCAGCCGATATTGGTATAGTGTACCTGCTCATCAGCTTTTAACACGCTGGTCGGCCCCTGCTCCTCGTCATCATCAATAAATTTATTCAAACAGCATTTTGCACAGCCATCGCACAACGCTTCCCATTCCTCGGCGTTCATTTCATCGAGGGTTTTTGTTTCCCAGTAGCGCTCTGCTAATGCCATTTTCAGCTTACTCTTGTGTTTACCGTAAAATAATCGGCCAGCTGCAATTGCAGCTGATCGCCTGCTTGCAAGGGCCCTACTCCAGCCGGCGTGCCGGTAAGCACCATATCGCCGGGTAGCAGGGTAAAGTGCTGTGACATTTCACTGATCAGCTGACTGATACCGCGGATCATATTGGCGCTATTGCCGTGCTGACGCTGGACGCCGTTAACGCTAAGGCTGAAGTCGAGCTGCTGGGGGTGGGCAATATCGGCTGCCGGTACAAAACCTGCAACCGGACAGGCGCCATCAAAACCTTTGGCAACTTCCCACGGCCGGCCCAGCTGTTTCAGGTTAGCCTGTACTTCACGCAGGGTTAAATCCAGCGCCAGGCTGTAGCCCCAGATAGCCGCTGCAACCTGTTCAGCCGAAGCAGCGGTTAGCGGCTGGCTGAGCAGTACTGCGATTTCCAGCTCGTTGTGTACCGCACCACGGCCAGCCGGAATGACAAAAGCCGGTGCCAGTGAGCACAGAGCAGTACTGGGTTTAATAAAAAACAACGCTTCTGCGGCTGTTTTGCTTTGCATCTCAGCAATGTGATCCTGGTAGTTCTGACCAATACACACCACTTTACCCACCGGCAGCGCTATCGGCCTGCCATCAACTTGCTGATGAAAATAAGTCATTGCTTACTCGGCAATAATCAGGTCAGCCAGATAGCCGACACTGGTAACAAAGTAATAAGAACGGTTCCAGTGCATCAGGCTTTTATAGTTGTCGTAACCTAAAAAAGCCCGGCCACCCTCACCATCAGGCAGAATTAAGGCCGCTTGTAAGTCACGGCCAGGTAAATCGGCGCCATTGAGCCGGCGCACACCTAAATCGTTCCATTTTGCCAGGCTGCGGGCAGAATCGTGCCAGCGCTCTAACCATGCCGTGCGTGCCAGGCTACCACGCTGAATGGCTAAACCGGCATCAAACCCTTCCGGCAATACCACTTCCCGGCCCCAGGTGATACTGTTATCCCAATTCTGTTGCTTTAAATAATTGGCGATCGAGGCAAACACATCCAGCTGATTCGTCCAGATATCTTTTTTACCATCGCCATCACCATCCTGGGCATATGCCAGAAATGAGCTCGGCATAAACTGGCTTTGCCCCATCGCTCCGGCCCAGGAACCTTTCATATCGGCAAAGCTGATATGGCCCTCAGCCAGAATATCCAGCGCATGAAAAAACTCCTGGCGGAAAAAGGTTTCACGCCGGCCGTCATATGCCAGAGTGGCTAACGCGGATGGAATGGAATAATTGCCCATAAAACGGCCGAAGCTGCTCTCCAGCCCCCACAGAGCAACAATAAACCGTGGTTGCACGCCATATTTTTCACCAATTTTTTCCAGTTCTGGCAGGTATTGCTTGTAGAAACCCCGGGCCATGGTGATCCGGATTTTACTTACCCGTTTTGGCAGGTAAGTACTGAGTGTTTCAACAAATTCAGGCTGGCTCTGATCCGCTTTAACGACCCGTTCGTGAAAGGTTAACGAACTAAACACTTCGTCTAGCAGGGCTTTATCGTAGCCTTTTTGATCGGCTTCCAGCCGCAACGCAGCAGTGTATTGTTCAAAGCTGGGTTTAGCAGGCTGCTCCGCAGCTGCAGCTTCAGGCTGGTTGCTGGTTTGGCTGGTGGCAGCAATACTGCCAGCTGGAAGGATGAAACTGGTTGCCAATAATGCTGGCAAGCCAAGGTTTTTTAGCGCTAATTTTAATTTCATACTAACCTTTTTCTGTCTGGATACTGGCTTTGTGCTGAGCCAGCAGGTTTTCGGGTGGGGGTGGCAACTGCAGATAAAACCCCTGTGAACTGAGAGCAGAACGTAACTTATGAATATCAACCTGGGCTAAATGTTCCCGCTTTGCCAAATTAAGTACGGTAACCAGCTGCGGTTTGCCAAAAGTGGTCATTAAAGCAGCAGGCACCGGGCTGAAATCGTCGCGGCGTTCAACATACAGATAAGTGCCCTCTTTGCGCGGGCTTTTATAAACAACACATAACATCAATAAAACGTCTTCGCTACCTTGCCTAACAGAGGGCGAAACTATAACATGAAGCACAGGTAATGCGCACTGACCCGACACGTCAGGTGCATAAATAATACTGCTTATCGCAGTGATAAAAATAACGCGTGCGCCGATAGTTTTATGTCTGATAATTCGTTAGAACTGAAAGGGAGTTTATTCCCTATGTCAGTGTTGCACTGCGCTGATTTAAGCGTGGCAACCCTGCAAACGTTATTAAGCGCCAAACTGGCGCAAGCACCTGCATTTTTTCTGCAGGCCCCTATCGTGCTTAACCTCAGCGATGTCAGCCAAACCCCCGACTTTAGCGCTTTAAAAAGCCTGTTTACTGAGCTGAAGCTGGTACTGGTTGGCGTAACAGCGGCTAATGCTGAGCAAAAAGCGGCGGCGCATGCCGCAGGCCTGGCGGTTTTACAAGCGGGCAAAGCCAACGTAAATACGAAAGCGCCGGCCGCCGCACAGCAGCCAGCTAAAAGCCCGGCGACAGAAGTTGCTGATGCAACAGCTGCGATAAACAGTGCTGCGCTTGCCGCAGTTGCAGCGACAATGGACAGCAAAGTAATTGAGCAAACCGTACGCTCTGGCCAGCAAATTTATGCCAAAGGCACCGATTTAATCGTTAAAGGCGCAGTAGGCGCCGGCGCCGAAGTGATTGCCGATGGCAATATTCATATTTACGGGTCGCTCAGGGGTAAGGCTATCGCCGGTGCCAGTGGCGATACCAGCAAGCGAATTTATTGTTATAACCTGCAGGCAGAACTGGTGTCTATCGCCGGCAATTACTGGCTTAGTGACAGTTTGCAGGGCAAATTTTGGGGCAAATCAGCTTGCATTAAGATGCAGGACGATAGCTTAGTCATCTCTGAATTAGTGTAAGGATCCTCACTATGGCAAAAATTATTGTGGTTACATCGGGTAAAGGCGGTGTCGGCAAAACCACATCCAGTGCCGCTATTGGCACCGGCCTGGCATTGGCCGGCCATAAAACTGTTATTGTCGATTTTGATATCGGCCTGCGTAACCTCGATTTAATCATGGGTTGTGAGCGCCGGGTAGTGTACGACTTTGTCAATGTGATCAATGGCGAAGCCAATTTAAAGCAAACCCTGATCAAAGATAAGCGCACCGATAATCTGTTTATATTACCGGCATCGCAAACCCGCGATAAAGACGCGCTGACCCGCGATGGCGTAGAAAATGTATTAAACGAGCTGGCCAAAGAGTTCGACTTTATTATTTGTGACTCACCAGCCGGTATTGAATCTGGTGCCATGATGGCGCTGTATTTTGCCGACGAAGCAGTAGTGGTAACTAACCCTGAAGTGTCATCAGTACGGGATTCAGACCGGATCCTCGGCATGCTATCCAGCAAGTCGCGCCGGGCTGAACAAGGCCTGGAAGGCATTAAAGAGCATTTGCTGTTAACCCGCTATAACCCGGAGCGGGTAGAAAAAGGCGAAATGCTCAGCGTCGAAGATGTCAAAGAAATTCTGGCAATTGAATTAATAGGTGTTATTCCGGAATCCCAGGCGGTGTTAAATGCCTCTAACTCCGGCCAGCCGGTAATTCTGGATAAAGACAGCGACGCCGGCCAGGCCTATCTGGATACGATAAAGCGCTTATTAGGCGAGCAAGTGCCGTTCCGTTTTCTAAACGTGGAGAAAAAGGGCTTTATTAAAAGGATTTTTGGAGGATAACTGATGTCATTACTGGATTATTTTCGCTCAACCAAGAAAAACACTGCCAGCACTGCCAAAGAGCGGCTGCAGATTATTGTCGCGCACGAGCGCAAGCGTCGTAACGGCCCGGATTATCTGCCGCAATTAGAACGCGATATTCTGGAAGTTATCCGCAAGTATGTTGATATCCCGGCTGATCAAATTGCCGTATCGCTGGAGCAACGCGGCGACCAGATCTCGGTACTGGAACTTAACGTTACTTTTCCGGATGATAAGCGCTAAGCTTTCACTGCCCGATATCATAAGGCCCGCATATTGCGGGCCTTTGTTTTATAGTTAAAACCTTTTAATTTGCAGTGGCTTGTTGCACTGGTGCCAATAAGTGCTTTTTTAAAAAACTATCCATTGCTCTAAACGTTTCCAGCCGGTGGCTGTTGGTGCTGAGGTAATGATCACCGTCTTCCAGCTCAATATACTGCACGTCTTTATCATGGCTGCGTAGCGCCCGATACATGGCAGTGCTTTGCTTAAACGGTACACTGCGATCTTTAGTACCATGTAGCAGTAATACCGGCACCTGAATTTTTTCAGCATGGGTTAGTGGCGAACGCTGCTCGAGTAAATCAAAATCATCACCCAGTTGCTTTTTAACCACTTCGTAATTGGTGAATCTACGGTATGATTTAACCAGATCTTCTAAATCGGTAACGCCGGCAAAGCTGACGACACATTGGTAAAGTTCAGGGGTTTTAACCGCCCCCATCAGCGCCGCATAGCCACCATAACTGGCACCGACGATACAAATCCGCTTGGGATCGGCAACGCCCTGCTGTATCAGCCAGCGGGTGCCATCTTCCACATCGTCCTGCATTTGCAAACCCCAGCCTTGCAGGCCCATTTGCATAAAGTCGAAGCCATAGCCGTGAGAGCCTCGAAAATTCATTTGCAACACTGCAAAACCACGATTGGCAAAAAACTGGGTCCAGTAATCAAAGCCGTCGTCGTCAAACGAGATAGGCCCGCCATGTGGGAAAATAATAGTTGGCAAAGTAGCTGAAGAGCCCTGCTGATAACCAAGCGGCGTGGTCAGAAAGCCTTCAATATTTAAATCGTCCCGGGCCTGATAGCTGATTTTCTGCTTCGCGACCATTAATTCAGGAGCAAGCTGGCTAAATTTATCGACCAGGAACGTCATCGACTTTTCTTTGCGATCGCCCAGCAAATAACTTCCTGCCCGGGTAGCACTGCTTGATTTAACAATGTAGCGGTTTTGATCGTGGCTGGTGCTGACAATATGATTGTCGGCGTCCGGAATTGCTGCATCCAGAGATTTTTGAAATAGTTGGTAGGCGTTATCAACATAGTCACCACCAAAAGCAACAATCTTGTTCTGTTGCCATGAGTAATGAATATTCGCCGGTACATCGTAATCCGGATCTGCTTTTACCAGGGTAAGTACGGGTGTCTCTTTGCTTAAATCAGCACTGAAAATCGCCAGCCGACCTTCGTGATATGTCGATACGAATAGCACATTCGGGTCAGAGTCAAAGCCTATTGGCCATACCTCCTGCTCAGAAAACCGTTCAAACTGCCATAAGGTGCGAAATTCAGTGCTGTCGGCCAGCTTTTCTTTGATCTCATACCGGGTGTCATCTCTGAACAAGGCAATGCGCGGCCGGTGCTGGCGATCAGCAACCCAGTCAAATATCCCCTTGCGGCCATGGGCAACAATACTGTAGCGCTCGCCATTTAAATTAACCTTTACCACACTGGTACCTGACTCATGACTAAAGCCGTCTAACGCCAGCAAAAAATTATGCTCATCTTCTGGCATTAAGGCGACAATATTAGATTGAAACTGTGGGATCCGAACCAGCCTGCGCTGCAGCTGACCGCTAACAATACTTTTATTCTTGCCGGTTTCTACGTCGATAACCATCAGCCGGGTTTCCGAAACTGGTGTACCATAACGATGAGTGGCGTAAGCCGCACGCATCAATAATTGTTTATTGTTGGCCCAGATCACTGAGAAAATTGTTAAATCCCGGCTATCGGCCTTTACCAGAAAGCGCTGCTCTCCCGTTGTCAGATCAAACAGTTTCACCAACACTAATTGCTCTTTGTCGGTATCAATAGTTTGGATCATCGACAATTTAGTACCATCTGGCGACAGTTTAAGTTTATCTATGGCGGGCGCACTGGCAAAAGCCTCTACCGGCAACTCCTTCGCTAACGCCGACCAGCAGGTTAGTGCAACACACATCAGGGTAAAGCTTAATCCAACCTTCATCGCCAACGTTCCTGTTTTCGTTATTTTTTTGCTGCAGCAAAGTAGCAAATTAGCTGCGACCTGGCAAAATATTTCATTGCTGATAATGAGAAATACCCAATATAAAAACGCCCGCAATTGCGGGCGTTTGTTTCAGCTACTTATACAGAACCGTTAAAGTGGCGTCATTGTTTACAGATTACTCAGCTACAAAACCATCCATTACTGTTAAACCTACCCCCATTAAGCCAACGCCGTCGCGGGCAATGGCGGTGTAAATTTTATTGGCTTCCAGCATCAGGGCGCCGGTTTCAATAGCAGCGGTTTTGGTGCCGGTTGGGGTTACTGTGACAAAATACTCACCAGCGGCCAGTGGCACATAGCCGGTTTCTGCTTTAAACGGCACGTCGCTGAATGCTGGCATTACATCGGCAATATTACCATCGGCAGTAACATAGATATCAACATTACCCGCCAGGGTAGAACCATGCACGATGCGAACACGGGCTTCAGTTGCTACGGTACGGGTGTTGTCCACCAGAATTAATGGCTCGATGGCAAAATCATCGGCATCGCTTAATGAACCCACTGCCAGCACAGTATAAAACACACCATCTTCCAGGGTCACATCTGCGTCAATTACTGCAGTCTCAGTATTAGCCACTGCAACCTTAACATTATAATCACCCGGCGCTGGTGCGACATAACCAGTGAAATCCGGAAACGCTAAGTCTGATACCAGTGGCTCGGCGAAGTTATCATTTACTACGACATCAACTGCCGGCGCATCTGATACGTTGTGAACAACCCGCAGCGAGGAGGTGGTACCGTCATCCAAAATAGGTAATACATCGCCTTCCGGGGTCACGGCAATAAGCGATACCGGTGACGCACCTGAATACTCGCTGTTAATGGCGGCAACAACTAAATCCATACCACCAGCCAGCTCCAGGGTATTGCTGTCAAACACTACAGTGTCAGTACCCGGTAAGGTAATACGCACCCGGTAATCACCGGCAGGCACATCAAGGGCGTCGGTAAATTCAGTAAACGCCAGAGTAGTTAGCGGCGCGCCTAGCTCAGCTTCCGGTGCGGTGACATGAATATCGACGGCTGGTGCTGCAGAGGCGGCATGGACCACCTGTAATCTGACGTTGCCTGTGGCTAACTCAGCCACATCAGAGGTAACAACTAAAGGCGCCAGTGTTTCATCGGCAACTAAGCCTACAGCAAACACTTTGTAGTTGGTGGCTTCGGCAAGTGCCAGCACCGGAACATCGATTACGGTAGCGGTGTTGCCCTCACCCGGCAAAATTGCATCAACCGCTACCGCGTAGTCGGCTGGTGGTAAGCTAAAATTCTCGGAACTGCTGCCATAAGCCAGATTTTCAATTACGACGTCACCATTTACGCTGACATTAACAGCCGGAGCGTCAAAAGAAGCGTGCACTACCCGCAAAGTTGCATCAACAACTACCGGTGGCGGCGGTGGTGGCGGTGGAGGAGTCGGTGTTGGTAAATCTGAATCACTGTCAAAACAACCTGCAAGTGACAAAGTTAAAACCGCCGGAACGGCAAATTTTAGTATTCCTTTCATGGTTATTACCTTTCAGTTATTAGTTGCGTTAGGTTTACGCCTCCATTTACTGAAAAAGATCAGATTTTTTAATTGCAGATTTTTGCCTGAATTAACCAAAATTTTCTATTGATCTTATTTATCAATAACAACGTTAATTATTGGTTTTTGATTAAATTCTGGACATGCGCCGGAACAGGCAAATGGGGTAATAGCAGTTGCTTACGCCAACCTGTTAAATATTCCGGCAGCGGTAGTAAATTCCGTTCCTGCTCAGTTACCCGCCAACACCAGTTAAAATATTCATGCAACTGACGCCGGACCGACAAGAAAGCCGCTGGTATAGCCGTCTCAGCGGCAGTTACTTTAATAGCCTGACTAAGCTCTGCCAGTGCCACTTTCTCACCGGGAAAATGCTCAAGTTGATAAAAGGGCTGCGGGCAGGCTTCCTGCGGCAACTGCTTGGCCAGCTCAATTAACTCTATTATGGTTTTTGCGTGACGACGCATATCACGCCCGGTCATGCCGGGGATATTTAACAAACTCTCAACCGAACCCGGCTTACGCTTAGCCAGCTCCAGCATCTGAAAGTCTTTAATAACCAGGCCCAGTGCTAAATCGCGACTGGCTGCATACTCCAGTCGCCAGGCTACCAGCTCACGTAACACCGCCAGCTCACGACTGCGCAGCAGTGAACCATTTTTAACTTCCAGATACTTCAGGCGAGGTGGTAACGGCTTGGCCCGCCGCTGCTGCAATTGCTGCCCTTCGGCCAGTAACAATGGCAATAATGCCGGGTTGGTAAACTGCGCCATTAAGTGCTGATACAACGGCAGTAAAAATGTAACGTCATTGGCTGCATATTCTAACTGCTTTAAAGCCAAAGGCCGGGCCAGCCAGTCGGTGCGCGATTCACTTTTATCTAATACCTCACCTGTTGCCCGCTCGACCAGTTTGGCATAACCGATACTGCTGCCCCACCCCAGTAATTCTGCAGCCAGCTGCGTATCAAATAACGGCTGAATATGATGGATGCCAATAGTAGCCAGCGCTTCCAGATCTTCAGTACAGGAATGCAGGGTTTTAACAATAGTTTCATCTGCAAACAGCTGCGCCAGAGGCTGCCAGTTGGTAATAGTCAGAGGATCAATCAGAGCAAGTTGCTTGCCGTCAAACAGCTGAATCAACCCCAACTTGGGGTATAAGGTACTCTGGCGGATAAATTCAGAATCAACGGCCAAAGCGCTCTGGCCAGCAGCATTCTGACAATATTGCGCCAGGCTGCTGTTATCAGTGATCAAATAACTCATTTCTACATCTCATAAAAAACAAAACCGGCTATCGCCGGCTTTGGATTAATCCCGCAGCTCACGCCGCAGGATCTTACCAACATTAGTTTTCGGTAATTCGTTCCTGAATTCTACCAGTTTTGGCACCTTGTAGCCCGTTAAATGTTGTTTGCAATGGGCGATCACGTCTTCTTCAGTCAGTGAGGGGTCTTTTTTGACAATAACCACTTTCACTATTTCACCGGATGCCTCGTTGGCAACGCCAACAGCTGCCACTTCCAGCACTCTTTCATCCATCGCCACAACTTCTTCAATTTCATTCGGAAATACGTTAAAGCCCGAGACGATAATCATGTCTTTTTTGCGATCAACAATATAAAAGAAACCTTCGTCATCCATAGTGGCAATGTCACCGGTGTATAACCAGCCATCTTTAATGGTTTTGGCGGTTTCCTCCGGCCGGTTTAAATAGCCGAGCATAACTTGTGGTCCCTGCACCAGCATTTCACCAGGTTCCCCCAGAGCGACGTCTTTGCCCTCTTCGTCAATTAAACGAATTAAGGTAGACGGTGCCGGTAAGCCAATGCTGCCGTTAAAATCTTCTAAATCAAACGGACTTAAGGTTACTAATGGACAACATTCTGTTAAGCCATAGCCTTCAAGTAAGCGGGTTTTGGTCACTTTTTTCCAGCGCTCTGCTACCGGGCGCTGTACCGCCATACCGCCGCCCAACGACAGCTTTAACCGGCTAAAATCTAATTCAGCAAAGCCGGGGGTATTGAGCAAACCATTAAACAGAGTATTAACGCCGGTAATAGCGGTGAACGGGAATTTAGCAAGCTCCTTAACAAAACCAGGCATATCCCGGGGATTGGTAATTAATAAATTAGTGCCACCGTATTTAAAGAAGGTAAAGAAATTGGCCGTTAACGCGAAGATATGGTAAAGCGGCAGTGCAGTAACTACATGCTCTTTACCCTTATCAAGGAAGCAGTCAAGAAACGCGCTACACTGCTCCAGGTTAGCCACCATATTGCGATGGGTTAACATCGCGCCCTTCGAGACGCCGGTTGTACCGCCGGTATATTGTAAAAAAGCAATATCTTCACCGCTGAGATCCGGCTTTTGATATTTTAAATGCTGACCTTTTTCTAATACAGCATTAAAAGTAACAAACTTACTTAAAGAATACGCCGGAACCAGTTTTTTAACGTGCTTCACCACCAGGTTGACAATACTGCCTTTTAGCATGCCCAGCATGTCACCCATTTTGGTCAGAATAATGTGTTCTAAATCGACCTGTTTTTCCACTGCCGCAAGGGTATGCGCGAAGTTATCAACAATAACAATAGCTTTTGCTTTTGAATCAGATAACTGATGTTGTAATTCACGTGGGGTATAAAGTGGGTTAACGTTAACCACAGTACAACCAGCACGCAAAACCCCCATTAACACCACCGGATATTGCAACAGATTCGGCATCATAATAGCGACAGCGTCACCTTTTTGCAGGCCAAGATCTTTTTGTAAGTAAGCTGCAAAAGCTTTGCTTAATTTGTCCAGTTCGCGGTAACTGATACTTTTACCCATATTGATAAATGCAGTGTTATCGGCAAACTGACTGATGCTCTGGGAAAAGATATCAAGCAGGGAAGGGTAATGATCAGCATCAATTTCTGCGGGCACACCTGACGGGTAACGCTTTAACCAAACTTTATCCACCGTCCTCTCCTTTTAGTTAAGGTTATTATTTTATAGTTATAAATATGGCTGCCTGCAATAAATGTTGATGCTTTATTGCCGGGGAACAAGCCTGGTATTGAGTATTTACTCTAGCGCCAATCATCCCACAATTGTCCGCCTGGTACAATTAGCTTGCTGCGGTTACTTGGTACCGGGTTTACTCAGCTGGTTTGATAAATTTCAGCGTCATCCGGTCACTTTCGCCAATTGCCAGATATTGTTCCCGGTTGTAGTTGCCCAGTGCCAATGTTGGTGGCAGGGTGTATACACCTTTCGGGTGGTCTTTACTATCAAGCAAGTTTGCATTAATTTCGCTGCGCGCTACCAGTTGAAAGCCCACTTGTTCTGCTGCAGCAATAACATAAGCTTCGTCAAGATACCCCTCAACGGCCACGCTGGTGGTATCGGATAAAGGTGCGGCTCTGTGTTCCACTAAACCCAATACGCCACCGGGTTTAAGCAGATCATACAAAGTTTGCAAGGTCGCTGATAAGTGACCACTTTCATCCCAGATATGAGCATTACGAAATGACAGCACCATATCAAATTGCGCTGTAGCTAACGCTGGCTCAAAATAAGGGGGGTCAAGTTCAATCTGATTTACCTGGCCAAAATACGCTTGTTGCTCGAGGATTCTTGCTGACAATCCGGCACTCAAGCGGGCCCAGAACTTTGCCCGTTCATCTTTTAAGCTACCGTCATCATGCTTGAACTGGGCAATTGTCAGGTGGCCCCGCTCTTTTAAATAGGGTGCCAGAATTTCGGTGTACCAGCCACGACCAGGCCATACCTCAAGCACCGACATATCCGGCATTATGCCAAAAAAATGCAGTGTATCTGCCGGGTTTCTATATTGGTTACGAGCGATATGTTCAGCACTGCGTTCGTTACTTAGTGCAAATTCCGTTATTAGCTGACGCGGATCAGGCTCAGTCGCCAGCGTTTGCCAGGCAATACTAAGCCCCAGTGTCAGTACTATGTTTGTTATTATTCTTTTCATAGCTTCCTTTTACTACTATTGAGCTTACTAAACATCATACTTGTACGACCACAGCATAACGTGTTGGTTCTAAGATAGCCTGCCCCGCTAAAAATTGTCCAGCAAAACACTTCATTGATGATCTTTATTAAAAATTTAAATTAAAAAATGGTGCGCTTGTCTCATGGCACTTGGTTGGTCTGAAGAGTTAACGTACACTTCTGGTAGTACCGGAAAAGATAAAGGTTTAGTCAATGCGCATCGCTTTATTATGTCTTGCTGTGGCAAGCTTACTACCACCTTCAGCATTAGCTGTGCCGAAAAATATTATTTATATGATTGGTGATGGCATGGGGCCATCCTATGTTGCGGCTTACCGCTATTACCAGCGCGATCCGGCAGCCAGCGTGGTAGGCAATACAGTTTATGACGATTTACTGACTGGCATGGCCAGCACCTACCCTGATGATGATACTCTGGTAACCGATTCAGCGGCCAGCGCAACAGCCCTGGCAACCGGCATTAAAACGTTTAATGGTGCAATATCCGTTAACCGGCAACATATTCCTATTGGCACCATGATGCAGCTGGCCAAGCGCCTTGGCAAAGCAAATGGTATTGTCGCCAGTTCCCAGGTCAACCATGCCACCCCGGCATCATTTCTGGCGCACAACAGCAGCCGGCGCAATATGAATGCTATTGCTGATATGTATTTGGATTACCGGATTGATGGCAAACCGGTAGCCGATTTAATCATTGGCGGTGGTACTAAGTATTTTGTGCGGGAAGATCGTAATCTGATTGCCGGTTTTACTGAACTTGGCTATCAGTATACTGATGACTACAAGCAACTTGCTGGTTTAACCCGCTTACCGGCAATAGCCCTGCTAACAGACAATGCCTTACCTGCGGTATTAAACTCTGACTATGACAGCATGCTCGCGCCACTTACTGAAAAGGCGCTGCAATTATTGTCAACGGCTGATAAAGGTTTCGTGCTGATGGTCGAAGGCAGCCAGATTGACTGGTGCGGGCACGATAATGATATCGCTTGTGCCATGGCTGAAATGCATGACTTTGCCAAGGCAATCGAAGTGGCTAAAGCTTATGTCGATGCCAACCCGGATACCTTGTTAATTGTTACTGCTGATCATGAAACCGGTGGCTTATCATTAGGCGCCAACGGGGTATACCAGTGGCACACTGAGGTGATTAAAAGGGTTAAAGCGACAGGCCGGGAAATTGCCAAACAATTACAGCAATTGGAAAACCAGCAGGATATCAGTAAACGTTATACTGAACTGACCGGTATCAGCCTGGATAAAGCACAATTGCAATTACTGATCACTGCGCTTAGCAATGAAGATGAAAAAGTGGGACGCAGCCAGATACTGCAGTTTATTAACGATGCATCGTTAACCGGCTGGACCAGTGGCGGCCACACCGCAGCCGATGTGCCGGTAATGGCCTATGGTAAACATGCCGGCGAATTTAGTGGTTTTATGGATAACACAGCAATTGCCAAAAAGTTGATTCAGTACATTCAGCAGACTAAGTAAATTTACTCAAAACTCACAAGTAACAATCAATGTGCTCTGTTAGCACCGAGCACATTGATCCGACTTTTCACCCTACCCCTACTCTGCCGCTATTAACTGGCGACGTAATTTCGGAGCTGTGGTATCAGGGTGCAGCCAGATATCAAAAAAAGCCGGAGCAAAGTCTTTATCTTTAACCAAACCTATATCGGCGTCATTAAAATAAAACTGTACCTGGCCCTGCTCAGTCAGCAGCGCTGCTAAGCGATCACCTTCTTTGACATCCCGCCATAGTTCGGCAAGGCGCTCTGCCCACTCAGTTTGCTGTTGCTCGCTACTTCTGCCAAGTTTCTGCCATTGCTCTACGGTAGCATCAATAAACTGGTCTTTACTGATATCCCGTTTGTAAGTGAGTTCCAGTAACAGTGGGCTGCTTTGCTGATAAGTACTAAAAGTACCATCAGTACTGGCCAGCCTGGCGTCGTAAAGTTGCCAGAATAAATAACGGTAGCTGCCCTCACCTACCGTGGTCAGGCTAGGTGTCGCAGCTACCATACCAGCAAACCCCAGTGCGACAATGTTAACGATCAGTTTGTGCATAAAACCTCCTGCTGTAACCCAGTATCAGACCTAACAGCCCCCAAACCAGCACCAAAACCACAAAGGACACTGCTCCAAGCGGAAACTGCAGCACCCCACCACTTAATGCCGCGCCCCCAAGGTAAGACAGGGGGCCGCCGGTAGCACCTAACACCACACCAAGCCACCAGGGCTTTAAGAAGCCGGCCATAGTTTCAACTGCAGCCAGCGCAAACAGTGCCCACAGCAATACAAACCAGCCCGGCATTATCAGGCTGTCGTTAAAGGAAATAATGTGCAGCGAAACCAAAATTGCATCAATAACAATGCCCGCCACAGCGGTAAGCATTACGGCCAGGCGAGCCCGGTTCGGCAGCAAATACAAACCATATAGCAAGTACGCCAACACCGGTACGATCGCCATACTCTGAAAATAGACCAGCGTCAGCCAGGCCAGTTCAAAACCGACAATAGAACGCCAGTGAATACCCTTTTGAGGAGTTAAATAGCCAGTTGTCACCGTTACCGTGTTGCTATTGCTCATTGTTGTTTCATCTTTGCAGCCAGCTTATTCCGCAGGTTATACGGCAATAATCCCAGCATTTTTAAACTAAAACTTAACCGGCGCGGGAAGCGCAAGCGGCTTTTCATTGCCGTTATGCCGTCGAAAATACGTTTAGCTGCATCCTCGGGAGCCATTAAAAAAGGCATCTCAAAGTCGTTTTTCCGGGTAAGCGGCGTATCAATAAAGCCTGGTTCGATTAAACAGACATGAATATCAGTATCTGCCAGATCAACTCGTAAACTGTCTGCAAAATAACTCACCGCAGCTTTGCTGGCACCGTAAGCTTCAGAGCGGGTAAACGGGAAAAAATGGGCCATCGAACTGACAATAGCCAGGCTGGGTTTGTTACCTTTATTAAGGAATGGCATCAGGTAGCGGGTACAAGCAACCACAGCCAGCACATTAAGCGCAAAGGTTCGCTCAAAAGCCGCCAGGTCAAGGTCTGACGCCTCAACATATTCACAGTTGCCGGCATTGAGAATAACCACATCGAATTTTTCAGTTGCGGGTAACGCCGCTGTCCAACTGGCCAGCGCGACACTGTCTGTTACATCTAAGCTTACCGGCTTTATATTTTTACTATGCTTTGCCAGTTCAACCAGCTTATCGGCTGAGCGGGCAATAGCATACACTTGCCAGTCATTGGCGGCGTAGTGCAGGGCTGTTGCCTTACCCATGCCCGAACTGGCCCCCGTTATCAGACAAATTTTTGCCATAGTAAATCCTTTGCACAACACTGCCAGGCAGCTTGTAATCAGTTATTTATAAAAAGTATACGCGAAGACAGAAGATCTGGATTGGCTCAGGCGTAAAGATCAACGCCTAATAAAGACTGAACCTCAGCACGACGCTGTTCGTTCTGTTGGCTCTGGTAAGCGGCAACTGCCTGCTGGCCGCGGCTGCTATTACTGTTCTGAAAGTTGCTTTGTTTACTACGTTCGTTATCCAACTGATTAATTACCTGTTGACTGGCCCGAATACCGGATCCGGTATTGGCCGCACCTGACAACCGGTTGTCTGCCAGCAATGGCGCACGACGCTGTTCTGTACCGGCAAATACGCTGGCAACATTAGCGGGGGCATTCAGGCTTTGATTAACAGTCAGGCTCATAACATCTTCATAGTAAGCAAACTGGTTTAATTATAACCAGTTTGCCAGTTTAACCAAGTGTTTTATCTGCCAGGCAGCTTTTTCCAGCTGACGTCGTCGCGCACATATACCGGTTCAGCCTGTGAAGCGCTGACAAAAAGTCCATTGCTGAAGGCTGGCAGCGCCAGGCTCAGCATATCCTGGGCTGAAGGATACAGAATATCACTGGCGATATGAGCTGGCTGTGCCCGCAGCAGCTCGGAAGCATAGGTTTGCCAGCCAGTGCCTACCGCCATTACCTTACCACTTAAACCAAGTGGTGCCAGCAGCTGCGGTTTAATCGCCTGTTCGGCAGTTAATTGTTGCAACACGCCATTGCTGTCGCTGCTAAAACTTGCCAGATACACTTCTGCCATCCGGGCATCAATGGCGGCGACGATTTGGGTAGCCTGATGCAAACGCACCGCTGCCTGAGCCATGGCAGCCAGGGTCGAGACCCCAAAAACCGGTAAGTCGGCGCCAAACGCCAGGCCCTGCGCTACCGATACGCCAATCCGCACCCCGGTAAAGCTGCCGGGGCCGCGGCCAAATACAATACCATCCAACATGTTCAAGCTAAGGCCTGCCCCGGCCAGCAAGCCATCAATCATCGGCAGCACTCGTTTGCTATGTTGCTGCGGACATACTTCATCCAGGGCAATAATGTTACCCTGATGCAACAAGGCGACTGAACACGCTTCAGTTGAGGTATCTAATGCCAGTAACTTCACCTTAATTTTCCTGTGTGGTTTGTTGTAAAAACACTACCGCATCGTCCAGTGAACGGGTGCGGCGCATTGGTGGCAAACTCTTTAAAAAGACACTGCCGTAGGGCCGGGTAACCAGACGGTTATCACAAATAACCAGCACCCCGCGGTCGGTTACGTCGCGAATCAGCCGGCCGACACCTTGTTTTAAGGTTATAACCGCTTGCGGCAATTGCACTGTGCTAAACGGGTCGAGACCACGGCGCTGGCAATCTTCGCTGCGGGCTTGCAATAACGGGTCATCCGGCGACGCAAAGGGTAGTTTATCAATAATGACGCAGCTTAGGGTATCACCGCGCACATCTACCCCTTCCCAGAAACTGCCAGTGCCTAGCAGCACCGCATTTTCCAGGGTTACAAATTGTTCCAGCAACAGGCGCTTACCAGTACTGCCCTGCACCAGCACTGGCTGGCTGATCTGATCAGGTAGTGCGTTGGCCATCCATTGCAGCATGCGGTGACTGGTAAATAAAAAGAAACAACGACCATTATTGGCTTTGATCAGCTTTACTGCCAGTTCCAGCAGAGCCGGGCCCATTTGCTGCTGATGCGGCTCGGGTAAATAACGTGGCAGGCATAACAACGCCTGGCTGGCATAATCGAACGGGCTTTCCAGTAGCAGGGTTTGCGCATTGTCCAGCCCCATTTGCGAAGTGTAATGACTAAAACCCTCATTTACCGACAAGGTGGCAGAAGTGAAAATCCAGCTGCGCTGCTCAGCGGCCACTATGGCTTTAAAGCGTTCGCTAATACTTAACGGGGTTAAGTGCAAACTGACATGCAGCCGGCTGGTTTCGTACCATAAACTGACCCCGGTTTGGTTTAAGTCCTGCATTTTCAACAAGCGGTTTTTCAGCTGAGCGAGACGTTCAAACACACTGTCGACGGTATCACTGCGGCCCAGGCTGCTTTTTAATACCTGATATAACAAATCGATAGCATCGTTTACCCGGGTAAGCGCAGTTTGCATTGGCGTTTGCTGCGCTAAGTCACGCCAGTTACCACGACTGGGCTCAGCAGCAAACTGTAAGCGCCAGTCACGAACTAAGCTGGCCAGCTTCTCGGCTACTTTTACCAGTTGCGGGTGGTCGCGCAGCTCAGATTTGCAGGCCAGCTCTAAATCGCGGCATAAATCGAGCAGCAATCTGCTGGATACCTGTTCACCAAAATAGTCGCTGGCAATATCAGGCAGCTGGTGTGCTTCGTCAAAAATAATCACATCCATCTGCGGCAGCAGTTCACCAAAGCCGGTATCTTTTAACGCTAAATCCGCGAAAAACAAATGATGGTTCACCACTACTAAATCGGCCGCCTGGGCATTTTTACGGGCTTTAAGTAAGTGACAATCTTCATACACCGGGCAATCTTTGCCAAGGCAGTTGTCAGTGGTGCTGGTGACATAAGGCAATGCTTTAGAATCTTCGGCAATATAACTCAGCTCGCCAATATCACCTGACTGGGTTTCAGCTGACCATTTTTTGATCAGGCTTAGATCCTGAATAAGCTGCTCATCCTGCACCGGCACATGATTATAATGTTGCTCTAAACGAAATAAACATAAGTAATTGGCACGGCCTTTTAACAAAGCAGTATGAATAGGGCTGGCCAGCGCCTGCTGCACCTTGGGTAAATCACGTAAGAAGAGTTGTTCCTGCAGATTTTTGGTACCGGTCGACAGAATAACTTTTTTACCCGCCAGTAGCGCCGGCACCAGATAGGCATAGGTTTTACCGGTGCCGGTACCGGCCTCTACCACCAGTGCTGCATTATCGGTAATGGCCGTGGCGACCGCTTCGGCCATTTGTAACTGGGCAACGCGCGGGTTAAAGCCGCTGATATTACTGGCAAGCTTACCTTTGGCAGCAAAAGCAGCCAGTACCTGTTTAGCTAAAGGATTAGTCATGCAGTTGTTGGCCAACGCCGGGGGTAAAGCTATCCACTGCTGCGCCTGTTATAAATTAAAGAGCGCTATTATGCCTTTATCAGCAGAAAAATTCAGACAAAAATATCAAGATGACCGTCTTTGTCGACATGCTGCTCTTCTTCCGGCGTAGTGTACGGCGGTTCAGGATAGTCATCTTTGCGCCGGCCTCTGTTGACGCCTGGCCTGCGTAAAATAAGAAATTTATGTTCGTTTTGTTTAAGCGGACTTAACCTGGCGTCTTTAAATACCGGCACAACCTGTTTCGGATCAGGCTCTACCGGCGTGCCAGGCACCCGTTGTATAAACGGCAAAAATGCATCCATAACTATCCCCTGACCTAAATTATCCCCTGACTACAACGCTACTCTACATATCGGCCTGGCTAAAAATACCTTTAATAAATCCGCTCATTGACTATACAAGTTGACCATATTTCAACCGCAAAATTCATATTCAGGCTTGCCTTCGCAGTACTAAATTCAGGCAGCATTGCACAAAATAACCAAATGTGAAGAATAATCAATCACTTAAAAATAAATCGTTAAATGTATATTTACCAGAACACGCTTGCACTTTTGCCGCCGCACAGGTAACTTGTATAACATCTTAATACGCAAGAACACATAAATGCTGAACGTTATTGCCCTGCACCATCGTCATAGGTACTAGCCGTCCGATTTTTCGGAGGGCTGAAGTCTGGCGCTCCGGTGGTAACGTAACAAAAACCCCGAGCTCAGGCCCGGGGTTTTTGTTTATTGTATTAACCATTTTTTAGTTATCGTCATGGAGACCATTATGAGTCCGGCAACAGAAAGTAAACGCTTACGTATCGCTATGCAAAAATCTGGTCGTTTATCGGTTGATTCTCAGGCCCTTTTTACCAGCTGTGGTTTAAAGATTAATTTGCGTGAGCAACGGTTGATAGCCCATGTCGAGAATATGGACATCGATATCCTGCGGGTACGCGACGATGATATTCCCGGCCTGGTGATGGATGGTGTCTGTGACTTAGGCATTGTTGGCGAGAACGTACTGGAAGAAGAATCGCTGCAGCGCCAGCTGGATAATGACAGTTTCGATTATACCGTGTTAAAACGGCTTGATTTTGGTGGTTGTCGCTTATCTATTGCCGTGCCACAGGAAGATGAGTACCAGGGGCCAGTTTCGCTTGACGGCAAAACCATTGCCACCACCTACCCAAGGCTGCTGGGGCGTTATTTAAAGCAGCAAGGCGTTAATGCCCGGGTAGTTACCTTAAAGGGTTCGGTTGAAGTAGCGCCACGCGCCGGTTTAGCCGATGCGATATGTGATTTAGTATCAACCGGTGCCACGCTCGAAGCCAACGGCTTAAAAGAAGTCGATGTAATTTACCGCAGTAAGGCAGTGCTGATTCAGCGCAAAGACTTAACAGACAGCAAGCAGCTTAAACTGATTAATAAACTGATGCCGCGGATCAACGGGGTAATGCAGGCCAATGAAAGCAAATATATTATGCTGCATGCGCCACGCGCCCGCCTGGATGAAGTGATTGCCCTGCTGCCCGGTGCGGAAAACCCGACCATGCTGCCGCTGGCAGGTAACGACACTATGGTTGCTATTCATGTGGTTAGCAGTGAAACTTTATTCTGGGAAACCATGGAGCAATTAAAGGCGCTGGGCGCCAGCTCTATCTTAGTGCTGCCAATTGAAAAAATGATGGAGTAACTATGGCTTCAACTATGGCTACTGCTTCGGCTACCCTGTTTAACTGGCCGCAATTATCGGCAGAGCAACGACAAATAGCGCTGGCCAGGCCGGAGCTGGCCGACTCAGCAGGCTTAAGCGAACAAGTTCGTAGCATTATCACTACCGTCAAACAACAGGGCGACGCCGCACTTCGCAGCTATAGCCAACAGTTTGATGGTTTAACCGATAACCCACTGCGCCTGAGCGACAATAAAAAACGCAGTGTGCTGGCAACCTTACTACCTGAGCGTAAAGCCGCTATTGAGCTGGCCTATGACAATATTCGTAAATTCCACGCGGCGCAGTTACCCCGCGATATTGATGTCGAAACCAGCAGCGGCGTATTCTGTCAGCTGAAAAGCCGGGCTATCAGTGCAGTAGGCTTATATATTCCCGGTGGCAGTGCACCCTTACCCTCTACCGTGCTGATGCTGGGCGTACCGGCCCAACTGGCGGGATGTCCGCGGCCGGTATTAGTAACCCCACCGGGTAAACCGGCAGCTGACGATATCGCAGCGGAAATTCTGTATGCGGCGGAGCTTTGTGGTATTTCCGAAATTTACACCATTGGTGGCGCCCAGGCCATTGCCGCCCTGGCTTATGGTACTGAAAGTATTGCTAAAGTGGATAAAATATTTGGCCCGGGCAATCGTTATGTTACCGCAGCCAAGCAGCAGGTAAGTCAGGATGCTAAAGGCGCGATGATTGACATGCCGGCCGGCCCGTCTGAAGTGCTGGTGCTGGCCGATAACAGTGCCAACCCTGCCTTTGTTGCTGCCGATTTATTATCGCAAGCCGAGCACGGCCCGGATTCTCAGGTCCTGTTAGTTAGCGACAGTGCTGAGCTGATTAGCAAAGTACAAGTTGAAGTAACTAAACAACTGGCCAGCTTGCCCCGTAAGGATATTGCTCAAGCAGCACTTAGCCACAGTCGTTATATTTTAACAGCAGATTTAGCCGAAGCAGTCGCGGTTACCAATGCTTATGCGCCAGAACATTTAATTGTGCAAACCGCAATTGATGATGAGCTGATTGAGCAGTTTACCAGCGCAGCAAGTATTTTTGTTGGCCAGTGGACACCCGAGTCAGCGGGTGACTATGCCAGTGGCACCAACCATGTTCTGCCAACTTATGGCTACAGCAAAACAGTATCAAGTTTGTCACTGACTGACTTTTACCGTCGCTTTACCGTGCAAAAACTGTCAGCCACGGGTATGCGTAATATTGGCCCGGCGATCGTTACCCTGGCTGAAGCTGAAAGTTTAGAGGCCCACGCCAATGCGGTGCGGCTGCGCATGGCAGTGCTTAATGAGTCAGAGACGTGCAACAATAATAGCGGCGGAGGTAAAGTATGACTGAGGCAACAGGTTCCGGGGTGAATACGCTGGCCCGGCAGTTAGTTAAGGAGCTGGTTCCTTACGCTTCTGCCCGCAGCAGTATGAGCGGTGGCGCGGTGTGGTTGAATGCCAACGAAAATGCGCTGGCGCCGGCTTATCAGCTGGATGGTACTTTTAACCGTTATCCGTCATGTCAGCCAAAAGCTGTGATCAATGCCTATGCGGCTTATGCCGGCGTAGGCGCAGAGCAGGTACTTGTCAGCCGTGGTGCCGATGAAGGCATAGAGCTTTTGATCCGCAGCTTTTGCGAACCCAAGCTGGATAGCATTACCATTTGTCCGCCAACTTATGGCATGTATGCAATAAGTGCGGAGAGTAATCAGACTGCGGTTGATAAAGTATTGCTGTTAAACAGTGAACAGCTTGATCTGGATGGTATTTTTGCCACCCGCCCCAAGCTGGTTTTTATTTGCAGCCCGAATAACCCAACCGGCGATCTGATCCCACGCGAGCAGATTATTGCTGTGCTGGAACATTTCAGCGGCAAAGCACTGGTGGTGGTAGACGAAGCCTATATTGAGTTTGCGCCACAAGCCTCTGTGGTGCCGCTGTTAAGCCGCTACCCGCATTTGGTAGTGCTGCGCACCCTGTCTAAAGCCTTTGGCTTAGCCGGACTGCGCTGTGGCTTTACCCTGGCCTCAGCTGATGTAATAAACGCTCTGAAAAAAATGATTGCACCCTACCCGATTGCTGAGCCGGTTGCACAAATTGCTGCCCAGGCCTTGTCTGCAGCAGGCATAGCGCAAATGCAACAAAGCGTCGCTACTATTAATCAGCTACGCAGCGTCTTTATTGAGCTTACGCAGCAGCTGCCAGGCGTGTTGAGGGTCTGGCCCAGTAATGCCAATTATGTGCTGTTGCAAGTTGCAGATGCTGCTGACTGTGTCAGTGCCCTGATTAACGCTGATATTTTAATTCGGAATCAGTCCAGTCAGTTGGGCTTATCACAGGTGGTAAGGGTGTCGATTGGCAGCCCGGATGAAATGCAGCGCCTGCAGCAGGCAATGTTGAACTATTTTTCAGTTAATAAGAGAGAACACGCATGAGTGGCCAGCCTATTTTATTTATTGACCGCGACGGCACCATGGTGGAAGAGCCACCAATTGATAAACAATTAGATAGCCTGGAAAAGCTGGCATATGAACCAGAGCTGGTTCCTGCCCTGCTGAAATTGCAGGCCGCCGGTTACCGGCTGGTAATGGTAACCAACCAGGATGGCCTCGGCACCAGCAGCTTCCCTCGGGATACCTTTGATGCGCCGCACGATAAAATGATGCAGCTATTAACCTCGCAAGGCATTAACTTTGACGACGTACTGATTTGCCCGCATTTTGAGCAGGATAACTGCAGTTGCCGTAAACCGAAACTGGGGCTGGTGAAAGACTATCTGCAGCAGGGCAAAATCGACTTTACCAACTCTTATGTGATTGGCGACCGCTTAACTGATGTGCAACTGGCCGATAACATGGGCCTGCCTTCATTTCAGTATAATCGTGACACTCTGGGCTGGCGTGAGATAACTAAGCAGTTACTAAGCCGCGGCCGCAAGGCCACAGTGCGTCGGACAACCAGAGAAACCGATATAGAAATCAGTGTTGACTTAGATAGTACTGGTAACAACAGCTTTAATACCGGCGTTGGCTTTTTTGACCACATGCTGGAGCAAATTGCCACTCACGGCGGTTTTTCACTGCAGGTAAGGGTTGAAGGTGATCTCCATATTGACGATCACCACAGTGTCGAGGACACTGCATTGGCGCTGGGCCAGGCGTTAAAACAGGCGTTGGGCAATAAACGTGGCATAAATCGTTTTGGTTTTGTCCTGCCAATGGACGAGTGCCGGGCTGAATGTGTGCTGGATTTATCCGGCCGGCCGCTGTTTAAATTCGATGCCAACTTAGGCGAAGGTAGCGTTGGTGGCCTCAACCTGGAGATGGTACCGCACTTTTTCCGGTCATTAAGCGATGCCATGCTGATCAGCTTACACTTATCGATCACCGATGGTAACAAACACCATATGGTAGAAGGCTTATTTAAGGCGTTTGGCCGGGCATTACGCCAGGCCATTACCGTAACCGGTGAAGCCCTGCCAAGCTCCAAGGGAGTATTGTGATGCAGTTGGTTATTGTTGATACCGGCTGCGCCAATATCAGTTCGGTATACTTTGCTTTTAAACGGCTGGGGGTAGAGGCCACGATCAGCCGTGATGCAACGATAATTAAAGCGGCCGCTAAAGTGATTTTGCCCGGCGTCGGCACGGCCCACAATGCCATGGCGCAGCTGCAACATAACGAGCTTATCGACACTCTGCAAAGCCTGCAGCAGCCATTGTTAGGTATTTGCTTAGGCATGCAAATGCTAACCAGCCATAGTATGGAAGGCGACGTACCTTGTTTAAACCTGATCCCCGGTGACGTACAGCCAATGCAAAGTGCCGGCTTACGCTTACCTCATATGGGCTGGAATACCCTGCACAGTATCAGCAGCCACCCATTGCTTAAAGGATTCAGCAGCAGTGATTATGTGTATTTTGTGCATAGTTTCGCGGTGGCGCCCAGCCTGCACTCACTTGCACTATGTAACTATGGCAGTGACTTTGCAGCAGTGATTGGCAAAGATAATGTTGCTGGCGCCCAGTTTCATCCGGAACGCTCCGGTAAAACCGGCGCCCGTTTATTACAGAACTTTCTGGAGTGGCAATTGTGATTATCCCGGCGATAGATTTAATAGACGGTACCGTAGTGCGGCTATATCAGGGGCGCTACGACAACACAACAGAATACCAGTTCAGCCCGCTTACCCTGCGCAATCAATATGCGCAAGATGGTAGCGACTGGCTGCATATAGTTGATTTATCCGGTGCTAAAGATGCAAGCAAACGGCAGCTAGCACTGTTGACCGAGCTGATGACAGCCTCACCCTTGCATATTCAGGTTGGCGGCGGAATCCGCAACGAACAGGATGTGATTGATTTACTTGATGCCGGTGCTGGCCGGGTGGTAATCGGCAGCCTGGCAATCCGCGAGCCCGGGCTGGTGCAAAGCTGGATCCGTAAATATGGCGGCGAGCAGATTGTGCTGGCGCTGGATGTGGCCATTAATGATAAAGGCGAGAAAACCCTGCCTTCACACGGCTGGATTAAACAATCTGACATTACTCTGGAACAAGTGCTGGACGACTATATCACCGCCGGCGCCAAACACGTGCTATGCACCGATATCAGCCGCGATGGCACCTTAAGTGGTTCAAATGTGTTGCTTTACCGCGAACTTACCGCGCATTACCCGCAAATTCAGTGGCAGGCTTCAGGCGGTATCGGCTCGCTGGCTGATATTAAAGCGTTAATTGGCAGTGGTGTTGCCGGGGTTATTTTGGGCCGCTCTTTGCTGGAAGGTAAATTTACATTGAAGGAGGCCATTGCATGCTGGCAAAACGGTTAATACCCTGTTTAGATGTGCGCGATGGCAAAGTCGTTAAAGGCGTCCAGTTTCGCAACCATGAGATCATTGGCGATATTGTGCCATTAGCCCAGCGCTATGCCGAAGCTGGCGCCGATGAACTGGTATTTTATGATATTACTGCGTCGAGCGATGGCCGGGTGGTTGATAAAAGCTGGGTGCGGCGGATAGCCGAAGTAATCGATATTCCGTTTTGTGTCGCCGGTGGCATTAAAAGTGTGATTGATGCTGGCAAAATCCTGGAAATGGGCGCCGATAAAGTATCGGTCAACAGCCCTGCCCTGGCCCGGCCTGAGCTGATTAGTGAGCTCAATCATATTTTTGGCCAGCAGTGTGTGGTGGTTGGTATCGACAGCTTTTTTGATGTGGCCTCAGGCCAGTATCAGGTATACCAGTTTACCGGCGATGAAAGCCGCACCCAGAAAACCCGCTGGCTTACCCGCGATTGGGTGGCCGAAGTACAGGCGCGTGGCGCCGGCGAGATTGTGCTTAACTGCATGAACCAGGACGGCGTACGCCAGGGTTATGATATTGCCCAGTTAAAAAGCATTCGCGATGTCTGTAAAGTACCATTAATCGCCAGTGGCGGCGCCGGTACTATGGAGCATTTTAGTCAGGTGTTTCAGCAAGCCGATGTCGACGGCGCCTTGGCGGCCAGTGTGTTTCATAAAGCAATTATTGAGATTGCCGCTTTAAAAACGAAATTGATTGCCGATGGAATCAGCATACGGCCTTAGAGAAAACCTATGAACCAAGAACAAATCAGCCAGCTTAGCTGGCCCGAAAGCAAGTTACTGCCGGCAATAGTGCAGCATGCCATTTCCGGCAAGGTGTTAATGCAGGGATATATGAACCCGCAAGCACTTGAGCACACCCTGCAAAGCGGCCAGGTAACTTTTTTCAGTCGCAGCAAACAGCGGCTGTGGACCAAAGGCGAAAGCTCCGGTAATACCCTGCAACTGGTCAGCATTGCCAGTGACTGCGATAGCGACAGTATTTTAGTGTTGGCTCAGCCACAAGGCCCGACCTGCCACGTTGGCACCGAAACCTGCTGGCATGACAATAGCGCTAATAGCCCACAGTTAAGCTTTTTATACGATTTAGAACAGGTAATTCAAAGCCGTGAAGGCGCCGATCCGGCCAGCAGTTATACCGCCAGTCTGTTTGCTAAAGGTGTTAAACGGATAGCCCAGAAAGTCGGTGAAGAGGGAGTAGAGTCTGCTCTGGCGGCGATGGCCGGTGACAAAGAAGAGTTGGCCAACGAAGCTGCCGATTTAATTTTCCACCTGCTGGTGCTGCTACGCAGCCAGCAACTTGAACTGAACGATGTCATTAAGGTGTTGCAACAACGCCATAATTAAACGTTGAGCAAACCTCAAGGTAGCGCTGCTTAGCGCTACCTTGAGGTTTCTTAGTCTATCGACATCCAGTGCTGGACCGCTGAGGCCAGTTCATCAGGGTGAAACTTTGCTATGAACTGATCGGCACCAACCTTTTTAACCATTGCCTCGTTAAATACTCCGCTGAGCGATGAATGCAGCACAATATGAACATGTTTCAGATGCTCATGCGCTTTGACTTCAGCTGTGAGGGTATAGCCGTCCATTTCCGGCATCTCAATATCAGAGATCAGCAGTGGAACATGGTCAGAGATATCCCCACCCAGTTCATCAGCTTTTGCCAATAACCAGTTCAGTGCCAAACGTCCATCATTTACCACTTCGACATTGATGCCAATTGAGCTAAGTGCCCGTTTCACCTGATTGCGGGCAACAGCAGAATCATCAGCAACAAGTACCGTGAGTTTCGATAAATCCTTTTCAGACTTGCGTTGTTTAATCTGCTCACTCACTTCCTCGTCTGGCGGCGAAATTTCAGCAAATACTTTTTCGACATCCAGAATTTGCACCAACTTATCATCCAGTTGGGTCACTGCTGTCAGATAATGATTACGACCAGCGCCCTTTGGCGGCGGCATAATTTGCTCCCAGTTAATATTGACGATACGGTCAATGCCACCAACCAGAAAACCCTGGG
This sequence comes from Arsukibacterium perlucidum DSM 18276, assembly GCF_000382165.1. GTDB lineage: Bacteria > Pseudomonadota > Gammaproteobacteria > Enterobacterales > Alteromonadaceae > Alishewanella > Alishewanella perlucidum. The sequence continues at coordinate 99,381 of NZ_KB907706.1, read as the reverse complement.
TAGTACGGTTATATTCGGTTACCAGAATATAAGCTTTACTTAAATCCTCAATTGCCTTGCCACCCGTTGCTTTACTTAAATCGATAACAGTAACCGGTGTGCCGCGCAGATGAGCAATGCCTCTGACATGGTCGTTGGCGCCAGGCATATCAGTTAATTGCGGACACTGAATCACTTCCCTGACCTTAAACACGTTAATGCCATAAGGTTGTTGCCCGGTTAAGCGGAAAATCAACAACTCCAGACGGTTCTGACCTACAATGTTGGTTCTCTGGTCAACCGAACTCATTAATGAACTCATGGTGCTTCCTCACTGCAACCTGGGTTGCGTTAAAATCAGGTCTCAAATTTTGAGCTAACAGTTACCAGCGATTCAGAAAGTACCCTTAAATCGTCTGATATACCATGCAAACTCAACTGCAAGCTCTTGGTTTGGGCAAATGATCCTATCATTTTAGCGGTGTTACTGGCGATTTGCTCGGCAACCATGGTTTGCTCTTCAGTTGCCGCAGCAATTTGCGCATTTAACATGCTAATTTGCTGAACTTCCTGATTAATTTGCTCTATCGAGGTGCCGGCATCAGCTGCCAAACTAGCAGAATGTTCAGCATTACTTACCGCCTGGCTCATAATACTGACCGCCCCACTGACATTATCGTTCAGTTGCCGCAGCACATCCTGCACCATCGTTACCGATTTTGCCGTTTTCGAAGATAAGTTACGCACTTCATCAGCAACTACCGAGAACCCTCTGCCATGCTCTCCTGCTCTGGCCGCTTCGATTGCGGCATTTAATGCCAGTAAATTAGTTTGATCAGCTATATCGTTAATGCTTTTCAGAATTTCAGTGACATTTTTCGTTTTCTCTGCCAGCTCCGTAATAACATCCTGAGCATGCTTTATTTCATCAGACAAACCTTGTGAGTATTTGACAGCGTGGCTGGTTTTATCCAGTCCCAACTTGGCCAGTTCGTTTGCTTTGCCAGCACCAGTGGCAGCATCATTGGCCGACTGACTGATGTCTTGTACCGATAACTGCATTTCAGCCATGCTGTGGCTGACGGTTTCTGAATTGTCAGATTGCTCCAGTGTCATTCTTTCCATGTTATTCATGCCCGTAGCCAGATCCTTAGCGCTGCGGTTTAACGGATCTATGGTCTTGGCCAAATCGTTAAAAGATGACTGAAGCATCCCGATAAACAGGTTAAACTGCTTGGCTACCACACCAAGCTCATCATTACCTGTTACCGGCAACCGGCTCGCCAGATTCCCCTTACCACTGGCCAGCTCAGCCAGCGAGACCCCCAGGGTTCTGGCCGAGTTACTAATCCGACTGGCAATAAAGTGGCCAAGGCCAGCTGTTAACAAGATCAACACACTACCCAGTGCTAAAATCACTGTTAACGCTAAGTCCATATTGTCGGACATATTTTCAATGGCCTGAGAAAATCGCTCGTCAGCCTGTTGCTCAAACTGAGTAAATCGATTGTTCAGACTTTCGAACTGCTCAGTCTTCGTGGCAACACTCGCCTGAATCTTGGCAAAGTCGACATCGCCATCAATAAATTGTTGGGCAATGCCGCCAGCCAGGCTGGCATAGTTAGCAGCATCTTGCTGCAGTTTATCCATTAATTGCTGCTGTCCGGGATTAAGGGTTTTCAGCCGGTTCAGATTTTGCTGCAGCTTATTACTATTTTGCTGCGCCGTAGCCAATAAATCGGGATCTGATAACGTTACCGCCTGAGTAAAAAACTCATCCAGCGAGATAAAACCAGATTGAACTTGTGACGCCAGCTTTGACGTCTCGTACATATAATCACGCATGCTCTGGGTCGTGGCATTGTTTTTGGCCGTAAAAAACACACTAACCGCTACCACGGTAGAAAATGCAATTACCGCCAGACCAATAACCAGCCAGATCTTCATCACTATCGACATATTTTTCATATAATAATACTCTTCTCTGCCAGCCAGCAAACTACCTGCAATGTTGCATTCAGTTCAGGGTTAATACTACTTTTACTGTATCTGTTACGCTGGAGGCTGCAATATAGCCTATAGCATTAGGTTCTTGGCAACATGCTCAATTACCGCGGCTTCCGAAGCCAGCTCCAGTGGCGGTGAACCTTTACCAGTAAATACCAATTTCGACCAATGTGCTTTTAGTTGGGCAGAAGAGCGGCCCACTCCTTTCTCATCAAACTGGCCTCTCAGTGGTGAGCTTTCCGCCAGATTAACCGCAGCAAGTGCCGATGACCTGCCGGTATAAAGCCGGGTAAGTTCGTCAGTTGTTAAGGTTGTAGTGTTGGCCGGGTTAACAATCACAGCTATGTCAGCGGCTACCGGCATCATAGTGCCAGCAGCTGCAAGGAGTATAACAGTGGCTAAGAATCTGCTTAACATAAAGGCTCCTTAAAAAACCAGGTCGACACCAAAAGCCATTACGCCGTTACGCCGGCCAGTTGTCTTAATTGTGATACTTGAATATACAGTGGCAGGAATCAAAGCAACGGCCAGCGACAAGGCGACTAGACTTTTTATCATTATTTCCTCTCTAATTTAAATTAGTGCCTAACTTTGAACATTATCAACTACTGATATTTTAATTACCAGAATGAAACCATTGACTATTTTTAGCATTACCAAACAAAGCTTAGGCTATAACCAGAGAAATTGGCATAACATTTAATCAAATTAATTCACTGCCAGTGAAAACACTGAAAATTCTACTTAAGATAACTCAGCATTAGCAAAGTTAACTTCAAAAACTTTACCTCAGCAACATCCCAACGCGTAAAACCGGATGGCTGGCTTATTAAACTGTTACAGGATTTATCGACATCTTGACAAGCCGCTACCAGGCGCCGAGTATAACGGCGCCCGCGTAGAGTGCGCTCTAAATAAAATATAAGAGAAATTATGAAAAAATCCTTGTTGATACTGGCACTGACCGGTAGTTTTGCGATGGCTGATGAAGGGATGTGGATGCCGCAACAACTTCCCGATATTGCAAGTGAATTAAAAGCTGCCGGCCTGGAACTTGACCCGGCAAACCTGACCAAACTTACCGAATTTCCAATGGCTGCTATTGTCAGTTTGGGTGGCTGCTCAGCCTCTTTTGTCTCGTCTACCGGCCTGGTGGTTACTAACCATCACTGTATTTATAATAGTATTGCCCACAACTCTACACCTGAAAATGATTTGCTTGCCAATGGTTTTCTGGCCACTACAACGGCAGCTGAAGTGCCCGCGGCGCCGGGTAGCCGGGTATATGTTACTAAAGCAGTTGACAATGTCAGCGCACAAGTTATTGATGCAGCAACCGCCAAGCTAAGCGGAAAAAAGCGAATCGACGCTATTGAAGCAAACCAAAAGCAGTTAATAGCCCAGTGCGAGCAAGATGAAGGTCACCGTTGCCGGGTAGCTGCATATTATGGCAGCCTGGAATACTACCTGATTAAGCAGCTTGAAATTAAAGACGTCCGTCTGGTTCATGCTCCAGCTGAAGGCGTCGGAAAGTTTGGCGGCGATACCGATAACTGGATGTGGCCCCGTCACACCGGCGACTATGGTTTTTTACGGGCTTATGTCAGCCCGGATGGTAAATCTGCTGATTATCATAAAGATAACGTACCATACCAACCAGACCACTACCTGAAGCTGGCAGCAGAAGGCTTACAGGATGGCGATTTTGTGATGGCGTTGGGCTACCCGGGCCGGACCAACCGGCACCGGCTACCTGCTGAAGTAAGTGAAACTTTTGAGTGGAGCTACCCTAATACCGTGCAGCAGTTTAAAGACACGCTGGCTATTATCAACCAGGTAACCTCAACCAATAAGGACGCCGAACTTAAGTATGCCAGCAGAGTTGCGGGTCTTAACAACTATATGAAAAACCGCCAGGGCATGCTGGACAGTTTTGCCGACAGCGACTTTTTACAGCGTAAAACAGCTGAACATAAGGCACTGAGATCATGGGTTAACAGTAACAGTGACAACAAAAAAGCCTATGCCAAAGATCTGGATACCATTGAAAAGCTGCTAGCCGAACAACACCGTAAATCCCGCGCCGATTATGCCCTGAACAACGCTACGCCGCGCTTACTTAATGTTGCCCGTTCGTTATACCGTTTAGCGCAAGAGGGCACTAAGCCTGACACCGAGCGTAAAGCAGGTTATCAGCAGCGGGATATTCCCCGCTACCAGGCATTTGTTGCCGGCATGGAACGCAACTTTGATTCCAGCGTTGAAAAAGCCCTTGATTTACATAATCTGACTAAATATGTTGCTTTACCTAAAAAACAACGCAATAGCGATTTTGACAGCGCCCTCGGGATTAAAGGCAATATGAGTAGCAGTGAGCTGAGCGCGCTGATCGACAGCTGGTACGCCAAAACCAGTTTAACTGAGTTAAGTAACCGCAAGTCATTAATCGATAGTGCGCCTGCTCAGTTTAGTCAGAGTGCTGATCCTTTTGTAATGGCTGCCGTTGCACTGTACCAGGCTGATTTAAAGCGGGAAGCTGAAAGTGAAGAGCTGGCTGGAAAAATTCAGCAGGCTTATGCCAGTTACATGCGGGCCAAAATTGCGTATATGCAAGCTCAGGGGCAAGCTGTTTATCCCGATGCCAACAGTACCCTTCGGGTAACCTACGGCAATGTAAAAGGCCGGGCACACGGTAACGAAGACGGTAATGCCTGGGCCCCGTTTACTACCTTGCGTGGTATTACCGCCAAGGCAACGGGTGAGGGTGAGTTTAATGCTCCGGCTGAGCAACTGGCAGCAATTAGAGCGAAAGATTACGGCCCTTATCTGGAACCAACACTTAAGTCAGTACCCGTTAATTACCTTGCAACACTGGATATTACCGGGGGGAACTCTGGCTCCGCTATTTTAAATAGCAAAGCTGAGTTTGTTGGACTGGCCTTTGATGGCACCCTGGATTCAATTATCTCTGACTGGGATTATAATCCGGCAAACACCCGTTCTATTCAGGTAGATTTACGCTTTATGCTTTGGCAAATGCAGCAGGTAGATAAGGCCACTGCGCTATTGCAGGAACTTGGTGTTAACTAGCAACGAGCTACTTAAACTAAGTAAAGATTGAATTTTATAAAACCTCTGCCCGGCAGAGGTTTTTTTTATAGTGAAATACACTAATAAATTGGATAACCTTAGTTTAAACGACTAACATTAAAATCAGATGGCTAAACTCAGTAAGCATTTGCTTAAAGAATCCAGCTTAATTCAAATGCTCGATCCTCTGGGCGCTGACTGGAATAACACGCAGCGTTCAGTCCCGGACAATGCCGCAAGTCAACACGCGGTAGCTTCAGACTTTTCCCGATTAAACAGCTTATTTGACCACTTTCTGGAAGCTATGGGCATTGCTATTGCCTTAATTGGATTGGACGGCAGCATACTGGCCTCCTCGAAATGGCAGCGCGCCTGCATGCAGTTTCACCGGGTAAACGAAACCAGCCGCCAACGCTGTCATGAGAGTGATGTCGACTTAGCCAGCAAGATGCAGCAAGGCCATAATTATGCGTTGTATAAATGTCGAAATGGTTTAACCGATTGCTCAACGCCACTGATAATTAATGATGTTCATATCGCCAATTTATTTATTGGCCAATTTTTCCTGACTGAACCTGATTTAGCCTTTTTCAGCTCACAGGGAAAAGAGCTAGGATTTGACAACGATGAATATCTGAATGCTATAGCAGAAGTGCCGATAGTCGCAGAAGAAAAGCTACCGGCACTGTTAAACTTGCTGGCATCGCTGGCACAGCAAATTGCTGAGCTTAGTATGGCGAATCAGCAATCTGCCCGCACCATTAGTTCAGTTGAACAGCAAATTGCCGAGCGGACTCAGGAGTTGGAGCTGCAAAACCTGATTTTAAGCCAGATAAGTCAGGGTGCAGGACTAACCGACATTTTAGCTTGTATGGTCCAGCAAATTGAATTATTACACCCGGAAATGCGTTGTTCAGTGTTATTGCTAGACCCAAGTGGCAAATTCCTCAAACATGGCGCAGCGCCGTCCTTACCTGATTTTTACAATCAGGGAGTAGATGGCTTACCTATTGGCATGGGCCAGGGCTCTTGCGGCACTGCGGCCTATACCGGTGAGCCGGTCATCGTCGAGGACATTAACAACCACCCCTACTGGCAGCCCTTTCTGGAGTTAACTCAGGCCGCCAATCTGGCAGCCTGTTGGTCACAGCCAATAAAAAATGCCGACGGCAAAGTACTGGGCACTTTTGGGATTTATCACAGCGAGCCTTGTCAGCCAACTGCCAGCCAGCGTCAGAAAATTGCCAGATACAGTAACCTGGCAGAGCTGGCCATAAACCGCAGCTTATCAGCAGAAAAAATTCGCCGGCTGGCATTTTATGATGACTTAACCGGCCTGCCAAACCGCCGTTTGCTGGAGGAACGGCTGCAACATGCAATAAGTAACAGTAAACGCAGCAAAAATTATTGTGCAATGATGTTTATTGATTTAGATAATTTTAAACCGGTAAACGATTTATATGGCCATAAAACCGGCGACCAGGTGCTAAGCCAGATAGGAGAGCGTATTCGTCATGTCGTGCGGGAGGCTGACACTGTCGCTCGCTTTGGCGGTGATGAATTTATTGTGCTTTTACATGAAATTGCCGGCAATAAAGCACATTGCATGCAACGCGCTGAACAGATAGCGACCAAAATTGCAGCAACAATTAATGAACCGCTGGATCTTCAGCAAGATAGCCAGCTAAGTCACCGTTGCCAAAGCAGTATTGGTCTGGTGCTGTTTAGTGGCAAGCAAACGAGTGCTGACTTGTTATTACGTCAGGCTGACGCTGCAATGTATCAGGCTAAAAACCGCGGTAAAAACCAGTTTTGTTGGTATCAACCCTGAGCCGTTGGTTTTAACAAACGGGCTGCCAGTCTTACAAAATCTGATGACGTTAAAATACCAGTAATTTTGTTATCACCATCGACCACCGGCAGGCAACCGTGGCGATTTGTCACAAAAAAATCGGCAACCTCAACCAGCGGTTGCTCTGCGGTAACGGCGGCAAAATCAGTAGCCATTAACTCACTGACCAACAACTGCTTTTCTTTGCGCTCCAATGCGGTTGCACCATACTGGGCCATTAAGCCCATAACTTTAGCAATCATTATTTTCTGGGTCAGCATTCCTACAAGTTCGCCATTGGCTTCAATTACCGGGATATGCCGCACATTTTTCTGACGCATTAAATCATGAGCATCTTTCAGGCTGGCGCTCCGAAGTAAACACAGTGGATCAGCGGTCATCAGTTCTGCAACGGTAGTAATGGTCATAAAAATAACTCCTTGTTGGTTTAACCTCAGCAGCTGAATAACAGGTATAGCGAAAAATTTACTGTTTTGCCTGAAGCTGGATCATGTTTAAGATAAGTTATGCCGGTTTTTTAGCACAACTTTTCATTTATCCGCTGCAGCCGATAAACCATAAGCACTGCTGCTCAGTAATACTAGCTCGGCTGATACAAGCTGAAAATCAGCACATAAAGTGTTACTAAATTTCACAAATAGTGGCTGCAATTGTCTTTATACTGAGCCCTGAATTTTGATAAGGAGAGTCCATGTTTAAGCGCATGTTTCTGATGCTGATTGTTGCCGGCCTGATTTTCGGGGGTATTTTCGGCTATAAGGCTATTGGTAATCACTTTATGAACCAGTATTTTGAAACTATGCCAATGCCTGCCGCGACAATAACGGCAACGACGGTTACTACTGCAGACTGGCAGCCCTTTGTCAGCGCAGTTGGCAGTTTTGCCGCAATTAACAGCACAGAGCTTTCGACTGAAGCCAGCGGTATCATTACCAGTATTCAGTTTGAAAATGCCAGTGAAGTACGCAAAGGCCAGTTACTGCTAAAGCTGGATGATAGCGTAGATCAGGCTGATTTAACCCGGTTAACTGCGGCTCAGCAGCTGGCAGAGCTGGAACTGGACCGCTTGCAAACCCTGCTACGTGATAAAGGCGTTTCAGAGCTGGATGTCAGGCGACGTGAGAGTGAAGCGGCTCAGGCCAAAGCGGCGGTCGCCTCTCAACAGGCACGAATTGCCCAAAAGACCATTCATGCTCCTTTTGATGGTATTACCGGCATTCGTCAGGTAAGCCTGGGCCAGCTGGTGTCGCCAGGTGATAATGTCGTGTCGTTACAATCGCTAGATCCAATTTATCTGAATTTCAGTTTACCCGAGCAGCAACTTGCCAGTATCAGCAAAGGCCAGCAACTGACTGTCAGCGTTGATGCCTGGGCTGAGCAGCAATTCAGTGGCGAGATCACTGCGATTGCGCCGGCTGTGCGTCAGTCAAGCCGCAGTGTGGAAGTACAGGCGACTTTTGCCAACCCACAGCATAAATTACGGCCGGGCATGTTTGCCCGGATTCAGATGGATACCGGCCAGAGCAATGAAGTGACCCTGGTACCACAAACTGCTATTCAGTTTAATCCCTATGGCAATTCAGTATTTGTGATCCGCGATAACGACGGCAAACTCACCGCACACCAGCGGTTTGTCAGCACCGGCCAGAGTCGTGGCGATGTTATTGCGATTACGGACGGCTTAAGTGCCGGGGACCGGATTGCCACCTCGGGTTTGTTGAAATTACGCAATGGTGCTGAAGTCATCATCAGCGACAATCAGCAAGCAACCCCGACTGCAGATCCCAATCCAGCACCAGCCAACCAGTAGGGACAATGACTAATGCGCTTTACTGATGTATTTATAAAAAAACCGATCCTGGCATCGGTGGTAAGTTTGTTTATTGTCCTGTTGGGCTTAAGAGCCATTATGGATATGAATGTGCGGCAATTTCCGGAAATTCAGAATGCCGTAGTTACGGTCAATACCGTTTATGTTGGTGCTGATGCCGATCTTATTCAGGGTTTTATCACTACCCCACTGGAGCGGGAAATTGCGTCAGCCGAAGGTATTGATTATCTGGTTTCTACTTCAGTCGCCGGCTCCAGCACAGTAGAAGCTTTTCTGCGGCTTGATTACGATCCGAATGAAGCCCTGACTCAGATTGCGGCCCAGGTAAACAAAATCCGCTCAGAACTGCCAGAGAACGCCCGCGATCCGGTTATTTCATTAAAGGTTGGCCAGGATGTCGCCGCGATGTACCTGTCATTCTACTCAGAAGTATTGGGTAACAACCAAATTACCGACTATCTGGTACGGGTTATTGAGCCACAACTGGCCACCATTCCCGGCGTACAGCGGGCGGAGATCCTTGGCGCCCGGACCTTTGCCATGCGGATCTGGCTCGACCCGGCCAAGATGGCGGCCTTTGGCATTACCGGCTCTGATATCAGCAGCGCGCTGCGCAGTAACAATGTGCTGGCAGCACTGGGCCGAACCAAGGGCCAGATGGTGGCCGTAGATTTAAATGCAGCCACCGATTTACGTAGTGCTGAGCAATTTGCCGACTTGGTGATAAGTGCCGATAGCCGCGCCCTGGTGCGGCTAAAGGACGTCGCCACTGTTGAGCTTGGCGCCGAGAGCTACGAAAGCTCTGTGAGTTTTAACGGCCTTGCCGCAACCTTTATGGGCATTGAAATCTCACCCGATGCCAATGCGCTGGATGTGATAGCGGAAGTCAGAAAAGTCTGGGACCGGGATATTATTCCACAGTTACCTGAAGGACTGGATGCAGACATTCCGTATGATTCTACCGAATATATTGAAAATGCCATTGATGAAGTTGTTATTTCTATCGTACTGGCGCTGGTGATTGTCATTCTGGTGATCTACGCCTTTTTAGGCTCGATGCGCAGCGTTATTATTCCGGCAGTGGCCATTCCTGTATCATTAATTGGTACTTTCTTCTTAATGTGGTTGCTCGGCTTTACCATTAACCTGCTCACCCTGCTGGCGATGGTATTGGCTATCGGCATTGTGGTGGATGATGCCATTATTATGCTGGAAAACATCCATCGCCATATTGAAGAGGGTAAGTCACGCACAGAAGCCGCCATCCTGGGTGCCCGCCAGCTGGCCTGGCCGATTATTACCATGTCGACGACTCTGGTAGCGGTGTTTTTACCTATCGGTTTTGTCGGCGGTTTAACCGGCGTGTTATTCGTCGAGTTTGCCTTTACCCTGGCCGCCTCGGTTATTCTGTCCGGAGTAGTGGCCCTGACCTTATCACCGGTAATGTGCGCTTATATTTTAAAAGCACACCAGAGCGACAGCCAAAATGAAAAGTCGCTGGAGCACTGGCTGGATCAGCGCTTTGAAAAATTACGCAGCGGATATCAGCGCCAGTTACATGCCACCCTTAATTATTTGCCGGTGGTGCTAACATTTGGCGCCATTGTGCTGGTGTCGTGCTACTTTCTGTTTGTTACCAGCCCGTCTGAACTGGAGCCGCCTGAGGACCAGGGCTTTGTGTTCTCTATCCTGGAAGCCGACAGCTTCGCTACCCTGGATTATCTGGAGCGTAATACCAGCGAACTCAATAAGCTGAGCACCGAAGCGCCGGAGATAAAAAATATTTTTATTATCAATGGTACCGGTAGCACCAACAATGCGATTGCCGGTTTTGTATTAGCGCCCTGGGATCAGCGCAAACGCACCACGTCACAGGTACTGGAGCAGAATATTCAGCCATTTATGGCCGGCCTGCCGGGTATTAACAGTTTTGCGTTGGTGCCGCCTTCTTTACCATCCCCAGGTGGTGGCACCCCGGTAGAGTTTATTGTCGGTTCAACCCAGCCGTTTGCCGCCCTGGAAGAAGTGGTACAGGAGATTTTGGGCCGTGCCATGGCCTCCGGCCGCTTTATTTTTGTCGACAGTGACCTGAAAATAAACCGGCCACGCCAGACCGTGCAGGTTGATCGGGAAAAAGCTGCGCTGATGGGGGTGTCAATGCAGCAAATTGCTGCCGATTTGGGCAGTCTGATGTCAGGTGCCGATGCCGGCCGTTTTGCGCTGGACAACCGCTCTTACCGGGTTATTCCACAGGTATCACGCAGTGAACGGTTAAACCCGGAGCAATTAAAGGACTTTTATACCCGTAACCGTGAAGGTGAGCTGGTGCCATTATCAGCTCTGGTCAGCTTAACCGAATCAGTGCAACCTCAGGCATTAAAAGGTTTTCAGCAGCTTAATGCGGTAAAAATATCAGGTGTGCCCCGCCCCGGCGTGCCACTGGGTGATGCTCTGGCTGTGCTGGACCAGATTGCAGCCGAAGTGATGCCGGCGGGTTTTAGTGTGGATTACGCCGGGCAGTCACGTCAGTTTAAGGCGGAAGGTCAGCAACTGGTGGTTACCTTCTTTTTTGCGTTAATTGTTATTTTTCTGATTTTGGCAGCACAGTTTGAATCTTTTAAAAATGCCATCATCATTATGGTAACGGTACCCATGAGTGTCTGCGGCGCGCTGATATTTACCAGCTTAGGCTTTACCAGCATTAATATTTATACGCAGGTGGGCTTACTGACCCTGGTAGGGCTCATTGCCAAGCATGGCATTTTAATTGTGGAATTTGCCAATCAGCTGCAACTGGAAGGACGCAGTAAACGGGATGCCATTGAAGACGCGACCTCAATCCGTTTAAGGCCTATTTTAATGACTACCGCAGCCACGGTACTGGCGATGATCCCGCTGTTGATTGCCACCGGTGCCGGCGCTGGCTCACGCTATGCAATGGGCCTGGTGATTGCCAGTGGCATGACTATCGGCACCCTGTTCACCCTGTATGTGGTGCCTGCAATGTATCTGCTCCTGGCCCGTGATTATCAGCTGCAACCAGAGTATGACAGGACAAAAGAGCGGGTTAGCAACTAGCCCGCTGTAACGATACCGTTACTATAACATAAGCCCGCAAGCCAGAGCTTGCGGGCTTATTTTTTGGGCAAACTGATCGCATTGGCTAGCGGAGACGTTAATAGCCGGGACACCTTTGTCCTTAAAATTGTAACAGAAGGAAACATTATGAAAGTCTCACAATTGGTTACCGGTTCACTGTTGCCCGCCTCTTTAATGCTGACTGTGCAGGCGCACAATCACAAGAAATCTGCTGATATTGTCGACACTGCTGTTGCAGCAGGCGACTTCACAACCTTAGTAACGGCGGTTAAAGCAGCCGATTTAGTTGAAACCTTGAAAGGCGAAGGCCCGTTTACTGTATTTGCACCAAACGACGCAGCGTTTGCCAAAATACCTGCGGCTGATTTAAATGCACTGGTTGCCGATAAAGCGGCATTGACCAACGTTTTAACCTACCACGTGGTTGCAGGTAAAGTGATGGCTGCTGACGTGGTGAAGCTTACCTCTGCCACTACCGTGCAGGGCCAGGATGTTGCCATAGAAGTAAAAATGGGCAAAGTCTATGTTAATGGTGCTGAAGTTATTGCTACCGATATTAAAACCAGCAATGGCGTAATCCATGTGCTGGACAGCGTAATTATGCCAAAAATGTAACTAGCGTTCGTTAGTAACCGGCGGGGCTGCGCTAGCCCTGCCGGCAGTTAACGAACTGCCAAGTGACGCAATAATAACCAATGCAATCGCTAACCACTGCCAGAACGTCAACAATTCGGCCAGGATCAGAAAACCCGCCAACGCAGCAATAGCAGGTTCCATACTCATAAAAACACTGAAGTTTTGTGACGTCATATGGCGCAGTGCTACCATTTCTAATGTATAGGGTATAGCACTGGATAAAATACCCACCAGCAAGCCCAAAGGCAGCACCTGCCAGCTTAGCAACGCCATGCCCTGTGATACCGCGCCTACCGGCACCAGAACCACGGCAGCCACTGTCATGCCCAGCGCGACCGTAATGCCACCAGAGGCCTGTGAGCCGGTTTTTTTACCAAATAAAATATAGCCTGCCCAACAGGCGCCAGCCGCCAGCGCGAGCAGCACGCCAATGGGATCCAGAGCATCAACACCCCACATATCAGGCAGTAACAGTAAAATACCGGCAATAGCACAGCCCACCCAGAATAAATCCCGTTTACGCCGTGAAGCCAGCAAGGCCACTGCCAACGGCCCGGTAAACTCCAATGCCACACCAATACCCAGCGGAATTCGGGCAATCGCCAGATAAAACAGAATATTCATACCGCCTAAACACAGGCCATAAACAATAATTGCCTGCCAGTCGCGGCCCTTTGGCAACGCCCGCCAAGGCCGGAACACTAGCCACAAAACAATTGCCGAAAACCCCAAACGCAGAGCGGTTGTACCCTCAGGTCCGATAAGCGGAAATAGCTGTTTAGCCACCGACGCGCCGGTCTGAATGGTCACCATCGCCAGCACCACACAGCATATTGCCAGGAGCAGGGTTTGCTTAACAGTGCGGGCCATCTGGGGGGGTTCCAATTTATTTCCGATGAGGCGGCTATTTTAACTGAGGCTGCCCCATCTTGCAGCAGCTTGCTTTGTTTTAGTACACGCTCAATTTAATAACCTGAACTGAGGTCGCTAAACCCTCACAGATAAACCCAATCATTGTAATAAGTTAAGTACATACTGGCGCTGAGCGGCGGGCATCAGGCCAACTGGCACAGGATATGCCTGTTTTAACTTAACCGACTTCTTGCCTTTACGGTTTTTCTGTGACTGAGGACAACATGATGAGTAAGCTCAACTTACGTAATCACCCGCTACGCGATGCACTGGATAAAGAGTTGCGGCAGCGCACTTTTCCAGCCATTAGTGCCCCTTGCCGGCTGTGTCATTTTACGTTTACCGTGGCCAGTGCCTCACGCCAGCTGGAGTTTAGCCTGATGCAGCAGCATGCCGGGCAGCAAGGTGCCTATTTATCCGAAACAGATCAGGATCTAAATATTTCGTTATTTGCCGGCACGCTGCGCTGGGAACGCCATGGCGAGTTTTCCAGCTATACCTTTATTCTGCCTGGCTCAGCTCCAGCGCTGTTTGACGATCCGCTAAGTTTTTTGCCCAGCCGTGACTGGTTTGATGAATTACCCGGGCAGGTGTTCCGGGTGGTCCAACTTACTGTCATTCCCGCCGAAACGTTGCCAGCCGAAGCAGAGATCAGCCGCTATTTTAATGACGAAACCTGTATCAGTAGCATGCTGGCGGATCAGAAAGCCCGGATCTGGACCGATTTTCAGAAACATGCCGAAGGCGCAGGCCGGCTGTTACTGGTAGATTATGGTTTAAGCCCGGCCAGACTTGGCCGGTTGGTACAACAGCTGTTTGATTTGGGAAACTATAGAAAACTGTCATTGCTGGGCTGGCCGGTTGCCCGCCAGGCCCTGCATAAACTGAATAATCTGGAGCAACAACTATCCGGTTTAACCCAGCGACTTGAACAAGAGCGTCACAACGACGAACGGTTACTGAATCAAATTAGTCAACTGGCGGCGCAAACAGAGCATTTAATCGCTGAAACCAGCTCCCGCCTGGCAGCTACCACCGCCTATTACCAACTTACCCTCGATCGTTTAAAGGCACTGGACGAAACCCCGATCAGCGATTTAATGTCGCTACAGGATTTTACCGAGCGCAGGTTAACCCCGGCATTTCGCACCAGCGAGTCAGTACAAGCCCGCCAAACTGCATTAAGCGCCCGGCTGGGCCGTTCAACCGAGCTATTGCGCACCCGGATTAACTTAAAGCTGGAACAACAAAATCAGCAATTGCTGGTATCAATGGATAAAAAAGCCCGCATGCAACTCAAATTACAACAGGTGGTAGAGGGCTTATCTTTTGTGGCGATTAGCTATTATGCCGCGCAGCTGGCCGACAAGGCAGTAATAGCCGCTGCGTTCTGGTTACCGCAACTAAATGAGAGTTTATGGCGCAGTATCAGTTTACCGCTGGTACTGCTGGCTGTGGCGCTGCTGTTAATGTACTTAAGCAGACAGCTGCAAAAGGATAAAGCCAGCTGAAAATACCAACTTGAGATTTCGCCGGCATAGTGCTTTACTGGCAATCTCAGGTAAGATGGATAGAAACAATTGATACCTTTAGCTGCAAAAACTTGCTGGTTCTGGTTAGTGCTGTGCTCGCCGCTGCTAAGCCACGCACAGCAGGCCACAAATGCCAGTGATGATATTAGCGGTAATGAGTTCGCCGGTAATGATGTCACCAGTACCGAAGCAAAGCGTCAGTTGAAACTAAGCCCGGGTGAGCCGCCCACTCAGCAGCAACTGCGCCCGGCGCCAAAAACTACCGCGGCCAATAGTATTGCAGTGTTTAAATCGAATCAGGCTGATGGCACTGTACTTTTTTCTGACCGGCGACCGCTGAACCGGCCCTACCAGCAACTACATTTTGATTGTTTTGCCTGCGATCCAAACTCCAGCATTAACTGGTATAGCACACCACTGTTTGTCCGCCCCTATAACCGGATAATTGACCGGGTGGCGCTGGAGCAGCAACTCGAACCGGCACTGATCCGGGCTGTAATTCACGCTGAATCGGCCTTTCAGGCGCAAGCATTATCTAAACGCGGCGCTATCGGCTTAATGCAGTTAATGCCAGACACAGCAGCAATGCTGGGGGTAACTGATCCATTATCCCCTGATCAAAATATTCAGGGCGGCAGTAAGTATCTGGCGACGTTACTGAAGCAATATAACGGCGATTTGACGCTTAGTCTGGCAGCTTACAATGCAGGGCCTGGTAATGTCAGGCGTCATCAGGGGGTGCCCCCTTTTGCCGAAACTCAAGCCTATATAAAACGGGTGTTAATATTACATAAACGCTACAAACAAGCCGTCTGACGGCGGCCTGTTTGTGAGCATGATGGCGGGTTACTTATCGTCTTTGTTTTCAAAACCTTCCAGAGTGACACCGGATAAGAAACCGGCCCCCTTGGTTTCGTTGTTGCGCAATTTAATCATCAGACGTAAATCGTTAGGTGAATCGGCATGGTGAATAGCATCAGCGTAGCTGATATCACCCCGTTGATACATATCATACAAAGCCTGATCAAAGGTTTGCATCCCTAGTTCGCGGGATTTCGTCATCACGGCTTTTATTTCGCCCAATTCACCACGGGCAATTAAATCAGCAATCAACGGCGAATTTAACAGCACTTCTATCGCAGCGATCCGGCCCTGACCATCGGCAGTTGGAATAAGTTGCTGCGCCACTATCGCCCGCAAGTTAAGCGACAAATCAAACCGTAGTTTGTCATGCATTTCTTTGGGTACTAAATGCATTATCCGGTCAATGGCCTGGTTAGCATTATTAGCGTGCAAGGTAGCGATACAAAGGTGACCCGTTTCAGCAAACGACAAGGCATATTCCATCGTGTCCTGACTACGAATTTCACCAATCAGAATAACATCCGGCGCCTGACGCAATGAGCTTTTCAGTGCAGCTTCAAATGACTCAGTGTCAATCCCAACTTCGCGTTGGGTCACCAGGCTTTTATGGTGCTCATGCACAAATTCTATCGGGTCTTCGATGGTAAGAATGTGTCCCTTGGAGTTTCTGTTGCGATAACCCAGTAGCGCGGCCAGTGAGGTTGATTTACCAGTACCGGTACCACCCACAAACAACACCAGGCCACGTTTTGACATGATAATGTCTTTCATAATAGGTGGCAGACCAAGCTCGTCGGCATTCGGGATGGTGGTAACAATGCGCCGCACCACCATTCCTGCCTGATCACGCTGCCAGAAGGCAGAGATCCGGAAGCGGCCAGCTTCGTTGGCGATCGCAAAGTTACATTCTTTGCTATGGTTAAACTCGTGCTGCTGTTTTTCGTTCATCGCATCAAGCACCAGCTCCAACGACGCAGCATCTGTTAATGGCGTATCATCAATCGGGGTCATTTCACCATTTATCTTTGCGGCTACCGGCATGCCGGCAGTGACAAACATATCGGATGCCCCCATTTTCACCATTTTTGTTAAAAAATCTGTCAGTTCCATTCCGTCACTTCCAATCCGTCAAATCCGTAAAATCCGTAAAATCAAGAATACTGCTCTAAATCCGGCCCATTGCGCCAAAGGTGTTTTTATCCTGAGCTTTGGTTTGCGCATCTTTTTGCGAAATTAAGCCACGGTTTACCAGATTAAGCAGGCACTGATCCATAGTTTGCATACCATGAGAGGCTCCTGTTTGAATAACAGAATACATTTGGGCAATTTTGTCTTCCCGAATCAAATTACGGATAGCTGGCACGCCAACCATAATTTCATGAGCGGCGATCCGACCGCCACCAATTTTTTTCAATAGCGTTTGCGAAATAACGGCCCGTAGCGATTCTGACAGCATCGAGCGCACCATATCTTTTTCTTCACCCGGGAATACGTCGATAATCCGGTCAATGGTTTTAGGTGCAGAGGTAGTGTGCAACGTACCAAATACCAGGTGACCGGTTTCCGCCGCGGTCATCGCCAGCCTGATGGTTTCCAAATCACGTAATTCACCCACCAGAATAACATCTGGATCTTCCCGCAAGGCAGAACGTAAGGCATTACTGAAGCTATGGGTATCACGATGCACTTCGCGCTGATTAATCAGACACAGTTTATTGTTGTGGACAAATTCTATCGGGTCTTCAATAGTTAAAATATGGTCATGGCGCATGGTGTTAATGTAGTCGACCATCGCTGCCAGTGTGGTACTTTTACCCGAACCGGTTGGGCCGGTAACCAGCACCAGTCCTCGCGGGTTTTCAGAAATGGTCTTGAAAATATCTGGTGCGCCCAAATCATCTAAGGTAAGTACTTCACTGGGGATGGTCCGGAATACCGCTGAAGCGCCACGATTCTGGACAAAAGCGTTAACCCGGAACCGGGCCAGGTTAGGTACTTCGAATGAAAAATCTGATTCAAGGTTTTCTTCGTATTCTTTACGCTGTTTGTCGGTCATAATTTCATAAACCAGCGCATGTACTTCTTTATGAGTTAGCGGCGGTATGTTTAGCTTACGAACATCGCCATCTACCCGGATAAGTGGTGGTACACCAGCAGAAAGATGCAAATCCGACGCTTTATGCTCAACACTAAAGGCTAATAATTCGGTAATATCCATGACAACATCTACTCCAATTTGCCAACAAATATGAATAACATAGCAGAACAACTGAACGCCGCCTATCACAACATCGCAGAAAATTGCCATAAATACGGCCGGGATCCGGCCAGCGTGCGGCTGATAGCCGTTAGCAAAACCAAGCCGGCCGCAGCGATTAGTGAAGCTTATCTGAGTGGTCAGCGCCAGTTTGGCGAAAACTATCCGCAAGAGTTACTAAGCAAAGCCGCAGAATTAACTGAGTTACCCGAACTGGAGTGGCATTTTATCGGGCCGCTGCAATCCAACAAAACCCGGTTGGTGGCAGAGCATGCCAGCTGGGTTCACAGTATTGACCGCTTGAAAATAGCTGAGCGTTTATCAGCTCAGCGCCCGGTTGATTTGGGCCCGCTGCAGGTTTTACTGCAAATTAATATTAGTAATGAAGCCAGCAAAGCTGGCATCAGTGCCGCTGAGCTGCCGGAATTAGCGGCTGCAGTTGCTAAGCTACCGCTGTTGCAGTTGCGGGGGCTGATGGCGATTCCCGCTCCGGGCGACAGTGAGCGGGCTTTTGCCGAAATGCAACAGCTATCAAAAAGCTTGCAACAACAACACCCTGGCGCAACAGAGTTATCAATGGGAATGTCAGACGACTGGCCGCTGGCTCTGCAATACGGTGCAACTATGATAAGATTAGGCACTGCAATTTTTGGCGCAAGGACTTATGAAAAAAATGAATGACAACACCGTTGCTTTTATCGGCGCAGGCAATATGGCTCGCTGTGTCATTGCCGCCATGGTAAATGCCGGCTACCCACCAGCTAATATCATTGCTGCCAATCGCAGCCAGCCAAAGTTAACGGCGCTGGCAGCTGACTATGGTATCAGCACCACCCTGGATAACACTGAGGCGGTAACTAAAGCAGATATAATTGTATTAGCAGTAAAACCGCAGATGATGCAGGATTTGTGTGAGAAGCTGCTGCAGGAAGCACCTGAAATTAAGGAAAAGCTATTCGTAACAATAGCGGCCGGTATTGAAGTGAGACGCTATGAGCAGTGGCTTGGCCAGGTGAGACTGGTTCGCGCTATGCCCAATACTCCCTCACTGGTTGGCCAGGGTGTCACCGGGCTTTACCCCAGCCGCTGCTCTAACTACGAGCGCGCCTTTGTCGACCATATGTTCAGTGGCACCGGCATGAATGTCTGGTTAGAGCAGGAAGCCCAGATTAATCATATTATTGCGGTAACCGGCAGCTCACCGGCTTATTTTTTCTTCTTTATGCAGTCGATGCAACAGGTAGCCGAAAAGCTTGGGTTTGCACCGGAGCAAGCTAAAGCGATGGTTGCTAAAACAGCATTAGGTGCTGCGACTATGGCGTTACAGAGCGACGAAAGCTTTGCTCAGCTACGGGCAAATGTAACATCGAAAGGCGGTACCACCCATGAAGCGGTTACGACTTTTGCCAACCAGGGCTTGGAAAAAATGGTTGCCGACGCCATGTATGCCGCTATTAAACGTGCTGAAGAAATGGCACAACAAATTTAAGTTGCCGGAGAGCCAAGAATGCAGGCTATGCTTTTTTTGATTAACACCGCTTTTAACCTACTATTAATGTTGGTTATTTTAAGGGTTTGGCTGCAACTGGCCAGAGCTGACTTTTACAATCCGTTCAGTCAGCTTATTGTTAAAGTCACTAATCCGGCAGTATTGCCGTTGCGACGCTTGATCCCCAGCATTGGCAAACTGGATACTGCAACCGTGGTGTTGGCGTATCTGGTTGCAGTGACTAAACTTATAGTATTGCAGCTGGTTCTGGTAGGCAGTATTCAGGTGCCTGCTACCTTAATCAGTGGTTTTTTGGTGCTGCTTAAAGAATCCCTTAATCTGCTGTTCTGGATTTTAATTATCCGTGCCTTATTAAGCTGGTTTAGTCAGGGTCGTAACCCGATTGAACTTGTTATGCATCAATTGACTGAGCCAATGCTAAGGCCAATAAGAAGAGTAATACCACCTCTGGGAGGCCTGGATTTATCAGTATTTGTGCTGATTATCGCTATTCAGTTTATTACCATCTTATTGGGCGATCTGTTTCGGGGCCTGTGATCTCTCTTATTGAGAACAGGCTACAACGCAATAATCATTACAGGAGCCACCTTATGAAATACTCAGGTTTTTTAGCGTCGGTCTTTGCTATCCTCATGGTGTTAGTAAGTATGGGGCTTAAGGCTGAACAAAAGAAAAAGCTTGGTGACTGGGATGTGCATTATATCGCTTTTCCGGCCACTTTTTTAACGCCGGAAATAGCAGTTGAAAATGACATTCAGCGTAGTAAATTTAATGGCGTAATTAATATTTCGGTATTGGACAGCACCAGTCAGCAAGCACAGCAAGTTACTATCCGCGGTACCGCTAAAGATCTGGTTGGCCGCCAGCGTAAGCTGGAATTCAACCAGGTGGTGGAAGGCGATGCGGTTTATTACCTGGCAACAGTGCCTTATCAAAATGAGCAGCTGTATAATTTTATTATCGATATCAGCCAGGGTAATCAGCAACAACAACTGACCTTCAGCCATACCTTTTATGTCGATTAATCGTTTAAATCACTAACCAAGCCCGGAATATATGGAAAAACTTGTTCTTGCCAGTTCAAACAAAGGTAAAATCAGCGAGCTTAGTGCCCTGCTGGCGCCTTATCAGCTACAAATAATATCGCAGCAGGCGCTGGGCGTAGCAGATGCCGATGAAACCGGCCTGACATTTATCGAAAATGCGATTTTAAAAGCCCGCCATGCTTCGTTAGCTACGGGCTTACCGGCGATTGCCGATGATTCAGGTCTGGCAGTAGATGCCCTCAACGGTGAGCCGGGCATTTATTCGGCGCGTTACAGCGGTGAAGCAGCAACCGACAGCGATAATATCAGTAAATTATTACAGGCCATGCACAACGTACCTACAGCAGATCGCAGTGCCCGGTTTCATTGTGTACTGGTATACCTGCGCCATGCCAGCGACCCTACGCCAATAGTCTGTCACGGTATCTGGCCAGGCAGGATCAGTGAGACGATAAAAGGCGACGGTGGCTTTGGTTACGACCCGGTATTTATTCCCTCAGGCCATACTGTCAGTGCCGCCGAGCTGAGTAAAGAGCAAAAAGCGGCACTCAGCCACAGGGGCCAGGCATTGCGCCAGCTGGTAACACTTTTACAATCACAGCAGGCAGGTTAAGTGAGCCTGCAATTACCACCGCTCTCGCTGTATATTCATATTCCCTGGTGTATTCAAAAATGTCCGTATTGTGATTTTAATTCGCACGCGGTGAAACAAGGCATACCAGAGCAGGAATATATCGCCCATTTGCTGGCCGATTTAGACCAGGATTTGCAGCTGGTAGGCCAGCGCCCGGTAACTAGCATCTTTATTGGTGGCGGCACGCCCAGCGTGTTTTCAGCAGCCGGTATCTGCCGGATCCTCGAGGGGGTTAAGCAACGCTTAAACTGCACCGAGGACATGGAAGTAACGATGGAAGCCAACCCGGGTACGGTTGAGGCAGAGCGTTTTGCCGGTTATGTCAGCGCCGGGGTAACTCGTTTTTCAATTGGCGTGCAAAGCTTCCAGACTGCGCAGTTAAAAGCCCTGGGCCGTATTCACGATTGTGACGAAGCTATCCGGGCCGCGAAACTGGCCAGCAGCCTGCCCCTTGCCAGCTTTAATCTTGATTTAATGCACGGCTTGCCCGGGCAGGATATCAGCGGCGCGCTGGCCGATTTGCATCAGGCTATTGCGCTCTCGCCACCACACTTATCCTGGTATCAGTTAACAATAGAGCCCAACACGGCTTTTGCTTCGCGACCGCCGGTATTACCCGCTGATGATACCTTGTGGGACATTCAGCAGCAGGGCCTGGCATTGTTGCAACAACACGGCTATCAGCAATATGAGATTTCTGCTTACGCCAAGCCGGGCCATCAGTGCCGGCATAACCTTAATTACTGGCGTTACGGCGATTATCTGGGTATTGGCTGCGGTGCCCATGGCAAGATAACCTTAGCAACCCGCAATGCCATTTTACGCACAGTTAAAATTAAACACCCGAAAGGCTACATGGATATCAGCCGCGGTTATCTGGACAGCAAGGAGCAAGTGCCGGCAGAAGATCGGCCGTTTGAATTTTTTATGAACCGGTTTCGCTTGCTGGAGCCTTGTCCACACAGCGAGTTCAGCGCCTATACCGGTTTGCCGGTAAGTGGCATAGCACCGGCAATTAACGCTGCAGTAGCCCAGCAACTGCTGCTGGATTCGGGGCAGCACTGGCAAATTACTGACAAAGGCGCCCGTTATCTGAATGATTTGCTGACCCTTTTTATTGATTAACTGAGGTTTATTGATTCAGTATTGGTATAAATCAGTGACAGGTGACAGCAAATAATAACGACAACAGAGGACCAACTATGAAAAAGACAACTTTTCGCACTCTCGCTTTAATCCCACTGGCCGTCAGCCTGGCATTAGCAGGTGGCTGCGGTCCTAAAACCTCTCAGCCGGGGCTGACTGGTGAGCAAACTGCGGCAGTTCAGCTTGACGTTAACGAGCAAGCGAACCAGCTGTTTGAGCAAATTTTCATGGAGCAGGTTCGTCGTGACCCGGTGCTGCAAACCCGGCTTGGCATCAAAGATGATTATGATAAATGGCAGGACTTGAGTGATGCAGCCTATGACGCAGAACTGACCATGACCCGTAATCACCTTGATATGCTAAACGCTATCGACCAAAACCAACTGGACCCTAACACAGCTCTTAGTTATCAGTTAATGCGGCAGGATTTGCAAAACAGCCTGGAAGACCGTAAATGGCGCTTATACAGCTATCCGGTAAATCAGATGTTTGGTATTCATTCGATGGTACCATCGCTATTAATTAACCAGCATAAAATTGATGATGTCAGTGATGCCAAAGCTTACATTGCCCGCCTGAATAATGTGCCGCAGCTATTCAGCCAGCTGCAACAGCAACTCACTAAGCGCGCTGAGAAAAACATTATCATTCCGGAGTTTGTATTTGAACACGTGATCAGCTCCAGCCAGAATGTGGTTAGCGGTGCACCTTTTAACCCAGGTGATGACAGCACTCTGCTGGCCGACTTTAAAAAGAAAGTACAGGCATTAGAGCTGGATGAAGTTGACCAGAAATTACTGGTAGATGAAGCCAGCGTTGCGCTACTAACCAGTGTCGGCCCGGCTTACCAAAGCCTGATTAGCTACTTACAGAATTTGCAGCAGCAAGCTACCACTGACGATGGTGTATGGCGTTTGGAAGACGGTGCTGCCTTTTATCAGCACCGGCTGCAGCGGATTACCACCACCGACTTAACTGCAGAGCAAATTCATCAGCTGGGCCTGGATGAAGTGGCCCGTATTCATACGGAAATGCGTGACATTATGCAGCAGGTTGAGTTTGATGGCAGCTTAGCTGAGTTCTTCGTGTTTATGCGCGAAGACTCACAGTTTTACTATCCTGATACTGATGAAGGCCGCGCCGCCTATCTGACAGAAGCAACCCGGGTTATCGATGATATGAAAGGCCGGCTGGATGGTTTATTCCGGGTAAAACCGAACGCTGATATGATTGTCAAAGCGGTGGAACCGTTTCGCGAAAAGAGCGCCGGCAAAGCCTTTTATCAACGGCCATCAATGGATGGCAGCCGCCCTGGTGTTTATTATGCCAACCTGTATCAGATGCAGGACATGCCGACCTATCAGTTAGAAGCACTGGCATATCATGAAGGAATTCCGGGCCATCATATGCAACTGGCTATTGCCCAGGAGCTGGAAGACATGCCCAAATTCCGCCGCTTTGGTGGTTACACTGCTTACATTGAGGGTTGGGGCTTGTATAGTGAAGTATTGCCAAAAGAAATAGGCTTATACCAGGACCCCTACTCTGACTTTGGCCGGCTGGCGATGGAGCTGTGGCGCGCGTGTCGTTTAGTGGTAGATACCGGGATTCACGCTAAAAAATGGACCCGCGAGCAAGCTATTCAGTATCTGATAGACAACACCCCGAATTCTGCCACCGATGCCAGCAAAGCTATCGAACGCTATATCGTGATGCCAGGCCAGGCGACTGCCTACAAAATCGGCATGATTAAAATTCTGGAGCTGCGCGAAAAAGCCAAAACGGCTTTGGGCGAACACTTTGATATCCGCGATTTCCACGACGTAGTGCTGCGCAATGGCGCCGTGCCATTGGATGTACTGGAGCAACTGGTAGACGAATATATCGCTGCTGCTAAGCCTGAGTAATTAACCAACGAACAAGTAAAAAGCCGATCAGGGTTACTGACCGGCTTTTTATTTTGACCGCTTTCGCGCTTTCGAGATTAAAAGCCCAGTGGAATACCAAAACTAAAGAAACCCACCAGCAATAATAGCCAAACACCCAAAAAGGCCAGGGAATATGGCAACATCATGGCAATCATTTCACCAAAACCCAGCTCCGGATTATATTTGCGCATAAAGGCCAGGATAATGCCGGCATAACTCATCATAGGCGTAATAATATTGGTTGCCGAATCGGCTACCCGAAAGGCAGCGGACACTAAATCAGGGGTCATGGCAGGGTTAACAATGTACAGCATTGGGATAAAGATGGGTCCCAGTAACATCCACTTCGAGGTGAGACCACCAACAAAAAGGTTAATGATGGCGGTGACCAGCACAAAGCCGATAAGCAGTAAGACTGGATACTGCTGTAAACCTAATAAGATCAAGGCATTGGCACCAAGATAGGTAATATAAGCCCCCAGCCCACTATAACTAAGCACCCCTAAAAAGTTATAACAAAAGAAGGTGAGCACCAGGATATAGCCCATGGTATCCATTTGTTTTACCATGGCTTTGACTACATCGAGCATACTGTTAAATTTGCCACTGGCTACGCCAAAGGCGATACCCACCGCGGCAAAAACAAAGGTGATGACTAAGATAATATTATTTAAAAAGGGCGTCACTTGTTGCCCTGCAGCATTGGTAAAGCTTGCTAAAGGGCCTAGTGCCAAGCCGGTAATGGCTGCCAATACTAAGACTAACGCAACACCAGAAGCTCTGAGGCCCCGCTTTTCTGCTGGTGTCACATCAAAGTCAGATAGCTGTAAATCAGTTGGCACCGTATAAGGTTTTTGCTCCAATCTGGGAGCCACAAATTTTAAGGTCACCCAGGCACCAACGGCAGCCAACACAAAAGTAGAAATGAAAATAAAATAGTAATGCATGGTGGCTGGGGTAAGTGCTTCTCCCGCTGCATTAACAAAAGGTACGCCCTGCGCTTCGGCAAAAACCTTGGCATTCATCCCAATAATTACATCGATAGGCGTGGCCGGAATCAAATTGGCACTGAAGCCGGCCGAAACACCGGCAAAGGCAGCAGCCATACCGATAAGTGGGTTTTTGCCCAATCCTGCGTACAACAGCCCCGCTAACGGGATCAAAATTAAATACCCGGCATCAGTAGCGATCGAACTCATAATGCCAATAAATACCAAAAATAATGGCAACCAATTAACCGGCAAGCCTCGGCTTACCTTTTTTAAGATGGCATTAAATAACCCTGAATGCTCGGCAATACCCACTCCTAGCATCACAATCAGGATAACCCCCAGTACGCCTCCACCAAAACCCAGCCAATTAGCCAGCAGCGCATTATCAAAAAGCCAGACCACGTTTTCCCGCGCCAGCATATTTTTAATCTCATGCACCACGGGCACACCCGCAGCGCCATGAGTTTCAAACTGTAAGCCACCAATTAACGCGGTCAGAACGAGCGAGCCAACCAGAAAATAAATAAATATGATCACGGGATCAGGAATATGCTTCCCCATGCGCTCTACAAATGCAATAAAGCCTGTGGCTTGCTCAGTGACCGGAGTTGTCATCTTTACCTCTTTTTAATCCAAACAAGTTACTCTGACTTGCTATGTTTAAACAATATTTACACTTGCCTGCAGCCTAAAAGAAAAAGGCGCCTGAAACAAGGTTTCTGATAGTCAGTAATAGGCACTTTAAAACGAAAACATAAGTAATATTCAGCAAGGAAAAAGGGGGCCGAGATAATTAAAGGCGAGCCAGGTTAAATCTATGTACTTCAATACCTTGTAAAGGAATGACAGTTATTATATCCGCGCCCCTTTTTCCTGGCTCCGCCCCCTTTTTTCCAACTTGCTGAGGCATAACTGTAAACCAAGCTACTCCGCTAACGCGTTGAATGAATAGATCTATGAAAACAACTCGCTCCTAATCCGTTTGCAATGCTTTAAGTGCGGGACGCTATCGCCCCAGCCCGTTGGCGCCGCATCTGCTAAAGCAGGTCCGCCAGGACATTTTGTTGACGACTCGGCAGCTTGCACATTGGTAAAACAACAACCGATCAAGAGAAGGCTGGATATTAGAAAATAATGTATTTTCATTAAATTTATCCTTTTTCAGTTACATGATGGCAATATAAAAATACATTATGCGGTGCTAAAAAGTCGCGAACAATATATTAGCCTGAATGACTACGATGACCGCTACTATTGTAACCGCGGCCAGGTTTTTAAAGATGCGCTGACAGACGCTTATCTGAAACACGGTTTTTTACCACAAGATTTTGATATTAATGCTAATAACCGTGACCACAATGAGCTGTTACTCAATGGTGCGGTACTGCTGTATGAGGGTGGACCGGGTTTGTGCTCAGGTACCAACCTGAGTTCAGTGGACGGGATAAGTTATTTTCCACCCGGGGTGATTGCCGAACAAGCTATGCTGCAACCGTTCGCACTTGAAAGCCTGGCGCGAGACGATGAACCACACACAGCAATATTAGCAAGTATTAACGCCAATCTTCGGGTGTACAATAATATGCCGGAAACCGATGTTTCACCAGATGTCCTGTATAGCTGGACCCATGAGTTGGGACATTTGCTGTTGGGTTTCCCGGATTACTACTATGAAAAGTGTAATATGGGCTATTTCGCGTTATCAGCCCAACCCGCAGAGACACATTTAGCGACGCACCCCGCAGCATTTGAAAAATGGCTATTCGCTAAATGGTTTTCGCCAAAAGAAGCACAGCAAAATAATACCTACACCCTGACAAGCCATGATATTGCTGATGGTGCCGATTATCAGGCAGACACTGCGTACCTGCATAAACATTTAATCAACGGCGCTGAAGGACATTTTCTGCTGATTGAAAACCGCTGGTTTGATAATGCGGGCAATACCCACTCTGTCTGGGCAACCACATCACAATCAGAATACAGTATATTGCAAAGCGGCTTACAGATTGTTGAAGTGAATTTAGCTAATTCTACCTTTAGTGATGAGCCTCAAATAAAGCGTTTTAGCAAAGCAAGCCAATTTCCTGAACAAGCTACAGCTGCCTGGCAGCAAGGCGATACGTTTTATCAATGCTTCGCCAATAGCTACTGTATCCGGATAGACAATATCACTGCCGCCGGCGAGCAAGTTAGTTATCGGCTAAGTGCAACTGTCGACAGTGACCAGGACGGCATGCCTGATGATTGGGAAGTACAATTCAGCCTGAACCCACTGGATGCCAGCGACGCCAGTTCTGACAAAGACAATGATGGCTTTACCGCTTTGCAAGAGTACCAAAATGGTACTAATCCAAATGTAAGCAATAAAACCACTGCCGAACCTGCACCGCAAGCTTCGTCAGGCGGCACCATGCCTTACTCTGCCCTGTTGTTACTGGCTATTCTGGCAATACGTCGGCAGCAAAAAATGTAAACCTCTTCCCCAGCCACCCTCAACTGAGGGTGGCATTACCTGGTAATTGTTGTTTTTGTCTTACAACATCAGCTTTATTGTCAGCGAGCCCTGCAGTATTGGTGCAGGATGAATACGATGGCACTCATCGATGACCACGCTATCTGCCATAAAATTTTCGCAAAACCGCGCCAAGCTGGGTATGCTGTAATCATTATGCCCGGCCTGGAACAGCGTTATGATTTTACTCAATTATTTTGAACCGGAAACCAATAGCTGGCAGCAAATCAGTTTCGCCAGACTACCAAGCCAACTTAGCGCTGATGCCAGAGTGTGGCTTAACCTGAATGATGCCAGCGCAGAGGAAATACAGCAGGTACTGCACCGTTTTGCCATTGCCCCTACCCTTGCTGAGGATTTCAGTCGTAAGCGTCACCCGCCTAAACTGGAAACCCAACCCGATTTCAGTCTGCTGATTTTGCGCGGTTATGCCGACCCTGATTTCAGCGAATACACCAGCAGTGCCCAGGTTAACTTGTTATACTCTAAGCAAGTTTTGATTAGCCTGATGCGTTGTCATAGTGCGCCACTGCTCGAGCAACTTACCCCTAAAATTGCTGTAGGCCAAAGCCTGGTTGTTACCGATTGGGTAAAACAACTTATTTTATCGGTGTCAGGTAGCTATCTGGACAAGCTGATCGCCTTTGAAGACGTATTAAGCGAACTTGAAGACAATAAGCTGCAACGGGGCAATGATGAGCAAATGGCACTGATGATGCGTTATCGTTCGGTGCTGCGGAAAATAAACCGCAACCTGGCATACCAGAAAGATATATTTGCCGATGCCCTGTATGAAGAAAAAAGCCCTCTGCTTAACCATTTCAGTGGGCCGGATGTGCGCGATTTTTATGAAAAGTTTGAACGGCTGCATAGTATGACCGATTTGTACTACGATCAGCTTAGCGATTTGGTAGAAGGTTATATGTCTACCACCTCGCACCAGATTAACGAAAGAATGAAAGTGCTGACGATGGTTAGCACAATATTTATTCCACTGACCTTTATTGCCGGTTTGTACGGAATGAACTTTGTTAATATACCTGAATTGGCCAACCCCAATGGTTACTATTATGCACTGTTAGCCATGGCCGTGCTGGGGGTGGGCGGCTTGTTCTGGTTTAAGTTTAAAAACTGGTGGTAATAAGGATTTGTAATGGCAGAAAACCCGCTACTGGATATTGAGGATATTGTCCGCGGCAGCTTAACTGATGAGGACAGCAGCTCGCTGATCGAAAAAATCAGCCAGCTGGAGCCGGAAGAAATTGCCCTGGTACTTGAGGCAATGCCGGTTGAGCAACGGGTCAGCACCTGGCTCGACTTACACCCCGACGATCAGGTCGCTGCCCTGACCTACATGCGGGTAGATGCCCGGGAAAACATTTTTAAGCAACTTGATGAACAACAATTGCGTACTCTGGTTGAGGGTATGGAAGTTGATGATTTAATCGAGTTGCTGGACGAGCTACCGCAGCGGATCTATGCCTATGCCTGCTCAAGGCTGGATGCCAGTCAGCGTAGCTGGTTAGAAACAGCACTAACCTATAATGATGACCAGTGTGGCCGTTACGCCGACCATGATTTACTGATCATCAATAAAAATGCCAAGGTGCGCGATGGCATCAGAATGTTTCGTAAGCTGGCTGACGATGCCGAATATCAGGATGCACTGTTTGTGATAGACCGCACCGGCCGTTACGCCGGTCTGGTGCATGCTACTGCCCTGCTGGGCCAACCAAGCCATTTACCGGTGGAAAACTTTCTTGATAAAGAAGCCCCGGTGGTTAGCGGTGAGATGGAACTCGAACAAGGCTCAGATCTCGTATCGCGCTCTGGTTACACTGCGCTGGCAGTAGTGGATGCTGACGATAAGCTATTGGGCCGTTTGTCGATTGGTGAAGCGCTGGAGAACGTGCGCCGGGCGCTGGAAAGCCAGTTTATGCATACTGCCGGTCTGGACGAAGAAGAAGATTTATTTGCGCCGGTTTTCGACAGCGCAAAACGTCGCGCTTTATGGCTGGGGATTAACCTGTTAACCGCCTTTCTGGCGGCCTGGACCATTGGCCTGTTTGAAGCAACCTTGCAGCAGGTGGTAGCGCTGGCCGTGTTAATGCCTATTGTGGCCAGTATGGGAGGCATAGCCGGTAGCCAGACCTTAACGTTAATGATCCGAGGCCTGGCGCTGGAACAAATTACTCCGCAAACCTATATGATGCTATTTCGTAAAGAGCTTGGGGTCGGGGCAATTAACGGGGTGCTCTGGGCACTGGTTATTGCGGTTATCACATATTTTTGGTTTGGGGACTGGATTATTGGCGGGGTAATTGGCCTGGCGATTGTTATTAACATTATAGTGGCAGCAATATCCGGGGTATTTATTCCTATCTGGCTGGAAAAGCTGGATATCGACCCGGCGCTGTCTGGTTCTGTTATTTTGACTACAGTTACCGATGTTATTGGTTTTTTTGCTTTTTTAGGTCTGGGTTCATTGTTTTTATTAGCTTAGTTTTTACTGGTTTCGTATTTAATAGCTTAAGCAGCAGCCCAAATTTAAGTTTAACGGAGAATGAATGAAAATTGCGATATTGTCGCGAAATGCTGAACTATATTCGACCAAGCGGCTGGTTGCGGCGGCCGAAGCTGCCGGTCATCAGGTGCAGGTGATAGATCCATTAAGCTGCTATATGAATATTAACCGCACCAATTCTTCTATTCATTATAAAGGGGAAGTGCTGGATGGCTTTGATGCAGTGATCCCAAGGATTGGCGCCTCTATTACTTTTTACGGTACTGCTGTGCTGCGCCAGTTTGAAATGATGGGCGTTTACTCACTGAATGAATCAGTCGCGATTGGCCGGGCCCGCGACAAGCTGCGATCAATGCAGTTGTTAGCCCGCCAGGGCATTGGTTTGCCGATTACCGGTTTTGCTGATAAACCGGGCGATATTCCCGATCTTATTAATATGGTAGGTGGTGCACCGCTAGTGATTAAACTGCTGGAAGGCACCCAGGGAATTGGTGTAGTACTGGCCGAAACACGCACCGCGGCCGAGAGCGTAATTGAAGCTTTTATGGGCCTGAATGCCAACATTCTGGTGCAGGAGTATATCAAAGAAGCTAAGGGTGCAGATATCCGCTGTTTTGTGGTTGGTGATAAAATTGTCGCGGCAATGAAACGCCAGGCTAAAGACGGTGAGTTTCGCTCTAACCTGCACCGCGGTGGCTCTGCCACCGTAGTAAGGTTAACCCCGGAAGAGCGCAGCACGGCAGTACATGCCGCCAAAACCATGGGCTTAAATGTGGCTGGGGTGGATTTACTTCGTTCAAACCATGGTCCGGTGGTCATGGAAGTGAATAGCTCGCCCGGGCTGGAAGGCATTGAGAGTGCCACCAGCAAAGATGTCGCAGGCCTTATTATCAGCTTTTTAGAGAAAAAAGTCGCGACGCATAAAACCCGGCGTAAAGCCAAAACCAAAGGAACAGGCTAATGAACAGCCGCGCTGCTTTTACCCTCGGGCCTGATAAAATTGCTGCGGGTAGCCGGGCCGTGGTCGATATTCCGTTTGGTAAGCTATACACCCACACTGAACTTAATATTGGCGCCCATGTTATTCATGGCCGCCAGGACGGGCCGGTACTGCTGATTACCGCAGCATTACATGGTGACGAAATTAACGGCGTTGAAATTTGCCGACGCTTGCTAAAGCTGCCACGCTTAAACCGGATCAAGGGCACCTTAATAGTAGTGCCTATCGTTAATACCTATGGCTTTGTCCAGCAATCACGCTACCTGCCTGACCGGCGCGATTTAAACCGCAGCTTCCCCGGCAGTGAGAAAGGCTCACTTGGCAGCCGGATGGCTTATCAATTTACCGATAAAATTCTTAAATGCTGTACCCATGCTATCGACCTGCATACCGGTGCCATTCACCGGGCTAACCTGCCACAAGTGCGGGCCAGCGCCAAAGATAAAATAGCATTAAGGATGGCAGAGGTATTTAACGCCCCGGTTATTATTAAAGCCGCCAGTCGTGACGGCACCATGCGCGGTACTGCCAACAACCTGGGTATTCCATTGTTATTGTATGAAGCAGGAGAAGCGCTCCGCTTCGACGAGCAGTCAATAAAGATCGGGGTGCGCGGCATTGTTAACGTGATGCAGGATTTAGGTATGTTAAGTGGCAGAACTAAAGCTCCGATAAACCGTTCAGTGTTCTCGAAGAAAAGCAGCTGGGTGCGGGCTGAACATGATGGTATTGCCCGCTATTACGTCACGCTGGGTCAAACGGTAAAAACCGGCGATATCATGGCCCATATTTATTCACCCTACTCCGATTTTGAAGTCGCCATTCCGGCAACCTTTGATGGCGTGGTAATCGGCAGGAATAACCTGCCGCTGGTGAACGAGGGTGAAGCATTGTTTCATGTCGCTGAAGTCAGCTCACTGGACGAAGCAGAGAAAACCCTTGATGCTATAAGTGACGAGGTAGACAACGCCATGCCGGCAGCACTGCGGGACGAATATGGCGTAGTTTAGTTAAGCGTGTATTTATAGCGTGTTACTATTTTTTCTCAGTAACCACATCATACTGGCTTAGCAACGGGATCCGCTGTTGCAGGCTGGTTTCTATTTCGTCCAGTTCGCGCATACGCTGACAAAACAGCGCAGATTTGGCCTCAAGTTCAATTACTTTCTCATCAAGGCCAAAGCTGATATTGTCGACCAGTTGCTCAACAGACTTCAGGCCCTGGTTATCAGTGCGCTCAAAATTGCTGTCAGACTGGCGCAAAGCGTCACGCAGCGCTCCCCACACAGCACCTACCGTATGGCGGGCCAGGTTACTTAACTGAGGTTTTAGTTCCCGGTTTAAAAAGTGATCAAGCTCGTTTAAGCTTTGCGGCGCCAGATAAAAGTATTCACCGGTACGGACAAACCGTGACATAAACTGAAATGTGGTTTCCCTGATTAACGCCTGCCACTCAGCCTGCTGTGATTTACTGCCCAGACCGGAAAGCATCGATTCAATACTTGACAGCCCCACTTCAACCCCATCCACTGCCAGACTGACAATTTCCGGCACAAACTTGCGCAGCCCCTGGCTATACTGCTGCAGTAACTCGGTATCAGCATCATTTAGCTGTACCCACTGTCCGACTACAAACAGCTGGCGATCATTATTGATCTGGACATAGGTACGGGTATTTTGCATAAAACGGATATGATCCGGCGCAATTAGCAAGCCATAGCGAAACGCCATGTTGCAATCAGCCAGCGCAATCGAAGGTAAGCACAGTAACAAAACAAGCAGCCAAGCTTTCACAACAACAGTCTCTTTAAAAACACTATTTAAGCCTAATAGATCCGCGCAACAATGGCACTACCTTATGCCGCATAGCTGATACAGCTTGTCGCGTATTACTATTTACAGCGGCTCAATAGAGGGACTGCCATCAACCAATACCACCTTGGAGGGACCATATTCGCGCCGGCTCTTAACCTGTTCTTTACCAAAATGAATTTCAACCGCCGAAAACAGTTGCTGACGCACGACTATTAGCAGCTCTGCCAGTTTTTCCTGACGCTGAGTCTCAAGAATTTTGATATCACTAATCAGTGATACCGCCAGCTCTTTATGCTCTTCAAATTTTGCCACCAATTCATGGCGACGCATTTCAATCTGAGCATTACCTTCTATTTTCTTCAGTTTTTCCAATTGCTGTCTTATCTCTTCCATTTCGGTTCGTTCGGCAGCAACACTTGAGCGCAAGACCTCTTGCTTTTCAACAATGGGATCCAGCTGTCGGTTCAACTTAACTAACACTGCACTGCTGGAAGGCGCCCCCAGATTACCGCAGAACAGGCCCTGATCCAGATAAAAGTAACCGCCAACTAACTTACCATTTGGGTTATCCTCCGGCCCGGCATACACAATTGCTGCTTCCACTGCACAATGCATAAGTTGCTTGCTGACATAGAGATTACCGCCACAAATGATCCTGCTGTATTGCGCCAGATTACACTGAATATCACCTGCGGCCTTCAGTTCAGTACTATATTCGCTTTGTTGATCGACCTGAGCAAGTTGGTGGCCGATAACCGAGCCATTAATGGTGATATCACCGCCCGCTTCAATTAACGTCCCCTCAACCATGCCTTTAACAAAGACATTGCCACCCGCGACAACTTTCATCCCTTCAGAGACACTTCCAGTCACCACTACTGAACCGTGAAACACAATATGACCAGTTGCCAAATCAACGTTTTTTACTGTAAAGACTTCATCTACAGTCGCGCCTGATTCAATAACACGTGGTAAACCATCCCTTGCAGCTAATAGCAAATCGCCGTCTGCCGGCGCTAACTCAACACCTTCACCCAATTGCCACTCTATATGCAAACCAGGTGTTGCCGGGACCATTTCGCCATTAACCAGCATGCCCGGCACGCCAGAAGTAGGTGGATGGCGCCGCATAATAGCCTCTCCGATTTTAATAGAGGGAATCACCCCAAAATCACGAAGGTCAGCTTTTTCATCTGCTTTAACTATAGGGCGATTTCTGCGACTTTCCATCTCCGCCAATAGTGGTTCAAAGCGGGAATTAACACCAGACGCCATAACACGGCCACGGGCAATCATCAACTTTACTTTACTGCCAGGCTCTGCTTTAGCGGCATAAGAAACCAATTTAATTATTTGCTCTTTGCTAAAACCAAATACAACACCATTGGCCTGTGCACTCTTCACCAGCGCATTGGCTGAAACAGGTTCCCCGCCCCAAGCAGCAGTGATAATAGCAGTTGCTGTCATTTTATCTTCACTGATGTCAAAGGTCAGTTCAGCGTCACGTTTTTCAGCAATCCGATAACTCAATTCCTTACTGTTTTCAGCCAGCAGGTTATCTTTAATTTTTTGTTGGATTTGCTGATACTCAACCAGCAGATTAGTCAGCTGGTCCTGCAAAACCAGGCAGCGCTCGAAACCGTTATTATTTAGTTGCTGCTGAATTTCGGCTGCACTGATGGCATTTAACGAGACCGGCACCGTTATTTTTATAGTATTATTGTGCTCAGAAAATTGCATGTAAGTTGTCTGCTTAAACTACGACAAAAGTATTATGCTTAATGAAACAAATATCAGCCAGAAAGGCAAGCCCTTACTGCATTTCAGGGCCTTAGAAGCTTAAAAAACTAAATATAATTATCCTGGTGGATCTTAATAAACAAATCTGTACCTTTCTTACTGTAATCAACTTTATACTCTTTGTTGTTCAGTGCCTGCACAAATAGCAAGGTTTTGGTTTCACCAAACACATCGGTACTGGAAATGTCGACAATTTCCATATAGCGTTCCTTTGCCTCTACTTTATTAGTTGGCACTGCCTCCCCAAACATTTTCACGCCATGACGGGTTACAACTAATGGTGGATCGCTGTCATCATTAATCAATATCAAATCAAGTTTTTTATTTTTATGGATCAGGGTATTACGCCCGCTAACCAGAAATGCTTTATCGTAGCTGTTCATGCACCATCCTACCAGAAAAAAAGGTTTTACTTATTATGATACACAGTCAGCTGTGTGTCTAGGTAGCTGTATTTTGTATTATTTGTAAGCGGGCCCTGTTGATTTCCTGGCAAAGCGCCGTTGTCTGGTCAGCGGTAAGCGAGCTTGGCACAAATAAATCAAAGTCACTGGCTACTGCCAACCGCTGCATTCTCTGCCCGAACACGGCCTTAATGCCAGTGTAATTATGCTTTGCAGTAGCAAACTTGTCTTTTTCAGCAAGTAATTCGCTGGCACATTGCCCCGTCGCACACCCCTGCTTCACAGCTGAGATAAACAATGGTCGCTGCTCGGTCATCAGCCTCACGGCAAGGCGCAGCCGCAGCGGTTGCAATACAGCGTCATAATCTGTCACTTTAAAACCAATAAACGACAAGTCCTGCTGTTCCAGCTGCGGCACAGCGCAATATATAAAGCTGTTCCAGGGTAATAACCAGCTACCATAGCGATGATAGTAATGCACGCCCTGCTCATCGCATTTCAGAAAATGTCTTGGCTCAGCCAGCTTGGCAATTCCCAGAAACACCGCCATTGTTGCCGCAATGTAGGCAAGTGCCAGCAACAAATTAAACTGACTGGCAAACAGCGCGGTAAAAACGAACAAGCTCAGCAACGCTCCCAGGCCACAAAGCAGTAATCTGGCAC
This sequence comes from Arsukibacterium perlucidum DSM 18276, assembly GCF_000382165.1. Lineage (GTDB taxonomy): Bacteria > Pseudomonadota > Gammaproteobacteria > Enterobacterales > Alteromonadaceae > Alishewanella > Alishewanella perlucidum. Next base: position 63,345 of record NZ_KB907706.1, on the reverse strand, counting down.
CGCCCTGATGGCTGGTCTGACTAACTAAAATCGGTTCCATGTGCTCCCCTTTGGCTTCTCTGATACTTGTTTTCCCACAAACAGATTATCATTACAGCAGCTACTGTTATGCTGGATCATGCTAAATTACGCCGGAATACGACCAACGCCGCCGTGATTGCGATAACGGATAATCTGTTTCACCATTTAAAACATACAATACACTCAAAGTATTTTCATGCGGTAAACGGAGTCATTGTGACAAACACTCATTCTCGCCTTATCTGGGTAATCTTAACAGCGTTAGCTGTGTTTCTGGGCTATCTGTATTGGCAACAACAACAGCCAACATCAGGCAGAGGCGCCGGTGCACCAGTCGCAGTTAGTACTGCCATGGTATCCGTTAAACCAATGATCCGGCAAATTACCTCACTGGGCAATGGCATTGCCAATAACTCGGTGCAAATTGTCACGCCTGCCAGCGATTTCTTAATTGAGCTGAATATTCAGGAAGGTAAGCAGGTAACTGCCGGTGATGTTATCGCCCGGCTTAATAACGTGCAGCAGCTTGCCAGAGTCGCTGAGTTATCAGCAGTACTGACCGATCAACGCCGCCAGCTTGACCGCTTGCAAAACCTGGCGACCACCCAGGCTACAGCGCAATCATTGCTGGACGAGCAGCAAACCCGGGTAAATACCACCCTGGCACAACTGGACATTGCCAAAGCCCAATTAAATGAGCTGACCATTCGCGCCCCTTTCGATGGCTACCTTGGCTTGCGCCGGGTAAGCCAGGGTGCCTATGTTAACGCGGGGACAGTGCTTACCACCCTGGACGATTTAAATACGCTGAAAGTAGAGTTTAGCGTCGCTGAGCATTATCTGGCTGAAATTAAACGGGGTATGCCGGTTAATGTCACTAACGTGGCGTATGGCAATATTGATTTTACAGGCGAAGTGAGTGCAATCGATACCCGGCTGGATCCGGTAACCCGCTCAGTCAGGGTTCATGCCACGCTGGACAATAGCGATTTACGCTTGCGGCCAGGCATGTTACTAAACGTGAAAGTTGAGTTAGCCAACGTGTCGGCATTACAGATTTCAGAGCGGGCCTTGATCCCGCAACAAAATAAACAATTTGTGTTCGTGGTTAACAGCGACAATACCGTCAGCCAGCGCGAGATAGAAGTTGGCCAGCGTATTCCGGGCTGGGTAGAGGTTGTCTCGGGACTGGAAGAAGGCGAAGAAATTGTGGTCGAAGGTATTCAGAAAATCCGGCCAGGTGCAGTAATTAATAAAGTCGGAGCGCGATAATGCTGTTATCAGATTTATCGGTTAAACGGCCGGTATTTGCAACGGTCGTTAATTTACTGCTGGTTGTGTTCGGTATCGTTTGTTTTACCATGCTGCCACTTCGTGAATTTCCAGACATTGACTCGCCAATTGTCAGCATTGACACCAATTACCCCGGCGCTTCTGCGGAAATTGTAGAAACTAAAATAACCCAACTGCTGGAAGACAGGATCAGTGGGGTTGAAGGCATTAAAAGCATTAACTCTAACAGCCGTAACGGCCGTTCCAGTATTACCATTGAGTTTAATGTTGAGCGCGATATCGATTCAGCAGCCAACGATGTGCGGGACCGGGTTTCACGGGCGTTAAATAATCTGCCGGATCAGGCCGACCCACCAGAAGTGTCTAAAGCAAACGCTGATGAAGACACCATTGCCTGGTTTGTGCTGAACAGTGAAAACATGACCTCCCTGGAGCTGACAGACTATGCCAACCGCTATATTGTCGAACGCTTTTCAGTAGTTGATGGTGTCGCCCGGATCCAGTTGGGTGGCTCGCGGGATTATGCCATGCGGGTCTGGCTGGACCGCGATGCCATGGCGGCCCGCGGTGTCACTGTGCAGGACATAGAAAGTGTCTTGCGCAGCGAAAACGTTGAGCTGCCAGCCGGTAATATCAAATCTTTCGACCGTGATTTTACCGTGCGGGTTATCCGGACATATAAAACTGAACAGGATTTCCGGCGCCTGGTGATCAAGCGCGGTGACAACAACTATCTGGTGCGGCTTGGTGAAATTGCTGACGTCATGCTGACCTCAGAAAATGAGGAAAGTGAGTTTCGTGGCGATGGCAAAAACCTGCTGGGGATAGGGATCATTAAGCAGTCGAAGGCTAATACCCTGGAAGTAGTTAAAAGCGCCAGGGTTGAAATGGAGCGGATCAAAGCGCAGTTGCCGCAGGGAACCACCATTGAGCCCGGCTACGACTCATCGTTATTTATCGCTGAATCTATTAGAGAGGTCTACAACACGCTTGGCATTGCCATGGGCATGGTGGTGTTGGTTATCTTTTTGTTTCTTGGCAATATCAGAGCGACCTTTATCCCGGCAATTACTGTCCCTGTTGCTCTGGTTGCGGCGGTTACGGTGCTGTTCGCTCTGGATTTCTCCATCAACTTATTGACTCTGCTGGCGATGGTACTGGCGATTGGTCTGGTGGTTGATGATTCTATCGTGGTGCTTGAAAATATTTACCGGCGGATTGAGACCGGTGAAGCGCCACTATTGGCCGCTTACCGTGGTGCCCGCGAAGTAGGTTTTGCCGTTATTGCCACAACACTAGTACTGATTTCAGTGTTTGTACCACTGGTGTTTATGCAGGGCCAGCTGGGAAAACTGTTTACTGAATTTGCGCTGGCTATCGCCGCAGCCGTGGCCTTCTCCAGCGTCACCGCTCTTACCCTGTCACCGATGCTTTGCAGTAAGTTGCTACAGCATCGCAAACGTGAATCCAAAATGGGTCAGGCTCTGCATCGTGGTTTTGCCAAACTGGAAAATGGTTATCGCAAGCAACTGGATGTGGTTACCCAAACCCGCTGGCCGGTATTAGTGGTAGTAGTGTTATGTTTTGCAGCCAGCTATCAGCTGGTGAAAATGCTGCCCTCTGAACTGGCGCCAACGGAAGACCGCGGCACCTTCTTTATTTCAATGTCGCCTGCTGAAGGCGCAAGTTATCAGAGTAACAGCCGTAATATGCGGTTGATTGAAGATATCCTGATGCCCTACTACGAAAACGGCGAATTTAACCGGCTACTGCTGCGGGTTCCCGGCTGGGGCGGCAGTGGCGGTATTGCCATTGTAGGCGCTGAAAACTGGAATAATGGTAAAAGACGCACCGCCGAACTGATGCCAGAGGTTGCCGCTAAGATTAACGCCCTGCCTGATGTGCGGGCATTTACCTTTATGCGCAGTGGTCTGGGCGGTGGCGGCGGTAGCAGCCGGCCGGTACAGTTTGTATTACAGGGCAACACTTATGAAGAGCTGGCCCGTTGGCGCGATACCGTAATTAGCAAAGCCAGTGAAAACCGTAATCTGCTGATGCTGGACCACGACTACAAGGAGACGGTACCGCAGGTACTGGTGGAAATTAACACCGAGCGCGCCGGTGATCTGGGGATTTCAGTTGGCGCAATTGGCCGGGCACTGGAAGCCATGCTGGGTGGTCGCCGGGTAACCACTTTCTTAGACCGCGGCCGTGAATATGACGTCATTCTGGAAGGCTGGGACGACGATTTCCAGGCACCAGGATCGATAAAAGATGTGTTTATCCGCTCCGACAGTACCGGCCAGTTAATTCCATTGGATAACCTGGTTACGCTGCGGGAAGAGGCCACCTCTGCCGCACTGAACCGCTATAACCGGATGCGATCTATTACTATTTCAGCCAGCCTGGCACCGGGCTACAGCCTGGGCGAGGCCCTGGAGTATCTGGAAACGATAGTACAAACTGAAATTCAGGACACTGTGGGCATAGATTACAAAGGCGAGTCGCAACTGTTTCAGGAAAGTGGCGAGTCAACCTTATTGGTCTTTTTACTGGCGCTGGTTATTACCTATCTGGTATTAGCAGCCCAGTTTGAAAGTTTTATTCACCCATTGGTGATTATGATCACCGTGCCGCTGGGGCTGGTGGGCGCGCTCTCTGGTCTGTACTTTTTTGATATGTCGTTAAATATCTACAGCCAGATTGGGTTGGTAATGCTGATAGGGCTGGTCGCGAAGAACGGTATTCTGATAGTCGAGTTCGCCAACCAGTTGCGTGATGCCGGCGTGGCGTTTGAAGACTCAGTGCGCCGCGCTGCCATCCAACGGCTACGCCCCATTACTATGACGTGTTTTACCACCATTATGAGCAGCTTGCCGCTGATCATGGCTTCCGGTCCTGGCTCTGAAAGCCGGATGGTAATAGGTATGGTCATCTTCTGCGGGGTAGCCTTGGCAACCTTATTGACTCTGTATGTCGTGCCGGTAACGTATATTGCAATAGCAAGAAATACAGGCTCACCCAGAGCACTCAGCCGGGAGCTGGAACGCCTGGAGCAGCAAGCCCCGGACGAGCATGCTGCTGATGAAGTAATACCTAAGTAGCTAGCCAGTTCAAATAAGATCGTTAACCCTAAAAGGGTAACACGGTGCCATCCCAGTTCAGTAGCTTGCCGCTGAGCTCGGGATTTAACCCCGACGCCACTGCTGCCAGCCGTTCAGCGGTAGCAGTGGCAGTTTGTAGTTGACCGGAAGGAAGATTTGTCTGAAAAGGCGCAGAGAGTGCTGTATCTGTAGTGCCGGGGTGCAGGCTTACCAGCGCTGCTGTTTTATTATACCTGCCAAGCTCTATACTGCTGGTCTTGACCAGCATATTCACTGCCGCTTTACTTAAGCGGTAACTGTACCAGCCACCCAACTGATTGTCGCTGATACTGCCTACTTTGGCACTTAGCACCAGCACTTTAACCTGTGGCTGCTTAGTCAAATAGCCAAACAATGCTTTTAAGTACATTGCTGGCTGCAATACATTGACAGCAAAGCTTTTGTGCATTTGAGCGGCAGTTAGCTGACGCAGGGTTTTCTCAGGGCCATGCTGATTATCATGCAGCCAACCGTGACAAATGAAAATGGTAGTGGGCTTTGCGGTAACGGCCTGTGCCACAATTTTATTAATCGCAGCTTCTGCGGCATCCTCCGCAGCGTCAGCTGCAGCAACGTCAAGCTGCAGCCAGTTTACTTTGGTCTGTAACAATGCGGCCGGGCATGCATTGCGGCTAATAGCCTGCACTGCTTTACCCTGTTGCAGATAATGCTGCACCAGGCCATAACCAATACCGCTACCAGCACCAATAATCAGAATTTGCTCAGACATCAGCTAGCACTCCTTTTGCCGCCGCAACCCCACTTAACCAGGCGTTCTCTACCCTGCCACCTAATAGCCAGTCGCCAGCAATAGCCAGTTTTAAGCCGGCACTGTACTCAACGAGAACCTGCTCTGCAGCGGGATTAATCTGGGCATATAACCAGCGATGGGTCAGGGCATCAGTCACATCAATCCCCTGCCCGAAAATCAGTTCCAGTTCCGCTTTTGCCAACGCAATTAATTGTGCAGGCTCTGCCTGAAGATGCAAGGCGGAACACTGCGGACTAAAATGCACCAACCAGTTGTCAACAGTATTTCCTCTGCCCGGCTTGCTGTTCTGCCGGGCCAGCCAGCTAACATTCCCCTCCTTTACGAAAACTGCATCGGCTGCTGTCTGCAGCGGCTTTGCCAACTCTAAACTTACCGCCCAGCATGGCAACAAGGCCTGCGGTTGTATTTGTGCTGATAATTGTTGCAGTTCGCTATATCCGGGCTCATCAGGCTGACAGGCAGTTACCAGCAAGGTTTGTAACTGGACTGGCGGCATCGCTAATATCAGTGCCTGATAGGGGCCAAAGCGGTTGTTGTGCTGGTCGAACAGGTACCAGCCATTTTTCTGGCCGTTGCTACTGTTTGTAACAAAGCGTAAGCGGCTAACCCGGCAATCAAAGTGATTTGTCAGCGTTGCCAGCAATGCCTTTACCGGCGTTTGCATGGATGGAGCACCGATAAAGCGGGCGGTTTTATCAACCGACGCGGTCATTTGTCCATGTTCAAAGCGATAACAGACTGCCGGCCAGTAGCAGACAGCGCCCGACTCCAGCCATTGACTTACCTGCTGGCTAAAAGACTCATTGCGTGCCGTAAAGTATTGGGCACCCAAATCAAGATAGCCGTCGGCAATGCGCTTAGAGCTCATTCTGCCGCCCGCAGCCCGGCCTTTATCAAACACTTCCACTTGTAAACCGGCCTTGCTGAGGGTATTAGCCGCTGCAGCACCTGCCATGCCGGCACCGATTACTGCCACTGTCATAAATACTTCCTTGATTAGTAAACCTCGTTGGCATTTGATACGTTATGCTATAAGTTACCGATCTGTAAATTGACCATCAAAATTGCTATCAGGCTCTTTATATAAATCGTTATCAAACTCTTTACAAAACTCTTTACAAAACAATAGCGGAGTAAAAATGAGCAGCGAAATTGCCACTTTTGGCGCAGGATGCTTCTGGTGTCTGGAATCGGCGCTGAACCAGCTTCAAGGTGTGGAACGGGCAGTAAGCGGCTATATGGGCGGGCATACTGACAATCCCGATTACCGCAGTATCTGCACCGGCACCACTGGCCATGCCGAAGTAGTTCAGGTGCATTTCAATCCTGATCAAATTAGTTTTGAGCAGCTGTGCCAGGTGTTTTTTGCCCTGCACGACCCTACCCAGCTTAACCGCCAGGGTAACGATGTTGGTACTCAGTATCGCTCTGTGTTGTTTTTCCATAGTGAACAACAGGCAGCAACTGCCCGTGACATCATCAAACAGCTAACCACAGAGCAACTGTTTGACCAGCCGATTGTGACAGAACTTAGCCCAGTGACAACCTTTTATCAGGCAGAGGACTATCATCAGGGCTACTTTTTGCAAAATCCACAGCAGGGTTACTGCCAGTTTATTATCGCGCCGAAGATGGCTAAGTTCCGGCAACTTTTTAGCAGCCTGATGAAATAAAAAAAACCGCCAGCTTGCGGCTTAAAGCTGGCGATTTTATTCAGGTTTTTAATTAGAAAGTATAATCAGCCTTTCAATACGGTGGCAACTGACTTGGCAAAGTAGTCAATATTGCTGTGGTTTAAGCCGGCAATACTCACCCGGCTGGAACCGACCATATAAATACTGAATTCGGCTTTTAAGCGGTCGATTTGTGCTTTAGTAATACCCAGGAAGCTGAACATACCATGTTGACGGGTGATAAAGCTGAAGTCATCTGTGACACCTTCAGCAGCCAGTTTATCAATGATTAACTGGCGGTAATCGTTAATCCGGTTACGCATCTCGGCCAGTTCCTGATGCCATAATGCAGTCAGCTCCTGACTATCCAGAATATGGCTGACAATTATAGCGCCGTGCGCCGGAGGCATTGAATAAATACTCCGCACCACACTTAACAGATTAACCCGGGCAATATCAGCAACTTTGCTGTCTTCTGCCACTATACTGACCGCGCCAATCCGCTCACGATACAAACCAAAGTTCTTGGAGCAGGAGCTGCACAACAGCAGCTCTGGTACGTTATCAGCCAGATAACGCAGGCCGGCCGCATCTTCATCCAAACCGCTACCGAAACCCTGATAGGCCATATCAACCAATGGTGTAAAGCCACGCTCTTTAGCAATGGCGGTAAAGCGTTGCCATTGCTCAAAATTTAAATCCATCCCGCTGGGGTTATGGCAGCAAGCATGCACCAGCACTACATCACCAGCGGGGATCTTATTCAGATCAGCAAACATCTGCTCGGTTTGCAGGCCTTTAGTGCTGTAGTCGTAATAGGCGTACTCTTTAACCTTTAAACCTGCTGCCTGAAACAATGAAATATGATTGGCCCAGGTAGGAGTGGTAACCCAAATGGTGGCGTCAGGGTTAGCTCTTTTAATAAATTCAGCCGCAACCCGCAGGGCGCCAGTGCCACCAGGGGTGTGGGCCGTAGTAACCCGGTTTGCCAGCAATACCTGATGCGCCGGGCCAAATGCCAGCTTTTCAATATGGCTGTTAAATGTCAGATCGCCAGCCATACCGATATAAGTTTTACTGTCTTCCTGTTTTAAACGCAGTGCTTCGGCTTCTTTTACACATTTAAGTACCGCGGTATGGCCCTGCTCGTCTTTATACACTCCTACCCCTAAATCAACCTTGTTCGGGTTAGGATCTGCTTTGTATTCGGCCATCAGGCCCAGAATAGGATCAGTGGCAACCGTCTTTAACTGAGAAAACATAAGGTTCTACCTGGTTAAAATGTTCAATAAAAGTAAGCAATTCGCTTACTTGCTAGGGTAACTTATTATGGTAACTTACTTATGGTAACTTACTTGTGGTAAATAGTCCGGCACTGCCAAACATACCGCTACCAGTAACGCCATGGCCGCAGGAGTAAAAATGGCTTGCTGAAAATGCTCGGCATCGACAATACCGGCTATTTTGCCTGATTGCTCAAACAGAGGCAAACAGGCTTCGGCCTGAACTTTGGGATCACAGGTGTAATACTCACCGCCCGCCGCCAGATAATCGGCCACACTGTTGATCACTCTGGCCTTGCCGGACAAACCGACAGTACTGTTATTGCTGATTTTGGCAAACTCGCTGTTAAGTGGAAACTCAGCCCGCGACGCTGCGCCGTAATAAGCCAGCTTTACCAGTACCGGCTCACCATCAGGGTTGCTTCGTGCCTGATAAATGCCAAACCAGTCCTGACCACTGTGTTGTTGGTAATAGCTGGCAATAGCACTGAGCTTGCTCAGGGCAAGCTGGTTGGCCGGGGTCTGGCCACCTAAAATCGGTAATAATGAATAGGGCTCCGCGGCAAGCTGACCAAACAAACTACAGGTTCCGCCCTCGCCAAGCTCTGGCACCGGGAATTGCCACTGCACCTTGCACGTTGCTGTTTGCAGATAATCGTTCAGGGCCAGCCTGTGACGTTCTATATCAATACTGACATCACCATACTGGTCGAGTAAGCCACTGCGTTGTAAATAATCAAATGCTTGCATAACACCCCGAATTTAGCCATCCAGATTTCTAAAAATACGCGCCATTTTAGCAGAAGCGTTTAAAAAGCCAAGCCGGGTAGAGAAAAACTTGCTGGCATTCGTTTCGCTCGGTAAGCTGGCGCTAACATCCAGCTAACCACCCGCTCTTTTTGGATAGATTGTTGATTTTCCCAACAGTAATGGTAAGAATTATGGCACAGAAAATCTCCCTCACCGACTGGCAACAACAGCTTGGACGCAGTGATAACAGCCCGGGAAATGATAGCCAGGACAACCTGGTTTACAGCACGGAGCAAGGTAAAGTAGCAAAAGCCAAACCCGCTGAAACTGGCGGTACAGCTTATCCTGATGGTGCGGTGCGGCTGCGCCGTGAAAAAAAAGGCCGTGGTGGCAAAACAGTGCTTACCATCACTGGTATTGCAAAACCCGCAACCGAACTTACCGAATTGTGCGCTGTGTTAAAGAAAAAATGCGCCTGTGGTGGCGCGGTTAAGGATGGTGTGATTGAGATCCAGGCCGACAAACGGCAATTAATCGAACAACATCTAAACCAGTTAGGCTATAACGTAAAATGGGCTGGCGGTTAAGTCAGCGAGTGCTGTAGTCAGCAAAAGCTATAGGAATTATTATGCAACAATTGTCACCTTCAGATCTGCATATCCTGCTGGTTGAGCCTTCAGATACCCAGCGCAAAATAATCAGCCGTCACCTGAAGCAGGAACAGGTACAGCACATCAGTGAGGCAAACTCGGTCAGCAGTGCCTTTTTACGACTCAGCGAACATCAACCCGATTTAATTGCCTGTGCCCTGCATTTTGCCGATGGTACCGCGCTGGATCTGCTGCATAAAATTAAGCAAAACCCAAAACTGGCTGAAATACCGTTTATGTTGGTTTCCAGTGAGACCCGCAAAGCCACTCTGGAAGAATTTAAGCAATCCGGCGTGATAGCTATTTTACCCAAGCCTTTTACTACCGCCCATTTGGGGAAAGCACTGAACGCCGCCATCGATTTATTAAGCCCCAGCGAACTGGAGCTCTCGTTATTTGATGTACATGATATCCGGGTACTGGTGGTCGATGACAGCAGGTTGGCGCGTAATCATATTAAACGGGTATTAAGCAATTTAGGTATTCAACACCTGACCGAAGCTGAAGACGGCCAGCAAGCGATTGAGATTTTAAAACAGCAGATGTTTGACCTGGTAGTAACCGACTACAACATGCCGGAAGTAAATGGCCGTGAGCTTACCCAGTATATTCGTGAAAACAGCCAGCAATCGCATATCCCGGTATTAATGGTAACCAGCGAAGCCAACGATACCCATTTAAGTAATATTGCCCAGTCCGGCGTTAATGCCATGTGTGACAAACCTTTTGAACCCGAACTGGTGAAAGCACTGCTGTTTAAATTACTGGAGCAGTAGCACAGTCGGGTAGCCAGTGCTCTGGCTACCCGACCAAAAAAACTACTCGCGATTATAATCTTTAGCGAATACTTTGTTAAAAAAGCTGTCGGCCTTCCATAACGGCCGCTGTGCTGTATTAGCTACATCCAGGGCAATATTAAAATTAATATCAGCAAATACCGCACCGGCATCATAGCGGATAGGACCATACTCTTCGGTTAAGCGGGCAATATCATCTGAGGGTTTGTGATAATGCTTAGCAAAAAAGCTGCCCCAGATTTTCGCACCGTCCTGCTCTGGATCTTTTGAGGTAAAACCGGTCATTAAAAACACTGCCGGCACCCCTTGCTTTACCAGGGTAAAATGATCTGAGCGGGTAAATATTGCCTGTTCCGGCATTGGGTCAGCACTTAATGCGATACCTTCTTTGCCGGCTGCCGTTTCTACAACTTCGCCCAGGGTGGAATGGTTGGCACCAAAGGCAATCAGATCAGCAAAAGGATATAACAATACCGGCATATCCAGATTAACATTTGCTACCAGGCTCTGCAGCGGCCGGGTTGGGTTATGAGCAAAATAATCCGCGCCCAATAAGCCTTTTTCCTCTGCGGTAACCACCACAAATAAGATTGAGCGCCTTGGCTTTACCGCCAGCTCGCTGAACATCCGCGCAGTTTCCAACAAAATAGCCATACCGGCAGCATTATCCATGGCGCCATTATTAATTTTGTCTTCAGAGCGCAGATCGTTACTAAAACCAATATGGTCAGAATGAGCCGTTATCACCACATATTCGTCGCGTAGCACAGGGTCGCTCCCCTCAAGCACTGCAATAACATTTGGGCTGCTGATTTGCTGATGATTACTGTTGGAGCCTAAACTAACCTCGCTGTTCATTACGAAGCCATGTGGCTGCTGGTTGGCTTCAAGCATCCTGAAAATATCTGCCAGACTCTGTTGCTCCTGCTCAAATAAGCTGGCCGCAGCATCCGGGTGCAGATAGGCACCAGCCTGTAAACGGCTGCTATTGCCAGGTTCGCCCTCAGAGTTAAGCCAGGCCAAGCGTGGTGTATTTAAATACAACAGGCTGTTGGCATAAGGCCGGGTTTTCTCCTGTTGTGGTGTGTGGATAGTAATAACACCGATGGCACCGCGCTCGGCTGCCAGCTGGCCTTTTATGCTGCCCAGATACGCCCGCTCTTCACTGGGTAGCGACGCGGGCAAGCCGGCTAACTGCACGACCACTTTGCCATTAACATCAAGCCCGGCATAATCATCTAAGCCAAATTCCTCTGATACCAGCCCATAACCAACAAACACTAAAGACGCATTAACTGCTAACTCTGGCTGGCCAAGCGAAGCGCCACTGAAAAATTGCTGTGGATAACTAAGCTGCCATTCTTTTTCGCCACGGCGAAAGCTAAGCTTAACGCTTTCCTGCTGCAGCCGGGCTGAGCGCAAAGGTACCTGCTGAAAATAACTGTTGTTATCCCCGGCCGGGGTTAAACCCAGTGCCTGAAACTGGCTGGCAATATAATTGGAGGCGATTTGATGGCCACGGCTACCAGTATCACGCCCCTCCAGCTCATCACTGGCCAGAAACTGCAGATGGGCTTCGATGGCTGCCGGGCGGGCACTTAGCTGCTGCTCAGGCTCATGACTAACAGAACAGCCGCTTAGTATCAGCGCCAAAATGACGCCGCTGGTTAATTTATACAACATGGATTCTCCAAATGAAAAATACCAATGACGACTACCATCTGGTTAGAGCGAGGACCGGATTGCCCTAAGCCGACCGTTGAAGCCCTGGACGGGCGGAAACGAGCCCCCATGGATGGGTTTACGGCGTGTCGGCGTGGGCACTCCGGTTCGACGCATCCTTTAAAGGACAGATATAGTCGAACCCACTGGCACTGTTACTGAGTAATTTTACTCTGAGTTGTTATAACGCTGCTTAAACCGCTCGTGCAGTTGTTTATGGTGGTTATTCAGATCAACTTTACGACCATCAATCCATAAATGTTCAATTTTATGGCCGCGATAATCAAAAATATCACCATCAGACACCACTAAGCTGGCACTTTTACCGACCTCAATGCTGCCCAGCCGGTCTGCTACGCCGGCAATAGCTGCCGCATCCAGTGTTAACGCACGTAAGGCATCTTCACTGCTCAGGCCATAGCGGGTTACGTGGCCGGCAGCAAACACCAGATTACGGGTATCCCAGAAACCATCTAATGACAGGGCTAGCCGTACCCCGGCCTCGCGTAATAAACCCGGCACAGAGAACGCCTGATCATAAGCTTCATCGCCGCGGGTTGGCAGACCAAAAGGTGCGGTGTAAATCACATCAACTTTTGCCTGAGCGAGTTCATCAGCTAAACGCCAGCTGTCGCGGCCGCCGACAATCACCAGCCGCACCTGATACTTTTCTGCCAACAGTATTGCCTGGCGAATTTGCCGCGGGTCATCGGCATGCACAAACAACGGCAATTCACCGCCAAAAAATTCCAGCATGGCATGCCAGCGCGAGTCTTTGCCACGGTTTAAACCTGCTTTTTCGGCCAGATAATAAGCATGCGCCTGCTCAAAATACTGGTGCAATTCATTTAATTGCTTTTGTTGATTTTCCCGTTGCTTTTCAGCACTGTCGCGCACCCACCAGCCATTCTGGACACTCATTCGTGGCCAGTTAACATGTAACCCAACATTGGCTTGCACTGTGGCATCCTGCCAGTTCCAGGCATCCAGCTGCATCAACGCCGAACGCCCGGTTAGCATGGTACCATCCGGGTAAATCAGGCTATGACTAAACCCATTACTACGAATGGTCGGGATCACGACTGAATCTGCGTTATAGGCAACCTGCACTTGCAAATCGGGGTTGGTAGAACTGGTTTCCCGCTCATCCCGGGTGGCGCGTACAGCTTCTACTTCAATTAAGCCCAACTGGTTAATCAGCGCAATTAAACCCGGGTACAAATGCTTGCCGGTTAAATCCAGTTGCTGTGCATCAGCGGGAACCGCTAAATTAGCGCCCATGGCAGCAATTTTGCCGTCTACCACTAATACATCCTGTCTGACCGGGGCTGAGCTTACGCTATGCACCGTGGCATTTTGCAGCAGTAACGGTTGTTGCTGTTTGCTGCCAGGAATCGGGTTTACTGCCACAGCAGCAGCCGATGTCAGTGCTGTTGCCAGCATTAAAGTTTTAGTTAATTTTTTCATTACTATCGCTGCTCCCTAGTGCTGCAGATGCTGATGGCTAGTAGTATGAGCATGGCCGACATGGTCAGCGTGTTGGCCAAAGCGTAGTTTTAACCAGTCGGCATTGTCTTCGCAGTGCCAAATCGGGTCGTCCTGTTTGTAACCATTTTCAACGCCGGCGCGAGCTGAATCGCCTGCAGTCAGCACTTTTTGGATTAGCTGCTGTTTCTCTGTATCCTGAGTTGCGCGCAATGCTAAATCTTCGCTACGGTCAAAATAACGGGCGCCCGCTATCCAGGTTTGTTGCACCTGCGCATAAACCGATAACGGATGACCATCCCACAACACCAGATCGGCCTGCTTACCTTCGGCCAGCGATCCTACTTTGTCATCAATTTTCAGCTGTTTGGCCGGGTTAATGGTGACCATCTTCAAGGCTTCATGCTCATCCATACCACAATACATGGGTGATTTAGCAGCTTCTTGATTAAGCCGGCGCAGCAAACCCGGATCATCTGAGTTTACACTGACTAACAGCCCTTGTTCGTGCATCAGGCAGGTATTGGTCGGAATGGCGTCATTTACTTCCATTTTAAAGCCCCACCAATCGGCAAAGGTCGACACACTGGCACCGTGCTTCTGCATTTCGCTGGCAACTTTGTAACCCTCCAGGATATGAGTAAAGGTTTGAATGTTAAAGCCCATCTCCTCAGCAACTTCAATCAGCATTAGAATTTCAGAAGCAACATAGGAGTGAGTATGGATATGCCTGTTGCCTTCGATAATTTCGACCAACGTATCTAACTGGTAATCACGCCGTGGTGCCTGTACCTGAGCTTGCTGGCGCTTTGACAACTTGTTATAGGCCTGCCAGCTGGCCTGATATTCTTTTGCTGCCTGAAAGTTATCGCGGATAAAGGTATCTACCCCAATCCGGCTCTGCGGGTAACGGCTGGTAAACTCATCTCCCCAGTTCGATTGTTTAACGTTTTCTCCCAGCGCAAACTTGATGCTAGCCGGGGCACCGGCAAATTTCATACCTGCTGCCGACTCTCCCCAACGCAAGCTGATGATCTGAGCCTGACCGCCGATTGGGTTAGCACTACCGTGCAGCAGTTGCACTGTGGTTACGCCGCCGGCCAAACCGCGATAGATATTGATGTCATCCGGGTTAACAACATCGCCAATCCGAACTTCAGCGGTATTGGCATGGCTGCCCTCATTAACACCCTGCTCGGTAGCGATATGGGAGTGCTCATCAATAATGCCTGGTGTGACATGCATTCCCTCAGCATCAATAACAGCATAGCCTCGCGGCGTGTTGAGCTGTTGGCCAATCAGGCTTATTTTGCCATCGCGAACGATAATATCGGTGTTTTGCAGCACCCCTTGTGCAGTTGCTGTCCACAAGGTGGCATTTTTAATATGCAGGTTTTGCTGCGCCGGCAAGCTAGCCCGGCCAAAAGCCCGGTTTGGATAAGTCAGCTTTGATACCATCTGCGCCGGCATCTTTTCAGCCTCATCTTCAACAGTTGGCGCTGCAGTCCGTTCAGCGTTTACTGCCAGCGAGCTGCCATCAGCTTGTTGCCAGCGGCCGGTTAGCATTGTGCCGCGTAATACACCGCTGAACTGGGCAACTTCAGTGGTACCCGTTAACTTTTGTAGCGGTGCACTGAATTGCACATTCTGGCCCTGGGTCACCACATGCTCTAATTCCACTTTTTCTTCAGCCAGCTTAAGCTCACCCTTTAATTTCGGGGCATGGCCTTTCAGGCTCAGTTCAAAGCTGTTTCCGGCAACATTCAGCTGATAGTTACCGGCAAACTGTGGGGCGGTAAGCGGAGTAAATTCCTGTAACTGACCACGCAACCAGGTGGCAACTATTTCACCCTCACTAAACAAATCACCACGGCTAACCACGATATCGGCCTGATAACCACTGGCAATTTTACCCAGTTGTTGATCCAGCCCTAACATGCTGGCGGGTATAGTTGTTAACGCAGCTAACGCCTGCTGCTGACTCAGACCATAGCGCACCGCTTTGCGCAGATTAGGTATAAAATCTTCTTTTTTCTTCAGGCCGTGGCTGGTCAGGGCAAAACGTACTCCTGCTTCTGCAAGCGCAGCCGGATTAGCAGGAGCCCGTTCCCAATGCCTTAAATCGGCCAGACTAACGTCGATATGCTGGTCCGGCAACGTCACCTCTGGTGCAGCCGGAAAACTCAACGGCAATACCAGGGTCCGACCGCTGGCTTTCACTTCAGCCAGACGATTATATTCATGGCCTGAACCTAAAATAGCAGCATTGCTGATATTAAATTCTGCCAGCAGTTTGTCAGCTCTTAAAAATGCCCGCTCATCGCTGGTATCAAACAACACCCCAAGTTTCGGTGCATTAGCCACACTTGCCAGCGCAGCATTATATTCAACACCACCGCTGACAAAACGGAAATCCAGCTTAGTTTGCGCCGCCTGATACCAGTTTGCATCAGCAAAGGTCTGGCGAATAAGCGCGATGCTGCCCATCAACGAGGACGGGTAGCTTTGGTTGGAGCTGCCTTTACTAAAAGACATAAACTGCTGGCTATCAGCTTTTATTACCAGATCATTTGGCAGGCCCTGAGCCAACGAGGCAACAAAACCAGTGCCCCGAAAAATACCGTCATGGCGTGCTGTCTGGACCGAGGTAAATCCCTGCTTCAGCAGCTCTTCAGCCGCTTTGGCATCTGGCTTAAACTTATCTACCCAGCGCTGCTGCGCATGGATGGCGCCATTAGCAGCATTGCCGCCAACCCGTTCGTTTTCATAAACCGGTTTACCACCAAAACTGAATCCTTCAGCTTTGCCTGCCTCTGGCACTCCATACTGACTGTAGGGTTCGATAAATCCCGGATAAAGATAGTAGCCATTTAAGTCGACAGTCTGATAACCGTCAGGCACCTTAATAGTACTACTGACGCTTTCAATCTTTCCGTCGCGAATTAGCACCATGGCCGATGGCAGGGTTTTGCCCGGCTCTGATATTACGGTGGCGTTAATTAGGGCAACCCGGTTCGGCGTTTTATCGCGGATCCCCAGTTGCGGTGAAGTCTGGTCGGCAATACTACCTGTGCAAAAAGCACCAAGCAGAGCCATGCTGAACATGGACAGGCGAGCTGGTGTCATAGTCGTTTCCTGAGTTTATTCTATTGTAGATATTAATTGTTTTAGGTATTAACTGTGTAAGTAAGCTGGTTAAGCTCCTGCTCCGCTAATGGCATGCTGTAAAAATAGCCTTGTACTTCAAAGCAGCCATTATTGCGCAAAAACTCAACTTGCTGAGCTGTTTCCACCCCTTCTGCCACTACCCGCAGATTCATTTTCTGGGCCATGGCAATAATAGCCGCGACGATATCCATATCGTTCCGATCCTGGGGGATATCTTTCACAAAAGAACGGTCTATTTTCAGTTCATCAACCGGAAAGCGTTTTAAATAACTCAATGATGAATAGCCTGTACCAAAGTCGTCAATAGATAAAGACACACCGAGGCGTTTCAACTGATTTAACTGGTTAATAGCCGCATCCGTGTCACCCATCAGCATACTTTCGGTAATTTCAAAGATCACTGCCCGCGGTTTTATACCTGTGCGCTTTAAAATGCGCTCAACAATCGATGGCAAATCCTGATCATTAAACTGGCGAACCGATAAGTTAATCGACAAGGTTACATCATAACCCCGGCTTTGCTGGCGGGCCAGAAAACGGCAGGCCTCCCAGATTATCCATTCGCCTATCTGCACAATAAGGCCGGTACTTTCCGCTACCGGGATAAACTTGGCTGGTGGCACCAGGGTATTGTCGGGACGCAGCCAGCGGATCAGAGTTTCATAGCCGGTAATTATCTCAGTACGAATATCCACTTTAGGTTGAAAATACAGTAAAAACTGCTTTTCGCGGATAGCTTCCCGCAATTGGTTCTCAATTTGCAAACGTTCGTTGGCAGCATCATTTAAATCCTGACTGAAAAAGTGAAAGGTATTTTTGCCACGCGCTTTGGCTTCATACATCGCCAGATCTGCATGTTTTAGCAAAAGTTCTTCTTCAGAGGCGTCCTCTGGTGCCACCGTGATACCAATACTGGCACTAATTGCCACTTCATGGTGTCCTAGCTTAACCGGCTCGTGAAACGCCTGCTGCAGGTTACCGGCAATAACTGATGCCTGATGCCGGTCTTTGATGCCACTTAAAATTACTGCGAATTCATCGCCACCTAACCTTGCGATGGTGTCTTCCTCCCGCAAGCGCGACTTTAGCCGTCTGGCAACTTCTTTTAGCAGCTCATCACCCGCATCATGTCCCAGCGTATCGTTAATCCGTTTAAACTCGTCCAAATCAAAATACAACAAGGCAAAGTTGTAGTAACCGCGATGCGCCATCGCAATAGCTTTACGTAGCTGATCTCTAAAATAACTTCGGTTGGCCAGTCCGGTCAGAATATCGTAATAGGCCAGATGCTCCATTTGCTTCTGGCTTTGCTTTATAAAGGAAATATCCTGCATGGCACAAACATAGTTTAATAAAGTACCAATGTCGTCCCGAATAGGTGCAATCGCCAGCGACACCCAGAATTGCCTGGCGGGTAACTTTTGATGCTGCAGTAAAATATCACCTCGCCAGTGCTGGCGTTCATGTAAAGTTTGCGTGATCTCGGCACTTAACTGCTGCATCTCATCCGCCAGCAGAATATTCAATGGCTGCTCAACCACATTACGTTCTTCACAGCCAAGTAAATCTGTCAGAAACGGGTTTAGATATTCAATAGTAAGGTGTTGATCGGTTAACAAAATACCAGAGCTTGAAAACGACACAGCTTTACTTAACTTGCGGGCTGCCCGCTCGGCTTGTTCTTTTTCTGCTATCCGGGCATTCAGCCCTGTTACCAGCTGGGCAATTTCTGCTGACATCCCGGTAAACGCCCGGTTTAACAAGCCAATCTCATCTTTTTTGTTATCTAAACTAACTTGTTGAATATCACCCCGGCTAAGTTTAACCACCGCACCGGATAACCGGTTTAAACGTTTTAACACAAACTGATAGCTAACAAGATGCAGCAATGCGGCCAGAGCGATGGCAACAGCGATGAAGATCAAAACCAAACGCCCCCGAAATTGTTTAAGGGCAGTCATTACCTGTGCTTTGTCCAGGTAAACGGCGGCGTGCCAGTTCAGATGTTTCAGAGGAGCCGCTGCAAACAAGTATTTGCTTTTATCAGTTGCGCCCGCCTTATCTGACTACAATGTATGCGATATATAAGCGCGTAACGCAGGCTCCTTTATCTCTTCCCCAGGGTAGATAGCATTTGCCGCAACCAGTTTATTTGTAACGATGACAGGGGTTTTAATTGCTTTACCGGCAGCGTCAAACAGTAAAGTTTGAGTGTGGCGGTTCCAGTATCCAATATTGCTGATATTACCGGTTATTTCAGTTAAGTCTAAATCAACAACACTTACCCCAATAAACTGCTCCTTTACGTATACCGGCACAATAATACTGATCACCCACTCTTGCCAGACAGGATGATAATAAACTGGCGTCCAGCGGGGTAATTTGGCAGGGTTATTCTCAGGAGTAGCCTCCTGAAAATATAAATCAACCGTTAGATCATGCTGCGGACTAAACTGTTGCAACAGATCGGCAGGGGCAACCCGGATAAACTGTTGGGTACTGACAAAGTAAAAACTGGAGAACTCCTGCAGCATTACTGGCGATAACTGCTGCCACAAAATCTGGCTATGGCTAAACAGCGCAGAGCTACTGGCACTGAGGTTAGCAGCGGGTATTACCGCAGCCGAAAAACTGTCTTGCTGCCGAATAATGTTATCACTGCCCGGGCGGGGAATACTGCCGGTAACGCGGCTTTGCTCAGATAAATAACGACTGATAACCTGACTTGCTAATATAGCAGCCTTCTCTTTCTCATCCAGTTGCGTATCTAAATGCTTAGCATAATTCTTCGCAGTTCGTTGCACTGCGGCCAGTTGTTGATCTGACAGGGCTTGCTCTTGCAACCATAGCACTGCATAAGCAAACACCAACCCTGCCACTGAAATGGCAATAAATACAACAACTGAGAACTTTAGCCCCAGCGAGTTCATCCCTGTTGGTTTAGAGTTTACATCCTTCAATGAAGCGACCTTGCTATTGTTATAGTAAATTCAGTCTGGTACAACAGACTTTAGCCGAGTACTATTATAATTACCTTAACATTATTGCATGCAAAACCAACAAAAGAGAATGAACAAATGAAAAAAGCCATACTTGCCAGCCTCGCTGCCCTAGTTATTTCTGCGCCGTCAACCGCGGCAACCGCCTTTACTGATGCTGAAGATGCCGTCAAGTACCGCCAGGCTGCGTTTCAGCTTATTCGTCATAATATGGGTGATATCAATCAAATGATCAAAGGTGAGGTGACTTATGATGCTTCCAGGGTACAAAAACGCGCTGATGCCTTAGTGCTGGTAACCACCTTACCGTGGGAAGCCTTTCAGGTTGCCGGCACCGAGCAGGGTGGTGGCGATGCCAAAGCAGATATCTGGAATAATCTGGACGATTTTCTGGAGCGTGGCGAAAAACTGGCTGCTGATGCCAGCACCTTACAAGCTGCAGCGCAAACAGGTGATAAAAATGAAGTACGACAGGCATTTGGCAACTTTGCCCGCAATTGCAAAGCCTGCCATGATAATTACAAAAATTAGTATTAATCTGCAAGGCGCTGTCGTTACAGCAGCGCCAGTAACGCCCTGCCCTGCCAGTAATACATTACCAGTAACAACACTGCCAGCATCACAAAAAAGCTCCAGCTATTGCGTAAACGCGGCTGTGGCGCATCTGAGATCTTTGAATTACCGGTAATCAGCGTTTTAATGACATTGTCATGGCGCCAGCTATGCCACAGCGCAAAGCCAATATGCACTGCAACCAGCGCCAGAATAATATCGATATTTAATGAGTGGATAGCGGAAGCCAAATCAACCCAGCGGGCAGGCAGTGCAGCGACCAGCGGGCCGTCGCTCATATAGCTGTTATCAAAAGTCGCCAGACCGCTGATAATTTGCAGTAACAATAAACTTAACAAGGTGAATATCATATAAGAAGACGCCGGATTATGGCCTGCCACCGGGCGGGTATTACCCAGGTATTTAATGGCTGCTTGCGGGCTGGCGGCAAACTGACTGAACCTGGCGGTCTGACTGCCCCAGATACCCCAGCCGACACGCGCAATCAACAACGACGCCAGGCTATAGGCCAGCAGTTGATGCAACGCGATGTAACCCTCACTGCCGCTGTACCACAAGCCGGCCACTAACATTACCATCGCCCAGTGGAAAAACCTGACTGCGCCATCCCATACTTTTATTTTTTGCGCCATCTCGACTGCTCCTGCTATGCTAACTTTTTGATTTTATGATAGCGGATCAAGATGATGAAAGGAATTAAATGGCTACTCCTGACAATTGTGGTAATTATTTTTGGAGTAGCAGTAGCCGGCTACTTCTGGCTCAGGTTAAGTTTACCGCAGTATCAGGGCGAATACCGGGCGGCCGTTGCTAACCCGGTTAATCTTGACCGCGATGCCCTAGGCTACCTGAGTATAACCGCTGCCGATCGCAATGATGCAGCTTATGGTATGGGCTTTGCGCATGCCCAGGAACGGTTTTTCCAAATGGACCTGGCCAGGCGCAGCGCAGCAGGCACGCTGGCCGAGCTGTTTGGTGAGCGGGCGCTGGCCACCGATATTCAACGACGCCGTCACCGCTTTGCTGAACGGGCAGCAACCACTCTGACAGAGCTTGCCGCAGCAGACTTGCAGATCCTCAGTGCATACAGCCGTGGGGTAAATGATGGCCTGGCATCTCTGGCTTCAGTGCCTTTTGAATATCATTTGCTGGGTGCTAACCCCATGCCATGGCAGGAATCCGATTCAATTCTGGTTATTTATAATATGTATCTGGAATTACAAGGGAAGATGGGCCGGGATGAATATGCAATGACCGTATTACGCCAGGCCATACCTGAGCCGTGGTTTCAGTTTTTACAACAACACAGCAGCGATTGGCAGGCTGCAATCGATAACTCAGAAGTGACTCCGGTAAGCCTGCCAGACACCCCTTACCCGGATGTATTGCGCGCCGCCGATTCATGCATTGAGTGCACCCCGAAAGACAGTGCTGATTTAGGTAGTAATAATATGGCGGTAATGGGCCGGCTAACCAGTCATGGTAAAGCAATAGTGGCAAATGATATGCATTTAACCATCAGAGCACCCGGCACCTGGTATAAAGTACAGCTAAACTGGCGCGATGCTAACGAATGGCAGCAGGTAACAGGGTTAAGCCTGGCAGGCGCGCCGGCTATTGTGGTAGGCAGTAATGGTCATATTGCCTGGGGCTTCACCAACAGTACCGCTGACTGGCACGATTTAATTAAACTGCAGCTATCTGAAGATGGTAAAGCTTATCTTACTGAACAAGGCTGGCAGCCGCTACAAAATTACTATGAGACCATTAAAGTCAAAGGCGCTGAAGATTACCCGCTGCAGTTGCAGGAAACCCGGTGGGGCCCTTTTATTAATTATGGCGAACACACTTTTGCCTTGCGTTGGGTGGCTTACGACAATAATGCTGTCAATTTCAATTTGCTTAAATTAGAAACCAGTAGGAACGCAGAGCAAGCCCTGGCGCAGGGGGCGATCACCGGTATTCCGACTCAAAACCTGTTGGTAGCCGATAAAGAAGGCAATATTGGCTGGACGCCACTGGGCCCTTTACCCAGCCGGCAATTAAGTGACTGGGACACTGCCCAGGATTGGAGCGACGGCAGTAATTTCTGGTCAACAAATCTTAGTGCTGAGCAATATCCGCAGGTTTACAACCCGGAAGCGGGCGTATTGTGGACCGCTAATGCCCGTAGTGTTGGTGGCGAAGCCTATCGCTTACTGGGCAATGGTGGCTATGATTTAGGCGCCCGCGGTCAGCAAATACGCAACAACCTGTTAAGCCAGGGCCAGCTAAACGAACAAGCATTACATCAAATCCAGCTGGATAACCGGGCGCTGTTTTTAAGCCGGTGGCAGCAACTGTTACTGGATGTGCTAACACCTGAAGTTACTGCCGAACATCAGCTGGCAGAATACCGTTTGTTGCTCAGCCAAAGTGGCCGCTATGCTGAGACTGATGATATCGGCTATACCCTGGTGCAGCAGTTCCGTCAGCAAACCATAGAACTACTGTTTACACCTTTGTCTGCATTGCTTGAACAACAAGGTAGCCGCAGCGCTAATTTGAAATTCTCGCTGGAAACACCTGCCTGGGCCATGCTGCAGGCTCGCCGGGTTGACACCCTGCCAGCAAAGTTCAGTAGCTGGTCAGAATTACTGTTGCAAGCCGTACTTGCCAGTAAACAGCAGCTGGAGCAACAACACGGCAGCCTGCAAGACAGCCGCTGGGGTAAACAGAATCAGGCAAAAATCCGCCATCCGCTAAGTAGCGCTATTCCGCTGATTGGTGACTGGTTGAATATGCCGGCTTCTGAATTTGCCGGTGATCGCCACATGCCACGGGTGCAACTGCCATCTTTTGGTCAGTCACAGCGGATGGTTGTTGCGCCCGGCCAGGAGCAGGATGGCATTCTGACTATCCCTGCCGGCCAGTCCGGCCACCCATTATCGCCGTTTTACCGGGCCGATCATCAATACTGGTTAAATGAAGTAGCGCTGCCGTTTTTACCCGGGCCGAAAAAATATCAGTTAAGGTTAGTACCTGACGCTTGACTTTGGCCATCCAGACGGATTATGGTGCTTACTATGAAAACTACTAATCGTGCTCTCGGTTTTTTTAGCTTTACCACCCCTTAGGGGAGGTAACTGGCCGTGCGCGCACAAATGGCAAGAAACCTCCCCCGCTGGGAGGTTTTTTTTTGCACGGAACTTTTAACAATTTATTGTGATGCTTACTGCAGTTTTATAAAAGGAAACACCATGGAACTTGACGATATTCGCCAGGCGATCAGTAGCACTGATCAGCAATTACTGCAATTGCTGGCGAAACGGCGCGAGCTGGCGCTGGCGGTAGCCGAAGCGAAGCTGAGCCAGAATAAACCCATTCGCGATCAAAAACGCGAACAAGAGTTACTGGTGTCGCTGATTGCCCAGGGCAAAGCACTGGGGATTGACGCCCAATATGTTACCCGCATTTATCATGTGATTATTGAAGACTCAGTACTGCAACAACAAGCCAAAGTACAGGGCCAGCTCAATGGCGAAAACGGCCCCAGCGTGCGGGTTGCCTTTCTTGGTGGTCAAGGCTCTTACAGCTATTGGGCAACCCAGAAATACTTTACCCGCCGGGCCGAGCGGATTATTGAGCTTGGCTGTGACAGCTTTAACGAAATTGTCCAGGCAGTTGAAACCGGCCATGCAGATTACGCCCTGCTGCCAATCGAAAACACCTCATCAGGCTCAATTAATGAGGTATTCGACTTACTGCAGCATACCCGCTTATCTATTGTTGGCGAGCTGACTCACCCAATCGCCCATTGTTTGCTGGGGATCCCGGGGGCAGAGCTTAGCAAAGTGCGTCAGGTGTGTGCGCACCCACAGGTTATTGCCCAGTGCAGCCAATATTTACTGGGGCTGTCGAACGTAAAAATTGATTATTGTGACAGTTCATCAGCAGCTTTTGCCAAAGTAAAGCAACTGCAAGATCCATCAGTGATTGCTATTGGCGGGGAAGAAGGCGGCCAGCTGTATGGGCTTGAGGTACTGGCACGGGATCTAGCTAATCAGAAAGACAATGTCAGCCGCTTTATTGTGGTAGCACGTAAATCGGTTAACGTTGCTAAAGCCATCCCGGCCAAAACCACTTTTATTATGTACACCGGCCAGCAACCGGGCGCCTTAGTAGAAGCGTTACTAGTGTTGAAGCAACATGGTATCAGTATGGCCAAGCTGGAATCACGGCCAATTCCGGGCAACCCATGGGAAGAGATGTTTTACGTTGATGTATTTGCCAATCTGGCAGACTACGCCATGACCCGCGCGCTGGAGGAGCTGAACAATATTACTAAATTCGTCAAAGTACTAGGCTGCTACCCCAGTGAAGATATAGAACCAACCCAGGTCAGCGCCAGCTGACCCTGCTCAGGGAGGCCCCTGTTACTCTGGTGGCTTCCTCACTTAACGCAACAGAGACATAGCCGCTTCGGTTGAGCTCAGCTTAGCAGACTGATAGCAGCAATCGCAATTGCGAAAACTGAAATAACTGAGCTGCCAATAACTAAGGATTTATAGGTCGCGATTTGACGCTCGGCCTCTGCAGAAGCCTCTTCCGCCATTGCTATCACCTTTTGCAGTTGCTCAGCCAGGGTATGTAATGACTGGGCGTTTTTGGTCACTGCCTGCTGCAACTCACTGATTTGCTGAGCCTGCACAGGGTCGGCTTGCGCTGCAGCAGGTTTAGCGGTAAATGCCGGGATAGCGGTAGTGGCAATAGTTGTCAGATAAGGCCCCAACACTTTAATAAGTGGAATAAGTTGTAACGCCATATAATCTCCTGTGCTATTGCTGATATAGCTCTAAAGGCAGGCCATCAGGATCCTGAAAAAAGGTAAAGGCTTTACCTGTGTATTCATCAGTGCGCACCGGTTCCACCCTAACGCCATTTGCTGTTAAATAATCGACATAGTCAGCCAGGTTCGCTACTTTAAAAGCCAAATGGCGTAAACCTTGTGCCTCAGGCTGACTTGGCCTGGCAGGCGGGTTGGGGAAACTGAATAGCTCCAGTCTGCTACCGTCAGCAAGTTGTAAATCAAGCTTCCAGGAGTCACGTGCCGACCGGTAGTTTTCGGCAATGATTTGCAGCCCCAGCAACTGACTATAAAAAGCTTTGCTGCGCGGATAGTCGCTGCAAATAATTGCCACGTGATGAATACCGCCAAGCTTAGCAGGCATCATTGCCTCCCTTGGTGCGGCTCAGGTTTCATTTGTTTAAAGTACCTTTTTAATTTCAGATTTCAGGTTGTCATCATTAGTGCTGGCTAGTAATGGCGTCAAAATAGCCTCTGCCTTTTGCCGCTCGTCCTGTGCCAGATATAACTGGCTTAATCTGAACTGTGCCCATTCGTTAAAATCCGGCAGGCTGCCATCTGCTAAAAACTCGGTTAATGCATCGATACCCTGTTGATACTCCGCTTTCGCCATAACACTGGCCCGGCCGAGTTGATAAAGCGCCAGCAGGCGGTTGCGTTTGCCATCATCATCGGCGACGACTTTCCCGCTGGCTTTGCTAAATTCAGCTATCGCTGCCGGGTAATCACGACTTTGCGCCAGTTGAATACCGCGCATAAAGTAGGGCTCAGGCCGGCTTTGCAACAGCGCACTGCTTTCAACTAACTGCTCGGCTGCTGTCGTGTCCTCTGCAGTGAATAATACTTCCAGCTTTAACAGCTGGCCTTGCAGTGGATCTTGCTGCTCTAGCCTGGCTGCGATTGCCAAGGCCTGATCCTTGTCACCACCGGCAATACCCGGCGCCTGAGCATAATACTTACCCAATGCTTTGAGGTATCCGGTGTCGGCAGGTGCCAGAGTCACCGCTTGCTCAAAAGCTTTCCGACAACGCTTTGCATAACCAAGTGCACTAAACATACTGGCTTGTTGGGCGCTATCACAACTCGCTCTGCCAAACCAGAATTGATACTGCGCATTAGCAGGTTCGGCTTTTATCGCCCGGGCCAACAAGGCTTCAGCTTCGGTTGCCTGCCCCAGCTCAAGTTCACTACGCCCTAACGCTGCCAGCAACCAGGCATCTTTAGTTTTGCGGCTTACCTTGTCAGCCAACAGCACCTTAGTCGCAGCAAAGTCATGTTGCTGCCAGAGTTCTGCTACCTGATGTCGCAGTTCGATGGGCTCAGCGCTTAGCCCAAGGCTCAGCAGCAGAGCCGCGATAGTTATCCGTTTCATGACTGTCCTTCATGTTAATTCAGTCAGGTATTGTAACTCTTGCCAGCCATTTGCCAATGGCAAAACATATCCGGTTACAACTTGATACTGTCGCCTTTAGCCGGGATCAGGGCATTAATGCCTTGCTGTTGCAACTTTTCCTGCAATACCTGCTGCGCCTCAGGTTCGCCGTGCACCAGATAAAACTGGGGCTGGCCGCCAATCGCTTTGGCCCAGGCCAGCAGTTCGCTCTGGCCGGCATGTGCTGAAAAGCCGCCAATAGTGTGCACCTGAGCTTTCACTACGATGTCCTGGCCAAACATTTTTACCCGTTTTTCACCATCAACCAGCCGCCGCCCTAACGTACCCCGAGCCTGAAACCCAACAAAAATAAGGTGATTGGTATTTTTCCACAGGTTGTGTTTAAAGTGATGCACAATCCGGCCACCATTGCACATACCACTGCCGGCAATAATAATAGCACCATGGGTTACCCGGTTGATCGCCATCGAATCTTCAACTTTTGGGGTAAGTTTGAGCATCGGCAGCAATTGCTGCAGGCTGCGCCCTGCACCAATTTTATCTAAGTCTGCTTGATCAAGGGCATGCAGATAGTCGTTATAAATATTGGTAATGCTGATGGCCATCGGGCTATCTAAAAAAATCGCCCGCTGCTTTAAACGTCCCTGATGATGCAATAATGCCAGGTAATACAACACCTCCTGCGAGCGCCCTAAAGCAAAGGCCGGGATAAATACATTGCCACCATCGTTGTAAGCCTGCTCAAGTGCGTTAGCAAACTCCTCGACGGTATTGTCCAGCGTTTGATGGTTGCGATTACCATAAGTGCTTTCCAGTAGCACTATATCGGCCTGACCAATCTCTGTTGGGTCATGCATTAACACCGTGGCCGGGTTGCCTAAATCACCTGAGAACACCAGTTTACGCATAGCCTGGCTCCCTTTTATCCACAGCTGGATAATAGCTGAACCAAGGATATGACCAGCATCGGCAAACTCCAGTTCTAACCCTGGCAAAGGAACCAGCCGTTTACGATAGGTCAGCGGCTGCACCAGCTCGCTTACCCGCTCAGCATCGGCTACCGTCATCACCGGATCATGTTGTTTTTTGCCACTGCGTGCCGCTTTCTTGTTTTGCCACTCTAAATCTTTTAAATATAGCCCCACTGAATCTTTCAGCAGCACGGGTAATAGTTCAGCAGTACCTGGCGTACAAATTATTTTCCCTTTAAAGCCTTTAGCAACCAACAGTGGCAACAGGCCGCTGTGATCAATATGAGCATGGGATAAAATAACTAAGTCGATATCCTTTGGTTTAAAGGCAAAACGGAATTTATGCCACTCCCTTACCTGGTCAGCTCCCTGAGTCATACCGCAATCCAGCAAAATGTTCTGCTTGTTGTGCTCAATCAAATAGCAAGAGCCCGTTACCTGACCGGCCGCACCTAGAAACGTTAAATTAGCATTAACTGGCATTCATATTATCCTTCTGATTATCTTCATGGATGTCTGCCCCGGCAGCCGCTTTTCCCTCAGCTGGCTCAGGCGTTTGATACTGGCTTTGCATATGCCCTGCTGCAAGCATAGCTTTGGTAAGCTGCTGATTAAAACGGCGCAGTTCAGCAAAACGCAACAACAGGTCACCGCCAGAATCATTAGTTAGCTTTTCAGCCAGCACCAACTGATAAAGCTGCTTTTTCAACTGTTGACGCTGCTTCATCACGTCACGATAACTGCCGCGAACCAGCGCTGCATCTTGCGGCCAGTGCGCGGCTACCAGCTGCTGCCATAGCGGCTGCTCTGGCTTTAAGCCATCCTGGTCTGCTACCAGATGACGGCTTAAGGCAGGCAGCAACTGTAAAGTCATTTCCAGCCGGAGCTGGTTTTGTACCAGCTCGCTAAGTGCTTTTGCTTCCTGCTCAGCCAGCGGCTGCTTGCTCAACTGCAGCATATAATGCACTAGTTCTGTTTGCAGCTGACGGATTGAGTCTACTACATCGCTATCGGTTCCCTTGCCCCGGCTTATTGCCAGCGCCTGTGCCGCCAGTAACTGGCCAACCCGCAGCGTCTCCATGCTCAGGGTTTTAATCGCCAGCGCAGGTATCGTCAGACTTGATGCATCTAGCGCGCGAAGCTGGCCGATTGGTTGACGACGAAAACGACCATTCAGATATAGCACCAGACGCGAGGTAATTGGCCACATTAACAGCACACC
Organism: Arsukibacterium perlucidum DSM 18276; assembly: GCF_000382165.1. Taxonomy (GTDB): domain Bacteria; phylum Pseudomonadota; class Gammaproteobacteria; order Enterobacterales; family Alteromonadaceae; genus Alishewanella; species Alishewanella perlucidum. Next base: position 34,584 of record NZ_KB907706.1, on the reverse strand, counting down.
CAGCACATTAAACAGGGTATGGAACAGCGCCAGACTTACAGCCGGCTCTGGTTGCTGAAACAACCAGTGCTGCAATTGTGAAATAAGCCAAAGTAGTGGGCTAAGCAACAATAAGGCAACCACGCCGGTTAACACATTAAAAATCACGTGAAGCATTGCCAGGCGCTTGGCTTTAGCAGTCGCCGCTAAGGTCGACATAATAGCAGTAGAGGTAGTGCCAAGGTTAGCACCAATAACAAAAGCTGCGGCCAGCGGTAATGGTAACACTCCTGCAGATACCGCGGTAATAACCAGTGCGATTACGGCAATAGAGGCTTGCATCACAGTACTAAGCAAAGTGCCTAGAAATACGCCGAGTAAAATCCCCCAAAAACCCAACTGCCCCAGCGCCACGAATTCAATGTCGACAAAAGCCGCATCGAAACTCTGCTTTAGAAAGCTCAATCCTAAAAATAACATGCCAAAGCCAATCAGGCCTTCGCCAACTCCTTTACGCCGCGCCGATTGACCAAACAACTGCAGCACAGCACCAGCACCAATAATTGGCAACGCCAGCGTGTCAATTTTGAATTGCAGGCCCACCAACGCAATAAACCAACCAGTTACAGAAGTACCAACATTACTGCCGTAAATAACAAAAGCTGCATTTTGCAGTGACAAAATACCGGCATTTACGAAGCCAATAGTGGTAACAGTAATGGCACTGGATGATTGTACTGCTACCGTCGCTATACCGCCAAATAGCACACCATGTAATGGTTTCCCGGTCCAGCGCTGTAAAAACTGCATTAAACTAGGCCCGGCAGCCGTTTTCAAACCGCGGCTCATCCAATCCATACCCAGTAAAATTAAACCAAAGGCACCAAAAGCCATCAGCGCGTCAGACCACATTGTTATTCCTTCTGATTTTTACAATTTATATCGCAACTCGTGCTTAATAATATTAGTCTATATCAAACAATATCTTAGTTTATTCAGCAGCAAGTTGCTGCGGGGAGAGCAAATGTCTGACGCGCATAACCTTTATAAGCGCCACTTCACCTCGGCTCAGGAATCGCAGGAGGCCATTGCCAAACTGCAAGACCACGACTCCTACAAGCTGGCGTTTGCTGATGACGCCTTTTTAATGCAGGACGAATTGCGCCATGTCCGGCTGCAACTGGAATATCTGAAACCACAACTGGTAATGGAGCAACATGGAGTGAAGGCGACATTAGTCGTGTTTGGCAGTGCCCGCTTTCTGGCACCGGAGCAAGCTAATGCTAAGTTACAACAAGCTGAGCAGGCGCTGGCGAAGCAACCGCAAGACCAAGCTCTGCAACAACGGCTGGTGCAGGCAAAACGCGATATTAAAAACAGTGAATACTATGTCGCCTCGCAGCAGTTCTCAAAGCTGGTGACTGAACATAGTAAAATGTACCAGCACAGTGCTTTAATGATTATCAGTGGTGGTGGCCCTGGCATAATGGAAGCGGCAAACCGCGGCGCGATGGCAGCGGGAGGTGAAAGTATCGGTTTAAATATTGTATTACCAAAAGAGCAACACCCGAATCCCTATATCACGCCACATTTTTGTTTTCAGTTTCACTACTTTGCTATCCGGAAAATGCATTTCTTGCAGCGAGCCAGGGCATTAGTCGCTTTTCCGGGTGGATTCGGCACCCTGGATGAGTTATTTGAAACCTTAACCCTGATCCAAACTAAGAAAGCCGAACGGGTACCGGTTATTTTGTACGACAAAGCGTTCTGGCAAAAACTGATTAACTTCGACATGCTGGCAGAAGAAGGCTTAATCAGCCCGCAGGACTTAGAGCTTATTCAGTTTGCCGACACCCCGGAACATGCCTGGCAACTGATTTATGATTACTATGAGTTAGGGCAAACTCAGCCTGAGTAAAACCCCAATTTCAGATCAGGAAGTTAACTGCGGCTATCAGCCGCTTTTTGCAGCAATTGTTTGCTCTCCTGTAAAAACTGCTCTGCCAGTTCACCAAAAAACTTCTGGCCCTTGGCAAACTGCTTCATCAAGCCAGCTTTATCCTGGTTTTTCAGCAATTGCAGCAGCTCGCTGAAGCGTTGCTGGTAGCGCTCCAGCAATGCAGCAACATCAGCCGATGACAACATAATATCGGCATAAAGCTCAGCATTTTGAGCGAATAAGCGGCCGACCATTGCCAGCTCCAGCCGGTATATTGGTGAGCTAAGCTGTAATAACTGAGCTAAATCAGCCTGCTCCTCCGCTAAATGGCTGCCATACACTAAAGATGAAAAGTGACGCATCGCCTGAATAAGCTGCATAGCCTTATCGTGCTCTACCGCGGTCTGGCTGGCTAATTCGGCACCCCACACCCGCATTTGCTGCAAAAGCCACTGATACTGCTCTGTCGCCCTGCCATCGCAAACCACCACAACCTGTTTTACCAGATTGGTAATATCAGGACCAAACATCGGATGTAAGCCAACAACCGGGCCCGGGTGTCGTGCCAGCATCGCTGCCAGCGGTTGCTGCTTGATACTGGTAATATCGGCCAGCACACAATCAGCCGGCAATGCCGGTAGCTGACTAATAAGTTGCTCAGTTAAGGTTATTGGCACCGCAACCAGCACCAGTGCCGCAGCAGCACACAACTCGCTGGCATCTGGCCAGTCAGCTTGCTCCAGTATTGCTACCTGATAGCCAGAGCGCTGAAATAAACTAACAAAACGCTGGCCCAATGCACCAGCGCCGCCCACCACCACTACTTTGCCACCACCAGGCCGGCAACAAACAAAGTGGTTTTCCTGAGTCGCATAAGACTCGCGCATTACCCGGCGCAGCACATCTTCAACCAGCTCCGGCGAAACCTGCTGCGCCAGCGCCTGCTCACGCCGGGCTGATAACAACAGCTGCTCACGCTCAGGTACATACACCGGCAAGGCAAATTGTTGTTTTACCTTACCAACTTTGGCGGTTACTTTCGCGCGGGCTGCCAGCAGCTGCACCAGCTGGCTGTCAATGCTGTCAATCTTCTCTCGCAGCGGCGCTAACTGTTGCAGAGCCTGTTGTTGTTTGTCCATGCTGTTATTTATCCATGCTAGGCTGCTGCCACCAAACTTTGCATCTGCTGATGCAAACTGGCCAGCAGCTGTGCAGTAGTATCCCAGTCAATGCAAGCATCAGTTACCGACATGCCATAATGCTCAGCCTTGCCATTAGTTAAATTCTGACGGCCGCCAAACAAATGGCTCTCCAGCATAATGCCAATAATCGCTTCGGTGCCTGCCAATCGCTGCGATAACACAGCTTCTGCCACCGCCGGTTGGCGATTATGATCTTTATTGGAATTACCATGGCTGCAATCCACTACTATACCGTGCGGCAAATTAAGTTTATCCAGCTCTGCCAAAGCAGCGTTAATACTATCAGCGTCATAATTAGGCTTTACCCCACCACGCAAAATAATATGGCCATCCGGGTTGCCGGCAGTTTGCACTAAACTGACTTCACCACGCTGATTAATGCCGATAAAGCTATGGCCACTGGCTGCCGATTGCAGACCATTCAAGGCGACATTTAAGTTACCATCTGTGCCATTTTTAAAGCCAACCGGCATCGATAAGCCACTGGCCATTTCACGGTGGGTTTGCGACTCAACGGTACGGGCGCCGATCGCTGCCCAGCTGATTAAGTCGGATAAATATTGCGGGCTGATCGGATCAAGTGCCTCAGTCGCAGTTGGCAGTTCCATTTCCACCATTTTTAACAACAGCTCTCGGCCCCAGGTTAAACCGGTTTCCAGATCGAATGAATCGTCCAGGTGCGGATCGTTGATAAAACCTTTCCAGCCAACGGTGGTCCGCGGTTTCTCGAAATACACCCGCATAACAATATATAAACTGTCGATATATTGTTGCTGCAGCGCTTTTAACTTAGTGGCGTATTCAATCGCCGCTACCGGATCGTGAATAGAACAGGGCCCGGTTACCACCAACAGTCGTTTATCGCGGCCATGCACAATATTGGCAATATCAGCCCGGGCCCGGGCGACAAAATCGGCTCCCTGCTCTGATAAAGGCAGGGCTTTTTTCATTACTGCTGGTGGGCTTAGTGGCTTTGTCGCCACTATTCTTAAATCATCGACAATCTGGCTCATGCTAACTCCGCTGGGGTGCTTATGTGCTGGCGTTTAAGCATAGATAAAAACGACGCAGTAACTGGTCTGACGCTTTGATGTAAACTTAAATGAACAGCACGTAATTAATTAAATACGATTTGTGCATACTAAAGATCTAAGCAGGGAGCGTCAACCCATTACAGGCCAATAAATACGGAATAATTGATAATTTACAACCATGAAAAAACCGTAAACTAATTAGTACGATTTATGCCTGATTTAGAATAGCCGCAGTAGTAACTGATAAGCCTGGCGGATTTGAATAAATTTAGCTGAGTTGCCCTCTGCGCGATCGGGATGACATAACAGCGCCTGGCTGCGATACGCTTTTTTCAGCTGCGAAAGACTAAACCCTGGGGTAAGTTGCAGTAATTTCTCAGCCTGGGAGGCGGTCAGCTGATATTTAACGACTGAGTCCTTACTGTAAAACTGCCAAAATTGCTGCAGGTAGTCGTCCAGTAGTTGCTCGCTCATGGCATAAAAATTTTGCCAGTTAAGATAATAATCGCGGCGGCTTGTATTGTCGCTTCCCTCTGCCAGCAGGCTGGTGTCGGTGAGCTCTGCTTTAAGTAAAGTGACCTTTGCCAGGCCAATATTCAGAAACCCCTCACCGGTAACCAGCCACTCAGTTTGCAACTGATACAACAAATGATACAGCACAAAATGTTGCTGAAAGCGTTGCAAATCGGGGCTGAGTTCGTTGTCAGTACTCAGTTTTAATCCCAGACGGGACATTAAATACTGCTCGGTCACGCTTTGACTGCTGATCTAAGGCATTGCCGAATGGATCAAACTCGCCAGCTGATTTTTTAACAGCTGTAATACCGGTTCAGTGAGTGGCGATTGAGTAAGCGGCATAAGAAAAAGGCCGGCATATGCCGGCCTTTACGGGTTGCTTAGTTAAGCTTTTCGCGGATACGCGCTGATTTACCTGAACGATCGCGTAAGTAGTAAAGCTTAGCACGGCGAACCGCACCACGACGTTTAACGGTGATGCTATCTACCAGCGGGCTGTGCGTCTGGAATACACGCTCAACACCTTCGCCATTAGAAATTTTACGGACGGTGAAGGCTGAATGCAGACCGCGGTTACGCTTAGCGATAACTACGCCTTCAAAAGCCTGCAGACGGCTTTTGTCGCCTTCTGTTACTTTAACCTGAACTACAACAGTGTCGCCCGGCGCGAACGCAGGAACGTCTTGCTTTAATTGTTCATCTTCAAGTTGTTTGATGATGTTTTGGCTAACTTTGCTCATAACAATCTCACTTTACCTGGAATTAACTATCTTGCTGCTGCAACGCCTGGTGTTCCTGTTGAAACTCAGCCAGTAATTTGCGTTGCTCCTTAGTCAGAGCCAGGGGTTTTAATATATCTGGCCGTCTTAACCAGGTTCTACCAAGAGCCTGTTTCAAACGCCAGCGTCTGATTTCTTCGTGGTTACCGCTCAGCAAAACTGACGGCACCTGTTTATTGGCTAACACCTCAGGCCGGGTATAATGCGGACAGTCCAGCAAACCATCAGAAAATGAATCCTGCGCTGCGGATAAGTCGTGCCCAAGTACCCCAGGTACTAAACGAGATACTGCATCAATCAGTGTCATCGCCGGCAACTCGCCCCCACTTAACACGTAATCACCCACTGACCATTCTTCGTCAATTTCGCTTTCAATTACGCGCTCATCAATGCCTTCGTAACGGCCAGCTACTAATAGTAGCTTGTCGTGCGCGGCCAGCTCAGCCACACCTTGCTGATCTAACTTACGGCCTTGCGGCGATAAGTAAATGGTGTGAACCGTGCCTCCTGCGGCCTGTTTTGCCGCCCGAATTGCTTCGGTCAGAGGCTGAACCATCATTAACATGCCCGGGCCGCCACCATAAGGCCGGTCATCAACGGTACGATGCTTGTCCGTGGTAAAATCCCGCGGGTTAAAGCACTGTAACTGCATAATGCCCTGCTTTACTGCCCGGCCGGTTACCCCATATTGCGTTATTGCATCAAACATCTCAGGAAATAACGTTACTACGCCAAGCCAGAGTTTAGTGTTTTCCTGCATTAAAACGCCGGGTCCCAGTCAACAATAATTCGCTTTTCAGCCAGGTTGACGCTTTTTACCACTGTATCGGTTAAAAACGGCAACAAACGCTCTTTTTTACCAAATGCATCCGTCCGGTTAGCTTTGACAACGATAACGTCGTTCGAGCCAGTTTCCATCATGTCCGATACTTCACCTAAGTGATAACCCGCTTCGTTTACTACTGCCAGACCCATCAGGTCTTTCCAGTAGTAATCGCCATCTTCTAATGAAGGTAGCGTCTGCGCAGTTACCGCTATTTCAGCGTTAACATAACGCTGGGCAATATCACGGTCACTGATGCCGTCCAGTTTCGCTATCAGGCCATTACTATGGCGCTTCCAGCTTGAAACCTGCACTGGTTGCCAGTTACCCTGCAATTTAATTTGCCAGGGTGTGTAGTCAAAAATCCCTTCCGGGATATCGGTGTAAGCAACTACCTTAAGCCAGCCATTAATGCCGTATACGGCACCAAACTTACCAAGGACAACTAAGTCTTTGTCGTCTTTGTCACTCAAGGTTACTACTCCACACCAAATTGCTAATTAAGCAGCTGCTTTCTTAGCGGTTTTTACCAGGTTTGCAACGCGGTCACTTAATGCAGCACCTTGTGCTACCCAGTGATCAACACGCTCCAGGTCCAGACGCAGTTTCTCTTCAGTACCGCCAGCGATTGGGTTAAAGAAACCCACGCGCTCAATAAAGCGGCCGTCACGAGCAAAACGGCTGTCCGCTACCACAACTTGGTAAAATGGACGCTTTTTCGCGCCACCACGTTGTAAACGAATAGTTACCATACCGTCCTCTAAAAATAATCGTTCAGGTTTTAAAAAATAATAAAGCCCCCAGTCAGACTGAAGGGCTGCTGCATTGTACGGATTTTTGCTGCAAATGCAAGGCATTTCAGGCTTTACAGCAGGTCCGTCAGCCGGTTCAGCGTGGCGGCAACATACCCGGCGGCAGTTTGCCGCCCATACCACGCATCATTTTCATCAAGCCGCCCTTGCCAGACATCTGCTTCATCATTTTCTGCATTTGCATAAATTGTTTCAGCAACTTATTAATATCCTGCACCTGACAACCAGAGCCCGCCGCGATCCGCTTTTTGCGTGAGCCTTTAATAAGGTCAGGGTAATTGCGCTCTTTTGGGGTCATCGAGTTAATAATAGCTTCCATCCGGACAAATTGTTTTTCGTCCAGCTGGCTGGCAGCACCAGCAGGTAAGTTTTTCATACCGGGCAATTTATCCATTAATGACATCATGCCGCCCATACCACGCATCTGCACCAGCTGATCCCGAAAATCTTCCAATGAAAAGCCTTTGCCTTTCATCATCTTCTGGGCCATCTTTGCCGCTTTGTCTTTATCGACTTTTTGTTCCAGATCTTCAATTAAGCTGAGCACATCGCCCATACCTAAAATACGCGAGGCAATCCGATCAGGGTGAAAGGGCTCTAATGCATCAGTTTTTTCGCCAGTACCAATAAATTTAATCGGCTTACCGGTAATATGACGAATAGATAGCGCCGCACCGCCACGGGCATCACCATCGGCCTTAGTTAAAATCACCCCGGTTAGTGGCAATGCTTCATTAAACGCCTTAGCGGTGTTAGCCGCATCCTGGCCAGTCATCGCATCAACCACGAACAGCGTTTCTATCGGTTTAACCGCAGCATGCAGCGCCTTGATCTCGTTCATCATGTCACTGTCGACATGCAAACGACCTGCGGTATCGACCAGCAGCACATCGAACATCCGGGTGCGGGCGTGGGCAATAGCCGCGTTAACGATTGCTACTGGTTGCTGAGTTAAGTCGCTGGGGAAAAATTCCACCCCTACATCAGCGGCCAGTGTTTCCAATTGTTTAATAGCAGCTGGCCGGTAAATATCAGCCGATACCACCAGCACTTTCTTCTTTTTGCGTTCTTTTAAAAATTTTGCCAGTTTCGCGACAGAGGTAGTTTTACCGGCACCCTGTAAACCAGCCATCAAGACGACTGCCGGAGGCTGAGTGTTCAGCGCCAGCTCTTCGTTGGCCTCGCCCATCGCCTCCTCTAAGGCTTGACGGACAATTTTCAGAAATTCCTGGCCCGGAGTCAGGCTTTTACTTACTTCCAGGCCGACAGAACGCTCTTTAACATTAGCAACGAAGTCACGTACTACTGGCAAGGCAACGTCTGCTTCTAACAGCGCCATCCGCACTTCGCGTAAGGTCTCTTTTATATTGTCTTCAGTCAGCCGGCCGCGGCCGCTGATATTTTTTAAGGTTTTACTTAACCGATCCGACAGGTTCTCAAACATTTTTATTACCCGTTTTCAACTATTGCGCCGATTATAACGCAGCCGGCCAGTTACGTCAGCCGCTTATCACATGCTAAAGTTACCAGCACTAACTCTAAGCCATAACTACTGGGCATTAGTAAATAGTTACCATACAATAGCCAACTAACTGAATTACAGGATTGTTGATGATGACCGGACTGCTTCCATTATTCGCATTAGCTGCCTATTTACTGGCAACAGGCTCAGTGTTAATGAGGTTATTTCATCCAAAAGGTCCGCATTTTAAATTAATGTTCAGTGCCGGGATCCTTGGGCTGGTATTACACATGCTGGCCCTGACTCAAACCCTGTTTACACCTGCCGGCCAGAACTTTAGTTTAATTAATGTCAGTTCTCTGGTGTGCTGGCTGGTTACTGTTGCAGTAACGGTAACTGCATTACGCACGCCTACTATATTGCTGCTGCCGGTGGTGTATGGCTTTGCAGCGCTAATACAAATTGCCACTCTACTGGTACCTCAGGACTTGCAGCTACAGCACTTTGAACAAGACATCAGCCTGCTGGTTCATATTTCCCTGGCTTTCCTGGCTTATGTGGTGCTTACCATGGCAACGTTGTACTCTTTTCAGGTCAGTTACATCAGCACTAAGTTAAAACAAAAAGACTTTACGCCGGTAAGTCAGTATTTACCGCCTTTAATGCAGGCAGAAACTATTCAGTTTCGGTTGCTAATGGCCGGCACTGTGTTACTCGGCATTGCGTTAGCTATTGGCGTGGTATTTATTGAAAATTGGTTAGGCAACGCCAACCTGCATAAAACCATACTCAGTACTTTGGCATTTCTGGTTTTTGCTAGTTTATGCTGGGGCCATGCCCGCAAAGGCTGGCGCGGCAGAACCGCTATTACCTTAATGTTAATTGGTACCAGCCTGCTTACTCTGGCCTATTTTGGCAGCCGTTTTGTCAAAGAAGTGATAATTGACCGCTTGGGCTGATTTTAATGGTTTTTGATGGCGCCTGGCGCTAATCTGCTGTTAAGATGCAAATTGATGTTTGGCAATAAAGGTATTTAGCTTTTGGACGACATATCGACCAGTACGCTGTTTATAATTCTAGGCGTGCTTATTGTACTTTCTGCTTATTTTTCAGGCTCTGAAACAGGCATGATGTCTGTTAACCCTTACCGCCTTAAACACCTGACAAATGCCAAAAATAAAGCTGCCTTGCGGGTTAGCCGCTTATTAAAGCGCCCTGACCGCTTAATCGGCCTGATTCTGATAGGTAACAATCTGGTCAACATTTTCGCCTCAACAGTGGCGACCATTATAGGTGTCAGGCTTTATGGCGACTATGGCGTTGCAATTGCGCCAATTGTACTGACTGTTGTTATTTTAATCTTCGCTGAAGTCACGCCAAAGACCTTAGCAGCGTTACACCCTGAAAAAGTGGCGCTGCCAACCTCAGCAGTGTTATCTGTTTTGTTGAAGATTTTCTATCCGTTTGTCTGGGCCCTGAACAAAGTAACCAATGGTTTGCTTAACTTACTTGGTGTTAGTCCGGAAAAGCACCAGGGCAATAGTTTAAGTGCAGAAGAGTTGCGTACCGTGGTGTATGAAGCCGGGGCGCTGATCCCTGAGCAGCATCAGAATATGCTGGTGGGAGTGCTCGATCTGGAAAATGCCACCGTTGAAGATATTATGATCCCGCGTAATGAGATTGTCGGCATCGATATTAATGACGAATGGAAAGATATCGAACGGCAGCTGGCTAACTTCCAATATAGCCGCATTTTGCTTTACCGGGATAATATTGACGATGCTATTGGTTTTGTTCACCCCCGTGAACTGATGCGCCTGCTGATTAAAGAGCAACTGACCAAAGCATCGCTATTGCGGGCTGCCAGTGAGATATATTTTATCCCGGAAGGCACACCGCTTAATACTCAACTATTAAAATTTCAGGGTGCCAAGGACCGGATTGGTCTGGTGGTAGATGAATATGGTGATATTCAGGGTCTGGTTACCCTGGCTGATATTTTAGAAGAGGTGGTAGGCGAATTTACCACCGACATTGCTGAAGATACCAACGAAGATATCCTGGCTCAGCCCGACGGCACATTTTTGATAGATGGCAGTATCAACTTACGGGATTTAAACCGGGAAATGAAAATGGCCCTGCCTACAGATGGCCCGAAAACCCTGAATGGTTTAATTCTGGAGTATCTGGAAGAAATTCCACAGGGCCGGTTAAGCGTTAAACTGGCGGGCTACCCGATGGAAATTGTAGATGTACAGGACAATATGATTAAAAGTGTCCGGCTGCTGATTAGTCCGAAAAAATCCATGCTGAAAAACCTGTAAATTAATTCTGGACACCATTAGAACTATATTTGCCAGCAGCGTTAATCAAAGAGCAGCCGTCGTAACCAACCACGCTGCAAATCTTTTTCACACTTTTTCAGTTGCGCACTGTATATCTTTGCCCGATCATCCACCCGACGGGCTACCGTCAAAAGCCAGGCTTTTTTTTTGTAACTACCGCGCCGGTATCCGCCCCAGCCTTCATGGTAATTCAGGTATTGGTTGTAACCGTCCCACTTCGACACCTTATTCAGACGGTGCGTTTTATCGATGTACCAACCCATAAAGTCGATAGCATCGGCAAAATCGTCACGACTGGCCCAGAACCTATCTGCTTCTTTGACATATTCATCCCAGGTAACCGTTTTGGCCTGAGAATAGCCATAAGCTGAACTGGCACGGCCATAAGGAATAAAGCCCAGAAACCAGCGCATCGGCGGCCTGGCGTTATGTTTAAAGCTGCTTTCCTGGTACATAATACTCATGGGCAACGCTATTGGCATCCCCCATTTATCGCTGGCGGCTGCCGCTGCTTTATACCAGGAACGGTTTTCCCGGAAAATGTCGCATATATCAGAGGTGTTCTGCGGGGGGGGAGTGCTACAGCCGACAAGCACCACAGCTAATGTCAGTGCAACTGCATTTTTAAAGTATTTATTGTTAATTTGAACTTTACTCATCAGCCTGATTCTAACAGTGTGCAAGGATGCAAACCAAGTTTTTTGTTTTTCCCTGGATTCTCCTTTTAACGGCTGCCATCAGGCAGCCGCTTTTTTTTATGATGATTTTTTTCAAGTTTTTTCAGATACTCTCAGCAATTAACTGCAGGCCGGCACTTCCGCAAAATATTCAGAAATGTACTGGTCAAAACTCAGAGTATCGGCTGCCTCAATTTGCTGCTGTTTTTGCACCGACTCCGTTGCTGCCCTAGCAAAATCTTCGGCATTGTAGAACTGATACTGTTCATTAAGTAGCTCTGCCCGATACTGTTCGGCTTTTGCCAGCATAAAATGACCATTGTCCTGTTGATCAGCAAGCAACTGGTTTAATAGTTTGCCTGAAAAGGTCTGCGCCGGATCCAGTAAACACAGGTAGTACTGTTTTAACGCCGCCTGATACGCTGTGCCCTGATAAGCAGAATCAAGCCAGTTAGCTATTGGCATCATGTCGGCGAATATTTGTTCAGCCCAGTCCAACATTAGCCTGTTGTTACCATCTTGCATTAGTTCAAGGTTAATACGCCGGCCATCGGTAACAACCTTTCGCAGATTCTGTTCGGTTATCGTTTGTTGCTCATCAGAAAGTGGTGGGCTGTCCTGTAATAAACAGTAAAGCAAAAAGATATCGAGTAAACGCATTTGCTCAGCATTAATGCCAATACTACTAAAGGGATTAACATCCAGCGCCCTTACTTCAATATACTCAACCCCACGTTTAGCTAGAGCACAGGTAGGCCGCTCACCCGACTCAGTTGTGCGCTTTGGCCGGATAGTCGAATAAAATTCATTTTCAATCTGCAGTACATTGCCATTCAGTTGTTGGTATTCACCATTTTTCTTTACACCAATATCCTGATACTCAGCCGATGGCTGACTAACCGCGCTATGCAAACCGGCAATGTATTCCGGCAGACTATTGTAAGTAATACTGAGGCTGGACTGAGCACTGTTGGTATAACCTAAATCGCTCATCCGCAATGACGTGGCGTAGGGTAAATACAGTGTGCCTTTACCCAGTTGCTGGAAAGGATAACGTGAACTACGCCCGGCCAGAAACGATTGACACATGGCCGGCGATGCGCCAAACAAATAAACGATAAGCCAGGCATAGCGTTTGTAATTGCGAATAAGCGCCAGATATTGCTCTGAAATAAAGTCTTGCAAAGTGCTCTGGTCACCGAGTTGCTGCTGATAGAGCCGCCAGAAGCTTTGTGGTAGCGAAAAATTATAATGTACCCCACTAATAGCCTGCATCATACTACCGTAACGGTTGTGCAGCCCTTTGCGGTATAACGTCTTCATCCGGCCAACATTTGAATTACCATATTGTGCCAATGGAATAGTGGTTTCCTTATCAATAAAGCACGGCATACTGGCTGGCCAGAGCCCTTCTGCTCCCAGTTGCTTCACCGTATAACGGTGAATATCTGCTAATTGAGCCAGGGTGGTATCAATACTGTCGCTGGCCGGAGTAATAAACTCAAGCAGCGACTCTGAAAAGTCAGTGGTAATCCACGGATGGGTTAATGCAGACCCCAGGCTGGCAGGATGTGGCGTCAGGGCAAGACTACCATTGCTATTAATTCGCAGAGTTTCGCGCTCAATCCCCCGCTTTATCCCGACTACAGCATCTTTATTTTGATCGGAAGCCAGCGCATGCAGGCGATGTTGCAGAATATCAGCCAAGTGGGACCCTTACTTTTAAATTGTGCCATCCAACATGGGGTGGCAACGTCAAAATCTCAAGCATTACTGCTAATTTACCGCGCAGAAGTAAATTCAACAATCTCTTTGTAGCGACTGTGCGCTCAAATAGCCTTAATGTGCAGGTGAGTTTGCTGAAATAAACTATGATTTACAGTAGTATTGAACGCATAGTCCTTAAACCCTAACTGGAGCAGCATGAAGCGTCGTAACAGCCACCTGATCAACGAAGAAGTAAGCTACTCCGCCAGCGAAGAGCTGGTATCCACTACCGACTTACGTGGCGTTGTCACTTATGCCAACGACGCCTTCTGTAAAATTGCTGGCTATAGCAATGATGAATTAGTCGGTAAAAATCATAATATCGTTCGCCATCCTGATATGCCAGCAGCGGCCTTTGCCGACTTATGGCAAAAACTTAAGAAGGGAGAATCCTGGCGCGGCATTGTAAAAAACCTTTGTAAGGATGGCCGCTACTATTGGGTCGATGCTTTTATCACACCAATATTTCAGCAAGATAAACTGGTTGGCTACCAGTCAGTAAGGGTTAAACCCGATAGTCAGACTGTCAAACGGGCTGAATTAAGTTACCCGGCGATGCTGGCAGGTAGAATACCTTCTGATTGGCGTAGCAATTTCGGCGCTAAACGGCTGCTGGCAGTATTGTTGTCGGTTACCGTTATTGCAGCAGGTAGCTGGTTTTTCGGGTCGGCATTTTTACTAGCAACCCTGTTACCGTTAATTTTTCTACTCTGTTTCTATGACGAATTACTGGTTATTCCCAATAAGTTACAGCTGCAGAAACAGCAGTTTGATAGCGTTTCCCGCTGGATTTATTCCGGCTTTGGCCCATTTGGTATTGCCGATTTCCACAATAAGATGTTGCAGGCTCGCTTAAGAACAGTACTGGGCCGTACCCTGGACAGTACTACTGCCCTAAGTCATATTGCCGAAAGCCAGACGGAGGCGGTGAAACTAACCGAACAAGGTGTAGCTAAGCAAAAGCAGCAACTAATCGGCATCGCTACTGCTATTCATCAACTGAACGCCACCGTGCAGGATATCGCCAGCCGTACTGTTGATACAAACCAGCATGTGGCTGCCACTCATGCAATTTGTGAAGCTGCCAAACAAGCCATGCAGCAAACTGCCAGCACCGTCCAGCAATTCGCTTTAGAAGTTAGCGGCGCGGCCAATACTGCTGATAGCCTGGCAACGGAAGCCGAGCGAATTGGCACCGTGATGACTGAAATTCAGGGTATCGCCGATCAAACCAATTTACTGGCACTTAACGCCGCAATTGAAGCGGCCAGGGCTGGCGAGCATGGCCGTGGCTTTGCAGTAGTCGCGGATGAAGTAAGAGCCTTATCAACCCGCACCCATAAAGCGACAGAACAAATTAAATTATCTATTGCTGAAATTCAGCAAACGCTGCTGAGCTGGGGCAAAGTGATGCAACAAAGTAAAGAGCAAACGGAGTTGTCTGTTAATCAAACCAAACAAAGCCAGGCGCAACTTGCAGAGATTGTCAGCATGATGAATACCATTACCAGCCTCTCTGGCCAGATAGCCACAGCGGCTACCCAGCAAGGCGCAGTAGCTCAGGATGTTGAAGCTAATGTCGGTGCTATTCAGAGTATTGCAGATAGCAATCTGGCCAATATAAAAATCGTTGCTGAAAACAGTCAGCAATTACAACAGAAGGCTGTCGAAATCAGAAGTTTGAACAAGAGTTTTGGCTGATAAACCAATGCCGTTACTTTTGAAGTAACGGCATTGTTAGCTGGAGAGTATCAGTTAGAAAAATAGCGTTACGGCCTGGGTTCGTTATCAGGCTCGTCAACTTTTACTGCATCATTACGTTCCTGCAAATCATCCGCGAAATCAGCATCATTAGTATCACCAACTACATGCTCCAGCTTTAACTTGCGCACACTGCGTATAGTCGTAACCGGCCCAGAGCAGGCATAAATAAAGAAGATACCAAACAG
Source organism: Arsukibacterium perlucidum DSM 18276 (assembly GCF_000382165.1). GTDB lineage: Bacteria > Pseudomonadota > Gammaproteobacteria > Enterobacterales > Alteromonadaceae > Alishewanella > Alishewanella perlucidum. The sequence goes on along the minus strand of NZ_KB907706.1, from coordinate 19,300 downwards.
CATTTCTGCCGGACGGGCAGCGATAACCACAAACACTAACACCACACATAATATCGCAAGAAACGATACCCGATCGCGCCAGTTAACATCTTTAAATGAATGATAGCGAAAGTTGCTTACCATCAGCAAGCCGGTAACAATAGTAAGCAAACCAACCAGATAGCCAATTTTGTCACCATTTATTTCGTAAATAGATCCGGTCCACACCATACCGGCAATGATTGCCGCTGCAGCCGGACTGGCTAACCCCTGGAAAAACCGGCCATCGGTAACACTCAGGTTCGCATTAAAGCGTGCCAGGCGCAGCGCTGCGCAAGCCACAAAAACAAATGCAGCCAGCCAGCCAAATTTACCTAAATCAGCCAGACCCCAGTTGTAAGCCACCAATGCAGGTGCAACGCCAAATGACAGCATATCTGACATACTATCGTACTGGGCACCAAACTCACTCTGAGTATTAGTCAGCCGGGCAACCCTACCATCCAGGCCATCGAAGATCATCGCAATAAAAATGGCGACAGCTGCGGCTTCAAACCGGCCATTCATCGATGAAACAATTGCAAAAAAACCTGCAAATAAACCACCTGTTGTCAGCAGGTTTGGCAGCAGATAAATGCCTTTACGTGGGCTTGAGTCTGTACTTTTTGAATCAGTCATAACACATCTATTCTGGTTAGTAATAAGTAGATTATAAGGGACTTACCTTAACATGGATAGGTAAACGGCAAAAGTTGCTGCACTGCCAGCCGCTACTCAACTGACTTTGTACAACAAAAATAAAAATAGCTACCGAGGGATTTCAGCCCCCCGGCAGCTATTATCCTGTTACTACCAATATTTGAGTGTTAACGCGCAGCTTAGCTGCTAATAACAAACTGCTCGCCATCATGATCAACTTTAATCGTTGCTCCGGGTATCATAGTGCCCTGCAACAAGGTCTGGGCTAACGGGTTTTCCAGATGTTGTTGAATAGCACGCTTTAACGGCCTGGCACCAAATAGAGGATCAAAACCCACTGCAGCCAGTTTTTCCAGTGCGGCCTCGGTTACTTCCAGCTCGAACTGGCGATCCTGCAAGCGTTTCTCCAGCCTGCCCAGTTGAATACGGGCAATTTTCTTAATCTGGCTGGTATCCAGCGGATGAAACACCACGGCCTCATCTAACCTGTTTAAAAACTCCGGCCGGAACTGTTTGCTTAGTACTCCCATCAACATATCTTTCATTTGCTGATAGCTGTATTCCTGATAATGCTCCTGAATCAGGTCTGATCCCAGGTTGGACGTCATAATAATAACGCTGTTTTTAAAATCGACAGTCCGGCCCTGGCCATCAGTTAACCGGCCATCATCCAGCACTTGCAGCAGAATATTAAATACATCCGGGTGGGCTTTCTCTACCTCATCCAACAGGATCACCGAGTAAGGCTTCCGGCGAACCGCTTCAGTTAAATAGCCGCCTTCCTCATAGCCAACATAGCCAGGAGGTGCACCGACCAGCCTTGAAACGGCATGTTTTTCCATAAACTCTGACATATCTATCCGGACCATGGCATCAGGGCTGTCGAATAAAAACTGTGCCAGTGACTTGGTTAGCTCGGTTTTACCTACCCCGGTTGGCCCCAGAAACAGGAAAGAGCCAATAGGTTTGTTAGGATCAGCCAGGCCTGCCCGCGAGCGGCGGATAGCGTTAGCCACTGCGGTAACTGCCTCGTGCTGGCCAACCACAGTACCATGCAGTGCATCTTCCATCCGAAGCAACTTATCGCGCTCACCTTCGAGCATTTTACTTACCGGAATACCGGTTGCTTTGGACAGTACATCAGCAATTTCCTGCTCGGTGACTTTATGGCGCAGTAAGGTCATCTCCTGCATTTCAGCCTGACTGGCTAAATCAAGCCGTTTTTCCAGCTCAGGAATACGGCCGTACTGCAGCTCTGACATCCGCTGCAGATCACTCACCCGGCGGGCAACTTCTAAGTCGAGCCTTGCCTGCTCCAACTCAGCTTTAATATTCTGGGTACCTTGCAAGGCGGCTTTTTCAGACTCCCATACCTCATCCAGCTCATTATAATTTACATCAAGCTCCTGAATTTGCTCCTGAATAATATCCCGGCGCTTTTTACTGCCCTCGTCTGACTCTTTGGCCAGAGCATTATCTTCCAGTTTTAGCTGGATGATCCGCCGTTCCAGCCGATCCAGTTCTTCTGGTTTCGAATCCATCTGCATCCGGATGCTGGAAGCTGCTTCGTCGATTAAATCTATTGCTTTGTCCGGTAGCTGTCTGTCACTGACATAACGGTGCGATAACGTCGCCGCAGCAACGATAGCCGGATCGGTAATTTCAACAGCATGGTGTAATTCATAACGCTCTTTTAAGCCTCGCAAAATGGCAATGGTATCCTCGACACTGGGCTCTTCAACCAATACTTTTTGAAAACGCCGCTCAAGCGCCGCATCTTTTTCAATATATTTACGATACTCGTCTAAGGTAGTGGCCCCCAGGCAATGCAATTCACCGCGGGCCAGCGCGGGTTTCAACATATTGCCGGCATCCATGGCGCCTTCTGCCTTGCCGGCACCAACCATGGTATGAATTTCGTCAATAAACAAAATCACCTGGCCTTCTTCTTTAGCCAGCTCATTTAATACTGCTTTTAAGCGCTCTTCAAATTCGCCACGGTATTTGGCACCTGCCAGTAAAGAGCCCATATCCAGTGATAACACCCGTTTGTTCTTAAGGCCCTCAGGCACTTCTTTATTAATTATCCGCAGTGCCAACCCTTCAACAATGGCGGTTTTACCCACACCAGGCTCACCAATTAACACCGGATTATTTTTTGTACGACGTTGTAATACCTGAATACAACGACGAATTTCTTCATCGCGGCCAATTACCGGATCAAGCTTACCTGCTTCAGCACGGGCAGTAAGATCGATAGTATATTTAGTTAATGCCTGACGACTGTCTTCAGCATTAGGGTCATCCACATTCTGGCCAGCCCGGATATCGTCAATTGCAGCGTTTACTTTGTCTTTAGAGACACCAAGCAGGCGCAGAATATTGCCAAGTTCAGTTTTATCTTCGGTAGCAGCCAGCACAAACAATTCACTGGAAATAAACTGATCTTTGCGTTTCTGGGCAAATTTATCGCATTGCTGCAACAGCTGGGCAGTTGCCGCAGACAATTGTAAATTGGTACCCTCGCCTTCTACCCGAGGCAAATGCTCAATCGCTTTACTGACTTTGGCTCGTAGCTCATTAAAATTAATCGCGATTTTGTTGAGTAAATCACGCACAGTGCCGCCTTCCTGATTCAACAGGGCGAACATTAAATGCACCGGCTCGATAAACTGCTGATCACGCCCCAGCGCCAATGATTGCGCATCGGCAATCGCTTCCTGGAATTTACTGGTAAATTTGTCTAAACGCATGCTTAGCTCCACATCATGTAACCTAGATGTGTAGTAAGATTGGGTGATGTTGGGCAAATATCAAGCAACAAACGTCAAAAATTTGACTTAGATCAGAAAAACATCTTAGTTGTAGGGAGCTGGCGTGCTACTCCAACCAGATAGCAGTGGCCATCCGGCCCGTTTGGCCATCGCGGCGATAGGAGAAAAAATCTGCTGCTTGCTGATAGGTACAGAGCGCTCCACCATAAACAGCTGTTACACCGCAGTGCGCCAGGCGCTGACGCGCCAGCAAATACAAATCTGCCAGCCATTTATCCTGTTTAGCTGCAATAAAAGCGCTGCTCGCAGTAGGATCCTGCCGGATAAAGGCAGTGCGCACTTCAGGACCCACTTCAAAAGCCTGTTGGCTGATAGCAGGCCCCAGCCATGCGAGGCAATCTGCCGGTTGACTGAACAACTGCAAAGTATTTTCTATCACGCCATCACATAAGCCCCGCCAGCCAGCATGCACAGCCGCCACTTCAGTGCCCTCTTTATTACAAAGCAATAGCGGTAGACAGTCAGCAGTCATTACCGTGCATATAAGCCCTGACCGGCGGCTAAAGCTGGCATCGGCATTAATATCGTCAGTGACTGTCTGGGTAAGGGTAATACAGCGGCTGCTATGAGTTTGATTAAGCCAAACGGGTTGCGCTGGCATTGCAGCCTTAGCATGAAACAGCTGGCGGTTGTGACTTACTGCCGCTGCATCATCACCAACATGATTGCCTAAATTCAGACTATAGTAAGGCCCGGTTGAACAGCCCCCTGCCCGGGTAGAGCTGACAGCCTTCACGTTGGCAGGCGCCGGCCAGGCAGGAGTTATCAACTCAGGCTTTGCCCGAACAGGAGTCCTCAACGCAGGCTTCTCCGGGAAAGAGTCATCACCTCAGACATCTCCGGTTAGGGGCCATCAAATCAGACTTCGTCCATGCCGTGCTGCAGCGTGTCCGCTCTTAACGCGGCATTGAGCTCAACTAAGTCATCTGGCAGAGGCGCGTGCCATTCTAAAATTTCGCTGGTAATTGGATGCGCTAAACGCAGCATAGCAGCGTGCAAAGCCTGGCGTTTAAAGTTGCGGATCATCACCAGCAAACTCTCAGCAGCTTTGCGGGGTGGCCGCGGTCGTCCACCGTAAACCGGGTCTCCGACTAAAGAGTGATTGATAAATGCCATATGTACCCGGATTTGGTGGGTACGGCCCGTTTCCAGGCGTAAACGCAGCCGGGTATGGCCTCGATACTTTTCCATCACCCGGTAATGCGTTACCGCAGGCTTACCACCATCAATCACCGCCATTTGCGTTCGTCTGGTCTGATGGCGGCCAATCGGCTGATTAACAAAACCACCACCGGTCATTTTGCCATAGCAAATTGCTTCATATTCACGGGTAATTTCCCGTGCCTGCATTGCTTCAACCAAATGGGTTTGGGCGGGTATGGTTTTCGCTACCACCATTAAGCCGGTGGTATCTTTATCCAGCCGATGAATAATACCGGCTCGTGGCACTTCAGCAATAGACGGACAATGATGCAGCAGCGCATTAAGCAAAGTGCCATCCGCATTGCCGGCACCAGGGTGTACCACCAGTCCGGCAGGTTTATTTATCACCAGAATATGTTCATCCTCATGCAGAATATCCAGCGCTATTGGTTCGGCGCTAAAACGTTGGTCTTCAGCAATATCTGCAATAATATCAACCTGTTCGCCGCCAACAACTTTAAACTTCGGCAGGTTGTGAACGCTCTGATCCAGCTGCACCGCATCGGCCAGGATCCACTCTTTTATCCGGGAACGCGAATAATCCGGGAACATTTCAGCTAAAGCCTGATCTAAGCGCATACCATAAAAGTTGTCGGGGACGATTTGTGAAAGTTTTATCTGTTTTGTCATGACGGAAGCAGTTATCCTGTGTGCAACCCCAACTTATCTGGGGTAGAATCGCAATAGCGGTTATTTTAGCGATTTTACACCCGACTAGACAGCCATTTAGCCAAGTAGTTACGGATTTTTACATGAAAGCGAATTTTTTACTGATAGTTGTTGTTTCTTTAGCGTTAAGCGCCTGTGCTGGTAAGCCCACTCAGCCTGACCCGAGCACCCAGACCGCTCAGGCAATGTATCAACAGGCAAAAGAAGTATTAGACAATGGCTTATACAACAGAGCGGTTGAATTATTGCAGGCGGTAGAGTCGCGCTATCCATTTGGCCCTCTGGCTCGACAGGTACAACTTGATTTAATTTATGCCTATTATAAAAGCGGCAATTTGCCTCAGGCTTTAGCCAGTATTGACCGTTTTATCCGATTGAACCCAAATCAACCCGACTTAGACTATGTCTATTACATGCGCGGTTTGGCTAACTTAAAAGCCGATGAGAATGCCTTTCAGGAGTTTTTTGGGGTTGACCGGGCAGACCGTGATTTAAGCAGTACCCGCCAGGCTTTTGATGATTTTAAAGTACTGGTAACTAACTATCCCGCCAGTAAATACAGTAGCGAAGCCAAAAAGCGGATGGTCCAGATTAAAGATACCCTGGCACGTCATGAACTAATGATTGCAGATTATTATATGCGTCGCGGCGCGTATCTGGCAGCGGCCAACCGGGGTAAGTATGTAGTTGAATACTATCGTGACTCTCCTCATGTTGAGCAGGCGCTGGAAGTCATGGTAGAAAGCTACGACAAGCTTGGCCTGGAAAAGCTGAAAACTGATACCTTCAAAGTGTTAAAACATAACTTTCCGGCCAACAACCGCTTCTGATTAACGACGCCCCAGTATCTGCCGGGGCTTTATTCTGAACACTTTATTCTGAACACAATGGTAACAGACTTTAAATCGCTTCTAATGCCTCTGCCAGTTTAGACACTGCCACAACCTCCATCCCCGGAATATTCTCTTTAGGTTTATTACCCATCGGCACTATGGCTCTTTTAAAACCGTGTTTCGCTGCTTCTTTCAGACGTTCGATACCGCTTGGTACCGGCCGGATCTCTCCCGCCAGGCCTACTTCACCAAACACCACTAAATCATTAGGAAGTGGCTTATCACGAAAGCTGGATACCAGTGCCAGCAACGTGGCTAAATCGGCGCTGGTTTCATTAACTTTAACACCACCCACCACATTGACAAATACATCCTGATCGGCCATTTGAATACCGGCATGGCGATGCATCACGGCCAGTAACATTGAAATCCGGTTCTGCTCCATCCCCAGGGTTACCCGGCGCGGGTTATTTAATGGCGAATGGTCTACCAGGCCCTGAATTTCAACCAGCAATGGCCGGGTCCCTTCCCATAGCACCATAACGATACTGCCTGATTGATCCTCTTTGCCCCGGGTCAGAAAGATTGCAGAGGGGTTTTTCACTTCTTTCATGCCCTGGCCAGTCATCGCAAACACGCCCAACTCGTTGACCGGGCCAAAACGGTTTTTATTACCCCGCAAGGTGCGATAGCGGCTATCGGTATCCCCTTCCAACATCACTGAGCAATCGATACAGTGCTCCAACACTTTCGGGCCAGCCAGTGACCCGTCTTTGGTGACATGGCCCACCATAATAATGGCGATATTGTATTGTTTGGCAAAGCGGGTTAAAAACGCCGCACTTTCTCTTACTTGCGAGACACTGCCAGGCGCTGACTGAATGTCAGCAAGGTGCATAACCTGAATTGAATCGATTACCATAACCCGTGGCTTTTCCTGCTGTGCCAGCAAGCACACTGTTTCCACGTTCGTTTCGGCCAGCATATTTAATTTAGTACTGGGCAGCCCTAAACGCTGAGCCCGCATCGCCACCTGCTGTAATGACTCTTCGCCGGTAACATAGAGTGCACTGCCCTGCTCTGCCAGACCACACATTAACTGTAGCAATAAGGTACTTTTACCGGCCCCTGGCGCACCACCTATTAAGATGGCTGAACCTGGCACAATGCCGCCCCCCAACACCCTGTCAAACTCGGCAAAACCCGAGCTGAAACGTGGCACTTCCTGTAGGTCAACCTCATCCAGCCGCATCACTCTGGCCTGAGCTGCGCCTGCATAGCCCTGGCGGATTCCTGTCGTCTTAACTGAGCCAAGCCTGACCTCAGTAATGCTGTTCCAGGCACCACACTCATTACACTGTCCCTGCCAGCGCATAAAGTCGGCACCACACTCATTACAGACGTAAGCCGTTTTTACTTTTGCCATCACCAAAAACCCTAATTTGAAAGAAAGGCATAGATATTGCTTTTCAATTTATAACAACGTAGCGTACTACGATTATAACCAGAAGACGCCTGAATTTTGGCATCTGAATAATGAAACTATGACCGCTGAAGACCTGAAACAGTATGTTGGTGTAATTGAGCGCATGAAAAGCCTGATGAACTCTGCCGAGTTTGATCAGGTTTTCAGCTTGCTTACATCAGACCTGCCTAAACCTAAACAATTTTTATTAAAAATGGAATTAAAGCGTATGGCGCAGCCATGCGACTATTTCATTGATTTGCGCGGCCATGTTGATGGCGAAGTACGCCCATTTGTTTACCGTGATAAAACCCATTATATGGACGATAAAGCCATTCAGATATTTGAAAATGGTATTAAACAGTACGGCGGTTACACCCTTGGTGTGTTCGAAGAGGTAATGAACGCCGACAACAACTTCAGGGTAATGCATAAAAAAGAAACGGCGCAACGGGTTAAATCTGCATTGCAAACGAGTGAGACAGGCGAAGAGAATAGTTCTGCCGAAACTCAAAGCGAGCATGGCACGGCTAAATTAGTTACCTTTGGTCACTATGTAAATCGCGCTGAAGAGCGAATGAATTTTGGTGTTGATGTCGACGTTAAAGTAAATGACAGTCGGTTTGTCGCCACCACCAGCGATCTGTCAATTTCAGGTTGTAAATTAAAGATCCCTAAAGGCAGAACAGCCACACCCGGCGATATCGTCACCATCAATTTTACCGGTCTGGAACAGGAATTTACCCTCGATATCCCCCAGGGCGTTCAGTACACCCTGGTAGATATTGAGCAGCTTGATAAAATAAACTACTGGCGTTTGAAAATGCTGCCGGCAGAGCAAGATCAGGGGTTTGCTAACTTCTTACAGAAGTTTATTCACGGAAACAAACGGCGCTATAAAGTTAATTTGGATAATACCACTGATGCCGTCACGACCAAGGGTTATGAGCAGTTTTATCTGCCCAGACTAAACAGCCTGCCGGTATATCTTGCAGTGAACGAAGGGGCGGTTAGCCCGCGTTTTGCTCTGACAACTGATTATAACAAAGCAATATGGCATTATTTTCTGGATGAACAACAACGCTCTGTGCTGTTAACCCTGCTGGCAGTTAAGCGTCTAAAATCGCTGTTGGCGCAACCAGGTCCGGAGCGTTCGACCATTCTGTATTGTTTTACCCATGCAGCCAAAGGCAAACTGTATTACTACTCTGCAACCGCAGAAGAATTACAAGCTGCTCCGGAATTGCGTGACACATTTTTCGGCTTTGGTGCAGCCAAACCAAGTTGGCGGGTTTTTCATTTAAACCTGATTAAAACCACTGCTGAGCACGCCACCGAGCAATTTACGTTACCAGCAGCACAAAAAGCTGATCCAGGTATGGCTAAAGCCACCTTAATGCCTTTAGTGCAGGGGGTAATAAAAAACCTTCGCTATATTGCCAGCCTTACTGATATCAGCAGCGGTAATAATGCTAACTATCAGCAATATAGCTATAACCCAACACAATTGAGTCAGTTAAACCAATTTGGCCATCGCAAACTACCGCAGATACCAACCTGTGAAGCTATACCGGTTCAATATATTAACCTGCGGGCTGAATCACGATATTTATATAAAACCACAGTTCAGTTGCGCCAAAATGAGCAGATGGTAGCGGGTTTCAGCCGCGATTTTTCTACCGGCGGTTTACAAATAGAGACTGTTGAGCCTGTGCGCTATAAAAAAGGCGACATTGTACAACTCGATCTGGTCGATTTACAAAAGATCACCACTAAGCACCAGTTAACTCAATTACCCTATGAAGTAATGGCCGTTAGTAAAAGCCAGACCATAATGAACCTGCGTGCCCTGCCCACAGAAGATGGTCATACCGGTAAGCAATTTTTTCAGCAGTTAATTCAGAATAACCGGGCGAAGTTAACCCTGGCAGAAGAAACCCCGAAATACCCGGGACTATCAGAAGCCTTGCGAACAATGTATTTAAAGGCGTTGAACAATTTTGCTTTTTACTTACACCGCAAAGGGATCCGCTACGAATTAAATGTTATCGCACAGGGAGCAACCCCAAACGCTTTGCATACGTTGTTATTACAATACAGTAATAAAGGTCCGCTGGATTTGGAGCTGCTGCTTAAAAACAGCACTGCCAATCTGCAATTTGCCCAGCAGCTTAAGGCAATGAAACGGTTTGACCCACCGAAAAGCTATGAATTGTATATTAAAGTTCCACGCGCCACAGCGACGTCAACCACCGCTATGGAAAGCTATTACGACTATGAATTCAATGATGAACAACAAAAACAGGCCTTTATTAAAAGTGCGCTGCGCGATGCAACCTTGTTTGCATTCCGGCTATTTTTATCCCGTACCGGGCGGCCCGACACCGACTATATTGCCAAAGAGATAAGTTATATCAGTGTTTATGCAATTCATCGGGCAAAAACCCTGGAAGAAGAACTCTGGAGTGTAGCCGGAGTGGGTGATGCAGTTGATATCAGTAAAGAGTTAGCCTGGCGCTATGGTTGCCTGGACCACGTTGCAGATGATGACCAGCGCCTGCAGCAACTAAAGGATAATAAGAGCGCCTAAAAAACCGGCTTGTTACCCCTGGTCCGCCAGATTTACCAGCCAGTGATTAAGCTTAACAAAATGATCTTCGTTGGCACTGGGATGAGTCAGCATCGAAATATGGTCGTAATCCTGCAAATATCCCTGCTCCCGCCCCAGTAAAGTATATTTACCCTGTTGCTGGCCGGTTTCCTGAATAAAATGCTGCACATCGGTCGGATGCCCCAGCACAGTGTCTCTTACCGCAGCAAAATGCCAACTGGGAGGCCAATCAATCTGTTTGCTGGCCGCTGCATAATCAAAACCATCTGTTATATCCGCAAAAGGCGCGCCTTTAATCCAGTTAATGGTATCAGATAAAAACTCTGTCGGTTCATTGTCAGCGCCAAAGCGCCACTGCCTTGCCGGTACATAACCATACTTTCGGCCAAGCCATGGCGCAAGGCGGTTCCAGAGCCAGTCTATTTTAATTTTGCGCTCCAGACTCCGGACACTGATCACTCTTTTGGTACCAAAATACACTTTAGCGCGCACTTTGTTAATTAACTCAGGAAAACGAGCCAGTGTCGCAGCCAGCAGCACGCCTCCCCATGAATGAGCAATTATGGTTAGAGGTTGCTGATGCTGCTGATATACGAATTCAATCAACGCCGGAATATCCCGGGTAATTACCTGATGCTGGCTCTGGTTAAAACCAGTACTGAGCTGCGGTTGTGACAACCCCCGGCCAGCAAAATCAGCACAGTAGCCAATAAAACCCTGATCAGCCAGATAACAGGCTAAGCCTCTACCTGAATGACTATAGAAAATACGGCCATTCTCTATTGCACCGTGTAAAAACAAAACCGGAGTCAGGGTATTTTGCAGGGGTATTAAGCGGCGTAAATGCAGCTGATACTGCTCTAGGTCAACAAATACTGAACTTTGTTGATGCTTCATGCAGGGTCCAGTAAATACAACAATTGCAGTAATGACCCCTGGTTTATTCTGGCTGACACTGCAGCCTGAACCTTGGGTTTAGCATGGAAAGCCACGCCAAGTGCCGCCGTTTTTAACATAGGTAAGTCATTTGCACCGTCGCCAATAGCAACTGTCTGCTCAGCGGCTATACCATAGGTTTCAGCAAGCTGGGTAACCGCCCTGGCTTTAGTATTTGCATCAACTATATCGCCTGCGACCTTTCCGGTTATTACGCCGTTCTCAATCTCTAATACATTAGCAAAAGTAGCGCTAAGCCCAAGCTGCTGTTGCAGTACATCAGTAAAATAAGTAAAGCCACCAGAGGCGATAGCAACCCGCCACTGCCGTTGCTGCAAGTGGCTAACCAGCTCGGTTAAGCCTGGCATTAAAGGCAAATCAGCTACCACCTGTTGCAATATTGATTGCGGCGCACCTTTTAAGGCAGCAACCCGCTCAGTAAGGCTGGCAGCAAAGTCCAGTTCACCATTCATTGCCCTTGCGGTAACGGCCGCGACCTGCGGACCAACCCCTGCCAGAGCGGCAATTTCATCAATACATTCAATACTTATGGCGGTAGAGTCCATATCCATTACTAACAAGCCAGGTTTTGATAACTGTACAACCTGGTTCAGATAAACTAATTCAATCTGCTGTTGATTAGCAAAGGTATGTAACTGCTGTTGCAGCTCAGCTGATAACTCAGCAGTCAGCTGGATCAGTAAAGCCGCCGGTAACCGCGGGTGTGGCTGTAATAATGACACTTTTAATCCGGTACTTGCCGGCATTAACAGACAAAGCTCGCAGAGCAGCAAGCCATCTGCTGGTTTGCCAAACAAACGGATAGAACTAACACCACGTTCAGCTGTATTAGCATTCTCTGGCTTAACTTCAGGGAGCAAATCTGTTGGCTTTGATGTTTGCAGCCGGAGTTGCGTACCTTCAGCTTGTATCCACAGGGCATTATGTTCGGCCAGTAGTGCGGTAAATCCGGCGCTGGTCAGCTGCATTGGACTGACTAAAATTGAGAACGACAATGGGTAACCTATACTTGAAGTTAATACCATGGCATGCTTAGCGCATTCAAGCCAGCAGCGGTTGTTTGTTTCAATAGCAAAATATGCAGAACAATATCTCAATACCAAGCTCTACTTCAAGTTATATTAAGCTGATTCAACTGGCTATCGCGGTATTGGGTATTTGGTTTGTGCTAAATAGCTGGGTAAAAACCAGCCATCAGGGGCAGACAATTCTGCAAAGTCAGGCTGAGCAACTGATGCGGGAGAATCTTATTACCCTATCGCAGGCTGCAGCCTACCTGATTGAAAATGATCAGCTTGATGGCCTGGAACAACTTACCAGAAATATTGCTGCCAGCCCTTTTTTGTACGACGTGGTGTTTTACGACAGCAATGGCGTGCGTATCAGCTGGTCAGAAGCCAGTGCCGCAGCCAGATTAATGTATGGCAAGTTTGCCAACCAGCCTTTGGTGCCGCTGGTGCAGGAGATCCGTAGCCAGCAGCAATTACTTGGTTATATTAAAATTAGTCTGCAACCTGATACTAAACTCAACCCAAGCTTTGCGCGCTGGCAACAGTTGATGCATCATTTACTATTGCTACTGCTACTAACAGGTCTGATTGGTTATTTACTACGCAGGAGCTTTTCGCGCTTATCCAGGCAAGGCTTCCGCTTAAGCAAGCCGTAATACCTGCTCGGTATTACGCCACAATGCAGCAGCAAGCTGCTCTGCAGGTTCGGTTCGCAACTTACAAAACGCTGCAAAGATTCTGTTCAGCTGAGCCGGGGTGTTAATTTCGCCCTGAAAACCTGCAAGCGGCATCGCCGGCGCATCAGTTTCAAGCACAAAGCTATCTAGCGGCAATTTCTGCACAGAAATTTGGGTTTTACGTGCCCGCTCATATGTTATGGTGCCGCCAATGCCCAGCTTAAAACCCAGATCCAGAAAAGCTTTGGCTTGCTGCTGGCTGCCGGAAAATGCATGCAAGATACCACCTTCAGTGAACTGTTGTCTTTTCAGCTCGGCCAAAAGCTGGGGCTGGCTTTTGCTATGATGCAGGATCACCGGTTTAGCGTATTGCTTTGCCAGATTGAGCTGCGCCGCAAACAACTGCAGTTGCTGGTCAAATGTATCCTCAGCCAGCGCAAAGTCGAGGCCAATTTCACCAATAGCACAAACCTCGTCGGTATATTGTTGGAGAAGTTGGTTTAGCAGCCCGATATCGGCTAAATCATGTTTAGCGGCCCACCAGGGATGAATACCCAGCGCGATATGCCAGGCTGGTTGGCTGGCGTGGAGCTTAAGCAGATTTTGCCAGGCAGCTTGCTCCACCGCAGGGATAACTAGAGCGGCAACCCCGGCATCTTGCGCCTGTTGCCAGTGCAGATCTTGCGCCTTGGCAAGCTCGGGTAAATCGAGATGGCAGTGAGTATCAAACAACTTAACCGTGGCCGGCCTGTAGCTGGTTAAGGGCATAACCTTTCGATATCCCAGCTGTTACCGGCTGACTTACTGTACATAAAGCGGTCATGTAGCCGGTGTTCACCACCCTGCCAGAATTCTATTTGCTGTGGCCGTACTAAAAAACCGCCCCAGAACGATGGCAGCGGTACTTCGCCATGTTCAAACTTATGTTTTATTTCTGCAAATTTCTGTAGCAGCGCCTGGCGGGTTGATACCGGCCGGCTTTGCTCTGACGCCCAGGCTGCAAGTTGGCTTTCTTTCGGTCTCGATAAAAAGTACTTCATTACCTGGCTATTAGGTACCCGCTCGGCCGTACCATAGACAATAACCTGCCGCTCTAATGGATGCCATGGAAAGTGTAAGCATACCTTAGGGTTAGCACTGAGCTCTGTTGCCTTGCGGCTTCCTAGGTTAGTGTAGAAGGTAAAACCATCCTGATTAACATCTTTTAGCAGCACCAGCCGCTGTGACGGCTGGCCCCGGCTATCGACACTCGCCACACACATTGCAGTCGGATCAGGCAGTTCTGCTGCTATAGCATCTTTTAACCATAACTCAAACTGCGCTATAGGATCCGGATTAAGCTTCTCTGCATCCAGCTTATCTTTAGTGTAGCTGCGGCGAATATCGTCGATTTTCATTACATGCGCTCCATTACCTCGATACCCAGCAAGTCTAAGCCTTGCTGCAGCACTTTGGATGCTAAAATACTGAGCATTAAACGACTGTTGCGTAATTCTGGTTCAATCCCTTCTTTAAGGATAGGGCAGGCTTCGTAGAAGCTCATGTACAAACTGGCCAGCTCATATAAATAATTACACAGCAAATTAGGCTGGGCGTCTTTTATTACCATTTGCAGGGTTTCTTCCAACCGCAGTAACTTAACGGCCAGCTGCTTCTCCTGAGCCGAACCAATTAGTATTTCAGCACTAAAATTATCAGCCACTCCAGCTTTACGCAAAATACTGCGCACCCGGGTATAAGCATATTGCAAATATGGTGCAGTAGCGCCTTCAAAGCTGAGCATGGCATCCCAGCTAAAAATATAGTCACTGGTACGGTTTTTTGATAAGTCAGCAAATTTAACCGCGCCGATCCCTACTTTATTGGCAATGTCAGCTATTTCGTCAGCAGTTAAATCAGTGGCTTTATCCTGCAACACAGTATTAGCACGTACCACGGCCTCTTCCAGCAAATCGACCAGCTTCACGGTACCGCCGGTGCGGGTTTTAAACGGCTTGCCGTCTTCACCCATCATGGTGCCAAACGGGCAGTGATCATAAGCTGTATTATCGCGCAGATAGCCTGCTTTACGTGATACCAACTCTACCTGTTTAAAGTGCAGCGCCTGGCGGGCATCGGTAAAAATAATAATCCGATCCGCTGATAATTCATGACTGCGATACTGGCAAGCGGCCAAATCGGTAGTTGAATATAAAAAGCCACCACCGGTTTTCTGAACAATAAAGGGCGACGGGTTACCTTCTTTGTCGGCCAGCTCAGTTAAAAACACCACCAGCGCGCCCATGCTTTCCACCGCCAGCTTTTGCTGCTTTAAGTCGTCGACAATGCCCTGCAACATGCTGTTATAGGCACTTTCCGGTTTAATATCAGCATGCTTTAGCGTGACATTTAGTTTCTGATACACCTCGTCACTGTGTTTAATTGAGGTATCAATAAACAGCTGCCACAGCTTTTGGCAGTGGCTGTCTCCACTTTGCAGTTTAACCACATACTCGCGCGACTTATCGGCAAAGCCGGCTTCATCATCAAAACGCTTTTTTGCTTCGCGGTAAAAGTCTTCCAGATCGGCCAGCGCTACCTGCTCTAAGTCGATGCCGGCGGCCAGCTTATCTTCTAAGTGAGCAATCAACATCCCAAACTGGGTGCCCCAGTCACCCATATGGTTCTGCCGAATGACTTTATCCCCCCAGAACTCCAGGGTGCGAACCACCGCATCACCAATAATGGTTGAGCGTAAATGGCCAACGTGCATCTCTTTAGCTAAATTAGGCGCCGAGTAATCAACCACTACCGTTTGCGGCTGTGAGTTAATACCTACCCCCAGGCGTTTATCCCCGCTAGCCAGCTTTAGCTGCTGCGCCAGCCAGTCCGCCTTAAGTGTTACATTAATAAAACCCGGGCCTGCTATCTCTGCTTTTTCAGCAATATCGCTTAAATCGAGCAACGCCAATAGTTTACTGGCCAGCTCTCTGGGGTTGGTTTTCAATGACTTAGCCGCGCCCATAGCGCCGTTTATCTGATACTCCCCAAATTCTGGCCGGGTGCTTTGGGTAACGGCCGGATTAGTGCCTTCCGGCAAACCTAACGCCGTAAAGGCAGCTAAAGTTCTGTCGCTAAGAAGTTGCTTAATATTCATATCACCAGCCTGTTAGTGTTCACGGGTTTTCTGGAAGGAAATTTTCGGATAGCGCTCCGTTGCCAGGTTCAGGTTAACCATGGTTGGCGCAATATAGGTCAGGTTATCCCCACCATCCAGTGCCAGGTTAGCGCTGGCTTTATTCTGGAACTCCTGTAAGGCTTTTCCATCATCGCTGTATACCCAGCGTGCTGTCGCGACATTAACGCTCTCATAGATTGCATCAACGTTGTACTCTGACTTTAAGCGACTAACCACCACATCAAACTGCAGCACACCTACCGCGCCAACGATTAAATCGTTAGTATCCAGTGGCCGGAATACCTGCACCGCGCCCTCTTCCGATAATTGTACCAGGCCTTTGAGTAACTGTTTTTGCTTTAACGGGTCACGTAACCGGATCCGACGGAATAGCTCAGGCGCAAAATTTGGAATACCGCTAAACTGCATATCCTCGCCGGTAGTGAAAGTATCGCCAATTTTAATAGTGCCATGGTTATGTAAACCAATAATATCGCCAGGGTAAGCCTCATCCAGATGCTCCCGATCGCCGGCGAGGAAAGTGAGTGCTTGCGGGATCAGCACATCTTTACCGATCCGGACATGGCGCACTTTCATACCCTTTTCATACTTACCGGAAACAATCCGTAAAAACGCCACCCGATCGCGGTGCTTAGGGTCCATATTAGCCTGTATTTTAAATACAAAACCACTGAATCCTGGCTCAGCAGGCTCGACCTTACGGGTATTGGTTAAGCGAGATTGAGGCTTAGGCGCCCACTCAGTCAGGCCGTCAAGCATGTGATCAACCCCAAAGTTACCCAATGCAGTGCCGAAGAATACCGGGGTGAGTTCGCCTTTTAAAAACATGTCCTGATCAAACTCGTTACTGGCGCCTTGTACCAGCTCCATCTCATCACGCAACTGTGCGGCGTAATACCCTATCCGCTTATCCAGCTCCGGATTATCCAGACCTTTAATAACATCTAAGTCCTGAATGGTGTGGCCCATGCCCGATTTATACAGCATGATTTCATCACGCAGGATATGATAAACCCCTTTAAACTCTTTACCCGAGCCAATCGGCCAGGTAATCGGCGCACAGGCGATTTTTAACACGCTTTCTACTTCATCCAGCAAATCGACCGGGTCACGGATATCTCGGTCCATCTTGTTCATAAAGGTAATAATAGGTGTATCACGTAGCCGGGTGACTTCCATCAGTTTAATGGTCCGGTCTTCAACACCTTTGGCGCCATCGATGACCATTAAACACGAGTCTACGGCAGTTAGAGTTCGGTAAGTATCTTCCGAGAAATCTTCGTGGCCCGGGGTATCCAGCAGGTTGACCAGGCAATCATTATAAGGAAACTGCATAACCGAAGTAGTAACAGAAATACCACGTTCTTTCTCCATCTCCATCCAGTCAGAGGTTGCAAACTGGCCAGATTTTTTTCCTTTTACGGTGCCAGCCTTTTGGATCAGGTGCCCGAAAAGTAACACTTTTTCAGTGATGGTAGTTTTACCGGCATCGGGGTGAGAAATAATAGCGAAGGTACGTCTGCTGTCTATTTCATGCAGAAATTTATCTTTATTCATGGTATCCAATATCAGTTAACAACCAGAGAACTGGCTGGCAAAACAATGAAAAATAATTGTCGGGGATTATAACAGCATCACTGCCGCTGGCACAGCGTGGGATTAATTTGTAAAGCTAAGAGGCAAGCACATCATTATGGCGTCTTCTTTACCGTTGGCACTGCTATAGTAATTTGGCCGGCAGCCAGCCTCAATAAAACCATGCTTCTGATATAAATGAATAGCAGATTGATTAGAAGCCCTGACTTCCAGCCACGCCTCTGCAGCATTACGTTGTTCAGACTCTGCAATAAAATGGCTAAGCAACTTCCCTCCAAGCCCGTTACCTTGTTGACTGGTACTGACGCAGATATTAAATAGCTGACTTTCGATGGCAATAAACTGACCAAAATAGAAACCCAACAGTTTGTCATTTTCGAATAGGCCAAAGTTGAAATACTGGCTACCGAAGCAGGACTTAAATACGCCCTCAGTCCAGGGGTAAAGGTTCGCTACTGTTTCAATTGCAAGCAGAGCGGGAATATCCGCAACCGAAAGGGGTTTAATTAGCATTGTCAGCTAAATGTGTTTGCAACAATGCCCAAAGCTGTCGCTTCAACACAGGTTGTTGTATTGCGCCAAGTGCAGGAGTAATAAGTAAGCTACCGTTATCATGAAGCGTACATTCGCTGCTGGCGGCGTCTAGCAACCATTCACTTACGGTAGTTTGTGCCAGCAGGTGTTTAATATCAGAACTTAATAAACAATCGTCCGGCTGTAACAACTGCGCAGTATCTGAGGTCTCAGTTGCAGCTTGATTAACTGACGCCGGAAAAAAAGACGAACGAGCCTGCAGCGGCTTAATATTAAGCTGACGGAGTAACTGAGTTTGACTGGCTGATATATTCATAATAAACAGAAGTGGCAGGGGCAGAGGGATTCGAACCCCCAACCATCGGTTTTGGAGACCGCTGTTCTACCAATTGGAACTATGCCCCTAGCGTTGGAGGCGCCATTATACAAAAGCCTGTTTAAAGGTAAAGCTAAAAAACGCGTCAGGTAGTTCAAATGCATATAAAACGTACATAGCAGACTGGGTTTAGTTAATTTAGCATAAATGCCGACTAAACAAATCCCCCCTAGTTCCCCCCTTTTACAAAGGGGCAGGCCAAAGCGCCCCCTGATATGCCATCGGCGACAAAAACTTAGTAATAAGTTCGGAGCTATAAACTAGCATGGCGACAAATTCATCAGGAACGAATTTAGACTGCCGCAGGCAGGTCGCAACGGGACGAGCCCCAGGGATGGGGCGAGCACTAAAACGCCGGGAGCGTTTTAAGACGTCGCGTGCGACGGCCCGAAGGGCGAAACACAGGGATGATGAGATGGACACCTCAAGTGAAATCGGCGTCACAATGCGCCATTATTGATGTGTTAACCGTCAATAAGCTTACATGAGGTGTCCAAAATGAAAGTTACACTAATTGGAATCGATTTAGCAAAAAGTATTTTTCAGATCTGTGGCGTTAATCAGGCAGGTAAAGCGGTTTTTAATCGCACGATTAAACGCAAAGATTTATTGGTCTTCTTAGCTAATTACCCAGATGCAACCATTGCGATGGAAGCCTGCTCAGGCTCAAATTATTGGG
>NZ_KB907705.1 GCF_000382165.1 Arsukibacterium perlucidum DSM 18276 | reverse complement strand
AATGCCGTGCTTCTCATTATTTTGGTTCTCATATTCACGGCCAATAGCGGTAACCGTGCAGCAGCCTTTTTTCATAAGGCTTTGTGCAGCAGCACTTAGCGCAGAAAGTCTGGCTTTATGCATACTTTTAGGGGTGACAAATGAGAGAAAATCGGCGAGCATTGTTTTTACATTCATGGCAGCATTCATGGTTAGGTGTTTTTGGCGAAAGATCAGATCGGGAACTGCCATGAATGTTCCCTTCGCCTTTAACTATTTGTTTTATCTACGCCATTCGTGGGGATTCGTCAGTTATTTTTTACACCCTCAGTATTCTTATATGCTTATTATTAATAAAATCAATTTGTTAGGTATTGGCTTATTTATTGCTAATAGACTGCCTGCTTAATGACTTTACAGAATAAAAAAGGACTTACTTATAATGAAAATAAGAAATATTGCGCTTGCAGCATTATTCACCGTTACAACAGTTTTCACTGCTCAGGCCAGCATAATTGAACCGGGCTTTAACAGTGCAACCCTGGCACCAAATGATGATAGTTCAACCGGTGCTGTCAATATCGGCTTTGATGTTAATTTCTTTGGCCTGACATTTAGCCAATTATTCGTAAATAACAATGGTAATGTGACCTTCGATTCAGCTTTAGCTACCTTTACTCCTTTTGATCTCACGTCAACTGGCCGGCAAATTATTGCGCCCTTTTTCGCTGATGTTGATACCCGCAGTGCCGGCGACCCGGTAACTTACGGCGTGGGATCTTTTAATGGCATGCTGGCTTTCGGGGTAAATTGGTTAAATGTCGATTATTACAGCAGCAGTGCCGCACATACTAACCGCAATAGTTTCCAGTTGTTGCTGGTTGATCGTTCAGATGTTAGTGCAGGTGATTTCGACATTATTTTCAATTACGATCAGATCCAGTGGGAAACAGGCACTGCCAGTTCTGGTGATGCGAATGGTTTAGGTGGTGATTCTGCCCGGGCAGGTTATTCAAATGGCACCGGTGATGCCGGAAGTTTTTTTGAGCTGGCCGGTTCAGCAGTTAATGGTGCATTTTTAGACGGTGGTAGCAATGCGTTGGTTAGCAACCGATTAAATAGTGGGTTTGACGGCCGCTATATCTTTAACGCTCGTAACGGTGAAATCGTTGTTGTACCACCGACCAGCGTGCCAGAAGCTCAGACTATAGCATTATTTGGTTTGGGTTTACTGTTAGTAGCTGGTATACGCCGCAGAAAGATACGCTAACCGAATTGTTCAGAGTAATGCTAATAATAAAAGGCCTGCAATAAATGCAGGCCTTTTGCTATGAGGTTGTAAACCAGTATTAAACCAATGCTTACACCAACTCCATACCCAGATTTGTCAGGCCCTGCTCTTGCAACCAGGCTTTGAGTTGCAGCATTTGCTCCCGTTCTATTTGTTTCATGGAGCTTACCAGCTCTATCAGTTCGGCAAGGCATTCCATTTCATACGCCATTAACGGGTGGTCGCGGACATGCTTTTTTAGCTCGTTTTCACTGGTTATATCTTCGTCTTCGGCCTGGTACTCTATCAGTCTTGCCACTGTGGCCTGAGATATCTTGGCGACATTGATAAATTCACTGCTGTCTTGCTGACTGATACCGTTAAACATGGCATCAAGGGCAGTAGCACAATCTACTGCCGGATATACGCCAAACATAGAGAAATGATTAACTTCAGGGATAAGTGGTTCTAATTCTTCAGCCAAACGTGGAAAATTAATTTTTGCTTTCTTAACGGTCAGCCACTCCCAGCTTAAATCCAGCATATGTCTGAGCGCGGCGGCGTCACCAAATTCACTAACCTCACTGAACAATTGATAATTAGGTAACATGCGCTCAAGCAAACAGGCTGCAATAGCAGCCTGTTGATAAAACCCCAGCTCACGCATTAGCTGGAAGTTATTTGCCTTTTCTTTCATAACACTCCAAAACGGATTAAAGCCCGGCGTTAACCCGATACAGCCAGTTGTTTCTGCGCGTATTCAAACTTGAGCTTGTATTCCATAATTTTCTGTTCAAGCTCGCTGATATTCTGCTGGTTAACTTCATCCTGTTCAGCAAGTTGCGACCGCAATTGCCGGATCATTTCCCGGGTCTGGTCAGCTTCATTTTGCTGTTTTTGCTCGGCAGCTTGCTGTCGGTTAACCGCGTGCTCTAACTGGCCTTCCAGCTTCTTACAGCGATTTTGACTCTGGCTTAACAGCTCGTTTATGTTAACAAACTCGGCTTGCAACCGGGTCAGCTCTGAGCCAAGCTCAGCACTACTATCAGCCAGATCATTGCGGTGCTGCTCAAATTCGTTAATCTGAGCTTGTAATACTTCACTATGGGTAGTCAACTCGGCAAGCTGCTCTTGCAGTTGATTATGCTCTTGCTGCTGCTCGCTCAGCAGCTGCTCACGCTCGGCCAGCTGCTGCTCTAAATCACGAACTTGCTGCTGGCTCTTCGCCAAAGCCTGGAGCTTGTCTTGTTGTGCCTGGGTTTGTTGCTCTGTTTGTTGCTGCAACGCCAGGTAGCTTTCGTTCAGTTCAGCTAACTGCTGCGCGCTTTGTTGCTGTTCATTTTGATGCTGCTGCACACTTGCTTGTAACTGTTGTAACGCCAATTTGCTTTCATGTGCCTGAGCCTGGGCTTGCTCAAGCGCTGAGCGCAGCTGGGTGAGCTCTTCAGGATCGGCAACACTTTGCTGAGCAGCCTGTAACGCCTGTTCAAAATGCTGGGCTTTATGTTGTTCAAGCTGCAGTTCTTTAGTTAAGTCAGCCAGCTGTTGTTCGAGATTCATCTCACGCTCACTGAGCGTGGTATTGTGCTGCTGTGCTTTCTTCAACTCAGCAGCAAGTGCTGCCATTTGTTTAGTTGTTTCAGCCGCTTTTTGCTTCAGAGTGGCCAGTTCCTGAGTATCAGCACTGGCCACCGGCACGGCTAAATCAAGTTGCTGCTTAGTGTGCTGCCAGTCTTTAAATAGTTTCTGGTAAGCTTGTTCCTGTTCGATTAAGCGCTGTTGCCACTGACTTTGCGATTTTGCCAGAATTTGGGCGCTGTAGCTTTGCAACAGCTGCTGTTGCTCACTCATTAGCTGTTTGCCAAAATCAGCCAGGCTGCTGGCAAGCTGCTGTTGCGCTTGATTTTCCAGTTCAGCTGCGAGCTGTTGCTCGTTGTTGTTATTATTCTTTTTCACTGCATTCATGTTCTGGTCTCGTATTAAACAGCCGCCCCGGCTGCATACTATTTTCGTTGTGCCGAGATCCCTGCCGCACTTTGTTAATAAGTGTAATATGAGTTGAGACTGATAGCTAACGCTATTGCGTATTTTGTCAGCAACTGTTTTATCACACTTAGCATGCCATAATAAATATCAGAGTTGGCAAATAAAGATTACATTTGCAATGATATCCAGTTAGCAGCCTAATTATCTTAGCGCAACTTAATCACTCACAGCCTGTCAGAACGCACAGGTTGCAACCGGGGAACAGTAATGATGATAAAGCTACCGACTAAAATACAACACAGCAAACTTTTAACCGCAGCGGTTTTGGCAATAACCTTAACAGCCTGCAGCAGCGGGCCAAAAGTTCGGTCTGATCAAGCCACTAACGTTAACTTTAGTCAGTATCAGACCTTTTCATTCGTTTCCGACTTAGCTACAGACAGAGCCGGTTATACCACTCTGGTAACTCAGCATTTTAAAGATGCCATCAGTGCAGAGCTTACTGCCAGAGGCTATCGCTACGTTGCATCAGATCCGCAGTTGCTGGTTAACTTTAATTCTAATGTGGCAAGCCGTTCTGATACCCGTACTGTATCAACACTCAGCTACCATCACGGATACTACCACTACCGGCGCGGCATTGTGTATGGTGGTTTTCCGGTTTACAACAACGACGTAAGCACTGTTCACTACAAAGTAGGCACAGTGAATATTGATGTGGTAGATGCGGCTGAGCGCCAGTTAATCTGGGAAGGGATTGCTGAGGGCACATTAAAACAAAAAGATTTAGAGCAACCGCGCGAAGCTGCAGCACGCACAGTGGCTCTTATTTTTGAGCAGTTTCCAAAATCAGCTCGCTAACCCGCGGCAATTTCGGCGACTTGTTGCTTTAACGCTGAACAATCGGCATTAGCATCAAGTTGCTGAATAGACAGCGTCAGTTCAGCTACTTTGAAGCCATATTTGTGGAGTGTGGTACGGTTTATCAGGTTTTTCTCATCAACCAGGTGCAGCCAGTCTTTCACCGTGACATCCAGGGTATCGCCATCGTAAGGGATCCGCAAAACATACTGCCAATACAGGCTGTTGCCGGCAAGCTGGCCTGTTGCTTCACCAACAACATCACCAGCCGTACCCCGAACTTCGCCATCGGCTCCTTGAGTCAGCTGCCAGTGACGCTGTTCTACCCGGCCATCACTAAAATAAAAAACTTCGTATAAATCACCCTGCCCCTGCTGCCATTCTCCGCACAGATCAGCAACAAAACGGACACTCTGCTGGCCACGCCAATCATGCATCACCCCGTAGGCCCGGCCTGACCCCAGAAAAAAACGGTCAAGCTCCAGAGCAGGTGTCAGCTGTTTGTAGTCAGATATAGACTGACTACAGCCAGTTATAGCCAATGCACCGGCGACAACTGTCGCTGTTAACCAAGATGATTTTTGCATGATGATATCCCTAATCTATTCAACCTTATTCACAACCATAGCAGACATTACGCAGCCAGTTGTTCTTTAGCTCAGTCAAACCTGCGATCTTACGCAGCAGAATCCCTTATCCTGAAGACAAGTTTTTCTTGTTAGACAGGCTGCCAGCAACCCCGTAAAAACGCTGCTCTATTATAGGGGGGAGCCTGAATATGGCAGAATCGGTTGGGGTCAGGATTGATCAATGCGTCAGCGATGGCGTTATTGGTGATGAATTAATGCTGGCGCAATTTTACCGGCAAGGCTGGACAGTCATAGCTGATTTCCTGCCTGCCGGTTTAAACTTACAGCTGCTGGATGAGGCCCGCTTTGACGCTGATTTGACCCCGGCCGGAGTTGGCCGGGCCCGTGACCATACCCTGAATCGGCAGATACGTCGTGACAAAACACTCTGGTTTGATGGCCAGAGCCCGGCTCAGCAACATTATCTGCAGTTAATGCAACAACTACAGCTGCAACTGAACCGCCAGTTTTTTCTGGGATTGTTTGATTTCGAGTGCCATTTTGCCTGTTATCAGTATGGTGACTTCTATCAGAAGCATTTTGATGCTTTCAGCGGCCGCTCGAATAGAGTACTGACCACAGTTAGTTATTTAAACGATGTCAGTGCCGGTGGTGAGTTAGTATTATATGGCCCCGATGACAGCATATTAAGCAGGATAAAGCCGCAGGCGGGTAGCCTGGTACTCTTTGAAAGTGAGCGTTTCGCCCATGAGGTTTTGAGCGCTGTTGATGACCGATACAGCATTGCTGGCTGGTTCCGGCATAATAATAGTATCAATGGTGTGATTGACCCCAGTCGCTAAACCCACTGGCTGAGCCACAGGTTTTAACGAACCAGTTTCAGCTTTTCACCCACCTGAATGTTGCGCTCGGCAAACCAGCCTCGAGGCATCTCCAGTGCCGCCAGCGCAGCAGATGGCGCTGATACCGGAGTTTCATCCAGCGGATGCAACTGTACTATGGCCATGATTCGCCATTGCGGGTCAATAAAGGCGACATCCAGCGCTAAGTCGGTATTGCGCATCCAAAGACTTATTAACCGGGGTTCGGGGTACAGCAACAACATACCCGGCTCGGCACTTTTTTGAAACATCAAACCACGTTCACGCAGCTCAGGGGTGTCAGCCAGTTGCACCGTTCTTTTAACGTCAGCCAGCTGAATTGTTGCCTGCGGGAAGCTCAGCAGTTGCTCCTGTTCTGGCGCAGCACATGCACTGACAACAACCAGCGATAACAACATGGCAAGGATCCGGTTTTTCATTAATATCTACCTGCAATAAGTCAAGAATCAGCCATCCGGCTAAGCACTATAAAACAAATAATGCAGGGCAATACCGGCAAACACCAGCAACCCGACATAATGATTATGTAAAAACGCCTGAAAACAGCCTGCCCGGCCGCTTATGGCAAGACGAAACTGATAGATAAACGCCAGCACACAACAACTGAGCGCGACATAATAAACCATGCTTAACTGCGCCAGCACCCCAACATATCCCAGCAATAACAAGGTTAACAGCTGCAGCAAACCGATAATCGCTAACGCCTGCCGGCCAAATAAAATGGCAGTAGATTTTATCCCGGCTTTTAGGTCATCGGGTTTATCAACCAGGGCGTAATAGGTATCGTAGGCTACCGTCCAGCATAAATTCGCCAGATATAAATACCACACCAACGCCGGCAACTGCAGCTGCGTTGCCATAAATGCCATTGGCATACCCCAGCTGAATGCTGCTCCCAGCACCAGTTGCGGCAAGTGGGTGTAGCGCTTCATAAAGGGATAGGCGGCTGCCAGTAGCAAGGCCACTACTGACAACAACACCGTTTGCCAGTTTAACCAAAATAACAAACCGGCACTTAGCGCAACCAACAACGCAAACAACTGCAAAGCCTCTGTTGCACTAACCCTGCCCTGCGCTAACGGTCGCTGTGCAGTGCGTTCAACCAGGCCATCGAAGTGGCGATCAGCATAGTCGTTTATAACACAACCGGCGGACCGCATTAGTACTACGCCAAAACTGAAAATAAGCAGCAGCTTAAGATCCGGCAACCCTTCAGCTGCCAGCCATAAAGCCCACCAGGTGGGCCACAGTAACAAATAAATGCCAATCGGTTTATCCAGTCGCATCAATAGCCGGTAATCCGGCCAGCGTTGCCAGCTTAACTGCCAGTTCACAGGGTTACGATTCCATCTAAAAATACTTCGGCAACTAATAGCGGATGCCCCGCCAGGGTAAATACCGAACGTCGGGCCCAGTATTCGCCTGTCGCAACCGTAGTAACCAACGGCTGCCGCAAATACACTCTGGCAACCTCAACCGCGCTGCGCGAGACATGTTGCTGCTGAAAAATCACTTCACCCAGCGGCTGATCGCCAAGCTCTGCCAGGGGTTGCAATGCAGCTAACGTTGGCAATGGCAGCCAACTCTGAGCATAAACACAAGGCAGCTTATTGCAGGACATCAGTACTTCCCGGCACTGAGCAACATCAATACCCGGCAGCAAAGGTTGCAAAAAGTCAGGTAATGCCTGCTGCTGTTGCTGCAGTACCTGCAACTGAAAATCACGGGCACGGTTTTTCAACCTTGCTGTCAGGGAGGCGGGTTCCAGCAACCAGGCCTGTAACATAGGAGGTAAAGTAACAGCACTGGCCAATTGCCAGTCAGCGGCTAATGAAATAGCAGGTTCGGCCACTAAAATGCTCAGCTAACGATAATGTGGCCGAATGATAACAAGTTCAGCCGGGCTTTTCAGCTGAAAAAACTATTGGTTGCAGCAGAATTAAACTGGTAATGAGCTTGGGAAAACACTAAGGTTAACAAAGTATTCTCCTGATGCAGCAAAAAGGCCAGGCAACATGAAATTATTCGTTTTTGTAGTTCTTGCATTAATGCTGACGCTGTCACCAGCCAGCGCCAGACAACAAGAAGCGGAGTTTGTTTATTATGGCTTTGATCCGGATATTGTCACCAACTACGTCTCCGGTAACCGCCGCAGCCTTGGCTATGTCAGAGTGACGGTGGAGCTAATGGTTATTGATAAACGTTTTATTCCGGCGATTGAGCACCACGAGCCACTGATCCTTGATACCATTATTGGCATTCTGAGCAAACAATCAGAAGACAACATAAAATCGCTGACCGGCAGAGAAGAGATCCGGACCACAATTTTGACAAAATTGCAGGAAGTGCTGAAAAGAGAAACCGGCGACACTATTATCAAAGACTTATTATTTACTAAATATTTGTATCAATGATCGACAGCCGCCCGGGGCGGCTTCATCAGCAAGGCCATCAGTAAACCGGCCAGTAAACCGGCTAAATGGGCCCAGTTTGCCATGCTGACCCAAAGCACATCGGCAAAGCCCAGTAACAACCATACCACCATAAAAATTGCCAGAGGGTCGCTGATCAGAGGCCGGGGTTGCGGATCACGTTTCTGGTTAAGCCAGCAGAAACCAAACAGCGCATACACCACACCAGATAAACCACCAAAATTGGTACCAACCAAAAAATACTGAGCAGCATTAGAAATAACCGCGGTTACCACTGTGAAATGAAGTAAGCTGATACTACCGAACCGGCGTTCCAGCGCTGATGCCAGCAACAGCCACCACAACAGATTAAACACCAGATGGGTTACTGAAAAATGCAATAAAGCAGGGGTAAACCAGCGCCACAACTGAGCGGGCTCGGTAAGCTGCAAGCTGCTGGTTGCAGTTTTAAAATCCAGTTGCTGCCAGCCATATACCAACAAACATAACAGCAAAATAAGCGAAGTGACCGGGCTATTGATTACTTTCGCCCAGGGAATAGCAACCTTAACTGGTCGTCCTGTCTGAGCTACCGGCTGGCTGCGCTGCCAGGCTGCGGCCTGATAACGGGGGTGATCAGGCTGCTGAATAAATTCCCTGAGCAAGGCGGTTGCCTGCTGATAATCGCCTTCATCGCAATACAATATTGCCGGGCCTGCAGTGGCCAGCTCAGCCTTAACCTGCAGTCCGCTGCTCTGACAATAGTCAGCAAAAAGTAAAGCAGCAGCCGGGTTGTTTAGCTCAGCCAGTTTATGCATCGGTGCTACGCTCAAATGGCTGCGATTGCTGCCACTGGCTGAAGCCACCATCCATACTATATACCTTCTCAAAGCCCTGCTGCGCCAGATATTGAGCCGCACCCTGACTGGAATTGCCATGATAGCAAACAACAATGACTGGCTGATCAAACTCAACCTGCTGCATAAACTGGCGCAGACTGCCATCGCTCAAATGATAAGCCCCTGCTATGTGACCATTGGCAAAGCTTTGCTCATCCCGGATATCGGCAATAATCACGTGCTGCTGTGCCAGCATTGCTGCGGTATCTGCAACTGAAATATGGTGAAAATCGGTCATATTTGCTCTCACTATTTTGTAAAGTAACCATTGGCACTATGATAACGCACTGATGTTGAAATAGCAGCCGGCAGCAACCCTGATGTTTCAGTTGATGTTTCAACAGCTACTGCACAAGAAAGGCTGGACATTCGATTAAACAATTGTTAACAATATTAGTATCTGATCATTGCGCCGGGAATCCATCATGAATTTACTTATTATACTTGTGATACTTGCTGTCATAATTTTTTATGTCATTAGTATTTTTAATCAACTCGTTAAGTTAAAAAACCGCTTTCAGAATGCCTTTGCCCAAATTGAAGTGCAGTTAAAACGCCGTTACGACCTGATCCCAAACCTGGTTGAAACCGCCAAAGCCTATATGTCGCACGAGCGGGAAACGTTAGAAGCCGTTATCAGTGCCCGTAACGCAGCGATGGCCGGCTTAAAAGTAGCCGCAAATAACCCGGGTGATGCCGGCGCTATCAGCCAGCTGGCGGGCGCTGAAGGCGCGTTGCAAAGTGCAATGGGCCGGCTGAATATGGTAATGGAGGCTTATCCTGACCTGAAAGCCAATCAGAATATGATGCAACTGTCTGAAGAGCTGACCAGCACTGAAAACCGGGTAGCATTTGCCCGTCAGGCTTTTAACGACGGCGTTACCGAATATAATACCTATAAACAGAGCTTCCCGCCGGTATTATTTGCACCCAGCTTTGGTCACGCTAAAGACGCCGCCCTGCTGGAGTTTGAAGACAGCCAGTTAATCCAGGCAGCACCTAAAGTAAGCTTCTGATAAGCCATGGCGAGTAACTTTTTCAGCCAACAGGATTTAGCCCGTCGTAACACCCGGATCCTGGTATCATTGTTCAGCCTGGCCGTTATCCTGCTGTTAGTGCTGACCAACGCCCTGGTGTTGGTTGGGCTGGGCCTGGTTGATATACAAAATGCCGATTCGCTCTCTGCAATAGAGCATGGTTTACCCTGGCAGGCAGTGTTTTTTATCAGTATTGGCGTGCTTACCGCTGTCGGCATTGCGGTGCTGATCAAATGGCAGCAGTTAAAAGGCGGCGGCAAAGTAGTCGCAATCAGCCTTGGCGGTAGCCGGATTGATGCCGCCAGCAACGACCCACTTGAACGGCGTTTGCTGAACGTGGTAGAAGAGATGGCTATCGCTGCCAATGTGCCAGTACCCCCGGTTTATCTTTTACCTGAAAAAGGTATTAACGCCTTTGCAGCGGGCTACAGCCCGGGTGATGCGGTAATCGGGGTGACCCGGGGCTGCATTGAGCAGTTAAACCGTGACGAGCTGCAAGGGGTGGTGGCACACGAGTTCAGCCATATTTTAAATGGTGATATGCGGATGAATATCCGGATGATCGCCATTTTAAACGGCATTCTGTTTTTAGGGCATATCGGTTACTACATGCTGCGCTCGGGTAGCACCAGCAGAGGCAGGATTGGCCGCAGCAGCAAAGATAAAAATGGCGGCGGTATCCTGGCCATTGCCCTTGGCCTGGTCGTTATCGGTTATTTGGGTTCATTTTTTGGCAACCTGATCAAAGCTGCCGTCAGCCGGCAACGCGAATATCTGGCCGATGCCTCTGCCGTACAATTCAGCCGTAACCCCAGAGGGATTGCCGGTGCCTTAAAACGCATAGGCGCACACAGTGCCGGCACCCGAATCAGTAATCAGAATGCCGATGAAAATAGTCACTTGTTCTTTGGCGAGGCTATTTCCCGCTGGGCCAGTATTTTTGCAACGCACCCGCCGCTGAGCAAACGGATTAAACGCCTGGAACCGCACTGGAATGGCAAATTCCCCAGCCCGGTAAGCCAGGTTGAAGTTACAGCAGAGGCCACAGCAGCAAAGCCGGCCGGCAATGCCATGCCCGATAAACAAACGATAATTCAGGCCATGGCTGCCTTGCCAGTGCTGTTGGTTCAGAACAGTCGGCAGCCGCTGCAGGCTCAGGCAATCGTCTGCGCTTTACTGTTACAGCACCCCGATTATGAAGCTGAGCAAATAAAGCTGATTAAAGAGCAAGGCTCACTGGAGCTGTTACAGCAGGTTGATCAAATGGTCGATGCTGTGCAGGCCTTGAGTTTGCCGTTGCAAGTGCAATTGTTGCAGCGCGCCGTGCCGGCATTGAAAGAACTTAATCACCAGCAGTTTATTCAGTTTGAAAAATTGATCCTGGCACTGGCCGCTGCAGATAAACAATTATCTCTATCTGAATGGATTATCATCAACTTTATTGACCATACAGTCGCCAGCCACTTTAAGCCAAAACAGCAAATTCGCGGCGCCCGCCAAACAGAATTTAGCGCCGTACAAACCCCGGCGTTACAACTACTCGCCGCTATAGTAAGTGCGGCTGGTGAGCCGGCAGCCTGCCAGCAGGCTTGGCAGGCTGGGTTAACTACTCTGGGGCTTAAGGACGATACGCCACGGCCTGTAAGCAATTTGCCCGGCTTAACCCGGCAGCTTGACAACCTGCTTGGTGCTGCACCGCTGTTAAAACAACATATCTGGCAGGCAATCCTGGCCGCTGTGGCCGCTGACAAACTACAAACTGACACCGAGCAGGCACTGTTAACTGCGCTGGCCCTACTACTGGAAATGCCCTGGCAGCCTGAAATTGCAACAACTTAAGCTGCCGGCGGCGCAAACGATGGATTAAAAATCCACTTTAGGGCTTTAGCCCTGACCTCAGCTAAGGTAAAATAGCCGGTTCTTGTTTAAATCCGGAGGCTCTGTGTCCGATAGTCCGTCAGATAATCGCTTGTTTTTATTGTACGATTCCTCATTCGACGATATGGATGCGGAGGGCTGCCCGGGCTTTGGCTTCGTGTTATTGTTCAGTGAAGCTGATGTCAGCCAGTTTACTGCCGGTGAAAACCCGTCTAGTCCGGCCGTATCAATGTTATTTACCGATCATGCCGATGGCAGTATCAGTGGCGATTTACTGGGCTGGGCACATCTGGACGCAGAGATTTTTCAGCATTATCCCCTTGGTCAGTTTTTAACCC
Source organism: Arsukibacterium perlucidum DSM 18276 (assembly GCF_000382165.1). Lineage (GTDB taxonomy): Bacteria > Pseudomonadota > Gammaproteobacteria > Enterobacterales > Alteromonadaceae > Alishewanella > Alishewanella perlucidum. The sequence goes on along the minus strand of NZ_KB907705.1, from coordinate 148,554 downwards.
TGATGGAGCAAGCGGCCCAGGTTGCCATTAACGCCTACCGGCAAGTTGGCCAGGTGCCAGACAAGCTGGTGGCATTAAACCTGCCTGATGACGATCTTATTCAGTTTGATGTCCAATTTAATGACCTGCAGCTGAAAGATAAACAAAGTGAAATCATGCTGGCTCAACAATTGATGGTCGGCCGGCCTTATCTGGATTCTTAAGCGATTTGGCGCGGCAACAACGTAATAGCTAATTGCAATTTATCGCTGATCTTTTACTATAACAAGTATCGGTAAATGAACAGGCCAGCAGCCGGAGTAACCGTGATGACAACTGCCCTTGATATGGCCTTAATTGAGCGGGCTTTGAGCGGCTTTACTATTCCGCCGCGACCAGAAATTTTACGGCATATTCAGCAGCAGCTGGCTAAAGACGAGCCTAGCATTAGCCGGATAGCCGCATTAATTAATCTGGATGTCGGCATCGCTGGTTTTACCTTAAAAGTGGTAAATTCAGCGTTCTTTGGCCTGCGCCAGAAAATCACTTCAATTGAACATGCCTGCAAATATCTGGGCCTGAGCAGGGTTATTGCTCTGGTTCGCAGTATTTTGCTGCGTTTCACCCTGGCCGAGGGCCGGCAGGATCCGTTTAGCCAGCGCTTATGGAGTAGCGCTCTGCATACTGCCACTATCGCTATGGCACTGGCCAAACAGTTTAATCTTAATCAGGCTACTCAGGATGATTGCTATAGTCTGGGTTTATTTCATAACGCCGGTATAGCGCTGATTAGCGAGCAGGCACCACAGTATGCCAACCTTATGCAGCTTGGCTTGCAAGCTGGCCGGGGCTACAGCGAGCTTGAAGAGCAACATTTTCAGACCTGCCATGAAGTACTGGGCTATTTAATTGCCCAGTCCTGGGGGTTAACACCCGAGCTTTGCAATGTCATTGCTTACCATCACAGCCCAGCGCTTATTCTGCAATCAGACAATGATTATGAGCAACAGTTATTCGCCCTGCTTAAACTGGCCGAGTTTTTCAGCGGTGAAAGCCGGTTGCTCTATAACGTTAATGTTGACCCGGAGTGGCAAAATTACAGCGGAGCTATTCTCGATGTGCTGGAATTGGACAGCCTGAGCCTGCCCGATTTTGCCGAGTTATTGCACCGCCAGGACATTCATACCGTATACAGCCTCAACTAAACTGGCTTGAGGCTGGATTGTGGTCCACCGTAAACCGCTGCTCCCACAAAAAATATGTCCCCGCTGTCAGCTGCCCTTTAGCTGGCGCAAAAAATGGCAACTGAATTGGCAAAATGTGGTTTATTGTTCAGAACGCTGCCGCCGCAGCAAAACAGCCCAGTCAGCTGCTGTACCCCCCTTTAAAAATTAGAAAATAGTAGAAACACAACCAAATGACAGCGTTGTCATTTGGCCAAAGGTCTGCTAAAGTCATGTTATTCGCTGGAGCATAGTATGTTATTTAATAATGTCTAACCGGGGCTGATCTGATGCAAATTGTTATCTTACCTACTGCAGACGACGTTGCTGACTATGGCGCACAACTTTTTATCCGTCAGCTTACCAAGCACCCGCAGTCTGTGCTGGGTTTGGCTACCGGTTCCACGCCTTTAGCACTTTATCGCTTGCTGATTCACGCTTGCCAGCAACAACAGGTCTCTTTTGCCAGGGCCAGAACCTTTAATCTTGATGAGTATCTGGGTTTAGCTGCTGAGCATCCACAAAGTTACCGCTATTTTATGCAGCAGCATCTGTTCAACGCTATCGATATTTTGCCGGAAAACACCGCTGTACCTGACGGTTCAGCTGCCGATCCTGTTGCTGCCTGTCAGCAATACGAACAACAAATTGCCGCGGCCGGCGGTATTGACCTGCAGCTACTCGGGTTAGGCCGCAATGGCCATATTGGTTTTAACGAGCCCTCATCCGGGCTCCGTTCCCGTACCCGGATTAAAACCCTGACGCCAGCCACTATTGCCGACAATGCCCGTTTTTTTCAACCAGATGAGTACCAGCCCCATTTGTCGCTCACTATGGGAATTGGCACCATTTTGGATGCTCGCAAAGTATTGCTGCTGGCCACCGGAGCCAATAAAGCCAATGCCGTACAAGCAATGATTGAAGGCCCGCTTACGGCTGCCTGCCCCGCTTCAGCTTTGCAATTGCATCAGCACGCCATTGTGGTACTGGATGAAGCCGCAGCCGCACAGCTGGCCGATATTGAATTCTACCGCCATATAGAGCGGGAAAATCAGGCACTGCTGCACCGATTAGCCAACCAGTAATATCCAACCAGGCCGGTTCCGGCTACAATAGCGCCCTTAATTCAAGTAGGGACCAACATGCAAATCGTATTAGCGCCGATGGAGGGCGTGGTCGATCATCTAATGCGCGAAATGCTAACCCAGATTGGCGGCTACGATTTGTGCATCACCGAATTTGTGCGGGTGGTCGATCAAAAACTGCCAGCACGGGTATTTACCCGGCTGTGCCCGGAGCTGCTGCAAGGCGGCAAAACCCTGGCCGGCACGCCGGTTAGGGTGCAGTTATTAGGGCAAGAGCCCGGCTGGCTGGCCGAAAACGCGTTGCGAGCAGTAGAGCTGGGCTCGCCCGGCATAGATTTAAACTTTGGCTGCCCGGCCAAGGCCGTGAATAAAAGCCGCGGCGGTGCGGTGCTGTTAAAAGACACCGACAAGCTGTACCAGATTGTCAAAGCGGTGCGCGATGCGGTACCGCCAGCCTTTGCCGTCAGCGCTAAAATCCGTTTAGGTTATGAGGATACCAGCCTTACCCTGGATAATGCCTGCGCTATTGCCGCGGCCGGCGCCAGCAGTTTAGCTGTTCATGCCCGCACCAAAACCGACGGATACCGGCCCCCTGCCTATTGGCCATGGATAGCCAAAATTAAACAGCAGGTATCGATACCACTTATTGCCAATGGCGAAATATGGAATGCGCAGCAGGCCTTACTGTGCCAGCAACAAAGCAATTGTCAGGATATTATGCTGGGTCGTGGTGCGCTGGCCATGCCTAACCTGGCGCAGCATATCCGGCAGCAGCAGAGCGCCATGCCCTGGCCGCAGGTGTTGCAGCTGTTAATGCAATACTCCGAATTTGAAATCGCCGGCGATAAAGGCAAGTACTACGCTAACCGGGTAAAACAGTGGTTTAGTTACCTGAAACTGCAGTACCCTGAAGCCCAAAGCTTATTCAGCCAACTGCGGCTGCTTGGCAAAAGCCAGGATATTCTAGCGCTGCTGCAACAGCAGTTAGCCAAATAATCTATAGCGCCAGCGGCGCACAAAGGGAGTAACAGATGCAGCAAGGCAGCCTGATATGTGTTGGCACCGGTATTATGCTTGGCGCCCATCTTGACCCATTAAGCCGCAACTATATAGAGCAAGCCGATGTGGTGTTTATGCTAATGGCCGATGCGATGACCGAGCAATGGCTGCTGCAAATGCACCCCGACGTCCGCTCGTTACAGCCGTATTATCATCAGGCGCCATCGCGCCAACATAGCTATCAGCTAATGGTCGAAGCAATGCTGGCTGAAGTAACAGCCGGTAAAAAAGTGGTCGGCGCTTTTTATGGTCACCCGGCGGTGTTTGCGCTGGTGCCGCATGAGGCAGTGCGCCAGGCCCGTGAACTGGGTTATTACAGCAAAATGCTGCCGGGTATTTCAGCCGAAGATTGCCTGTATGCCGATTTAGGCATAGATCCGGGCCGCTATGGCTGCCAGCTGTATGAATGCAGCCAGTTTATGTTTTATCAGCGCACTATAGATACCGCAGCCTATTTAGTACTGTGGCAACTGGGCATAGCAGGAGATCGCAGCCTGGCCCGTTTTAGTACCCCCAGCCAGTATCGCCAGCTGTTAACCGATTATTTATGCCAGTTTTATCCGCCCGGGCATATTATTACCCTGTACGAAGCCGCCAGCCTGCCAACCGAACAGGCGCGCATTGATAGCCTGCCGCTTAATGCGCTGGCCAGTGCTGCGGTAAGCGGCAAAACCACCCTGGTTATCCCGCCGGCCAGTAAACTGCAGCCGAACACCACCATGCTGGCCCAGCTGGCTGCGCTTGATGCTCAGCCCAATCTTAAGCCTGATTAAGCCTGATTAAGCCTGATTAAGCCCAATGCTAAGCCCGATATTAAACCCGATACCACTAGCTGAGCCGGTATTAAGCCTGTCACCGCTAACGCCAGCCGCAGAGCCGCTGTTTATTGCACTTTTTAGCTGCCCGCAGGTAATGCGATATATTCAGCCGCCGCTAAGCGTGGACCAAGCGCGGCAACGTTTTGGCCGGATCCTTAAACTCAGTACAGGGCCGGCCTATTATTTGGTTAACCATAACCCCAGCCAGCAAAACATCGGCCTGGCCATGCTGAATATATTGCCAGAGCAAAGCAGTGCCGAAATAGGCCGGATGCTGTTACCAGCCTGGCAGCAACGCGGGCTGGGTAAGGCACTTGGCCAGTTACTGCTGCAAACCGCCAGCGCAGATAGCCGGGTGACACAGCTGACCACGCGTATTCACAGCAGCAATAACGCCGCTATTAACTCTGCCCGTAAACTGGGTTTTGCACAACAACACTGCCTGCCAGACGATTTTTTACTGTTCAGTCTGCAGATAAAATGAGCACAGATAGTACTTGTAGCTTTTGTTAAAACTGCTTACATTAGGCATAACTTTTCAGAAATGCTGACTATTATGCCAAATATTACCGAACAGTTAGTTACCCTGGCGCTGCAACCCAACTGGGATAATACGCCAAGCGAAGCCGCCACTGCACTGCAACAGGTGCTGGCCAGTACCGAGCAGGCGTTGCTAAAAGAGAAAATTATTTGTTTTATCATAACTCCTGCCCCTGAGGAACCAGAGAAACAGGAACCTCAAGAACCGACAACGCCAGAACCTGAACCTGAATCTGAAGATAATAAAGATTTATTAAAATCAGCAGTTTAAGCGAAGCATGGCAATACCCCGCTTAATGATTAAAATTATGGTTTTGGCTATATGTTTATGCATATTCAAAGTGTATGGAATAACTGTAACCGAAAATCTGAAGAAACTAGATGAACTAAGACTTAAAGATTCGGTACAGTTTAGCTATGCATTGCAGGCTGTAAAGGCAGAACTCGATACTCATTATTTAACTGCCACTGAGCAACAATATCTGGATCTACTAATTGCATACGATCTCACCACCAGAGGTGATTTTAATACCGCATTGGATATTCTGGAAAGTATTGATTTTAAGGATAATAGTCTGATTACTTTAAGAGTAATTGGCCTTAAGGTTAATATTCACATACTGAGTTATCACTACCTTGAAGCTTTCCTCAATGTTGAGCAACTATTGACTGCGTTACCAACACTGACAAATGATCTGGACTACTATCAGGTAATTGGCCAGGTAATCCTGCTTTTTAATAATATTGAACGCTATGACTTAACCCAGCAATTAGTTGAAAGGGGATTATCTCTTAGCAAGAATGAAAGTTTGAGTTGTCGCTTAATGGCTCTCGGTCTGCAAGGCACTTACAATACAGCCGGTTTTGACACCTATATCACCAAATTTAATGAAGCCAATACGCTGTGTGAACAAACGGCGGAATCTGTCTTTCAGTTGCTTATCATCCGCAACCATCTGTTTTACCTGCTGGAGCAACAGCAATATCACACTGTGCTGCAACTGTATCACCAGCACCTGCCTCAAGTGCAGGACACCCGCTACCCGATATTAAGCGCCGGTTTTAATGCGGCCGCAGCCGAAGCACTGTTGCATTCAGACCAGCTGCAGCAGGCAGTTACCCTGGCGGCAGAGGCCGAGCGTATTTTACCCACTGATCGTAACGATCCTGCTGTACTGGTCACCTACCGGGTGCTTTACTTACTGGCTAAACAGCAGGGTGATTTTCAGCAATTGCTGCAGTATGCCGATAAGCTCAGACAAACCGAAGTAGCCATTGCCGAGGAAAAAGCCAGTCAGCAACTGGCTTACCAGATGGCCAGCAGTGAAGCCCGGTTGCAGGCGCGCCATATTGCCCTGCTCGATAAAGATAACGAACTGCTGTCGCTGGAGCGAAATTTATATCAGCAACAGGCGCAAAACCGTAACTTAATGCTGTATTTGTTGATTAGCCTGACGCTGATGCTGGCGGTGCTGGCTTATCGCGGCATCAAAGGCAGCCGCCGCTTTCGGCGCATGGCCGAGTATGATCAGCTTACCGGCATCAGCAATCGCTACCATTTTAACCAGCAAGCCACGCTGGCTATCAGTTACTGTCAGAAAAATCAGAAGCCGCTTGCTGCCATCTTATTTGATTTAGATTATTTTAAGAGTATTAATGATAAATTTGGCCATGCCGCCGGTGACTGGGCCTTAAAACAAGTGGTGAAAACTTGCCGCCATTTTATGCGTAACAGTGATATTTTCGGCCGCATTGGTGGCGAAGAGTTTGCGATAGTGTTACCCGACTGCGTGTTGTCTAAAGCTGAAATGCTGGCCGAAATATGCCGTGAGGCCTTAGAAACCATTGATACTGAGCAATATGATCATCAAATTACCATCACCGCCAGTTTCGGGATCAGTGATGTAAGTCAGTCAGGCTACGATTTAACAGAACTGCTGGCTGACGCTGACAAAGCCTTATATAAGGCTAAAAGAAATGGCCGTAATCAGGTTTACAGCTCATAAAAACTGCGGCCTGCAGACACCTATATTAATTTTAATAAGCGCCCCCGAACTATGGAAAGCTGGATCTCGCCGGTCATTACTATTGCCCGTTAAGGCATAGCGTAATAACACAAAAGGCGAACTCCGGTTCGCCTTTTTATTTGCCTTTTATTTAATGTTGCAGCAGTATTTTAGCCTGCTACCAGTTTAGGACCACTTTACCGGATTGGCCGGAACACATAATATCAAACCCTTGCTGGAACTGTTCCATCGGCATTTCATGGGTTACCATAGGGGTCAGATCCAAACCTGACTGGATTAAACTGGCCATTTTGTACCAGGTTTCAAACATTTCCCGGCCGTAAATACCTTTGATCACCAGGCCTTTAAAAATCACTTTATTCCAGTCAATCGCCATATCAGATGGCGGAATACCCAGCATGGCGATCTTGCCACCATGGTTCATGGTATCCAGCATGTTACGAAACGCCGACGGTACACCGGACATTTCCATCCCGACGTCAAAACCTTCGGTCATGCCCAGCTCTTTCATCACATCTTTCAGGTTCTGCTTACTAACGTCAACCGCGCGGCTGGCACCCATTTTTAAAGCCAGCTCCAACCGGTAGGGATTGACATCAGTAATTACCACATGGCGGGCACCAACATGGCGCGCCACGGCGGCAGCCATAATACCGATAGGGCCGGCGCCGGTAATTAATACATCCTCGCCCACCAAATCAAACGACAAAGCCGTATGTACTGCATTGCCAAAGGGGTCGAAAATAGCAGCGATATTATCGGGAATATTATCGGGTAATTTAAAGGCGTTATAAGCAGGAATAACCAGATATTCGGCAAATGAACCCGGCCGGTTAACGCCCACGCCAGTGGTATTACGACACAGGTGCACCCGGCCGGCCCGACAGTTGCGGCAATAACCGCAGGTAATATGGCCTTCGCCCGACACCCTGTCACCCACTTTAAAACCACGAACTTCTGAGCCCATACCTTCAATAAGGCCGACATACTCATGGCCAACTACCATACCGTGCGGAATGGTGTTTTGCGCCCATTCATCCCATTTGTAGATATGGACGTCGGTACCGCAAATCGCGGTTTTTTTAATTTTGATTAACACGTCATTCGGGCCAACTTCAGGTTTATCAACCTCTGTCTGCCAAATGCCGGGTTCTGCTTTAAGTTTTGCCAGTGCTTTCATTATACGTCCCGCCCTTATGCGATCACGCCCATGTCTTTACCAATCCGGATAAAGGCATCAATGGCCTTATCCAGTTGCGCTTTATTGTGTGCTGCTGATATCTGGGTGCGAATACGGGCCTGGCCTTTTGGCACTACCGGAAACGAGAAACCAACAACATAAATACCTTCAGCCAGCATTCTTTTCGCCATTTCTGCCGCCACTTTGGCGTCGCCCAGCATCACCGGAATAATGGCATGATCTTTACCTGCCAGGGTAAAACCGGCAGCAGACATTTTTTCCCGGAAATAATTGGCGTTGTCCCAAAGCGTCGCCCGCAGCGCATCGCCCGCTGCCAGCATCTCCAGTACCCTAATTGAGGCGGTAACGATAGACGGCGCCAGCGAATTAGAGAACAAATACGGTCGTGAGCGCTGCCGCAGCCAGGCAATCACTTCTTTTTTGCCTGAGGTAAAGCCGCCTGAAGCACCACCCAGCGCCTTACCAAGGGTGCCGGTAATAATATCTACCCGCTCCAGCACATCACAGTATTCATGAGTGCCGCGGCCGTTTTTACCAACAAAACCAACTGCATGGCTGTCGTCAACCATAACCATAGCATTATATTTATCGGCTAAATCACATATTGCTTTTAAGTTGGCAATAATGCCGTCCATCGAAAATACACCGTCGGTGGCAATCAGTTTAAAGCGGGCACCATCGGCGTCGGCTTGTTTTAACTGCGCTTCCAAATCGGTCATATCGTTATTGGCATAACGGTAACGCTTTGCTTTACAAAGCCGCACACCGTCAATAATTGAAGCATGGTTTAAAGCATCAGAAATTACAGCATCTTCCGGGCCTAAAATGGTTTCAAACAAACCACCGTTGGCATCGAAACAAGATGAATAAAGAATGGTGTCTTCAGTGCCCAGAAACTCGCTGAGTTTAGCTTCAAGAGTTTTATGAATATCCTGGGTACCACAAATAAAACGAACCGATGCTACTCCGAAACCATGGCTGTCCAGGCCCTGTTTTGCTGCAGCTATCAAATCCGGGTGATTGGCTAAACCAAGGTAGTTATTGGCACAGAAATTCAGCACCTGAGTACCACCTACCGTCACACCAGCCTGTTGCTGGGAGGAGATAATCCGCTCTGCTTTAAATAACCCTTCTGCGGTTACGTCTTCAATTTGTTGTTGTAGGTGTTGCAGAAAAGCGCTGTTGCGCATACGGCCTCCTGGTTGGCGATAGTCTGAGCTATTTTAAAAGATGCACATTGTAAAGGTTAAGCCGCTGCTCTGCAGCGTTTGGTTATTAAGGAGCAAAGCAGGCAGCTGTTAAGCTGTAAATAATCAGATACAACAGGCAGTACTTTTATTAGCTGGCCTGCTCTGCACTGGCCAGATTGGCATAGTGTTGTTGTAACTTACTGATCCGAGGTAAAGCCTGAGTTGTGGCATAAGGTTTAAACAATAACAACACTTTTAACACCCCCTGATACACACTGGCCTGATTTATCGGCTTATCCGGCGACTGGGTTTTCAGGTAACTGATCCAGAAAGTTACCAGCAGTTTAATGCTGTGAGCGAAGTCGGTAATGTCCTCGTCAGCAATTTCAATCACGGCTTTGGCTTTCAGCGCCTTTAACACCGAGATCACCCGCTCCAGCACGCCTTGCTGCACCCGGGCATAATCCTGTTGCAATGCCCTGTCGCGCGCCAGAATGTCGGGCAGGTTGGCATAGAAAAAATGAAAACGCCACATCAGCTCAAATACCACATCCAGATACTCGGCCAGGGCGTCCAGTGCTTCAGTCTCGGCCGCAGGCGGTTTGATCCGGGTTTCCAGTAATTTGGCATATTCTTTAAAAATTTGCCGGACAATGTCTTCTTTATTACGAAAATGATAGTACAAATTACCCGGGCTGATACCTAAGTGGGCGGCAATATGATTAGTGGTAACCTGGCGTTCCCCTATTTCATTAAACAGGGCGATACTGGCTTGCAAAATTTTGTCTTTGGTTCTGAGCTTTTTTTCCATCTCGGCAGCTAAGCTTCTTTGTTGGTATAGTAGTTTGCTATAGTAACGCTAAACTGACTAAAAACTCTAGTCGCTTGCACCGCAGTGGTGGCAGGTGGCAATAACCTAAGCATAAAAATATGAAAGTAAAAGCTATTTACCCCGGCACCTTTGACCCATTAACCAATGGCCACAGCGATTTAGTATTAAGGGCGGCCCGGCTGTTTGATGCAGTAGTGGTTGGGGTAGCGTCCAACCCCAGTAAACAGCCTTTATTCAGCCTGGATGAACGGGTGCAGCTGGCAGAACAGGCTTTTGCCGGCTGCCGCAATGTGCAGGTAATTGGCTTTTCCGGCTTACTGGCTCAGTTTGCTAAAGAGCAACATGCCCAGGTACTACTGCGGGGAGTACGTGCAGTGGCCGACTACGAATATGAGTTTCAGCTGGCCAGCATGAACCGGCAGCTGAACCCTGAGCTGGATAGTCTGTTTATGACGCCGTCAGAAAAAAATACTTTTATTTCATCTACTTTAGTAAAAGAAGTGTGTCGGCATGGCGGGGATATCAGTAGTTTCGTGCCCGCTCATGTTGAACGGGCTTTAAAAGCGAAATTTAGCAGAAGCTGAACTGAAATATTAATAAAACTTATAAACGGATAAATATTTTCCGTTTATACAACCACTGTGACAGCATCCAGAATAAGGCAACGTGCAGCAGCGCAAACAGCAACGAGGCAAGCCGCGGTGACAGCACTGCGGCTAAGCCATTAAAACCAGCCTGATACAGGGAAAGGGCAGCACCATCATATTGCCAGACCAGATACTGGCTGGCGCATATAACCCAAAGCCACGACAACATATAAATAAACAACGGGTTGGTGCCATAAACTACCAGTGGTTGCAACCAGCGCTGGGGTTTGATATCCAGCAGATAAACCAGTAAAGCCAGCAGTAATAATATTAAACCACTGGAAAACAGCACGTAACTGCCGGTCCATAAGGCTTTGTTTAATGGCCAGACGATATGCCAGAGCAAGCCGGCCACCACCAGGCCGCTACCCCAACAACTTAACCAACGCATGCGCTGAATGTTAATTAACAAACGCAAATGACTGGCGACCAGATAACCTATCAGGGTAGAGCTGAGCGCCGCCAGTGTGCTGAGCAGCCCTTCCGGGTCGAACGGTATGCCATATCCCTGATAGAGATGTGCCGCACCAAATAGCCACAGATCTAAGCGCTGTACTGCATTGCCACTAAGCGTATAAGGGGTACCACTGGCAAAACTAACCAGTAATGCCCAGTACAGCAGTAATAAACCAACACAGCACCCTACCAGCGCGCGCTGCTTTAACCCTAAAATAAGCACGGCAGCCAGACCGTAACACAGGGCAATCCGTTGCAGTACCCCGGGTAAGCGCAACTCAGTAAGCGACAATACAGCAAACCAATGCAGCAACAGGCCGCAACTTAACAATAGCACTGTTCTTTTAGCGACTTTCAGTAAACTGCTTTGGTTTAAAGTTTGCCCTTGCATTGAAAACGCCATTGCCGCTCCCACTGCAAACAAAAACAGCGGGAACACCAGATCTGCAGCGTTAAAACCGTGCCAGTCGGCGTGCAACAAAGGTGGATAAACGTGGCTCCAGGATCCTGGTGTGTTCACCAGGATCATCAGCGCAATAGCCAGGCCGCGGAGTGCATCTAACGCATAAAAACGTGGTTGCATGCTACTTATAACCCTGACTATCAGCGCCAGCTACGCAGCTTATGGCCTTTGAAAGCGTAAAACAGAATATAAGCGTAACAAGGTAACATCATCCAGTAAGCAAACTGGCTGTTACCAGAGTTGTGAGCAAGATAGCCATATACCATTGGCAAGATCGCGCCACCGGCAATACCCATAATTAACAACGCTGAACCGGTACTGGTCAGTTTACCCAGCCCCTGCAACGCCAGAGGCCATACCGCCGGCCAGACCAGGGCATTAGCGAAACCCAACAGTGCCAGATACATTACGGTATCCGGTACCACCGGAATACCACTCCAGCCAAACAGCACATTCGCCAGCACGCTACTATCGGTACTGCCAAACATCACGCCAAGGGTAAACAACAAACCAAATACAGCCGACCCTTGCAGCGCCCGTTCCTGCGACAAGTATTTAGGAATGCAAAATACCCCCACCAGGTAGCCCAACACCATAAAAGCCATGGTATATGACGTCAGCGCACCAAAATGCGCCACTCCCAGGCCCTGCCCATACAAACCAATAGTATCACCGGCAATCACTTCCACCCCGACGTAGACGAATAACGCCATAACCCCCAACACCAGCTGAGGATGCCTGAAAATAGCGGTCCAGCCATTATTTGCTGCACTGTCATCTTCACTGTCGTTTAAGTTAAGCTCAGGTAATGGTGAAAACTTTATAAAAGCGGCCAATAACAATAACGCAACGGTCATATAAAGATAGGGGGTGACCAGCCGGTTCGACAGCTCAGCCAGCTGAAGCTCACGCTGGGCATCGCTTAAAACCGCCAGTGCCTGTTCTGAAAACTGGTCCATGCCAGTCAGTACCCAGGCAGTAAAAATAATAGGCACTATAAAGCCAGCACCTTTATTCACCAGGCCCATAATACTGATCCGCATCGCTGCACTCTCGCGCGGGCCAATACAGACTATATAGGGATTCGAGGCAGTCTGTAGAATGGTCAGCCCCGTTCCCAAAATAAATAAAGCCACCAAAAACAGAGCATAGTGCGAGGTCTGGGCTGCCGGGATAAACATTACGGCACCAACGGCCATAATCAGCAACCCCAGCACCATGCCATTTTTATAGCCTACTTTATTCAGCACAAACGACATTGGCAGCGCCATCACCACATAGGCAATGTAGAAAGCAAAGGTAACCAGTAACGCCTGGAACTCATTCAGTTCACAAACAATTTTTAAAAAAGGGATGAGAGAACCATTTAACCAGGTTACAAAACCAAAGATAAAAAATAAGATACCGATAATTATCATTGGTAACACACTGCTATGGCTTACCGGCCGGGCAAGAGATCTATCCATTTTAATTATTCCTCTTTTATTGTAATCAATTACGCTATTGGCACTCAGGCGCCTGATAAATACTGCTACCGGCTATCCAGTTATGTTGCACCTGATAATGCTCATTCAGCAGTACCATGTTGGCCTGGTAACCATTGCTTAGCCGGCCACAACTTTCGGCACAGCCCAAGGCTTCGGCTGGATAAAGCGCCGCCATTCGCAAAGCTTCGCCCGGCTCAACCGCCAGTATCTCAATGGCATAGCGCACTGCACCAGCCATATCCAGTACAGAACCGGCCAGCGCCCCGGCTTCATTAGTAAGTTTATTGCCGTCGCGGACCACTTTGCCGCTAAAAAAAGCAAACTCAGTGTCATCGGTGCCGACAGGTGCCATGGCATCAGTCACCAGCACGATTTTGCCTTTAGGCTTAGCCGCAAGCGCCAATCTGGCCGCGGTCGGGTGCAAATGCAGGCCGTCCAGAATAATGCCGCACCAACTGTCGGTATCAGTCAGTGCTACCCCTACCATGCCAGGTTCACGCGACGTTAGCGGCGACATAGCGTTATATAAGTGAGTAAACCCCCGGGCTCCTGCATTCAACGCCTGCTGCACTGTGGCGGCATCTGCATTGGAATGCCCCAGCCAGACCTGCATACCAGCAGCAGTCAATTGCTTAATTTGTTGTGGCGTGACGTTTTCCGGTGCTACGGTAATCAGCTTAATGCCAATATCGGTGCGCTGATACAGCGCCAACTCGGCAGCAGACAGCGGCCGGATGTGCTCGGCCGGATGCACGCCTTTTTTTGGAACGGCTAAATGAGGCCCCTCAAAGTGCAAACCAATGACCCCCGGAAGTTTTGCGGCGATAGCCTGTGCCACCACATCAGCGGTTTGCTGCATCACCGTTACAGAATCTGTAATCACAGTAGGTAACATTGCGCTGGTGCCAAAGCGGGCGTGGGCCTGCACCATAATGTTTAAGCTTGCTAAAGCTGGCGCAGTATTAAACAGTACGCCGCCGCCGCCATTCACCTGCAAATCGATAAAGCCGGGCACCAGGATACCGGCCTGCACGGCTCCGCTTGCAGGCCTGATTCCGGTAATCAGCCCTTGCTGCCAGCTTAGCTCAACATTGCTGTGCCAGTTACTGCCATCAAAAAGAGAGGCAACAGCAATACTGCCATGATTGCTGCGTTGATTAGATTGTTTATTCATCATGTTATTCCGGTTTCAGCAGCTTTGGCACTGGCTTGCCTGGCAAACCACACTGCACCATGCTCTGGCGGCTGGGAAGCGGGTACCACCAATTGGCGAACCGCTGATGCAAGATACGGTTCTACTTTATATGCCAGACCGCCTATTAAACACAAGGCTGGGGGATTAATAGTCAATAACCGCTCAGCGATGGCATTAATATGGCCAGCACCCTGCTCAACAATTTGCCGCGCTACTGCATCACCGTGCTCTGCAGCGGTAAACACCAGCGGTGCCAACCTGGCGTAATCAGTCGGACTGGCCTGCATAAAATGCGACACCAGGTGGAGGGTATCGCTACAAGCTAATTCTGCCTGTAGCAATTCGGTCAGCAGGGTAGGTTCAATCAACTGATCCTTACTGCGCAATACCTGCTTTAACAACTGCAAGCCAAACCAGGCGCCACTGCCATTGTCACCATATGGAAAACCATGGCCACCAACTTCCAGCACCTGGCCCTTAACTGCTGCCAGACCGCAGGAACCTGTACCACAGATCAACACAGCACCATCCTGCCCCTGATGCGCACCAATACAGGCAATATGCAAGTCGCTGGTCAGATGCATACTGGCAAATGGGTGTTGCCAGGCCGAGAACAACTGAAAGTACTCTGGTAAATTTACGCCGGCTAAACCTGCGCCAACCAGCAGTTGTGACATTGCACTGCGCTCCAGGCCTGCGCTGTCTAACGCCTGCGCTGTCGCATCCAGAATTGATGCTGTAGCCAGTGACATGCCCCGCAGCGGATTTGCCGGACCGGACAGCCCCTCTCCCAGCACCTGGTTATCCGCAGTCATCAGCACCACCCGACATTTACTGCCACCACCATCAATGCCTAAATACAGGGGTTGCTGCTCTGTTACCGTTCTCCGCATGTTACATCCTTCTTCCTGAGTCGGCGTGGATCGCTAAGTTTGCCGAGCTGTCTGATTGGCGCTTTAATGGGCTAAAACTTGACTTTAGCATAACTATTTGCCAAATTGACAGCGTTGTCATTTTTTTTCAGCATATAATAAATCTGACAAATAACAAGAGCCTTGTTTAAATTTCAGCCGGATTTTTTCTGGCAACGCCAGGAGCAGGTAAATGCGACACATTTACATATTGATTTTTTTTGGGTTTGTTAGCGTGAATTGCAGAGCAGCTATTAACAGCCAAAGTGAGTTGGCCGCTTTTGCTCAGGGCACTGAACTGTGGTTTGCTGTTGAGTCAAACTTACTTTCTGAGCCTGCTACCTTTGCCGGCAGTATCAGCCTGATAAACCATTCAACGCAAGCCTTACCCTCAGGTAAAGCGGACTGGCACATATACCTGCATATGGTGCGGCGGCTCAACAGCACAGAACAGGCTGGCCTGACATTGCAGCATATTCAGGGCGATTTGCATCGCATTTCACCTACTGCAGAGTTCAAAGGACTGGCGGTTGGCGAGCAGTTACAGCTTGGCTTTCACTCTGCGCCCTGGATTATCAGTTACAGTGATTTTATGCCAAGGGCGTTTATTGTCGCCAACGGGTTAGCGCCTGAAGTATTTGCCAATACCGACAGCGAAGATTTCAACCGCTTTGTCCGGCCGTTAACCGAACCCCGGCAACTGCTGCGCAACATTGGCGATGGCGATAAATTCGCCACCATGACTAATCAGCAGCGTTATAAGCAACAGCAAAGTTCAAACAGCGCCATACTGAGCGACATCAAGTTGCAACAACGAATTATTCCAACGCCACTTAAGCTGCAGACTCTGCGCGGCAGCACAACTTTGAGCAGCCAATGGCAACTGAATTTCAGCGGCGCTTTGCAGCAGGAAGGACACTACTTACAACAGCAGCTACAGCAGTATTTTGGTAGCGATATAGTAATCAATAAGACAGTCCGCAAACAGCAAATCCGCTTGGCATTAGCGAAAAACAACGCCCCCCAGGCCGCTGAAAGCTATCAGTTGCAGATTACCCCTGAGCTGATTGAGATCACCGGTGCCGACAATGCCGGAGTGTTTTACGGTATTCAAAGCTTATTAGCACTCCTGCCTGTCGAGCAACACGCTACCGCCGATGCGCGCTTGCCGCAGCTGCAGATTAATGACCAACCTCGTTATCGCTGGCGCGGCATGCACTATGATATGGCGCGGAATTTTCATGGTCTGGACGTTACCCTGCGGCTTATTGAACAAATGGGCCGCTATAAACTGAATAAGTTACATTTGCACCTGACTGAAGATGAAGGCTGGCGGCTAGAAATCCCGGGCTTACCCGAACTGACCACGATCGGCGCCAACCGCTGCTTTGACCTGAGCGAGCAACAGTGTCTGTTGACTCAGCTTGGAACCGGCCCCCACTCGACGGGCTCTGGTAATGGCTTTTTCAGTCGTGATGAATTTATCAAGTTGTTACAATACGCTAAAGGTCATCATATTGAAGTTATCCCGGAAATTGATATGCCCGGGCATGCACGGGCAGCTATTAAAGCAATGCAAGCCCGGCAACAACGTTTACTGCAGGCAGGTTTGGTTGAACAGGCAAACCACTATCTGCTGTCAGATCCTGACGATAGCTCGCAGTATCTGACAGTGCAGAATTACAACGACAATTCGATTAATGTTTGCCTGGATTCAAGCTATGCCTTTGTTGATAAAGTATTTTATGAGTTGCAACAAATGTATTTGCAAGCAGGTACCCCACTCCAAATTGTACATATGGGGGGTGATGAAGTTGGCGTTGGCTCCTGGCAGGGCTCGCCAGCTTGCCAGCTGTTAATCAACAAACCATTAAATGGTATTGCCGGTGTAGCCGACTTAAAACCGTACTTTATCAACCGGGTAGCAAAGCTTGCAGCCCAGCGTGGTTTGGCTCTGGCGGCCTGGGAAGATGGCCTGATGGCCAGTAAACAGCAACCATACAATCGCAGTCAATTCAGTAATGATCGGGTAATCGTTAATGCCTGGGATAATATCTGGGAGTGGGGTTACGGTGACCGGGCTTACCGCTTTGCCAACGCCGGCTATGACGTCGTGCAATCGGCAGGCACCAATTTGTATTTCGACCACCCACAGGAAGCACATCCTGAGGAGCGTGGCTATTACTGGGCGGCACGTTATACCGATACCGAGAAAGTGTTCTTTTACCGGCCGGATCATCTGTATCATAATGCCGAATTCAGCCGCGACGGCACTGCTATTACTGACTTGGAAGCCTTACTGGGCCGGCCGCTTCCTAAACTGGAAAAACCGCAACATATGCTGGGCATCCAGGGCCAGCTTTGGAGTGAAACTATTCGCACCGCTGCGCAACTGGAGCAGATGCTATACCCAAGAGTAATGGCACTGGCCGAGCGGGCCTGGCATAAAGCTGGCTGGGAGCCAGATAAAACAACGACAATGGCCCGCGACGACTGGCAGCAATTCAGCCAACGCCTGGTAAGATATGAATTGCCAAGGTTACAACAAAGTAACAGCGGGCATTATTTACCACCACCGGGTGCGGTGCGCGCTAAAGATAAGGTAGAAGCTAATGCTGCCTGGCCGGGCTTAATTATTGAGTACAGTGTTGATCAGGGGCTAAGCTGGCAGCATTATCGGCAAGCACTGGCAGCAGTTCAGGATGAAGTGTGGTTACGCAGCCGGCTCGGCACTATCAGCAGCAGAATTATTAAACTCTGAATCTGACAACTCAGCTGCCGAACCAAAAACGGCACCTTTACGGTGCCGTTTTTCAGATCAGACGCAGTAATCAGGCCGGTTTAGCCAGCTTTTGCACCAGCTTCTGAGTATGTTGTAAAGACATCAGGTGGGCATAAATAGCTGTCAGGAAACCCAACTGACGCAGCTCAAGGAATACCTCGTTGCTCAGCTCATTCAGCTTCTTCTCGTCGACCATATGGATGCCATTAATATTACGCGGCTCACCGTCTATAGTAATGGTTAACACCTGCTCCTTAATCAAATCAAGGTTCTTCAGCTTTTCACTGAAACCACGGGTCATCCGGCTGAATTCAACAAACTCACCCATTTGTTTTTTCCGATCATTCAGAAAGTCAGTTTCGCTGCCATCCTCTTTAAATAATGGCACACCGTCGGTTTCATTTACCCGATCTGATGCTTCGTCTAACGCTACCACTAAGCGGTCGCTGTTTGGCTCAGGCTGAACCAGCACCAATGGATAATTGCGCGCTACACGCGGTACATACAATGCCTGCCATTTACCATCTTCAATTACCAGATTCTGGTTTGCCGCTAAGCCCAGTAATACTACCGGCTGATAGCTGTCATTCTGACCATCTTTGACAAATACAACCGGAAATTCAGCACCAGCAACCACGAATTCCTGAACGACTATTGGCAGCATATGTTGATTGGCAATATGGCTGAACGCATTAACATTGCTTATTTTGGTCTTGGCGTGTTGTTCTTTATTTAGCGCGACTACTTTATTCTGTTCCATAGATAACTCATTGTTATGGGATTTTAAGATACCAGCTGATTGTGGTGTTAGTATTTTGCAGCAGCTGTATACGCTGCCTCCATCTGCTTCACTGGCGTACGGGCCTTATCTTGCGGTAAGAGCGGCGCCGAATCAACAGCTGAATGTGGATTTACCACCACAAAACCGGCTAAGCTGCTGCCAAATTTAAAAAAATATTTCCGGCTGTTCTAAAAAGCAGCAATCGACATCGCAGCACAGTAATTGACAACGCTGTCAGGCTAGGTTTAGATAGCATAAAGCACTTTTCCGACCCAATTTAATGACTTTAACGCCCGAACAACAACTGGCAGAAGCCGCCAGACTAATGCGTTGCAGTGAATACCAGCAGGCAATCGCCCTGAACCAGCAGGTGCTGCAGCAACAACCGGCCAACCTGAATGCCTGGCATATGTTATTTGAGCTGCATCGGCTTGCCGCTGACTATCAGTTGCTGGCGCAAGCCGGTATTCAGGCCAGACAACAACTCCCCGAATTTAAAGCCGCTATTCAGGCTGCCTATATGGCATTGCGTCAGCTGCAACGTCACCCGGAAGCTATCGCTTTAATACAGGATGCAATAAAGCAATACCCGGCCTGGGCTGAATTGCAATTGCAACTTGGTTTGCTTTACAAAGAAACGGCAGATTTTGCTGCAGCGCTGACAGTCTTTAATCAGGCAATAGCACTGACACCAACCTTATATGAAGCATACTGGTTAAGAGCTGACCTATTAAAACAGCCGACAACAACTGATATAGCTCAGCTGAGGCAGCTGCTGGCCACCACCGCACTACCCGACAACGCCAGGGCGCAATTGCATTATGCGTTGGCCAGGGCACTGGAGTTTCAGGGCCACTATGCCGATAGCTTTGCTGAGCTAAACGCGGGCGCAGCGGCCAAGCGACGGAGTTTACCGTATAACCATGCAGCAGAACTTGCAGAGCACCAGCGCAGCAGCCTGCCATTTGCGCAATTAACATTCGACCCGGCCGGTACTGCTGAGGTTACCCCTATTTTTATCTGTGGCCTGCCCCGCTCAGGCAGCACCCTGGTAGAACAAATATTATCCAGTCATCCGGCGGTCAGTGCCGGAGACGAAATGTTTGAACTGGCGCAGGCCACCAAAGAGGTGCTGAGTCAGCCCCAGCAACAACTACCTTTCCCACTTTGGGCAGCCAGTATGAGCGAAGCGCAGTGGCAGCAACTGGGCCAGTGCTACCTGGAGCGAACCCGTCACTTGCATGCTAACGGCTACTTTACCGACAAAATGCCGCTTAACTACAAAGCCATTGGCATTATTGCCAAAGCACTGCCACAGGCCAAAATTATCCATTGCCAGCGCCAGCCAATGGATACGCTGTTTAGCTGCTACAAACAGTTATTTGCCGATGGTATTGCTTTTAGTTACAGCCTGACTGAGCTGGCAGAAATATATCAGGCTTATCAGGCGTTAATGCGTCAGTGGCGGCAATTGCTGCCCGGGCGGATTTATCAGCTACCTTATGAAGCGCTGATCCTGCAGCAACAAGCAGAAACAGCCAGCTTACTGCAGTTTATCGGTTTAGACTGGGCAGACAGCTGCCTGGCATTTCAGCACAACCCGCGGGCCGTGTTTACTGTTAGCAGCACCCAGGTACGCCAGCCAATTTTTAGTAATCACATAGGTTTTTGGCAGCACTATCAACCGCAACTGGCCACCCTGGCAGACATGCTGGCACCTGACATCAGCCAGTATCAGCAGCAACTGCAGTTAAGATTAAACCGCTGCTAGGATTGCTGCGCCAGTTGCTGCAGATAGTCAGCATGTGGCACCGTGCGTTGCAATACCTGCTGCACCCTGTGCTGTAATTGGGTGAAGGGTTGCTGCAACCCTTCGCCAGATTGAAATTGCAATGCAGGATAGTGCTGCATGCCATACAGAATATAACGGTAATTTTCATCTGTAAAAGTGGTGGCGTAGCCGCCGGCTAAATCGTGATACTCACAAATTTTATGCCGCCACAATTGCAGCTTTTCCGGCAAGCCAGCGCAACTGGCTGCAGTTGCCTGCGCCTGGCGCCAGAAATCGGTGTCATCCCGGTCAGTCAGGCAATAATGCAGCACAATAAACTGCTTTAAATCCTGATAAAAGCCGTTCATCGCTGTATTGTATGAATCGCGTACAGTCTGAGCAACTGTGCCCTGCGACAAGTGCGTGCTGAGTAAACGGGCACCCAGGTTGATTAAGTGCAACCCGGTTGACTCCAGCGGCTCAATAAAGCCACCAGCAAGGCCAATCGCAATACAATTACCCAGCCAGAACTGCTGCCGGCAACCCACTTTCATTTCCAGATGACGGGCCTGCAGTTCAGCGGCCTCTGGCCCTAACCAGGCTCTCAGCTCCTGCTCAGCTTGTTCAGGCGTTAAACGATTGCCATCATAAACATAGCCGGTGCCCTGGCGGCTGCTTAAATCAATTTGCCAGGCCCAGCCATTGCTTAGCCCGGTGGCCACAGTGTAAGGCTTAGGCTGATAATCGTCGCTGTGAGGCCGTTGGATAGCTACGGCCTTATTGCAGGGTAAGGCATCAGCAAAGGATTGCCAGTTATTCTGTTGTAACGCCTCTATCAACAGACCTTTAAAGCCGGTAGCATCAATAAAGATATCCGCCTGATAACTGGCAGTTGTTGAATAAACCGCACTGATATTGCCGTCAGCTACGCTGACATCGACGATAGTATCTGCAATATGCGCCACCCCGGCAGCAACAGCGCTATCCCGTAAAAACCGCGCCAGCAACACCGCATCTAAATGATAGCCGTATGGCACTACAGCCTGATAAGGCGCCGATTGCCGTGCTTTCGGGCCATGGCCCTGCTTGATCAAATGAGCGCTGATACTGACACCTTCATCATAACGCTCCTGCCGGTAACGCGCCCCCAGTAACCAGCAACTTGACATATCCAGCTCCTGTCCAAGCTGCTGTTGTTCAAACGGATGAAAATACTGATGTACCTGGCCCGCTACCGGTTTCATCCAGTTGCGAAACATAATGCCAGTTTTCAGGGTGGCATGAGTTGCCCGCAACAGCTCGTTTTCATCCAGCCCCATCGCAGCGAAAAAGTAGCGGATACTATGCACGGTCGCTTCACCAACCCCGATAATGCCAATGTCCGGGCTTTCAATAACGTTGATCTGAAAATTTGGCTGCTGACTGTTAAATACTTTATTTAAATAAATGGCGGTCATCCAGCCGGCAGCACCACCACCAACAATGGTCAGGGTTTTCATTTTGTCCGGGTTCATATTACCTTACCTAAATTGTTTGCAGGCGATACTGCTGAATTTGCGCTAATAACTGGCGATGGGCCGGTAGTTGCCGGACTGCCTGGCTGGCCTGCTGCCGGATCTGGCCAAAATAACGTTCCGCTGCAGCCCCATGTGGATAACAGCTTTGCCGCAACGTTAAATCAGTATAGAAATCCATGCCATACAGCACATACAGGTAGTTATCCAGATTAAAAATTTCAAACCGGCTGGCAAAATCGTACTGGCTGGGCAGTTGCTGTTGCCAGCGCTCCAGCTTGGTCTGCAAGCTGGCAGGTACCGTTTCTGGCAGCCGGTTTGCGTGCCAGAACCCGATGTCATCAAGGTCTGAAAGTAAATAGTGCAGCTTAATAAAATCAATGACCCGGTCCCAGGCATAATGCACATGCTGATCAAACTCAGCGGCAGCCGCAGCCAGCAACCGCGTGTCGAGTGGCAAAATCTCTGCCAGATAGCGGGCGGCAGCATCATAAACCAGCAGTCCGGTAGCCTCCAGTGGCTCAACAAAACCCTGGGACAAGCCAATCGCAACGCAGTTCTTCTGCCAGAACGACTGCCGGTAACCTACCTGCATTGGGATATGCCGGCATGGCAACTCTGCTGCAGCAGGGCCCAGATACTGGCGTAAGGTTTGCTCTGCCGTTTCAGCATCAGCAAACTGGCTACTGTAAACATAACCGGTGCCGCGGCGCTTACTCAGACCAATATCCCAGATCCAGCCAGCATTCTGCGCACTGGCGATGGTATAGCTGGCAATCGGGCTATCGGCTGTGGCATAAGGCATTTGCAGCGCCACCGCGTTGTCTGCCAGCAAAATATCATTTTTGCTGATAAAGGGTACCTGCAGGGTGTCACCCAGCAATAAGCTTCGAAAACCGGTGCAATCAACAAAAAAATCAGCGGATACTTCGCCAACGCTGTCGGTCATAACACTGGCAATACTGCCATCAGCATTCTGACGCACTGCGCTAACATTGGCTTTTATATGATTAACCCCCAGCTTTTCAGTAGCATGACGGGTTAAAAACGCCGCAAATCTGGCAGCATCCAGATGATAGGCATAATTGCACAAGCCATCATACTCGGGGGGACTGATGGTTTTCGGCGCCAGACCGGCATCGCAAACCTGGCCCTGAATGGTTAAGCGATTTACGTAATTATCCGGGCCAGGTTTAAGTAAATAATAGGGAGTCAGTGCTATCGGCTGCTGCTCGGGGTAATCGAACGGATGATAATAGTGATGGCGCTGGCCCCCGTTTGCCTTGCGCCAGCCAACAAATTTAATCCCTTGTTTAAAGGTGGCGTCACACTCTCTGATAAAATCAGTTTCGCTGATCCCCAGATGCTGCAAACTTTGGCGGATGGCCGGCACTGTGCCCTCACCGACTCCGATAGTGGGAATATCAGCAGATTCCAGTAAGGTCACCTGCACACTGCCCGGTTGCTGACACTGCAGGTGGCGCGCCAGATGGCAGGCGCTAAGCCAGCCAGCAGTGCCACCGCCGACTACCAAAATGTGCTTGATCCTGGTCGCTGCTGCCATTTGCTACTCCGTTCAGGGCCCTGTGTTTTAGTGTGGCAGCCGGGATTGAACCTGCTGGCTGGCAGCCCGGTCCACCAAATGGCGCAGCCTGTGCAAAGATAACAAGTGCGCATAAATTGCCGGCAAAAAACCGCGCTGCCGCAGCTCGGAAAAATCTGCACTGGCCAGTGTATTTAACTTTACTTCATCAATTACATACAGGCCATTTAACTGCTGGGGCTGGCCATGGATGCTGACACTAAGTTGCTGCGGGCTTAACAGCGACAACTCTGCCAGTCTGGCAATAAATACTCCGGTGAGCTGCTGCGCGTCAAAATACCCCGCCAGCCCCCGCTTATTATCTTCTAAAAATCGGCTCTCTGTCCCGTCCTGATTAAACAGCGGCTGTCCCTGCTGACTATTTAACCGCGGCGAGCTTTCATTTAACGCTACCACCAGCTGGCCTTCGTCCTGTGGATCAAGAGCCAGACAAAGCGGATAGTAGCGCAGCACCTCTGGCATATACTGTCCCTGCCACTGCTTACCCAACACAAACTCATTGCGACCTTCCGCCAACGCAGCCAGTAACACAGCCTGAAACTGGCCGCTCTCGCTATTTTTAACAAAAACTATCGGGTACTCGCTGGCGGCTCTGACAAACTCGGTTGCCAGCAGCGGCAACAGTTGCTGGCCAGCAACATGCGATACATCCTGTTCATTGCTCAGCCGCAGATGGCCATGCGCTTCTTTGGTTAGGGGTCTGATCGCTGTCATTTCAACCTCATTTCGTCCTGCTGTCGCAGTTGTCGTTATAATTTTGCTCAAGTCGAATATAAAGTATGCTCAGAACAAACCGCAAAAGGGAAGGTTGCCCTTCCCTTTGTTTAGTTATATATCAAGGCATTTGTTGTTAGAACCGGAAGCTGGCACCCACAGTGATCCGGCGGGCCATCTCATATTCATAGAGTGGAAAGCCCTGAGCAAAACCGCTGTAGAACACCGGCTCCTGATTATTGCCAAACTGTTTGGAGCTGGCTTCCAGCAGGTTGTTCACATCCAGTTTCACATCGATATTATCTGTCACTGACCAGACAGCACTTAAATCCAGGCTGCCAAAGTCATCGTGCAACCGGTTGCCGTAGGAGCCGGCTTCCCGGATCATATACTCACTGCGCCAGTTATAAGCCAGCCGCAGCTGCACCGCGTCGTTTTCATAGTAGCCGGTCAGGTTGTATGAATGACGAGAGCTATCACTGAGCACCCGGTTGCGGTCGCCAAAGGTGTCACGGTCAGTTTTAGCATCGGTATAGGTATAGTTCACAATAGTACCAAAACCATTACCAAAATCCTGCTGGTATTGCAGCTCCAGCCCCTGAATAGTGGCATCTTTACCATTACCTTTTTGCTCAACAATCCAGCCAAACGCCTGTTCATCCGGATTGGTCAGCGGGAACGGGATCTCTGCCGCACTGGCATTGCTGCGGGTAACGGTGACAAAGTTTTTGACATCTTTGGCAAACAGCGCTGCTGAGACCATCGAGCTGGCATCAAAATACCATTCAACACCGATATCAAACTGATTACCAACGAACGGCTGCAAGCCAACATTACCGACAATCCAGCGTTGGTTATTGGGCAAATCGTCGTTGGTACCCATAACATTAGGGTTAACATACATATCCACATATTGTGGCCGTGCCATAACCCGGGCGGCAGAGGTCCGCAACAGCAGATCATCAGCTAAATCAAACACTATATTGAAGCTGGGCAAAAACTCGGCATAGCTTGCATCAGTGCTGGTTTGGTTGCCATCCAGATAATAGGTCGACCTGGCATCAGTGCTGACATAACGTAAACCAAAGTTACCGCGCACACCATCGGTGCCAAATTTGGCCATCGCATACAACGCCGCGTTGTCTTCATCAATTTCGCTGTATGCGCCTAAATCTTCTGTTTCACCAATAATACTGGCTTTAGCCCAGTCTTTTAACGCCTCACTGTCGAAACGAATAATCTGATAATTACCAGCGCCGACATCAATTAAGCCGTTCGCTAAACCAGCAGTCGGAATTTGCGGATTAAAACCATCAGCCTGAATATATTCAAAGCGGCGGCTGCGGGTATTATGCTGGGCATAGCGGGCGCCAAATTTCAGCTCGTTGATAATGCCGTATTCGACTTCAAAGGCAATATCGCCCTGAATGTAGCTTTCATCATCGCTTTTCGGTGTGCGGTTAAAATTCGGGCCTGTGCCCATAACCAATGAACCCGGATCATAAGTTGCCAGATCAAAACCTGGCGTGTTCCAGCTTTGGCCTCCGCCGGTAAAATCATAAGTACCATTAACCGGGGTACCACCCGTGCCATCGTCCACTACCATTTCAAAATCTGTACCGCCGGTAGAGCTGG
Organism: Arsukibacterium perlucidum DSM 18276; assembly: GCF_000382165.1. Classification (GTDB taxonomy): domain Bacteria; phylum Pseudomonadota; class Gammaproteobacteria; order Enterobacterales; family Alteromonadaceae; genus Alishewanella; species Alishewanella perlucidum. Next base: position 122,641 of record NZ_KB907705.1, on the reverse strand, counting down.
TATCACCCAGATGAATACTGGCCAGATAGTTATCACCCTGGTACTCCAGCTTCAGATCCAAAACCTGAGATTTCATGGTCGCTTCCCGTGGCCGGGCCTGGTAATAGGCGACATTCAGAGGCCCTTTTACCGGGGTGCCCTGTCCCAGCGCCGGATCACCAATCCAGGCTTCTGTAGCAGAGGTATCACCCCAGGTTGTATCAGCCTGAGTTAACCATAATGCATAGTTGGTATTATCGGCTGCCATTGCCATGTCCAGCACATTCAGCACCACATTCAGGGTGTCAGTTGGCCGATACTGTAAGGTAGCGGCAAAAGCAGTACGTTTACGATCCTGTTCAAAGGCCACCGGACCGGCACCCCACTGCCAGAATGCTTCATTGCCTTGCCGTTGCAAACTGCGTTGCTGCGCCACTGCTGCTAACAAAAAGCCTACAGTTTCATCGTCGTTCTTCCAACTGCCTAAACCAGAAAATTGCGGATCCGTGCTACCAGAGTCAGACTGATAAGAACCCTCTACCGAGGCAAAATAGGTATTAGAATCTAAATCTAACGGCTTGCGGGTATTAACGATAACAGTACCGCCAACTCCACCTTCGGTTAAATCCGCTTGCGAGCTTTTGTAAACCTCTAAATCACCAACAAGTTCAGAAGGGAGTAACTCATAGTTAAAACTGCGCCTGGCGGGTTCTAATACAAACCAACCCGTCGACGCTACATTCTGGCCGTTGAGAGTCGTCAACGTCAGGTCTTCACCCGCACCACGAATAGACACCGCGGCACCTTCACCAAATTGTCGTTGAATGGTTACCCCTGGAATGCGCTGCAAAGACTCTGCTACGTTTTTATCCGGAAACTTACCAATATCTTCGGCCGTTATCATATCGACAGTTCCGTCGTTATAACGTTTGGCATTTAAGTTAGCTTCCTGCGAGGCACGGATGCCCCTGATTTGAATCACTTCAACCTCACCGGCCTTGGCGCCCTCGTCGTCAGTTGCCAACACTGGTATTGCAGCCGTTGCAACAGTGGCCAATAACGCCATTCTGACCGCCAGTGCGCAGCGTTTTATATTATTTTTCCGCATGTGCTTCTCCCGTTCCTGTACTTATTATGTATCGCGCTTAGTCTTGTCCTGCAATGACAACGCTGTCATTAGTTTTAAACATACACAAATTATTTTTGCATTGCAAAGAGTTTTAGTTGATATTTTCAACAGTTTTTGTTGTTGCAAAGTTAGAAACGTGCTCAGCGTTGTCTGCAGCAGACTGCTGACTTAACTGCCACACCTTAATTTTAAACCACTGTTTTATAAAAGATTTAATAAAATTAAAATTAACAGTTTGTGTTAAAAGTTAAACAATGAGATAAATATCTAACTGTTGTTTGCGGTATAAACAAATATTCATTAGATAAAATTGGTCTATACGAATGACGAGCGTTGTCATATTTGCTGCAGGCGACATCACCACTTCAGAAGGTTATGCTAATATAAGCAGCTTAACCGGGAGTGACAATTTGAGAAAGACTGATGAAATCAACTATAAATGATGTGGCAAAACTGGCAGGCGTATCCATTAAAACCGTATCCCGGGTAATGAATAACGAACCCTCAGTTCGTAAAGACACCTTTGATAAAGTCACCGCGGCAATCAAACAACTGCAATATCAACCCAACGCAGCGGCCCGCAATCTGGCCAGTAGCCGTTCGTACAGCATTGGTTATGTTTATGACAACCCCAACGCCTATTATGTAATTGAAATGCAGCGCGGTATGCTGGATGCCTGTCGTAAACACAGTTACGAGCTGATTATCCACCCCACCAATGCTAAATCGCCGGATATCGTGCAGGAGGTGATCGAGTTGGTCGAGCGTTCAAGACTGGCAGGCCTGGTGTTAACGCCACCCTTTTCAGAAATGCCACATCTGGCTGAAGCATTAGCCGCTAAAGATATCGCCTTTGTCAGGATTATTTCCGGCTCTACCCCATCACCCAAGCTCAGCAACTGTGTGCTGGTAGACGATTTTACTGCCGCATTTAAAATTACTAATCATTTACTGGAACTGGGCCATACCGACATTGCATTCTTGGGTGGTGATGAAGAACATAGCTCCAGCGGCGAACGTCTGGCTGGTTTTGAAGCTGCACTGGTTAAGCGTGGACTGAAGCCAAAACCAGAGTGGGTAGTAGCAGGCAGTTACTCGTTTGAATCCGGGGTCGCCCGGGCTAAAACCCTGCTTAGCAGCAAACACAGGCCCAGCGCGATATTTGCGTGTAACGACGAAATTGCCGCTGGTGCCTTATTCAGCGCCCGTTTAATGAATATCTCTATTCCTGATCAGCTGGCTATTGCCGGTTTTGAGGACAGCCCGTTTTCGCGCCAAACCTGGCCACCACTCACCACTGCTCACCAACCTAACGCAACCATTGCTCAATATGCAGCTGAGCTTTTGTTTAAGTGCAGCAAGAAAACCAATAACAAAGCTGATGTTAAGCAACAGACGGTATTTATTCCGGAGCTGGTGGTTCGCGAGTCCACCACAGCAGGTAATTGAATTTTAGCTTGCAAAAAAACCGCTGAATTCAGCGGTTTTTTTATATCAGCTTGGTTTAACCTGCCTCGAACTGATAGAAAGTAGGTGAACCTGGACCAACCGGTAAGTTGAAAACAAAAACCCACAGGAAAAATAACAGTGTCCAACCAATAAAGAACACTATCGAATACGGCAACATGGTGGCGATAAGGGTACCCAGGCCTAAATCTTTCTTATAGCGGGCAGCCACCGCTAATATCAGGCCGAAATAACTCATCATCGGGGTAATAACGTTAGTGACTGAATCACCTATCCGGTAAGCCGCCTGGATCACTTCAGGTGAATAACCAATAATCATCAGCATGGGTACAAAAATAGGCGCGGTTATCGCCCATTGAGCTGAAGCCGACCCCAGCATCAGGTTAACAAAGCCACACATCGCAATAAAAAACAGGAACAGCAATGGCCCGGTTAAGCCAAGCTCCTGCAGAAAGGTGGCCCCTTTGACTGCGAAAATAGAGCCTAAATTTGACCAGCCAAAAAACGCCACAAATTGCGCCGCAAAAAATACCAGCACAATATAAAGTCCCATGGCACCAATGCTTTTAGACATAGCATTGATTACGTCTTTATCGTTTTTCATGGTACCGACAATCTTGCCGTAGACAAAACCCGGTATAGCGAAGGTAATGAAAATAAATACCACAATACCTTTTAAGAATGGTGAACCTGGCACACCACCGGTTTCCGGGTTACGTAAAATACCCCATTCCGGCACTATACTCAGCGCCAGCAACACCGCCAGCGCGAAAAATGCCAGGCCGGCTCCGGCCAATCCGCGCCTTTCCTGCTGTGTCAGCATTTCCAGTTTTTGTTCGTCTAAATCGATTGCCGCTTCGCTCTTATCGTATTTACCCAGCTTAGGCTCAACAATTTTTTCAGTGACTATGGCCCCCAAAGCGGCAATAACAAAGGTGCTGGCAATCATAAAAAACCAGTTTGCCTCGGGGCCAACCGTATAGTTTGGGTCTATCAGGTTGGCGGCAGAGGTCGTAAAACCAGCCAACAGCGGATCAACGGTACCAATAAACAAATTAGCACTGTAACCGCCTGACACTCCGGCAAAAGCGGCCGCTAAACCAGCCAGCGGATGGCGGCCAAGCGAGTGAAATATCACTGCAGCCATCGGAATTAACACCACATAGCCCAGCTCTGAAGCTGTGTTAGAGATAATACCGGCAAACACGATAGTAACAGTTACCATCCGTTTCGATGCGCCCATTACCAGGCCGCGCATTGCTGCTGAAATTAAACCGGAATGCTCAGCAATACTAACGCCAAGTAAGGCTACCAGCACCACGCCAAGCGGAGGAAAATTAGTAAAGTTGGTTACCAGATTAGCAATTATGCGCTGCAGGCCATCAACACTAAACAGGCTGACCACCCGGATAATGCCATCAGCAGAACGTCCGGCAGCGCCTTCCGGCCGCGGGTCAACTGCACTGAAATCAAAATAGGCTGCTACGCCGCTACCTACCACTACTAACAGGGCAAATAAGGCAAATAATGTCACCGGATGTGGTAATAAATTACCCAGAAACTCTACAGTATCAAGAAAACGGGTAAACCAGCCACGCTTTGGTCCTGCCGGGGCAGGTGCTCTACCAGCGTTTGTCATAAATGAATCCTTCTTGGTCAAAGCGCAGATAATGTCGATAATTATCTGGAAATAGTTAACAGCTTTTCTGGTTATTTTAAGGCTCACAGCAGAAAAATAGCGCAAGAGCCTGATATATCGCAGCTTAACCAGGCCAGAACAGCGCCTGAAGCTGACTTTTTATAGTATTTATCGGCCAAATCTATCACAGGAAAGGCTTGCCGCAAAGCCTGAGGCTGCCGCTGAACTGGCTATTGCGTCAAACTGCAGCTGAAAACAACAAAATAGCAGCCATTTAACTCACGTATAGCGTTCAATAACCCCCACTTTCACTGCCACATAGCACTAAAGTACCGTTGCCATTGGCCTGCCCGCTGCCTAGCATAGGCTATTAACATTTTTAGGAGAAACCCTATGCGCGCTGTTATTACCGGAGGTACCGGCGGTATTGGTTTTGCTATCGCCAGCCATTTTGGCAAGGCCGGCTACCAGGTGGTATTAGCTGATTTAAATCAGCAGCTGTTACAGCAAAAAACTGCAGAGCTTAGCAGTCAGGGGTTTACCGCTGATTATTGTGTGCTGGATGTAACTGATCAGCAAGCTATTGACGCTTGCGCCAGACGCTTTCCGGCAGACATTCTGGTTAACAATGCGGGTATTCAGCATGTGGCACGGCTGGAAGATTTTCCGCCGGAAAAATGGGCATTACTGCTTAATGTTATGCTAACCGGGCCGGCCATGCTAACCCGCGCCATGCTGCCCTCCATGCGCAGCAATAACTTTGGCCGGGTGATTAACATCGGCTCTATTCATGCGGTAATAGCCTCACCATTTAAATCAGCCTATGTTGCAGCTAAGCATGGTTTGCTGGGTTTTAGTAAGGTAGTAGCGCTGGAAAACGCCGATAAAAACTTTACTATTAATACTATCTGCCCCGCATACGTTAAAACGCCGTTGGTAGAGCAGCAAATTGCCGCTCAGGCCAAAGAGCACAACCTGACAGAGCAACAGGTTATCGAACAGATAATGCTGGCGCCAATGCCACAAAAGGCCTTTATCGATGTCAGTGAAATTGCCGCAATGGCGGCCTTTCTTTGCCAGGATGCTGCCAGGCATATGACAGCGCAAACCCTGATCCTTGACGGTGGCTGGACAGCCCGCTAGCACTACGCCTTTATCTGAGGCACAATCGGCTAACGAGTATTAGATGACCTCACCGCAACAGATGATTGAAAATGGCAGCGGCATTGGTTTAGCCACCATTGCCGCCATCTCACTGGTATACCTGCTGATTTTATTCAGTGTTGGCCGCTTTGGCCGACGTATCACGGCCCGGCATCCGCTGGCACCCTGGGTATTCAGCTTTGCCCTGTCAATCTACTGCACCTCATGGGCCTTTTATGGGGTAACAGCTCAGGCTGCGGTAAACGGCTGGTGGATCCCCCCCACCTATATCGGCTCTTTTATTCTGTTCTGGTTTGGTTTTAAACTGATTGCCCGCATAGCCATCGCCTGCCGGCGCTACCGCATTACCTCAGTTGCCGATTTTATTGCCACCCGCTTTGGCCATTCCCGCTCGCTGGCAGTATTAATTACCCTGATCCTGATTATGGCGGTGATTCCCTACATCGCCCTGCAATTGCATGCTGTGTCTACCAGTATTAATACCCTGGTGCAAGCTGAGGTAGGTGTGCACTGGTACACCGATACCGGTTTTTATGTCAGCTTGTGGATGGCGGTATTTGCCCTGCTATTCGTCAGCAAAAGTGCCAGGGCGCATCAGCCAAACCCCGGCCTGATGACGGCTATTGCCTTTGAATCGTTGATTAAATTACTGGCTTTACTGGCAATTGGCTGTTTTGTGGTGTTTGGCATGTTCGACGGTTTTGCCAGTATCTTTGACAGTGCCGCTGTTGACCCGGCAATCAGTAAGTTGCGCGAGCAAGCGCTGCCAATGCATGCGTACTGGCTGCACGCCTTGCTCGGTTTTTTTGCAACACTCTGCTTGCCGCGGCAGTTTCATGTCAGTTTTGTTGAAAACCAAAAACTAAGCCATCTGCGCAGTGCCCGCTGGATTTTCCCGCTGTATTTACTGTTAATGAGTATTTTTACCCTGCCGCTGGCGCTGGCCGGCGTCATGTTGCTGGGCAATGATGTCAATATTGATGTCGTGGTATTACAGTTACCGCTGGCAGCCAACCGCACCGACATTGCCCTGCTGGCCTATCTGGGCGGCTTTTCTGCCGCCACCAGTATGGTAGTGGTCGCGACGGTGGTGCTGGGCATTATGATCACCAACGAACTACTTGCGCCCTTTATTTACCGCAGCAGCCAGCTGCAACCAGCATTGCAGCATAAAGTAAAAGTGGCCACATTGCGCCGCTCAGCCATGCTTACCGTTATGGCGCTGGGCTTTGTGTACTACCGTTTTATTGGTACCGAAACCGGCCTGGCCCAGCTGGGTTTAATGGCGTTTGCGTTGGTGGCGCAACTGGCGCCGGCGTTAATCCTTGGTTTATTGTCACGCAAGGTCAACCGCCAGGGCGCTATCGCCGGGGTGCTCAGCGGTGCGATAGTCTGGGCTTATATTTTGTTACTGCCGGAAATCAGCCGGGCGGGTTTAATGGGCTCAAACTGGCTGAGCCAGGGGCCCTTTGGCATGTCATGGCTGGCCCCACAGCAGTTGTTTGGCTGGCAGGCAGACCCGTTAAGTTTAGGGGTATTGCTGAGTTTATCGGTAAACTGCCTGATGGTGTTGCTGGTAAGTCAGTTTAGTAATACCCGGATAAGTGAATGGCTGGAAAGTGGCCGTTTCTTAAGAGCTCAGCTGAGTAGCGACCATAGTCGTCGCAGCTCGCAGCTAAGCGTGCAGGATTGCTATCTGCTGGTAAAGCGCTTTGCCGGTGAAAAAGAAGCACGACGCCTGCTGCTGCGTAATCTAAAAGACCCCGCTCCTGCCCAGAACCAACTGGCGCCGCTTAATCTGGTACAAGCCGCTGAGCGCAGTCTGGCTGCCGTGGTTGGTGGCGCCTCTATGCGGTTAATTATGGATGCCGCCGGCCGGCATGCCCAGTTACCAATGGAAACCATTGAACGTTTTGTGGACGAAGCCAGTCAGGTATTTCAGTTTAACCAGGCACTGCTGCTCTCGACTATTGATAATATCAGCCAGGGCATAAGCGTAGTCGATGCCGATTTACGGCTGATTGCCTGGAATCAGCGCTATATAGACATGTTCAGCTATCCGCCGGGCATGGTTGAAGTAGGTAAACCGGTCGCCGACGTCATTCGCTTTAACCTGCAGCGTGGCCTGATTGACAGTGAAAACATTGAGGCTGAAGTCAGCAAACGGCTAAGCTTTCTGCGCCAGGGCAGCAGTTATAAGTTCCAGCGCCAGCAGCAAGATGGCCGGGTGCTGGAGATGCAGGGTAACCCGTTACCCGGCGGCGGTTTTGTCACCACGTATACCGATGTCAGCTCTTTTATTGCCGTGCAAACTGAGCTGGAGCAAAGCAATACCCTGCTGGAACAACGGGTCAGCGAGCGTACTTATGAATTACAGCAGCTCAATCAGCAATTGCAGCTAACCCAGCAGCAGCTGGAAGCCAGCACCGCCGCCAAAACCCGGTTTTTTGCGGCCGCCAGTCATGACCTGATGCAGCCTTTCAATGCTGCGGCATTATTTGCAGGCTTACTACGCCAGCAAAGCACCACGCCTGAACTACGTCAGCTGAGTGTCAACCTGACGAACTCGCTTAATTCTGCCGAGGAGCTGCTTACCGCTATTCTGGATTTAACCAAGCTTGATTCCGGCGTCATTAAAGCCTACCCGCAGACAGTTGCGGTCAGCCAGCTGCTGGATGATATTGGCCGCGATGCGGCAGCACTGGCTGCTGAGAAAGGCCTGCAGTTTCGGATCTACAGCAGTAAGCTTAGTGTCAGCACCGACCGCAAGCTGGTGAAACGGGTTATCCAGAACCTGCTGGCCAACGCCGTGCGTTACACCAATGCCGGCAGGGTGGTATTGGGGGTAAAAAGAGCTGGAAAGCATTTACAAATAAGGGTTATGGATACCGGAGTAGGCATTGCCAAAGCGGACCAACAGCGCATTTTTGAAGAGTTTCAGCAAGGCAGCCAACCGGATCAAAAAGGCCTTGGCCTCGGTCTGGCCATTGCGCTGCGGATAAGTGACATTCTGGGCCATACACTCAGCGTGCAATCGGTACCGGGTAAAGGCAGTTGTTTTAATCTGTTGCTGCCGTTAGCGACAACACCGGCACTTTCAGCTGTGGTGAGTATGCCCAGCAGCAATGAAATCAGTGCCAGCTTTGCCGGCAAGAAAGTCTTGTTGCTGGACAACGAAGCCCATCTGCTCAGTGCCGTTAGCGCGCTGTTAAGCAGCTGGCAATGTCAGGTTACGGCGGTTAGTCAGCCGGCTGAAGCCCTGACAGCCATTCGCCAGGGGCTGAAACCAGATTTATGTTTGTTTGACTACCATCTGGATAACGCCGCTACCGGTGTCGCAGTGGCTGAGCAACTGGCCAGCCACTTTGCGATAAATGTGCCGGTTATTATTCATTCGGCTGATCATGACCAGAATATCCGCGAACAAGCCCTGAATAGCGGTTTTTACTTTTTGTTAAAGCCCCTGAAACCCGCCGCCTTGAAAAAGCTATTCAGCCGGCTACTGCGCTGACATCAGCTGATCATGTGAACACAACATAAATTCATATAAAGCACATAAAAAATAAACTGAAACTCTAATTTACTTTAGTCCCAAATAAGATAACATTTGCAACATTTTTACCATCAATGTTATGGCAATGGATTTAAACCTGGTTAGCGCCCCCCACCTGCCTGACGCGCGGGCAGCATTGCAACGTCAGGTGCAGCATAGCAGCACCAATGTGGTGACCGATTATCCGCTGCTATTGGCGCCACAACTTAGCACCCGCTTGCTCAGCGCTAATGCTGCGGTAATAAATCAGGCTATGCAGCAATCTACCCTGGCTGGCGTCAGAGCCTTGCTACCATCAGATGTCCTGCTGGGCAACGCGCCGGCAAAGCCGCACTTTTTTGCTGTCGACTTCGCGCTTTGCTGCAACCAGCAACAGCAACTGGTACCGCAGCTGATTGAGTTACAGGCTTTTCCGTCTATGCTGGCAATGAGCTTTTTTCTGGAACAACAGTATGGCGCCACTGTATTGGCAGGGCTGACCTTAGCCCAACGCCAGCAGCTTTGGCAACAAATGCTGCACCCTGAACAGAGCAGCAACCCGGGCAATACCGGTGGAACAGGTGAAATAATTATGCTGGACTACCAGCCATTGGTGCAGCGCACCGCCATGAGCTTTATTTTAACCGCTCAGCTTGGCGTGCAGCCGCTCTGTGTTAGTGCTTTGTACCGCAAAGGCCGTCAGCTGTTTTATCGGCTGGATGGCCGTGAGCGCAAAGTAAATCGAATATACAACCGGCTCATTTTGGCGGCCCTGCCTCAGGCCGTTGCGCAGCAAGCCAGACGATTGCTGACCGATGCCGACGTTAGCTGGCTCGGCCACCCGGACTGGTATTATTTTGTCTCCAAAGCCAGCATGCTGTTTATGCAAGGCCCCTGGTTACCGCCGGTCAGTCTTGTTAACAGTCCGGCGCCTGACACCTTGCTGGCAGACCATGTTTGTAAACCCTTATTCGATTTTGCCGGTCGCGGCGTAGAGCTGTCTCCCACTGTGGCCTATCTGGCGTCCCTGCCATCTGCAGCTTATATGCTGCAACAAAAAGTAAACTATGCGCCCTGTGTTACCACACCGCAGCAGCACCAGCTGAAAACCGAGATCCGGGTAATGAGCTTGTGGCCAGACAACGCAGCAGAACCGGTGGCAGTAGCAATGATGGCGCGTTTAACTGCCGGGGGTTACATCGGCATGAACCACCAGCAAACCGAGCAGCACACAGCAGGCGGTGCCACTGTAGCACTGTGTGCTCAGGAAGCTGGGGAAGCTGGGGAAGCTGGGGAGAAAGTATGCGCATAAAATGGTGGCTACTGCCAACGCTGCTGGCAAGCCTGATGTTAAGTGGTTATGCCCTGTGGGAGCAACAATGGCGCCGCACGCTTCGCACTGACATGGCTTATGTTGAAGCCGATCTGTTGTATATTAAAGCTCAGCAAAGCGGCATAGTGTTGGCACGTTACGCGCTGGAACTGAGCCAGATCGCAGCCGGCCAGCCCTTGCTGCAACTGGACGATGCCACCGAGCAACACCAGTTAGCCAAGCTGCAGGCTGAGCAGTTGCAATGGCAACAGCAACTGGATGCCAATGCCAACCAACAGGCGATAATCCGCCATCAGCTGCAGCAGTTAAAGTTTGATATTGCCCTGGCCCAATCAGAACTCGAGCTGGCGGAAGCCGATTTATATCGCCAGCAGCAACTGCAGCAACAAGGTCTGGTGCAGCAGCGCGACTTGCAGCAAGCCTCGCATCGCGTGCAACGGGCCAATATAGTGCAACAAAAGCTGCAGGGGCAGCGACAGGGCCTGACATTGCAACAACAGCAATGGCAACTGCAGGCTGCCATTCTGCAGCAGGACCTGGCAAAAAACAGCCTGGCCCAACAAGACAGCAGCAGACGGATCAGCCAGTTCCGACTGTTAGCGCCAGCCAGCGGTACTTTATCCAGCATTAGCGTTCAGGCCGGCGAACTGGTTAACGCCGGCGATAATATTGCCACACTGGTGCCCACAGAGGCGATCTGGATTGAAGCCTATTTCAAAGAAAGTGTTATCGCCGGCATCACGCCGGGCCAACGCGCCGAAGTGCGGATCGACGCTTTTCCTGAGCAACGCTTTGCCGGCGAAGTGATTGCGGCCTCACCACTGGCCGGCGCTAAACTCAGTTTAATCAGCCCTAACTATACATCGGGAAATTTTATTCGGATTGAACAACGGGTACCGGTGCGGATCCGGCTTAGCGACAGCGAATTGCCCGTGCTGCGCCCGGGCTTATCAGCCCGGGTTACTCTGACCAGAGCTGATTAACTGCCGATGCAACTATCCCGTCAGAGTATTGCTGCTGTTGCCATTATGCTGGGTGCCTTTATGGCGCTGGCCGGTATTAATATTACCAATACAGCTACTGAACTGTTGCAAGCCCGGATAGGGGCGACGCTGCGTGAAATGACCTTAATCACCTCCAGCTACATTATTGCCGAAATTGCCGCTATGCCGCTGATGCCATTGCTGATGCGCCGCCTTGGCCTGAAACGGCTGGTCGTGCTGGTGTTGTGTGGTTTTATGCTGGCATCCATTGCCTGTGCTCATGCCAACAGCCTTAATACCTTAATTGCCAGTCGTATTGTGCAGGGTGCCTTTGGCGGCATTTTGCTGCCGCTGGTTCATACCTCTATTAAGTTGCTCCTGCCGCAGCAGCAACATGCTGCTGCCTTCGGGGTATTTTCTGTGTTTGCCTCACTGGCACCGGTCGCCGGCCCCTCCTTTGCCGGCTTACTTAGCGCCGCCGACTATCCCTGGTTATTTTATATTAACATTCCACTTGGGATGGCAGCGTTAACCGGCCTGCTCTTCGCACTGCCCGGACCAAACAACCATGGCCAGGTGACAGAGCACCGTAACAACTTTCTGGATGCCTTTGGCATAGGCTTACTCTCACTGTCGCTGGGTAGCCTGGTGTTTGCGCTGGAGCACGGTGTTGAACGTGAATGGCTTAGCGACCAAACGATTCGCTTCAGCCTGGTATGTGGTTTTGTCGGCCTGATTTACATTTGCTATCTGCAAACTCAGCTGCGCCAGCCTGTATTAAATGTGCGCTTGCTGGCCTCGTTCCGCTTTGCATTAATCTGCCTGGCCAGCTTTATGGCCGGTATCGTTATTTACGGCTTTGTTTACCTGATCCCTTATTACCTGATCTCAGTGCACAGTTACAGCCCGGCGCAGGTAGCGCAGGTTATTTTAATGGCAGCAGTGCCACAACTACTGATGTTACCACTGATGATTAAGTATGCACCGCGGCTAAACCCCTGGCTGGCTATCGTAGCAGGTGCTTTGCTGTGTGCAGTCAGCACTGCATTATGCAGTCAGATGACCACAGACTTTGCCGGTGAGCAATTTCTCTGGCCCCAGCTAATTCGTGTTGTTGCCGTACCATTACTTATTATGCCACTTACTCTGCTATCAATGCAGGTGGTGTCTGATCAGGACGCGCCTTCTGCTGCTATTTTGTTTAACGTTGCCCGGAATCTGGGCGGCGCGGTTGGCGTGGCAGGGCTGGTTACCTATGTCGAACATTATAAAGTGGTATTTTTTCAACAAAGTCTGCTGTTGTTTAATCAGCATACAATGGCACTGAGTAACCACCAGCAAAAGGATCCAACAGCATCTCAGCTGACAGAGCAGCTTAGTCAGCACAGCAGTATCTGGGCTTTTAATGGCGCCTTTGCCCTGCTCAGTATCAGCCTGCTATTAATGGCAACGTTGTTTCTGGCGCTATATCTGTTTGGCCGCAAACACAACTCACTCTCACTTTCCCCACAACTCTCTCCGCCTCAGGCAAGGACCGGCAGCACATGAGCGTACAATTCACTTTTGGTAATGAGGAAGAGTTTTTACTGCTGGCGAATAAGCAGCCCTTTGTTATGCCGCTTAACCAATTGCGGGCAGAGCCAGACTGCCCGGCCGGACAATGGTCGCACGAGGCTCATCAGGGCATGCTGGAGCATGCCACGCCGGTTTGTTTTAGTCTGCAAAGTTTGCATCAGCATATTCTGCAATCGCGCGCGTTTCTGGCGCGGGTTAGCCAAAGCATGCAGCTGGAGCTTTACTGTGGCGGTACCCACCCCAGCCTGGACTGGCCCGCGCTGCAAATGACCCCGGACTATCAGGCAGTAGTTGATGAATATCAGGATACGGTAAAGGCGCTAACCTTATTTGGCATGCACACCCATATCGGTATCAGCGATAACAGCTTGCTGGTGCAGGTGTTTAATGGATTGCGGCCTTACCTGGCACCGCTGCTGGCGTTAAGTGCTAACTCACCGTTTTATCGTGGCCGCGATACCGGCTTATGCTCTTACCGTGCCATGCAATTTCTGCTGATGCCACGCACCGGCACACCACCACTCATCCGTTCGGTACAGGCCGAGCAGGCCCGGATCCAAGAATTACTGCAACGCGGCTGTATTCATAAAGCGGCCAGTATCTGGACCGACGCCAGGCTGCATCCGCTATACAATACTATTGAGGTTCGTATATGTGATATGCAAACTGCGCCGGAAGACGCCGCCGCCCTGGCGGTTCTCACTGCCGCTATTGCCATCTGGCTGGCACAACAGCTTGCAAACGGCCAGCAGCCTGATCATGGCGATGACTGGTTGCTACGTGAAGATCGTTGGCAGGCAGCAAGGCGAGGATTAGCTGCAACTCTTCAGCATAAAGACGCCGCCGAGGCCGTCACAGTGTTTTGGCATCGGATGCTGGATAAGCTAATGCCATTGTTGCAGCAACATCAGGTAGCACTGGTGGCAGATACCATTAAAAGCATGCTGCAGCATGGTGGGGGCGCGGCGATCCAGCGTCAAAATATGAAAACTAACCAGCAACCCCAGATGGCACTGGTTACTTAAGCAGGCAAGCGCAACTTTTCGAACATAATACCGGCTAATGTACGATTATTGACGTTAAGCTTGCGCAAAATAGCCGATACATGCTGCTTAATGGTGGTTTCCTGCACGTTCATTTCGTAGGCAATTTGTTTATTCAGCAAACCATCGGCAATCATTTTTAATACACGAAACTGCTGGGGGGTCAGCTGCTCTAACCGCTGGGCAAAATCGTTGTCGATAAGTGGCTTAGCATTTTTAACATCGTCTGCAAGGCCAGGCGGTAGCCAGGTGTCACCATTTAATACGGTGCTGATAGCATCAGATAACAGTTCTAATGGCACTGACTTAGGAATATAGGCGGCAGCACCTAACGTCAACGCCTGCTTAATAATGACCGGGTCTTCTTCAGCTGACACCATAATCACCGGTACGTCAGGGTATTCAGTGCGAAGCGCACTCAGGCCGGTAAAACCGTCAGAGCCCGGCATTTTTAAATCAAGAAATATAAAGTGGGTATCAGGGTGCTGGCGCAGTAATGGCCAGATTTGTTCCATAGTCTGAGCCTGCAGTAACAAAGCTTCGCTGCCTAGTATGGCTGAAGAGGCCTGGGCTAAGGCAACCCGGAATAAAGGATGATCATCGGCGATGATAGCTATCATAACGTTTACTTCTGAGCACTCGGGCCCACTATAATGAACCGGGGCTTACGCCCCGGCAAGGTTTTTAGCTTATCAGAAGCGGTAGGCTACCGTTAAGCTGATTTCACGTGGCGCACCATAATAACCAATCAGGGTATTATCACCACCTAAGCCCGGAATAAAACCACCCGGATTAGCTGGATCTGGTGCGATAAAGGCATAGTTACCGATTAAGTACTGCTCATCGGTCAGGTTCTTACCATGTAAGCCCACCCGCCACTGGCCATCCTTGCTCAGCCAGGTCACACCCAGATTCAGCAAGCCATAAGCATCCTGCGATAACAGGTTGTCCAGCTCCACCAGATCATAGTCACTGCGATAAGCATAGTTACCATTAAAGACGATATCACCAATATCGGTAATCATATCGTAACTAAAGCCCACTGTAGCGGTGGTTTCCAGCGTATTGGTGATGGTAAAACGATCAGAAATATCGACTGCACCTGCAACCGGGTCAAAAGTGAGCGCTTCTTTAAACTTAGCGTCGATCAAACCAACGTTGGCATAGATATTCAGATTGCGGCTGGCTAACCACACCACTTCCAGTTCTGCACCAGTCGCTTCTGAGCGGCCTATATTACCCAGGCGCTGGTTCAGCGCCGAAGCATCGTCAGGGTCCGGAATAACTGAGATGTACTGGCGATCTTTATGGTCCAGCATAAATAAGGTAGCGTTTACCCGCAGATTATCGTTCCAGTCACTCTTAATACCAATTTCATATGAATTAACCGTTTCAGGATCTGCTGCCGGCTCGGCAACGGTTGCCCGCGGGTTAAAGGTACCGGATTTAAAGCCCTGGCTAAAGCTGGCGAACAGCATCATATCGCTGCTGTGCTGATATTCGACCCCAATTTTTGGTGTCAGCTTGGTCCAGCTTTCGTTGTCATCCAGCACCACTGGCGTGGTTAAGCCATCTGGCCGCACATAGCCTGGGATCCAACCTGACTCAGGATACACCGTAGCGAAAATCAAACCATTGCGCACTGTGGCCTCTTTTTCATCTTTGGTGTAGCGTAAACCAGCGGTAACTGACCATTTGTCATTTAAGTCATAACTGCCCTGAGCATAGGCCGCGGTGCTGTCGCCGTTACTGCAACCACCCACCTCGCGGGTCAAACCCGGCAAACCCAACGATTGGCCTAAAACTTCCAAAACAGCATCGAATACGCCGCAAGAATCAGAAGTGTAGTAGTACAAACCTGAGACCATTTTAAAACCGTCAGTCTGATAATTTAACTGCAGTTCCTGGGTAAAACTTTCATCATCATAAATTGCCGGTACATCAAAAATTTTCAGCGAGGTATTGTCAAAATCGATGTTGGTTGGCGAATAACTGGTCCGCTTCGAAGTTATCGACTTCAGAGTATAGTTATCGTTGATATCCCATGAAGCAGTTAAACTGATGCCATCCGTCTCAACTTTATTCCCGGTAGGCATACTGGTGTATGAATCGTAGACGCTGTCTGGCACCGGCGCATCGGTTAACAAACTGGGCAGTAACCGGTAGCCGCCTTTGGCGTTGGAATCGTCTTCTGTTTTATCGTAGTTAAGCCGGAAAAATAAATTATCCTGCGGCCGGTATTCCAGGGTCAGACGCAGTGCCTGTAAGTCTTTGTTGTAATTCTCACCGTCCTGGCCGGGCAAGGCCGAGGTCAGAAAATTACCGTAGCCGTCACGTTGTAAATTAGCATAACCCACGCCCAGGTAAAGGGTATTGGCAATCAGTGGGATCTGCCCCGTAACTTTTACATCCCGCTGATTATAACTACCGACGGTGCCGCTTACCGAAAACTCAGTATCACCGGTCATCTCGCGGGTAACATACTTCAAGGCACCGCCAATGGTATTTTTACCATACAGGGTACCCTGGGGGCCGCGTAGCACTTCAATCCGTTCAACGTTCAGGATATCCAGCACTGCACCTTGTGGCCGGGCCACATAGACATCATCAATATAGATACCGACGCCCGGCTCATAACCCCACAATGGGTCTTCCTGGCCGACACCACGGATAAATGCAGTCAGAGTAGAGTTGGTACCCCGACTGGCCTGCAAGGTGGTATTTGGCGAAAACTGCTGTATTTCAACTACTGAGGCCAAACCGCGCTCTGCAATATCAGTAGCACCTATCGAAGTAACCGCCACCGGCACTTCTTGCAGGCTTTCCACTGTGCGACGGGCAGTAACTTCAATACGTTCCAGTTTTAATTCAGCTTCAGCTCCGTCCTGTTGCTGTGCCATCGCCGGCACCGCCAGATAGCTGCTGATAGCCAATGCTAACAGGCTGGGTTTAAGGGCCGAACGGGTAAACTTGTGCTGTGCATCATTGTTATAGTTATTGGCCATCTTTGGCTCTCCTGCTGATTGATTGCAAAATGTGGTACTAACCAGTGGTGTTACTGTAGGCCTAAACGCAGAATTTTTAACCTGTACCTTAGTACTATGGTGACAATCGCCAAGCTGTATCAGACTAGCTGAAAATGATAACAAGGATTTGCCGATGTTAAGTATCTTTGGCTTGCTACTGGGTTTAGGTCTGCTGATCGTGTTCACCATGCGCGGTTTTAATTTATTTATCACAGCACCGTTGTGCGCCCTGCTCGTTGCGGTCACCAATGGTATACCATTTTGGCAAGTTGCTGATAAAATTGATTTTGTTCATGGCTATATGAATGGTTTCGCCGGGTTTGTTGCCGCCTGGTTTCTGATGTTTCTGCTGGGTTCTATCTTTGGAAAACTGATGGAACACACCGGTGCAGCCGACGCGGTGGCGCTGGCGATTGTTAAGCGGCTGGGCCATACCCGGGCGGTACTTGCCATCGTGCTGGCCTGTGCAGTATTAACCTATGGTGGAGTAAGTTTGTTTGTGGTGGCTTTTTCCGCCTACCCGATGGCGGTCAGCTTGTTTAAAGGCGCCAATTTACCCCGGCGTTTTATTCCGGCCGCGTTAGCGCTGGGTTCGGTAACTTTTACCATGACATCAGCCGGCTCGCCGGAAATCCAGAACTGGATCCCAATTGCTTACCTTGGCACCACTCCTTATGCTGGCTGGCAGGTCAGTATAGTGGTGGCGTTGTTTATGGCGGTCGGCGGTTACTTCAGCCTGATGTGGATGATTAAAAATGCGGTGAAAAATGGCGAGCAGTTTATTCAGCGCGCCAGTGACCCGACTCTGACCGATAAGCCACTACCCCATTGGATAACCGGGTTAATTCCATTGCTGGTGGTGCTGGTTACCTCATTTTTACTGCACGATGCTTTGCAACAAGCAGCATTAATCATTGCGCTGGCGGGGGGCGTGGTCAGCTTATATCTGCTGAATTTCCGCTTTCTGGTTAATCCGGCCGCCGCCACCAATGAAGGTGTGCTGGGCGCTTTACTGGCTATTGGTAATACCGCGGCGGTGGTTGGCTTTGGCAGCGTGGCCAAATTAACCCCGGCCTTTAGCAGCGTAGTTGATTATATGACTCATCTACCCGGCCCTGAATTAGTCGGCGCAGCAGTAGCCGTCAGTGCTATTGCCGGTTTAACGGGCTCTGCTTCGGGTGGTCAGGCGATTGCCCTGCCGGAAATTGCCCCTACCTATCTGGATCGCGGCGTCGATGCCGAACAGCTGCACCGGGTAGTTGCTATTTCATCAGGTGCACTCGACTCTCTGCCGCATAATGGCTACGTGGTAACCACTATTCGTGCTATCTGTGGTGAAACCCATCAGAACGCTTACTGGCCGATGGCGGTGGTAAGTGTGCTGATGCCAGTGCTGGGTGTAGTGCTGGCCATCGTGTTGTTTCAATGGTTTTAAGGATTAAAGAATGAAACTATTCAGTACATTTTTATTACTGACGTTGTTGCTCGCTGGCTGTGACAGCCAGGCCATGCTGGTAAATAAGCAGGCTTTTGAAATTGAGCATTTTAAAACAGAAAATGGTGCAATAATCAGCCCGGTCAAAGTCGGCTGGGAAGCCTATGGCAAACTTAATGATGATAAATCGAATGTCATTCTGGTTACCCACTTTTTCTCAGGCAGCTCGCATGCAGCCGGTAAATATCAGGCAGCTGACGCTGCACCCGGTTACTGGGATGCTATTATCGGCCCCGGTAAAGCCATTGATACCAACAAATATTATGTGCTGAGTGTCGACACTCTGGTTAATGCCAATGTGTTTGATCCCAATGTCATTACTACCGGCCCGGCTACCATAAACCCGGCAACCGGCAAGCCTTATGGTTTAACTTTTCCGGTGGTAACCATCGGCGATTTTGTTGAGGTACAAAAAGCGCTGCTCGACAGCCTGGGTATTGACAAGCTGCATGCGGTAATCGGCGGTTCAATGGGTTCGTTTCAGGCAATTGAATGGGCCAGCCGCTACCCACAGCGGGTTAAGCGGTTAATACCAGTCATAGGCACTGCTTATATTGATGCCTGGGCAGCAGTGCGTTTAGAACGCTGGGCCTACCCGATTAAACAAGACCCGGCCTGGCATGGCGGTGATTATTATCAGCATGGCCAGCCAGAGCAGGGGTTAACCACGGCATTGGCTTATATTATTCAGGACGCGGTCTACCCCACCGGCTTTAATATGCGCTATCCGGCGCCGGCAACCGATAAAGCACCACATCAGGATATTCTGGCCAGTTTTTCTGCCTGGGACCAGTTAATGGCTCACGCTAAACTGCGTGCTCAGATGCAGGATGCTAACCATATTTTATACCTGGTGCGTGCCTCCCAATTATACCGGGCCGGTATGGGCGATAACTGGCAGCAGGCCCTTAGCCGGGTGCAGGCCAAAACCCTGTTTCTGCCAGCCACCGGCGATCAATTATTACTGCCTGAGATGGCTCAGGCCAGCGTCGAAGCTATGCGCGCCGCCGGCAAACAAGTGGAATATGCTGAAATACCGGGTATCTGGGGTCACCTGGATGGCGTAGTCGGCATTACTGCGGTAGCCGACAACATCCGTTCATTCCTCGAGCAAGAATAACCCCACAACCCATTACCGTTCCTGGATGGGATGCCGCTTCGACAGGGTGTCCCTTTTTTAATCTGATAAATAATTGATATTGTATTGATTTATTAAAACAGCCGCTTATTTTGGCAAATATCTATGTAACACTCTAATTATATTCAGTAATTAAGAGTGTTTAATGGTGATGTTTTGCAGGCTTTTGCTGGTTTTTTTGCTGGTACCCCTGATGGTTGCCGCCGGTGCCAGAGCCGAAGTTATCCGGCTGGCCAGTAGTAATTATTATCCGCATTATGGCGAGCAACTGGCCCAGCAAGGAGCCACTATCGAAATTATCCGCCAGGCCTTTGCATTGCAAGGCGTGCAGCTGGAAATAGAGTTCTTACCTTTCGCCCGGGCTTTATATGAAAGCCAGCAAGGCAATTACAGCGGTTTGGTCGCTGCCTGGTACAGCGATAAGCGAGCCGAGCATTTCTATTTTTCCCAGCAGTTATACGCTAACCAGATTGTTTTTTTTAAGCGTAAAAATGACAAAATCAGTTATCAGAATTTTCTTGATCTTGCCAGACAACAGCGGCGGCTGGGTGTGGTTCAGGGTTATGCGCAACCGGCCGGATTAATGGAAAGCGGTATCAAAACTATCCAGGTCGCCACCGACCAGCAGGCGCTTGCCATGCTGGCGTTGCAACGGGTAGATTTAGTGCCGGCTGACTTGCTTAATGCTTTATATTTACTGGAAAATAAGCTGCCACAACATCGCCAACAACTAGACTGGTTAACCCCGGCACTGGAACAACGGCCGATGTATTTGGTGTTATCCAAAAAAGACCCGGCCAATCAGCAGCGGATAGAGCGCTTTAATCTGGGGTTGCAGCAATTAAGAGCGTCTGGCCAGTATCAGCAAATTCTCGACTCCTTGCTGCCGCAATATTAAGCGTGGTGGCTCCCAGCCCCTAAAATTCGGCAGACTTTGCTTGCTCTGCAGCAACCTTTTCAACTATAAGAGTAATTGACGGCGCCAGCAGGAAATTTTTTATGAATCGAACAGTCCGGATTTTGTGCTGGCTAACCCTTTGCTGTCATCTGCAATTAGCCGCGGCAACCGAGCTGGCAATTACCGTACCCGGACCACGCTCAGAGTTCGACATTTCCCACGATTATCACATGCGGCTATTAGACATTGCACTTACCAATGCAGATGTCGATCTTAGCAAAGTCGTGATTCAGCAGATCCCGGCCCTGTCCGAGGGCAGAGCTAAAATCGAATTAAAAAAAGGCACCTTAATAAATGTCTATTGGTTAGGAGCTGAACAATCATTAGCCGAAGATTTAATACCTATTGAAGTACCAACTACCCGCGGCCTGATTGGCTTTCGAAAATTCATTATATCCAAAGATCAGCTGGCCGATTTTAGCAGAATTAACTCACTGAGAACCCTTAGCAATAAAGTGGCATGTCAGGGCCAGCACTGGGAAGATACGGCTATTTTGAGCCAGGCAGGTCTGCAGGTTACCACCTCTGTAAATTATGAAGCGCTGTTTAAAATGGTTGCGCTGGGTAGGTGTGATTATTTTCCGCGCGGCTACCACGATGTGTTACTGGAGCTTGAGCAAAGAAGCGCGGCCTACCCGCAGTTGATGCGTTTTGACGATATTATGTTGCACTACCCTTTCGCTGTGTTCTTTTATGTGTCGAAATCAGCCCCGGAGTTAGCAGCAAAACTGCAACAAGGTATGGTAATGGCAGCACAACAGGGGCAAATCAGCGGCTTAATGCGCCAGCATCCACTAACAAAATCAATTTTTCCGCTGCAAAACGGTAAACCGAAACTCTATCTGAGCATACCCAACCCAACCATGAAGTTTCACGATATCAATAATCCGGATTACTGGATAACGCCCGCCGACTTTGGGATAACAGAGTTAGAGACTAAATAGCGTCAGCGACATTAAAGGAAATATCGGGGCGGAGCTAATAACATGCTGCGCGACCAGGCAGATAAAGACGGGGCAAGCGGGCCATCAGGTTTCCTCCTTGAAATACCTGATAAAAGCTCGCCTGCTAAGAGCCCAAAATCAATGTCACTGGCCCATTGATCGCGATTAATTAGCTACGAATTAAACTTTAGTTCAGCTGTTGAAAAAGGCAAAAGGCAAGACTTGACCCCATGCCCTGTTTAGGTTTCTAAGGCGAGAGTTGCGCGTCCTTGGCAGCTTTTAAAAGAGCACCCCAATCATCCGGGGGATTACCTGACCTTAGCATTTTTGCGAACACTTTGTAAGCATCCGTTTTACTGTCGTAGGCTCGCTTATTTTCTTCATCATTGACCCACGCATAGACGATAATTTTGGATTCAAGATGATATCGAAAAAATAGCCGATACTGCTGAAAAAACTTGGCCCGAAACCAATGCTTATTATTACCGCCTAAGGTCTTCCCCTGGCGATAATCGGCTAGCGTTGGGTCTTGAGGTATAATCTCAAAGGCCAGCTTATAAATAGCCGCTAACCGCTTAGCGTCATTTTTCTTGGTGTAGCCTTGCGGATCTTTTGCTTTTAATGCCTCTACTTTATCTGTCAGTGTCTGGTACTGCTCTGCAAAAAGAGGGTGGGTAAAGAGCGTCCAGCCGTTAACTACCATCGGGACCTTATCAGACAAGTTTATTCATCTTTATCGGCTAGCGGTGCATCCAAATCAATATCAACATCTGCAACCAGCGACGCCACCCTTTGGCGCATACTGGTGGTCAGCGGTTGTAACTTCTCAGGATGTCTCTGCATATCAACAGCCAGAAATGATAAAAATTGGTCAAGAACCGGATCAGCTTCAACCGTTTCGGCACGCTGCATAAGCACACTGCCATCAGATTGGATGACATATTTAATCTTGTCTTTTTTACTCAGATGCAACGCCTGACGAACAGGACCCGGTACTGTTGTCTGAAAACGGTCAGTCAGTGTTGATTCTGCTTCCAAAGCCATTTGTGCATGCATAATGCTCTCCACGTTGGTTAATAGAGTTATCTTAGTCGGAAAACGAGGGTAATGCAAATGCATTACCTTTTGGTGGTGAGCTTGAAAATACTCTGGTCACTTAATGCTGAAGGATAAAACTTACCATAGACCTCAGCCAGTTTTTGAATGCGAGACATGGGAATAGATTTGCGTTGTCTAAATATCAGCATGTCCCGTTAGGGCGTAGTACACCGGGGGCAACTCTAATGCTTTTTGCTATTCTGCTTACCCGAGAATACTGCAAGCCAAGTAATCACGAGATTCCTTAAGAAAAGGCAAAACGCAAGACGCGACCCCATGCCTCCCTAAATCAGGATTGGAGGCGAATTATCACCTTAGACTTGACCAATACTTCGGCCCAAACATCTTAATCACTCAACACTAATCGAATACTCGGATAACCATTATTGCCAATTATCGGCGTAATCGAATTAAAACAGTCTCGATCACTAGGTGGCTTACTGTTACAAGACTCAAATACACCCACAATACTGTATACCCTATGATGTGTAATATTCAGTTGCTCAGCAAACTTTTCGGGAATATCTACTTTCACCATATTAGCTGGTTCAAAGTAATCATTTGAAAGGGACAACCAATATTGTCCATAATACCCTCTACTTTTGGTATCCAAATATCCTGTCACTATTACTACTTTTTCATGATAGCGCTCAGGCGTCGCAACCAGATTTATCACAGATACCATACATCTCTGCTCATCAAGGCCGCCACATCCATCCCCTAACGTGTAAAATGAAGTAACTAATAGAAACGATAGTAATATTCTCATAATTAATGGCACCCTTGACCTGGATATGTGATGTTTGAACAGTGTAGCGATGTACCTCTCCATTCAGGTGGTGTTCTTAAATAGCCCGCCGTATTAAACTTAAGAACACCATATTTGCCAGGAAGAGCGAGATACCCTCCGATTGGCCGTTGAAGCAATTCACTCTTGTTTAAATAGTAGTTATAGTCGTCATTACTAAACGTTAAATCGCTAAGAGCTGGAGTACCATGGGTATGAGCCAAGGCCGTTGCATCTTTGTCGTTCAGATAACGTGATGCCACCCCACCTCGTTGATAATCAGTATATATTTTACTGATACCAATCACACCATCGCGATTAAAGATTGTAGCACCCAATTCAATATCGTATTTAGCTGATAAATCCGCTACTGCCAAGCCAAAAGCTTTCGCTGCATCGTCTTCATGTTTCCATTCAGCAGCTTGTGCCGCTAATTGTTCATCAGCACTTTTAATTGCGTTGTCGAGCTTATTTCTTCGCTCACCATTAAACGCCTGCGAGAATGCGCCAGTTACTGCACCATTAGCAAACTTTCCGCCACTGATCTTTGACGCTGTACCACCTATAGCTGCAGCGGCAACAATGCGATGTGCTGTATGCGATGCCTCACCGCCACCTATTTTATTGATGCCTCGTTTAAACGCCGCGCTAAACCCTGCTGCAAAGAAGCCATGACCAAACTTACCTCCTTGCAGGCTATTCATCATGCCGCCTACCACTGCGTTGCCCATTACATTACCAAAAGAGCCTGCAGGCCAGGCCTCTCCAACTCCGCTAAAAGCTGCAGCGCTAAATGCCCCAATAACCGCACCTTGCAGAATGTTACCACCATTGGCCGCAGCGCCTGCCGCCCCCGCTATCGCACCTATCAACATTGGCGAACAGGCTGGACAAGCTATAGAGCCTACGACTGCAACTATAGCGCCGATAAAAGGCTTAATATCGTTCCAGAGTTTCTTCCAAAAATACCCACTAGGGTCGGTATAACTTAGCGGATTATTTAGCACATAACTATAGCGGTTATGGCTTTGGCTATTGCTGGGTGCCTGCACAAAGGGGTCGGCTTGCAGGAAGCGGCCGATATGGCTGTCGTATATTCTGCCGCCCATATGGACAATACTGGCGTGGTCTACCTGCAAATGCCCGGTAAAGCCACGGCTGGTGCGGTTTAAAATATTAGCTAGCGACAGCGCTACCGGTTGGTGCGCTGCGGTGTAAACCTGGCGCCGTTTACCAAAGGCATCAAAGCTTAGCTTTTCCAGCTGCAGCCCCGCCGTATTAGTTATTACATCAACACTGCCTAAATGGTCGGTGTATACATAGCTGGTATGCAAGGTATTGCCGCTGCGCTCAACAATGGCATTACCCAGGGTGCGCCGGTAACGTCTGGCGCCGTCTTCCACTATCAGCTCTACCCCGCCATGCTGGTAAAAGATTTTGGTACTGCCTTGCTCTGTTACATGGCGCTTTACCAGGCTGCGGCTACCGTCGTAACTATAAAAGCTATCACCCGGTGAGCTGCCATTGGCTGCATTGGTGTTGAAGCTGCGAATACGTGATGCCTTGCCGGTGGCGTCGTACTCTATTTGCCGCACCAGTGCACCATTATTGTACTGGTGTGTCTGGTTGCCCATGGCGTCGTAACAATAGCCCTGAGTACCTATTTGGCTTACCGCCCGCGGGCCACTGTTCCGGCCACACTGGCCGGCTTTGGTGCCGTATTGGTAGGCTGCGCCGCCTTGCACATCCGACTTGGTTTTAATATTGCCATTGGCAAAATAGCTCAGGCTTAAGGTGACAACGTTATTGTTTTCAACCTGTTCCAGCCGGTTCAGGCTGTCATAGCTAAAGCTCTCAGCAAAGCTTACCGGCGCGCCGCCATCCAGTGGCAGTAGCTTATGGTTTTCGTCGCGACGCGAACGTAAATTACCCATACCATCAAACTCGTATTCCCAGGCTTGTAACCCACCTTCAGTAGTGATAGTTTCCAGCATGCCCGATGCATCATTGTGCGTGCGCCAGGTGGTGCGGTTATTCCCTGCCACAGTTTCAGTAACATTGCCCAGTGCATCCATCGCCACAATATTCTGAAAGCGTACACTGTGCTCGCCACTGGTGCCGTAGCGCGCTTCCCATTTCGCTTTTAAATAACCGTTCTGATATTCATACTGCACCCCGAAGTCGTTACCGCTGGCGTCAAATACCTGAAATACCCGGCTGAACTCATCATAAGTGGTGCGCTCGACCAGTATTTCACCATCTATATATAATTCACTGCGCTCCAGCCGGCCTAGATTGTCGTAATCCATTAGCCGGGTTGGGCCGTTGGCAACTGTTTCAGCCACCACCAGGTTGCGCACAGTATGCCCGGTTTGATCACTGTAGGCCCACTGGGTATCACGCAGGGTATTGGTGCCATGGGTAATGGTTTCCTGCATCTTACGGCCAAAATTATCATACCAGGTGGTAGTAAGGTGATTTCTCGGGTTAGTTTGGGTTTTCAGCTCGCCCAGTGCGTTATACGTATATTGCCAGTTACCACTGTCGGGATCTTGCATGGTTTGTTTATGACCACGGCTGTTGTAAGTCATTATTACAGCTTGACCATCGACGCCGCTAACTCGAAGTAAATTACCGGTAGCGTCGTAGTAGTAACCTAAGCTACCTGCTGCATCTGTTGCCCTGACCAGCTGGCCGAATGCGTCTTTGGTTTCAGTTTTGGTTTGCGCCTGTTCACCGCTCCAGAAGTTACTTATAGTAGAGGTTACAGCCAACTTATGATAAGCGATGTCGGTTCGGGTGTTATCTGCGGCCAGCAGTTGCACCGGGCGACCAAAGTCATCATAGGTGGTAGTGTGCCACTGGCTAGTGGCTGAACTAAACGCTGGCTGCGATACCCGGTACGGCCGGCCCATGGCGTCATACTCAGTGCGTTTTACTACGTAACTACCGCTGGCAAAGGCTTCGACTACACTGGCTAATTCACGGCCGGCGGCATCCGCAATTTTCCACTGGGTCGGTGCGCCGCCTTGTTTTACGCGCTGGTAGCTGTAGCCCGTTACGCCTACAGAGGGTAAACCAACCGCAGCAGCAGTATAACCACGGGTAATTATGCTGTAACGGCCACTAACCTGATTACTGTCTGTTTGCTCACGGCTAAATACCGGCTGGCCAAAGGCGTTATAGCGCAGCACGGTGCGAATACCGTTTTCGGTTACCGTTTGCGGTTGGCCTAAGGCATTAAAGTTACTGTAACTGGCAACCTCTACACCATTAATCTGTTTAGCCTCTAGATAACGGCCGGCGGCATCGTACACATTAGTGCTGCTACGCGAAAATTCGAATGCTTTTTCAGCACCAACTTTACTGCTAATGGTGGTCGTTTGTATATTGCCAAACGCATCATAGCTATAGCTGGTTTTGCTGTACTCCTGCTCTGTGCCCTCCGGCTCAGTAATTTCGTACTCCAGTAAGCCATTACTGAAATAAGAAAACTCTGCCACCCTGCTAACGCTGGCAGCGGGATCTGGCGTCATATTTACTGATACATTAAAAGGGCCACCCGGCTCAGTACAGGTAACACAAATATCAGAAGTGTACAGGTTGCCTGTGCCTTGTTCATGCCTAACCGTGGTTTCAGAGACCCGGTTTAACAACCACTTATCTATATTTTCATGCCGGAACTGATTGCTGGTGGTTACCGTTCTGACCAGCCCTGTGCCGCTATCAGAGGTTGCCACTAAGCTTTGCTCCAGCACAGCGTAACGGCCATCACTCTTGGCTACATAGCTATTGTCCGTGGCCACCGTTGAAACATACTCGGCGTTGCCATAACCATATTCATCGTAGCTAACCACGTAGCGAGATTCAGCTGAGCGCTTAAGGTAAGGAAACACTGTTTTGCCGTCATTTAACAGCAGGTTTTCGTACATGTTCTTCGCCAGGCTAAGCGTTTTATCACCGTATTGTTGTTTGGTGTATAACGGCATACCTATGTACGGATAACGTTGCGAATATTTGGTGGTGGTTTTTACCCCGGTTTGTAAATCGGTGGTAATCAGCTTTTCAAAACCGAGCATGCCACGGCCACTGGCCTGAATGCGGCCGGCTTCATATTGGTAGGCAACACTCACCTTACCCTGCCCGGTATCTGAGGACACATGAGACACTAACGGGATGCCGCCGGAAAGCTCAAAAATAGGCGCACTGGCAGTTGATTCGGTCGCATAACCAATGCTGTATACCGCGCCATTGGTCATATAGGCATAGTCTATTTCTGTCGCTAAACCATGGCCTGACACTATGCGTTTTAATTTACCTTCCCGCCCGTCTAACACCTCGAAACTGGTCTCAACAGCATATTGCTCCGCCGTGACGGATTGAATGATGTTGCAGGGTCTGTCATCAGTTGGTTTGCAAGGGGGCAGACAATCTGGCTTACAGGGCTCACCTGCAATCGTTACACCATAGTCGTGCCAATATATATGGCCTTTGTCGAAGTCAGTTACCACCATCGCAGGTTGCGCCCAGCCACGCATATCGGCGAACAGCACACTCTCTGAAGCAACAGTAATTGCCGGGCCGTCAATAGCCACCGGTGCGCTGGTATAAGGGTAACTTAACATGCGCCAGCGGGTGTCGTAATAAACGATATCGCTTACGCCATTACCAGTAATATCAACCAGTTGCATAAAATGTACATCTTCAGGCAACGGCACACTACTTGGCAGTACTGTATGCTGTTGTTTCAGTTTGCTTTGCGAGTTGTATTCTATGCGCCAGTGGTAAGGTGCGCTATGGGTAGCGTAATACAGAAAGTCGGAGATACCATCACCATTCAAATCGCCAATTTGCAAATTAGTGGCGGTATTGTGGCCGGTACGTTTATCACCAATATCTTGGTCTGCCAGGGTTAAACGTAATTTGCCAGCGGCTGTTCTTTCGGCAATGAAAATACCCCAATAATCAAATACTTGAGTTTTGTTGTCATCCATGTGCCTATCACGCATTCTTACCAGCAAGTCGTTAAGTCCATCACCATTTACATCGTATGAAATTGAGCTTTCAATATTTTTCGAATTCTGCATACATACGAACGAACCCAGTGCCGTTGAGCCGCAATCACTGCTGAGTCCGGTATTAAATTCAACCGTTTCAGGCGCACTAAAGCCACCTTTGGTGTTAGTAAGCAGGGTAAAATCGCCTGTTAAGATATCCAACAGCCCATTGCCGTTAAAATCATGCAGCGCTATTTCTTTAGTGGTGACACCGATCGCCGTACAGTCACTAATGGCTTCGGTGCATAAATACCACTCGGTGGTGTAATACAACAGGTCGGCTTTGCCATCAGCATTCAGATCCGCAATGCGGAACACCGGTGCTTCAGTGCTGCTGCTGAAGGAAATACTTTTATATAATTTATCGGTGTCAAAGCTATGCCCCCGATTTTCTTTATAATATACCGTGTATAAACTATTCTTTTTATTGATATAGACCCAGTCTGCCAGGCCGTTGCCTGTCATATCTGCCGGTTGGCTAAACACAATACCATCTTCTTTGGTTAACGAAGATCCGGCGGATGCTGTTGTTTTAAAAGCAGGGCTGTTTTCAGCAGCATCAAACCACTCCAATAACAGCGGTTTTAAGCAGTTCGATGTATCAGTGCCGCATTCGGTTATCTGGTAAATACGCTGCATACCCGATAACGGTGCGGTTTCATAGGCCAACGAAACCTGGTACACCTGCTGATTGTTGTGATTTTTTACTGTTACGCTATTAAGTTGCGATGTTGGCGTGATAGCCCTGTCGAAAATATAGATTTGCGGCCGGTCGGGTTGTTCCAGAGTGTCGTAACTAAAGGATACGGTATTGCCACTGTAGGTTACCGTACTTAACAGCTGCTCGTTGCCGGCAAACTGATACTGATATTTAATCTTGTTACTGGCAACGTTGAGTAAATCAGTTACTTCGCTAATGGCCCAGCTGATGGCAGGGCCACTTTCAGCAGTAAAACGGCTATTTTCTGTATTGCCATAAAAGCTCACTGAACCATCTGGCCGGCGCACTTCAAAATATTCCGGACCGCCGTATAAGTCGCCAAGTGCAGTAACTTTAACCTGGGTATCAATCTCAGTTGCATAAACTGAGCCCGTTTCACCATAGTTACCTTCTACCACTATTAAACGCTGGCCATCGAGACAAAAGCGATCGTTGTCAGCTAAGGTTATCGCTTTAAATTCGCCATCCTGTATTGGTGTCTGCCGGCAGCGCGAGATACTCGACATGCCGCCAATACTCCAACCCGCCCCCAATGGCCCATTTCCAGCGCTGGAATGATAGTTAAGAGACAGTTCAGGTGTATTCCCTGCGATACCTGTCGGCAGTTGCACCGGCAGGCTGTAGGTTGCCGCACCGCTCTCATCAACCCTGAATGCACCTGAGGTACCACCAATAACGGTGGTATCGGCAACAATAGCTTGTGTTGATGGTGCCACGGGATCATCGATTGAAGCTTGCGGGAGGGATGATGCAGCTTCAACAATTCGAGTCGCTTCCAAAAAGGAATTAGGATCAGCTGGAAAACGCTTGCCAGCTAAATCTGTGCAGTGCCACTTTGTTAAGTGCTCGCGAGGTTCTAAATAAGTCCAGGGCCCTGAACTACCGGAAGCTGCTCGGTTTGGATCTGAGTCCACTCCCGCAGTTACTGCTGTGCAGGCAGACACATTACTTATATCCCAGTAAAATGAGGTTGGTTTGCCAATTTCAACCGTTGCCGGTACCCATTCAAAACGGTTTACCACAGGCTGGGGTATCGCTTTTATTGATTGATTAGCTGTTATAAATTCATTGCTGTTCGCAGGAAAACGATTACCTGCTAAATCAGTGCAATACACCTTACTAGTATGTTCTCTGGGTTCAGCGTAAGTCCAGGGGCCCGACTCACCGGAGGCCGCTCGATTTGGGTCCGCCCCCACACCAGCCGTAACGGCATAGCAGCCTGTAACGTTCTCTATATTCCAGTAAAATGTCGTGGATTCCCCGACATATACCGTTGCCGGGATCCATTCAAATTGGCGAACCACCGGTTGTGGAATAGCTTTTACAGAGTGCGGCGCAGTTAAAAACTCGTTGCTATTTGCTGGAAAGCGATTACCTGCTAAATCTGTGCAATACATCTTACTAGTATGTTCTCTGGGTTCAGCATAAATCCAGGGCCCTGACACACCGGATGCCGCTCGATTTGGATCCGCACCTACTCCCGCCGTAACTGCATAACAGCCCGCTACGTTTTCGACTTCCCAGTGAAATGAGGTTGGCTGCCCAACATATACTGAGCTTGGTTCCCAGGCAAACTTAACAACTTTGGGTAATTTTACGTAGCTAACATTCACCGCACAATTCGCTGTAACCGGGCCTGTGGTATAGCTATTACCTGACAGACTGCCATTACAGCCTGTGACGTTGGCAATTTTATATCCAGCTTGCGGTGTTAAAGAAAATGTAGCTTTTGCACCGTAAAACAGGTTACGTGACATAGGTGAAATACTGCCACCACTACCACTTTTAGCAGATATTGAATAAATAATTGGACTGAAATCAGCGCCAACGAAACAGTTCGCTGTTATAGGGCCAGTGGTATAGGTGTTGCCAGAAAGAATACCGTTACAACCGCTGGTACTGGATATTTGATATCCAGGCTGCGGTGAAATCGTGAATGTGGTTGTATTACCTTGATTTACAGTACGGGAAGTTGGTGAAATGCTGCCGGCGCTACCAGATCCCGCTGATACCGTATAGCTTGGTTCCACTACTGTACGGGTAGCTGTTAGAAACTGTGAAGCATTTGCCGGAAAACGCCCTCCGGCCATATCAATACAGTACCATTGGGTAGTGTGGGTACCTGCAGTGTTATATGTCCAGGGGCCCGACACCCCACTTGCAGCTCTCATCGTACCAGGCTCATGGCCAGTCCAAGGGTAACAACCCTGCACGTTTTTTACATTCCAGTAAAAAGTGGTTGACTGCCCAACAGTAATCCGGCTTGGTGACTACTCAAATCGCTCAACTACCGGCGCTGCGTAAGCATTAGATAGCCCTGCAAAAACGGTATTATTTAGCGCAAACAGTGATACTGCTATGACTAGCAGCCAACTCTTTTTAATCAACATAAACCTGGCGAACCCCATCGTATTTAGTTAACTGATGATTAATAAAACACCATCAACGCAAAAAAAAGCAGCATCATACACTTACTTGCCAACATAAAGAAGCAACTTAATAACATTAAATGCATTTTATGTTACTAAATGATATTTATGTTCTGAAGCACCTACAAAAGGATTGATAGAGCAAATAACCAGTAGTGTTGGGCTTAAAAAGAAAGAGTATAAGCTGGAACCTTTAGAGGCAGATCCATATGTTAACGAATCTAAAGGCTAGTGGCATTGACTAAAACTATTGCAAACTATCGCTCCCCTGCTGCTGCCGCATCAGTGCGGCCGGGATCTTTACTAAATACGCGGAAACAGTACTAAATGGTCTAAATCGAGGCGGATACCTATTTGCTCACCAATGGCATGGTTGTGATGGCTTAGCGCGAGGCAGTAGACCTGCTCGCCGCCGCTGAGCGCCAGGGTATACAGGATATGGGAGCCGCGGAATGACTTTTCCAGCACTTTGGCGGTAATGCCGCTGGCATCGTCATGCACAATATCATCTGGGCGAATCAACACATCAACGTTGTCGCCGCTAGCGGCATTTTGCAAATATCGCTGGGTAAAAATACCGAGGCAGGTTTGTACCCTTGTGCTATCTAGCATTTCCCCGGGTAACATTACCCCACGGCCGACAAAATCAGCGACAAAACGGCTGGCGGGCTTGTGATACAACTCATAAGGAGTGGCCCACTGTTGTAACTTACCGTGCTGCATTACGCCCACCATATCGGCCATGGTAAAGGCTTCGAACTGGTCGTGGGTTACCATTACCGCGGTAATTTTCAGCTGTTGTAATATTTGCCGGATGTCGCGGGCCAGCGCTTCGCGCAGTTCTGCATCCAGGCTGGAAAAGGGTTCATCTAATAATAATACTTTAGGCTCTGGCGCCAGGGCCCGGGCTAACGCTACCCGCTGCTGCTGGCCGCCCGACAATTGGTGCGGATAGCGGTTGGCTAAATCCGGTAAACCCACCAGTTGCAGCAGTTGTTTTACTTTAGCCTGTTTTTGGTTGCTACTCTGGCCCTGCAAGCCAAAGCTGATATTGTCGGCTACAGATAAGTGCGGAAATAGCGCAAAGTCCTGAAATACCATGCCCACCCGGCGCTGCTCAGTGGCTAACTGCCTTTGCTGATCGCTGACAATTTGCTGTTGCAGGCTTATACTGCCGCTGGCCGCAGGCTCAAAGCCGGCTATTGCCCGCAGTAAGGTGGTTTTACCACAGCCAGAGGGGCCGACTAAACAACCAATCTGCCCTTCGGCGAGCGCCAGGCTGACATCTTTGACAACGACATGCGGGCCATAGGCGACTGCCAGCTTATCCAGAACTAACATGCTTAAGATCCTCTGCTGGCATCCAGCGTCCGCGACAACAAAATAACCGGAATAATACTAACACAAACAATAGCCAGCGCTGGTAAGGCGGCGTCGGCCAGCCGCTCGTCTGACGCCAGTTCATAGGTTCGCACTGCCAGGGTATTAAAATTAAATGGCCGTAAAATAAGGGTTGCCGGCAGCTCTTTTAACACATCAACAAACACCAGCATTAACGCGGTCAGCACGCTGCCACGCAGCAACGGTACATGCACCCGGCGCAGCACCTGCAACGGGCTGGCACCGAGCGAGCGGGCTGCATTATCCATACTGGGTTTAATTCGCTCCAGCCCCGCCTCCACGCTGTGTAACGATACCGCCAGAAAACGCACACTGTAAGCCAGTAACAACGCAAATAAGGTGCCCGATAACAGCAAACCTGTGCGGATATCAAACCATTGCTCGGCCAGTAAATCGATATTCCGGTCCAGCCAGGCCAGCGGGATCATCACGCCAATAGCAATAACGGTGCCCGGAATGGCATAACCGAGCGCCGCCAGGCGCACCGGCAGACGCACCAGCGGGTCGCGGCGCAGCCGGCTGGCGTAACCAAACAACAGCGCCAGCAAAACTGATAACACCGCTGCCAGTGCCGCCAGACTAAAGCTATTCCAGATCAGCCGACCAAAATCTGTGGTAAACAAAGTTGGCCAGTTTGGTAAGGCCCAGCTGGCCAGCTGGCTGGCCGGTACAATAAAGCCCAATAACACCGGCAATAAACAGCTAAGTGCCACCAGCAACTGCCGGGAGATGGATAATGGCCGCAACGGACTGATTTGCTGGCGCTGGCCCTGAAAAAAATAGCGGATTTTACGCCTCGACCATTGCTCCAGCACCAGTAATACCAGCACAAAACTACTCAGCAACGCGGCTAACTGGGCAGCCCCGCCCTGGCTCCCCATGCCAAACCAGGTTCGGAAAATACCGGTGGTAAAAGTCGCGATACCAAAATACTGCACTGTGCCATAGTCGGCAAAAGCTTCCATCATAGCCAGTGCAGCTCCGGTAAGCAGCGCCGGCCGGGCTAAAGGTAATGCTACTTTCCAGAAATGCTGGCGCGGGCTGAAACCCAGGGTGCGGCTGGCCTCCAGCATACTGCTGGATTGTTCGCGAAAGGCGCTGCGGGCCAGCATATAAACATAGGGATATAGCACCAGCGATAACATCAGGATGGCGCCGGTTAATGAGCGGATCTCCGGAAACCAGTAATCGCCATAAGCCCAGCCAAAATAATCGCGCAACCCGCTTTGCACCGGCCCGGCAAAATCGAGCATGCCAGTGTAGGTATAGGCGATAATATAGGCCGGCATCGCCAGCGGTAGCAGCAACAACCATTGCAACAGCCGACGACCAACAAACTGATACTGGCTTACCAGCCAGGCGGTACCAGTACCAATAAGCAGCGCACCAGCGCCTGTGCCAAAGGCCAGCAACAAAGAATTGATAATATAGTCGGCCAGTACAGTTTGGCGTAAATGGCGCCAAACCTCGACGTCCGGACTGAACACACTGCCAAAAACAACTAAAACCGGCATTGCCAACAGCAATGCCGGGATCAATATTGACCAACGCCAGATATCCGCTTTTAATGGCAGCATACTACCTCTTTGCTGAACCGCTGTACTGAACCTGACTGCTGATTAACGCCAGCCAGCCCGGTCCATTACCCGGATAGCTTCACCATTTAGCTCACCCAGTTTATCCATATTCAACTTATCTGCTTTAAACTCACCCATCTGTTGCAGTAAATCACTGGCTTGCACACCGGCAACAACCGGATATTCATGGTTTGTTTCGGCGTACCACTGCTGCGCCTGTTGACTCACCATATATTCCAGTAAACGCACTGCGTTTGCCTTATTTGGCGCATGAGCAGCAACACCTGCCCCTGAAATATTAATATGGGTACCCTTACCATCCTGGTCAGGCCAGAATACTTTTACTTTCTCTGCAGTTGCGCGTTGCTTTGGGTCTGCCAACATGCCACCCAGATAATAGGTATTGGCGATTGCGATATCACATACGCCATTAGCCGCTGCACTTATCTGGTCGCGGTCACCACCGCTAGGTGGCCTGGCAAAGTTGGCCACCAGGCCTTTAACCCACTGCTCTGCGTCTGCAGCACCTTTATGCGCAATCAATCCTGCAATCATCGACTGATTATAAATGTTGTCAGATGAACGAACACAAATACGGCCACGCCATTTTGGGTCAGCCAGGTTGGCATAAGTAGAAAGTTCTTCTGGCTTAACTTTACCCGGTACATACATTATCGGCCGGGCACGCATCGTTAAGCCATACCACTGTCCTGCCGGATCCCGCAATTCTTCTGGGATCGCGCTACTAAGTGCAGCAGATGAAATGCTTTGTAAAACGCCCTGGGTTTTAGCGCGGTATAAACGGCCAACATCCGTGCTTATTAATAAATCGGCCGGGCTGTTTCGTCCCTCGCTAGCCAAACGGCTAATCAATTCATCAGGCTTACCGGTAATTAAATTTACGGTAATGCCGGTGTCGCGGCTGAAATTATCCAGCAAGGGTTTAATAAGCTCTTCCTGCCGGGCAGAGTAAATATTAACTTCATCAGCAAAAACTTCGGCAGTACTGAATAATGCACTACCAAGCGCAGCAATGACTAATAAGGATGGTTTAAATCGCATAAAGGCCTACTCCAGCTTCAGGGATGTCCAAGGCTGCTATATAACCACAAACGCGAATTATTCTCAATGCGTTTGCGATCTATATTTTTGCAATTATTTGGTATTGATCCCCATTTGCTGCAGGCTTTGCGCCAGACTGGCAGCAGAAAGTTCTCCCATATGACTTTTCAGCAGCCGGCCATCGGCGTCAAAATACAAGGTTACCGGCAAACCATGAGCGCCTAGCTGGGTTGCAACCTCACCTTGTCTGTCCAGCAGTAAATGGTTAAATTGCAGCCCGGTTTGTTGCAAGTATTGCTGCACAATCTCCGGATGCTCACGCTGATTCAGCAACACAAACCGCACATCAGAATATTGCTGCTCAGCCTGCTGTAGAACCGGCATCTCACGCCGGCATGGCGGGCACCAGGTCGCCCACAAATTCACTACTGTTAACCGGCCTGCGCCTAGTTCGGCCAGGTTGACGCTGTCACCATTAAGTTGCTGAAAACTGATAGCAGGCAATGCTGCCTTTTGCTGGCCGACATAAATAACTGAACTAAAAGCACCAAACAGCATGGTTACCGTTAATACCCCGGCCAGCAACGCCTGGCGCTGGTGCCGACGGCGCCATAACAACCACATCAGGATCAGCACTGCCGCCAGCAACGTAGCCCCACTATCAAAACCACGGTCGCGGATATCCAACATCTGCCAGATGGAATCGTAACTGTCAGCGAAACGGGCCACAAACACTAAGCGGCCAAACAGCAGGCTACCCAGTAAAATAGTTAACAGCGGATCGGTAACCGATACCTTATATTTGCGCGCCACCAGGGCTGCTACCAGCAAGCCGATTAGAACACTTATTAACAATAATAAAGGTGAAAGGGGTAACGCCAGGGGGCCAACGGTTACAGCGGTCATATCGTTATCACTTATTGTTTGTTTAAACGTTGATTATGGGCAGAAAAGTCCGGCACTTCGCGCTGGTAATCTTGCTGATATAAACTGGAGTGAATAATAAAATCCGCAGTAGCGCGGTTACAGGCCACCGGAATATTCCATACTACGGCTAAGCGGATTAACGCTTTTACATCGGGGTCATGCGGCTGGGATGATAGCGGGTCCCAGAAGAAAATCAGCCAGTCAATTTGCTGCTCTGCTATTAAGGCGCCTATTTGCTGATCGCCGCCCAGCGGACCACTGGCCATGCATTGCACCGGCTGCTGCAAGGCATCACTAATCAGCTTGCCGGTAGTGCCGGTAGCAAATAAATTCTTGTCGGCAAAAAACTGTTTGTGTTTACCAATCCACTCTAACAAGGTGGCTTTTTTGCCATCGTGGGCCACCAGCGCAATATTTTTCATAGCTAATCCTGCAGTTTGTCTGCTATTGACCTTACACCCAAAAAAAAGCCCCGACAAGCGGGGCAAAACAACCAAGGTCCACGTATAACATCGTTATTGGTCTGGTATTGGCCGGGGCACTGCCCAATGCTAATCACCATTAACCACATCATTCTTCAAAGGCAGTCTAGCTTGCCTCGACAATTCGTTTCATCGCGGTCATATAACCACGTAATTTTTTACCTACTACTTCAACTGGGTGTTGCCGGATAGCATCGTTTACCGCTATCAGCTTTAAGTTATCTACGCCGGTCTGGCTTTGGCTCAACCCTTTGCCGATATACTCACTGCTTAAGCTGTTTACCTTATCGCGCAGCAATGGCACAGCAGCATGAGCAAACAGGTAGTTGCCGTATTCAGCGGTGTCAGAAATAACCACATTCATCTCATACAAACGCTTACGGGCGATGGTATTAGCAATAAGTGGTGTTTCGTGTAATGACTCATAGTAAGCAGACTCAGCGATAATGCCGGCATCTACCATGGTTTCAAAGGCCAGCTCTACCCCCGCCTTCACCATCGCTACCAGCAAAATACCGCGGTCAAAATATTCCTGCTCAGTAATTTTCTCTTCCGATACCGGCGCTTGCTCAAAGCCGCTGTCACGGGTTTGTTCACGCCAGGTCAGCAGGTTTTTATCATCATAAGCCCAGTCAGCCATCATGGTGCTGGAGAACTCACCACTGATAATATCGTCCATATGCTTTTCAAATAATGGCCGTAAAGTAACTTTTAACTCTTCTGCCAGGTCATAAGCTTTAATCTTGGCCGGGTTGCTCAGCCGGTCCATCATATTGGTAATGCCACCGTGCTTCAGTGCTTCAGTTACCGTTTCCCAGCCATACTGAATAAGCTTAGCGGCATAACCGGCTTCTGTACCTTCAGCAACAAGTTTATCGAAGGCCAGAATAGCGCCGGTTTGCAACATGCCACACAGGATGGTTTGCTCACCCATTAAATCGGATTTTACTTCGGCAATAAATGACGACTGCAATACGCCAGCACGGTCGCCGCCGGTAGCCGAAGCATAGGCTTTCGCTACCGATAAACCCTGCCCTTTAGGATCGTTTTCAGGGTGCACTGCAATTAGTGTTGGTACACCAAAGCCACGTTTATATTCTTCCCGCACCTCGGTACCCGGGCATTTAGGTGCCACCATTACTACGGTGATATCAGGCCGGATTTGTTTGCCTTCTTCAACAATATTAAAACCATGCGAATACGCTAAAGTTGCACCTTGCTTCATCAGTGGCATTACCGCATCAACCACACTGCTATGCTGTTTATCCGGTGTCAGGTTTAATACCAAATCAGCCTGCGGAATCAATTGCTGATAAGTGCCTACGGTAAAACCATTGCTGCTGGCTTTTTCAAATGAAGCACGTTTTTCGCTAATCGCTTCTGCCCGCAGGGCATAGCTGATATTTAAACCAGAGTCGCGCATGTTCAGGCCCTGGTTCAGGCCCTGGGCACCGCAACCAACAATAACGATGTTCCAGTCTTTAATAAAATTACAACCGTCACTGAACTCGCTCTTATCCATAAAGCGACACTGGCCCAGCTGTTGTAACTGCTGGCGTAAACTTAAGGTATTAAAATAATTGCTCATACTATTTCTCAAAATTCGGTTTCGCGGATAAGCCAAGCTTACCTTACGCAACTCTGGCTTACCCATCTTTCGCTTACTCAGCATAGTGAGGTGCCATGACAAACAGATTACGTCGATGGCTCAGCAGATTGCGTTAATGAAGTAATAGTAGCCGCTGCATTTCATTGCGTGAAGTGATATATTTACAAGTCTGTATTTCACTTTTTGCAATTAAGGCAGATAATGGATATTCGCAGTGCTCAATTATTCCTGCATTTGGCATCCAGTCTTAACTTCGCCAAAACCAGCGAGCAAATGTATGTCAGCCCGTCTACCCTGACCCGGGTGATCCAGCGCCTCGAAGATGAGCTGGGTAGCTTGTTGTTTAACCGGGATAAAAGATCAGTGCAGTTAACCACTGCCGGAGTGAGGGTACAGCGGTTTGTTCGGTTATGGCTGGATGAATGGCACCAATTACAACTTGATTTACAACTGGCCAGTGCGGAGTTAACCGGTGAAATCCGTTTATTCTGTACCGTTACCGCCAGTTACAGTCACTTACCGGCCATTATGGACAAGTTCCGGCTACAATGCCCGAAGGCCGAGATTAAACTGACTACCGGCGATGCGGCAATGGCCTTTGAAAAAATTAAAGCCGGTGAAGTGGATATAGCACTGGCGGCCTACCCGGCACATTTACCTGCCACCATGATTTTTCAACGCATTGCCCAGCTACCGGTTTGGCTGATTGCCCCGGTTATCCCCTGTAAAGTTAATGATTTACTGGCCGGGGCGCCTATTAACTGGCATGAGATACCGCTGGTCCAGTCGGACCATGGCCCGGCCCGCTCCCGCTCTGACCAGTGGCTGAGCGATTGCAATATCAAACCTAAAGTAGCCGTCAAAGTAGATGGTCATGAGGCAATGGTATCGATGGTGGCGCTAGGTAGTGGTGTCGCCGTGGTGCCCGAACCGGTGATCAACCATAGCCCGGTGCGTGATCGGGTACGTATTCTGGATATCAGTTACCAGTTTCAGCCGTTCGAGCTGGGTGTCTGTATGCTTAGCAAAAAATTAGAGCAACCTTTGCTACAAGCATTCTGGCAATTGGCGGCGGCCAAAAAATAAAGCTGCCAGTGGCAGCTTTATTTATCGCGTCAGTTTAAGGCTTAACTAACCTCTGCAGATAACAATCTACTTAACAACTTTCAGATGGCTGCCTTTTTTTGGTTTCGGTGGCTCTGGCGTATCTTCATCATCAAAGGGCTCAGCGAACAACTCCGCGTCGTCTTCTTCTTCTTCCAGAGTAAACACCGTACCTGCACCATTCTCCTTAGCGTAAATGGCTAATACCGCCTTTACCGGAACATATAACGCAAACGGCTGACCACCAAAACGGGCATTAAAGGTAATAGCATCATTACCCAGTTGCATATTACCCACCGCTGAGGGCAGCACATTCAATACTATCTGGCCATTCTGGACAAACTGTTGTGGTACTTTTACTTGCGGATAGCTGGCATCTACCACCAAATACGGCGTACAGTCGTTATCAACTATCCATTCGTAAAACGCCCGCACAAGATACGGGCGGTTTGGTGACATTGCCGCCATTACAGCCGCATCCCGCGCCGGATTTCCCGCTCAGCTTCAGTAAGAGACGCCTGAAACGCATCGCGTTCGAAAATACGGGCCATGTAGTTTTTTAACTCTTTGCTGCCAGGTCCCTGAAATTCAATGCCCAGGGTTGGTAGCCGCCACATCAGCGCTGCCATATAGCAATCAACCAAACCAAATTCATCACTCATGAAAAATGGGGTTTCATTAAACAATGGCGCCAGCGACAATAAACCTTCTTTTAATTCCTGGCGGGCGTTAACAGCGTCATCTGCATTAGTCAGCACTTTCTCAGCCAGGCTGTACCAGTCGTTTTTAATCCGGTACATCATTAACCGGGCCTGGCCACGGGCTACCGGATACACCGGCATTAATGGTGGATGCGGAAAACGCTCATCCAGATATTCCATAATAATATCGGCCTGATACAGGGCCAGTTCACGGTCAAGTAATGTCGGTAAGCTGCCGTACGGGTTAACTTCGTACAAATCTTCTGGCAGGTTATCCTGAGCTACCTGAAGGATATCAACAGTTACGCCTTTTTCGGCCAGTACAATACGCACCTGGTGGCTGTACATATCATCAATGGCTGTGAATAATGTCATCACAGGGCGTTTATTGGCAATGATCGCCATTTATTCCTCCGGTAAAATAAAAAACGGCAAAGGGGCGCTAAGGCCCCTGGTATCTCAATACTAGTTAAATCAACTAATTAGTGAACATCTTTCCAATATTCTTTCTTCAATAAGTAAGCAAGTACAAAGAAGATTAACAAGAATATCATTACCTTGTAGCCAAGGGCATGGGCTTCCAGTTTGGTTGGCTCACCAACATATTCCATGTAGTTTACCAGATCCGCAACGGCTCTATCATATTCTTCTTCGCTTAACTCACCACTACCATCAGTTTTAATGCCGACATAAACCTCTTTAGGCTGACCATCGACCAGGCGGGTTTCAAAAGTTTTGCTGGGCACACCCTGCAATTCCTGTAGTACATGTGGCATAGCAACAAGTGGAAACACCTCATTGTTGACGCCAAACGGACGGGTATCATCGGTGTAAAACGCACGCAAATAAGTATATAACCAATCAGGACCACGCACCCGTGCCACGTTAGTTAAGTCCGGAGGTGCTACGCCAAACCAATTCTCACCGTCTTTTGGTGCCATATTATTAGTGATATGGTCACCGACTTTCTCGCCGGTAAACATCAGATGTTCCATACCCAGCTCTTCAGGAATATCCAGATCAGAGAATGTTCTGGAGTAACGCTGATATTGCATCTGATGACAGCCCAGACAATAGTTCTGGAACAGACGGGCGCCATTTTGCAAAGAAGCCTTGTCCGTTAAATCAATAGGTGCTTTATCCAGCTGCACAGCCGGACCGGCAGCCATTGCCAGCGAAGAGGCTAATAATGCAACAGCAGACAATAACGTTTTCATCATCAGGTAACCCTCACTGGTAATGGCTTGGTTTTTTCGTTCTTACTGTAGAAAAACAGCAGCACAAAGAAAGCAAAATACGTAAACGAGAAAATCTGAGCCAATAAGGTATAAATCCCTACAGCAGGTAATACCCCTAACACACCCAGCGCAACAAAGCTGACACAGAAATTAATCAGGTTAATTTTGTGCAAGCCACTACGGTAACGTACTGACCGTACTCTGCCTCTGTCCAGCCATGGCAGTAAGGCCAGCGCAACTATCGCAGCGAACATGGCAACGGCGCCCATAAACGGATGAGGAATAGCCCGCAAAATGGCGTAGAACGGCGTGAAGTACCATACAGGCGCAATGTGAGCCGGGGTCTTAAGTGGGTTTGCTGGCTCGAAATTTGGTGGCTCGAGGAAATAACCACCGCCTTCTGGCAGGAAGAAAATAACCCAGGCAAAAATTAACAGGAAGCCGGCAACACCCACTAAGTCTTTTACCGTGTAGTAAGGGTGAAATGGGATAGCATCCACAATCACTTTCTTGCCACCGCGGGTAAAGTACTGGTGGAAAGTAAATTTCTTATCAGCTTCAGTTTGCTCTACCGAACCATCGTTGTCTTTCTTAATATCGATACCATCCGGGTTGTTAGACCCCACTTCATGCAGTGCCATAATGTGCAGAAATACCAGGATTACCAGTACCAGCGGCAACGCTATAACATGTAGCGCAAAGAAACGGTTAAGCGTAGCGCCTGAGATAACGTAATCACCGCGGATCCACAGGGTTAAGTCTTCACCGATAAAAGGAATGGTACCGAAGATGCCGATAATAACCTGGGCCCCCCAGAACGACATCTGGCCCCAGGGTAATAAGTAACCCATAAAGGCTTCAGCCATTAATACCAGGAAAATCAGCATGCCAAAAATCCACAGCAGTTCCCGTGGCTTCTGATATGAGCCGTACATCATACCGCGTAGCATATGCAGATAAACCACGACGAAAAAGGCCGATGCACCGGTTGAGTGCATATAACGCAGCAACCAACCGTACTCAACATCCCGCATGATGTATTCAACTGAGGCGAACGCCCCTTCAGCTGACGGTTCGTAATTCATAGTTAACCAGATACCGGTAACAATCTGGTTAACCAGTACCAACATGGCCAGTGAGCCAAAAAAGTACCAGAAGTTAAAGTTTTTTGGTGCCGGATACTGCATAACATGCAGATTCATCTTATCCATAAAGGGTAAGCGGTACTCAATCCAGCTCATCAGATTTTTAAACATCAGACAGCCCCCTCATCTTCACCTATCACTATGGTGTTATCGTCGATGAACATATGTGGTGGCACCACTAAATTGGTTGGTGCCGGTACACCCTGGAATACCCGGCCAGCCATATCGAATTTAGAACCATGACACGGACAAAAGAAGCCAGAAATGATGCCTTCAACTTGCTCAGAGAAGTCGTTTGGCAGATAAGTAGGTGAACAACCAAGGTGGGTACAAATGCCAACCGCA
The DNA here is from genome assembly GCF_000382165.1 of Arsukibacterium perlucidum DSM 18276. Classification (GTDB taxonomy): domain Bacteria; phylum Pseudomonadota; class Gammaproteobacteria; order Enterobacterales; family Alteromonadaceae; genus Alishewanella; species Alishewanella perlucidum. The sequence goes on along the minus strand of NZ_KB907705.1, from coordinate 79,553 downwards.
ACAAAAATATCAGGTTTAATTGAGCGATGACGGTTTTGGGCATACACTGGCTGTTGTGCCACGTCTGAACCCGGATCGCGCAGATTCTCTTCTGTTAACGCTAACTGCTCGAGGGTTTGCGACGTGCGTTTTACTATCCACACTGGCTTACCCCGCCACTCTACCCGGATTAATTGCCCTGGTTCGAGTTTGCTTATGTCTGCAGTAACTGCAGCACCGGCTTGTTTAGCCCGCTCACTCGGATTCCAGGACGCAATAAAGGGCACAGCCACTCCAACAGCACCCACGCCTCCCACTACTGAGGTAGCAATGGTAAGGAAGCGGCGGCGACCATGATCTACAGGCGCATTGCTCATCCACTCATCTCCACATTAACGCTTAACTTAAAATAAATTTAAGCGGCTGAATTCCAGCAATTATTATAAGTTTAAAAAATAACGCCGATCATAATGAAAAGCCCTGCTTTACACAAGGTTTAAGGTTAGATGAATAACTAATATATCAGGTTGCCACTGGTCTAAACAGCAACAAAGCGTTACAGTTCAGGGCTTACAGGCTTTCTGAATTCAGAAAAACAATAATTATAAAAAAACCCGGCATAAAAGCCGGGTTTTTGGTACCAGAAGCGAATTAACGCTTTGAGTACTGTGGACGTTTACGTGCTTTACGCAGACCCACTTTCTTCCGTTCAACTTTACGTGCATCACGCGTTACAAAGCCTGCTTTACGCAGTGCCGGACGCAGTGATTCGTCAAACTCCATCAGTGCACGGGTGATACCGTGACGGATAGCACCGGCCTGACCGCTGATACCACCACCTTTAACAGTGATGTACAGGTCGAACTTCTCAACCATATCAACCAGTTCTAATGGCTGCTTCACTACCATACAGGCAGTTTCGCGGCCGAAGTACTCGGTCAGAGCGCGCTGATTGATAACAATGTTACCTGAACCAGCTTTTAAGAAGACGCGGGCCGTTGAGCTTTTACGACGACCAGTTCCGTAGTATTGATTCTGTGCCATGTTATGCTCCGATTAAATATCTAAAATTTGCGGTTGCTGAGCAGTGTGTTGATGCTCTGCGCCAGCGTAAACTTTTAACTTACGGAACATAGCGCGGCCTAATGGGCCTTTTGGCAACATACCTTTGATGGCAGTTTCCAGAACCATTTCAGGTTTTTTCGCGATCAGCTTCTCGAAGCTGATTTCCTTAATACCGCCTGGGAAACCAGTGTGCGAGTAATACATTTTGTTTTTCGCTTTGTTACCAGTAACAGTTACTTTCTCAGCATTGATAACGATGATGTAATCACCGGTGTCAACATGAGGTGTATACTCTGGCTTGTGCTTGCCACGTAAGCGAGCAGCGATTTCAGTTGCGATACGACCCAGTGTTTTACCGTTTGCATCAACAACGTACCAGTCGCGTTCTACGCTTTCTGGCTTTGCAGTAAAAGTTTTCATCTAAACCTATTCCAAATAAACTTAAGTTACACCTGACATTGCGCAGGGCTGTTGCTAACAATGTCGTAATCGCACCCCTTCGAGTACAAAAACTACCGGGCTAACGGCAGTATGAGGCTGTAACGTAGGCCGGGCGCGGATTATATATTAAACAATTACAAAGATCAGCCCTGTTACTGAAAAAATATCAGAAATGTTGCAGATACTTCGATCCTGTCAGGGTAAATGCGGTGAAGCCAGGTAATCACGCGACTGCATTTCCTGCAAACGGCTGATACAACGTTTGAATTCAAACTGCAGCAACCCTTCGCTATACAGCTGCTCCAGCGGCACTTCAGCCGAAATAATCAGCTTCACCTGGCGCTCATAAAACTCATCTACCAGAGCAATAAAGCGCCGGCTGACATCCTCATTGTGGCGGCCCATAGGTTTTACCCCTGCCAACAGCACGGTATGATAGCAGCGACTCAGTTCCATATAATCGTATTGACTGCGGGCACTTTCGCATAAGGTATTGAAGCTAAACCAGACAATGCCGTCTGCTTCCGCCACGGCCTTTAATTTACGATTAGCGACTTCAATCTGACATGCTTGCTGGCGCGGCTCGACTGACAATGCCATAAAGTACTGTTGTAAGTTTTGTTCTGCCTGCTCATCCAGCGGATAATGGTAAATTTCAGCTTGCTCCAAAGTTCGCAGCCGGTAATCAATACCGCTGTCAACGTTGAAGATTTGGCAGTGTTGTTTAATCAGGTTTATCGCCGGTAAAAACCGGGCCCGTTGCAAGCCATTGCGATACAGGCCATCAGGTTCAATGTTTGACGTAGCCACCAGCGTAATACCGCGGGCAAAAAGTTCTTGCATCAGGGTACCTAAAATCATCGCATCGGTAATGTCAGATACAAAAAACTCGTCAAAACAAATAATATCGGTTTGCTGTTTAAAATTATCAGCTACCTGTTGCAGTGGGTTTTTCACCCCTTTCAGTTGCTTCATGTCTTCATGCACCCGGTGCATAAAGCGATGAAAATGAATCCGCATTTTTCGTTTGGTTGGTAAACACTCATAAAAGGTATCGACCAGATAGGTTTTACCACGGCCTACTCCGCCCCAGAAATACAAACCGGTTAAAGGCTTAGCCTGCGGCGAGCCAGCAATCAATTTCTGCCACCACGACTGGCGCTGCGGTAACATCCTGATAAAATCATCGTACAGCCGCTGCAACTGCTTAACTGCATGCTCCTGCGCCGTATCATGATGAAAATCGGGCCTGGTTAAGTCTTGCTGATATTTTTCTGCTGGTGTCATGGGCTCTGGCTGGAAACTTAGTTGGTTTAGCGGACAAAACAGGCAATAATAATAACATGCCTTACCACTCAAGCTAAGAAGTTAAGGTACACTGGTGACAGAATTTACTATTTAGGAGTTGATATGGATCTCACATTCGCCCTGGCGGGTCTGGCAGTTGGTTTAATAGTGGGTGCAATTCTGGCCAGATTATACAGTTTAAAGCAGTTCAACAGCCATAAACTGCAACAGGAGCTTGACGCCAGTCGCCAGCAGCTTAATCAGTATCGGCAGGATGTGTCGCAGCATCTGGATGTTACCAACCAACTGATGACCCAGCTGCAGGACAACTACTCACGTATCGCCCGCCATGTGCAGCAATCAAAAATGCAGTTAGTTGAGCAACCACCAACAGCTAAAAATTCAGATTTAAATTACTTGTCTACTGATGCTGCTGCCCATATAAAGCAGTCGTTGCATCAGATTGACGAAAAGCGCCGGGTTTATTCTGCGGTTGATGAACAACCCCGCGATTACTCCGGTGAAGCCAGCGGTCTGATCAAAGAGAAAAAAGTCAGCAAGACCGAGTAATACTTCGTTACACAACGCTTGAATTAAACGCTGAACTTTTTCTACGCCATAACGTTCTTAGTCGCATGTTTGCAAAGGAGACTTTTACGCGATGAAGATGAAATTGTCTGTGTTACACGCTGCCGTGCTGGCAGCAACTTTAGCTGTTCCGGCCAGCTCTGTGCAGGCCGCCCTGCCTTTTTTGAATTCTGACAAACAAGAAATGCCGACGCTGGCGCCGATGCTGGAAAAAGCTACGCCTGCGGTAGTTCATATCTCGGTTGAGGGCAGCCGTGAGGTTCGCCAGCGAATTCCTGATGCATTCCGCCACTTTTTCGGCCAGCGCGATCAGGGTGAATTACGCCAGGAACGACCGTTCAGCGGTTTGGGGTCAGGTGTCATTATCGATGCCGATAAGGGCTACATTGTTACCAATAACCATGTGGTACAAGACGCCGATAAAATCCTGATAAAACTCAAAGATGGCCGCAGCTTCAGCGCTAAAAAACTTGGCGCGGATCCACAAAGCGATATTGCCTTATTGCAAATTGAAGCAAAAAACCTGGTGCAAATTCCACTGGCAGATTCCGACAAATTGCGGGTAGGCGATTTCGCTATTGCTATTGGTAACCCCTTTGGCCTGGAACAAACCGTAACTTCAGGCATTGTCAGCTCCTTAGGCCGCAGTGGTTTAAACATGGACGGCTTTGAAGACTTTATTCAAACCGACGCTGCCATCAACAGTGGTAACTCCGGTGGTGCACTGGTTAATCTGCGTGGCGAACTGATCGGCATTAATACCGCCATCCTTGGACCTAACGGTGGCAATGTCGGCATAGGCTTTTCTATTCCATCGAATATGATGAAAAACCTGGTAGACCAGATTATTGAATTTGGGGAAATTCGTCGGGGTAGCCTTGGTGTCCGCGGCAATGATGTTAACTCAGAGCTGACCGAAGCATTGAACTTAAACGTCAGCCGCGGTGCTTTTGTCAACGAAGTTATTCCCGATACCGCTGCCGCTAAAGCCGGATTAAAAGCCGGTGATGTTATCATCAGTATGAATGGCAATCGGATTCAAAGCTTCAACGAGTTAAGAGCGAAAATCGCCACCCTGGGCTCGGGGCGTAAAGCTGAGTTGGGTATTCTGCGAGATGGCAAAGAGCGCAAAGTAACAGTAACCCTGCAAGAGCTGGCAAGTGGCCAGGTTGCCGCTACTGAACTGCACCCGATGTTGCAAGGTGCAACGCTGAATAACAGCGATAAGGGGGTAGAAATCACTGAATTGGCTAATGGCTCGGTTGCTGAGCAAATTGGCTTACGTCAAGGTGATATTATCACCGGTGTAAACCGGCAGCGGGTAGCTAACCTGGCAGAGCTAAGACGTATTCTGGAGGCTCGGCAAGGCGTTGCAGCGCTTTATATTCGCCGGGGCAACGACGATCTCTACATTCTGCTTCGTTAGCTGTCATTGGCTTAAGCAGTAGCTAAGTGGCTACTGCTTAAGCACAATAAGTGCTATGCTAGCTTCACTTATTGATCTGCTACCAGACTGCTGTGCGAAATATTTTCCTGTTTGTCCTTAAAAGTGTTGCTTATGGCCTGGCGCTGGCGCTGGTCGTGCTGTTGTTTTTGCCGAATTTAACCGGTATTAGTCTGCCGAGCTGGCAAAATAACGCCGAACAAGTTGATCCAGCACCGGTTTCTTATGCCAGAGCAGTCAGAAGAGCAGCGCCAGCGGTAGTAAACGTTTACACCCGCAGCAGAGTTATTGACCCTCGCGGCTTGCGCCCACGTTCTATTGAACGGCAGGAATTGGGCTCCGGAGTCATTATGAGTGCTAAGGGTTATATTTTAACTAACCATCATGTGGTATCCGGTGCTGACCATATCGAAGTGGCGCTGCAGGATGGCCGCTGGCTGGAAGCGGTGTTAATAGGTCAGGACGTAATTTCTGATTTAGCGGTGCTTTATGTCGAGGCAGATAATCTGCCGGTGATCCCGCAAGATACACAACTCGACCCACAGGTAGGTGATGTGGTGCTGGCAATAGGTAACCCGCTTAACCTCGGGCAAACCATCACCCAGGGCATTATTAGTGCCAACGGCAATACTGGCCTGAGCTCACGAGGTTACATCGACTTTATGCGGATGGATGCGGCCATTAACAAAGGTAACTCCGGCGGCGCTCTGGTTAATACTAATGGCACTCTGGTTGGGATTAACGCTGCAGCCTTTCAATTGCAAAACCAGGATATTCAGGGCATTTTTTTCGCAGTACCTTATCAGCTGGCACATAATATTATGCAAAAGTTGATTAAACATGGCAGAGTTACCCGTAGCCATTTGGGTGTATCTGGTGATGCGGTAGTAAATGCTGCAGGTGACAGATTGGTCTCCACCGGCCAGAAGATGTATGGTCTGGCGCTAACCGCGATTAATCCAGGCGGTCCGGCTGACGACGCTGATTTACAAATTGGTGATGTTATTTTGAAAATTGCCGGTGAACAATTCTCCGATACCCGCCAGGCATTGAACCTGATTGCTGAAACAGCACCAAATACCGAATTAATGCTGACCATTGATCGCAATGGCCAGATTATGGAAGTGCCTACTGTGGTGCGGGAACTACGCCGGGGTTAAACGGCGTCTATCCGCTCTATTTTAGCACCCAGTTTCTGCAGCTTATGCTCTATTCGCTCATAACCACGATCAATGTGATAAATCCGTTCTACCAAAGTTTCGCCATCAGCTACTAAACCGGCAATAACTAAACTGGCTGACGCTCGTAAGTCAGTAGCCATAACCTGGGCAGCCATCAGCTTCGGGCTGTGCTGGCAAACGGCGGTATTACCTTCCAACCGGATTTTTGCGCCCATCCGCTGTAACTCGGGTACATGCATAAAACGGTTTTCAAAAATGGTTTCGGTTACAACGCCTACCCCTTCAGCTACCACATTCAGCACCGTAAACTGAGCTTGCATATCAGTTGGGAAACCAGGATGAGGTACTGTTTTCACATCAACTGAGGCCAACTTCCGGCCGGTCATATTCAGCCGGATCCAGTCCGGCCCGGTCGTGATGTCTGCGCCTGCTTCGCGCAGCTTTTCCAGCACAACTTCTAATTCTGACGGATCAGCACTGGTACAGGTTACATCACCACCGGTCACCGCAGCTGCTACCAGAAAAGTGCCGGTTTCAATCCGGTCAGGTAGCACCCTGTGGGTACCACCATGCAAGGCAGTAACACCTTCAATCCGGATAGTATCGGTGCCTGCACCAATAATTTTAGCGCCCATAGTATTAAGATAGGCTGCTAAATCAACAACTTCAGGTTCGCGGGCTGCATTTTCAATAGTGGTAACACCATCAGCCAGCACCGCCGCCATTAACAGGTTTTCAGTACCGGTTACGCTAACCATTTCCATTATAATATGGGCGCCTTTTAAGCGGCTGGCGCGCGCCTTGATATAACCATTTTCAACCTGAATTTCAGCGCCCATTTTGCGCAGACCATCAATATGCAGATTTACCGGGCGGGCGCCAATGGCACAACCACCAGGTAAAGATACTTCAGCCTGGCCAAAACGGCTGAGCAAGGGCCCCAATGCCAATATAGAGGCCCGCATCGTTTTCACCAGCTCATAAGGAGCATACTGATTATTAATCTGGCCAGCATCAACGGTAACACTATTGGTATCAACCGTCAGTTTGGCTCCAAACAGCTGTAACAGCTGATATGTGGTTTCAATATCTTTCAGTTTTGGCACGTTGGTGATAGTACTGGGTTTTTCAGACAGGATACTGGCGAATAAAATGGGTAAAGCTGCGTTCTTTGCACCTGAGATTATTACCTCACCTTGCAAAGGACCACTGGCAGTAACGCGGAATTGTTGCATATTATGTCTTACACAGGTGGGTTTAAAAGTTTTTCTCTGCGCCATTGTTCCGGCGTAAAGGCCTTAATACTGACAGCGTGAATACTGCCGTCAGCAATTGCACTCATCAGGGGTGCATAAATCATTTGCTGTTGTTTTACCCGACTAACATCGGCAAAACAGCTGCCTACTGCGGTTACCGCATAATGCGACCCTTCAGCAGAAACATATACCTCAGCCAGCTGCAGCTGTTCTGTTAACAGCTGTTCAATTTGTTTAATCTCCACACTACACCTTAATCTGTTATCGGTAACAAGCTCGTCACTGCACTCACTTTAGCCAAAGCGAGCAATTGTGAGGGGACCTTAATAAATTCCACCTGCAGCTCCTGCTTACGAGCCTGACCGAGTTGCTGAATTAACCAGGCTAATCCAGCTGAGTCTACATTGCTTAGGGCAGAAAAATCAAAGATTACCTTGCCATTGAGCGTATTTAACAGTTTAAAAGGTGAATATAGCATTAATGTGTCCCGGTTCAGTTCTCCACTGAACCGTAAAGTACTATCTTCTTTACTAATATTAAGTGCCACGGTGTTACTCCGGCACTTTAATCGGTTCTTTGGCTTTCTCAAGCAACAGTTCAGTGACCCGGGCAACGCCTTGCTGGCGGATCAGGTTACTAAGTTCGGCCCGCTTACTGTCTAATAATGAAATACCTTCTGCAACCATATCGTAAACCAGCCAATACTCTGAACCCCGGTTACGACGAAGTTTAAAGTCAATGGTGATATCTGGCTTGCCTGGGTCAATTACCCGGGTTTTAATGGTCATGATGCTTTGATTTTCGGGCGGACGTGCCGGTTGAATAATCACTTTCTGATCCCGGTAATAGGTTAAGGCGCCTGCGTAAGAAGCCACCATATAATCTTCAAAAGCCACCACAAAATTATCAAACTCTTCCCGCGGCAACTCACGCAGATTTACCGAGCGGCCGATCACGGTCAACGCGGCATAACGGCTGTCGATATATGGCACCAGCTCTTCATTGACGATTAACCGTAAGTACTCTTTATCCTGAGCAATTAACTCCTGGTCTCTGGCAATCCGCTGGAAGGTTTTGTCAGCAACAACCTCCATCATTTTAAATGGATCGGTGTATTGCTCTACCTTTTCGACCTGTTGCGCCGCTGCTTTTTCTGCTGGCTCATTACCAAACGCAGCAACCGGTACCAAAGCTAACGAAACCAGCAGTAAGGCACTGCCTGATATATATTTCAAGGTTAATTCCCCCGGTTAAATAAGAACTGGCCTATAAGCTCTTCAAGCACTATCGCTGAGCGCGTGTCCTGAACAGAATCACCATCGGCCAGAATTTCGACGGTTTCATCGATAAAGCCCGGCTGTAAACCGAGATACTGCTCACCCAGCAAGCCTGATGTTAAAATAGCAACTGAGCTGGTCTCAGGGAAGTTGCTGTACTGTGAGTTAATTTCCATTTTAACCACCGGCGTGTAGTACACCCGATCCAAATCAATAGACGCTACCCGTCCCACCACGACACCACCAACTTTAATTGGTGAGCGCACCTTTAACCCACCAATATTGTCGAACTTAGCATACAGCACATAACTCTCGCCTGAACCACTAACACCTGCGTTGGCTACCTTCAACGCCAGCATGAAAAATGCAGCTGCTGCCAGCACAATAAAAGTGCCTACTAAAATTTCTATTTTCCTTGTGGTCATTTTATCCACCAAACATTAATGCAGTTAATATAAAGTCAAAGCCCAGTACAGTAAGTGACGCCGTTACTACTGTCTGAGTTGTTGCCCGGCTAATTCCCTCAGAGGTGGGTATCGCATCAAAGCCTTTATGTAATGCTATCCAAATCACAATAACAGCAAAAACAATGCTTTTTATTACCCCGTTTACCACATCCTGATATAAATCGACGTTGGCCTGCATGGTCGACCAGTAACTGCCGGCATCAACACCCAACCAATCAACACCAATCAAATGGCCACCAAGAATACCTACCGCGTTAAACACCAGAGCCAATAACGGCATGCTGACCACCCCGGCCCAGAAGCGTGGTGCGATAATCCGGCGCAGTGGGTCTACCGCCATCATTTCCATACCTGACAATTGCTCAGTCGCTTTCATCAGGCCAATTTCTGCAGTTAATGCACTGCCTGCCCGCCCGGCAAACAATAACGCGGTTACTACAGGGCCAAGCTCTCGCAGCAAGCTCAATGCAACCAAAGGCCCAAGCATCCCTTCCGCACCAAACTTAACCAGCACTGTGTAGCCTTGCAGCGCCAGCACCATGCCGATAAACAAGCCTGACACCACAATAATCAACAGTGATAACACGCCAATTACGTAAAGTTGCTTAATAAATAATGGAAAGCCTTTGCGAAAATCAGGTTTACCTACCAGCGCCCCGAACAACATTATCCCTGAGCGGCCAAAGCCCGCAATGTTGTTTATGGTGTCTCGTCCCAGGTTTTGCAGTTTGTCTGTAATCACCCGGCAAACTCCATTAATTCGTCTTCGTAAGCTTCAGCCCGATAATGAAATGGCACTGCCCCATCAGCTTCACCCTGTAAAAACTGTTGCACCAACTCAGATTTATCCTGACGCAACTGAGCCGGGGTACCATGCCCAATGACCTTTTTCTCTGCCACTACATACACATAGTCAGCAATACTCATTACTTCTGTCACGTCATGCGACACTACTATTGAGGTTAAACCGAGCGCATTGTTCAGCTCTTTAATTAACCGGACAATTACGCCCATTGATATGGGATCCTGGCCAGCAAAAGGTTCATCGTACATAATAAGTTCAGGGTCCAGCGCTATCGCTCTGGCCAGCGCAGCCCGTCTTGCCATACCACCAGACAACTCTGCCGGCATAAGATCACGCGCACCGCGCAAACCAACCGCCTCAAGCTTCATTAATACGATAAGCCGGATTAATGACTCGGGCAGCCGGGTGTGTTCGCGGATTGGGAAGGCCACGTTGTCAAATACAGACATTTCGGTAAACAAGGCACCGCTTTGAAACAACATGCTCATTTTCTTGCGTGCCTGATACAAATCAGCCCGCGATAAGGCCGGAATATCCTGGCCATCAAATAAAATATGGCCACTATCAGGTTTCAACTGGCCACCGATGAGTTTAAGCAGCGTCGTTTTGCCAATACCACTTGGCCCCATTATGGCCGTTACTTTGCCACGATGCACCTGCATACACATGTCGTCATAGATCAGGTTCTGGCCCCGAGAAAAGCTTAAGTGCTGGATATCAACCATAATATCGGACAAATTGGACTCCACCTGAAAACAACCGCTACCGCGGTTTTACCGAACCTGGCATAACACCTGACAATATACATACAAGGCTGTATGTATGCAATCAAATACCGCTATCCCTTAACGTTGTAATATTGTAAAGGTATTGCACTATAAAGTCGTTACAAAAAATCGTAACAAAGTGTGCGAAAAAATCGAAGTGAGCTGAACATACAGGTTTTTTTGCATTTACCGGCAATAACGCGGAAAATACTATTACTTTTACCAGTGAATTACAGGATTGTAGTTTGTCACCTCTTATACTCGCTATTTTTTTTGTGGTCGTTGGTCTGGTTTTACTGATTTGGAGTGCCGACCGCTTTGTTTATGGTGCATCCTCGATTGCCCGCAACAGTGGCATCTCACCTATGGTGATTGGCCTTACCATTGTCGCTATGGGGTCGTCTGCACCTGAAATGCTGGTATCGGCAACAGCAGCCTGGCAGGGCAAGCTTGATACCTCTGTTGGCAATGCTATTGGCTCTAACATCACTAATATTTTATTAGTCATCGGTGCAGCGGCATTGCTGAAGCCGATTGCAGTATCGTCACTGACGTTACGCCGTGAATTCCCACTATTATTGGTCTGCACCCTGTTTGGCTACTACCTGTTATCAGATGATCTGTTGACCCGTATAGAAGGCATTATCCTGCTGATTGCCTTTGTCAGCTTTCTGGCGCTGCTGGTGTACTGGGGCAAACACGCTACCCCGGACGATCCATTGATAGCGGAAATTAACGCTGAAGTTCCCACCGTCAGTATCTCAACCCTGAAAGCCATTATATGGGCAGCAATTGGTTTAATTTTATTGCTGGCAAGTTCGCAGTTGCTGGTGCATGGCGCCGTTACTATCGCCCGCTATGCTGGCCTGAGCGATTTGGTAATCGGTCTGACTATCATCGCAATTGGTACCAGTTTGCCTGAGCTGGCTGCCAGTATAATTGGTATTTTAAAGGGCGAAGATGACTTAGCACTGGGTAACATTATCGGTTCTAACATATTTAATATCCTGGCTGTTTTGGGTTTAGGTGCCGTTATAGGTCCAGACATCATTGACCCCAACGCAGGGGGACGTGACAGCTATGTCATGATTGGCGCTACTGTTTTAATGTTAGTAATGTCAGTACGACTGACGCGCATGCAACGGATTAACCGGGCAGAGGGTGCTATACTGCTGGCATGTTTTGTCGGCTATCAATATCTGTTGTTTTCTCAGATTGCATAATTCTTATCCTTATTATGGCAAGTAATATGACCAGCACTTTTTGTAACCGGGCACTGGAAGTTCTGCAAATTGAAGCAGAAGCGGTTCGTCAGCTTGCGCAATATATCAATGCTGATTTTGACCAGGCCTGTCAGCTGCTATTTCACAGCAAAGGCAAAGTTATTGTTATGGGGATGGGTAAATCAGGCCACATCGCTAACAAGATATCTGCCACTCTGGCTTCTACCGGTACCCCGGCTTTTTTTGTCCATCCTGCTGAAGCAAGCCATGGTGATCTGGGAATGCTTACCGCCGGCGATATTGTGCTGGCCATTTCCAACTCTGGCGAAACCGCCGAAATATTAACCATTTTGCCGGTAATCAAAAGACTTGGCATTACCTTAATCAGCATGTCAGGCAATCCGGCCTCTACCCTGGCAAAGCTATCTGATGTCCATTTATGTGTCAGAGTAGAGCAGGAAGCCTGCCCGCTGGGGCTGGCACCCACCGCCAGCACGACCGCAACCTTAGCTATGGGTGATGCGCTGGCTGTTGCCCTGTTGGATGCCCGGGGGTTTTCTGCTGACGACTTTGCCTTGTCGCACCCGGGTGGTAGCCTCGGCCGCAAATTATTACTGCGCCTGAGCGATGTGATGCATAAAGACACCCAGGTGCCGGTGGTGCCGCGCCAGGCAACCATCAAAGAAGCCCTGTTGGAAATTTCAGAAAAAGGCCTTGGTATGACGGCAGTGGTTAATGCCGATCACAGCCTGGCTGGTATATTTACCGATGGTGATTTGCGTCGCATTCTTGACCTTAAGCTGGATATCCACAGTACCGCGATAGAACAGGTTATGACCTCACCTTGCACCACCGCCAACGCTGAAATGCTGGCCGGTGAAGCCCTTAAGATTATGCAGCAAAAGAAAATCAATGGTTTACTGATAGTCGATCAGAATCAGATCCCGGTTGGGGCAATGAATATGCACGACTTATTGCGGGCAGGAGTACTGTAGCATGTCACTCTTTGCCAAACTTTATCAGCCCGTCAGCAACGCTATTATCGCCAGGGCCAGCAACATTAAATTGCTGATATGTGATGTGGATGGCGTATTTTCCGATGGCCGGATTTATCTGGGGAACAACGGCGAAGAATTGAAGGCTTTTCACACCCGTGACGGCTACGGTATCAAAGCTCTGCGCCACGCCGGCATTGAAGTTGCAGTTATTACCGGTCGCACCTCTGCTATTGTCGAGCAACGGATGCGTTCATTGACGGTGCCCTATGTTTATCAGGGTCAGGAAAATAAACTGGCTGCTTTCGCCACCTTACAGCAGCAACTGGCACTTAACACAGACCAGATTGGCTACATTGGCGATGATTTAGCAGACTGGCAGGTTATGCAGCATTGCGGCTTATCAGTTGCAGTGCAAGATGCCCATCCTTATTTGCGACTGCACGCAGACTACACCACGTCTTTGCCAGGAGGCTTCGGCGCATTGCGCGAGCTGGCCGATTTACTGCTGATTAGTCAGCAGCAGTTTCAGCAATTTGATGGCAGCAGCTCATGAAAAAAACCCTGTTCCTGTTAGTGTTTGCCCTGGTGCTGACCGCAACCTATCTATGGTTCAATCCAACTGAGCAAACCGATCCTAATTACGCAGACCGTGAACTGATGCCCGATTATATTGCCGAACAGGTTACGCGCACCCTTTATGACGAACAGGGCTATGTCGCGGACCTTATTCAGGCCGGCAGGCTGGAGTTTTTTGAACGGCTGGGGTTTACTCAGTTCGAACAACCTAAATATACCCTGTTCGATCAGGAGCATCAGGCCACATGGGAAGTGACCAGCCAGTTTGGTATTTGGTTACCTGACGACAAAATTATTCTGGAGCAGGATGTCAGGATCAGTAACGTTAGTGGCAGCGAGTTGCTCGACCGGATCGATACCGCCAATCTGGAGCTGTTGTTACCGTCTAAAAAAATCCAAACAGCAGCAGCAGTTAAAATAATCGGTAAAGGTTTTCACATTAATGGTATAGGCTTGCAGGCAGATTTAACTGAGCAAAATCTGCGTATCATCAAGCATCTGGAGACGGTATACACCAATGAACAGAATTAAGTTTTTATTTCTCAGCGTTCTGCTATCGACAAGCAGTTATGCAATTGAAGCAGATTACAGTCAACCTATCGCCATTACCTCTGACGATAATGCAACATCCATCAGAGAAAACGTATCGGTTTATACCAGTAATGTTGAGATCCGTCAGGGCAGTTTACATATTAAAGCTGATCGGCTGGAAATAAATGCCAGTGGCGGCAAAGGCAATGAAGTATTCCTGACCACAGGCTCGCCAGTGCGCTACAGCCAGCTGCTGGACGGTGAACTACCAGTAACTGCAACGGCTGCAGAAATACGTTATGATCGGGCCAGTCGCATGCTGACCTTAAGCGGTAACGCAGAACTGAGTCAGAGTGGCAGTCAGGTGCAGGCCGCGGTGATCCGTTACAATATTGAGACTCAGGAAATTGTGGCTGAAAGTGGTGAACAGAAAAAGCGGGTTACCACTATTTTCACTCCGGAGAACAAGGAAAATCCATGAAGTTAGTGGCAGCACATCTGGCTAAAAGTTATAAAGGCCGGCAAGTGGTAAAGGATGTCAGCCTGGAAGTCAGCGCCGGTCAGATTGTTGGTTTGCTGGGGCCAAACGGAGCAGGCAAAACCACGACCTTTTATATGATTGTCGGCCTGGTGCCATCAGACAAGGGTAAAATCACTCTAAACGACCAGGATATCACCTTTGATCCCATTCATGCCCGCGCTCGCGCTGGTATTGGTTATCTGCCGCAGGAAAGCTCTATTTTCCGCAAATTAACGGTATACGATAACTTGCTGGCCATATTACAAACCCGCAAAGAGCTTAGTAATGCCAAACGGGAAGAGCTGGCAGACGATTTACTGGAAGAATTTCATATCGGCCACATCAAAAACAGCCTGGGCATGAGCTTGTCGGGCGGTGAGCGGCGCCGGGTGGAAATTGCCAGGGCATTGGCCGCTAATCCGGCCTTTATTCTGCTGGATGAACCCTTCGCCGGTGTCGACCCTATTTCAGTACTCGACATCAAAAAAATTATTCAGCATCTGGGGCAGCGCGGCATTGGCGTGCTGATCACCGATCATAATGTCAGAGAAACCCTTGATGTCTGCGAGATTGCCTACATAGTCAGTCATGGTGAACTTATAGCTGCCGGACCACCACAGGAAGTATTAGTTAATCAGCAGGTTCGTGATGTATACCTCGGCGAGCAATTCAGGCTATAGTTAAGAAAAACAACAAACGCCTGCTTCAGGAGAGAATTAGACGTAAATGAAACCCTCTTTGCAACTTCGGCTTGGCCAGCAACTTACAATGACACCCCAGTTACAGCAAGCCATTCGCTTACTGCAATTGTCAACCATTGAGCTGCAGCAGGAAATACAGGAAGCATTGGATGCTAATCCGTTGTTAGAAAGCGAAGATGAGTTTGAAAGCTTCTCTGCCGATCCTGACAGCAGCGACGTCAATGACAACGATGTCCGCTCCGCTTCTGATGAAAATAATGACACTGCCCAGGAAAACCTGACTGAAATAGCCGAACGTGACAGCAGTGAGTCTATTGCTGAGCAAGGCCTGCAGGACGACCTGCCACTGGATAACAACTGGGACGACCTGATTAGTGCTGCGCCCGTCAGTGCCGGCTCGCCCCCCGATGAAGAAATGGTTTTTCAGGGGGAAACCAGTGAAACACTGCAAGACTATCTACGTTGGCAAATGCAATTAACCCCCTTTTCTGAAACCGATTTAGCCATTGCCGAAATTATTATTGAAGCCATTGACGAAAGCGGCTTGCTAACCATAGACGTAGCCGAAATTCTGGAGTCACTTGGCCTGCCAGACGTCGAAGCAGATGAAGTTGAAGCAGTCATTAAACGGATCCAGTTATTTGACCCTGTTGGCGTCGGTGCCCGCACTATCGCCGAGTGTCTGCTGGTGCAGTTGCGTCAATTTGACCCGCAAACCCCGTTTTTACAGCAGGCTCAACACGTAATAAAGGAACATACCGACTTTTTAGCCAACCGGGACTTTCGTTCTTTAATGCGGGTGACTAAACTAAAAGAAGACGAGCTGAAAGAAGTGATGCGGCTAATCCTCAGTTTAAATCCCAGACCGGGTGCTGACGTTATCCGACAGGAACAACAGTACGTCATTCCAGACGTTTCGGTAAGTAAAGTAAAAGGTCGCTGGCACGTTGAACTTAACCCTGATGCCATGCCCAAAGTAAGAATAAATCAGCAATATGCGGCGATGTCACGAACCGCTAAGAATACTGCCGATACTCAATTTATCAGGTCACACCTGCAGGAGGCTAAATGGTTTCTGAAGAGCCTGGAAAGCCGCAACGAAACATTGTTGAAAGTTGCCAATTGCATTGTGCAACAACAACAAGCTTTTTTTGAGCATGGCGAAGAAGCCATGAAACCTATGGTTTTAAATGACGTAGCTGAAATGGTTGGTATGCACGAGTCAACAATTTCCAGGGTAACGACTCAGAAATTTATGCACACCCCAAGAGGAATATTTGAACTTAAATTCTTTTTTTCCAGTCATGTCAGTACAGAGAGTGGTGGTGAATGTTCCTCCACAGCGATTCGCGCCTTTATTAAGAAACTGGTGGCAGCTGAAAATCCGGCCAAGCCACTAAGTGACAGCAAGATGGCGGATATATTGTCGGACCAGGGCATCAACGTAGCGCGGCGAACTATTGCCAAGTATCGGGAAGCTTTGTTTATTCCGCCATCGAATCAACGCAAGACCTTGGTTTAGGTCAGCAAAACAGAAGGAAAACGTCTATGCAAATCAACTTAACGGGTCGTCATGTAGAAATTACCACTGCATTAAAAGAGTACGTAGACAATAAATTCGCCAAGCTGGAAAGACATTTTGATCATATTAACAATGTACATGTGATCCTAAACGTGGAAAAATTGAAACAAATTGCTGAAGCTAAGCTGCATTTGAACGGTGGTGAAGTTTTTGCGGCATCAGAAGATGAAAATATGTACGCGGCCATCGACCAGTTGATAGACAAGCTCGACAGGCAAGTTATTAAACATAAAGAAAAAGTAGCCCGACACTAAATTAATTATGATCAACTTAAGCACTATGCTAGCCGAGAACTGCACCAAGAGTGCAGTTCTTTTTAACAGCAAAAAACGAATACTCGAATATATTGCCGAGCTGGCACATCAGCGCTTACCGGAAATAAGTGAGTACACCATTCTTGAAGCGCTGATGACCCGCGAAAAGCTCGGCTCTACCGGCATCGGTGGCGGGATTGCGATTCCTCATGGCAAGCTGAAAACAGTTACCCAGCCCATTCTGGTATTTGTAGTTTCCAAAGATGCTATCGCATTCGATGCGATTGATAACCAGGCAGTAGATATATTCTGTGCCATCCTGATCCCTGAACAGCAATGTCAGGCTCATTTGACAACGCTGGCAGGTATCGCCCGCTTGCTCAGTCAGAAAGAACTTACCCGTAAAATTCGTCATGCTGAATCTGACGAGCATTTATACAAATTGATCATCGACGCCAGTGAGGTAATGAGCGCATCATGAAACTTTTGGTTGTCAGCGGTCGTTCGGGTTCCGGCAAGTCAGTTGCTTTAAGAGTGTTAGAGGATCTTGGGTATTACTGTGTTGATAATATTCCGGTAAATCTGCTACCAACATTGGCTACTACAGTTATGGGCCAATATGAACGGGTTGCAGTCAGTATTGATGTCCGCAATTTACCGCAAGACCCTGATGAGCTGGCTGACATTTTGTCATATTTGCCGCGCAAATTAGACCTGACGATTCTTTATCTTGACGCCGACCATTCCAGTTTAATAAAGCGTTTCAGTGAAACCCGGCGGCTGCATCCACTGTCACATCAGGCGATGTCACTGGATGAAGCTATTTCCCGCGAACAACAGTTGCTGGACCCTATTTCCAGCCGTGCCGATTTATATATCGATACTACAGAGCTGAATGTCCATCAGCTGGCAGAACAATTACGCGAGCGGATCCTCGGTCAAAAAACCGGGCGGCTGGTGATGTTATTTGAATCATTCGGCTTTAAATATGGTATTCCGAAAGATGCTGATTTCGTGTTTGATGCCCGTTTTCTGCCTAACCCACATTGGGAGCCAGAATTAAAACCACTGACCGGGCTGGATCAGCCCGTAAAAGATTATCTGGCATCACAAGCCGTTGTTGCTAAATACACCTGGCAGATAAACAGCTTTATCAGTAGCTGGTTACCTCATCTGGAGCGGAATAACCGCAGTTATCTGACCATTGCTATTGGCTGCACCGGCGGCCAGCATCGCTCAGTCTACATAGCTGAGAATCTGGCAGAAAGTTATCGTAGTCAACGGGAAGATGTGCAAATCCGGCACCGCGAGCTGGTTCGTCATCATGGCCACTAAGCTTAGCCGTAATGTCACTATTGTTAATCAGCTTGGGTTACATGCCAGAGCAGCAACTAAACTCGCCCAGCTGTGCCAGCAATTTCATGCACATATTGAATTAGTGCATGAAGATAAAACGGCTGACGCCTGCAGTGTATTGGCCCTGCTGATGCTTGCCAGCAGTAAAGGTAAAACCTTGCAGGTCACTGCCGAGGGCAGCGATGCCGAAGCAGCGCTGAATGCCGTAGTCTCTCTTATTGAGCAAGGCTTTGGTGAGTAACAATTGCCAGCCTAAGACTCTCCACTCTTTTTATTAGCCTCCGGCATAGCCTTGTTCGTATCCGGACTGCCTTCCTGTTGTCCCTGCTGAAGTTCACGCTCGCCACGGGTGCGCTCTATGGCTTTTAACTGATGATGTAACGCTGTTTTAATCAGCATATGGGCGCTGATGGGTGCGGTTATCAGCAGGAAAATCGTGATCAGTAACTCATGCACACTAACATTTTGCTGTAAGCTGAAATAAAAAATTGAACCGAGTAAAATCCCCCCCATTCCCAGCGTCGTGGCCTTGGTAGGGCCATGCAAACGCATAAAAAAGTCTGGCATTCTGCTTAAACCTATTGAACCAATTAATACAAAACTGCCGCCTAACAACAAGAAAAACGCAACAGCCCATTCCATCCAATTTTGCATTTAGCTATTCCTATTCGATTATATCGCCGCGCAGCAAAAACTTACAAACTGCGACGGTGCTGACAAAACCTAACATCGCGATCAGCAGTGCTGCCTCGAAATATAGTGGCGAGCCCATTAACAGGCCATATAAAATAATCAGCGCGATACTGTTAATAAACATGGTGTCCAGCGCCAGGATCCTGTCAGGTAAACTAGGGCCAATTAATAGTCGCCATAAGTTGAGCAACAAAGCCAGGCTAATCATGCCAAACACCAGAAATATTACCTGTTCTAACATTGAAATATCTCCTTTAACGGTGTTTCATAGCGGTTTTTAATGGTGGCGATTAACTCCGCTTCATCTTCCAAATTAAGTACGTGAATTAACAGCCAGCGCTGGGTTATCTCTGCCCCCTCTGGCTGGGTATCCGCACAAGGATAAACATCTGCGCTGACCGTACCCGGTGTCATTGATACTGTGCTGGCCAGAATAGTAATAGGCAGATCATGCTGTAAATCTAATGGCATCCGCACAAAAGCCGGATTAAGCCTGCGCTGTGGGCCTAAAATGAGGATGGCTACCTGAGCATTAGCAGTAATAATGTCGCCAAAAACCGTCAATATATACCGCAACGCCAGCAACGGTCTCTCAATCAAAGGCTGAGGGTCCCGGAATCTGGCACTTATAAGTGGAATAATCAACGCCAGAATAGTGCCGAAAAACAAATGCACCACCGCAACGCTTTGATTCAATAATAACCACACCACCAGCAATAACAAACTACGGTAAGGTGTAGGTAACCAGCTAAAACGTGGCGTTACTCTCATGGTTGTTCTCCAACAGTTGCTGCATCACCCAGAATAATCGCAATACTGCTTTGAATATCGCGCATTTGCTCAGCTGCTGCAAAGGATAGCTCAGTCAGTGGGCCGGCAAACACCACCATCAATGGCGCCGCTAACAACAACCAGCCTAAGGCAAACACTTGCAACGGCAGTACCCGCTCTGGGCCGGCATCATTACCATTAACCCGCCAAAACAGAATACTGCCTGCACGGGATAATCCAATCAGCACCATTAAACTGCTTAGCAGTACCACTGACCATAACAACATCTGCTGCATTGGTGAACTTGCCGCCTGCAGAATCATCAGTTTACCGACAAAGCCCGACAATGGTGGCAGGCCGGCTACTGCAACAGCGGCGACCATAAACATGGTACCCAGCAATACGGGTTGAGCCATCCGCCTTCCTGGTACTAATCTGTCGCCGGCTTTACCACGCTGGGCACCGATTAAATCTGCCAGTAAGAACAGTGCTCCACACACTAAAGTTGAGTGCACGGTGTAAAATAGTACAGCTGACGTAGCCGCAGAGCTTTGTAGTGCAACCAGGGTAACCAGGGTACCTACCGACACAATCACCAGGTTAGCGACCAGCTTCCTGAAATCCTGGCTAGCCAGTACTCCTATAGCACCAAGCATAATAGTGGCCAGCCCCAGCGGCCATAACCAGTCAGACGCCATTCCGGCTAAAGGCCCTGCGTGTTCACCGAATATAGTGGTGTAGACTCTTAACAAGGCGTATATGCCAATTTTGGTCATTACGGCAAACAGAGCTGCTACCGGCGGTGACGCGGCTGCATAAGTTGCCGGTAACCAAAACTGCAATGGCAAAATAGCTGCTTTTAACGCAAATACGATTAACAGCAATAAGCCGCCAGATTTAACCAGCATTAAGTTTTCAGCTGGCAACTGCGCTACCTGCACCGCCATATCAGCAATATTAAGTGTACCAAGCGTGCCGTAGAGAATGCCCAGCGAGAACAGAAATACAGCAGAGCCGGCCAGATTTAATACCACATAATGCACTGCTGCCTTGGTTTTGTTCTTGCCGCCGGCATGAACCAACAAACCATAGGAGGCAATTAGCAGTACCTCGAAAAATACAAACAGGTTAAATAAATCACCGGTTAAAAATGCACCATTAATCCCCATCAGTTGAAACTGAAACAGTGGATGGAAGAACGAGCCTCTTTCGTCTTCGCCGGCACTTCCATAGCAAATAGCACCCAGAGCCAGTATCGAGGTTAAACACACCATACTGACACTAAAAATATCAGCCACCAGGATAATCCCAAAAGGTGGTTGCCAGGCGCCTAATGCATAAAAAGCAACCCCTTCAGCCTGCGTTTGCAGTAGCAGACATACTGTCAGTATCAGCAAAATTACAGTTGAGATCATGCTGACCCAGCGACGACGCATTGGCGAGTAATGAATCGGTGGCAGCATAATCAGCAGCGCAGTAAATATTGGCAGTAAAATTGGCGCGATAATCAGATGCGACATTAACGGCTCTCCTTGCGGCTACTTTCATTTTCCGGCAATTTGCCATCGACATGGTCATTACCCAAATCGGCACGGGCCCGAATCGCCAGGATCACCAGATAAGCAGTCATGGCAAAGCCTATTACTATCGCAGTCAGCACCAACGCCTGTGGCAAAGGGTCGGCATAATTGTCGGTCGTGCCCAGCACCGCGGCACCCTGTAAGGTCAGCCTTCCTGATGAGAATAAAAATAAGTTAACGGCGTAAGCCAGCATCGTCAGCCCCACCACTACCGGAAACGTGCGGCCACGCAACAACAAAAACACGCCACAGGCGGTCAGGAAGCCAATACAACCTGCAAGTAAGCTTTCCATTAAATGCTCTCCGTATGCACTGGACGATGACTGGTGGTCATCTTACCCAGACTGGCCAGAATCAGCAGGGTAGACCCCACCACCGTAACATATACCCCGGCATCAAAAGCGATTGCACTGGCCAGCTCTATCTCTCCCAGTAGCGGGATATCAAAATAATCGAACCATGACGTTAAAAATGGTTTATTGAACAGCCAGCTGGCTGCGCCAGTAAGCAGAGCAATCATCAGGCCGACAGCAACCACCCGCTGATACTCGATATTCATCCGGCTTTTCACCCATTCAACCCCATGGGCAATGTATTGCAGAATTAAAGCAACGGCAGTAACCAGGCCAGCAATAAAGCCGCCACCAGGTAAGTTATGGCCACGGAAGAAAATAAATACCGACACCATCAAGGCCAGTGGTAATAAGCCCTGCGACACAGTCGCCAGCAATACCGGATGACGCTCTAATGCCCAGGGCCGTCCCTCACCATCGCTACTTGGTTTAAATACCGGGATCCGGGTCAGTAATTTAAAAATACCCAGCGAAGCAATACCCAGTACCGCTATTTCACCAAACGTATCGAAGCCTCGAAAGTCGACCAGAATAACGTTAACCACGTTAGTACCGCCGCCGCCGGTTTTAGCATTAGCCAGGAAATAATCTGAAATGGTATTAAATGGCCGGGTCATAATTGCGTAGCTAATACTACCAATTACCACCCCGACCATACTTGCCAGACTAATATCTCTGATAACCCGGGTAGGGCTGGATTGCTTAGGCGTTTTATGCGGCAGGAAAAACAACGCCAACATCAGCAGGATGATGGTCACCACCTCCACTGATAGCTGAGTTAATGCCAGATCAGGGGCCGAGAAGCGGGTAAAGGCAATTGATACCATCAGGCCAACCACAGAAATCATCAGTAAGGCCACAACCCGCTGCCGGTGAAACACTACAGTAGCAAAAGCACTGATCAGCAACATGGCAGCCCCGGTAGCATTAACAGCGTCAACCGGCAGTTCAGGCCGGCCACCAAACAAGGTATCAAGCTGTAACAGCGGCATCCCAGCCAGCACGACGATAGCCATTAATAAAAACACCAGATAGCGTTGCAGCGAGCCATTATCCAGCCAGCCGTAGAACTGTTGACAGCGTTTGGTCAGCACTTTCATCGCCAGTTCAAAGGTATTAATCGCATCAACACCAGGCAAGGTGTTCTGAAAATCGAACAAATGTTTACGGTTAATATAAATTAACGCACCACCGGCCAATGCCACCACGCTCATCAGCAGGGGTAAGTTCAGGCCATGCCAGATGGCGAGGCTGTACGCAGGTACCTCAGTGCCCAGTACGGCAAAAGAGGCAGCATGCAGCAGATCACCAACAATGTAGCCCGGAGCTACCCCGACCAGAATACAAAGCACCACTAGCACCTCAACCGGCATTCGCATATAGCGTGGCGGTTCATGCGGAGTTTTGGTTAAACCTTTGGGCTTACCATTAAAAAACACGTCGTGGATAAAACGCATGGAATAGGCCACCGAGAAAATCGCAGCCACTGTCGCCAGCACCGGGATTATCCAAGACAATGAGCCCAGCAAATGCTGATGCAGGGTTTCTGCAAAAAACATTTCTTTGGATAAGAAGCCATTTAATAATGGTACCCCCGCCATCGCTGCCGCGGCTACCATCGCCAGGGTGGCGGTGATCGGCATAAAGTGCCACAAGCCATTTAGTTTTCGCATGTCGCGCGAGCCTGATTCATGATCAATAATACCGGCCGCCATAAACAGTGACGCTTTGAACGTGGCATGGTTAATAATATGGAATACGCCGGCAACAGCGGCTAAGTCGGTGCCCATACCAAACAGCAGGGTAATCAAACCCAGATGGCTAATGGTGGAATACGCCAACAAGCCTTTTAAATCATGCTTAAACAGCGCCAGATAGGCCCCGACCAGCAAGGTTGTTAAGCCGGTAATACTGACCAGTAAAAACCACAAATCGGTGCCAGCCATAGCCGGATAAAACCGGGCAAGTAAGAAAATCCCGGCTTTTACCATGGTTGCTGAGTGTAAGTAAGCACTCACTGGAGTAGGTGCTGCCATCGCATTAGGCAACCAGAAATGAAACGGAAACTGGGCAGATTTTGTGAAACATCCCAGCAAAAACAACACCAGAACTAATGGATACCAGGCATGCTGCTGAATAACTGCACCGCTGGCCAGAATAACGTCTAAATCGTAGCTGCCGGTGATCTGCCCCAACAGCAGCAATGCAGCCAACAGGCATAAGCCGCCCGCGCCGGTAACAGCCAGTGCCATTCTGGCACCACGTCTGGCCTCTGATTTATGCCACCAGTAACTAATCAGTAAAAACGAGCTGATACTGGTCAGCTCCCAGAACAACCAGAGCTGCAAGACGTTATTAGACAGGACGATACCCATCATCGCTGTCATAAACAGCATCAGATAAGCATAAAACCGCGGCATCGAGTCTTGTTCAGATAAATAGTACCGGGCATATAAAATTATCAGCAGGCCAATACCAAGGATCAATAAACTGAATAGAAAAGCCAGCCCGTCCAGCCGGATACTAATATCCATCCCCAGTAACGGGATCCAGCCGAGGGTATAGCGTAAACTTTCACCAGCAAACACCGCACTGCCATGATAGAGCAATATCATCAATGCAAAAGCGGGAGGAATGGCTGTTACCATGGCACAGGCGCTACGCCGCCAGTGAGCTGTCAGTACCGGCACCAGAGTACCCAGCAGGGGAAGTAATAGTATCCATAACAAGGTCATAGCGTCGTTGCTTCCTTTATAAAAGGCCAAATATCTAAAAAAAATACACTTTACGGCCTGCAGCTAAAGCCTACTGTCTGACACCAATCAAAGATCGGATCCAACAGCATAGAAGGTGAAACAGTGTTACAGTCTAAGGCGAACCAAAACTTTATTGAATTTTTGACAATATTTATACCGGTAAGTAGCCGGAATGTCTATTAAAGTCGGTCAGGCAACCTTCGAAATCCCGGCAACAATTTTTTCAGAATTAGCCTTTTTTTAATTCAAAAAAGTGCTTGAATAGGTTATTACTAGTATCTGAACTTTTATTAGGATAATTCTATGTCACTTATGTCGGTACAACAGGTTGCTGAGTTTCTTGGGATCCCGGATATCCGGGTAGAACGGTTGGCCAGAGAGAATCTGCTGGTTGCCACAGATAAAGATGAAAGTGGCAAGCCATTATTCAATGAAGACGATGTTAAACGTTATAAAGTTCTGGCAGAGCGGCTAGGTGGTTTATAGGTCTAGTTGCTGGCTCAGTAGCTGTTGCCAGTAACGGCTTTGCTCGACACACAAGGCCTGATTATCCTGCAGGCTAAGGTACCACAACCAGCAAAATCCGCTAACGACGATTTTTGCCAGCGGTAGTTTCGCCATAAATTGTTCTGACGTTGCAGTGCCGGTAGCCCTTTGCTGCCGGTATGCTGCCAGCAACAGCTGCTCAGATGCGTCAGACAACTGAAAATTCAGTGACAGTCCGGCTAAATCAAGGCAGCTGTCAGCTACTTGCGCATATTCAAAATCCAGCAACCACAATCCATTATCTGCCCAGAGCATATTGCCAGCGTGCAAATCCAGATGACACAGTACCCAATCATTGGCTAATAACTGATATTTTTCTGCCGCAACTAACAATGTATTAAATAGCACTTCATCAGCAGCGATAAAAAAATCGCGGGCTGTTTCAGCTAACTGATAAAGATAATTTACCGGTTGTAACACAGCGGTTTGGGTGGGCAGCTGATGCAATTTTGCCAGCGTCAGCGCCAGCAACGGAATTTTTTGCTCTGTAAATACAAAAGATGAACCACCAGCAATGAATTCGCTTATCAACACCTGCTGATGATTATTTAAACAAAGAGGTGCCGGCGCAATACCGGCGACAGCAGCGGCATGCTGACACCGTAATTCCTGTTGCCGGCACACGCCGCTGCTAGTAGCCGGATAACGCCGCACAGCGTAGAGTCCACGGCGTGTTTCTACCCGGTAATTTAGATTTAGTTGACCATTAGAAAGCGGGCAAATGGCAAGTGGCTGATGCTCTGCAAAAAACTCCAGATGCCGGCACAATGCTGTTACCTGCCTGACACCACCAGTTGCGGTTGCTGCTGATAATTTGCCCGCCATATAAAATATCCCGCCAACGCAATAATGGTATACAGCATAAACAACAAGGTCAGAAAATACAGATGTTTCTGAGCATAGACATAAATCGATACTGCATCAATAACCACCCAATACAGCCAGTTGGACACCAGCTTACGCGCCACCAACCAGGTTGCCATCACACTAAAAGCAGTGGTCTGCGCATCCAGGTAGGCAAAATCAGCGTGGGTATAATTGGCCATCAGATAACCCAGCACTAAACCAATCAGCCCGGTAATGGCAATCAGTTGCAGGTGGCGCTGCCATGGCCATTCGGTCACCCTATTCAGCCCCTGATGTTGTTGTTTTAACTGTTGCCAGCGCCACCAGCCGTACATTGCCATAGCCGCATAATATACTTGTAACAAGGCGTCAGATAACAGCGCAGAGTTCCACATTATGTGGGTAAATAAAAGTGTGCTTAGCAATGCCGCTGGCCAGCACCAGAGGCTTTGGCGCAAGGCCAGCACGACATAAGCCAGCGCCAGCAAAGTTGCCAGTAACTCCAGGCTATGCATCAGCTGCCAGTCGTTTAGGGCATTGCTAAGCCACAGCATCATGGTTGTAAATCACCATGAATAAACTTACAGACAAATACCACCTTACCGTACTGGGCAAAAGAGGCTTTAATGCAGCTTTGCAGCGCCTGCATCACTGCATCGTAGTCACCAAACAGCTGGGTACTCATACTGTTGGTTATCACCCGGATGTCCGGGTATTGGTTCAATTGTTCAATAAAGCCTTTAATCGGACCGATATAATCTTCGGCCAGCGGGTATTTACTGATTTCTACTGATAACTTCATAACAACTCCTATAGCATAGTTGCGATGTTAAAATTGATAACTGGCACTAAGTCCTACCCGGCGCGGCTCGGCAAATTGCTCGTATAAATGCGGCTCATAGCCATCGCGAGGGTCGTTGCCAAAGTAGAAGCCTCTTACTCCCACATCCTGATCCAATGCATTGCGGCTCCACAGTGCCAGCTGCCATTGCTGCAGCTGGTAACTTAACCGCAGGTTTAGTAACTCATAGCGGCTGGACCGCTGATTGTGGCCATCGGAATAATAAAAGGCATCTTTACCCTGCAGGCCAACATTAAAGGTTAACGCATCACTCAGGTACCAGTCTGCGGCCAGGTTGTAACTGAAGCGCGGTGCCTGCGCCTGCTCGCGGCCGCTGAAATCGTCACCATCGAGCGTGACATAGTTACCCAGTTTAGTTTTCAGCCAGCTGGCGCTTAGCATTAACGTAAATTGTGGGTGCAGCTGCAGGCGGTTTTCAATTTCAATACCGTAATTGCGGCCACTCCCGGCGTTATCAATAAAGCCGGCAAATTGTGGGCCACTGTCCGGATTTAACCAGCCTTTCACCTGCATATCTTGGCGCCACATGTAAAACGCGGCAACCCGGGTCACCAGACTTTGATCCAGCGCCGTGCCTTTTACCCCAAACTCGGCGTTGTACAAGGTTTCCGGGGCAAAGCTGGCTTTAGTCAGTAGTTCGTTCAGGTTATCATCAGCAGCTTTGGCCAGCGCATCGCCATTTACCCCACCCGCTTTATAACCGCGTGATGCTAACAGGTAGATCAGGGCTTGCGGGCTTGGCTGATAATTCAGGCTCAGTTTGGCGCCCCACATGGTGTCACTGTTATTAATCTGGTTAGCACTGCTATCGGCATACTCGTCTTCGTAGCGTTCAAGCCGCAAACCGGATACCAAAGTTAGTTGCTCAAATAGCGGCGTGCTTAGCTCAGTGTATAACGCCAGGTTGCTGCGGCTAAGCGCACTGGCAAAGGTATCAGCCTGCCACAAATCCCAGTTCCAGAACTGGCGGGTTAAATCAAACTCTTTGCTGGCAGCATAAACACCCAGCACCCAGTCGCTAGCTCCAAGCCGACCGGCATCATTGGAGACAAGCCGGTAATCCAGGGTTAACTGCTCCCGGTCGCGTAAATAGCGGTCGGTAGTAGAGTATTCATCCGGGTGCAGGCCAACATGGCTCCAGTCTTCATCAAAGCCATAGTCCATATCGGCGTCTAGCCAGCTTAACTGGCCCTGCAACCTGGCAAAGGTTAAGCCCCTGTAATCAGCCTGCAACGCCAGCGCCTTGCTCCGCAGCTTATCCTGACCGGGTTGGTCAGACAGGGTGGTACGGTCACGATCCAATGAAAATGCATCGTAACCATTGTCCTGATCAACAACATGGCTTATCAGTTGCAATTTAAGATCATCACCCGGCTGAAAAGCCAATTTAAAACGACCGGTAAATTCGTCGATATTGTTGGTATCATCGCGGTTCAGGTGAGTGTTTTTAATAAAACCGTCTGAAACTTGCTGTTCCAGTGACAGGCTGTAGCCCCACTGTGAATTAATCGCGTTACTAAACTGGCCGGCCAGCTGATAGCTGTCGTAATTAGCTAACGTCAGGCTGGCTTTGCCTTCAGCACTGTCGGTTGGGCCATTAGTAATCAGATTCAGCATGCCGGCCAGCGCATTAGCGCCAAAACGGGTCGCCTCCGGGCCACGGAAAACCTCAAACTGCGCAATATCACTTATACCACTGATACCCAGGCCGGAATAATCAATACCATCAATCAGAATGCCAACTGACGGGTTAATGGTATCGACAAATTCACTGCGCTCGCCAATGCCGCGCACCTGAATAAACCGGCCGCGTGAGGCCCCTGCGCTGTAGTTAACATTAGCAAACTGGTTAAGCAGCTCATCAAGGTGTTGTACCGACTGGCGTGCCAGATCTTGCTCAGTAGCAACCGACAAACTGCCCGCCAGCTGAGCCGCATTTTGCTGGCGCAGATCACCCTGCACGGTAAAACGCTCAATAGCAGTAACGGCTGGCAGATTATCAGTTGAAGCAGAGGCAAAAGCACCGGGGCTGACAGCTAATGCTGCAACGATGGCGGTATTCAACAAAGAAGGGGAAAAACACATTATCGTATGACGCTCCATTTATTAATAAAACAGAGATCACACCAGCTTGAGGAGTTAGCACCATCCCTCCGCCGGCATAATCCGGATCAGGTTCTAAGGGTTTGCCCGAAAGCATCTCAGCACCCGCGTTTCTGCGCAGGTGCACCCCTTGGTTGCGGCGCAAGTGTATAGCTTTTCGGCTACCGGAGCAAGTTAGCTTTTACCAGCGTTTTGCCACGTCAATTAGCAATTACAGCTATACTACCAGCCAGCAATCGCGCTAACAGCATGGCTGATTAAGGAGCAAAGCAATGAGCAGAGATACCGAAATGGCACACCTGCATCCGGTTTTCCGGCATAAAGTTGAGTTGTTATTGCAAGACCTGGCGCGAGCCAGTTTACCTTTTAGAATATTTGAAGGTTTTCGTTCTCCCCAGCGCCAACGCGACCTTTACAGCCAGAGTAGAACCCGGCCGGGTCCCCGGGTAACCAATGCTGATGCCTGGAGTTCCCTGCATCAGTATGGTGTTGCCGCAGATTTTGTGCTTTTTATTGATGGCAAATGGAGCTGGGATGATAGCGCTGAGCGGAAAAAATGGTGGCAGCAGTTACACAAACTTGCAGCTAAACATGGCCTGCAGCCACTAAGCTGGGAGCTACCCCACTTGCAGATGCAAGACCTAAACCTGAGCGAACTGCAGGCTGGCAATTATCCGCAAGGCGGAGATAGCGATTGGGCCGAAAACCTGCAGCAGGCAATAGACAGCTGGCGGGGTTCCCCGGCGGCACCACCTTTACCGCCAGGCTTACCGGCACGCCCGCCATTACCCTCAGCAGCACCTGCTGCTGATAGCAACACTCCAGCGTTGGCCAACCAGTTAGGAATTAAAGCCAGAGTATCCGCCCGCGACGGCTTGCGGTTACGGGCCGGCCCTGGCACCGGCTTTGATATTAAAACCACCTTAGTCAGCGGCCAACTGGTTAATGTGCTGGGTAATAGCGGTGATTGGAGTCAGGTAGATTTGCAAGGCGACGGCCTGGCAGACGGTTACTGCCACACCGGCTTTCTGGAACAGCTGCATTGATAACGAGCCAGCGTGCTCATTATCTACATCCCCAGATACCAGGTAGCGATGGAGAAATACAACACTACCCCGGCGACGTCGGCGATGGAGGTAATGAGCGGGCCGCTGGCGGTGGCCGGGTCGAGCTTTAAGCGGCTGAGTAAAAAGGGTAAGGATAAGCCGACCAGGCTGCCAACCATCACTACCAGCATCATGGTGGCGGCAACCACTATGGCTATGTCATAACCACCACGCCACCAACCGAGCCAGACCACGGCAAAAGACATGGTTAAGCCCAGCAACCCCGCTACCAGGCACTCTTTGGCCAGCAACGAGCCCCAGTCACGCAGTTTAATATCACCAGTAGCCAATGCCCGCACCATCAGGGTGCCGGACTGGGCGCCGGCATTGCCGCTGCTGGCAATTAGTAATGGCAGAAAAAATAACAGCGCCAGATAGCTGGCAATGGTTTGTTCAAAATAAGCAATACCAGCGCCGGAGAAAATATTGCCAAATACCAGCACTACCAGCCAGAACACTCGCTTGCGATAAAGCAGGCCAATGCTGGCATCTTTAACATTGCCATCCAGCTTGCCGATGGTGGCAGTTTTGTGGAAATCCTCAGTGGCTTCTGCTGCTGCGACATCCATTGCATCATCGTAGGTAACAATGCCGACCATTTGTTGCTGCTGATTAATGATCGGTAGCGCCAGCAAATCGTATCTGGCTACCATAGCTGCTACCTGTTCTTGCTTCATTTCCACCGTTGCAAAAATAGGGTCATGGTTCATCAGCTCAGCAACCAGCATGGTAGCCGGTGCCAGAATAAGCTCCCGTAGTGACACTACACCGATCAACTTGCGATCTTCATTCACCACATAGGCTGAATATATTGTTTCTTTGTCAGGCGCTTCCCGGCGCAGTACATCCAGCGCATCCCGAACGTTAATATCAGGCGCCAGTATCGCGTAATCCGAGGTCATAATGGCACCGGCAGTACCCTCCTGATAGCTGGATAAACGCAGTAAATCTTCACGTTCGGCCTGAGCCAGGGCTGGCAGCAGGGTTTCTCGCTGCTCGGCATTTAAGCGGTTAAACAGGTCGGCCCGCTCATCAGATGACATCTGACGAATGATTGGTGCCAGTTTGCGCCGGCTAATCCGGATTGCCAGCGCAACCTGCACTTCTGCAGGCAAATAGCCAAACACTTCCGCCTGCTCTGCCCGGCGCAGGGCGGCCAGCAGGATCCATAAGTGCTCAAGTGAAAATTCAGTAATAGCGGCGGCGTAGTCAGCCGGATGTACATCTTCCAGCTGGTCTTGCAGCAACAGCACCGTATTGTTTTCAAGCGCTGAACGCAACCGGTTAATCAGTACAGGTAATTCCATAACAACCTCTTAAATCTGGCCTGACAAAACGCATTATGGAATTTCCCTGTTCATTACAGGCTTTGCTTATTAAGCGTAATTTCATAAAGCAGCCTGCATACTGGTTACAAGCTTATGCAGGCAACTGGAACCATAACAACCCGGGCTGACAAAGCTCACCATCGCTGGATTATCTAAAATAACATATTGCTTATTAAGCAAAATTTGACCATCATTTTAGAATCTGAGGCCACGGATAACAATCAGGGCACTGAAAAAAAATTAACGCTACAGTCACCGATGCTCTGCTACTATGCCAAGGCCTACGCCTATTTACAGGACAGGATATGCAACCACAACATAGCAATAGTCCAACAGCGCTGACTCCATGGTGGTTGCCAATTACCCTGGACAGCGGCCAGAGCTGGCAATATACGTTGGGCCCCCTGACGTTATATCTGCAGAGGTTGCGCACAGAATGGTTGTTGGGTTTTACCAGGCTTAGTGAACAGGAAGATCGTTATCAGTTGCTTAGCCGCAGTATTAAGCAGTTACCTGAGCTGGATAATATTCAGCGCTTTGTGTTCCGGGAGAGCCCATCCCAGTTTTGCCTGACGCCAAAACTACTCGACCGGTCGGTAGTTGTTAAAACCCGTACTCAGCTTAGTATTCCTCCGGCACAACAGGCGGTGTTTTATATCAGCTCTCCGCTAGTAATCGACGTAAGCCTACAGCAACCGGGCTGCAGCCTGGCTGAGATTGCCAGCCAGCGCCTGTCTGACACCTGGTTTGGGCCATCCACTTTACATGGTGAATTATGTTATGCCGATAAAACCCAGGCCCGGCATAACCGGGCCGATCTGCCTGCCAGACCGCATCGGGCAGTTACCGCTATTACCATAGAAAATAACGCCGGTAGCATGCTGGTTCTGGATAAGCTGAGTATTCCGGTGCCCTACCTGGCTATGTATGGCCTGAATGATGGAACGCTCTGGACCGACCCGATAACACTGCAGCACGAAGGTAACCATGCACTTACCCGCTTTAAAATCAGTAAACATCTCCCGGCAGGTGTCACTGCAGCAGCCCGGATCGCCGAACCCCGTCAGCATATTGAAAAGCAAGGGTTAATCCGGGCCTTTACCGGCATGTTTAATGACTAACAGGAGCTGGCACTAATGGAACAATTTACCGCTTACCTGCGGTCTGAACAGATGGTCAATATACTGCAGGCCGCTATTATGCTGGCGGTGGGGTTCCTGTTAGCCAGTCTGGCCAGCCGTGGCGTGCAAAAGCTGGTCATCCGAAACTTTTCACAGCACCACGCGGTTATGTTTAAACGATTAGTTTACTGGCTGGTACTGGCATTATTTTTTGCTTCTGCCTTGCGCCAACTGGGTTTTTCACTAGGGGTATTGCTTGGTGCAGCAGGGGTATTATCAGTTGCCATTGGCTTTGCCTCACAAACCTCGGCATCAAACTTAATCAGTGGCTTGTTCCTGATTGGAGAAAGGCCATTTCAGCTGGGGGACGTTATTCAAGTGGGCAACACCACAGGCGAAGTGCTGTCGATAGATTTACTGTCGGTAAAACTGCGTACTTTCGATAACCTGTATGTGCGCATCCCTAATGAAAGTCTGATCAAAACCGAAATGATCAATATGACCAGATTTCCTATTCGTCGTTTCGATTTGATGATAGGCGTGGCCTACAAAGAGAATATCAGCAAGGTGCGGCAGATACTGCAGCAAGTGGCAGACAATAACCCTCTTAGTCTGGATGAACCCGCTCCATTATTTATTTTTAATGGTTTTGCTGACTCATCACTTAGCATTCAATTCAGTGTCTGGACCAAACGGGAAAACTTTCGTGAGTTACGTAACAGTATTCAGGAGGAAGTTAAAATTGCCTTCGACCAGGCAGGTATTGAAATTCCGTTTCCGCAGCGCACCGTCGTGTTTGGCCAGGGTTCTGCCCCGGTTACCATCAATACTGCGGCTGATGTTAATGCTTCAGCTGAGCAGAAGGATTAACGGATATGGTGCTTCGCAGTGCGTTAGTGATTGCCGTTTTGCTGGCCGGCGCTTTGTTTAATCAGGCTCGTGCAGATACTAATGCCAGTTGCACCACCTTATTTGATGAAGCAGATTTACAAAAAACCGGCCTGACAATCAGTGCTATTCAGTTTGAGCAGCAAAATGTATTCGATCTGAGCGAGCCTGGAACCTTCTGGCTGCATCGTTTTGCAAATTACAGCCATATTATTTCCAAAGAAGAGACTATTGCCAATGATCTGCTGTTTACCCCGCAAAGCTCGCTAGATTTAGCCGAACTTGCAGAAACCGAACGCTTGCTGCGCGGTCGCAGTTATATCAGGGATGCTGATGTCAGTGTCAGCCGTTACTGCCCTGAAACCAATACCGTCGAAGTATTGGTAAAAACCTGGGATAACTGGTCGCTACTGCCAAAAATTGATTTTTCCAGCGAGGGTGGCTCTACTGAGTATTCTATTGGTATAGCCGAAGACAACCTGCTGGGCACCGGCAACCAGTTGCAACTGGACTACGCTAAAGATGCCGAGCGTACCGGTTATTTATTTAGTTTTGCCAGCCCAAACATTCTGGGTAGCCACTGGCAGGCGCTTAGCCGATACGCCAATAACTCAGATGGCGAAAGTTATCAGTTTAATATCCAGCGGCCGTTTTACCGCCTGAGCTCACCCTGGGCGATCAGTGTTGATATCAGCAAAGACAAACAACAAATTAATGATTACGTTTTAGGTGAGAAAGTAAATGAATATGACCGCACCCAGCATGGTTTCACCAGCTTTCTTGGCTGGCGTCTGGCTGGTGACAGTAAGCGTATCCACCGTTTAAATGGCGGCATCACCCTGGAAGATGTCAGCTTTGCTGCCAACATTGATACCCTGTTTGACATTCCCACCGAGCGCAATTTATCCCGGGTGTGGCTAGAGTATCAATTACTGGAAGACCAGTATCGCAAATTGTATAACATTAACCAGTTCAACCGGGTAGAAGATATCAACCTGGGTTGGCAGGCATATGTCAGGCTGGGCCATCTGCAAAAAGCACTGGGCGCCGATAACAGTGGTTGGCAGCTCGATGCATCGATAGAAAAAGCCTGGTCACTGCAAAGCGATTTATGGCTGCTGGCCAGCTTTCGTTACCACGGTCTGAGACAGGCAGAGCTGCGCCAGCAATTACTCAGTACCCACTGGCAACTGGTGTATCAGCTAAACCGCCAGAGTAGTGTGGTCGGTATTCTCGATTTACAGCGTGGCAAAGATTTGTTCGAAGATGAAGCCTTGTACCTTGGCGGCGATACTGGTTTACGCCCTTTTCCATTGTTTTACCAACGTGGCGACAGCCGGATGGTCGCTACTGCCGAGTACCGGTATTACACTGACTGGAATATTTTGCATATTTTCGATGTCGGCTTTGCCGGCTTTGCCGATGCAGGGCGCAGCTGGGGCGCCGAGCAGCGTGGCGAGAATGAAATTGACGACAGTATTTTATATGGTGTCGGGGTTGGGGTGCGCTTACTGTCTACCCATTCCAGCCGTGGCACTATGGTACATATCGACTTAACACGGCCCGTCAGCAACAACCCGGAACTGGGTAACTGGCAGTGGCGGGTTACTGCCAAACGGCGCTTTTAACAGCGCCATTAACTCTGACACAGGCTGCAATATACCGTAGTGCGCTGGCCCAGTTTTATTTCAGTTAAAGGCTGCTGGCATTGCAGACAAGGCTGGCCGCCACGGCCGTAAACCAGTAACTGTTGTTTAAAATAGCCCGGCTTACCATCGGCCTGGCTAAAGTCTTTTAAGGTGGTGCCGCCCTGCACTATCGCTGCTGCCAGGGTTTCTTTCACTACTGTGCTTAATAAAGCCAGTTTGGCTGCCGGCACGCTATTGGCAGGCGCGGTAGGTAAAATACCGGCTTTAAACAGCGCTTCATTCGCGTAGATATTACCTACCCCCACTACCACCTTATTATCCATCAACACCAGCTTGATGGCGGCTGAGCGCCTGCTACAGGCGTTAAGCAGGGTTTGATCGCTAAAATCATCTGTTAGCGGCTCCGGCCCCAATGCTGCTAATAACGGATGAAGCTCACCTTTAGCCTGCCACAATACCGCACCAAAGCGACGGGTATCATTTAGCCGCAGTACTTTTTTGTTCGATAACACTATATCCAGGTGATCATGCTTAGCCGGTTCGGTGCTACTTGCTACCACTTTTAAGTGGCCAGACATACCCAGGTGCA
The DNA here is from genome assembly GCF_000382165.1 of Arsukibacterium perlucidum DSM 18276. GTDB lineage: Bacteria > Pseudomonadota > Gammaproteobacteria > Enterobacterales > Alteromonadaceae > Alishewanella > Alishewanella perlucidum. The sequence goes on along the minus strand of NZ_KB907705.1, from coordinate 44,064 downwards.
AAATAATATCGCCCGCAGGCAGACTAATCAGTAAATACTTGGCCCGGCGTTGCACTGCCAGAATAGGTTGATTGCTCAACTGCACCACTTCATCCGGGATCCACCAGCGCAGTTGGCGCTGCCTGGCCACTACAGCCAATAGCTGCTGGCCCTGCAAATGGGGGCTAATACCTAAACGGGAAACTTCTACCTCAGGTAACTCTGGCATTGGTGTTATTGCTCCAGCAAAAATAATTGGCGCGCCTGCTGGCGGCTTAACTGATAAAACTGTTTCTGGCCGGCCTGTTGCAACAGATACTGGTTATTTTCGGAGCCTTGAGCGGGGTTATTTGCAGACTCATCACCCGGGTACAGCAACCAGATAACAGGCATGCTCTCTCCTACCAGCTGCACACTGGCCTGCGCTACCGGCACCCGGCTTTGCATTGGCAAGGTATCCACCGGGTTCAGCTGGCTATGCTGCCAGGCCAACGCGAGCTGCGCGGCATCAACCAGATTATTACCTGCCGGTTGCAGTTGCCACTGCGGCCCGGCTTTTACCAGGCGCTGACTGGCGAAACCCACCATTAACAGCTGCGCGTCTGCCGGGATTAAGCGGTGTTCAACGGCCATTTTTTGTTGTAAACGCTGTGGTATGCCGTATAGCACAAACATGAGGATCAATACTGCAAAAATCAGTACGTTATTCCAGTTACGGCGTGAGAGTTTTAGCATAATTATGTTTTCTGCGCTGGGCAGTACCTGTCTGCAAGGGGCAGCGGCATAGTAACTTAGGCGGGGTGTAAAAAGCAAAAACCCGGCGCTGGCCGGGTTTTCATGTCGATTACTTGATTTTCGCTTCTTTGAAAATCACGTGCTTACGCACTTTAGGATCGAACTTTTTAATTTCCATTTTTTCTGGCATGGTACGTTTGTTCTTCGTTGTAGTGTAGAAGAAACCAGTACCGGCAGAAGAAACTAAACGGATTTTATCGCGCATGAGTTAATTCCTTAAACCTTGTGACCGTTGGCACGAACGTCTACTAAAACGGCGTCGATACCTTTCTTGTCAATAATACGCATACCACGGGTGGTAGTACGTAAAGTAACAAAACGGTTTTCGCTTTCAACCCAGAAACGGTGAGTTTGCAGGTTAGGCAGGAAACGGCGCTTTGTCGCGTTGTTGGCGTGCGAACGACGGTTACCTACCATCGGACCTTTGCCAGTTACTTGGCATACTCTAGACATGTCTATATTTCTCCAAAATTACGTCAGCTCGAGCTATCATTCACCCTTCTGGCCTTGAAGGTTGCCCCGAAAATGGATGAGGGCGCACTTTATACACGAAAGCCCCATTAAACTCAAGAGAATTTAAATGGCACCTTAGTCAGATCCGTTGGCGATCCGCCTGTTTCGTTCGAATATTGTTAAAGCCAGCCGCGTTCTGCAAAAGAGACAACTTCTGCATCGCCCACCACAAAATGGTCCAGTATTTTAATATCTACCAATGCCATGGCCTGGGTCAGGCGCTCCGTTATTGCCCTGTCGGCGCGGCTTGGCTCTGCCACCCCGGAAGGATGATTATGAGCCAATATAACGGCGGCGGCATTATGCGCTAAAGCGCGCTGAACTACAATACGCGGATACACCGGCGACGCATCAATAGTGCCCATAAATAGCGGCTCGCTGGCAATCAGCCGGTGCTGATTATCAAGGTAAAGTAACAGGAAAACTTCACGCTGCTCGTGGCCAATGGTATGGGATAAAAATTTCTTCACCAATGCCGGCTCGGTAAATACGGTTTCCCGTTGCAATTGCTGCTGCATATAGCGCTTACTCAGCTCCAGTACTGCCTGTAGCTGGACAAACTTGGCTTCACCCAGGCCCCTGGCCTGGCAAAACTCATGCTGACTGGCGCCCATCAGCCGGCGCAACGAGCCAAAATGATTTAGTAGCTGGCGTGCCAACGTCACCGCATCACAACCACTGACCCCAGTGCGCAGAAATATCGCCAAAAGTTCAGCATCAGATAATGCCTTAGGCCCCAGCTGCAATAGCTTTTCCCGCGGTCGCTCGGTAACTGGCCAGTCAGAAATAGCCATCTGAATCCTCCCTGAATTGATGCCGATTTTTACGTTCCGTGTTATCTTATACCGATGATTTTCGGACCAGCTTTAGGTATATATGCAGCAGACACTGGCAGCAAAACGGATCTTACTGGGCATTAGTGGTGGCATTGCCGCCTACAAAAGTGCCGACTTAGTCCGCCGCTTAAAAGAGCGGGGCGCCGACGTCCGGGTTATTCTGACCGAGGCAGCCCAGCAATTTATTACCCCGCTTACCTTGCAGGCAGTATCAGGCAACCCGGTTAGTACCAGCATGCTCGACCCGGCAGCAGAAGCTGCCATGGGCCATATTGAGCTGGCTAAATGGGCTAACCTGATTGTCGTTGCCCCGGCCTCGGCCGATGTTATCGCCAAACTGGCACACGGCATGGCCAACGATTTACTGACCACCTGCGTACTGGCCTCTGCCGCACCGGTTGCAGTGGCCCCTGCCATGAATCAGCAGATGTATAACAATATAGCTACTCAACAAAACTTAGCAACACTAAAAAAACATAAATTTCACATTTATGGCCCTGGCGCCGGTGAGCAAGCCTGTGGCGATGTCGGCTATGGCCGGATGCTGGAGCCATTAGAATTGGTTGCGCTTATTGAACAAAGCCTGACGCCAGTAGCATCATTAACCAGCCTGCGCTTTACCATTACTGCCGGCCCCACCCGCGAAGCGCTGGACCCGGTACGTTATTTATCTAACCACAGCTCCGGCAAAATGGGCTTTGCTTTAGCCGCCGCGGCTGCGGCAATGGGCGCCGATGTCACGCTGATTAGCGGCCCGGTGCAACTGGCTACCCCGGCGGGGGTTAAGCGGATAGATGTTATCAGCGCCGAACAAATGCATGACGCCGCGTTAAAGGCTGCAATCCAAAGCGATATTTTTATTGGCTGCGCCGCAGTAGCCGATTACCGGGCCGCGGAAGTGGCCACTAACAAGCTGAAAAAAGGTGGCAGCGAACAGCTGCAACTTACTCTGGTAAAAAACCCCGATATTATTGCCGCAGTAGCAGACCTGACTAAACAGCGGCCCTTTACAGTAGGTTTCGCCGCAGAAACACAAGATGTTCTGAGCTATGCCCGGCAAAAGCTGGCAGAGAAAAACCTCGATATGATTTGCGCCAACGACGTATCGCAGCCCGATGCCGGTTTTAACAGCGATCAGAACGCCGTAACACTGCTCTGGCAAGATGGCGAGCAGGCATTAGCTTTGCAAAGCAAAGCCGCGCTGGCCGAAAGCCTGATCACCCTAATTTCTGAACAATTTTCTCAACTCTTATCTCAACAAAATACGACAAGTGAAACGCACAAATGAATAAAGCAATTGAGCTGAAAATCCTCGACCCCCGTATTGGTAACGAATTCCCACTACCGGCATATGCCACTCCGGGTTCTGCCGGCCTTGATTTACGCGCCTGTCTGGACCAAACCCTGACCCTGGAGCCTGGTCAGACGGTATTAATTCCAACCGGGATCTCAATTTTTATTGGTGATGCGAATTTATGCGCCACCATTTTACCGCGCTCTGGCCTGGGCCATAAGCACGGTATCGTGTTGGGGAATCTGGTGGGCTTAATTGATTCTGATTATCAGGGGCCGTTAATGGTTTCCATGTGGAACCGCGGCCAGCAAACGTTCAGCATTGAGCCAGGCGACCGGATTGCCCAACTGGTGTTTATGCCGGTGGTACAGGCGGAATTTAAGCTAGTCGAGAGTTTTGACGCCTCCGAGCGAGGTGAAGGTGGTTTTGGTCACTCTGGGAAGAACTAGTTAGCCTGTAATAGCTGAACTTTTAGTTTGAGTATAAAACCTCCAGGCAACACACTTGTTCACCGCCTTCAAGGATCACATCCCTGTGCCCTTTCAGGCTCCGCGGCATCCATGCCGCTGTTCCACAAGTATGTTGCCTTACGGTTTCTTCAAGTCAGGGTTAACCGTCCATGCAGACGGTGAAAGGCACTTACTAGCTGGATGAGTAGTAGATAATATATTGGTTTATTTTCGGGAACAGCTATGTCAACACCGCGTCGCGGCAACAGAAAAGAAGATATTTTGCAGGCGTTAGCCGCCATGTTGCAAAGCAATAATGGCCAGCGGATCACCACTGCTGCCCTGGCCGAAAAAGTCGGGGTGTCAGAAGCCGCGCTATATCGCCACTTCCCCAGCAAAGCCCGGATGTTTGAAGGCTTAATTGAGTTTATTGAAGACACTCTGCTTTCCAGAATAAACAGCATTTTAGACGAGCACAAAGATACTCAAAGCCGGATAGCGCTTATTCTGCAACTGATATTAGTTTTTTCCGAGCGCAACCCCGGTATTTGCCGCATTTTAACCGGCGATGCCTTACAGGGCGAACAAGAGCGTTTGCAAGAGCGGGTAGCCGTGTTGTTTGAAAAACTGGAAACCCAACTAAAGCAATGTCTGCGTGAGCGTAAGCTGCGTGAAGGCAAGGGTTTTAGTGTTGACGAAGGCGAACTGGCCAATCTGTTATTGGCAACAGTGGAGGGGAAAATAAGCCAGTTTGTCCGTTCGGGTTTTAAACGCCTGCCCACCGCCGCCTGGCAAAACCAATGGGCGCTACTACAGCAAGCATTATTTAATTAATAGCACCCCTTTGCCGAGCTTGAGAACAACGAGCGGAATATCGCAGAGCCCAGGGTAAGGTGTGCTTTCGGAACGGTGGCAGACAATGCAAGGCATCAGGTAACGCTGACTTAACGCAAGAGTTGCCCAGAGCATAGGGTCAGGTGTGCTTTTGGAACAGCGGCATCGATGCCGCGCAGGCTTAAGGGGCACATGGATGTGATCCTTGAAGCCGGTGCAGAAAGCATTTCCTGACCCTGTGCTCTGTTACTAACCAAACCAAACTACGCTATCTTAACTCCATATTGCGCCCGATAAGCCTTAACCGCCTGCAGATGCTCCGCCATTTCCGGTTTATCGGCCAAATAGCTGATTAAATCCGGCAGGCTGATAATGGCCACAACCTTAGTATTAAAGTCACGTTCCACTTCCTGAATGGCCGACAACTCACCCTGGCCGCGTTCCTGCCGGTCCAGCGCGACCAGCACGCCGCTAAGCTCAGCGCCTTGAGCCTGAATTAGTTGCATCGACTCGCGAATAGCGGTACCGGCGGTAATCACATCATCCACTAGCATAATCCGGCCTTGCAGTGGCGCGCCTACTAAATTACCGCCCTCGCCATGGGCTTTGGCTTCTTTGCGGTTAAAGCAATACGGCACATCGCGGTTGTGGTGATCTGCCAACGCTACTGCTGTGGTGGTGGCAATAGGTATGCCTTTGTAGGCCGGGCCAAACAGCACATCGAACTCAATCGCTGCATCCTGCAATGCTGCGGCATAAAACCGGCCCAGTTTTGCCAGGTCGCTACCGGTATTAAACAAACCGGCATTAAAAAAATACGGGCTGGTACGGCCCGATTTCAGCGTAAACTGGCCAAATTTCAGTACCTGCCGTGCCAGGGCAAATTCAATAAAATCACGTTGAAACTGCTTCATGGTTGTTCTGCCCTCTGCTTACGCCAATACCCGCTTTTGCTCTTCAATAATTTCCCGGATGGCATGGCGGCCTAAATCCATCATCTGCTGCATTTCTTCAAAGCTGAAGGGTTCAGTTTCTGCCGTGCCCTGCACTTCAATAATTTTGCCTGTTTCGGTCATAACGATGTTCATATCGGTTTCAGCGTTAGAATCTTCAGCATAATCTAAATCGGCTACCGGGGTGCCCTTGTAAACACCTACTGAAACCGCCGCCACCATATATTTTAACGGGTTGGTTTTAATGGTACCTTTCGCCCGCATAAAGTTCAGCGCATCAACTAAGGCAACACAAGCACCGGTAATAGAGGCTGTGCGGGTGCCGCCATCGGCCTGAATTACATCACAGTCAATAGTAATGGTATTTTCACCCAGCAGCTTTAAATCAACCGCCGTGCGCAGAGCCCGGCCAATTAAACGCTGAATTTCCATAGTACGGCCGCCCTGCTTACCCCGGGCCGCTTCACGGTCATTACGGGTATGGGTTGCCCGCGGCAGCATGCCGTACTCGGCAGTGACCCAGCCTTTGCCCTGGCCTTTCATAAAGCGCGGTACACCCTCAACCACACTGGCGGTACAAATTATCTTGGTATTACCAAACTCAACCAGTACTGAGCCTTCAGCATGAGCGGTAAATTGACGGGTAAAAGTAAGGGGACGGATCTGACTGGCGGTTCTGCCACTTGGACGCATAGCTGCACTCCTGAAATTAACAATGGCCGCCATTATAGGGTGTATAACGGTTAAGGGCGAGCAATTCGCCAAATTCGATGCGCCTGCGGTATACTCTGGTTTTATTTGTCGCCAGAGAGTTTTTTATGATCCACAGCATGACCGCATTCGCCCGTCACGAAACCAAAGCCAGCTGGGGTACCGCCCAGTGGGAAATCCGCTCGGTTAATCAGCGTTACCTGGAATCCTACTTTCGCCTGCCAGAGCAGTTCCGTGGCTTAGAAAGCCTGCTGCGCGACAAACTGCGTAACAGCCTGCAACGTGGCAAAATTGAAGTGAACCTGCGCTATCATGCGAATCAGGCGGCTGGCGAACTCACCTTAAACGAAGTCTTTGCTGAGCAATTACTACAAAAAGCCCAACAGTTGCTGCAAAAAGCGCCCCAGGCACAATTAAACATAGCCGACATTCTGCGCTGGCCCGGTGTGATGGAAACCCCTACAGAAGATTTAGATGCGATGCAAGGCGAACTGCTGGCCGGTTTTGACGCCGCCCTGCAGGATTTTCTGGCCGGCCGCGGTCGCGAAGGCGATGCTATCGAGCAGATGATCCAGCAGCGCTTAACCGCCATAGGCGAGCAAGTGGCTTTTGTGCGCACTCATCTGCCACAAGCCATGCAGTGGCAGCGCGACCGTATTCTGACCCGCTTAAACGACATTAAAGCCGATATTGAACAGGGCCGCTTAGAGCAGGAAATGGCGTTTTTAGCGTCAAAATCCGACGTTGCTGAAGAGCTCGACCGCCTCGATGCTCACATTAAAGAAACCCGCCACGCTTTAAAAAAAGGCGGCGCTTGCGGCCGGCGTTTAGATTTTATGATGCAGGAGTTTAACCGTGAAGCAAATACCCTGTCGTCCAAAGCTATCAGCACCGAGATTACCAACGCTGCGGTAGAGCTTAAGGTGTTAATCGAGCAGATGAGAGAGCAGATCCAGAACGTTGAATAACGTTACATCGCCCCTCAACAAATTAGCAGGTTCAATCAGGTGCCTGCTATTGCAAGATGACATACCTGGTACTTCTGCCCCCAGCAGCGGTTTTCATCAAACACCCGCTCTCAACCAACTGAGCCAAATGCCTGCTGGCCGTTGCAGGGCTTACTTTGGCGACTTTGCCGTATTGGCTGTTGCTGATGCCTTCGCTGAAATCGCCATCCAGTAAGCGGTTTAATACTTTAACTTGTTCTTTATTCAGTTGGGTTTGGTCTACCCGTTGCCAAAACCGGGTTTTTTGCAGCGTTTTATCGATATCAGCCAGCACCTGCTTTAGGCTAGCGGCAAGGGTGTCGAGAAACCAGACCAACCAGGCAGTGATGTCAGTATCGCCCTTTTGGCTTTGTTCCAGGATGTCGTAATAGCTGCTACGTCGCTCCAGGATAGCAACCGACATGGCATAGAAGCGGATTGACTGATGCTCTGCCTGGGCCAGTGCTAAGTCGGTCAGCAGCCTGGCCAAGCGGCCATTACCATCCTCTAGCGGATGGAGTGTGATAAACCAAAAATGGGCAATGCCGGCACGTAGTAGCGGGTCCAAATTGGCGTCATCTCGCGAGCGGTTAAACCAGTCAATAAAGCAGCTAAGCTCGTTTTCCAAGACTTCGCGCGGTGGCGCTTCGAAATGCACTTTAGGTCGGTCGATTCTGTCTGAGACAACCTGCATGGGCTCGTTACCGCGAAACTGTCCACCCTGCACTCTCTGCATTAATGAGCTGTCAGTCGGAAATAGCCAGGTATGCCACTGCAACAAGCGTTCTAGCGTTAATGGCTGCTGCCAATTACTAATGGCGTCTGTCACCATCGCAGCAAGGCCATCAGACTGGGCTGTCGTTGCAACGCTTTGTGGTTCATCAATACCCAGCTTACGGGCTAATGATGAGCGCACCAAGCTATGATTTAGTCGCTCACCTTCAATGGCGCTAGACGTGAGTATATTCGCTAGCATGGTATCGAGTGCGGCCTGCTGGTTATCCTGCACGCCCATTTTGCCCAGCAGCACACCCTGCAAAAAATGCAGCTCACGTAACTTAGGGGTCAATACCGCATGATCATAACGAAAGACCTGCGATACCTGTTTCTGACGGCCCGGCCAGTCCGGTTGTTGCCAGATCCACATAGGCGAAGCTCCTGCTTAATGAGGTGAATACATGACACAATCTACTCACTTAATGAGGTGAATAGCAAGATTATTCACCTCACACCTAAATCCAGAACCATTTTAAATTAACTGCGCCATGAATATTTAGCTTTCGATACCAACATTAAGGGAGCTACAGAGCTCTGCGTAAGCCCTTGAATTGAATGAAAAATGGTGGAAAAATGGTGGAAAAATGGCAGGAAAAACCACAAATTCAGCTAACGCCAGAAACCTTTTGTGGTTGAACTTGCCAGTACCCAGTTTTGTCGGAGCCTATGCGTTTTAATTGGTTGCTTTGTTGTAGCTTGCTAATGGCCCGGCCTATGGTGCGCAGGTCTTTACCTATCACATCAGCTAATTGCTGGCGCGTTAAGTGCGGGTTGTGTTGCAGCAATAACAAAATCGCCTCAAGAGTTTTTAAGCCAGCAATATTTACAGGGGCATTTACAGAGGCGCTTACAGGGGCATTTTGCGCCAAAGCTTGTGCCAACGTTTTCGCAATAGTGCTTAGCATAAAATGAATAAAAACGGTGCTATCAGCTTGCTCATCTGCCTGTTCAAGGGCTTGATAATACTGTGCCTGATGGTCTTTAATCATACTTTCAAGGGGTAAGGATAAAAACAGCGGGTGCCATTGCGACAGAATTAAGGTTTGCCACAAACGTCCCATACGGCCATTGCCATCAGCAAAGGGGTGAATAAATTCAAATTCGTAGTGAAATACGCAGCTGGTGATTAACGGATGATCTTTTGCCTGCTGCAACCATTGCATTAAATCGGCCATTAAGCCGGAAACTTTATGTGCTGGAGGTGCGACATGATGAACTTCACCGCCTTTGTGGATGCCAACCGCCTTATGCCGAAACTGCCCAGCCGAAGTTAGAATATCAGCCATCATTAAGCCATGGGCGGCGAGTAAATCGTCCAGGTTGTGAGCTTTAAAATGAACCAGAGCCTCATAAGCCGCAATTGCCCCTTTCACCTCTGCCAGCTCACGAACGCTTCCCAAAACTGGCTTACCTTCAATTATGGCGGTAATTTGCTCCTCGCTCAGCGTATTACCCTCAATAGCTAGGGTGCCAGTAATAGTTTTTATGCGGTTTTGCTTACGCAATTGCGGCGATACATTAAGCACACTGGCATTTAACTGGCCCACCTGCTCGCTAATGTTTGCCACCAAATTGACAATATCGGCGGTAATGGTAAATGGTGGAATATAACTCATACCTTTTCCCTTGCTAAACAAACATTAAACTTGAAAAGAGTTTGCTGTAATTTCTGCACAGCTCGAAATTTGCCTCAACGCCTGACGTTGTCTGTTGTCTAAAAATCCATCCCGATATTCAAATAGATAATACTGATATTCGCTCATACCACCCTAACGATCTTTAATACTAAAATGAAAAGTGTGCGTGAGCAGCGGTTGTATGCTGACTTTCCTCGGTATAGGCTCTTTGTCAAAAATCCGTTTCGGATCAGCGACCACAAAGCCCCAAAACTGTAAAAAATGTTCAATAAAGCGTATTTCAATGAGTAAATGGAGCAGCTTGGCAGGCGAAAAAAACTCTTCTGGAATCAGCTGGCGCAGTAAGTCAGGAAAAGCAGTCGAAACCTCTTCAATCAACTGGTCAACTGAGCCATGGCTTTGCAAACGCCACAGCATAAATACCCAAAAGGTGCGTAGATCCACATCATTTTGCCAGCTATCAAGATAACCCCAATTATATTTGCTAATGGCAGCTTTTAGCATAGGCAGGAAAAATACCTGAATACCTTGTTTTTCATACTGATTCTGCGCTGTTTTTTTAATATGAAAACGACCAGATCTTAAATAAATAATGCCGCTAATTTCTGCCAAAATACGGGTATAGTGCAAGGCGTTAAATTTATCTTCATTAATACCGGAAAATTCACTGATACTAATATTGGTGCGGTGTTGGTTAACTGCAAACTCCGGCAATAAGTCACCGGCCTGTTTAACCAACGTTGCCGGTAAGTTGCCTTTACTGGTTGCTTTAAAGGAACCGTTATTTTGCATCGCTTCATCAAATATCAATGTTAAATAACGCATCACAGGGCTAGATGAGATATCTTCAGGCGTGCTTATGGTCAGCCACTCTAAGTCATCCAACGGGGCATAAAGCCAGTTCGCCATTTGCGTTGGTGTCAAACCGCAAAAATCAGCACTAGGTCGGTTATTGCGCTCTGCCATTTTCTTCTGCGCAACCAGATTTAACTCCTCAAGCGTCAAATTAGGATTCATCGCCACAGTTTGCGCAATGTCATCTAACACATCGCTATGCTGTTTAGATGTAGCATTGATGCAGCACTGTTTGTATTTTTTACCGCTGCCACAAGGGCATGGCTCGTTACGACCTGCTTTCATTCTAAATTGCACTGCACTATGTCAATATTTTTAAAGACCAGTATAACTACTCACTTCTTACTCGTAAAATTGCGGTAAGGGAAACAGCGTTTCAATGAATCTCAATAGTTCAGTCTACATTGGTGCACATGAGATATAGAATAAATATGAGCAACAGCCTGAGTGCAAACACGATGGAAAACAAACTTGCAAAATATGGTGTTACCGAACCTGTTAAACGGCCGAAGATCAAGCCGGTTAAGAAGCTCGATTTGGATACACCTGAGGGGAAGCTAATCGTTTTGAGCGAAGCAAAGCGAATGATGCAGATACATAAAAACACCTTTAAACGTTTAGCATGCCTGTAGTAGCAATAGATGTTTCCTGTTATTTGAGCGACAACTGAAGCATAACAAAAACGGTGGGTAAAGCGGCGGGTAAAACCACGAAGCTACCAACAAAATAAATTTATATTACTGATTTAAAATCAAAAATAATTTTATAATCTACAAGTAGATCCAGAATATCGAGTAAATTGCCTATCTAAGCCTCAGCCGGCTGCTTGCCCCTGCTGGCAGTCAGCCAGTTTTTGGCAAGTAACTCGTCAAGTTCAGCTTTCTCGTCGGCAGCGCTTAAACTGGCCGGGGCACCCGGCCCCGGTTGCAGCAGCATGTAATCTGCCCTGCCGGAATTTTTAATTTTGTACAAGGCCGCATCCGCCAGATACAGGCTATATTGCCAGTCCCAGCCCGACGGCTGGACCATTACGCCAATTGAACAGGTAACGCTTATCGGCGCGCCCAGTTGCTTTTGCCAGGGGTAGCTGCGCACCAATTGCTGCAGCCGTTCAATATAATGTTGGATCTCACTACTTTGCTCCAGCACCAGCAGAAACTCTTCACCACCCCAGCGGATAAGATGATCATTACTACGGCTATGCTGTTGTAAAATGCTGGCAAAATGCTTTAACACACTGTCACCAAGCTGATGGCCATACTGGTCATTAATTCGTTTAAAATAATCTAAGTCCAGTAAGATCCAGGCTAGCGGCTGATTATTGCGCTGGGCCCGGGCCAGCATAGCATCAATATTTACATCCAGATAATGGCGGTTATGCAATTCGGTCAGGGCATCCAGCATGCTCATCTGTTGCAGTTTTTGATTGGCCTGATATAACTCCTGAGTACGTTCCGTTACCAGCCGGCTTAATTCTTCGCGGGCATTAGCCAGCGACGCTAACCGTAATCTATATACCAGCCAGAACAAGGCCAGCAGTAATCCAAACAGCAAAAAGCGTGCAGTTAAAGTTTCATGCCAGAAGGGTTTTAACTCAATATCCATAGTCGCGGCATCACTCCAGCGATAATCGCCGGCAATCTTTACCTGCACATAAAAACGATAATCACCTGGTGGTAAGTTAGTGTAAAACGCCTCGCGCCGGCTGCCGGCATCAACCCAGTATTGCTCGAAGCCCTCAAGCCGGTAACGGGTTTCAATTGACGACGCCTGATGATAATAAGGTGCACTAAACTGAAAATGCCAGTTACGCTGCTCGGGTGCCAATATAGCTGTATTACCTTTAAACTGCTGATTAGCGGCAGTTAAACTTTCAATTACCGGTATGGGTGCTGGCGCATAGCTATTCAGTCGATCTAACCGCAGGGAAATGACGCCGTCGAGAGTTGGAAACCAGATGCGGCCCTGATGCACTGCGCCTTTATTGCTGCCAGCGCCATTACAGCAACGATGCGAGTCAGAAGCGGCCTCCGGTTGGCGATCATCAACTAACATATACAGCTTACTCACCTTCCCTTGTTGTAGGGCCGGATAATCAAGCCGGTAAAAACCTTCAAAGTTACTGATGATCAGCTTATCGTTGACCAGCTCGGCATGCGTTACACCATTGCCGGGCAAACCGTTCTGTTGATTGAAATATTGCCAATTGCCCGGTTTACCTAACACAAAACCCTGATCAAAGCTGCCAATCAGCATATTACCGTCGGCCAATTCAACAATCACACTAATAAACTTGTCTGCCAATGGCATATCATGCATTGGCTCAAACTGTTCAGCATTGCGTATATATAAACCCGACTCCGTTCCAACCCACAACCGGCCACTACTGTCTGCCAGCAACGCTCTGATAGTTAACCCGGTTAATGGCGATGCAATCCCATGTTGTGACAGCTCACCATTTTCCAACACAAATAAGCCACCATTACTACCTACCCAGACCCGTTGCTGCTCTGTGATGATCGTAGTAATAAGTAAGTGTGCCGTTTGCGGAAAGTTTTTCTGCCAGGCCAGCGTATTAGCATCCAGTAAACTTAAGCCTGCCCGGGTGCCTACCCACAAATTATCTTGCTGACGTAACATACTGTAAACAAAGGGACTCGGTAGCTGCTCGTTGGCCAGTAGTGGCTGAAACTCGCCATCCCTTAGTAGCGCTATACCCTGGCTGGTACCAACCATTAAATGTCGTTGCCAGGGCAGCACTGCCCAACTGTAGGGATCAGGAATCCCAGCAGCAGTGCTGTAACGCTCTGTCAACGCAGTGCGCAAACGGATAACGCCATGAGTGCGGCTGCCCAGCCAGATATTCTGATGCTGATCTTCCAGCATGCTCTCAATCCAGCTAAAGGGTTTGCCGGCATCGCCAGACTGCTGCACCTGAACTATCTGGCCGGATTTTTCCTGATACAGACCATCAAAAGTGGATATCCATAATTGTTGCTGTTTATCCAGATGCAACAACTCGATCCGGTTATTTAAGGTAGCCCCCGGCAATGCCAGTTTTAGCCAGCGGTTTTGTCGCCATTGATACAAGCCATTGTTTGTACCAAGAAACAAAATGTTGTTGTGCGCTGCCAAATCGGTAATCTGCAATGCTTCAGCTGCCGCCGGCGCAGGATACCAGCGATACTGTTGCTGCTGATAAGAAGCAAACCCATGCTGGCCACCGATCCACAAGGTGTCTTGCTGCTGGTAAAGCTGAAAAACCTGCCCGGCATGCTCCGTTACCGGCAGCAATTGATCTTGCTGCCATTGATACAGCTGGTTAGCACCAATAAAGAAACGGCCATCAGGCAGTTCAGCAAAGCTGGTAATGGTGCCGGTCTCAATATTGCTGGTATCAACAGCCGTAAATTGATCATTAGCGTAAAAACTTAAACCATTGACGGTGCCTACCCACAGCCGCTTATTGCTGTCGAGGTACAATGACGTAATTAAATTAGATAAAAGCTGCGGGGTGTTGGCGGTATTAAATACAGTAAACTGATGACCATCAAACCGGGCCAGACCGCCCTGGGTACCTAACCAGATATAGCCTTGTTCATCCTGGGCCATTGCGGATACGGAAACTTGCGGCAGGCCGGCATCAACTGACCAACCGCGGTGTAATAATGACTTTTTGTCCAGCACGGTGGGCATAGCCTCAAGGCAGGTACTTACTGACAACAACATTAATAACAGTATTGCCGCCGCAATATATCTGAACACTCAACCGGCTCCTTGTTCTGCTTACCCCCTGATAATAGCTGTTACTTTACTAAAAAGCCTGTGTTACGTCTTACAAAAAGCTGACGAGTGGCAGTTATTAGCCACTCAGCGGTAGCCTTGCGCTATTGGTCTTACCAGTGCTAAGCTCGGCACATTAACAGCATCAGAAAAGGCTAATTATGTCTTTGTTTAAAGCCAACCTGGGCCTCAAGTTATTTGCCTGGCGTTATATTCCGCTTATTGGTTTTTGTTCGCCAAAAATTGTGACCATGAATAACAGCACGCTGGAAGTGACCATGCCGCATAGCTGGCGTACTAAAAACCATCTGGGCAGTGTCTATTTTGGCGCGCTTGCTATCGGTGCCGATCTCGCCGGTGCATTCTTGGTTTTTTCTAAAGCTAAAGCCCGTGGCATTAATGCCAATTTTGCCTTTAAAGATGTGCAGGGCCAGTTTCTAAAACGTCCTGAAGCCACCGTCCATTTTATCAGTAACGACGGCGACATTATTGATCAGATGCTGGATGAGTCGCTGGCCACTGGCGAGCGGATTAATAAGCCGGTAAATGTGGTGGTAACCTGCCCCAGTCTGCATGGTACAGAGCCAATGGCAACCTTCAGCCTGACTCTGTCGGTTAAAGCAAAACCAAAGCGCTGAGCGACTGCTTAACAAAAGGCTGCACCTGAGTTTGCACCGGGGCAGCGGACAGTCTAAAATTGCCCTTTACTAAATTCTGGCCTGTGGCCGTATCCGAGCGAAGCAATGCAAGAACTCAGTGGTAACCTTTTTATTGTCTCGGCGCCCAGTGGGGCTGGCAAATCATCGCTTATTAACGCGCTATTAAAAAATAATGCTGATATGCAGGTCAGTATATCGCATACCACCCGCCAACCACGACCGGGTGAAGTTGATGGGGTGCACTATCACTTTATCAGCGTAGAGCAGTTTAAAAAGTTAATAGCTGACAACGAGTTTCTGGAGTGGGCCGAAGTATTTGGTAATTATTATGGTACCTCACGCAGTGCTATAGTTAACAATCTGCGCCAGGGTATAGATGTGTTTCTGGACATTGACTGGCAGGGAGCCCGGCAAATTCGCGAGCAGGCACCGGGTACCCTCGGTATTTTTATTCTGCCGCCCAGTATGCAGGCCTTGCAGCAACGGTTAGTGCAGCGGGGCCAGGACAGCGATGAAGTTATTGCCAAACGCATGGCGCAGGCGCAAAGCGAAATGCAACACGCTGATGAGTACGAGTACCTTATTATTAATGATGACTTTAATCAGGCCCTGAGTGAGTTGTCACACATTGTGTTAAGTCAGCGCAACAGCTTGTTGTCGCAGCAAAGCCGGCACCAGCAGTTAATGCAACAACTGTTGGCGAAACCAGCAAAATAGCGTAAACTATGCGGTCTTGTAATATACCTGAACACTCCGGAGTGGCGAATGGCTCGCGTAACAGTTGAAGATGCAGTAGATAAAATTGGTAACCGTTTTGATTTAATTCTGGTTGCGGCCCGTCGTGCCCGCCAACTGGCAGTTGAAGGCAAAGAGCCAATGGTTGATCGTGAAAACGATAAACCAACCGTGGTGGCACTGCGTGAGATTGAACAGGGTTTTATTACCAACAGCATTCTGGATCAACAGGAAAAACGCGATCAAATGCAGCAAGAGGCTACCGAAATGGCAGCTGTTGCCGCGATTATCGGTTCAGATCAGTAAAAACCCCTGCCAAACATTGCCAGCGGCGCTTTAGCCGTTGGCATCTGCGTGTTTTAGACGTATATTCTTAACTAACCAGCGTACTAAATTTATAGCTGTCGATGTTTGGGAGCATATGTGTATTTATTTGAAGGCCTGAAAAATCAAATTTCCGCCTACCTGCCTGCCGAGCAGGTCAGTCTGGTGCAACAGGCCTATGTGGTCGCGCGTGACGCGCATGCCCCGCAAACCCGCTCCAGCGGCGAACCATACATTACTCACCCGGTTGCCGTTACCAGTATTCTGGCAGAAATGCGGATGGACCATGAAACCCTGATGGCCGCGCTGCTGCATGACGTTATTGAAGACACCGAATATAGCAAAGAAGATTTGGCCCGGCTATTTGGTGATACCGTGGCTGAACTGGTGCAGGGGGTCAGTAAGCTCGATAAAGTTAAATTTAAAGATTATCAGGAATTCGAAGCCACCAACCTGCAAAAAATGTTTATGGCGATGACTCAGGACATCCGGGTAATCTTAATAAAACTGGCCGATCGCACCCACAATATGCGCACCCTGGGCGCTCTGCGGCCGGACAAGCGGCGGCGGATTGCCAAAGAAACCCTGGAGCTGTACGCCCCCATCGCCAACCGCCTGGGTATTCACAACATTAAAAACGAACTGGAAGATTTAGGCTTTCAGGCGCTTTACCCTATGCGATACCGGGCGCTGGGCAGTGCAGTAAAACTGGCCCGGGGCAACCGGCGTGAATTGCTGGAAAAAGTGCAGAATGAAATTCGGGGCCGGATCAGCGATGCCGGCATTGAAGCTGATGTCAGCGGCCGGGAAAAACACCTGTATAGCATTTATCGCAAAATGAAAAACAAAGAGCTGATGTTCAATGACGTGATGGACATTTATGCTTTTCGGGTCGTGGTTAACTCAATCGATAACTGTTACCGCATCCTTGGCCTGGTTCATAACCTGTATAAGCCGATTGAAATCCGCTTTAAAGACTACATTGCTATCCCGAAACAAAATGGTTATCAGTCGTTGCATACCTCACTTATTGGCCCACACGGCATTCCGGTTGAAATTCAGATGCGAACCCGGGAAATGGACGAAATGGCCGATAAGGGTATTGCTGCCCACTGGATGTACAAATCAAATGGTGAACACAAAGACACCACGGCTCAAATCCGCGCCCATCGCTGGATGCAAAGCCTGCTGGAATTGCAGCAAAGCGCCGGTACCAGCTACGAATTTGTCGAAAACGTAAAATCAGAGCTATACCCGGAAGAACTTTACGTATTTACCCCCAAAGGTAAAATTGTGGAGCTGCCGATTGGCGCTACCGCGGTCGATTTTGCCTATGCTGTGCACACCGATGTCGGTAACCGCTGTGTCGGTGCCAAAGTAGACCGCCGGCCATACTCCCTTAGCAAAACTCTGGAAACCGGCCAGACTGTTGAAATTATCACCAGCCCCGGTGGCAAACCCAATGCCAACTGGCTTAATTATGTGGTAACCAGCCGGGCCATTCTGGGTATTCGCAACTACTTAAAACGTCAGCAGCAAAACGAAGCTATCAGCCTGGGTAAGCGGCTGCTAACCTCCGCCCTGGGTGAAGTAAAACTGGAAGATATTGCCCCAGAGCGGATTGAGCAGGTGCTGAAAAATGTTCATCAACAATCCTTCGATGCGCTGTGCAGTGAAATTGGCCTGGGTAATCAGCTACCGGTTGCCATTGCCCGGCGTTTACTGGGTGAATTTGAAGCCGATGACACCAGCGGTAAAAACAGCTCGCCACTGCCAAAAAGCAATGCCTTTATTGTCGGCTCTGAGGGAATGCTGGTTACCTTTGCCAAGTGTTGCCGGCCAATACCGGGTGATGAAATTGTCGCTAATGCCACCCCGGGCAAAGGCCTGAATGTGCACCGCAGCGACTGTCGCAACATCAAAGGCTGGGAGCGCGACCCCGCCAAGTTTTTCCCTATTCGCTGGGACAATACCAGCGACAAACAATTTTTATGTGATATCCGGGTGTTTATTATTAACCGCCAGGGTGTACTGGCGAAACTTACTACGCTTATTGCCAGCCAAAATTCGAATATTCAGGATCTGATTACCGACGACCGCGATACCGGTGAATACGTTATTAAAATTAGCCTGTCAGTACAGGACCGGGTGCATCTGGCCAATGTGATGCGGAAAATCCGGGTTATGCCAGACGTGCAAAAAGTTTACAGAAGGAAATAATTTTATGTCAAAAGTCATTATCCGCACTGAGGCAGCGCCCGCTGCTATTGGCACTTACAGCCAGGCGGTCAAAATAGGTACAACTGTTTATTTATCTGGCCAGATCCCGTTGGATCCAGCCAGCATGCAAATGGTGTCAGAAGATTTTGCTGAGCAAACACATCAGGTTTTTAAAAACCTGACGGCGGTGTGTGAAGCGGCCGGTGGTACCCTGAATAATATGGTAAAGGCAAATATCTTCCTGACTGACCTTGCTCAGTTCGCTACCGTTAACCAGATTATGAGCGAATACTTTGCTGAACCCTACCCGGCCAGAGCGGCCGTACAGGTCAGCGCCTTGCCCCGTGGCGCGCAAATTGAGATAGACGGCGTGATGGAAGTGCCGTCTACCCAGTGATGAACAACCCAGCGGCGTTATGCAGCGTTGTTGTCTGTAGCTTCTGGCTGGCGTTGCCACTTGCCGCCCGCACGGCTGAACCTGAGCCGGCGGCAACCACCGCAACCGAACCACCGCAACTGATCTGGTGTCTGGATCATTTTCCGTATTTTCATGAGTATGACAGCACTGACACGCCAACCGGCCCCTCGGTAACCTTAATGCAGGAGCTGGCGAAACGCGCCGGCTTTATTCTGAATTTCAGCCCCCGCACCAAACTTGCCCGCTGTTTAAAGTTAATGGAAAAAGGCGAGGTTGACCTGATGAGCAACCTGAAATACAGCGATGAACGAAACCAGTTTATCCATCTGCTACCTTACAGTGACAACGTAGCAGAAAGCTTATTTGTAAGGAAAAACGACCCGCGGCTTATTAATAATCAGGCTCAGTTACGCGGCATGACCCTGGCAACCTTACGTCACTTTCTGTATAACCCGGCCACCATGAAACTGATAGCTGAAGAGTCACGCCATATCACTGAGGTTGGCAGCATTGAAGTTGCATTGGAAATGCTGCTACGTAACCGGATCGACGGCCTGGTTGCACCGACTATCAGCACAACTGAAGCCATTAACGATGTTAGCAGTTATCAACAACGCTTTAAAATTGCCCCAATCGACTTCAGTGGCAGTGCGCCAAATAACCTGCATCTGGGCATTGCCAGAAACAGCCGGCACGCCACTTTAATGCCGCTACTGCAACAGCATCTGCAAGCCATGATTGACGATGGCACCGTAGCACGGCTGATTCGAAACCCGACAGACCGGCCGCAAGTGGAGGAACTAAAGCAATAAGTAGTGCCGCAGCCAGCATTAATACCAGATAACGTTTCAGCACCTTTTTGACCTCTTCTCTTGCGTTTGCTACGCTTGGTTTTAGTTTTAATGGGACAAGGTAAAGCCCATTTGATGGTTCGACTCAATACTGACTTAAAACCACGGCTAGTTTGGTCTTATGCTATGCTTCAGTCATATGTAATAGCATTACTACCAGAGGTCACCACACCATGCATTCAGGCTGGCTTAGCGGAATTTTGTTATGGCTTACCATGAGTTTGCCAGCGATGGCACTGCAGGCTGAACAGCCAGAACTTGAATGGTGCTTGGACGATTACCCGAACCGGCATAATTACCCTGCTCAGGGTTCCCCTTATGGCCCAACCGTTGACTTTATGCAGGAGTTAGCCAAACGTGCCTCTATCCGTATTCGCTATAGCCCCAGCATTCCCTTTGCTCGCTGTCTCAGGCTAATGGAGCAAGGCAAAACCGATCTAATGGTTCGACTAAAGACTGACGCTGAGCGCGAACGCTTTATGTTTATGCTTCCTCTTCAAGAGTCACCACCGGAGATCCTGGTTATACATACAGACAGTCCCGATATTAAAAACACCTCTGAACTAAAGCGGCTCAACGTGATGTTTATTCGAGGTTATACCTACCAAGGTAATACAATTAATATCATTGCCAATCACCCGCGGAGCATCATAATCGACTCGATTGATGTTGGGCTTCAGATGCTGTTAAAGGGTCGGGGGGATGCCATAGTGACCACAGAAGAATATATCAACCGCCAAATTCAGAGTAAGTCAGAATACCGCGACCAATTCAAACTGGCTAGCCTGCCCCTTCATGACGCAGAACAAAATTTTTTTATATATTTGGCCTTATCCAAAGCCAGCCCCCATGCTCATCTGAAAGAACGTTTAGAACAAGCCATTGCATCTATGATTGCAGACGATTTAATGGATTTGTACGGCGACAATTAGCAACAGCTGACGTTACTATCATCAAGCTTTAAAACCTCAGTCTGTTTCGTCAGATGCCATGCTAAAACATCGTTAGCCCGTTGAAGGCGCTCCTATTCGGATTAAAAGTGGACTTTGCACAGAAGATCGCGCAACGGGTCCTATCCAGTCTTAACAAGCTGTATTGCTAGCCTTTTCGGGACTACGCAGGGTAAACTGACCATACTCAAAAATGCACAAGAGACGGCCTTAGTGACAGCAACCCGACTGGACAGCCTAAGCATCAGCCTGATCAAAGGAGTAGGTGCCAAAGTGGCGCAGCGCCTGGAAAAGCTTGGCATAGCCAGTGTCCAGGACTTACTGTTTCATTTACCGTTGCGCTATGAAGACCGTACCCGGATTTACCCTATTGCCGACTTAATGCCGGCAATTCACGCTACCGTGCTGGCAGAAGTAATAAGCAGTGACATTCAGTTTGGCAAAAGGCGCAGCTGGCTGATTAAGGTAGCCGATGGCAGCGGCTTTTTAACCTGCCGCTTTTTTCATTTTAGCGCGGCTCAAAAAAACGCGATTATCCCGGGCGTTAAACTGCGGCTGTTTGGCGAGGTGAAACGCGGCCCCAGGGGGGTTGAAATGTTGCATCCGGAATACCAGGTGCAGCAGGATGAGCTGCTACAACAGGTAGCCGAAACACTTACTCCGGTATACCCGACAACTGAAGGCATCAAGCAGGCCAGCTGGCGCAAGCTAACCGATACCGCCCTCGACTACCTTAATCGCTATGCACCGGCAGAGTATCTGCCGGCAAACTTACTGAGCTCACCCTGGTCACTGGCCGATGCTCTGGCTTATATTCACCGGCCACCACCTGATGCAGAGCTCAGTCTGCTGGAACAGGGTCATCACCCGGCACAACAACGGTTGATCCTGGAGGAGCTGGTTGCCCAACAACTGAGCATGTACCAGCTGCGTAGCCAGAGTCAGCAACAACGGGCAGTTGCGCTAAGCGACAAGCCTGAAATAACCCAGGCATTTTTAGCAAGCTTACCTTTTCAGCTTACCGGTGCCCAACAGCGGGTTGTGGCCGAACTACGGCAGGATTTATCCCAGGCTTTACCGATGCTCCGCCTGGTGCAGGGTGATGTCGGCTCCGGCAAAACCCTGGTTGCCGCGTTGGCTGCGCTAACAGCTATCGGCCAGGGTTATCAGGTGGCATTGATGGCCCCTACTGAACTATTGGCAGAGCAACATGCTGCAAATTTTAGTAAATGGTTTAGCCCGCTTGACATCACAGTGGCGTGGCTCGGCGGTAAAACTAAAGGCAAGGCACGCGATGAGGTGCTAAACCAGCTGGCCGATGGCCGCGCCCAGATGGTATTAGGTACCCATGCATTATTCCAGCACAGTGTCAGCTTTAGTAAGCTGGCACTGATTATTATTGACGAGCAACATCGCTTTGGCGTGCATCAACGCTTAGCCCTGCGCGAAAAAGGTGGTATGCCCGGGGTGTATCCGCATCAGTTGGTAATGACCGCCACCCCTATTCCGCGCACCCTGGCGATGACCGCCTATGCCGATCTGGATACCTCCGTTATCGACGAATTACCGCCCGGCCGTACCCCGGTAACCACCGTTGCCATTCCCGACAGCCGCCGCGCGGAAATTATTGAGCGGGTGCGCAATGGCGTACTGCAAGACAAACGGCAGGTATACTGGGTATGCACCCTTATTGAAGAATCTGAAGTATTGCAGTGCCAGGCCGCCGAAGACACCGCCGCCAGCCTGGCCGCAGCTTTGCCCGGGCTGCATATTGCCCTGGTGCATGGCCGCTTAAAAAGCGCAGATAAACAAGATATTATGGCGCGTTTTAGCAGTGGCGAACTCGACCTGTTAGTGGCAACCACGGTGATTGAGGTAGGGGTAGACGTACCCAACGCCAGTTTAATGATTATTGAAAACCCCGAGCGGCTGGGTCTGGCGCAGTTACACCAGTTACGCGGCCGGGTGGGTCGTGGCAGCGCCGTGTCGCATTGTGTTTTGTTGTACCATGCGCCACTATCGAAAACAGCTCAGGCCAGGCTCAGCGTATTACGTGACTCTAACGACGGCTTTGTCATTGCCCAGCGCGACCTGGAAATTCGCGGCCCGGGCGAGCTGTTGGGCACCCGCCAAACCGGCCTGCTGCAGTTTAAAATTGCCGACATCAGCCGCGATGCTGCGCTGATCCCACATGCCCGCCAGTTGGCTGCGCAGTTGTGGCAACAAGATCAAGCCGCCAGCCTGCAACTTATCCGGCGCTGGCTGGCTAACAAAGATATTTATGGTAACGCCTGAAGGACTAATTTAATGACAGAGTTACAACATTTCAGCCCGTTGCATCTGCGCCAACAGTGCCGCAGTGGCCGGTTCAGCGGCACCACCTCCGGCTTAGCCCCCGGCTTTGTTCAGGCCAATATGGCCATATTACCCAAGCAATATGCTGCCGACTTTTTGCAGTTTTGTCATTTCAACCCCAAACCCTGCCCTTTGCTGGGCATGGCCGCGATGCCAGGCGCCACCGATATGCCGGCGCTGGCAGCGCAGCTGGACATTCGCAGCGATTTGCCGAAATACCGGATTTTCCGGGACGGCAAGCTAACCAATGAAGTAACCGATGTCAGTGCTTACTGGCGGGATGATTTAGTGACCTTCTTAATTGGCTGCTCGTTTTCATTTGAAGAATCGTTACTGGCCGACGGCCTGGAAATTCGGAATATTACTGAAAAAGTAAACGTACCTATGTATCGCACCACTATCGGCTGCACCCCGGCCGGCGTTTTTCACGGCGATATGGTAGTCAGCATGCGCCCCATGACCCCGGCTGATGCTATTCGTGCCATTCAAATCTGCTCGCGTTTCCCGCAGGTGCATGGCGCACCGGTGCACTTCGGCGACCCGGCCGCTATTGGCATCAATAATATCGATAAACCCGACTTTGGTGATGCGGTAACCATAAAACCAGGCGAAGTACCGGTATTCTGGGCCTGCGGCGTTACGCCTCAGGTAGCCATCGCTAATGCTAAAGTAGACTTTTGCATTACCCACAGCCCGGGCCATATGCTGGTTTTAGACGTGCCAAACAGTAAGCTGGCAATGTTGTAAGGTCAGGCTGCCGGCCGGGCTTAGCTGACAGACCAGCGCTATTGCTAAAATGCACTGACCATCCAGGCCAGTGCCATGCTATTAATACTGGCCAATAACCTGCTCTGGCAGTTGCCAGTTGCTTTGATACACCTTATCGTCGACGATAAAGTAAATATCATCATTTACCAGTACGCTGCGGGCATCCCATGAGCTGTAGTATTCACTATGCTCTGGGATCAATTCGCCTGTCTTATCCATAGTCCCGTTACTATCCACTTGCAGTGTCAATAAACTTATCTGGCCGCCGTACTCGGCTGAATAACGGCTAAGCGGCAATGCCATTCTGGTTATGCTGCCATGCTGCACAGTTGCCAGGCTGTGGTGCTGATGCTCCAGCGGTGAAAACTGTGCATTAAACAGCAGTTCCTGCTGGACCACGGCATCGTCAGCAGCTACATCAAACAAAGCAATCTTGGCCCCTGCAGTGTCCCATAACGGGTTACCGGCAGAGTCCATTTCAATTTGCTGGCCCAGCCCCCATAGCAGGTTATTATTAATGCTGTGCAGGTAAGCCGAATACCCCGGGATCTCCAGTTCGCCAATAATCGCAGGCTGCATTGGGTTGCTGATGTCCAGGGTGTACAACGGATCGGTACGCTCAAAGGTCACTACATAAGCCCGCTCACCTACAAACCTTACCCCGTAAATCGCCTCGCCTGGTTTACCGATTACCTGCTCCGGCTGCTGAGCACTGGGCAGTTTAGCCACGGTCTGCAGGCTGTTACCCTGTTGCTGCATTACCCAAAACTGGTTTAGCGGTCCGTTGTTACCCCAGCTGGTTGTCAGCAACATCAAATATTGCTGTTTTTCATGCAACATAAAAGCAGTCTGGCTGCCCTGAATATAGCCATCTACCGCACCAGTAGCCTGATATCCCGCCGCAGCGTCATCCAGGCTAAATTTATGCAGCACCGTTTTTTCCTCAGTTGCACTGTAAACGCCGCCGTGTAAATACAGATGTTCTGCTGACATGTACATATCAGTAACTGGGGTAATAATACAGCTGCTTTCAGTCTGATATGGAGCACTGGTGGCAATGCGGGTAACAACTACCATCCGGCTGTTGCCTTCATTCGCTTGCCGGTCTGCCGGCAGGTAACACTGTTGCGATGCAATTAATGGCTCAGCCGCAGTATTGTTAAGTTGGCGCTTGGGCATTAACTCACTTAGCCGGGTGCTTTCCAGCAGCTGAATATTGTGTTGTTTGTCAGCTACTGTGGCAGCGTAATGCTTTAAGCCCTCTACTTCGGGTTTATAACGAGATACCAGCCACAGCGCATCTACAGTGCGGCGGCTGTCCAGCAGTTCGCCATCAAACTGCAACTGATACACATTATTACCCTGCTCAAACAGCTGCACAAAAACGGCAGGACTGATCTTCTCAAGGCCAGATGGCGGAAAATTAAAGCCAATACCATGGTAGCTTTCACCTCCCACCACTATCAGCCGGTTACCGCTGGCATACAAACCATGCACCCGCCCCAGTTCCGGCGGCAGCTCCAGATCGTCCAGCGCAGTCAGGCTACTATCGTCATTGCGCTGCCAGCGCTTGAGATAAGGCAAATAAGTATCTGGCGTCAAACCACTGACATACAGGGTTTGCTCCGCAAATTTCACTCTGTCTGCCTCATCCACACCCTCGGTGACCAAATTGGTTACTGACACAGCCGGCGGCGGAGGCGGAGGTGGAGCTGCAGGAGGCGCGGCCGTAGAGCCAGAGACAGCAGTTTGGGCATATAAACCATTTTTCAGATAACTGGCCAACGGCTGACCGCTTACCTGGGTCAGTGGTGCAGTGCTGCTGCGGGCAACTGATACCTGCCATAAGTTTGCATTTTCATCGTTTTCTGAATCGCCGCCGCACGCTACCAGCAACAGGCTGGCAGCAATTACGCTCACTGTCCTCATTGTGTTATTTCCCTTTAATATATTTGCGCGCAACTGTAACCAAAAAGTGAACTGGGAACTATGCTTTTTTGTAGTGAACTGTAAAGAGTTGTTATCGCGGCAAAGCAGTCTTTTAACTGTCAGCGCTTAACTGTTAGCGCTTAACTATTAAGGGTCAGATCCAGAATGTCAGCCATTTTTCCTGTTTGTTGCTGTCGCTATTGAGCAGACTGCCGGCATTGCCTACAATGGCGTACGTTTAACTTTTTATAGATCAGAGCCATGAACGACGCAACCACAAACGATACCACAACGAATGACAACACTGCCCGCCCGGAATTACCGGATCACCTTTCTGTTAATCCCCGCAGCCGTCATTATGTTGAAGCAGTATTCCAGCATGATGTTGGCATCAGGCTGAACGGCAAAGAGCGCTTTGACGTTGAAGAATATTGCATCAGCGAAGGTTGGGTAAAAGTCGCTGCAGCCAAAGCACTTGACCGCCGCGGCCAACCGTTGTTAATGACTCTGAAAGGCAAAGTTGAAGCGTTTTATCGCTAATTTAACTGCATAAATAACCAATAGCCTGCTACTTACAGGCTATTGGTTTAATACATTCTTATTTTAAGATTGCAGTATTACCCCGCCCCGGGCTATTGCTAATTAGCCTGACAACATGAATAATTTATTCCTGAGCAATAATTACCACTTTGCTGGCTAGCCATAGCGAGCTCAGCACAGGAGGCAACATGCAACTCAATTGCGATTTAGGCGAAAGCTACGGCAGCTGGACCATGGGTCTCGACAGCCAGGTTATGCCTTATATCGACCAGGCCAATATTGCCTGTGGCTTTCATGCCGGCGACCCGGACGTAATGCAGCGCACCCTGCAACTTGCCAAACAACATGGGGTGCAAATTGGTGCCCACCCTGCTTATCCTGATCTGAACGGCTTTGGCCGGCGCAGCATGCAATGCTCGCACAATGAAATAATCAATCTTATCCATTACCAGGTAGCCGCGCTGGACGGCATGGCACAGTGTCAGGGTTTAAACCTCAGCTACGTTAAACCACACGGTGCGCTGTATAACGATATGATGAGTAAACCCGCGGTCTGGCAGGCAGTATTGCAGGCCATTGCCAGCTATCACCAACCGTTAAAACTGATGCTGCTGGCCGATAATAACCGCCAGCGTTACTCTGAGCAGGCGGCCGCACTTCAGGTTGAACTGTTGTTTGAGGCCTTCGCCGACCGCCGCTATACCGATGAAGGCAAACTTACCCCACGAAGTAGCAACGGTGCAGTGCTGCATGGCAGCGAGGTGCTGGCCCAGGTAACTGAGCTGGTTAACGACGGCAGCGTGACTACCGCGACCGGCCAGCGGCTGGCATTAAATGCCGACACCCTGTGCGTGCATGGCGACAACCCGGGCGCCATTGCACAGGTAGCGCAAATTCGTGCTTTGCTAAGCCGCGCCCGGGCATGAACATCAGCATGAAAACAGCCATCAACAGCAGCAAGCCACTTTATAGCTTAACCATCGCCAGCGAAAACGCCGTTATGGTGTATTTTGAGCAAAAAATGGCGGCTGATATTGCCGGTTTAGTGCAGCAGGCCGGGCCGCTGATCCGCCGGGCAATGGGGCCACACCTGCTGGAACTCTTACCCTCCTATGCCTCTGTGATGGTGGTGTTTAACCCCTTTAGTTGTGACCATTTTCAGGCTAAACAATTGCTGCAACAGGCATTAAGCAGCCTTAGTGCCAGCAAGCAGCCAGTGGGCCGGCGCATAGAGTTACCGGTATATTACAGCGAGCAAAGCGGCCCCGATCTGGCCCTTATTGCCAAAACCAAACAGCTTAGCGTTGCTGAAGTGATTCAGCTGCATCAGCAGCAGGTATACCGGGTATATGCCATCGGCTTTGCCCCGGGCTTTGCTTACCTGGGCGAAGTGGCCGAACAACTGGCGATGCCCAGGCTGCAAAGCCCACGTGCCAGAGTGCCGCGCGGCGCGGTGGCCATCGCCGACCGCCAAACCGCAGTATATCCGGCAGTATCCCCGGGCGGCTGGAATTTAATTGGCTTATGTCCCACCCCGATGTTTCAGCCGCACAACCAACCCAGCATGCCGGTAGCAGTAGGTGATGAAGTGCAGTTTGTCGCGATTAGCAAAGCCGAGTTTTTAGCCCTCGGTGGCCAGATGGGTGACGAGCTATGAGCCATTTTGCAGTGCTTAACCCCGGGGTACTCAGCCTTATTCAGGATGCCGGCCGGTTCGGCCAGAGCCAGCTGGGCTTAACCAACGGCGGCCCGCTCGATGCCGGCTCGGCACGCTGGGCGAACGCGCTGTTAGGCAATAGCAGCAACGCCAGCTTTATTGAATGCAGCATTGGTGGCCTGCAACTGCAGGCTCAATGTAACACTACCCTCTGTGTTACCGGCGCCAGCTTAACCCTGACTGTTAATGGCACAGCCAAAGCCATGTGGCAAAGCCACAGCGTAAAGAGCGGCGATATTATCGAGCTTGGTATGGTAAGCCAGGGCCTGCGGGCTTATCTTGCGGTGGCCGGTGGCTTTAATATTACCCCGCAGTTTGGCAGCAGTGCCACGGTAATGCGCGAAGGGATCGGTGGCCTTAACCAGAACGGCGCTAAGTTGCAGGCGGGTGATAAGCTACCGCTGACAGCCACTGCAACATTGCCAACCCGCCAATTAGCTGCGGCTATGCAACCAAACTTTGATTTTAGCAACGGCCTTAGCCTGCGGCTGGTTGAAGGCTATCAGCACCAGCTGTTCAGCAGTGTTGAGCGCCAGCGCTTTTATCTTAATACCTATACCGTTACCCCTAAGGCCGACCGGATGGGCGTTAAACTCAGCGGCCCGGCTATCAGTTGCAGCAGCACCAGCCTGTTATCAGAAGGTATTTGCTATGGTGCAGTGCAAATTCCACCAGACGGCCAGCCAATAGTGCTGTTAAACGACCGGCAAACACTCGGCGGCTATCCAAAAATAGGCAGCGTGCTGTCACTTGATTGCTGGCTGCTGGCCCAGGCGCCGGCCGGCACCCAATTACAGTTTGTTAAAACCGACCCACAGCAGGCGCATAATGCCCTGTTGCTGGCACAGGCCCGCTATCAGCGGTTGTTATTAAGTATGGCTAGCATTAAAAACCCGGACGGAACAGCAGATGACAACTGATTTGCTACTGGTTAGCCAGCAAATTGAGCACTTATTAGTAGCCCGCAATTTACGCGGTATGCAGCTGTTACAGCAACAGCTGCAACCCGGTTATATATTGCGCGCGGCCCGGCTGATTAACCAATGCCAGGGCACAGTATTAATTGGCACCGGCTTTCCGGTACTCGACACCTTTGAAACCGACGGCCCGGTTGGCGCTATTGCCCTGTATCAACTGCTACAGCAACTGGGGGCTAAACCGGTGCTGGTGAGTGGCAATCCGTTATGCAGCGTGCTGGCCAGCCGTTATCGCACTTATCAAATTAGCGTTAATCAGCAGCAAAACCTGCCGGCTATTGCGGCGGCTGCGCTGGCACAGCTGCAACCGCAGTTAATTATTTCGATTGAACGGCCCGGTTTTACTGCCGACGGCCGCTACGCCAATATGCGCGGCGAAGATATTACCGAACGCTGCGCCAGTTTCGACCATTTTTTAAGCCTGGCCAGCTGCCCCACTATTGGTATTGGCGATGGCGGCAACGAAATTGGCATGGGCAATATGGCAAAGTTTCTGGGCCAGCTAAATATTACCCCGGCAATCACGGAATGCGACGAACTGGTGGTAGCCGACGTGTCTAACTGGGCAGCCTGGGGTATTATTGCCATGGTGTCAGTACTGCAGGGCCGCAACTTACTGGCAGACGCTAACCCTTTGGCCATTTTGCAATTTTTATCAGCCCACGGCAGTGTCGATGGCGTAACCCGGTTAAATACCTTAACCGAAGATGGCCTGGCGCATACCGAGGGCGAGCAACTGATTAGTGAATTACGCGAGTTGTTGTGAACTTGAGTGGTAAAAGTTTCGTGGTAAAACCAAATCGAGTTGCCCACGCCAACACGCCGTAAATACGTCCCTGTAGGCTCGTTTCCGCCCGTCCAGGGCTTCAACGGTTGGCTTAGGGCAAATCGATTCGTTTTAAATAGTTTATATCAGGTTCCAAAAAACCGTTTTTAAAGTGAGAACAGCATGAGCATAGTGTATTTAAATGGTGATTTTATACCGGCCAGCGAAGCGAAAATCTCGCCAATGGATCGCGGTTTTTTATTCGGCGACGGCATTTACGAAGTTATCCCCAGCTATAATGGCCGCTTTGTCGGCTTTAAGCCGCATATCGCCCGCATGCAGGATGGCTTAGCCCAGCTGTCTATCGATCCGGGCCTGAACCTGGCCGACTGGCAAGCCATTTGTCAGCGCCTGCTTACTGACAACCATGCTACTAATGGCGACAATCAGGCAGTTTATATTCAGGTAAGTCGCGGCACCGACACCAAACGCAACCATGCCTTTCCGGCCAATATCAAAGCTACCGTGTTTGCCTACGCTTTCCCAATCGCCGCCGAACCGCTGGCCGATAAAAGCAAAGCCACTACGTATAACGTGGTAACCGGCCAGGATTTACGCTGGCAGCGCTGCCATATTAAATCTACCTCGTTGCTCGGTAATGTGCTGCATTATCAGCAAGGCTACGCCAGTGGCGCCCAGGAAATTCTGCTGTTTGATAAAGACGGCAATTTAACCGAGGGCGCTGCCGTAAATGTGTTTGTGATAAAAGACGGCGTTATCGCCACCCCGCCGCTTAGCAATAAGCTGTTACCCGGTATCACCCGCTTATTACTGCTGAACATTTTGCGCAAGCACAGCAATATGCGGATAGAAGAACGCGATATTTCTGAGCAGGAAGTGTTCGCCGCTGATGAAATCTGGCTTACCAGCTCCAGCAAAGAAATCGCACCGGTTTTAAAAGTAAACGAGCATACCGTAGGCACCGGCGAAGTCGGCGATGTCTGGCTGGCCGCGCAACAGCTGTTTAGCGCCTATAAGTATGATGAGTGACCTGTCTCTCACTCCTTCGCCCTGCCTCTCTTTGTTAAAGACGGGAAACTAACCCGTCCCACTTTAGTAAAGGGGGACCACAGGGGGATTTGCTATTTTACTCTGTCATATTTTGCAGGCTCGGTTTCAGCTACCTTATCCATAGCCTGCAAAAATGCCCGCTCGTTTCCTTGCTGCTGCCGCGCTAACAAATACTCCTCCGTTAGTAATGCGGTCATTTTCTCTGCAACAGCAGAAGAGACAAACTGATTAATAGAGACACCGTCTTTTTTGGCCAGCGCCTTCACCTGTTGATGCAAGGAGTCAGGCAAGCGTAAACTAAGCGTACTCATATTTCACTCCTGTTAAGGGCTAAAAACTGTTGCGGCGTTATCGCTGTAATGCCAAACAGCTCACTTTTTCTGAAGTCTTTTATATTAAACGTAACAATAAACCGGCTTTGTGATTGTACCGCAAGCTCCAACACCATATCGTCCTGCGGGTCTTTCAGGCAAGGGCGCCATAAATAAAAAATCTGGAGTAAGGTTGCCCTGCTCAGCATATAATTAAGTATGTTATCAATATCTACTGCCGTAAGGTTTGGGATCAAACCAGGTCGTTTTAACACGGCTTCATATTCTAAAAACAAAGGTACTGATACAGCGGGCTTAAACCAGCCCTTGGTTAGCTCTGATAACAGTTTATAAGAAGCCCCTTGCTTTGAACGAAGGGCCGCCACCAGGATATTGGTATCAATCACAATTTTATGCATAGTTGAGGGCGTGCTTACGTTTACTGGTATTATAGACGATACCAAATAACATGCAAATTGATAACAACTAACACCGATTTCCCCCAACCCCTCCTTGCCAAGGAGGAGAAACTAAGCCGTCTGTAGTGGTCTAATAAAATCGCACCGGTTTTAAAAGTAAACCAGCATACGGTAGGCACCGGCGAAGTCGGCGATGTCTGGCTGGCCGCCCAACAGCTGTTTAGCGCCCATAAGTATGATGAGTAAGAAACCTGTGCTTAAAAGCCCGGCTTTGCTACACTCTTTTTTAGTTAACCCGTTCATTAAGCAAAAGTTACAACAGGCAGCTATTTTATGCGTCTTAGTCAACAACAGGCAGATACCATATCAGCGATAACCAAAGAGATTTTTGGTCCGGCTGCTTGTGTTAAATTATTTGGCTCCCGAACCGACGACGATGGTCGTGGCGGCGATATAGACCTGCTGGTAGAACTATCGCATCCGGTAACAGATGCCGTAATGGCCAGCGCTACCCTGGAGGCAAGGTTAATGCGGGCTTTGGGTTTGCAAAAAATAGATGTCATTGTTAGTGCTCCTAACCTCACAGCCACCCCAATTCACGCTATCGCTGCCCGGGGCATCACGCTATGACAAATGACAACACCCTGCGTTTGCAATTTCTGGTAAGAGTGATTGGCAAAGAAAGTAAGTACTTACAGCAAACTACCAGCAGGCTTTTCAGTCAACCCCTTGATGCCCGGCTGTTGGCTACGTTAGAAAGATCCAACCATCCTGGCCGAAGCAGTTAACAGTGCGCACCACTTTATGCCACTGCTACTAGAATTTGCCACTGCGCTTACTACAACACTTACCGACCGCAAGCTAATTTAAACTGCCGAGTCGCCACCATCACCAAGTATCCCCCCTCTTTGAAAACTAACCCGTCCCACTTTAGTAAACGAGAACTACAGGGGGATTAGCTCCAACCCAAATTTATACTCTGATTTGACAAAATCTCAATTGAGATACAAACTTGCCGGGTAATGTTATAAAACAATGTAGGTGCGAATAATGGCGACTTCAATGTTACACGTCCGGGTAGACAACGAATTAAAAGCAGATGCCGCGGCAAAGCTGGCAGATGTTGGTTTAACAGTGTCAGATGCGGTTCGTATTTTACTCACTCGTATCTCAAAAGAAGGTGGTTTACCTGCTGGCCTGGTCGCTGATGCAAGTGCATATGATGCTTGGTTTAAAGCCAAAGTGCATGAAGCTTTGAATGATCCTGCAGAGGGGTTACCCCACGCAGAGGTAATGAGTGACATTCAGCTATTAATAGATCGCAAACGAAATGCGGACGCTTAGCTGGAAACCAGCCGCAAAAGCAGACCTGCTCGCTATTGTCGAATTTATTGCTGACGATAATATTTCAGCCGCTCAACAGCTTAAAGATCTGATTGAAACAAAAACGCTAATGCTGGCAACACAACCTGAGCTATACCGCAGCGGCAGAGTAGAAGGCACCCGCGAGATGGTCGTTCATCCAAACTACATTGTTATTTATACAGCATCTGATACTGAAGTTTTAATTTTAAGAATATTGCACGCAGCTCAACAGTGGCCCTAAGCTCCCTGACAAAAAAACCCGGCCGCAGAATTTCTCACTACCCGTCCCACTTTAATAAAGGGGGACCACAGGGGGATTTGTGCTTTACCCCCTTTATAAGTTCACTGTGTTCTGACCCAATTTATTACAGAAAATGGCCGGGTTTTATGGCGTGTTCTGATTATCAGCTCTGGCTGAAATTTGCCGGTTCTTAGGTGGGCGCTACGATCAATCCACAGGATCCTGCGGTTAAATTTTGGGGTTTTTCCCAAATTTGAACCTAAAACTAATACCTTTGTACTATAAAAAATAACGCTAACAAGCGCCGTCAAAAATTTATTTTTCTAATATTGATAATGGCTTAGATATTTTTCATGCATTTATTAACAATTAGCTTGCGCTACTTCGAAAAATAACCAAAATAGACAGTAGCCCAACGGCTAAATAAATCCTCAGGAGATGTAACAATGATTAATTTACAACGTGCCAAACAACAAGGTTTTACCTTGATTGAATTAATGATCGTGGTAGCGATTATCGGTATTTTAGCAGCAGTAGCATTGCCTGCTTATCAAGACTACACGGTTCGTGCTCGCGTAAGCGAAGGTTTAGTTGCAGCAGCGTCAGCAAAATCTTTAGTAGCCGAGAACGCCGCTAACGGTTCTGCATTAAACTTAGGCTTTTCGGCACCAACCGGGACTGATAACGTAACTTCTGTTGCAGTGGACGGTGGTAACGGTCAAATTACTGTAACTTATGGTACAACAGCTGGTAATGGTACTTTAATTTTCGTTCCACAATCTGGAGGCGCCGCTTTAGTATCAGGTACTATCCCACCTAACACTATTACATGGGCATGTGATACAGGCTCTCTGATACAAAAATATCGTCCAGCTGAATGCCGCTCATAAGCTAAAAGCTTCGACATAATTATTTACATGAAAAACCAGCATTTACTGCTGGTTTTTATTTTCTCTTGCACAAGACACCTACAAGATTAACTCATTATGCATATCCCCACTATAAACTTGAATAACCGCTAAATGCTGGCATAATCAACAGATTCAAGCAAAATTTATAGCATCTTAGGATAACTACGCGGTATGGCGGTTAATGCAAATTCCACCTTATTAAAGCGCTTGCTGCAGCAAGGTATTATCGATAGCGATAAGGCCACTAAAGCGATTAGCGAAAAAAGCGGCAATTACCGTACCCTGCCCGAGCTGTTAATTAATGAAAAACTGATTGGCTCAGCCCGGCTGGCCGAACTGGCGGCTCAGGTAAGCTCGGCGCTCAGTATTGACCTCGATTACTATGATCTGGAGTCGGTACCGGAAGATTTACGCAATGAAAAGCTGGTACGCAAAAACGATATGCTGCCACTGTCGAAGCGTGGCCGCACTATGTACCTGGCAGTAGTTGACCCAACCAATATTGCAGCGATAGAAGATTTTGAATTTAATACCGGCTTAAATGCCGAAGTAGTAGTGGTTGAATTTGATAAGCTGCAAAAGTTAATAGAAAAACTGTTTGATAGCAGCTTTAACCTGGCGGGCGATGCCGCCGACTGGGACTTAGGTTCCATGGGCATTGTCGAGGAAGAAGAAGACAATAGCGGAGTTCAGCCCGATAAAGACGACCAGCCAATTATTGCCTTTATTAATAAAATGCTGCTGGATGCCATTCGCAAAGGCGCCTCGGATTTACACTTTGAACCTTATGAAAAACTGTACCGCATTCGCTTTCGCATCGACGGCATTTTAAACGAAGTGGCCAACCCACCGGTAGCGCTAGCCAGTCGTTTATCGGCGCGGTTAAAGGTAATGTCGCGGCTCGACATTGCCGAAAAACGGGTACCACAGGATGGCCGGATTAAACTTAAACTTTCTGCCAAAAAATCTATCGACTTCCGGGTAAGCAGCTTGCCGACCTTATGGGGCGAAAAAATTGTAATGCGTATTCTCGATTCCGACAGCGCCATGCTGGGGATTGATGTATTAGGCTATGAAGATATTCAGAAGCAGCGCTATTTAGCGGCACTGGCCCAGCCGCAAGGCATGATTTTAGTAACCGGCCCCACTGGTAGCGGTAAAACAGTATCACTGTATACCGGCCTGGCAATACTTAATACCAGCGAAACTAATATTTCCACCGCCGAAGATCCGGTAGAAATTAACTTAACCGGGATTAACCAGGTGCAGGTAAACCCACGGGCTGGCCTTACCTTTGCTACAGCGCTGAAATCGTTTTTACGACAAGACCCTGATGTAGTAATGGTAGGTGAGATCCGGGATTTAGAAACTGCCGAAATAGCGATTAAAGCGGCGCAAACCGGCCACCTGGTATTATCTACGCTGCACACTAACTCGGCCCCCGAAACCTTAACCCGCTTACTTAATATGGGCGTACCGGCCTATAACGTGGCAAGCTCGGTAAGTTTGATTATTGCCCAGCGCCTGGCCCGGCGTTTATGCCCGCAATGTAAGGCAGCAGAGAAGCTTCCCGAACAGGAATTACTGCGCCAGGGCTTTACCGAAGATCAGTTAAGCAGCATTACTATATTTAAACCGGTGGGGTGTGATCACTGCACCAATGGTTATAAAGGCCGGGTCGGTATTTACGAAGTGATGCCAATAAGCGCTAAAATGGCCGATATTATTATGGCCGATGGTAACTCGCTGGATATTGCCACCCAGGCGGCAAAAGAAGGGATTAATAGTTTGCGCCAGTCGGGGCTAATTAAAGCCGCAGCCGGGGTAACCAGTTTAGCCGAAGTAAACCGGGTGACTAAGGGCTAGCTCTTGCGACAGGTAACAGGTGACGGGTGACAGGTGACGGGTGACGGGTGACAAGTGACAAGTGACAAGTGACAAGTGACAAGTGACATTTTTCTTCGGCGACCGAATACCTAATAAGCTGAATTTAACATTGGGCGCAATAACGCCACAACAGGATAAACAGTATGGCTCAGGCACAAAAATTTAAAATTAAAGAGCTGGAAATTTACCAATATAAAGGGGTAAACCGCCGCGGTAAAAAAGCCGATGGTGAGCTAAAAGGCAATAGTATTGCTGAAGTTAAAGCCCTGTTGCGGCAGCAGGGTATCACCCCGTCCCGGGTAAAACGCAAACCGAAATCACTGTTTAGCAGTGAACGCAAAATAACTGCGGCTGATATTGCGGTGGTAACCCGCCAGATTGCTACCATGCTCGGCGCCGGGGTACCGCTGGTACAAAGTGTCGACTTAATTGCCAATGGTTCTGACAATAAAAGCCTTGGCACTTTAATGCAGAAAATTTCGGTGAAAATTCAGGCCGGTTTGCCACTGTCAGAAGTGCTGCGCGAGCACCCGAAGTATTTTGATGAGCTATATTGCGATTTAGTAAAATCAGGCGAGCAGTCCGGTGCGCTGGACCGGATTTTCGACCGGATAGCCATTTATAAAGAAAAGGCTGAAGCACTAAAATCGAAAATTAAAAAAGCCATGTTTTACCCGGTGGCCGTATTAGTAGTAGCCGCTATTGTGACCTCTATCTTGCTGATTTTTGTAGTGCCACAATTTGCCGAAATTTTTGCCGGCTTTGGCGCTCAGCTACCCGCCTTTACCTTGTTTGTGCTGGGCGTTTCCGAATTAATGCAACAATACTGGTGGGTGGTATTGTTTGGGCTGATTGCCTTTGGTTATGTGGTGAAAAAAGCCTATGCTAATAGTTTAAAATTCCGTACCAGAGCCGATGCCATGATTTTAAAAGCGCCGGTTATTGGTAATATTTTAAATAAAGCGGCGGTAGCCCGCTTTGCCCGCACCCTGTCGACTACCTTTGCGGCCGGGGTACCGTTAATAGAGGCATTAGAATCAGCGGCCGGCGCTTCCGGTAATGAAATATACCGTAATGCCATTATGTATATCCGGGAAGAGGTATCGTCCGGTACTCAGATGTATCTGGCGATGAAGCAAACCAAACAATTTCCGGAAATGGTGGTGCAAATGGTGTCGATTGGCGAAGAGTCCGGTGCCCTGGATGGCATGCTGGAAAAAGTAGCCAATATCTATGAGCAGGAAGTAGATGATGCGGTAGATGGCTTAACGGCACTGTTAGAGCCGATGATTATGGCGGTGCTTGGGGTGGTAATCGGCGGCTTAATTATTGCCATGTATCTGCCGATATTTGCTATGGGCGCGATTGTATAATGGCCGAGGTCGCCAGCTATTTAGGCCAGCATAACGGCCTGTTTATCAGCTTAGTGGTGCTGGTTAGTTTACTGATTGGCAGCTTTTTAAATGTGCTGGTGTACCGGCTGCCGAAAATGATGGAGCGGGAATGGCAGCAGGAGTATCAGGCGTATTTTCAACCGGATGCGAGCGCTGCTGCTTCCGCTACGGCCAATACGACGACGCCGGAGCGCTTTAACCTGGCGGTACCGCGCTCGGCTTGCCCGAAATGTAATACACCAATAGCGGCGCGCGATAATATTCCGGTAATTAGCTGGTTGTTATTAAAAGGCCGCTGCCGCCATTGCAAAACCCCCATAAGCAGCCGCTACCCGGCGGTAGAAGCGCTAACGGCGGTGATGTCGGGCCTGGTGGCCTGGCAATATGGCTTTGGCATGCTGGCGCTGGTGCTGATTTTTTTCACCTGGGGCTTAATAGCGCTTAGCTTTATTGATATTGATACCATGCTGTTACCCGACAGCCTTACCCTGCCGCTGCTATGGCTGGCCCTGGTATTTAGCCTGACTGATTCAGCCTTAGTTAATTCTTCACAAGCTATTATTGGCGCCGCTGCCGGTTACCTGAGTTTATGGCTGGTGTACTGGGGCTTTAAACTGCTAACCGGTAAGGAAGGCATGGGCTATGGCGATTTTAAACTGCTGGCGATTTTTGGTGCCCTGCTGGGCTGGCAACAGCTGCCGCTGATTATTTTATTATCGTCGGTAGTAGGTGCGGTGATTGGTGCCAGCATGCTGGCTATTCAGGGCCGCGATAAGGCCACGCCGATACCGTTTGGCCCTTACATTGCCGCAGCCGGTTTTATTGCCTTACTATGGGGTGAACAACTTACCAACGCCTATTTAAACTAC
Source organism: Arsukibacterium perlucidum DSM 18276 (assembly GCF_000382165.1). Lineage (GTDB taxonomy): Bacteria > Pseudomonadota > Gammaproteobacteria > Enterobacterales > Alteromonadaceae > Alishewanella > Alishewanella perlucidum. The sequence continues at coordinate 5,985 of NZ_KB907705.1, read as the reverse complement.
CTTGGGCCTTATTAAGAAAGTGGCTGATAGCAGCACCCCGGCCAGCAGCTCCCAGAACAGTAAGCAGCGCTTTATTGTTGGTTTAACCGGCGGTATTGGTTCGGGTAAGTCGACCGTAGCCCGCTTGTTTAACCAGCTTGGGATCCCCTCGGTAGATGCCGATATAGTAGCGCGGCAAATAGTGGCTAAAGGCAGCCCGTTACTGGCAAAAATAACGGCCCATTTCGGGTCACAGCTGTTAACTGCGGAACACACCCTAAACCGGCCGTTGCTACGCCAGTTAATATTTAACGACCCGACAGCAAAACAGTGGCTGGATAGCGTAATGCACCCGGCCATTCGTACCGAAATGTTAAGCCAGTTAGCACAGCTGCCGCCGGCGCCTTATGTGCTGTTAATTGCGCCGCTGCTGCTGGAAAATAAGCTGAATAGCCTGGTTAACCGGGTATTAGTGGTAGATATTACTGAACGAAACCAGCTAAGCCGTACTCTAAGCCGCGATGGGGTAAGTGCGGGGGCCAGTGCAGAGCAGGTGCAGGCGATTATTGCCAGCCAGATCAGCCGGCCTGAGCGCTTAGCCTTAGCTGATGATATTATTGATAACAATACTGATTTTGCCAGCGGCGGCGACACCGCTATGCTGCAGCAGCAGGTTTTGCAGTTACATCAGCGCTATTTAGATTTGGCAAAGCGTTAAGATTTGGCAAAGCGTTAAAATTTGGCAAAGAGTTTAGATTTGGCAAAGAATGTAAAGCTGGCGCAGGATCGACAAGTACATGCAAAGATAACCGGGCGCGCAGGTTCGGTTAAGTTTAAAACAGGCCAATTGTTCTTATGACGAACACCACCGACATTATTTACGAGCATCCGCTTAACGAGAAAATCCGCACTTATTTGCGGCTGGAGTTTTTATTCCGGCAGGTACAGAGCCAGTTGGCACTGGCCGATGAAAACCAGCAGCAAAGTTTTTTTACCAGCCTGTTTGCGTTAATTGAAGTAATGGACCGCAATGATGTGCGGCCCGATTTAATTAAAGATATTGAACGCTGTGAAAGCCAGTTGGTAGTGTGGTCGCAGCATCCGTCGGTGTCGGATACTAAATTACAAACTATGCTGCAGGCCGCTGTGCGGATGCAGTCTGAGCTGCTACGCAGTGGCAAGTTACTCGGCGGCCTGAAAGACGATAACTTTTTAGCGCCGCTGCGCCAGCGCTTTAGCATTCCAGGTGGTTGCTGTTACTTTGATATACCGCAGCTGCAATACTGGTTTAGTTTGCCGCTGGCCGAGCGCCAGGCGCAGGCAGAAGACTGGCTGCAGCAGGTGGCACTGGCAGAGCAGGCTATTAGTTATGTATTAACCTTTATAAGGGAGCGCAGCCATTACCAGGATGTGCTGGCCGACAATGGGTTTTACCAGCAAAATGCTGAGCAGTATGAATTGCTGCGGATTAAGTACCCGGCCGGCGAAGGCACCTACCCCACTGTTAGTGGCAATAAGTACCGCTATGCTATTCGCTTTATGCAACTGGATGCCGACAGCGCCCGCAGCGCAGCCGCTAAATCACAGCAATTTCAACTGGCTTGTTGTTAAGGATTCTTATGCCAACTACCGTTAAATGCCCCACTTGCGACACCAAGGTTATCTGGGATGCCAGTTCAGCGTTCCGGCCATTTTGCTCTGAGCGTTGCAAATTAATTGATTTAGGTGACTGGGCTGCCGAGAACCACCGGATACCGGATAAAGCACCGATAGATGCCGATTTATCAGAAGAGTATCTGGCAGAGCTGGAGCAGGAATTTATTGCTCAGGATAATCAGTTTTTTAAAAATTAGGGCACGCCCTGGCAAACTGTTTTTGTAAGCGTTCAACTATTGGCTGGTTGGCGTCGGGAAAGGTAATGTTGGCTAAGTCGCTGATATTAACCCATTGCAGCGGCTGGCCTTCCAGCCCTGCCGGTTCACCACTGAACCCGGTTACCAGCCAGATATCCAGTTTAACCTGTCGCTCAGGGTAGCTGTAATTGAGCAGCATAAAAGGCTGAGCGTCAGTTACCGTGATGGCCAGTTCTTCTTTTAGCTCGCGATGCAACGCAGCTTGCACGGTTTCAGCCTGCTCGACTTTGCCGCCGGGAAATTCCCATTTGCCACCCTGATGCTGCTTACTGCTTCGCAGCGCCAGCAATACTTGCTGTTGCGGATCTTGTTGCTGCCGCTGTTGCTGCTTAAGAATAACCCCCACTGCCACATGTAACTGCGGCAGTGGGTTTTGTTGGCCTGGGGTTGCATTAGCCACCGCAGGCTTAGCTGAGTTTGCCATGGCACTGTTTATATTTTTTACCTGAGCCACATGGGCATGGGTCGTTACGGCCTACTTTATCGCCGTCGCGTACCACCGGAGTTGGCATGGCGTTAGCGCCAGCTGCCGCGGCCTGTGCTGGTGCGGCGCCGCCCATCTGGCCCGCTTCAGGATGCTGATAGCTATGTGGTACAGCATCGGCCTTGCGGCGCTGCTCTTCTACTGCTTCCACATCTTCTGCGGCTTTAACCTGCACCCGGCTTAAAATGCCGATAACGTCTGTTTTCAGCTCGTCCAGCATATTAGAGAACAGTTCAAAGGCTTCGCGCTTGTATTCCTGTTTCGGGTTTTTCTGGGCGTAACCGCGCAGGTTGATACCCTGGCGCAGGTGATCCATTGCGGCTAAATGTTCTTTCCAGTGAGTGTCGAGGCTTTGCAGCATAATGGCTTTTTCAAACTGGCGTAATACCTCTACCCCAACCATTTGCTCTTTATGCTTATAGCCTTCGTTAAATTGCTGCTGAATTTTATCGCGCAGTTTTTCTTCAAACAGCTTTTTATCATCAGCCAGCCATTTGCTTACCGGCAGTTCCAGCGCGAAATCCGCTTTTAAGCGCTGCTCTAAGCCCGGGATATCCCACATTTCATCTAAGGATTGCGGCGGAATATACTGGCTGATCACTGAGTCTACTACGTCTTCGCGAATGGCACTGACCGTTTCGCTGATGTCGGTAGCATCCAGCAGTTCGTTACGCTGTTCGTACACCACTTTACGCTGGTCGTTGGCAACGTCATCGAATTCCAGCAACTGCTTACGAATATCAAAGTTGCGGGCTTCTACTTTGCGCTGGGCGTTTTCTATAGCACGGCTAACCCATGGGTGTTCAATGGCTTCGCCCTTTTCCATGCCTAAGCGGCGCATCATGCCGGCCATCCGGTCTGAGGCAAAAATACGCATTAAGGCATCGTCCAGCGACAGATAAAAACGTGATGAACCCGGATCACCCTGCCGGCCTGACCGGCCTCGCAGCTGGTTATCGATGCGCCGCGATTCGTGACGCTCGGTACCAATAATATGTAAACCACCAGCGGCTATAACTTCATCGTGGCGCACTTGCCAGTCAGCAGTAAGTTTCGCTATGGCGTCGGCGGTTTTATCCTCCAGCGCCGCTATTTCTGATTGTAAGCTGCCGCCCAAGACGATATCGGTACCCCGGCCGGCCATATTGGTGGCAATAGTAACGGTACCGGCCCGGCCGGCATCAGCAATAATTTGCGCTTCGTTGGCGTGAAACTTGGCGTTTAACACCTGATGTTTAATTTTGGCTTTATTTAATAAACCAGACAGGTACTCGGAGCTTTCGATAGAGGCGGTACCCACCAGCACCGGTCGTTTGGCGTCGCGGGCTTTAATAATGTCTTCAATAATGGCGTTGTACTTATCTTCAGCGGTTAAGTACACCAGGTCGGCCATATCGTTACGCACCATAGGGCGGTTGGTTGGCACTACAATGGTTTCCAGGCCATAAATTTGCTGGAATTCAAAGGCTTCAGTATCGGCGGTACCTGTCATACCGGCCAGTTTATTGTATAAGCGGAAATAGTTCTGGAAGGTGATAGAAGCCAGGGTCTGGTTTTCGTTCTGAATACGCACCCCTTCTTTGGCTTCTACTGCCTGGTGCAAACCTTCAGACCAGCGCCGGCCTTCCATAGTACGACCGGTGTGCTCATCGACGATAACAATTTCACCGTTTTTCACTACGTAGTCAACGTCGCGCTTAAACAACTGGTGTGCCCGCAGTGCGGCGTAAACATGGTGCAACAGGGTAATATTGGCAGCAGAGAACAGGGTTTCTTCTTCGCTAAGCATGCCAGCTTCGCGCAGCATATCTTCAACTTTAAGCTGGCCCTGCTCGGTTAAATATACCTGGCGGGCTTTTTCATCGACGGTAAAGTGACCATCACCGTGGTTACCCTCTTCGTCTTCTTTTTCCTGTTTTTCCAGCTGTGGCACCAGCACATTAATTTTTTTGTACAGCTCTGAGCTGTCTTCGGCCGGACCAGAGATAATAAGCGGGGTACGGGCTTCGTCAATTAAGATAGAGTCAACTTCATCGATAATGGCAAAGGCCAGATCGCGCTGCACCCGGTCTTGCGGCGAAAACGCCATGTTGTCGCGCAAATAGTCGAAACCAAATTCGTTATTGGTACCGTAAGTTATGTCAGCCTGATACGCCTGTTGTTTGGCCTGATGAGCCAAACCCGGCACGTTAACGCCAACGGTTAAGCCCAGGAAGCTGAACAACGGCTCGTTAGTTTCAGCATCACGCCGCGCCAGATAGTCGTTAACGGTAATAACGTGGACGCTTTTACCGCTTAATGCGTTCAGGTAGGCCGGTAAGGTGGCGGTAAGCGTTTTACCTTCACCGGTACGCATTTCAGAAATACGGCCCTGGTGCAGCACAATACCGCCCAGCAACTGCACATCGAAGTGGCGCATTTTGAATACCCGGGTACTGGCTTCACGTACCGTGGCAAACGCTTCGGGCAGAATATCTTCCAGCGTAGCGCCCTGCTGCACCCGCTGTTTAAACTCAGCGGTTTTTTGCTTTAAGGCTTCATCGGATAAGGCCTGGTATTCGGCTTCCAGGGCATTAATTTGCTTCACATATTTCTGCTGTTTCTTCAGGAAGCGGTCATTACGGCTGCCAACTAATTTGGCGAAAAATTTTCCAAACATTATCCAGATACCATTTAAGTTAAAACTGCTTTGCAGCCCTGGCAAGGCCAGTTATTTATTGTCGTTGTTGGTTACTGCCTGCCGGTAAAGCGGCTATTGGCAGAATATGGTGCCAACCGGGGCGAGTTTCAAGCCCGGCGAACTGTGGCAGCACCGATAAAACCTGTTACACTTAGCCGGCCTGCTGATAAGCCAGTTAAGTAAGCTGTTGATGAAACGCTATAGCCATAAACCCGAAGATTTAACCAAGCTGTTTGGCCAGAGCTCTCTGGCAACCATGCAGCAACAGTATGAACTTGTTCGCAAATTAAATACCGAGTTATGCCATATTTTACAGCTGGAGCACCTGAGTTTTTGCCAGGTGTCGAGCATTAATGCCGGGCGGGCGGTTATTTTATGTCAATCGCCAGGCTGGGCTAACCGGTTAAAGATGCAGCGCGATGCCATTCTAGACAATTTCAGGCAAAAAATCTTGCCTGATTTAGCCGGAATCGATATTGAGGTATCACCGCACGGCCAGATTACCCGCCCTGCGGTAAAAACTCCGGCCAAAGCAGCGGCTAATCCTAAACAACACAACTTATCGGATAGCGCCCGCGCCTCGCTGCAACAAGCACTGGAACACAGCGACGACAAGGTAAAACAAGCATTAGCCCGACTCCTCGCCAAATAACCTAAAAGGGGTCTGAGTCTGAGGGATCCCCACGAATTTAGTCCCCGCATTCAATGTTGTAACTCGTCGTATTAAGCAAGTGTTTACAGTGGCACAAGGTGTTGCGCCACTGTGCTGTTGTAAACATCACCTGTTTGGCCATCGCTCTTAACCCAAGCGAGTGAAACGACAAGACTCGTCTATCACGATAACTGTTTGCCTGGAATCGGCGTTGTTGATTGGCTATGGTCAGCCCTACACCTAGCAATATCAAGACTAATGAGGCCAAATTGCTCAG
>NZ_KB907704.1 GCF_000382165.1 Arsukibacterium perlucidum DSM 18276 | reverse complement strand
ATTGTCGTTTAACTACCTGGGTAGGCGGCTATGCAAGGTAGCAAAGTTAGGGCTGAGCATTGAGCAGATCCAGTCTGCAATAAGGCAAATCATGCTCTGGGCAGCTGAATCAGACTGGGCAGTAATCAAAATGGAAAAGAGCTGATACTATGGTCAAATTCGTGGGGATCCCTCAGCTAGTTTACAATGCCAAAGCTCATCAATTTTCTGAAAAAGCTTTGCTGGGTATTGATTTGTACGACACAAGCCCACGATTACAACATGTACTTTAGCTTTATCTCGCGCGTTATTAATCCAGTTGAAGGTCGGATAAGCTATATGAATTTTAAGATTTAGATCAAAAATTGGCTGCCAAAGTAAAGCTACTTGTTCACCTTGGCATATTGAGTTTGTTGCTACAAATGATAGTTGCGAAATGGAATTTGCAATATATGATGCTCCTTTCCAAAACCAGCATGTTACATAATCGAGTTTTCCTAGTAATAATTCATTTCCGAAAACAATCTGCATATCTTCGCGCTGGGAAACTGTTCTACCGGCATGCCCTCGAAAGGGAGGATTGCCAATTACATAAACCTCTTCATCATCTTTCTTAGGACAAATAAGATGCCAATCGAGTCTTAGGCTATTACCTTGTACAATTCGGCCCGTCGAGCTCAATGGCAGTGTCGGCGGAGCTAAGCCAAACATCTCTTGCCATTGGTTGTTAAGCTGGTGCTCTGCTAGCCACAGAGATAGCCGGGCTATTTCACAAGCAAAGTCGTCTATTTCAATACCATAAAACTGGTCAAGGTGTATTCCTGTTACAAATATTGCTTGTCGTTCCAGAACCTGAAGGGCCTCTATCACTTCCATTTCAAGCTGACGTAATTCTTTATATGCAACAATCAAGAAGTTGCCAGAACCACAGGCAGGATCAAAAACTTTGATTCGCCCCAATCGCACCAGCAATGTTTTTAAGGCCTTTGCATTTTTACGTGAACTACCTAGCTCAGATCGTAGTGGTTCCAAAAATAACGGCTGTATAACCTTCATTATATTGCTGTACGAAGTGTAGTGCTGTCCTAGCCTACTGCGTTGATTAACATCTATAACGCCCTGGAACATACTGCCAAAAATATCAGGATTTATATCACCCCAGTTCATAGCGCAGCAGTCTAATAGCGTTCTTCGCCCTTTCTTTCCAAGCGCAGGTATTGGCTCATCACTGGCGAAAAGACCACCGTTTACATAGGGAAAATCCGCTAGGTGTTTCGGCAATGATTGCCTTAATTCGGCATCTTCAGGTGTGTTTAATACGGTAAACAACTGGTACAAGAAGGCATCTAAGTTGTTTCCATCCTCTTCGGTAAAGCTTTTAACGGCTAGCGTAAATTGGCCTGGCCGGAAAATACCGGTATCTTCAGCAAACATGCAGAATAATAATCGAGTTAGAAAGACATTCAGTGCATGAAGGTCTTCTTGTTGGCTTAAGTCATTTTGGACTCTGATAAGGTCGAACAACTTCCCCATCTTTTCTGCAGCAGCAACATCAGCAGGGTTCTCATTACCGATGATCGCTTTTTCTAAGCCGACTAATGGCAAAAAGAAACCGTAATTGCGCGGTAACTCATCGAAATCAATATCTAAACGATCTTTGGCAAGAGTATCCCAAGCGAGAATTCGATTTTCATCCGTTGCTATAACAAAACGAATTTTATGTTTGGTAACTAAGGGATCTGAAATACGTGCATCGAATTCACTTTCTAACCGAGCTGAATCTAAGCACGGCTGAAAATACAGCTTATTTTTAATACCCACGTGGCCCGAGTCTGACGCAACGTTTCTCGACCCACCTTGCCTAATCTGTTTAATAGTAGAGGGAGAGAAGTTGAAGGCTTCCATAAAGCGGTAGATAAACTCGCTTTGGTTTTGGTCAGAGGCTAAAGCTTCCAGTTGCTCAATTATTTTGCCCTGATTAACGGCCATAGTACTTCCAATAAAACTTAAAGATGCAATTACCTAAAGCAGATAAATCTATCAGAATCGGAGTGATTGTACAGAGAGTTACTTACCAAAATGGTTTTATATGTCGATACAGAACTTTATAGCTGGTAACCCAACCGACTACCGACTTAAAATGCAATAGATTTAAGTGTAAGATCTAGAAATGATTTTTGGTGCCTAGGGCCGGACTCGAACCGGCACGTTGTCGCCAACGGTGGATTTTGAATTAACCGCTTGTATTTTTATACCATTAAAAACATACTGTTATAATCATTTTTAAATACTATAACAGAAACTATCACAGATGACCTACCAGCACCGATCAGGAAAAGCGCGGCTTTATAAACAAGCCGGTTCAGCCAAATGGTATATGGACTATTACGATCAGTTTGGCAAAAGGCGGCAGGTTAGCACCAGAACCACTGATTTTGATAAAGCCAAAGAAATGCTGGACGAGCAAATGCTGGTGTTAAAGCTGGTTCGTGAAAACCGGCTCGATCTTGCACCACGCAGCTTTATCACGGTTGAAAAGGCCGCACAGGAAACAATCGAACATTTAGAGCAGCGTCAGGCCAAAGGCTTAAAAGACAACAAGCGCTTTTTGCTTAAAATTATCGAAAAGTTTGGTAAAACCGACATTAAAAAGTTGAAGCGTAAAGAGCTTTACGGGGTATATAACCTCGAAATGTCCGAGACAATGGTCAGGAACTACAACCGCGCCTTTAAACTGCTGTTCGACTTTTGTATTGACGCTGAATATATCGATGCTAAACCCGAATTACCAGAATCACGCATTGCAGAAAAGAACAAGCGCAAAGCACTGACGCCAGAACAAATTAAAGCCTTACATCAGCGTTTTCTTGTTAAATCAGAAACGTCTAAAAACGCCACAGGTAAAATTAACTTTATCCTGCTAAGCCTGTTTATTAAATTACTGCACCTTACTGGCCTGCGCTATGGTGAGCTACAACAGATCACATTTGCAGACGTTACACCGGAGAAAATCGGCGGTGTGGATGCTTACACGCTGGTTGTCACTAAAAGCAAAACCCTGCCCCGTGTAATAATCATCAGCGAAGATGCTTACAGGGTCATTCAGTTTGTCAAAATACAGAAAAATATTCGCGGTCTGGACACAATACACGTATTTAGTCGAGAGCCTGGCGTATTTCCCGACTTTACCAATATTTTAAAAGAAGACCGCAACCGCTATAAAGACTGGTACAAAGCCAACAATGTTGATGATATTACCCTTTACCAGTTGCGACACACTTTTATTACCGAAAAAATCAAGGAAGGTAAAACTCTGTTTTTAATTGCACAGCATTGCGGCACCTCAGTGCAAATGATCGAGGACTATTACGCTGACGCCATCGCCAATACTGACGTTAATCATATTTTTTCAAACGACCAGTTCCAAAGTGCATTGCACCTTAAAGGCCTTATGTCTGGCGCTGACCAAGAAGAACCGGATGGTGACGATTACGACAACGACGACGAAGAATAAATAATATTTCAAAATCGGCTCTTGAAACTTGTTTTTTATATGTTAACTGTAAATTAATGACGTATTTTTATACATGCTTAAAGCGTCATTTACAGTTTGGAATCAAGATGTCTTGGGCTGTAAATGGTCAGGCCGCTTACAAGGACGATCCTAGGCGGCACCCGCGAGGGTGGTTTCGGGTATTCAATCAGCAAAGGCTAAATATGTGAACAGAGGGGACAACAACGCTATCACGGTAAAAAAAAGCGGCAGTACAGCAAGGAAAGAATATTAGGAGATCACGGACAAAAGGGAGGATAGGCAGCCGCTGCTAGGGTTGTAAGTTTTGTCCAGTCGAATGTGTTCAGCAACAAGATCGACCAAGGTGAAAAAGCACCGAGTAATCCATAATCTTGTCTTAACCAGACAGGGGCTTGGTTTGCCGGTGAAAAAGTAAAGAAATAAGATCCACCTAACCAAACCACCAACACCAACACCAACACCAACACCAACACCAACACCAACACCAACAATTTTCGGCGTTTGACATTTTAATTCAATATGTTAGATGTAAATCATAAGTAATGATTTTCAATAACCATTTATTTAGCGCCCTTGCACTTTTCGCTGCGCAAAAGTTCTATGACACTATAAATGGCGCTACCGCGGGTCTAATTCTTTTGGTTAAACGAAAGCCATTACTTACTTTCGCATAACAAAAAAATTACTAACTATGAGAGAAACAACCGCCCTTTTTAAGTTTATCAACTACCGTAAAACGTCCTATAAAAAACCATTCAGCAGCAATCGAAAACGCATAAATGGATTGGCACAACTGCAAGAGTCAATCAGGCACAGCTTGCAATGCTCACTACAAGAGTTAAAAACCGTAGCCCAGTTCAACCCTGATTTGCAGCACCTGTGCTATTTAATGTCAGGAAAAACCAAGCGCCTGACCAGTTTTAGCCCTGATAAACAGATCCGCCAGTGTTATGCCGATAAACAAATTAAACGCATTAACGACCGTTTAAATACCATTGAAAGCGGCACACCTGATCAACTTCAAGCCATTGCAACAGAAAAGCAAAAAACCGATCAGGATATCCAAAACCTTAAATACAGTTTAAGGCGTTTAGGTGAGCCATTTAGCAGCATTATCAGCGACAGTAAGACCGAGATAACCGAAGCACAGATTAACGCGATCAGAGACATTGCTGAGCGAGATCCGGCGATTAAACGAGTGAAGCAAAAACTCAACACGGTAGCGAGATATGCCAAAGCTCATAATGAGCGAATAGCCTTAAACAACAAAACAAACCTGCAAGCAAACAGCACCATATTGGCGCACGAAGCCATTTTTACCATACCAGTGCATAACGGCGTTGAACTGGACAGCCAGACAATGCTGGGCATTATCAGCAGTTTTTATGAGAAGTATTTGCCAGACTTTGCCATTATGTTCGCCGTGTATCACGCCAATGAAAAACTGGCAGAAGATCAAACCGGCAACCACGTGCATATTTTTGTTGATGGTTATAACCAGACCAGCGGCAAATATGATCTGCCAAGGCAAATCAGGCTATTGGCCGATAAATATGCCCGATTTTATAAACTGCCTGAAATCGGCACAGATAAGCAGCTATCAGCAGATAAAAACAAGCGAGTTGGCGAGTATATCCAGCAGTTATTCTACCAACACGCTAACAAGCACCTGAAAGGCCAGGATCTTAAACTGGCATTTTTACCCGATACAGATGAGCGCCAGAAAGTAAGAGCCGAGATCAGAAAACAGGTCGATCTACCAAAGCACCAACGCAAGTTTAGCTTTTACAACCGAGCCAAAGAACAAACCGAACAACTCAAAAAACAGGCTAAACAAGCGATTGAAGCGGCAAAAAAAGCTAAGACAATAGCAGAGCAAGCCGAACATAAAACACAGCAAGAAAAACAGCAATTAGCGCTATTACAGCAACAGCATCAAATGGCCGCCGATAAACATAAAGAGATTGAACTTGAAACGCACTTTTTAACCTATCAGGCAGAACAGGCCAGAAAGGACGAACAGGAAGCCAGAGCGTTTTTAGATTTTGTGTTCAGGTTAAGTGCCGCACTAAATAACTGGTGGAATACGCTTACAAAACGAGTGCCTGAGCCGGTAAAAATTAAAGCTGCTGCTGAGGTATTACAAGCGCTTGATACTTGCCCAAAACTCGAAAATAAGCAGCTTAAAACAGAGGTTAATAATTATCTTGCCTTGGAGAGAAAAAAAGCAGCTGAGTTAGAAACCATTTTTCGATTCAAGCACAATAACAAGGCGGCAATCAGTTCAAAACTGAAGCCGCGCATTTAATGACAGTCCAATGATTATCAGATTAGGCCGAGTTCTTTCAAAGCTCGTTCACTTACCTCATCTTCACTCAAACCTTGGGCTTTAAGGTTTGCTTCTATGGTTTCAATGCGCTTTGAAATGATAGCGTTTGCTTCCTCTTCTGAGCAAGAGTTCTCAGCCATGACAGTCTGGGTAAGCTTGGCCATATTCGCGGCCATTTTATGCAGCATATCCATCTCGGAACTGCCTTGTTGGGGCAGCTGATTAAGTATTTCTTCTGCTTTTCGCTCTTGTTGCCGACGTTCAATTTCTTTCTTCACTTCGTCAGCCTTTTCATACTGCCTAGCGTTCATTAGCTTAGGATGCATTCTGTTCAGTTTGTCATCAGACCAATCTTTAACAGGTCTATTGTTATCCATACCACCTAAAACAAACAAAATCACCACCACAATGATGATACCAATAACTATTTCCATAATTAGACCCTTAAACTACTGACAATGATATTCCCAATATTTTCCGAAAATAGCATATCCCAAAAAAAGGGCAATAAAAAAACCGCCCATAAAGGACGGTTTTCGTTAATTTGGTGGCTCAGGTCGGACTCGAACCGACACCCTGTTTCCAGGACCGGATTTTGAATCCGGCACGTCTACCAATTTCATCACTGAGCCAAAGTTGTTCTATAACAAACTATAACAGCTAATTTGTCAAGATTCTTTAATTTTAATCGTTTTAAAAACAAAGACTTAAATTAAAAAACCCTATAACAGCGGTGAATTTTGAATCCACTGCGTCTACCAATTTCGCCACCCAGGCATTGAGAGGTCTTTTTACCCTGTCACTAGTGCAGAAACAGGACTTTGCAAAACTTTGCAAATTTTTTGCACTTTTAATAACTATTGAATCGTAGACTATTCAATGAGTTATGTCTACCACCATCTTAGACGCATTGCATTTTGAATCCACTGCGTCTACCAATTTCGCCACCCAGGCACAGGGGGAAATGCATAAAGCACTGGCATTATACGATGCTGCCTAAGGTAAGCAAGCGCTTTTATGACAGTTTGTTTTAATTGGCTTTTAATTGCACAAAATTACAGCAAGCCGGAAAAAAGCCAGGCCTGGGATCGTAAAAACGCGCGGCCGTGTTAAACTTGCCAAAGTTTTTAAACAGGACCTTACCATGCTTGCCAATGCCCCCCGAGCCGGTTTTGCCCGCCGTTTAGCGGCAATAATTTATGATGTACTGGTATTAGCAGCGCTGGTGATGCTGGCCGCTGGCGTCGCCATGTTGCTGGTACAGTTGTTGGTATGGCTAGGACTGGTTAACCTGAGCGGCTACAGTGATATAGCCGATTACCTGAATACCGGGCTGCGTCGCTGGCTGTATTTTGTTTATCTGGTGGCGGTTATTTTAGGTTTTTACGTGTATTTCTGGTGCAAAGCCGGCCAAACGCTTGGTATGCGAGCCTGGCGTATTGTGGTGATAAAGCAAAATGGCTTGCCATTAACGCCATTGCAGGCTTTGGCCCGGGCCTTGCTGGCACTTTTTGGCTTAGGTAACATCTGGTTATGGCTGCGCTGGGGCAAGGGCCTGGCATTGCAGGACCAACTTACCGCCAGCCAGATGGTAGTAATTAGTAAAGAGCATAGCAAAAGCCTGAACGTGCACCAAAGCGCCCGCTAAATCCTTTTTCGCTATACCTTCTTGCGCATAAAGTATATCGCCAGCGCCATAAACAGCAGGCTTGGCAGCATGGCACCGGCCAGCGGCGGTAGTTGATACACCAGTGCCAACGGCCCGAATAATTCGTTACTCATAAAAAAGCCAAAGCCGGTTAAGATACCTAACAATACCCGGGCTGCCATAGTAACACTGCGCAATGGCCCGAAGATAAAACTCAGCGCCAGTAACAACATCACGGCTACTGATAACGGTTGCAGCGCTTTGCGCCAGTAAGCCAGCTCATAGCGGCTGGCCTCCTGATCATTTTGTTCCAGATACTCAACATATTGGGCTAAGCCGGTCAGTGACAACATTTCAGGCTTAATGGTAACCACCCCCAGTTTATCGGGGCTTAAACTGGACCGCCATTGTTGCTCCGGCAGGTTAGTCTGCACTACCCGCTCTGCAGAAAAACTTAACTCAGTCACATTTTGCAGCCGCCACTGCTGATTGCGATATGCCGCACTGCTGGCGCTAACCACGGTTTCAAGCTGCAAATCACTGCCAAATTTATAAATGGTCAGGCCGGACAAATTACCCGCGTCGTCTACTTCTTTGATGTTAACGAAACTGTCACCGTCTTTAGCCCAGACCCCTTGCCTGGCAGCAAAAAGATTGCCATCTGAAATAGCTTTAATCCGCAGTTCGCGGGCAGCCCGGTCACTTACCGGCGCTCCCCACTCGGCTACAGCCATCACTACCAACACCATCACAATTGCCGATTTCATTACCGAGCTTATGATATTTAAGCGCGACATACCGGCGGCCTGCATTACTACCAGTTCGCTACTACTGGCCAGCATGCCCATACCAATTAAGCCACCAATTAACGCAGCCATTGGGAAAAACAACACTAAATCGCCTGGCATACTAAACAGGGTAAACAGCGCCGCGTGCACCATGTCATAGTAGCCGCGGCCAATAGAACGCATCTGGTCAATAAACCTGAACAACGCCGATAGCACAATAAGCACACTGAGAGTGAGCGCCGAGGTGGCCAGAATAGTGCGGCCAATGTATAAATCGAGAATTTTCAACATATCAGCCGCGCCCCGCTAATCTGGCACGAAAACGCTGGGCGCCGGCCCGGTTTCGCATTATCAGAAATAATCCCAGCAGCAAAGCGCCACCATGCAGCCACCACATACCCATTTCAACCGGTATTTTGCCATCCTCTAACGCCGAGCGGCCAATAATCAACAGGGCATAATAGCCCAGATAGAGCAGCAACGCCGGCAGCAGCCGGCCAAATTTGCCCTGACGCGGGTTAACCCGGCTTAGTGGTACCGCTATCAGAGTAAGAATGGGAATGGATAGCGGAATGGCTATCCGCCAGTGCCACTCGGCGGCGGCTTCTGCGCTATTTTCCTGCAATAACAAAGGCGTACTTAAGCTACTGAGTTTGCGCCGGCGCTGTTCGGCTTGTTGTTCACGCAACTGGATCTGATAACGGCCAAACTCGGTAACCTCGTAGGCGGGCGAGCGACCGTCACCCGAGTAACGCCGGCCCCGCTGTAACTCGAGCATCTGAGCGCCGGTGGCGGCATCTTCGCTAACCGCACCGGTTTCTGCATACACAATGGCATGTTGTGTTTGCTCACCGTGCAACTCAGTTTGTGCCACAAATACCCGGGATAAATTATTACCTGAACGGCTTATTTCCTGCACAAAAATAACCGCTTGTTCGTTAGCGGTATGCTGAAAACGGCCAGGCACCAGCGAAAACAACCCTACATTACTGTCTGCTTTTTCCAGCAACTGATACTCACGCTCAGTAGCCCAGGGGCTTAAGTACAGGGTAACGCTGCCGGCTAATATCGCCATAATTACCGACAATAACAAGGTCAGGCGGGTAACATACCACTCACTTACCCCGGTAGAATGTAATACCGTCATTTCACTGTCGGCATACACCCGGCCGTAAGCCACCAAAATACCCAGAAATGCACTTAATGGCAGGATAATAACGGCAAGCTGAGGTAATTTCAGGGCAACGATGCTCATTACCAGTTGGCCTGGTATATCGCCTTCAGAAGCATCAGCCAGAATTTTCACAAAGCGCTGGCTAAGAATAATACTGGTAAGAATAACAAAGACAGCCAATTGGGCGCGAAATACCTCCCCAATCAGATAGCGAAAAATAATCAAAAATGCCCCCTAAAACCTGTCTTTTTGCTGGAAACCTGGCAATTTTTAAGTAAACTTGATATTTATAGCAATTATTATCAGGCAAAGTACCGGGAAAACCGAGCTTTTTTCTCAATTCACGGTAGAATTCAGCCTGGTAAATAACTGGCGCTATAGCACCATGACAATTGTTAACGGCTATAGTAGCACAGTCTCTCAGAATCAGGAGTAAGTATGGAGTTCAGCGTTAAAAGCGGAAGTCCGGAAAAACAGCGCAGTGCATGTATTGTTGTTGGCGTGTACGAGCCACGTCGTCTTTCCGCAGTAGCAGAGCAGCTGGATAAAATCAGCGAAGGTTATATCAGCAATTTGTTGCGCCGTGGCGATTTAGAAGGTAAGCCAGGCCAGATGCTGTTATTACATCATGTGCCTAATGTGTTGAGCGAACGGGTATTGCTGGTGGGTTGCGGCAAAGAGCGGGAATTAGACGAACGTCAGTACCGCCAGATCATCGCCAAAACCATCAGTACCCTGAATGAAACCGGCTCGATGGAAGCCGTGTGCTTTTTATCTGAATTACATGTTAAAAGCCGTGATACCTACTGGAAAGTGCGCCATGCAGTGGAAACCACTCAGGATTGCCTGTATGTATTCGACCGCTTAAAAAGTAAAAAAGATGAAACCCGCCGGCCGCTGCGCAAAATTGTATTTAACGTGCCGACAAGGCGCGATTTAACCATTGGCGAGCGTGCGGTAGAGCAAGGCCTGGCCATCGCGGCTGGTATTAAACAGTGTAAAGATGTTGGCAATATGCCGCCTAACATTTGTACCCCGGCTTATCTGGCCGAGCAGGCGCAGGCATTAGTAGAGTTAACAGACAAAGTTAGTGTTGAAGTGCTGGGCGCTGAAGAGCTGGCCAGTCATGGCATGAATTCGTATCTGGCCGTGGGCCGGGGCTCGGTTAATGGCCCGAAAATGTCAGTTATTAAATATAATGGCGCCGGCAATGACAGCGCACCTATGGTGTTAATTGGTAAAGGCCTGACCTTCGATTCCGGCGGTATCAGTTTAAAGCCAGGCGATGGCATGGACGAAATGAAATATGATATGTGCGGTGCAGCCTCAGTGCTCGGCACTATGCATTCGGTTATCGCTCTGGGTTTACCCGTTAATATCGTTGCTATTCTGGCTGCCGCAGAAAATATGCCCGATGCCAACGCTTACCGGCCTGGTGATATTTTAACAACCATGTCAGGCCAGACGGTTGAAGTATTAAATACCGATGCCGAAGGCCGCTTAGTGCTGTGTGATGCGCTGACCTATGCTGAACGGTTTGATCCGGAACTGGTGATTGATGTGGCCACCTTAACCGGCGCCTGTGTAATTGCCTTAGGTAAACACGCCTCTGGCCTGCTCAGTAACCATAACCCGCTGGCACATGAAATTCTAAATGCCTCAGAGCAAAGTGGCGATCGCGCCTGGCGCCTGCCGCTATGGGATGATTATCACGAGCAGCTGGAAAGCCCCTTTGCCGATTTCAGCAACCTGGGTGGCCGCGCCGCTGGTACTATCACCGCAGCCTGTTTCTTATCGAAATTTACCCGCAAATATAACTGGGCTCACCTTGATATTGCCGGTACTGCCTGGCGCAGTGGTGGCAAAGACAAAGGTTCTACCGGCCGGCCGGTGGCGTTACTAACTCAGTTTTTAATTAACCGGGCCGGTCACAACCAGGATCACTGATGGCGGTTACCTTTTATGTGCTGGCTGATAGCCAGCAGTTACCCGAAAATGAGCTGAGCGACCCGCCAGCTCATTTTACTTTGGCATGCCAGCTGTGCGCTAACTTTTACCGCGCTAACCAGCGGGTTTTTGTTTATACTGCCAGCCAGCAAGATGCCGAACTAATTGACCAGTTGCTATGGCAGTTTGACGCCGACAGCTTTGTGCCGCATAACCTTAGCGGTGAAGGTCCGGCGCGTGGTGCGCCAGTTGAAATAAGCTGGCAGCCACCGAAACAAAGCAGGCAGGTATTAATTAATCTGGCATCTGATA
The DNA here is from genome assembly GCF_000382165.1 of Arsukibacterium perlucidum DSM 18276. GTDB lineage: Bacteria > Pseudomonadota > Gammaproteobacteria > Enterobacterales > Alteromonadaceae > Alishewanella > Alishewanella perlucidum. The sequence continues at coordinate 187,139 of NZ_KB907704.1, read as the reverse complement.
TACCGGCTTTTGCCAACCGGTTTGCCGACATCATCGAATTTGTTCCGGCCGGGGCCGCTGATAAAGCGCAGGCACGGCAACGTTATAAGCAATATCGTCAGTCGGGTATTACTCCAGCTACCGTCAACGCCGACTGAACAACAGGTACTCTCATGGAAAAAACATTTAATCCCAGTCAGATAGAACAAGCCATGTACAGCGCATGGGAAAGTAAAGGCTATTTTAAACCGGCCGGCGATACCGGTAACGGCAGTTACTGCATTATGATCCCGCCACCAAACGTTACCGGCAGCCTGCATATGGGTCATGCTTTCCAGCAGACCATCATGGATGCAATGACCCGCTATCAGCGGATGCGCGGTAAAAATACCTTATGGCAGGTTGGTAGTGACCACGCCGGTATTGCCACCCAGATGGTGGTAGAGCGCCAATTAGCGGCCGCTGGCTTACCGGGCCGCCACGAACTGGGGCGTGAAGCCTTTATTGAGAAGGTCTGGGACTGGAAAGCCCAGTCCGGTGGTACTATTACCTCGCAAATGCGTCGTTTAGGTAACTCTGTCGACTGGGAGCGGGAACGCTTTACCATGGACGAAGGCTTATCTGAAGCGGTGCAGGAAGTGTTCGTCCGGCTGTATCAGGACGACTTAATTTACCGTGGCAAGCGTCTGGTTAACTGGGACCCGAAACTGCACACCGCTATCTCTGATCTGGAAGTAGAAAACAAAGAACAGCAAGGCCAGATGTGGCACCTGCGTTACCCGTTGGCCGATGGTGCCCTGACCGAAGATGGTAAAAACTATCTGGTAGTGGCCACTACCCGGCCGGAAACCATGCTGGGTGATACTGCCGTGGCGGTAAACCCGGCTGATGAGCGTTATCTGGCATTGATTGGTAAACAGATACTGCTGCCTCTTGTTAACCGCAGTATTCCGATTATCGCTGATGAACATGCCGATAAAGACAAAGGCACCGGCTGCGTAAAAATTACTCCGGCGCACGATTTTAACGATTATGAAGTGGGCAAACGCAACCTGCTGCCAATGATTAACATTCTTACTCCGGACGCAACTATTCGCAGTGACGGTGAATGTTTCCATAGTAACGGTGAACTTAACCCGGCAATGACGGCCGCTATTCCACAGGCTTATCAGGGGCTGGATCGTTATGCTGCCCGCAAAGCTATCGTCACGGCTTTCGAAGAAGCCGGCTTACTGGAAAAAGTTGAGAACTTAACTAATACCCTGCCCTACGGCGATCGCAGTGGTGTGGTCATAGAGCCGTTGCTAACTGATCAATGGTATGTCCGGGTAGCACCACTGGCTAAAACCGCAGTTGAAGCGGTTGAAACCGGCCAGATTGAGTTTGTACCCAAGCAATACGAAAACATGTATTTCAGCTGGATGCGTGACATTCAGGATTGGTGTATCTCCCGTCAGCTTTGGTGGGGCCACCGCATTCCAGCCTGGTACGATAACAATGGCAAAGTATATGTTGGCCGCACCGAGCAAGAAGTACGCAGCACTTACCAATTAGCAGCTGACTTACCACTGCGTCAGGATGACGACGTACTTGATACCTGGTTTAGCTCGGCCTTGTGGACCTTTTCCACCCTGGGCTGGCCCAGGCAAACAGACGATTTAAAAACCTTTCATCCAACCGATGTACTGGTAACCGGTTTTGACATTATTTTCTTCTGGGTTGCCCGGATGATCATGATGACCATGCACTTTATTAAAGATGAAAATGGTAAGCCGCAGGTACCGTTTAAAACTGTGTATGTCACCGGGCTTATTCGTGACGAAAATGGCGACAAGATGTCTAAATCCAAGGGCAACGTGATTGACCCGCTGGATATGATTGACGGTATCAGCCTGGCCGATTTGCTGGCTAAACGCACCAGCAATATGATGCAACCAAAAGATGCCGAAAAAATTGCTGAACGCACCCGCAACCAGTTTCCGGATGGCATTAGCGCCAGCGGCACTGACGCCGTGCGCTTTACCCTGGCCTCTCTTGCTTCCACCGGCCGTGATATCAACTGGGACATGAAACGGCTGGAGGGCTATCGTAACTTCTGCAATAAGCTTTGGAACGCCAGCCGTTATGTGCTGATGAATACCGAAGACAAAGATTGCGGTTTTGGCAGCGAGCCCAAAGTGCTGTCACTGGCCGATAAGTGGATCCTGGCGCAGTATCAGCAAACGGTAAAACAAGTTGGCCACTATATCGACAGCTATCGCTTTGATTTAGCAGCAACCGCCTTGTATGAGTTTACCTGGAATCAATTCTGCGATTGGTATCTTGAGCTGACCAAACCGGTATTATTCAAAGGTAATGAGGCGGAGCAGCGCGGTACCCGCCATACCCTGATTACTGTGCTGGAAAGTTTGTTGCGTTTAATGCACCCGATCATGCCGTTTATTACCGAAACCATCTGGCAGTCGGTAAAACCGCTGGCCGGCGCTGTTATCGAAAGCACTGCAGACAGCATAATGCTGCAGGCATATCCACAGTTCGATGAAAGCTTAGCCGATGATACCGCCATGGCTGATCTGGAATGGTTAAAAGCGGTGATCACTGCCATTCGCAATGTGCGCGGCGAAATGAACATAGCGCCCAGCAAGCCGCTCAATGTGCTGCTACGTAATCTGAACAGCGAAGAGCAGCGCCGTTTACAGCAAAACCAAAACTTTTTAATGGTAATGGCGAAACTGGAAACGGTTAACGTGTTAGCGACCGATGAGAAAGCCCCGGCCAGTGCTACCCAGTTAGTTGGCAACATGGATTTACTGATCCCGATGGCTGGCTTAATTGATAAAGAGGCAGAACTTAGCCGGATTAACAAGCAACTGGAAAAAACCAATCAGGAACTGGCGCGGGTTAGCGGCAAGCTGAACAACCCTGGGTTTGTGGCTAAAGCACCGGAGGCTGTGCTTGTCAAAGAGCGTGCTAAACAAACTGAGTTAGAGCAAGCTATAGTGAAGCTGCAGACTCAGCATACTGAAATAACGGCACTTTAACACCAGGTTATCACTGTACATTTAACAAAAAACCGGAGCATGCTCCGGTTTTGTTTTTTTAAGGCTTTGGTTAATTATTTTTTAACTAAACGGCGACGACCGAAAGCTCTTAAACCTAACAAGCCCAGACCGAACAAACCTAACATGGCTGGCTCAGGAACATTAACCGGACGGGTAGTGATAATAAAACCGAACTGAGCTGGGGTTAAAGTACTCTCAGCGGTAGTAAAACCTAAACAACCATTTGCCACACCAGCTCTGGCGCAAGTCGCGTCAGGCTGTGGCGTTAAATTACCAGATAATTCGACGATACTGGCAAAGTAACTTACACCATCATAAATGAACTCACTGTTTAAAGAACCAAACTGAATTACGAAGATATCATCGCAAATCGTAGCACTTGGGAAGTTACAGGGACTTGTGTTTGGGGTTTCAATAAAATCAACAAAAAAGTCCGTCATAAAGGTTGGTGCAGCAGGGCCCGCCGGGTTAGTCGGTGTTAAGTTCAGGGTCGTTCTGACACCAGCAGTAAGCAACGTGCCGAAAGTATTAGCAAGTGTGTTGTTGTAATGCGTTATCGTGTTGGTTGGCGATGGTGTCATATCGTTGGTAAAAATATTACCCGTTGCCGGTGAATCAGTAATTTGCAACCCACTACGTGAGTTTGAAGCGTTTTGGGTGGTATCAGTATGATCACCACCAAGCGCACCCCAACTAACCAGTGACGCGTTGACGATTTCATTGGCGTTGCCACCATCAAAGGTAGCCCCGGTCCACTCCGTAGTAACATTGAAATCCCACTCTATTACTGCAGCCTGAGCAAATGGCACAACCAATAAAGCCGCACCTGCCAACATACCCTTATATAATTTGTTCATATTAATCTCCTTGTTAGAACAAAGGCGCGAACACCGGTCGGTATTCGCATCCAACATAACCAGAGCATTATCCGGGCCAGTTTTCACCCCCATGTTTTGTAACGAATTTTTATAAAAAAAATTAAATAGATGTAAACCATAGTGACACCCAAATAGCATATCGGCAAAGGCAGTTGCTTGAGTTACAACCTTATAGCGCGCCCGACAACTGCTCTATATCGAAAATGTTAACGAAGTAATATGATGTTTAGACATAAAAAAACCGGAGCAAGCTCCGGTTTTTTATCTACTTATGTCTTAACTAAATCTGAGTACTGTGTTTAGTTAAAAGCTTAAGCACTTATTTTTTAGCTGAACGGCGACGACCGAAAGCTCTTAAACCTAACAAACCTAAACCAAACAAACCTAACATAGCTGGCTCAGGTACATTTACCGGACGCGTGGTAATAAAGAAACCAAACTGTGCCGGAGTAAAAGTATTTTCCGGAGTAGTAAAACCTAAACAACCATTAGCAACACCGGCAGTGGCACAAGTAGCATCAGGCAGCGCAGTTAAGTTACCTGATAACTCAACGATACTGGCGAAATAAGTCACGCCATCGTAAACAAACTCAGTGTTTAACGCACCAAATTGAATAACGAAAATATCATCACACACGGTATCTACCGGGAAACCACAAGGACTGGTGTTAGGTGTTTCAATAAAATCTATTGCGAAGGTTGTAGTAAACTCAATCGGATCACCAACGAAAGGATTTATCGCCGTTAAGTTTAATGTTGCCAATAAGCTTGCTTGCTCTAACGTAGAAAAAGTATTGGAAATCGAATTGTTAAAATGGGTAATAGTGTTAGTTTGTGTTGGGGTCATATCGTTTGTAAATATATTTCCCACGGCTGGAGAGTCGCTAATTTGCAATGCACTACGGTTGTTTGGAGCACTATTAAAATTACCGCCGGCTGCACCCCAGCTTATCAGCGTATCATCCCACGAAGCATCACCATTGCCTGTACTAAAATCTGCGCCTGTCCATTCAATACTTACTTCATAAGTCCACTCTATTACTGCTGCCTGAGTAAATGGCGCAACCAGTAGTGCGGCACCCGCCAACATACCCTTACATAATTTGTTCATATTAATCTCCTTGTTGGAACAAAAGGGCGAATAACCGCTTATATTCGCTTTCCTCCCGATATAAAGCATTTTCCAGGCCAATTTTTATCAATATGTTTTTAAAGGTTTTTCTGCTGAACACTACCAGACCTTGTAAATTTTCATGACAGTTACTGCTGGTTTGCTCCCTGCAAGTAGTTCTGCCAGACAATTTTCTGGTAGAAAAGTAATTTTTTGATATTATTGCGCCGTGGTTTTCTGCTAACTGAAACCATCATCGCGATATCTATAATCAGACTGTAATAATTGTGCGCTCCGTTGCGTTGTCAGATCTGCTGCAACGGTTTACCAACCCGGCTCCGGTTTAACGGAGTTGTTATTAGAGAATAAAAAATGTCAGCAGATAACCCAATGGAAAGTCTTGCCGAACCCGTTGCTGCGGCGGTCGAAGCGGCCGCGATTGCGCCCAGTGCGTTAAGTTTAGTTCCTGCCTTTGTCGTATTAGCTTTTGCTATCTGGTTAAAACGCCCTATTCTGGCATTAGTTCTGGGCGCAGCAGCGGGCTTGGTGCTGATATCGCCCTCGGACGCCTTATTTAATTTAGGCGAAACCTCAGTGCGGGTAATGCAGGATGAAACCATTGGCTGGTTAATTTTAGTCTGTGGCGGATTTGGTGCCTTAATTGCCCTGCTGGTGCACACCGGCGGTGCCTTTGCCTTTGGCCGGATGGCGCAGCAATATGCCAGTGGCCGCAAACCTTCCCTGTTTATGACTTACTTGCTGGGGCTAATTATCTTTATTGATGATTACTTAAATGCCCTGACCGTAGGCGAAACCATGAAACGTATTACCGACAAATACAAGGTATCGCGGGAAATGCTGGCCTACGTAGTCGACTCGACTGCCGCCCCGATGTGCGTGCTGGTGCCTATTTCTACCTGGGCGATTTTTTTTGGCGGCTTACTGGTGGCCAATGGTATAGCGCCGGAGACCGATCCGAACGGCATTAAAACCTATATCTCGGCCATTCCCTATATGATTTACGCCTGGCTGGCGCTGATCCTGGTGCCGTTGGTCATTTTAGGGGTAGTGCCTTTAGTAGGCCCAATGAAAAAAGCCGAACTGGCTGCCCAACTGTCCAGTGGTAATATCGATGCGCCGGCCGAAACAGCAGCCTCCCATACCCACATCAGCGATGATTTTGCGATGGAGGCTTTTGAAGAGGAGTTTGATGCTTCGGACAAAAAAGGCGGCAAGCTATATAACTTTTTACTGCCGATGCTAATGCTGATTGGCTTTACCATCTGGTTTGAAGCCGAAATATGGCCGGCGCTGATCCTGACCTTTATTGTAACTATTCCGATGTATATGGCGCAGCGGCTGATGCCCTTCACCGAGATGATGGAGCTGATGATGCACGGTTTTAAAACCATGCTGCCGGCTATTTGTACGGTAATTGCGGCCTTTACCTTTAAAGATGTATGTGATCAATTGGGCTTGCCGCTTTATGTCATCGAAAACCTGTCGCCGTATATGACAGCTCAGATGTTACCGGCGCTGGTATTTGTCGCCATGGCATTGCTGGCGTTTGTTACCGGCTCGAGCTGGGGTATTTTTGCGGTGTCTATTCCAATTGTTATGCCATTGGCCATCGCGGTGGATGCCAATATTCCACTGGTAATCGGCGCCCTGTTGTCAGCCAGCTCTTTTGGCAGTCAGGCTTGCTTTTACAGTGATTCAACGGTACTGGCTGCGCAAGGCTCAGGCTGTAACCTGATGAGCCACGCGCTAACCCAGTTCCCTTATGCGTTAATGGCAGCGATACTGGCGTTCTTTGGCTTTGTGCTGTTGGCTTAGTTTAGCGTTGTTCAGTCGGCTTAGGGTAATCCGGTTCTCGCTTGCTAGCTGAAGCGTGAGACTGGAAACCCGATTTGGTTGCCACAGAGTGTCTGAGTGAGGGCGTCAGCTCGAACGAGTTGCTGTGGCAAGCCAAATGGGGTATTGCAGTCGATCGCGACTTCTTACTCAGGGGAAACCCTCCTCTCTTCCACCGCACAATACAACACCGGTACCATCAGCACACTAAGCAGCACAAACAGCATGCCACCTAAGGTTGGTATCGCCATGGGGATCATTAAATCCGCACCACGGCCAGTAGCGGTTAACACCGGCAACAGCGCCAAAATGGTGGTAGCCGAGGTCATTAGGCAAGGGCGAATACGTTTCATGGCGGCCTGTATTACCAGGGTTCTTACCTCAGAGCGGTTTGCCGGCCTGGCATCGGCAAATTGCTGTTTCAGATAACTGGCCATCACCACACCATCATCCACCGCGATGCCAAATAGCGCCAGAAAGCCGACCCATACCGCAATGCTTAAATTGTACGACTGCAACTGAAACAGTTGGCGCAGGTTAGTATCAAACAGGCTGAAATTTAAAAACCAGCTTTGGGCAAACCAGTCGAGCATAATAAAGCCGCCGGCCCAGGCGACAGCGATGCTGCTGAAGATAATCAGGGTGCTACTCACCCGCCGGAACTGCAGATACAGCAGCATAAAAATCAGCAGTAACGACAGCGGCACCACCCATAGCAAGGTGGTAGCCGCCCGCTGTTGGTTTTCAAAGCTGCCGGCAAAGCTGTAACTGGCGCCAGCGGGCAGTTGCCAGTCACCCGCTTGCAGGGTACTGTCCAGATACGCCGCCACCGCGTCAACCACCTCTACTTCTGCCCAGCCTGGTTTGCTACCAAAAGTAACATAAGCCGTTAAAAAAGTGTTCTCTGAGCGGATCATCTGCGGGCCACGCTGATAGCGAATGTCGGCCAGTTGGGTTAGCGGTACCGGGTAGCCGGCCGGGGTATCGATTAGTACCTCCGACAGCTGTTCCAGCGTATCGCGCCGCTCCCGCATATAACGCACGGTAATTCCATAACGCTCGCGCCCTTCAACCGAGCGTCCGGCGTCCATGCCACCAATAGCGCTGGCCAGTGTTTGTTGCACTTGCTGCATACTCAGACCATAGCGGGCAATGGCTTCACGGTCAGGGTGAATTTCCAGATATGGCTGGCCGACTACCCGCTCGGCACTAACCGAAGCGGGCTGCACGCCTGGTGCTTCGCGCAGTAATACTTCCAGCTGCTGCGCCAACTGGTCAAGTGTCGCCAGATCCGGCGCCGACAACTTAACCCCCATCGCCGCCCGCATACCGGTTTGTAGCATCAGTAAGCGGGTCTCTATTGGCTGCAGCTTCGGTGCCGAGGTTACCCCCGGCAGCCGCGCAGCCTGCACAATCTCCTGCCAGATATCATCTGGCGAGCTGATGTGTTCACGCCACTGTCGGTAAGGCCTGCCCCTGCTATCGGCAATCAGTTCGCCAGCGTCATCGCGCACAAAGTCATTGCTGAGCTTATCAAAGCGAAAGTACAGCCGGCGGCCATTGGCATCGGTTTTAAATTCGCTGTGATACTGGATCACCGTCTCAATCATGCCCAGTGGCGCCGGGTCCAGCGCTGTATCAGCCCGGCCAATTTTCCCGACCACCGAACGCACTTCAGGTATGGCCGCGATGGCCTTGTCCTGTTGCTGCAATACCGCCAGCGCTTCCGCTATCGAGGCATGTGGCATCAGGCTTGGCATTAACAAAAACGCCCCCTCGTCCAGCGCCGGCATAAACTCACGGCCCAGGCCAGGGTAGCGTTGGGTCAGTTTTTCAGAAAGCCCGGGCAGCCAGCTTAAGGTATGCTGCGCACCAAGCCAAACGGTACTGCCATACCCCACTAACAGCAGTGGCAGCAGCAGAAATAACCACTTCAGCCGTAAACAGCCCTTAAGTAAAGTTGGGTAAACCCATAGAAAAACGAAGAAAAACCCGAGCACCAAAGCCAGCAGCAACAGCACAAAGCCCCAGTTCGCCAGGGCACCTTGCATCGGCCCGAGTGGCAACCAGACCTGACTGAGCAAGGTCACCACACTCAACAGTACCGCTATTACCAGTAAGCCGTGGCCGAACCGCCAGGCCGTTAGCGGTAAACGGCCAGCAAGCTGCTGCCAGTGGCTGCGATAGCGGCCAAAAGCCGGCCACTGCTCACTAAACCTGGTAAGTAACGGCGCCTTATATTGTTGCCACAACAACACCAGGGCATACAGTGTTGTCGCCAGCCACAGCAGCGCTGAACCCAGCCAGACAACAAGCACAACCAGTGCCGCTAATAACCACCAACGCCGGCTGTTCAGCAGCCAGTAGCGCCAGCCATGGCTTACATCCTGCTTACGCCAATTGAATAATGAGTTTAGCAGCACCGGTAACACCGTTAACGCCAGTAACGCCGCCGCCAGCAACACAAAGGTTTTAGTGTAGGCTAACGGACCAAATAGCTTGCCTTCAGCGCCGGTCATGGTAAATACCGGCAAAAAGCTGATTACGGTAGTGCTAATGGCAGTAAGAATAGCCGGCCCCACTTCCTTGCCTGCCAGTAACACTGCCTCAGTGGCTGGCAAATCCGGCTGACGCTGGCGTTGGCGCAGCAGGTTTTCGCTGACAATAATCCCCATATCGACAATGGTACCAATCGCAATGGCAATACCGGCCAGCGCGACGATGTTAGCGTCTATTGCCAGCAGCTTCATGGCAATAAAGCTTAGCAGCACTGCTGCAGGCAGCATTAAACTTACCGCCAGCGCTGCCCGTAAATGCAGCAGCATCGCCAGCACTACCACCATGGTGATCAACAGCTGTTGAGTTAGTGCGTCCTGCAGGGTACCCAGGGTTTCGGCAATTAACTCACTGCGATCATAAAAGGGTACTACCGTTAGCTGGCTCAGGGTTAACCAGGCAGGCCAGGCCTGGGGCGGCTCACTGCGTAAAAAAGTCTGCCAGGCCTGTTGCACTGCCTCATCCCGCCCCTGCCACACCGGCAGTTTCCGGCTGCGGGCAAAGGCATCAACCTCGGCCACGGAAGTGTGCTGCCAGTCAATCACGGCTTTGGCCGGTAAGCCGCGGCTAACTTCCTGCAAGCGTTGTTTCACATTGCTAATTGCCTGGCGCGGGTTGTAGCCTTCGCGCACCGTCACCACGCCACCAACGGCTTCGGCACCGTTAACATCCAGCGCACCGCGTCTGGCCGCCGGCCCGAACTGCACCCGGGCCACATCGGCTACCCGGATAGGGGTCAGATCGGCAGCTAACCGCACCACCGCCTGCTCGATATCCTGCAAGTTTTTAATAAAACCAACGCCACGAATAAGGTATTCAACGCCATTGATTTCCCGGCTGCCGGCACTGACATCCAGATTAGCCGCCATAACCGCGGCGCTAACCTCAGCCAGGGTTACCTGATGAATGCGCAGTAAGTCCGGGTCGACTTCAATCTGGTATTCCCGCTGATAGCCACCAATCGAGGCCACTTCGCTGATACCTTCTGCTGCCAGTAAGCCGGTGCGCAGGTACCAGTCCTGCACCGAGCGAACTTCTTCCAAATCCCAGCCGCTGGTAGGGTTGCCGGCCGGGTCGCGCCCTTCCAGGGTGTACCAGAACACCTGACCCAGGGCGGTAGCATCGGGCCCGAGCGCAGGCTGCACCCCGTCTGGCAGGGTATCGGCCGGTAAACTGGCCAGTTTTTCCAGCAAGCGGCTGCGCGCCCAGTAAAACTCAATATCTTCATCAAAAATAACGGCAATGCTGGAAAAGCCGAACATCGACAGGGTTCGAACGTCTTTTACGCCCGGCACGCCCATTAAGGCGACACTAAGCGGATAGCTAAGCTGATCTTCCACATCCTGCGGCGAGCGGCCGGGCCAGTCGGTAAAAACGATTTGCTGGTTTTCACCCAAATTCGGAATGGCATCCACCGCCACCGGGCTAAGCGGCATACCGCTGTGCCAGCCGAAAGGCGCATAGGCAGCACCAACAACTAACAGCAAGCCAGTTAGCAGTACCACCAGCAGTTTCTGTTTCAAGCAGCCAGCCAGCATACGGTCGAACAATGATTTAACCTTTTGCTCAGTGGCCGGCATGATCGTGCTCCTTAGCATCGAACCGCTGCTGGATATCACCGCAACGCAGCATCGCCGGGCCAAAATACGGGTTTAACAGCTCAGCCTGCGGTTGCAACCAGGCAGCGCCCTCGCCGTCGCGGGCCATCGGGCAATAGGCCTGATACCAGCCCGCAGCCAGTACGCCAAGCTCGGCCAGCCTTAATAACCCCAGGTTATGCCGGTAAAACTGTTGCCTTGCCTCAGCCAGGCTGGTCACCTGCTGTAGCTGGTCGGCGCCCACGGTCAGTGCCCGCACTATACCAGGGAAGTTTTCCGGCCAGTTAATCGCTACCACCTGCTGGTGAAACGCTGCCATGGCCTGTTGCCACGCCTTCAGATTATCTTCTGTCAATGCCAGATATGCCTGCTGATAAGCGGCCAGCAATGTTGTTTCTTCTGCTGCGGTTAAGCGAAAATCATCCTCTGCTGGCTGCGGTGTGCTGGCATTTTCAGGGGTATCTGCCTCGTTGCTAGCACCAGGGCTTTGATTAGGTAGATGCGCAGCATGCGGATCATAACTTACTCCATCCGGCGCCATCATACTTGGCAGGCCACGTATTTGCAGCTCGCTATCCAGCCGGAACGCGCCTTTACTGACGACCAACTCGCCTTCAGCAAGACCGGACAGCACCTGATACTGGCCGTTAAAACGCCGGCCGAGAGTGATTTCACGGCTAATGAACGTCGGGTTGTCTGCAGCCAATTGCACATACACCAGCGCCCGCTGGCCGGTTTGCAGCACGGCTGATGCCGGGATTAGCAAGACATCGTCCAGGCTATCGATCAGTCTTGCGCGGGCCAGCATGCCCGGCTTTAAGCGCCCATCCGGGTTATCGAGCAACGCCCGGACCCTTACAGTACGCCTGTTGGTATCCACCACCGGCTCCAGCAGCAATACTTCAGCTTGCAGTTGCTCGCCCGGCAGTGCCAGTAATTCCACACTCAGCGCCTGTCCCGGATAAATTGCGGCCAGCTGATGCTCAAACGCTTCCAGTTCCAGCCAGACTTTATCCAGCTCAAGCACCGTAAACAGCGGTTGGCCGGCACTGACATAAGCGCCCTCATTCACCAGTTTATCCAGCACCCGGCCCGACACCGGTGCACTAATCGTCACTGTATCCTGCAAATCTTCACTTTGTAAAATAGCGTCAATCTGAGTAGCAGGCACCCCCAGTAAGCGCAGGCGCCGCCGTGCCGCCGCAAGGGTGCTGTCGGCAGCCAGGCTGGTGCCGCGGGCCGCGCCAAGCTGCTTGGCCTGCACCAGTTCCTGCTGAATAACAATTAAATCAGGATTAAAAATCTCTACCATCGGCTCGCCGGCTTTAACATCTACCCCGCTGCTCCTGAGATAAAATTGGTCAATCCGGCCGGCTGTCCAGGCACTGATGGTTTTTAACCGGCTCTGATCGGCCGCCAGCATCCCGACCAGCGCAATACTGCCCTCGGCCCGCTGCCGGCGTACCGGCGTCAGTTCAGGTTGCAACATCGCATAAGCACGCGGACTTAATCTAAGCTCGCCAGAAAATGGGTCAGAGTGATTTTCTGCTTCGTCTACGGTTACCGGAATCAGCGCCATGCCACAAATAGGGCAACGGTCGTCAGGGTTAGTAGAGCGCACATGCGGGTGCATTGAGCAGGTATACACCGTTGCTTGTTCAGCAGACGCAGTTAATTGCTGCAGTGGGCTTTGCTTTGTAACAGGGCTTTGCTGGGCAGGAGCTGCCATAACATTGCTATGGAGAAATAATAATACTGGCAAGCTGGCCAGTATGGCGCTTTTAACCGGGATAAACATAGTAAAACCTCTGCTTTTGACATACCAAAAATAACCGTAGCGAAAACGGTTGGTATCAAATCAGCAGCAGGTTCTTGCGCAAATAAAGTGGAACTGAGGGTCGTGGCGGTGGCGCCTGAGCAAACCAATTATTAGCAGGTTGGTTAACTGGCCAGATTTCGGCAACATGCAACCAACTGACTAAAAGCACCATAGCCGGTAGCGACAGCGGATCCAGCTGAGTGGCCTGAGTATCGCAACCGGAACAATTATCGTGCTGGGCTGTCAGCGTTGGCAGTTCGGTGTCGTCAATGCCGGATACGGGCAGTTGACCATGACAAGGCGGCGTTGTTGCAAGCTGCGCGACAGACTGCTGCGGATGGTCATTGACCTTGGCATGTGCCTGATTCACTAAACCACTGCACAGCAGTAAACACCAGGACAAAGCAAGGCTGACCATCAGCGGGATAGTCCAGTATTTTTGCTGTTGTACCAAAGTGCTTAACATAGGGTCTGTGTCAGCTGCCGTGTTATTTTAAGTTTATCTTACCAGATGAAATTGCCGCTAAGATTACGCCCCGGCGGCAAAGAAGTCAAAACCCGATCATCTTGATGGTTGATCATTAAGCTCTGCCATAAACCCCGGACGTTGATAAGCTGCCAGTTTTTGTTCCAGCAGGCTGGCCAGCGCCAGTAATTGTGGTTCAGACCAGGGTAAGCCAACCAGACTAACACCCAATGGCAAAATACCGCTATAGCCTGCTGGCAAGGTGATTGACGGGTAACCGGCTACCGCCGCAGCGGTTGAGGTACCAAAATTAAAGGCATCACCATCGACATGATCAATTGGCCAGGCCGGGCCATACGAGGGCAAAATAACCGCAGCAAAGCCCTGCCCGCGCAGATGCTGATCGAGTGCCTGCTCTGCCAGTTTACGACTATCGGCAAGTGCCTGCTGATAACCGGCATAGTCAGCAGCTAAATCAACAGCAGCGGCCTGCTCCAAATACTCCTGGCCATAAAAAGCCAGCGCAGCTTCGCCTTGCTCCCGGTTAAATTCAACAATCTCTGCCAGGGTATCCCGCTCTGCAGGCACCTGATATTCCGTTAACCAACGCTCTAAATCACGTTTAAACTCATAAATTAGTACTTTCAGTTCAGCCTGATATAAAGCCGCCGGCAGTTGCCACTGATCTGTACTAACCACCTCAATTCCGGCAGCAGTCAGCTCCGCTGTCAGCTTATCCAACATCGGCGCTAACGCCGCATCTTGTTTATCATATGCGCGCACCAGCAGCACTTTTCGGGCGGACGTAGCCTGCGACGCTGCCGTACTCAAAGGCAATTTAAACTGGCTTTTCGCAGCCGGCGTCAGCATTTCATCCAGTAACAAAGCGGCACCATAGACGGTTCTGGCCATGGGCCCGGCAATATCCTGTGCGGCAGCAATCGGAATAATACCTGCACCAGACACTGCGCTACGGGTAGGTTTAATACCGACAATGCCGTTAATCGATGCCGGACACATGATAGAGCCATCGGTTTCAGTACCCACTGCCAGCAGCGCTAAATCGGCCGCGACAGCAACCGCCGAGCCAGAGCTGGAACCACAGGGTGTATGGCTCAACAAGTGCGGGTTTCGAACCTGGCCGCCGAGGGCCGACCAGCCACTGGCCGATTTTTCACCGCGAAAATTAGCCCATTCCGATAAGTTAGTTTTAGCCAGAATGATGGCACCCGCCGAGCGTAACTGGCTCACCAGTGCTGCATCAGCCCGGGTTAGGTGGCCTTGTAGCGCCAGCGCGCCTGCGGTGGTCGGCATACTGTCGTTAGTAGCGATATTGGCTTTAAGCACCACCGGTAAGCCATGCAACGCAGAGCGTAATGTACCCTGCTGGCGCTCGGCATCAAGCTGCCGGGCCTGCGCCAGGGCGTCAGGGTCAATATCACTAATCGCCGCTAACTGATAACCGGCTTGGTTATGCCTTTCAATTTGCTGCAAATAATAGGCTACCAGCTGCTCTGAACTTAGCTCGCCGCTCGCCAATGCCTGCTGAGCTGCTTCGGTGGAGAGCCAGGCCGGATTGAACCCGTTTTCAGCGGAAATTTGCTCCGAAGTGGCTGAACCACCACTGCTGCAACCGCTAAGTGTAATCAGCAGGCTTAAACTCAGAATTAAATGGCGCATTGGCATTCCTTACTTATCAGTAATGGTTCATCCTAACTGTTTTAAGTTAGTTTTCTGCTACCTTTTATCGCATACCACAGGCTGTTGTTCGCAAAAGCATCAACACCTGTCGCTGCTAAGCGCCGCTTTGCTGATTGTTAACAGTGGTTGACCGTCAGCCGCACAACACTCTGCATATAAGTAGCCCAATAACGCCTCAACAACTGCAAACTGCAACTGACAATAAAGTGTTCGGCCCTCGCGCCGTTGCTGCAGTAAGTCTACCTTGATCATTCGGGCTAAATGATGCGATAAGGTAGAGCCCGGAATATCCAGCTGTTGCTGGATATCACCAACACTTACGCCCTGCCTGCCGGCTTTAACCAAAATACGAAATATTGCCAGCCGGGTACTGTGACCCAGCTCAGCCAGCCTGGCTGCAGCCATTTCAAGTTCCATTGTTCACTCCCTTCGCTACTGACTTTCGTCAGAAAATAAAATCATTCTATATTTATCGAAGCATATTGACAATTCCATATTGATCGAAATAAAATGATTCCACAATGATGGAAATGTAAGTGCCCAAGCGGGCTTTTTTATTAACTATTATTTCGATATTTGCGGAATAATAAAAATTAGGAGTTTGAAAATGCCGGATTTAACCAACCTTAATCAAAATGCGCTTTATGCCAGCCTGCAGTTCTTCGTCATCGTGTTCAGTGAACTGCTGCTGTTATTCGTGCTAATCAGTATGCTGGTCAGCTGGCTGCAGTTAAAAATTCCAAAGGCACGGGTCAAGGCGCTGTTATCTGGTAAAAGTGGCTATATGCTGGCGGCGGGCCTGGGTGCTATAACCCCCTTCTGTAGCTGTTCAACCCTGCCGATGATGGTTGGCTTGTTACGAGCCAACGCCGCTTTTGGTCCGGTAATGACGTTCCTGTTTACTTCACCGCTGTTAAATCCGTATTTAATCGCCATGCTGTGGGTTATTTTCGGCTTAAAGCTGTTACTGATATATAGCGTGGCAGTACTAGGGGTGGCAATTACCAGCAGCATGTTTCTGCAAGCATTTAATTTTCAGCGTTTTGTAACTTTACCAGCCGCCGCAAACAGCTGCTGTGGCAATGCTAATACTGCACCGGCAGTGCAGGCGGTAAGCAGAGTGTCACTAAAAGCATTACTGCAGCAGGCAATTAAAGAAACCCGCAGCTTTTTACCCCATATTGCATTGGGCGTTGCAGTCGGGGCCGTTATTCATGGCTATGTGCCAGCATCATTGCTGGCGGGCTTAAGCAGCACTAACCCATGGTGGCTGATCCCTGGTGCAGCACTTAGCGGCATCTTATTATATGTGCGGGCCAGTACCATGTTACCGCTGGCCGCCACCCTGGTTGCGAAAGGAGTCAGTTTGGGTACTGTCATGGCGCTGACCATTGGTGGTGCCGGCGCCAGCCTGCCAGAAATGATTATTCTAAAACGGCTATTTCAGTGGCCGCTGATGATTGCCTTTGTTCTGGTGGTACTGGGCACCGCTGTCGTGACAGGTATTAGCATTCAGCTATTGCTGGGTACTGACACACTTTGAGGGTTGGCGCCTGCTTATTTTAGCGGCTGCTTGACTCTGGAGTAAGCTCAAGGGTTTATACTAAGCGAATAGCAAAGTGTTAGCAGATTTCAGGAGTAATAAAATGAAAATTGGTGAGCTGGTTAAACGGCACGGTGTCAGTGTTGATACCATCCGCTTCTACGAGAAACAGCAGCTGCTAAATCCCAGCGCCCGCTCTGCAGCAGGCTACCGGTTGTACCTTGAAGCGGATAGTCAGCGACTGGCGTTTATCCTGCGGGCAAAAAGTGTCGGTTTTAGTTTGCAGCAAATTAGCGAGTTACTGCAAATTGAAGATAATAAAAGCCAGTGGCAGTGCAGTGATGTCAAAAACAAAGTGCAGCAAAAGATCCGGGAAATTGACAGACAACTGACTGAACTGCAGCAGTTCCGGCAGGCGCTGCAGCAACTCGATGATGCCTGCTGTGGTGGCAACATTAGCGCCACCGAGTGCTCTATTCTGGCCGCGCTGGAGCAAGGCAGCGCCGTTAAACCAGAGCAACATGCTGCTGAGCAACATAATAAGGAGCATAACTGATGCTGAGCTTTATCGATAATTTCTGGCAGCTGTTTGTGCTGTCAGCGCCCTGGCTGCTGGTTGGTTTAGTGGTCGCCGCAGTGATGAAAGCCTGGATCCCGATGGACTGGCTGCAGAAACAACTGGGCGGCGAAGGGATAAAACCGGTAATCAAAGGGGCGCTGTTAGGTGCACCGTTACCACTTTGCAGCTGCGGGGTTATCCCGGCTGCCATGCAGTTACGTCGCGGTGGCGCAGGCAAAGGCGCTACTGTCGCCTTTCTAAGCGCCACCCCGGAAACCGGAGTCGACTCTATTTCCGTGTCCTATGTGCTACTGGGGCCGGTGATGGCTATTGTCCGGCCAGTTGCTGCTATTTTAAGCGCTATTACCTCAGGTTTACTGGTAGGCAAAGCCACCGAACAGTCAGGCCCGGCCGGCGCGCCGCTAAAAAGTTGTTGTGCCTCCAAAGCAGTGCCTGCGGTCAGCGAGGCAGTTGTCAGCGAACCGGTTAAAGCTTCATGCTGCGGTTCAAAAAACACGGTACAGGCAAAATTGACGCTATGGCAACAAGCTAAAGATGGCATGCAGTATAGTACCGGCAAGCTATTAAGTGATTTTTATCTGTGGCTGATGGTAGGGTTATTTTTCGCTGCCCTGGTGCAAACCCTGGTACCGATGGATTTCCTGAGCCAATATGGCAGCAGTATCTGGACCATGCTATTAATGGTGCTGATTTCAGTGCCAATGTACGTGTGTGCCACCGCCTCCACCCCGATTGCCGCCGCGATGATGCTGGTAGGTATCTCGCCGGGCGCAGCCCTGGTATTTATGCAGGCAGGCCCTGCGACTAATATTGCCACTATCAGTGTTGTTTATAAAGAATTGGGCAAACGGGCGCTGGCCGCTTATTTGTTCGGGGTTATTGTTATGTCAGTATTGTTTGGCTGGTTATTGGATAAGGGGCTGGCCTATTTTGATATCTCTGTACAGGGCGCCATGCAACACCAGCATTCTGTGCTGCCAGGCTGGTTGGAACTGGCTGCCGCGTTGCTGTTGGCGGGTTTAATCCTGCGCATTATCTGGCAGCAACTTAGCCAACGTCGGCTTAACCACCAATTGCAGTAAAACCCTGCTTTAATTCCTTTTATTGTCACTGTTTCAAGCACCGGCGGCTGACAAACGCCGGTGCGCCTGTTACCTTATAAAGTAGCAAACATTGTGACTATGAAGGATGTCCTATGCTAACCCTGCTTGCCCGAATTCTTAAAGTACTGAACTCTGAAGCCTCACCCTGGCAAATTGGCTGGGCCATTGGCCTGGGTCTGCTGGCGGGTTTACTACCTTTTGGCTTACTCACCCTGTTCATTATTTTGCTGGTATGTCTGTTTACCATTAACCTGGCTACTTTTCTGCTGGTATGGGGCCTGTGTAGCGGTCTGATGTTTATTTTCGGTGACGCGCTGGAAGCCGTTACCTGGCAGTATGCTCAAAGCCCCGGCTTGCTGCAGCTGCTGGCGCAAAGTGAAACGCTGCAACTGTTTCATTTGCACCATACTCTGGTATTAGGGGCCTTTGTGCTGGGTATGCTGTTACTGTTGCCGGTGGCCTGGCTTGGCACAGTGTTGGTGAAACAATACCGCGGCCGGGTAATGAGCAAACTGCAACAGTGGAAAGTAGTGCAGATGTTAAAAGCCAGCAAGCTGGTGCAACTGTATGAAAAATTAAATTAAGGAGCGTGAGATGATCCGTAAATCCGGTTGGTTAATTTTTCTTGCAATGCTGGCTGCCATCCTGGCTCTGGTTTATCTGTTTCTTGGCACCGCCATCCGGCTTGGCATGGTATACAGCCTGGAAAAAGCCGTAGGCGCCGAAGTAAATATCAGCGACGTATCGGTAAGCCTGGCGCCGCTGACCCTTAACGTTAGTGAATTGCAAATTACCGACAACGCTAAACCCAGTCACAACACCATCAGTTTTAGTAACGCCCGCGCTGCCCTGGAACTGTGGCCCGCTTTACTGGGTTACTATGTTATTAATGATTTAGCCGTCGATGGCCTGGCCTATGGTACCGAGCGCAGCAGTCCGGGCAAGGTGTTTCGCGGGCCACATGCTGACCCGGCAGACAAAGTTGATTTACAGCAATTACTGCGCCTCGATTTACCCAATGCCGAAGAACTACTGGCCCGGGCCGATTTACAAACCGTGGCCCGTGGCGAAGAGTTACAGCAGCTGGCTAAGAACCAGCAACAAGTGCTGCAGGATTTACCATCACAACTGCCAGACAAAGCCAGGCTGGAACAAATTCAGGCAGATATTAAGGCATTAACCGACAGCCAAATTGCCAACCCGGCCGACTTAGCCGCTAAAGCAGCCGAGCTTAAAAAGCTGCAGGATACCCTGCGGGCCGAACGGGATAAACTCACAGCCGTGCAGCAACAGTTAAGCCAGAGTCGGCAACAGCTGCAGCAGGCAGTTGGCGCCCTGCGTGATGCCAGCAGCAGTGACTGGCAAAAACTGCAGGATTTGGCCAACATCAGCGATGGTGGCCTGGCGCCAATCAGCCAAATCTTACTCGGCGATTTCTGGGGTGAGCGGATTGGCCAACTGGAGGCCGTATACCGGCTGGCACAGCCTTATATTCCGGAAAGTTTACCGGGCAAGGAGCAGAATAACCAAGCGAAACTCAGCCTGCCAAACCGCATTTTGCCGCTTCCCAGCCAGCCTTATCCGGATTTCTGGATTAAAAATGCCCGGGTCAACTGGCTGATATGTGGGGGTGAAGCGTTAATTGAGCTGCAGGATATTACTGCCCAGCATGAGATTATAAACGCTGCAACCCGTTTTAATGCCGAGGTAACCGGCTTACCGCAGCTGTCATTGCTGAAACTGGATGGCGACTTTGCCGTGCTGGAGCAAATGGTTACTAATCTAAACTGGCAGCTCCAGGGCATTAATGTCGACAGTATGGATATTGGCCGTGGCGACACCCTGCTACAGCTGGCCAGTGCCAGCCTGAGCACCACCGGTAAGCTTAATCTGGTCGACAACCAGGTTAAGCAGCAGGCACAGGTGGTGTTGCGCCAGGCTGAGTTTAGCGCCAGCCCTAACAAATATATTCAGCAACTGGCTGCCCTGCTGAACCAGCAGGCAGAAATCTCCCTAAACTTAACTGCCAGCGGCTTAATCAGCGCGCCTGAAGTTAGCATTCGCTCACCACTGGATAAACTGCTGGCTGACGCCGTGCTGGGTGAAGCTAAAGCGAAAATTGCAGCGCTACAAACAGATTTACGCAGCAAACTCGACAACGAACTGCAACAACAGTTGGCAGGCCAGAGCGACTGGCTAACTACGCTGAATACACAGGACAGCGAAGCCAAAGCGCTAGAGGGCAATATTGAGCAAATGCTTAATGCCAAACTGGCCGGCGTAAAAGAGCAGGCCGCTGACAAATTAAAAGATAAACTACGCGACCGGCTTGGCGGCGGAGGCTAACCATCTGCTACCAAGACTGGTTGCTGTAACGTATTTCTAACCTACACTAAGTAACATAAGTAGTTTTTGAATGATGGTATTGGTATGCGTCAGGCTTTAATTTTTATGCTGGCTATTTTGTGGCAGCTGCCTGCTTATGCAAAGCCTGACGATTCAATTTTCTTGCGTTTGTATACCGAAGAATATGCCCCTTGGAACTTTACCCGGGATGGTGAAGTTTCGGGGCTAAATACCGAGCTTATCCAACAGGTGCTGGATAAACTAAGCTACCGCGGACGTTTTGAAATTATGCCCTGGGGTCGCGCCCAGCTGTTTACCCAAACGCAATCTAACGCCTGTTTTTTTTCAGCCGTCAGAACAACTGAACGCGAAGAACTATATCGATGGGTTGGCCCGTTAAGCAAAGAATATGTTCAGTTATTTTCGACAGACCCCAACCAGCCCAAATTTAATCACTTAGCTGAGGCAAGCAAGTTAAGGATCGGCGGCCAAACCGCCGACGCTTTTACCGACTATGGGGTTGAACAGGGCCTGAAAATTGAGCGTATTGCTGAGATCCCGGTAAACCTGGCAATGCTGCAGTTAAAGCGCATTGATTTATGGCTGGCCGGTTCAATTGGCGGCCCTTTTATTGCCTCGCAAAAAGACCTTGCTATCTATCCGGTTGCTACCAGTGATAAAGCCTTCGAACTCTGGATGGCCTGCAATATGCAGGTGCCTGAAGCCGTCATCGACAATCTTAATCGCACGCTGCAACTAAGCAAACAAGATGGCACGTTAGATACCATCATGCAGCGCTATAGATAATAGTTGTTACTCTTCGTCATCATCCAGCTCAAAATCTTCTTCGTCGCCTTCAAAGTACGTGCCCCAGCCATCGTATTCCACGCCGTGTTTGTGGGCCAGTTCTTCCAGCTTAATCGCATCGGCAACGATAGGTTCAACTTCCAGCGATTGCTCGCGAATGGCGTCAAACACCCAGGCATTGCTGCCGTCTTCAAACTCGACTTCTTCGGCATCGGTTACTTCGTAACCCAGTTTAAATAACTCAACGGCCAGCTTTTCCAGCTTGTTAAAGTCTTTATCGTAGAAGTGATGCTCTACGGTATAAAGTGCATCCGGATCGCTGCCATCTTCCAGCAATGCGCCTATGGTATCTTCAGTAAATTCCTGCCAGTTTTCCATGCAATTACTCTTTTAATTTGCTGTTTCGCGCAGTGTAGTCGTTGCCGAGCTCTTCATCAAGCCGCTGAATTTGTTCAGCCATCTGTAAGCGGATATTTTTGGCAAACTGGCGCAGGTTATCTTGTTTGCTAAACGGCTCTGGCGCGGCAAACTGGACGATAACCTTGCCGTTATTCCAGCGGTTAAGTTTGAACTGACCATGGGTGCTGCTCATTGTTACCGGTACCAGCGGCACATTTGCTTCCAGGGCAATATGAAAGGCTCCCATTTTAAAAGGCAGCAGGCCGCGGCCATAACTACGGGTACCCTCGGGAAACATCCATACTGAAATTTTATGCTGCGAAATGCGCTCGGCTGCAGCCAGCATAGTAGTTAATGCCTTATTTTTATCGTTACGATCAATCATGATATTACCGCTTAACCAATATAACTGGCCAAAAAACGGAATATATTTCAGGCTTTTCTTGCCAACCGTAACCGTGCGAGGCAACACAGTGCCACTGAGCGTAAATAAATCTAGGTTGTTCTGATGGTTGGCGATAAAAACGTAGGGCTCACCGACAACTATCGCCGGGTCGCGCCGCACTTCAACTTCAATACCCAGTATCCAGGAAACCTTGCCATACCAGTGGCTGAAAAGTGCGACGTTGTCAGGATGAAAAGGCCTGAACAAACAAACAATTAACCCTGCCAGGGTACTGAGAATAAAAAATAACGTCAGCAATATTAAACGAACGACAGCTATCACCCTAAGGCCCCTTCTGAATAAAAGGGGCACAGTATAGCGGCTTTAGTTGTCATTGCTGGTTTGATCACTGGCGGTTTCGTCAGTTAGCGGGCTGGCTGCATTTCCCTGTTGCAACTGCACTTCGTCAATCCGCTGTAAACCACGTGGCAGTTTATTACCCCGCCGGCCGCGTTCACCCATATAATGCTCTAAATCAGCTGTTTTTAAGCTAAGTTTGCGTTTACCGGCTACCAGAGTAACGCCGCCATCAGCCGGCACTACCGCCAACTGACACACATACTCTTCACGGCTGGCAGCCCGGGCAGATGGAATAGACATCAGCTTATTGCCCTTACCCTTACTGAGTTTCGGTAACTCACTGACCGGAAACACCAGCATCCGGCCTTCATTCGAGATACACAACAGTAAATCTGTTTCGGGTTGTTTTACCACCAGCGGCGGCAATACTTTAGCACCGACCGGCAGGCTGAGTACCGCTTTACCCGCTTTATTACGGCTGAGTAAATCACTGTATTCGGCTACAAAACCATAGCCAGCGTCGCTGGCTAACAACAGTGCGCGCTTGTCATCGCCCAGCAGTACATGGTCGACCGTTTCACCGGCAACAATGGTAAAGCGGCCACTTAACGGCTCGCCCTGACCGCGGGCCGATGGCAGTTCATGCGCTTCAGTGGCATAGCTGCGGCCACTGGAATCAATAAACACCGCCTGCTGATTAGAGCGGCCACTGGCCATCGCTTTAAAGGCATCACCGGCTTTATAGCTTAAAGCGTTGCCATCGACATCATGGCCCTTGGCACAGCGTACCCAGCCTTTTTCAGACAGCACCACCGTCACCGGCTCACTTGGCAATAACTCTTTTTCGCTTAGTGCCTTAGCCTCGCCGCGGGTCACCAGCGGGCTGCGGCGATCGTCACCATATTTTTCAGCATCGGCCAGTAGTTCATCCCGGATAAGTTTGGTCAGTTTTTTCTCTGAGCCTAAAATGCTTTGCAGTTTGTCACGCTCTTTGGCCAGCTCGTCCTGCTCACCACGGATCTTCATTTCTTCCAGCTTGGCTAAATGGCGTAGTTTCAGCTCTAAAATAGCTTCGGCCTGGCGCTCGCTAATCCCGAAAAATGCAATCAGCTCAGGCTTGGGCTGATCAAAAGTGCGGATAATCCGGATAACATCATCGATATTTAAAAAGGCAATTAATAAACCTTCCAATACATGCAAGCGGTCGAGTACTTTATCTAAGCGATATTGCAAGCGGCGGCGCACCGTATCACGGCGGAAGCTTAGCCATTCGCTGAGAATTTCCAGCAGGTTTTTAACCCGCGGCCGCTGGTCCAACCCCAGAATATTTAAGTTAACCCGGTAACTGCGCTCCAAATCGGTAGTGGCAAACAAATGCTGCATCAGCTGCTCAATATCGACCCGGTTTGAGCGCGGCACGATAACAATCCGGGTAGGGTTTTCATGATCTGACTCATCACGTAAGTCACTTACCATAGGCAGCTTTTTCGCCTGCATCTGGCCGGCAATTTGCTCCAGAATTTTTGCACCCGAGGTTTGGTGTGGCAGTGCCGTCAGTACAATGTCGCCGTCTTCCAGCTGGTATACCGCCCGCATTTTAATACTGCCGCGGCCGCTCTGATAAATCGCCGCAATATCACTGGCCGGGCTGATAATCTCAGCGTCTGTCGGATAATCCGGCCCTTGTACGTATTGCATTAAATCAGTAACTGAGCTTTGCGGGTTGTCCAGTAACGCGGCGCAGGCATTAGCAACCTCCCGCACATTATGTGGCGGAATATCCGTCGCCATCCCAACCGCAATACCGGTAATACCATTTAGCAGGATGTGGGGTAAACGGGCTGGCAATACTTTTGGCTCTTCCAGAGTGCCATCAAAGTTCGGTGACCAGTCGGTGGTACCTGAGCCAAGCTCAGATAACAGCACTTCGCTGAAACGGGATAATTTGGCTTCGGTGTAACGCATGGCCGCAAAGGATTTCGGATCATCCGGGGCACCCCAGTTACCCTGGCCGTCAACCAGCGGGTAGCGATACGAAAACGGCTGTGCCATCAGCACCATAGCCTCATAACAGGCACTGTCGCCGTGCGGGTGAAACTTACCCAGCACATCACCGACGGTACGGGCTGACTTTTTATATTTGGCCAGATGTGACAAGCCCAGCTCTGACATGGCGTAGATAATTCGCCGTTGCACTGGTTTTAAGCCATCGCCAATATGCGGCAAAGCCCGGTCCATAATGACGTACATTGAATAATTTAAGTAGGCTTCTTCAGTAAAGCGGCGCAGCGGTAACTGCTCTATGCCGTCCTGGGATAACACCGTTTCTGTCATGCCGGTTCCTGTTGTTAGTAAGCTAATTCGTTATATAAGTCGTTATTAAAACCAATTTTTACACAATTTAATATTTGGCTAGTGTGTTACAGCAGCACGTCGGTTTTGTTGTGGCTGGTTTTACCGGCACGCCGGGTAAATTGCCATAACACTATGCCAAGTAAAATCAGGCTGGTGCAACCCAGAATAGCCAGCCACAACAACTGGATTTGTCGCTTACGCTCTACTTCCTGCAACCGCAGTGCTTTTAATTCGTTTTCTGCTTCCAGTAAGCTGGTGCGAACCTGTTGCCGTTCACTGTCAAACTCCAGCCGCATATGCTCCAGCGCCAGTTCATTCTCTTTATTACGCAGCTGCTGAAAACCGTCAATAAAATCATGCAGCGCAAAGTAGGCTTTCTGATACTGATCTTGCTGGGCCAATAACTCGGCTCGCAACAGTTTAATCGCCAAACCGACATGGCCTGCTTGCTCAGCCGGCTGCCTGGCCGCTTGTTCAGCCAGTATCACTTGTTGCATGGCTAGCGATGTCTGCTCTAAGTCACGGTAAATTAACGCTTTCTCATAATGATGCGATTGCAAATGATAACTGGACTGTAAATTTGCTAAATATTGCTCGGCTTTCTCAATATAACCCAGCGCCGCCGCAGTGCGGCTCATTTCTGCGCTGGTGATCGCCAGCCCAAGGTAGGCATGATATAAATTGAAGTTGTCATTGGCGGCCAGACTGCGTTGCAACATCTGATTATAATGATCCAGCGCCTGCTGATATTTTTCCTGATAACTAAAGGTCCGGGCCAGATTAAACAATACCGCTATTTCATTTTTGACCCAGCCTAATTGCTGATACAACACCAGAGCCCGCTGCAGAAATTCCAGTGCATCATCTTCAAAAGCCAGAGAGGAATACATTAAGCCAAGCTGGGCGTATACTTCTGCCAGTATTTCCGGGTCCTGCAGCAGCTCAGCACGCTGATACACCTCTTTTAGTAAGGTCAGGGCCTGCTGATCATTGTCTTGTTCACTCATAATCGCAGCCTGATTAATCTGGCCGCGTAAGATAAGTTTTTCGTTATCCAGCAGGGTAGCCAAAGCGGTTCCCTGCTGATAATGTTCCAGTGCTTCAGCTAGCTGCACCTGCATTTCCAGGGCGTACCCAAGCTCAAACCACACCTCGACCTTAAGTGCCGACTCAGTATTCTGCAGCAACTCCAGTGCCTGACGCGCGGCCTGCAGCTGCTGTTGATGACGACCAACTGCGCTGAACAATGCCGCTTGTTGCCGCAACCAATAAGCCTTAACGACATCTGGCTGACTGGCAAACTCAGCCTGGCGCGCAGTAAGCATTGCCAGACTTTGCTCGGGCTGACGATGTTTCAGGCTGTCCAGCTCCAGCAACCAGTCAGGAATTGGCTCGGCCCGGATCAGAACAGCCATACTCAAACATAACAGCAGCAAAAAGTAGCGGCAGAATTTAATCAAAACAGTTTCACATCCTTTACTCAGTTACCTTGGCAAGTAAGCCTGAAGTATCAGGCAATCAGCGCCCGATCTCCCTTTAACTCCAGCCAGTCGCGCCGGTCGGTAGCCCGCTTTTTCGCCAGCAACATATCCATTAACTCCATGGTCTGAGCCAGATCATCAATGGTTAATTGCACCAGACGCCGGGTGTTAGGGTCCATCGTCGTTTCACGCAGTTGTAATGGATTCATTTCACCCAGTCCTTTAAAACGCTGCACGTTAACCTTACCGCGCTTCTTCTCCGCTTCTATCCGATCCAGCACACCGTTTTTTTCATCTTCATCCAGCGCGTAATATACATCCTTACCAATATCTATCCGGTACAAAGGCGGCATCGCTACATAGACATGGCCAGCTGCAACCAGGGTGCTGAAATGGCGCATAAATAATGCGCAAAGTAAGGTTGCGATATGCAGGCCGTCTGAGTCAGCATCGGCCAGAATACAAATTTTGCCATAACGCAGCCCGGTTAAATCCTGGCTATCCGGGTCGATACCAATTGCTACTGAGATATCGTGCACTTCCTGAGATGCCAGGATCTGGCCTGACTCTACTTCCCAGGTATTCAAAATTTTGCCACGCAGCGGCATTACTGCCTGAAATTCCCGGTCCCGTGCCTGTTTGGCACTGCCACCGGCCGAGTCACCCTCGACCAGAAACAATTCAGTCTGATTTAAGTCCTGCGCCGAACAATCAGTTAACTTGCCGGGTAATGCAGGGCCCGACGTCACTTTTTTGCGGATAATCTTTTTCGCTGCTTTTAAGCGTTTCTGGGCATTATTAATACAGAAATCGGCCAGAGCCAGCGCAATGTCGGTATGCTCATTTAACCACAGGCTAAAGGCATCTTTAACAATCCCCGAGACAAAGGCAGCACACTGACGCGATGACAACCGCTCTTTAGTCTGGCCGGCAAATTGCGGATCCTGCATTTTAACGCTCAGCACATAACTGCAGCGGTCCCAGACATCTTCCGGCGACAACTTAATACCTCGGGGTAGTAAGGTGCGAAACTCACAAAATTCGCGCAACGCCTCCAGTAAGCCCTGGCGCAAACCATTAACATGAGTCCCTCCCTGAGCGGTAGGAATTAAGTTCACATAACTTTCGGTGACCAGCTCACCCCCTTCTGGTAACCATAACAGAGCCCATTCCACCGCTTCCTGTGAGCCGCTGAAATTACCGACAAAAGGTTGCTCCGGCAAGGCAACATAATTTTGCACAGCCTCAGCCAGGTAATCCCGGATCCCCGCCTGATAACACCAGCTGTACTGCTGCTGGTTAATTTTGTCGTCAAACTTTACCGTTAACCCCGGACACAATACTGCTTTGGCTTTTAGCACATGCAGCAGCCGGCTGACTGAAAATTTTGGTGAATCAAAATAGCTCGGGGTTGGCCAGAAGCGAAGGCGGGTACCGGTGTTACGTTTACCAACCGTGCCGGTAATGGCCAGTTCTGTTACTTTATTGCCATGCTCAAAGGCAATATCATATACGTTGCCATCGCGGCGGATACTGACATCAACCCGGCTCGACAGCGCGTTAACAACAGAAATACCCACCCCGTGCAAACCACCGGAAAACTGATAGTTTTTATTAGAGAACTTACCGCCGGCGTGCAAGCGGCACATAATAAGTTCAACCCCGGACACCCCTTCCTCCGGGTGAATATCAACCGGCATACCGCGGCCGTTGTCGATCACTTCCAGTGACTGATCATCATGCAAAATAACCTGCACTAAGTCGGCATGGCCCGCCAGTGCTTCATCAACACTATTGTCGATCACTTCCTGCGCAAGGTGGTTGGGGCGGGTGGTATCGGTATACATGCCCGGACGGCGTTGCACGGGTTCAAGCCCGGTTAAAACTTCAATTGATTCGGCGTTATACAGTTGTTCTGTCATAGTTTTTGTCACTGTCTGGTCACTGGGAGCCCGCGATCGCAGGCGGCACTAACTGGCAAAATGCGGCAATGGCCGGCAGATAATCGGCAAAACCGATAAAGCTGTGGTCACCACCATTAATCACCTGTTGCCGGGCGCCCCGATAATAGCTAACGGCTTTGCGGTAATCTAACACTTCGTCGCCGCTTTGCAACAGTACTAAATAGTTGGCAGGCTGTTGCAACTGCGCTGGCATCAGTTGTTCCAGCTGTGCCATATGACAATGCTGTACAGTAAAATCTTGCTGCAGTACCGGATGATGATAGTGTCCCAGATAATCTGCCAGCACCTGATGCGGTGCTACCGCCGGGTTAATCAAGCAGGCCCGGCATTGATAGCGCTCGGCCATCACCGTTGCCAGGAAACCGCCGAGCGAACTGCCGATAATAGCCGTAGGCGGTGCCTTGTGCATGGCCGCCGTTAAATGCGCCATCGCCTCATCCGGGGTATAAGCTAAATCCAGTGCGACAAAGGGCTGCGATGGATAATACGTAGCAAAAAACCGGCTGGCCTGCACCGCTTTCACTGACTGCGACGAGCTGGCAAAGCCATGTAAATAATAAAGGGTCAAGCGTGCTCTCCTGTTATGCCTGTCAAGGGCTGACGCTAATAAATTGCCAGTCTACCTGACCATCAGCCGTAAATTGCCACTGGCAATACATCGGGCCCTGGTCCAGGGTGTGCCAGCTGTCTTGCTGGCAAAATTGCACGGAACTGGCCGGACACCCCACCAGCTGAATAGCCTGATGCTGTTTGCTGTAGGCATGATGACAGTGGCCATGTGCCAGGCCCCGCACCCGGGATTCAGTTGCCAGTAACTGCCAGAAAGGTGCGGCATCCTGCCAGCCATGTTTATCAATAGCACTGCCAAGGGGTAATGGGTGATGATGGCTGAACAGCCAGAAGTGGCTGGCGCTGCTTGCAGCAAAACGCCCTGCCAGCTCGCTGCGCCTGCCGGCTGCAAAGAAACCTGCCGGCGTATCACCTTTGGTATCAAGCAGCAGCAATTGCCAGCAAGCCAGTTGCAAACTTGTCGCAGCTACCAGCGGCGCCTGGCCGGTTAACCAATGCAGCTGACTGTAGTCGTCATGATTGCCGGGTAGCACCAGTACCGGGCAGCATAATGGCGCCAGCAGCCGGGCCAGCAGCTGATAAGATGCCGCACTGTGATCCTGACTTAAATCACCACTGAGAATAACCGCATCCGGCGGGTAGTCACTGCTGGCAATGGTCTCGATTGCCCGTTCCAGATAGCGACCGGGCTTTACCCCCTGATAAATACCATCGATGTCAGCCAGCAGGTGACAATCGCTTAACTGTATTATTTGATATCGCGCTTTGGCGGCTAACTGCAACACTGCCATTAGTTCAGGTCCGCTGCGGCCACACTATATCCCTGGTCAACACATAACTTCAGCCAGTCTGCGAGCAACAGGTTTATCTGCCGCTTTTCATCCGGCTGCATCATCTGGGGGTTAGGATAGGGATAGCGCGCTGCAAACTTGCGGTGCCTGGCCACCCGCACTACTTCAGCCAACTGAGCATCATGGTATAGCTGCACATCAAAACTGGGGCTGGTAAAATTACTGGCAGCCGCAGGCTGGCTTGTCATAACAAGTTCAATTTGTAACCGGGTAGTAAAAGGACCACATTCCAGCACGCTTAACTGATAGTGCTGCTGCGGATTAATGGCAATAAACCACTGCAAACCAGGCGCAAAACTGGCTGGCAACAAACGGTTCAGGCGGGCATAATTACGCTCACACAAACTGAGAAAATCGGGTAACTGCGGCTGATATTGCCGCGGTTTAGTCAACAGCATTAGTACTCCAGGCGCTACGCACCTCGGTTAAATGTAAACTTAGCCACTGCAGTGCAATTACCGTGGCAGCATTGTCAATTTTACCCTCTGCCAAAAGTTGCAGGGCGTCAGCACGAGGTAACAACTGTACTTTTATATCTTCATGCTCCGCCGCCAGGCCATAAATACCTGGCTGAACCGGCCCGGTTAACTGGCCAAGAAACAACTGCACCCGCTCAGTACTGCCACCCGGGCTGGAAAAGTAACTAAGCATAGGCCACAGTTCGCCAAGCTCAAGCCCGGCTTCTTCCAGCGCCTCACGTCTGGCGGTTTGCTCGGCATTCTGATTTTTGTCTATCATACCGGCAATAATTTCCAGCAACCAGGGGCTGCGGTTATCAACCATGGCGCCGGCCCGGAACTGTTCAATTAATACCAGTTCATCAGTTGCCGGGTTATAAGGTAATACCGCAACAGCGTGGCCCCGTTCAAATATCTCCCGCACCATAGTGCTGCTCCAGCCGCCAGCGTAGAGTTTGTGACGCAACCGGCAGCGTTCCACCCGGAAAAAGCCTTGAAAAACCGTGCTTTTATCGCTTATCTTTACATCTTGTGCCGTAAATGATGGATAATCATCATTATTGCTTTCAGACATGACTGCCCTCACATTTTGTTACACTCTTGACCATAAGTTTACGGTTTAATTCTGACTTAGTTTACCGTAACAGGTTATCATTTGGGCAATTTCCTTTAAGCCAGGACTTGGTGATTATGAAAAAAACGCTTTTAAGTACTTTAATATTGTCTTCGCTCACTGTATTCAGCGCCACTGTGTTTGCGGAAGACTTGGCTACTGTCTATCAGCTTGCTTCCCAGAAAGATCCGCAGTTGTTGCGGGCAGAAGCAATCCGCAATGCTGCCAGAGAACGGATTGATATTTCCAAAGCCCGTTTACTGCCGCAAATCAACCTGACCGCCGGGTATAGCCGGCGAAATGGTGAAGGCCAGTCTTTTATTGGCGATGAATTGGTTACCGTGCAAAGTGAAACTACCGGCTGGAATGCTCAGATCGGACTAAGCCAATCGATATTCGACTGGACCAACTGGAAAAACCTCAATACTGCTGAAAAACAGGCTATGCAAAGCCAGACTATCCTGGACGCCGAAGCTCAGGCCCTGATTGTCAGGGTATCGCAAAGCTATTTCAATGTCCTAAAAGCAGTAGATGATTTAGGTTTTGCCGGTTCAGAGAAAACGGCAATTGAGCGCCAGCTCGAGCAAACCAAACAGCGTTTTGCGGTAGGTTTAACCGCCATAACCGACGTGCACGAAGCCCAGGCCCAGTATGACAGTGCCGTGGCACGGGAAATAGCTGCCCAGAATAATCTGGAAACCGCCCGCGAAACGTTACGTGAAATTACCGGCCAGTATCATAGTGAACTGGCCAGTTTAGATACCGATAAGTTTGATACGGTGCAACCGTCACCAGCCACAGCCGATGGCTGGGTTAGCATTGCTGAAGAAACAAATCTTAATATTAAAGCTAATAAACTGGCATTAGATATTGCCAAGAACGATATCGACAACGCCAAAGCTGGTCATTACCCGACGCTGAGTCTTGATGCCAGCTACGGTACTGACGATTTTGAAACGAAACGAACCTTTAGTGGCAACAGCCAACGCAGTAATCCTCCACGTTTTGACAGCGATAGTATTGGTTTGAATTTACGGGTGCCACTGTACAGCGGTGGTGGCACGGTTGCAGCAACAGAAGTAGCCCGCGCTAACTATGTGGCAGCCAGCCAGGATTTAGAGCAAAGCTACCGTACTGCAGTGCGCCAGGTCCGGGTATCATTTAATGATATTAACGCCAATATCGCCACCATTCGGGCGCTGGAGCAAGCGGTTGTGTCTGCCGAAAGTGCGTTAAATGCTACCGAAGCAGGCTTTGAAGTAGGTACCCGCACTATTGTTGACGTACTGCAAAGTACCCGCAACCTGTTTGAAGCCCGGCGCAATTTATCAGGTGCCCGTTACAACTATGTTATCGCTATTTTGTCGCTGAAACAGGCGGCGGGTAATTTGTCCGAGCAGGACTTACTGGCGATTAATCAAGGGTTAACAGAGTAACTTCGCTTAAGGTTCACCGCGTTTGCGGTGAACCTCTTACCAGTTTGGCCTTTTCTGGCCGGTTTTTTTCGTTACAATAGCCGCATAATTTACTACCGAGACAGCCATAGTGGTTAATGCTCCCCGTTTTAGCTGGCGCTTTTTGCTTCCCCAATATTGGTTACTGTGGTTAGGTGTGGGCCTGATGTGGCTAATCAGCTGGTTGCCGTACCGGGTATTAATGCTGCTGGGCAGTGCTTTTGGCGCCTTGCTCTATCAACTGCTGGGCTCACGGCGCAAAGTGGCAGCCCGCAATATTGCCCTGTGTTTTCCGCAAATGCCTGCCGAAGAGCAACAAAGGCTGCTAAAAGCAAACTTTGCCGAATCAGGTAAAGCGTTGTTTGAAACCATTATTGGCTGGTGGTGGCCAAATTGGCGGATACGAAAACTGGCTCATTTCAGCGGCTACGAACATATTGAGGCAGCGCTGGCCCAGGGTAAAGGTGTGTTGTTGCTGGCAGGCCATTTTCTGCACCTGGAAGCGGCCTGCCGGGTATTTGGCTTAACCCATCCGAGTGTTGGTTTTTACCGGCCACATAACAACCCGTTAATGGATTACCTGCAATACCATGGCCGCAATCGTGCCAATAAATATATGGTAGGCAAACGCGATGTGAAAGGATTAATCCAGGCACTTGATCAGCAAGAGGTGTGTTTTTACTTGCCAGATCAAGACTATGGCCGCAACCGCGCCGAATTTGTGCCATTTTTTGCCGTAGCAGAAACTGCGACCACTACCGGTACCCTGTTATTTGCCAATGCCGCGAACTGCGTGGTGATCCCGGTCTATACTTATCGCTTACCTGGCTATCAGGGCTATCAGGTTGAGGTGTTGCCCGCATTTGACCATTTCCCCAGTGGCGATGATAAAGCCGATGTAACCCGGGTTAATCAGTGGGTTGAGCAAGCGGTACTGAAACATCCTGAACAATATATGTGGCTGCACCGCCGCTTTAAAACCCGGCCGCAGCCGGATGATCCGTCGCTGTATAAGCCTGAAACACCGGCCAGCGCTAACGGGAGACAATAATCATGTGGTACTGGGTTCGCACTTTAGTTATTCTGGGGATACTGCTGGCCGCTGGTTACTTGCTGCTGACCAAAGCAGATATGATATTTCAAAAAGAAACCGTTAATACCGCGGCGCGGGGTTTCAGTGAGTTTTACAGTAAAATCCGCGGCAATCAGGCTGGCAGCAGGGATCAGAGTGAATTTCATATTACTTTGCCCGACACCAGCGGCCAGTTAAGCCGTAACCTGGCGCAGCGCGGCCGTGAAGTACTGCCAGCCCCGGCGAACTGGCAAGGGCTGGTGACTGACCGGCGGTTCCGGGCTGGTGAGAGCTTAAAAACCACCCTCAGCGACTATGCGCGAAGCGAAGGCATTGAATTATACTGGACCCTTCCACGGGATTACGTAATTAAGCAATATTTTCAAACCGACACTACCTTACTTGGTACAGTGCATACCATTGGTAAAGCAATAGCACCTGATTTTGCTGAACCGGTATTAACCTATTTTTGCCCGAACGAACGCGCGGCGGTTATTACCAACCGGCTTACCCCCTACCTGCAGCAGCATTGCCGGCCAATTGTTAGCCCTAAAGCCGGCTAATCAGTCGCAAATAATTGCTGCCAAACGTCCTCTACCGTTGCCCGGGCAGCGACCAGCCGGCTTTCGGTGGGCACTCTGGCCGGCGCCAGCGTCAGCCGATGGCCCCAGCCACGCAGTAACTGATAAGCTTGCTGCAGCTCAGTTACCTGTTGCGCCACCAGTAAACCCACTGCAGCCGCGGCGTCAAGGATCCGGATATTATCACTGAACCGATACAGTGCCGGATAGGCTTTACCATGCGCCAGCACCAGATACTGACTAATAAACTCAAGATCAACAATGCCACCAATACTATGTTTGACATCATCGTCAGCATTACCATGATGGCTGCGCAACTTCTGGCGCATCGCTGTTACATCATGGCGTAATTGCGCAGGATCACGTTCCAGCTCAATAATGTCTGCCCGGATTTTACTGAAGCATGCAGCCATTCGTTCAGAGCCAATAATTAATCTGGCTCTTACCAGCGCCTGATGCTCCCAGGTCCAGGCCTCGTCCCGCAAATACTGAAAATAGGTATCAATATGAATGGCCAGCAGGCCGGAATTACCGGAAGGACGAAGCCGGGTATCTATATCGTACAATACGCCACTGTTAGTGCGGGTGGTTGCCAGGTGCAGCACCCGCTGTGCTAATTTCAGATAAAACTGGCGCGAATCTATTGCCTTATCGCCACTGGTACTGGCCAGGCTGTCGCAGTGGTGTAAAAACACCAGATCAAGATCAGAGCCATAACCCAGCTCCAGCCCCCCCATTTTGCCATAGGCAATAACGGCGAAACCGCGATCAGTGTCAGTTGCCCCCTCTGGCAGGCCATAACGCGCAGTCATTTGTTGCCAGGCCAGGGCAACCACTTGCTCCATCACCACTTCTGCTAACCAGGTTAAATGGTCACTGACCTGCATTAATGGTAAGGCACCGCTGATATCAGCCGCCGCTATCCGCAGTTGTTGTGCCTGTTTATACTGGCGCAACGTTTCCATCAGCAGCTCTAAGTCATGTTCCGGCACCCGCAATAAGTACTGGCGCAACCGGTCCTGATAATCGGCCTTATCGGCCACCCGATAGAGCTGCTCCGGGTCAATCAGCTCGTCAAGCAGCATTGGATAGCGCGCCAGTTGCTCGGCCAGCCAGCCACTCTGGGTACACAGCAGCACCAATTGTTGCAGTGCTGCGGGGTTTTCAAACAGCAGTTCCAGGTAGGCGGTTCTGGTCATAATTTGCCGGAACACGCCCAATACCCGGCTTAGCACTAAACTGTCAGCCTGTTCAGTTTGCAATAAATGCAGCAAAATCGGCATCAGCTTACTTAAAAAGTCATGGCCGCGCGGCCCGACACTGCGCTTCTGACAATCCTGGCGGAACGCCTGTATATGCTCAATCATGGCAATAGCAGCCTCGGTGTCCAGCCAGTCCAGTTGTTCGGCCAGCTCCACAGCTGGTAACTGGCTGCCCCAAAGTAAACGCCCGACACCTAATTCTTCCTGCTCCGGGCTGTCTTCATGATCAATTACCAGCTTAAATTGCTGATGCACCCTGCTCATCGCATCAGTTACCTGTTGCAGCAGGCTTGGCCAGTCAGCAATATTCAGACACGCCAGCAATTGTCTGCGTCCGGTGTTATCCGCTGGCAGCGTTTGGGTTTGTTTATCATCAATCCCCTGCAGCGCTTGCTCAACCCGGCGTAATAATAAGTAATCGTTTTTTAATTCTGCGGCCTGGCTGGCTGTCAACATCTCATGCTGCACCAACCCCTCCAGCGCTGTTAACAGGCTTTGTTGCTGTAATTGTGGTATGCGCCCGCCGCGGATTAACTGCAATGTCTGCACCACAAACTCCACTTCGCGAATACCACCTGCGCCCAGCTTAATATTATCTACCCGGTTACGCCGCCGGTTTTCCTGCTCTATCAACTGTTTCATTCGCCGCAGCGACTCAATGGCTGAAAAATCGATATAACGCCGGTAAATAAAAGGTTTTAATAATTTTTGCAGTTCCTCTGCATGACGCTGGTCGGGGTTTAATACTCTGGCCTTTAACAACGCATAGCGTTCCCAGTCGCGCCCCTGCTCCTGATAATAATCTTCCAGCGCAGCAAAGCTCAGTACCAGGGGGCCACTGTCGCCAAACGGCCGTAACCGCATGTCTACCCGATAAACAAAACCATCGGCCGTTGCCTGATGTAAGGCGGCAATAAGTTTCTGACCGACTTTGGTGAAAAATTGCTGATGCTCCAGTGAGCGACGACCACCGAGGGTTTCCCCATGGCCGGGGTAGGTGAAAATCAGATCAATATCAGATGAGAAGTTAAGCTCTTTACCGCCCAATTTACCCATTCCCAGAATGAGCATTGGCATGGGTTCTTCATGCTCATCAAATGGCGTACCGTTTTGTTGCTGTTGCAGCTGATACGCCCAGCGGTAGGCACTGTTAATCAGGCAATCTGCCAGACTGGACACCCTGGTAAGCCCCTGCTCAGTAGTCTGCAGCTGATAAATATCGGCTGTCAGCAGCAACACCAGCGCCCGGTTGCGGTAGCGCCGTAAACAGCTGAATACCGTTGCCTCATCTGTTGACTCAACCGCAGTAAGCGGATCACCCCACTGCTGGCTAATTTGTTGCGCCACCGCGTTTTTATCCAGCAACAGGCTTACCAGCTCCGGCTGCTGAATTAATGTGCGACCTAAAAATAAACTGGCTTTTAGCAAGCTAACGAGTTGCTGTTGCTGCCCGGCAGTCAGCTCAGCGCCACCAAGTTGCTGGTAGGTATCCTGCCAGTAGTTATCAGTGTCGCTCATGACCGTTCCTGCCTGGCAGTTGCATCAGTTACTGCGCCACTTATTGTTAACGGGTTACTTTGCTGCAACAATAATACCGTCAGGTCGAGCAGCAACTGGTTGTAAGCAGGATGTGCAAACACCACAACCCCTTGCTCTAGCTGCCGGGCCAAGGCTACGCTTTGTTCACTGTATCCGCCATATTGCAGTGCAGCGAGCTCAGCACTCAGCGCCTGCAGGTAATGACCGGCCTGCTCCAGTACTGGCAACTGCGCCAGCTGATTAGCTGTATTCCCAGCAGCCCGGTAATATAAGGCTTCTGCACACTGCAGTGCTTTCAGGTTGGCAATCACCCCCTGTTGTTCAGCCAGCGGCATCTGCAGTTGTTGCTTTTCTGCCAATAAGTATCCACGCGCCGCTTTACTAAGCCAGCCCGTGCGCAGCGGCAGTTTACCAATTAAATACCCGGCCACACCAAATAGCGGATTAACACTGCCACTAAGCAGCTCCAGCTCGAGTTCGGCAATTAACTCAGTTTTATCGCCCGCTATCACTTCGCCACTGTCATATACTACATCCAGCAGGGTGCCTTCGCAGGTAAGCTGCCAGCTCTGACGGATAAAATCGGTGCGAAAGATCTCAGTGAGTTGTTGTTGTAAATTGGCAATATCAGTATTGGCAGGCCAGACATCCCCAGGAAAATCCGCTAATACCGGGACGATATCTGCCGCCGGCACGTTAAATTCCGGCCGCGCCTGCAGCGCACCATGTTGCTGTCCGGCCAGTTTAAGAGTTTGTTCAAAGCGGCCATTTTTCTGGCGGGTTCTCAGCCCCATATTATGACGGCGAAACCAATTGTCTGGTGTGTCATAGTAAGCATTCAATAAGGCCGCCGGCCCCTTGTCAGTAACTGAGCCTAAGGTAGCTAACAGCTCTGGCAACTGATTGCTGTCAGGCGAGGCCAATAAATACTTTAATTCCAGCTCCATACTCATATTAGGCTATCCTCTGTGTTAAGGTGCGGCCCGCCCAGCCAACTTTTACACTTGTCAATTTGCTGACAACTCCCTATCATCCGGAGTATCGTGTTAACCACTGCACAAGCGTAACCCTTGCTTAGAATGAATTAGGATACCTATGTTTAGATTATTTCGCAGCTCTGTTTCCCGGATATTTTTCCTGCCGTTCATATTAATAACCCTTGGCTGGCCAGTGCTGGCTCAGCAATCTGCTGCAGAGAAACCAGCATTTATCAGTGATGCCCTCTTTGTTTATCTGCATTCCGGACCGGGTAATCAATACCGGATAGTTGGCACTATTAACGCAGGTCAGGACGTGACTTTTCTTAGCGAAGACAGCGACAGTGGTTATGCGCAAATTAGATATGAAGGCAATAAAACCGGCTGGTTACCAAAAGAATATGTTAGTTACACTCCTGGTCTGGTAACGCAGCTGGAAACCCTGACTGAGAAATTTAACAGTCAGCGCGATCAGCTACAGCAATTGGGGCAGCAGCGTGATGACTTAAGTGACAAGCTTAACACCGCTATTGCAGAACGGGAAAACGCGCAGGAGCAGTTAGCCCAGGCAAACCGCTCATATGAGCAGCTTAAAACACAACTGGAAGCAACCCAAACCAGTATCTGGCAAAATCCGATGGTTATCGGCTCAGCCATCTTGTTAATCGGCCTTATTTTTGGCTTAGTGCTACCGGCCTTGTGGCCGAAACGCCGTGAAAGCGAGCGCTGGATGTAAATCAGCCCAGGCTGTCGTTGGCTTTCAGCGGCAGCCCGGTATCGCGTTTTACCTGCTCTATCACTACGTAAGTGTGATTTTTAACTACCCCCGGTAAATCAACAATTTGCTCCAGAATAATCCGGTATGCATCCATATTTGGCAGCCGCAATTTTAACAGGTAGTCAAAACCACCGGCGACCATATGGCACTCCACCACATGGGGTACTTTTAATACCTCGTCCTTAAAGCGATCAAACACTGCACTGGTGGTGTTATCCAGCGTTATCTCAATAAATACAGTAGTACCAAACCCCAACATAGCGGCGTTTAAGCGGGCACCATAACCCTCAATATACCCACTCTTTTCCAGTCGTTTCACCCTGTCGATGCAAGGGCTGGCGCTTAAATTCACTTTTTTTGCCAGATCGACATTAGCAATCCGCCCTTCTTTTTGCAGCGAATCAAGAATATTAAGATCAATCCGATCCAGGCTTTTTGGTTTTAAAGGTAATGTCATGGTAAAGGCTGTCAGGCTCAGGAACTCATCGGCTGATTATATACCGATAATTGTCAAAAATAACCTTTCAGGCCTGCCGCCGGTCAATAACAAACTAAAACAACAAAGCTACCAGCTTTTGCTATGCTTTAGTACACAATATATACATCGTTTAATCTGCGCACTTAACCGCATAATAAGGACTTTTAATCGAAGCGTTAACGTCCGGTTAAGTAGTTTAGCGTATAATTACAATACTTTTTTCTTGGCATAGGTTTAAGCTGGCAATTGGATGGCATATCAAAAGGTCTCAGTCACTGAGCTGCAACCAGGCAGCTATGTTGTTGAAGTATTAGAGCAACGCGGTGGTATTATCGTTAAGCATGCCGGCTGGGTTCGCAGTCAGCAGGCTATTGGCCAATTGCAAGCCAAAGGGGTGCTGACCGTTCTGGTTGATCCCGCCAGATTTTTAAGTGGCGAAGACACCAGCGAGGCGCCGGCACCTGAAAAAACCACAACTGTTACCGCCGAACCCGACACTACGGCACGCCATTTATTCGCTGACGAATGGCCACGGGCCGAAAAAGCCCTGTTACAAAGCCAGCGGGTGCAGCAGTTGGTGTTAGAAGCCACCCGCAGCCAGCAACCCATCGATTTAATGTTGGTACATGAAGTTAGCGCTGGTTTATCTGACTCGGTCAGTCGTAACCAGGATGTTTTACTGTGTTTAACCCGCATTGCAGAGCAAAGCGACAGTCTGTTACAGCACAGCGTAAACTGCGCAGTTTACATCGCTGCTTTTGCTAAATTTATTAATTTACCCAGCGATCGGTGTAAAACTCTGATCACCGCTGCCTTACTGCATGATGTCGGCAAAGCACTGAAGCCGGAACTACTGAACCAGCCCGATGCCGCCGCCATTAGTGCCAGTCTGGCGGCATTGCAACGCAATAAAGATTTAGCTGGTCAGGTATCGCTGTGGATAAGTCAGCACTGTGCCTTACTCGACGGCAGTGGTTCGCCCCCAATTAAAGGTAACCAAATCGCTAAAGGCAGCCAGATGCTGGGGATCGTTAACCAGTATGAAAAGCTGACTAACCCGGCTAACAGTAATCAAAGCCCATTAGCAGCATCACGCCACCTGTTAAGCCTTACGCCAATGCAACTGGACCCAGAGTTGCTGCAGTTGTTTATTAAATGTATTGGCGTCTACCCACCGGGTACCGTGGTTAAACTTACTACTGGCAAGTTAGCGCTGGTGCTGGAAAATAACCCGAAAAAACCCACTCTGCCCAAGGTGAAATTGTTTTACCACAGTGTCCACCAACACCATATCACCCCGAAGGTTATGGATTTATCACGCCAACAGGAAGAACATATCGAAGGCTGTGTCGATCTTAAGAAATATGGCCTGGATGTCCGTAACTATTTATAACCGGTTTAGTAAGGACGACTAATCAGTTGTAGTCGGTTAGCGCCGGCATGCTGAACAGTTCAGAGCCCATTTCCAGCAACACGAATTGAGGAGTTATTTCCTTTAACCGGATATCCGCAGTTACCCACTGCCCTTCCTGTAAGCTTTTACCATTAACCTTAATCCAGCGCTGTGAGCTTTGGGTCGCATACACATGGGCTTCAAAGCGCAGTGGCGGAATTTGCCGTTGCAATGTTGGTGGCAGCTCACTGATATCTTTGGCCGGGGCACCCATTGCGCGCAGTGCTGGCTGTGGCTGGCGCCTGTCAATCTCGCTGGCAGCCATCGCAGAG
Source organism: Arsukibacterium perlucidum DSM 18276 (assembly GCF_000382165.1). Classification (GTDB taxonomy): domain Bacteria; phylum Pseudomonadota; class Gammaproteobacteria; order Enterobacterales; family Alteromonadaceae; genus Alishewanella; species Alishewanella perlucidum. The sequence continues at coordinate 146,434 of NZ_KB907704.1, read as the reverse complement.
GCAAAACGCTGACGCAACTCATCGGACACCTCAACCTCGGGCTGTGTTGTCGCAGCAGGTTGTGCTGTAACTTGATGAGATGCTTGTTCTGCTGCCGGCGCGGTAACGCTGACAACCCTGGGTTGCGGTTGCAACTGTTCCTGTACAGGTCGCTGTAAGGTAATTTTTGCTACAGATTCGGGTTCTGGTTCGGCGCTGACCAGTGCCGCGACAATAGTGCTGCTATCAGCAAGTTCAGGTGCAGGCTGTACACTGGCCGTTGGCAACGTGCTGGCCTTTGGCACAGCGACGCTTTGCCACCAACTGGCCAACACAAAGCCCAGCACCAGCGCCAGCATAAACCCCAGCAATAACGCCAGATTGCGCCAACCTTTAGCCGCAGGTGCAGCCACTATGCCAGCGTTTGGCTCTACCTGTTGTTTCAATGCATCCATTAAAATTGACACTGTTAACCTCTGATTATTGGCAGTAGTACCATTGCCAGCAAAAACCCAACGACAATACCGGTGCCTGCCAGCAACGGCCAAAACCAACCGGGTACGGCAAGACGGCCGACACCACTGGCAGCTTGCTGGTTCAGTGGCAACACTTCAGTAGCCGCGCGTTGTACCTGAGCCACTTCTACCATTGGCTTTTGCTGGCTGTAGGCGGCCAGCATGGCGCGGTCAGCCAGTAAATTCAGTAATCTGGGGATGCCGCCGCTATGCTGATACAGCGCAGTAACCGCTTTACTGCTGAACACTGGCCGGCTGCAGCCCGCTACCTGCAGGCGATATTTTAAATAGTGCTGCACTTCGTTTAAATCCAGCGGTAGCAGATGATAACGGGCAGTGATCCGCTGTGCTAACTGGCGCAGGTCATTGCGCTGCAGCAGCTGCTGCAGTTCTGGCTGGCCAATTAAAATTACCTGCAGTAACTTCTTGGTATTGGTTTCCAGATTAGTTAACAGCCTGAGCTGCTCCAGTACTGCCGGTTGCAGGTGCTGCGCTTCATCAATAATTAAAATGGTTTTTTTACCCGCCTGATGATTCTTTTGTAAGCGTTGGGTAATTTTATCGCCCAGCAACTTTAAACTGGCATCGGCTTTTTTATAGCGAATTTTCAGTTCATCACAAATGGCGGCCAGCAGCTCCAACTCAGATAAGGTCGGGTTAAGAATAAAAGCCACATCAGTATCAGTATCCAGCTCTTGCAACAACGAGCGGGACACCGTGGTTTTGCCGGTACCCACTTCGCCGGTAAGCAGCACAAAGCCTCCTGCATCGCCCAAACCATAGCGTAAATGCGCCAATGCCTCGGTATGCCGCGCGCCCAGATACATAAAGTCCGGATTCGGGGCAATGGAAAAAGGGGGGCTGGTTAAACCGAAAAAACCGGTATACATCAAAGCATCCTGCGTTAATAGCGCTGCAAATTAGACTGACGGCGCTATAATGGCAAAAAATAAGCAATCAGGAAAGCATGTGCAGATATATCTTGTGGGCGGTGCCGTAAGGGACGAGCTGTTAGGCTATCCATTTCATGAACGGGACTGGGTAGTAACAGGTGCTACCCCAGAGCAAATGCTGGCCGCAGGCTATCAGCAGGTGGGTAAAGACTTTCCGGTATTCCTGCACCCAAAAACCAAAGAAGAACATGCACTGGCCCGTACCGAGCGCAAAAATGGTAAAGGCTATACCGGCTTTAGCGTCTATGCCGCACCGGATGTTACGCTGGAGCAGGATTTACAACGGCGTGATTTAACCATTAATGCTATCGCTAAGGACAGCAATGGCAACTTCATCGACCCTTATAACGGCCGGGCGGATATACAGCAGAAAATTTTGCGCCATGTCTCAGACGCCTTTGCTGAAGATCCGCTCAGGGTACTGCGGGTTGCCCGCTTTTATGCCCGTTATGCCCATTTAGGTTTTAGCGTGGCAGATGAAACCCTGGCGTTGATGGCTAAGCTAAGTGATAGCGGCGAGCTTAATACCTTAAGCCCGGAGCGGGTGTGGCAGGAAACCGCCAAAGCACTTAGCAGCCAAAGCCCCACTGCTTATTTTAAGCTGTTATATGACTGCGGTGCGCTCAAAGCTTTAATGCCCGAACTGGCTGCGCTGTGGGGCGTACCGCAACCAGAAAAATGGCATCCGGAAATTGATACCGGCATTCATACCCTGCTGGTGCTTAAGCAGGCAGCCGCGCTGTCTGAAAGACTGGACATCCGCTTTGCTGCGCTGGTGCATGACTTAGGTAAAGGGGTAACCAAAGCTGAACTATTACCGTCGCATCATGGCCACGAATATACTGGCCTGGCGTTAATTAACCAGCTGTGTCAGCGGCTGCGGGTACCCAACGATTGCAAAGAATTGGCACTGTTAGTCTGCGAGTATCATCAGCTGGTGCATAAAGCCCGTGAATTAAAACCGGCAACCGTATTAAAACTGTTTAATGGTATTGATCTGTGGCGCAAACCACAGCGGTTAGATGATATGTTGTTATGCTGCACAGCAGACTTGCGCGGCCGCACCGGCTTTGAACAAGCACAGTATCCACAAGCGGATTACCTGCAACAACTGGCGACAGCTGCACTGGCGGTTAATGTCCGGGAAATAGTCGCCAAGGGCCTGCAGGGCGAAGCCATTGGCGCTGAATTACAAAAGGCCCGTTTAGCTGCTATCAGCACAGCAAAACGGGCCTGGCAGGATGCTCACAGCGGGTAGTACCTTAAACGGGATACCAGCTTAGGAAAATTATCAGCCCTATCCCTAACAACAGCCGGTAAATAACAAAGGGCAGCATGCCCATCCGGCTGATAATTTTCAAAAAGAAGTGAATACAAATTATGGCACTGATAAAGGCCAGACCCATCCCCAGCAAAATACCGGCGATGTCAAAGCGCTCAGGCTCCGCCAGCAATTTGCTGGCCTGATAGCCGCCACTTAACACGATAATTGGAATCGACAATAAAAACGAGAAACGGGCGGCGCTGACTTTATCCAACCCAAGTAACATAGCCGCAGTCATGGTAATGCCGGAACGTGAGGTGCCGGGGATCAAAGAGATAGCCTGCGCAACCCCGATAAACAGTGACTGCTGCCAGCTTAGCTGCTCCATACTTTGTTGTTGTTTTGCGGTAGCATCGGCCCACCATAGCGCCAGACCGAATATGATGGTGGTTGCAGCCAGCACCCAGGGTGAACGTAAGTAAGTTTCAATATAATCTGCCGCCAGCAGACCCGCCAAACCGGCGGGTATCGTCGCCAGAATAACCCACCAGGCCAGTTTGCTGTCGGTGCTGTGCCTGCCGCCAAGGCTTTGCAACCAGCCCACGGTTAAACGGCCTATATCCTGCCGGAAGTACAGCATCACGGCCAGTAAGGTGCCAACATGCACTGCCACATCAAATGCAATACCCTGATCCTGCCAGCCAAAAATGGCTGACGGCAAAATAAGGTGCGCAGAAGACGAAATAGGTAAAAACTCTGTAATACCCTGAATTATCGCTAAAATAATAACTTCCACTGTACTCAACGTTATTCACTCCATGGAAAAGGCACTGGCCAGATTTTTTGTTTTGTTTTGGGGTAAGCCTGCCACATCTCGGCATAGCTTAGTTTGGTTAACGGATGAATGGCGTGCGGCGCCAGTTCAGCCATTGGCCATAATACAAAGGCATTTTCGGTAATTTCACCACGCGGCAGGATAACAGGTTGCTGACACACCACTTGATCGTAGGTCAGCAAATCTAAATCGAGAGTGCGGCCACAGAATTTCTCAGCACCACGAATGCGGCCGTTGCTGTCTTCAATTTGTTTTAGCACTTGTACACAATCAGCAATAGTTAATTCGGTGTCAGTGGCGGCTACCAGATTATAAAAAGCATCACCATTAAAGCCGACGGCTTCGCTTTCATATACTGAAGAGAGTTGCACTTCACCAAAATACTGCTGCAACGACAATACACCGGCCCTGATATAGTGATCACGCTCAGTATTACTGCCAATACTGATAAAAATACGGGCCATCAGGCGGGTCCCTGCGAGTCTGTTGCAGCGGGTGCCACTGGCGCACTGCGGACAATATGTACCCCGACCGTTTGCGCCTGCGCGACCGCACCGGGCTTGCTGACTGTCACCTCCACTTTGCTGGTAGCAAATTCAGTCAACAACATAGTAGCCACCTTTTCAGCAACGGTTTCAATCAGTTCTATCGGCTGGGCAGTAATCAGCGCTGTTACTTTTTCTGCAATTACGGCGTAATCCAGAGTAAGGCTGATATCATCTCTGGCTGCAGCAACGCGTTGGTCTGCGGTAAGGGCCAAATCAAGCAACAACCGCTGCTGAATGGATTTCTCCCAGTCGTATACCCCAATAACGGTATCGACTTGTAGCTGTTTTATAAAAACTATGTCCATTCAGTTAAATCCGGATTGCGTTATTTTTCGTTTCAGGTAGGCTGGTCGGATAGGTAAAAAGCCACCAAGCCTTTATTCTGCTGCCGTATAGCGAGCCGCAATCTTATCGCAAAAACTGGTGCTGAGGAACCGTCGAAATGACCCTGCTGATTGTTATTATGATGTTCGCCGCCTATTTATTAGGCTCGGTGTCATCAGCAGTACTGGTTTGTCAGTTATTTCGCCTGCCCGACCCGCGTTTTCATGGCTCGGGTAACCCCGGCGCCACCAATGTGCTGCGCCTTGGCGGTGCTTTCCCGGCCGTACTGGTATTACTGTTCGATATTTTAAAAGGCACTATTCCGGTTTGGGGCTCGTATTTTCTGCAAATCGAGCCCCTCTGGCTGGGTGCTATCGCCATCTGTGCCTGTCTAGGTCATATATACCCGGTATTTTTTGGTTTTAAAGGTGGCAAAGCGGTTGCTACCGCCTTTGGTGCCATGATGCCAATTGGCCTGGATTTAGCCGGCTTGCTGATTGCCAGCTGGGTGCTGTTAGTGGCGTTAAGTGGTTACTCATCGTTAGCCGCTATTATTACCGTAGCGCTGGCGCCGTTGTTTACCTGGTGGATTAAACCTTTATATACCGTGCCGGTACTGATGCTAAGCATTCTGATTATCGCCCGCCACCGCCAGAATATTGTCCGGCTGTATCAGGGCAAAGAAAGCAAAGTATGGGATAAGTCCAAACGCATTCGAGAGTGATTTTAAGTAGCCCTACACAAATCTATTAAAGCAAGGTTGGAATCCCGATTTGGGCGCCACAGAGTGTCTGAGTGAGTGCGCCAGCGCGAGCGAGTTGCTGTGGCGAGCCAAAGCGGGAGTTGCAACCGAAGCCACCCCCCCTATTTTAATAGCTCTTTCTCTATTCAGACCGGCGCTAAATCCTGCATTGGCCAGCGCGGCGTTACCCCGATGGTCAGGTCTTGTTGCTGACCGGCTTGTAACCGCTGATAGCCGGCATAGGCAATCATTGCGCCATTATCTGTACAAAACTCTTTGCGCGGATAATACACCTCGCCACCGCGCTGCTTTAACAGCACCGCCAGTTGCTCGCGCAGCGAAATATTAGCGCTTACCCCGCCGGCAATAACCAAACGCTGATAACCGGTTTGCTCCAGTGCCCGCTCGCATTTAATTACTAAGGTATCAACCACTGCCTGCTGAAATGACGCAGCAATGTCAGCCTGCACCTGCTCACTGTTGCCTTCTTTGGCAATAACATTGGCAGCAGAGGTTTTCAGGCCGCTAAAACTGAAGTCGAGCCCGGGCCGGTCGGTCATCGGCCGCGGAAACTTATATTTTTTACTGTCCCCCTTTAACGCCAGCTTAGCCAGCAGCGGGCCACCGGGGTAATCCAGACCCATCAGTTTTGCGGTTTTATCAAAAGCCTCACCGGCCGCATCATCTATCGATTCGCCCAGCAACTGATAACGGCCAATTCCCTCTACCCCCACCAGCTGGGTATGACCACCAGATACCAGCAGCGCTAAAAACGGAAAGGGTGGCGGGTTATCTTCCAGCATCGGTGCCAGTAGGTGGCCTTCCATATGGTGCACTGCCAAAGCCGGTTTTTGCCAGGCATAAGCCAGACTGCGGCCTATCGTGGCCCCCACTAACAACGCACCGGCTAAACCGGGCCCGGCGGTATAGGCAACGCCGTCGATATCGCTGGCATTAAGGCCAGCCTGCTGCAGCGCTTGCTTTATTAACGGCAGGGTTTTTTTAACATGATCGCGCGATGCCAGCTCAGGCACCACGCCACCGTAATCGGCATGCAGCGGAATTTGGCTGTACAAAACATGGCTTAATAAGCCTTTTTCGCCATCATAGACAGCAATTGCGGTTTCATCACAAGATGTTTCTATACCTAATACGCGCATCGCTTTCCTAAAAATCGTGTTAAATAATCAGCAAATAGTAGGATCTGGCCGGGAACTTCAGGTACACTTGCCGGCCTTTAACGCGCGCATTGTAACGACTTCCCCCTGTCAGAGCCAGAAGATCTGATTTAAGATCACTTATTCGCTTTACATTGGTGGGGGTTTTTGCGTAAAATGCCGCACCATTTTTAATCGTAATTGGTTACTGATAACCAAGTTTGACCGAGGTGAGAATTTAATGCCTGTTGTTAAAGTAAAAGAAAACGAACCCTTTGACGTTGCATTACGTCGTTTTAAGCGCTCTTGTGAAAAAGCTGGCGTATTAGCTGATGTACGCGCAAAAGAATTTTACGAGAAGCCTACCTGGGTTCGTAAGCGCAAGAAAGCAGCAGCGGTAAAACGCCACGCTAAAAAGCTTTCTCGCGAGAATGCACGTCGGATCCGCCTGTACTAAGTTACAGTCAACCGGCGTAAACCTGCTCAACCGCACAATAGCGGTTCCAGCAAGCAGGTTCGCACTCAGGCGTCAGGCCGATATCTGCACACCGTGTTCTTTGAGCACGGTTTGTCTTTTTCTGGAAATCATATAAAGGACATCAGTGGCAGGACAAATACCCCGTCAGTTTATTGATGATCTGCTCGCCAGAACAGATATCGTCGAACTGATCGACCAACGTGTACCGCTTAAAAAAGCAGGTAGTAAAAACTACTCTGCCTGTTGCCCGTTCCATAACGAAAAAAGCCCGTCGTTTACTGTCAGCCCGGATAAACAGTTTTATCACTGTTTTGGTTGTGGCGCACACGGCAACGCCATCAGCTTTATGATGGAATTTGAGCAACTGGAATTTGTCGAAGCCATTGAAGAGCTGGCCAAACAGCTGCATATGGACGTGCCCCGCGAGCAAGGTAAAGGCCCGGCCCGCCCGGCTGCCCAGGCCGACGATTACAGCCTGATGCAACAAGCTGCTGATTTTTACCAGCAGCAACTGCAGCAACATGCCAATGGCCCAAATGTGCAGCAATATTTGCAAAAACGGGGCCTGTCACCGCAAACCATCAGCGACTTTCAGCTGGGTTATGCCCCGGATGGTTGGGACGGTGTGTTAAAGCAACTTAGCAATGGCAAACCCAAAGCGGTACGGGAGCAGTTAATTGAGCTGAAGCTGGTTAACCGTAACGATAACGGCCGCGAGTATGACTTTTTCCGCGACCGGCTGATGTTTCCTATTCACGATAAACGTGGCCGGGTTATCGCCTTTGGTGGCCGTATTTTAAATGATGGCCAGCCAAAATACCTGAACTCGCCGGAAACCCGGCTATTTCACAAAGGTCGCGAACTTTACGGCCTGTATCAGGTGCGCCAGCAACCTGGTCATCTGAAACAACTGCTGGTGGTTGAAGGGTATATGGATGTAGTAGCACTGGCCGAGCATGATATTCGCTTTGCCGTGGCGTGCCTAGGTACTGCTACTACCTCTGATCAAATGCATACCCTGTTCCGCTACAGCCCGAAAGTAATTTGCTGTTATGATGGCGACCGTGCTGGCCGCGATGCCGCCTGGCGGGCTTTACAAAACGCCCTGCCGCAGTTAAAAGACGGAGTAGAACTTAATTTTGTATTTTTACCTGACGGCGAAGACCCGGATTCACTAGTACAAAAAGAAGGCAAAGCTGCCTTTATGGCGCGCTTAGAGCAAGCGCTACCGCTAAGCCAGTATTTATTTGAGCACTTATTGCAGGAGTTTGATGCCAATAGTGACGGTGGCAAATCGGCATTAATGGCCAAAGGCAGTGAGCTAATCAAACAGATCCCCAGTAGCTTTTATCAGGAAACCCTGCAGCAAAAACTGGATAATTTACTGGGCCGCCCTAGTGAGCGGCTAAAACCGGTAACTAACCGGTCGCAAGCAAGGCCAGCGCCAGCCAGCATTAAAATGACGCCAATGCGCCGGGCTATTGCTTTGCTACTGCAAACACCAGAACTGGTTAATGTGATGCCATACGCACCCGAATTAGCCAGTGCTGAGATCCCAGGCATTAATCTGTTGCTGGCTGTACAGCAGCATTTACTGGATAAGCCCGGGCTTACCACAGCACAACTGCTGGAATACTGGCGGGATCTGCCAGAGCATGCCATCCTTTTGAAACTGGCAGCCTGGCAACATCAGATTGAACCAGAGCAGTTGTCAGCCGAATTTCTGGATACGTTCCACTCTATTGAAGACCAATACCTGCAACAACGGCTGGAAGCCCTGGAACGAAAAGATAAACTAAAACAGCTGTCCCAGGCCGAACAACATGAATATGTGCTGTTGCTAAAAGCACTGAAAAGCAAAAAACCGCGACCAGCAAGCTAACTCCGACTGGCTAGAAAAGCTTCGGTTTGTTATAATCGCTAGTTCGCATTTTTATATTAATCAACATTGGTGGAAGATAAGTCTCTATGGAGCAAAGTCCTCAGTCGCAGTTAAAACTCCTGATCATTAAAGGTAAAGAGCAAGGGTATCTTACTTTTGCCGAAGTTAACGATCACCTTCCACAAGACATTATCGACTCTGATCAAATCGAAGATATTATTCGAATGATCAATGATATGGGTATTCAGGTGTTTGAAAACGCCCCTGATGCCGATGATTTGATAATGGCCGATGCATCTACAGATGAAGATGCCGCGGAAGAAGCCGCCCAGGCGCTGGTCAGTGTCGACAAAGAGCTTGGCCGCACTACAGACCCGGTACGGATGTACATGCGGGAGATGGGTACCGTCGAGCTGTTAACCCGCGAGGGTGAAATTGACATTGCGAAACGGATTGAAGACGGTATTAACCAGGTGCAAACCTCGGTAGCTGAATATCCGGAAGCGATTACCTACCTGTTGGAGCAATGGGACAAATTTGAAGCTGAAGAAATTCGCTTAAGCGACATTGTTTCTGCCTTTATCGACCCGAACGAGATTGATGAAGCGCCAGTCATTGCCAGCCATATTGGCTCTGATGTGCCGGCAGATAAACAGGATGATGACAGCGACGACAACGATGACGACGACAGTGACGACGATGCTGAAGCCGACACTGGCCCGGATCCGGAAGAAGCCCGGATCAAGTTTGGTGAGTTGCGAAGCCAGTATGACGTTACCCGCAACTCCATCGAACAAAATGGCCGCGAACACGCCACCACCAAAGCAGAAATTGAGAAATTAAGCGAAGTATTCCGTTGCTTCCGTCTGGTGCCTAAGCAATTCGACCGCCTGGTTAAAAACATGCGCGAAATGATGGACCGGGTGCGGGTGCAAGAACGGCTGTTAATGAAGCATTGCGTTGAATACGCCAAAATGCCGAAGAAAACATTCGTTAAAGCCTTTACCGGCCATGAAACCTCCAGCGCCTGGATCGATGCTGAAATTAAAGCAGGCAAAGGCTATTCAGTTCGCTTAGAGGAAATGCGCGAAGATTTAGTTCGTAGCGTGGAAAAACTGAAAAAAGTTGAAGAAGAAACCGGCTTAAGCATCTTTAAGATTAAAGACATTAACCGCCGGATGTCGATAGGCGAAGCCAAAGCCCGTCGCGCCAAGAAAGAAATGGTCGAGGCCAACTTACGTCTGGTTATTTCTATCGCCAAAAAGTACACCAACCGCGGCTTACAATTCCTTGATTTAATTCAGGAAGGCAACATCGGCTTGATGAAAGCCGTTGATAAATTTGAATACCGTCGTGGTTATAAGTTTTCAACCTATGCCACCTGGTGGATCCGTCAGGCGATTACCCGGTCTATTGCTGACCAGGCCCGCACCATCCGGATCCCGGTGCATATGATTGAAACCATCAACAAGCTGAACCGGATTTCCCGCCAGATGCTGCAGGAAATGGGGCGCGAGCCAACACCGGAAGAATTGTCAGAGCGGATGCAAATGCCGGAAGACAAAATTCGTAAAGTGTTAAAAATAGCAAAAGAGCCTATCTCCATGGAAACCCCGATTGGCGATGATGAAGATTCGCACTTAGGCGACTTTATTGAAGATGCCGGCGGTGAATCACCACTCGACTCGGCCACCATGGAAAGCCTGAAAAACGCCACTAACGAAGTACTGGCCGGCTTAACTGCCCGCGAAGCCAAAGTACTGCGGATGCGGTTTGGTATTGATATGAATACCGACCACACCCTGGAAGAGGTAGGCAAACAATTTGACGTAACCCGTGAGCGGATCCGCCAAATTGAAGCCAAGGCCCTGCGCAAGTTGCGTCACCCGTCCCGCTCAGAAGTATTAAAAAGCTTCCTGGACGAGTAAGTACCGGCTGCATCAGCTATACAGATAAAGGCGCCAAACGGCGCCTTTTTGTTTTAACGGCCAAAAATTAAGCAGTTGAACCGCTGCATACTGATAAGCAAGATGACAAAGCCAGTAAAACTTCTTATACTGCACGCCGCTTCCTATTTAGGTATCAATAGGAAACTGTGAATGGCCCCATAGCTCAGTTGGCTGAGGGGTGGTCGCCATAAGGCGATGAGGGGTGACTTAACGTCACGCCGAAAGACACGAAGGCGAGACCGTGGATGGTCGAGCCGGAACGAGGCTACAGGATGTACCCTGACACCTCAGTAGAAAGTTTAACTTGGCCCCATAGCTCAGTTGGTTAGAGCGCTCGACTCATAATCGATCGGTCGCTGGTTCGAGTCCAGCTGGGGCCACCATTTCAAGCTTCGCCCCCATGTTGACCCTCAGCGGACTATTCCCTCTTGCAACTAAAGTTGCTACGCGTTCAACTCGCCCAAAGCAATGCTTTGTTACTACGCTCGTTTCACCCAGCTGGGGCCACCATTTCAAGCTTCGCTCTCATGTTAGCCCTCAGCGGACTATTCCCTCTTGCCGATTTTACTCAACGGGAAACCCGAGCGCTTGCCAGGCTTTCATGCCACCTAACAGATTTCTGACATCCGAAAAGCCCGCTCTTAGCAAAATACTGACGCCCAAACCGGCTCTGTGCCCGACTCCACAGGTCACTACCACTGGCCGTTGGTTATCCAGAGCCAGCTCACTGAGCCGCTCAGACAACACACCCACATAACAATGCACCGCCCCCCGGATGTGACCACTGTCGAATTCGTCAATCTCGCGCACATCCAGTACTTGCGGCATATTAGCCATTTCTTTTAATGCCCCGGGGGTGATCGCGCCACTATGCTGCAATTCCTGTCCGGCGTCCCGCCACGCTTCAAAGCCACCGGCCAGAGCAGCACGCACCTTATCCAGACCAATAATACTTAAATAACGTACCGCGGGATCTATATCGTCATCGCGATCTGTCACCAAATAGATAGGGCTATCGGCATTGCCCATCCATCCACCAAATACCGGTAAGCCGCCATGCCAGATACTGTAACTGTCTGGGATATGGCCGCCGGCAAACGCCTCGGGCAAACGGGTATCGTAAATGCGTTCGTTTTCAGACTCTTTGGCAAAATCTTCTGCTTTAAGTAAAGCCACGTCACCATTTCTTAATGCAGGGGCTAAACCACCCTGCAAATTAACCTGCTCCATATGCCGGAAATAAGGAGGCCGGGGCAGGCGCTCGCCTCCTTTCTTCCGGGCAAACTGTTCGCGCGACAGCGTAAATACGTCATTATAGGTTTTCTCATCGCCAAGCGTTGACCAGGAGCGCTCGGCCATGCCACTACCGCAGACCGAGCCCGGGCCATGAGCAGGAAGTATCAGTGCGGTATCACCCAGGCCAGCCAGCTTGTTATGCACTGAATCATAAATACGGCCGGCATTTTCTACAGATTTATGTTCATCCGGCAAATCCGAACGGCCGGTGTCACCAAAAAATAAGGTATCTCCGCTGAATATCGCCCAGGCGGCCTTTGCATCGTCATCTTTATAAACGGCGTAGCACATACTCTCAGGTGTATGACCAGGCGTATGGAATGCACGAACCAACAGCTTGCCGACATAAAACGTATCGCCGTCTTCAAGCCTGCAATCACCATGACCAAAGGTCTCATGCTTGCCATTGTAAATTCTGGCGCCGCTGCGCTTTGCTAACCATGCCGTCCCCATTACAAAATCTTCATGGCGGTGGGTCTCTACAATGTGAGTAATCCGGGTTGCCATGTCCGGGCGGTATCCAGGTATTGCTGCACATGCCGGCTGGGGTCAACCAGCATGGCTTGATCTCCATCTGCCAGCAGCCAGGCGTAGTGGGCAATGCCCGGTGTTTCAATACGTCGAAGTTCCATAATTTCATCTCCCTTGTAAGCCAGTTCGCTATCAATTCTGCGTTAGTTCGGTAGTCCTGTTGTCAGCCGTCTGTGGCCTTAGCTTTAGCGCTAAGCCAATGCTGCGCCAACATGCCAATAATCATTGCCACGACAAACAGCAACACATCCGGCTGGAGCGTGGTCACAGCAACAATGCCAGGCCCGGGGCAAAAACCAGCAACCCCCCAGCCAATACCAAAAATGCTGGCGCCAATAACCAATTTCGGGTCAATCGTTTTGTTTGATGGAGTATCGAATTTGTCAGTTAAAAGGGGGCTGCTACGTTTGCGCACCCAATAAAAACCAGGTATTGCCACGGCGATAGCGCCGCCCATTACCAGGGCCAGCGTTGCATCCCAGCGCTGGCCCCAGTCGAGGAAGTTTAAAACCCGGGCAGGATTACTCATCCCGGACACAATTAAACCCAGGCCGAATATCACGCCGCAGAACAAAGAAATAGTAATTTTTTTCATAAGCAAACTCCCTTGCCTGTTATTAGAAATAGCGGATCGTATTGGTCGTTATTACTGCCGCACCGAAAAATACCAAAGTGGCGACCAGTGACCGGGGTGAGAAACGTGCTATTCCTGCTACGCCATGGCCAGAAGTACAGCCGCTACCCAGACGGGTACCAAACCCCACCATTAAACCTGCAACCCTCATCCATAAAGAACTAACCTGCGTTTGCACCGGAAACGGACCTGCGAACAGCAGGTAAAGTGGCGAGGCCAGCAGCAAGCCGGCTAAAAAGGCGAGTCGCCAATGCTGGCCGAAGCGACGTTTAGTGAATGCCCCGGCGGTTATCCCGGAAATGCCGGCAATACGGCCAATAGTTAGCTGTAACAGCACCACTGCCGTGCCTATTAATATGCCGCCAGCCAAACCAGCCCACGGTTCAAAAGGTGTAGTAGCCCATGTGTTCATTTTTACTCCTTATATAACGGCCGCTCAGGGAAACGCTTTGCTTAAACCTGCTCTCTTCTGCAAGCTCATCCTCATCTATGCATAATTGATACCCCCCTGGTCTGCGGCGCCATAATCAGGCATCATTAGGCTGTTCTGGTTAACCAGCAGCATCAAGATCAGGTCATAATCACCAGTACGTTTTACAAAAAACGGTAATATTTACAGCGCTGGCAATAAGGAGTTCTTATGAAAAAACTACTGTTATGTCTGCTGGGACTAAGCTCGCCTTTGTATGCCACCGAGCCGACGCCCGACGATGTGGTGATTATTCAAAAGCCGATTATTTTTGATGAGACGCGTAAAGCACTGACCCTGCAATATATGCAGCAGCGCTACGGTATGCTGCAGGATGAACCCACCATAGAACCGCGGATGGTGGTGGTGCACTGGACAGTGATCCCGACTTTTGCGCAAACCTTTGCCGCCTTTAACCCGCCACAATTGCCGGCAGCCCGCGCTGGCATCAGAGCTGGCGGCGATTTAAATGTCTCCAGCCAGTTTGTAATAGACAGAGATGGCACCATTTATCAGCTGATGCCCGAAACGACCATGGCACGCCATACCATCGGCCTGAATTACACCGCTATCGGTATTGAAAATATTGCTGATGGCGACACCTTACCAATGACTGAAGCACAGTTAGACGCCAATACCAGACTGATTACTTATTTAGCAAAAAAGTATCCGATAGAGTATGTGCTGGGCCACAGCGAGTGCCACAGATTCAGAGATACCAGTTGGTGGAGGGAAACCGATGCCAATTATTTTACCGAAAAGAACGACCCGGATATCGCCTTTATGAACCAGCTGCGCAATAAGTTAAGCAAATTGTCGCTAAAACCTCTGCCCTAGCTCTGCTCAGTCGCCAGCTGGTTAGCAAAATCGTGATTCACGTCGCGATGATTTGCTTCATCAGCCCGTACCGCAATAATAACCTCACGTAAACGGGCATCAGCTGCTAAGTTCCAGTAATCAATCGCAACCTTTGGCGCGGGTATATTATCGATAGCGCCATTGTCTACTTCCTGCAGGTAACAGCTATAGCTGTACACTGCTTCTTCTTCAAAATAGCCTACCAGGCGGTGAGCGGTTTTTGCCGAAATAATATACAGCAACAGGAAACCGGTAAAAAACAGCCCCTGGGCCAGCAGGATCAGAAACCGCTCAAACCAGTTTGGTTTGGCAATTTCAATAAAAGTCATCAGGTGCATCCGCTCATTTTCTGCTTCATCCAGCAAGGTACGGATCCAGCCATTGTCTTGTTCCATGCGCCGCAAACTGCGCATATGGCGCAGCATTCCTGCTACCATGCCCGGCACACCTGCGACAGTCTCCAGGATGACGGCCCGGTGGCCATAACGTTTGGCAAAAAAAGTATCAGCGCAAAAGCGCAGCATCCTGGTCAGACGAAAAGCTATGCGATCAGATATATTGGCGGGGGTGTGGTGAGTAGCTAAAGGATCATCTGTTATATCTGTATTGTGCGTGTTGTCGGCTGGTGCTGACATTAATCACTCCCTGGTTAAACAGAATGAGCTCAGTATGTTCGTAATAAACTTAACCTTTGCTGAGTCTGGCCATTTACCGTCAGGTAAATGGCCAGAACGTTCCTGCTGCATTATTCCTCAGGCTTTCACGGGGATCCGTTCCAGCACGGCCAACAGCAATTGCCAGTACTGACCAACCGTTTCAATATTGACCATTTCGTCCGGGCCATGTGGGTAACGAATAGTCGGGCCAATCGAAACCATGTCCATATCCGGGTAAGGCTTTTTAAATAAGCCGCATTCCAAACCAGCGTGGATCACCATAATTACCGGTTGTTTGTGGTAAATATCCTGGTAGGTATCGTTTACGATTTTCATCACTGCCGATTCAGGCTCAGGCTTCCAGCCCGGATAAGCCCCACTGAAACTCACTTCAGCCCCGGCCAGTTCTGCCAGCGAAGCCAACATGGTTTCAACCTGCTCCCGGCCTGAATCAATCAGCGAACGAATTAAACACAGCACCTGCACCTGATCAGCTGCAGTGTGAATTACCCCCATATTGAGCGACGTTTCGGTAACTCCGGGAATATCATCGCTCATGCGCATTACGCCATTAGGACAGGCGTGTAACAGGTTTAACAGTGCTAGCTGGCTGGCGAGAGTCATCACCCGCTGTGGCAGGCTGGTTTGGCGCAGGCTGAATTTAATTGCGGGCTCTACTGCGGCCAGTTCCTGCTGTACTAGCTGCTCAAAAATAGTGATTTTCTGCTGCAGCAAATCCAGCTTCGCCGCCGGCAAACACAAGCTTACAGAAGCTTCCCGTGGAATGGCATTGCGGAGCGAACCACCAGATAAGTCGCTTAGCTGCAGTTCCAGCTCACGCGCTTCAGCCACTAAAAAGCGGGCCAGCAATTTGTTGGCATTACCCCGGCCTAAATGAATATTGACCCCGGAATGGCCGCCTTTTAAGCCGCTTAAACTGAGGGTAACGGCTTCGCTGCCTGCCGGTGCATCCTGCCAGCTGACAGGTACGCTGAATTCAGCATCTACCCCGCCGGCACACCCCATATAAATTTCACCTTCCTGCTCAGAATCGGTATTAATGAGTATTTCAGCTTCCAACACGCCAGGTTCCAGGCCAAAGGCGCCGGTCATACCGGCTTCTTCGTCAATGGTTAACAGCACCTCTAACGGACCATGTTTAACATCCGGGCTGCCTAAAATCGCCAGCGCTGAGGCCATGCCAATGCCATTATCGGCACCCAGGGTAGTGCCATTGGCTGTTACCCAGTCACCATCAACATAGGCCTCGATAGGATCTTTGCTGAAGTCGTGTACTTTGTCGGCATTTTTCTGCGGCACCATATCTAAATGCGCCTGAATAACCACAGGTTTACGGTTTTCCATACCCGGCGTGGCCGGTTTCTTGATAATAAGATTGCCTACCTTGTCCTCAACTACATTTAAACCCTGCCTGCGGGCCCACTGCTGAATATGCTGACTTAACGCCTGTTCGTGTTTTGATGGGTGAGGAATGGCACAAATTTGTTCAAACCATTGCCATAATGGTTGCGGATATAAAGTACTTAAAGCAGCCACAAATACTCCTGAAAAATGGGTTAACTACGCAGAAAATTTGTGCCAGTTTAGCATAAGCGGCACGCAGAGTTGAGCGCCGCTCCGGCGAATGGCGACGCTGCCAGTTGGTAATGTAAAGAAGTGCTGCCAGGGTGTCAGGGCGGGCTGAGTTTATAAACGATACGTATCAACACAAACTCTGCCGGTTTAACCGGAGCAAAGCCCAGCAGAATTACCAGCTGCTGTTGGTCAATATCGTGCTGCGTCATAGTATCACCCCAGTCACAGCGCACAAAAAACGCCTCTTTTGGCGAGGCCCCCTGCATAGCGCCAGCGCGATACAGCGTACTTAAAAAGTTACTGACATTACGACGCACCGCTTGCCAGAGCGGCTGGGCATTGGGCTCAGAAGCCGTCCACTGCAGGCTTTGGCATATACTTTGCTCCAGAAATATGGCAGTGCGGCGCACTGAGATGTAGCGCCACTCAGGATCAGTCTGGGCTGCCAGGGTACGAGCACCCCATAACACAGTGCCCACTCTGGGCAAGCTGCGGATACAGTTTACCCCCAGTGGATTTAACTGCTGCTGGCTGGTGTTCTCAACCGTAAACTGTAAACCCGTTACCCCCAAAACTTTTGCAGATACTCCAGCTGGCGCTTTCCAGACACCGTGGCTAGTGTCGGTTCGGGCATACACCGCCGCCGCGACCGCCGAAGGTGCTATTGTCAGCGTTTTGGCTACCAGCGGGTTAGTGGTGGCGTGGTATAGCGGATTTGCCATTATTAACCAGGGATAATACAGCGCGGCATAACTTGAGACTGGCAAATTTAATGCGGTAACACTGGCCGCGTTGTTAAGCTGCTGGTCAGGTGCAATATCCAGCAATAACATACAACGACGCACCTGCTGACAAAATGCCAGAGCGCTGCTAAAAGCAGCGTTGCTGGCCATGGCCCCCCAATAATGACCAGGCAGCACCAACAGGCTGACATCATGGCAGCTGCTTAGTACATTCTGAAAAAACGACGGATAGTCATCATCTGTTACCCGGCAGATATAAGCACTTCTACCACCATTGCCATAATAAGCCATTACGGCCCGGGTCATCTCATCCGGGGCATCAGTATCAGACTGGCCAGGTTGTTGCTCCGGGTGCTGAAACTGCTGTTGGTATTCAGCAAAGCTGCTAATTAACACAGGCTCGGCTACCGGCCCCCACGCAGCATTACCGACAAACGCTACTGTGGCTGTGGTAGCCGCCGTTACCGGCTTACCAATAATGGTTGAGTTCTGTCGATAAACACCTGGCTGAATAGAGTTTGCCATCGCTTTGCTTTCCCGTTAACTAGCCACAGTTAAAGGTAGACAGAAAGCGTGGTCATTGCCATGCTGCGCACGTTAAAAATACAAAGCCAGCTTTCGCAAGTAGCTAGTGCATTACCTTGCATAACTGTTATGCTTGAGCTCTTCCGTTTGTTTGCCCCATATATAAAGATCCCCCATGAAGATTATTGTTAAAAGCTTATTAAAAGGCCTGGCTATTATTCTGCCACTGGTTATCACCCTTGAGTTGCTGCGCTGGCTGCTGCATACGGTTGAAACTGTGCTAACACCCGTATTGCAGTTGGTGCTGCCAGAGAGATGGTATTTACCCGGCATGGCAATTCTGGCCTTTATTCTGGTATGTATTGCAGTAGGTTACAGTTCAAAATGGCCGAACTTTAACTGGTTTTGGCAATTGCCAGGCAAGGTGTTAATGAAGCTTCCGGGTACCAAACAGGTATATGGCATGCTGCAGGACATTATCGACCTGATGTCTGGTAAAAACTTTACCGATGGCTCGGTAGTTATGGTTAAGTTACCTTCGTCTGAAATTGAATTAATTGGCATTGTCACTAAGCACGGCGGCCAACCGCATGACCGCATGTCGTCATTGATGCAGGAAGAGCAATTGGCAGTATTTATTCCCATGGCTTATAACGTTGGCGGTTATACCATTATCATTCCCCGAAGCTGTACCAGAAACATTGAGATGAAACCTGCCGAGGCGTTGCAACTGGTATTAAGTGGTGGCCTGGGGAACACTAAAGCACCGGGTAAAGGCTGGTAACACGACTCTAGCCGTTACCATATGGACGAACCTGACAACCACCTGGATCTGGACGCCAAACAACTGCTGGCAACAGCGCTATCGCAATACCCGGCAGGTTTTGTGGTCGTCAGCCATGATCAGTATTTTATTGAACAGTTGGGGATTGATACGGTGCTGCGATTGGCATAGCTGATAAACGCCAATGCCAGAACTATCTTTACTGAACGCTGCTGCACTGTTGCGTTACACGCACCACACTGCTATGCTGCGTATAACGCAACACCAAATAATACTATAGACTCTATGATTAAAAGCTTTAAGCACAAAGGGTTAAAAAAGTACTTTGAAACCGGATCTACGGTCGGCATCGACCCAAAACAAGCAAAGAAAATCAGTACCCGCCTTAGCGTACTAGATTTGGCCAAAGAAATTAACGATATAGATCTGCCTGGTTTTTCTCTGCATCCGTTAACCGGGGATCGCAAAGGCCAATGGTCGATAGCCGTCACTGGCAACTGGCGGATTACTTTTGAGCTTACTGATGGCGATGTGTACATCGTAAATTATGAGGATTACCACTAATGGTTACCATGTATAACCCGCCTCATCCAGGCGAACTGATTAAAGAAACCATGGAGGCTCTGGGGGTCAGTGCCCGCAAACTGGCATTAGCACTGAATGTGGCCCCTTCGACTGTGCAAAGGCTGATCAGCGGTAAGTCTGATATTTCACCGGAAATGGCTATTCGTCTCTCAGCAGTAATCGGCAGTTCCGAGCGAGTCTGGATGGGCATGCAGGATGCTTATGATCTATGGCATGCCAGGCAGAAAATTGATACCTCTAAGCTACAGCGGCTATGTAGCGCCTAATTCACTTTCGACCCATTAAAGTTGTCATTTGACAACCTTAATATTTACAACTAGGATCGACAAGGATTTCATTGCATGCCAAGGAAAAAGCATCCTAAAAAGACATTGAAGATGCTTTGCAATATGCCGAGCAGCACGGCTGGGTTATTGAAGTAGGCGGCAGCCATGCCTGGGGGAGAATGTATTGCCCCTATAACGATAATAGCTGCCGCTGCGGTGAATTTTGTATTGCCAGTATCTGGAGTACACCAAAAAGCCCAGCCAACCATGCCCGGCAAGTTAAGCGGGTGGTTGATAACTGCACCGCTCAACGAAACCATAACTTTAAGGAGTAAGCCGATGAAATTATATGAGTTTACCTTAAAGTTCAACCTGCCTGATGGTGACCATAATGCCGAAAATTATGTTGCGGCACTGGCGCAATCTGGCTGCGACGATGCCCTTATTGGTATTGGCCAACCAGGCCGCATTGCACTGCAATTTAGCCGTGAAGCCAACAGTGCTTTCGCTGCAATAACCTCAGCCATTAAAGATGTTAAAGCTGCCATTCCACGCGCCGCCCTTATTGAAGCTACTCCGGATTTGGTTGGCTTAACATATATTGCCGACTTACTCGGCTTTAGCCGGCAAAATATGCGAAAGCTTATGCTCAACCATAGCCAAAGCTTTCCCGCTCCGCTGCACAGCGGCAGCACCAGTATCTGGCATTTGGCCAAAGTGCTTAGCTGGTTTAGCAAACAGCAAAACAAAGTTGTAGCGGCCGAGATCAGCGAAGTGGCTCAGGTAACCATGCAGGTAAATATCGCCAGATCACTAAGCGAACTGCAACCCGACACCCGCCAGGAGTTTATGCAAATTCAGGAAGAGCTGGCGCAGTATCGTTGAACAATAAAATTTACGTCGCCAGAAAGCGAAAAGCCCCGATGCTACTCACCGAGGCTAGAACGCCGACCGGCCCTGAGGTATTACTCAGAAGATAAAGAGCCAACAGCCACTTGCCGGTACTTATCAATATTACCTTTAAACTTATGCTCGGCAAAATACATCATTGCTTCATGCAGATGCTCCGGCAGTGACGGTGCATAGTGCGCAAACAATTCATAAGCTAACGGTTCTTGAATTATAGCATCGGCCAACGTCAGATAGCCCTGATAACCAATACCCGAAAATTCTTCACCTTTACACATTTGACGCAAAAACCGATTTTGCAGTTTTAAATGCTCTAACACCAATTGCTGTACGTCTTCCGCATGAACCGGTAGCGACAGAACCTGCAAGTACTCCTGCAGCCAATGCTCCAGCACCTGCTGAAATTGTTCAGACTCCTGCTGCGTTAAATTACCCAACGACTGCATTACATCTTTGTAGTCACTTTGGTCTGACGCCATTTCGGCAAACTGGCTTTTCCAGCGTGCCGTTTTTTCCGCTGGTAACCCAGTAAACAGTATGTCCAGATTTTTTTCACCTTGCGCAATGCTCATAGCCACCTCGATATGGTTGATAATTAACTGAGTTTTGTCGAGTTTGCGTAACAGTACATCGCGCTGCTCTGCCAGTGCGCTGTAGGCATCAAAATGCTGACTGCACATCACGTCTCTTATTTTATCCAGACTGAATTCCAGTTGCTTGTACACCAAAATCTGATGCAATCTGGCAAGATGCTGCTCCGTGTATTCACGATAACCGTTATCTTGCCGTCGTATTGGTGACAGCAAACCGATATTGTCGTAATGATGTAAAGTACGGATACTGACACCAGCCATCTGACTTACCTGACTAACCGAGAAAGTGTTGTGTGTTGCCACCCTGATACCTGCCTTATATTGTTAAGCTAAACCCGCGAGCACCAGCCTGCGCTATTACGCCACGTCAGGGTCAAGCCCTTTTTTTGCAGTTATAGCGCTATTCTGGCTGGTTGTAACAATGCCAGAAATAAGCATTACCTAAGTTAGGAGCAAACCGAAATAAGGCGGGAATAATCCGAAGTAATCAGTCCCCATTCTTGTCTTTATTGCATGCGCAATTGAAATGCCGGTGGGTATATAGCTCTTATTCAAACCAATTTTCTACGTTCAACCCAGCAATTCTGGAAAACTCACTGACATTACGGGTTACCAGTATGGCCCCAGCTGCTTTAGCACTGGCCGCTATAAGGTTATCCAATGGGCCAATCATAAGGCCTTGTTGCTCCAGATCGGCCCGGACATCTGCGGCAATACGTACGGCTTTGGCATCAAATGGAATAACCTGAATAACCTTCAATAGCTCATTGAGCTGATCACGCCTTTTAGCCGGAGCCTGCGATTTAGCAATACCTGTTTCCAGCTCGTACAACACCACCGCTGGTAATAAAATATCACCTGGTATTTTTGCTAACAGCTTTTGCTCCACACTACCCATACCTTTAAAAAAATAAATCAGGGTGTTGGTATCAAGCGCATATTTCATAGCGGCTCTCGCGGGATGTCTTTACCCTGTTCGACACGGATTTCCGCCTGCTGCGGAAATACCTGCCAGCTGCCAGCCATTTCTCGCACAGCTAATGGCCAGTCATTATGAAAATTCTGGCGGATAAGGTCAGCGATCCACTGGCTTTGCGATACCTTCGCTTGTGCCGCAGATTGCTTTACCTGCTGGATTAGCTCGTCATCAAGATAAATAGTAATTTGTGCCATAACCACCTCCACCCAAGCGTATAAGTGCAAGTATAATTGCACTTATATCAAATGCAAAATATTGCCATAAAAAATTCCCTTGCTCCTTTCGAAGCCACGCCAGAGCGGGTGTATCGGGCCTTTTCAGAGCCCGAGGCGCTGGTGAAGTAGTGGTTTTACCCCAGCACCATCCATAGCGCTACGCCAAACATCAGGCTGGCGCCGATGCGGTTTAAATACTGCACCCGGTTAGAGCGGGTTAAAAATAATGCCAGCGCTTTGCCGCCGCTGGCATACAGCAGCATCGACAAAAACTCTAAAAGTAAAATAATGCTGATTAAGATAACTAACTGCGGCCAGAAGGCCAGCTGGCTGTCGATAAAAGGCGGTAACAGCGCCATATGAAAGGCCCAGCCTTTCGGGTTAGATACCGCGGTAATAAAGCCCTGGCTAAACAGGGTACGCCTTGGCAGTAACTGCGGCAACAAGCCCGCCGCCGGGATGGCCAGCTTGCCTTTAGCGCGCCACATTTGCAGGCCAATAAATGCCAGATAACCGGCACCTAAAATTTTAAACCATTGAAACACGCTGGGAAACTGCAGCATTATCGCCGCCACACCCAACACCGCCAGCATTGCAACCAGTGCCACTCCCAGCATTTCGCCCCACATCATCCAGAAGGTGCGACGTACACCCTGGCTCATGCCTAACGTCATTGCCAGGGTCATACACATGCCCGGGGTAACCGAGACAAATAAAAATGTCGGAATAAACGCACCCATCAGGGCCAGATTAACCATAGCAACCTCTACTGCAAGCTGGCGCTATTCTGGCTGATCGTTGCTAAAGCAGCAAGGTGCTTA
The DNA here is from genome assembly GCF_000382165.1 of Arsukibacterium perlucidum DSM 18276. GTDB lineage: Bacteria > Pseudomonadota > Gammaproteobacteria > Enterobacterales > Alteromonadaceae > Alishewanella > Alishewanella perlucidum. The sequence goes on along the minus strand of NZ_KB907704.1, from coordinate 123,348 downwards.
AACGGCGATTTTAGTGTAACAGGCGCAGCCGCCGCAGCCGGTCCCGCGATTGTGACATTAGTCGCAAAAACAGCAAATGTTAGCATTTGCCACTGGCTGAAATAGTGGGTTCGCCGTATCATCTGCCATCCAAATTAGGTTACCGATGCTGCTATGCAAAACACCCTGCTTTATCTTGTTACTGTGCTGATCTGGGGCTCCACCTGGATTGCTATCGAGTTTCAGCTTGGTGACGTTGCGATAGAGGCATCGCTGTTTTATCGCTTTGCTTTGTCGGCAGTATTGATGTGGTTGTTTTGCTGGTGGCGCCGCTTACCAATGCGCTTTAGTCCGACCGATCACGGTTTTATCGCCTTACTGGCGATTCTTAATTTTGCTCTGAATTATCTGCTGATTTATCAGGCGCAACAGCATCTGACCTCGGCAATGGCCGCCATTGCCTTTACCACTATGCTGCTGATGAACATTATTAACACCCGGCTGTTTTTCGGCAAACCGGTTGCCAAGCGTATCTACTTTGGTGCTTTGATGGGCATTGCCGGCATTGTGGTATTGTTTTACCCCGACTTAGACGGGCTTGACCTGACTAACGCCAGCCTGCTGGGTTTATTGCTGGTACTGGGCAGTGCGCTAAGTGCCTCCCTGGGCAATATGGTCAGTGTGCGCAACTCGCGGGCCGGCCTGCCGATTATGCAGGTAAACGCCTGGGGTATGCTGTATGGCAGTATTGCTCTGGCGCTGCTGGTCTGGTTAAGCGGTAAGCCTTTTAGCTTTAGCACATCGCCATCTTTTATACTGTCTTTGCTATATTTAGCAGTATTTGGCTCGGTTATCGCCTTTGCCAGCTACTTTGCGCTACTGAAACGAATGGGCCCGGAAAAAGCCAGCTACGTAATAGTATTGTTCCCGTTGGTGGCGGTAGTGCTAAGCACCTTGTTTGAAGATTTTGTCTGGACCGGTTATACCTTCGCCGGTTTTGCGCTGGTGCTGGCCGGAAATGCGCTGGTATTAACGCCCTTTGCTAAAATAAAAGTATTGTTGCTTAAACCAAAGTTACCTGGAAAGCCGCTACTGCCCTGACCACCAGGGCATAGTGGCAATAATTCAGCTCAGGCCTGATGGTAGCACCAGGCAAGCTGTTGCTGTTTACTGCGATACATAGCCTGGTCTGCCTGCTGCAACAGCAAATCGGCATTAACCTGATTCTGACTATTAAACACAGTGATACCAATACTGCAACTAAGGCTAAGATCAGTCAGTTGTCCCAATTGGTATTGTTGACACAGGCTGCTGCTAATGCGCTGAACCGTGTTTTCCAGCTCTTGCTGATGTTGGATATGCGATAAAATAACCACAAACTCATCACCAGCCAGGCGTGCGGCAAAGTCTGTATTGCGAATGGCCTGAGTTAATCTTGCCGCTACCTGAATCAGCAACTGGTCACCCGCCTCATGGCCGCAATTATCGTTTAGTTGCTTAAAATGGTTCAGATCGAAGAACAGTAGCGCCAGTTGCTGTTGGCCGTTGCGACATTGCTGCAACCGCTGCTGTAATTCGTGTTTGAAATAGCGTCGATTGGGCAAGCCGGTTAAGGCATCATGGTTTGCAACCTTCTTCAGATTGCTGAAGCGTGCCAGTAACCAGGCCAGCACCAGCAACAATAGCAGCAAACTGCCAAATGCATACAGCCATTTGGCTGTGGTACTCAGATACCATGGCGCGGTCAGCAGTAGCGTGATATCTGTACTTTGCTCATTCCACATACCCTCGGCATTACTCGACCGCACTTTTAGCTGGTAATCACCATAAGGTAAACCGCTCAGGCTGAGCTGATTATTCAGCATGGGCTGCCAGTTGTTTAGTATTGGCTGCAGCTGATATTGATACTTGATACGCTCGGGACTGAAATAATCCAGCGCAGCAAACTGAAACGCGTAATAGCTGGCATCTGGCGGCACCGTCAGCCGTGCTTTGTTAACATTAACCTGCTCAGTCATCAGCTGCACTTCGGTTAAATGCAATGCGGGAAAATCGGTATGCTCGGGCAGCGCGTCATCTTTAAAAAACACTAACCCCTGATTACCGCCAAAAGCCTGAATACTGCCCGCTTGTCTCAGACTGGCATTAGCATGAAACTCCATATCCAACCAGTGTAAGTAACGGGATAAACGTCTGACAGTCAGGGTGGCAGGGTTTATCTGGCTCAGCGTTTTCATTCCGGTTAACCAAACCTGGCCGTCGGATGCCAGGGCTAAGGCCCGTAATTGATTTTCTGCCAGACCATCCTCCTGCCGCAGTTGCCGATTCAACTGCCACTGCCCCTGCTGCAATTCCAGAATTAACAAACCATGGTCCTGAGTACTGGCCCACACCTGCTTACCCACCTGCAATAAGCTGGTAATGTGCAATGTTTGGGTTGCCAGTGCGGGTATTAACTCTGCAAGCGGCGTTAGCTGTTGGTCGATAAGCTGAAACAAACCGTTATCCGTTGCCAGCAAATAGCCTTGGGGTTGTGGCAACATGTCAGTAATATAGCCGGCAGCTGTAATCTGAGTGTGCGATATATACTGTTCGCCAACTACATCGTAAACCGCAAAATGGCCGCGATAATACCCTAACAACAGTAGCTGCTGATGCAGCCGCAGACTGTACACTTCAGTTACTCTGCCAGGCTGCTGCCAGGGTGGCACTGGCCAGCTGCGCACCTTACCCGTCGTGGGCGCAAAAGCCAGCAAACCAAGATTAGTAGCCAGCAGCAACTCATCTGCCAGCGGCTGCATGCCCCAAATTACCGTGCGCGGCAATTGCCCGGTAGCATCACCACTGGGGTACACTGTTAGCTGATGTTGCTGCAAATCATAGCGATTAAGCCCATCCTCACTGCCAAACCACAGTTGATCCTCATCCAGAGCCAGCGACCAGATATGCTTATTAGTAATTTGCTGGTATTCGCCAAGATGGCGGATAGCCTGATCAGCCAGATTGGTAACTGCCAGGCCATTGGTGGTCGCTATCCAAAGCTGTTGCTGCTGATCAACATATAACTGGCTGATGTTATCGTGCGGCAGACTATACTGGATCTGCGGATGGTATCGATAATGGGCAATCTTGCCATCTTCAAGCGATAAGCTGCTGATGCCATCATAAAAATAGCCCAGCCATAGCTGGTCAGCTTGTTTAACTAACGACCACAGACTGTTGCTACTCAGTTGGTCAGCCTGCAACCACTGCCGGACAACCTGACGAGTGTCAGGGTCAAACAACAGTAAGCCGTCGCGGTCAGTAGCCAGATAAAACTTATTTTCAATTACTATTGCATCAAATATCCGCTGATCACGAATATCAATCTCAGGATTACCCCGCAGTGACATTTCGCTAACAGCAGCAGCCGTCTCATCAACCTTAAACAGGCCCTGCTTGCTGCCCAGCCACAAATGGCCCTGATGGCCAAACATCACTTTCACTTCCAGCTCAGGCGCATATTGCACGATATCCTGGCCATCTGCTGACAACTTAAACGCCCCCTGATCAGTGCCCACCCAAAGCTGCTGCAACGGGTCCTGAAATAAACTTAAGATAGTAGGAGGTCGCTCGCTGAGCGGTATATGCCGGAATTGCTTTGTGTCGTCATTAAATAAGAACAGGCCGCGGGCGGTACCAACCCACAGCCGTTGCTGCTGATCTTCCAGCAAGCTAATTACATCGTTGCTAATCATGCCGCTATCGGTGCTAATCTGAAAATTACTGAAGTTTGCGCCATCAAAGCGGCTTAAACCGCCTTTACTGCCAAGCCAGATAAAACCATCCTGACGTTGTAGTACCTTATTTATATACGCAGATGGCAGACCATCACGCACCGTCAAGCGCCGCACATGCAATTCATCGGCTGCCAACTGATAGCTTGCAGCCATGGCATCAAAACACAACAGACCAATGATCAGCAACGCTACAGGTATTTTCATTACGGCTTCACGCCAGCCTTCAGATTGATTTACCTTAGCAAAGAGTATCAGGATATTCAAAAAAGCACTGAAAATTTCCTGAAACAACCATGCCAGGTTAAGTTATTGTTTATAAATTATAATTTAATGATGTTTTAGTAACTTACAACCTGCTTATTTAGGCTCTCGTTGTTTCCCTGCACGTAAACTATCCAGATGTTTGTTGCAGATCAAAAGTGTGTTTAATGAATGCTCTACAGTTTTACTATTAATCTGCTGACAGGCAGCATTTACCGGTAAATACTGATGACATCCCCCCCTGAACCGCAGGCTGCTGACAACAGCACAATGAAACCACCCAGATTACTCTGGCTTAAACTAATTATGCTGCTGGGAATAGCATTGATCATACTTGGCCATTACCTGTGGGTCGGCCTGGACTTGCCGCAGAGCAGGCAGCCGCCAGCGATAAGTAACAGTAACCCGTATATAGACCTACCTATCTGATGTTGGGGCCGTCCCCGATAGAGCTCTCTATGTAAATAGCGCGGTGAGGTCGTCCTTACTTCAAAAGCATGTAAAACCGGCGCAGTTTGGCAAAGTTTGTGGCTAAGCTTAAGCTGCGGTTGCAACCTATTTACTCAGTACACTGCTAAACTCAGGCTACAGACTTGCTTAGATTTTGCGCTACTAAATAGGCTTTATATTGGGCATCTATACGAAAGAACAGCTCAACCGGTGCGTTGTAAACCCGCTTCATTTTGGTAGCCAGCTCAATACTCAGTTCACTTTCGCCGTTAATTAACCGGGTAACAGTAGACTTAGCCACATTTAAATCCCGCGCAGCATCGGCTGCTGTAAGACCTTTGCGCTGCAAAAATCGTTTAACATGGGCACCGGCAGCTTTAGGCGCACCAATAAGGCCAGCTGAACGCAGCTCTTCGGTGGTCATTAATTCAGTTGTGTTTTTCATTGTATATCTTCCCAGGTTAATAACCTCTTGGCTTACTTCTTTACTCAATTTTGTACGCTGAATTTGCTAAAAACTACAGGTACAGCTTTACCTCTATCATCAGTACTTCATCGTCAGCACTTTGTCCGAGCACACCAGCGACAACAAACTGAAAATTCTCCCGAATAGATACACTGAAACAGCTGCCATCAATCAGCATGTCGTCCACTAAAGCTTGCTTGGCTTCCTGCAGTGATTCGGCCATTTCCAGCACCTGAATAACATCTGACACTTCGTCTCTGGCTATTGCTGACAGCTCAGCCAACGCCGCTTGGGTGCTGGCCTCCGTGCCCGGCTTTAACGTCACCAGCAATAGTCACCTCCTTATGCGACTGTTTGTCGGATATCCGTCTATAGTAATAGCAAGTTGCGCAACCCGCAACTCTAACGAGGGGTTATTTTCTAAAGGGAATAGTAATGGGTAAATTAGCTGCAGGTTTTAATTCAGAATAGGGTTGAGATAGCCAGCCCCGAGTTGTTGCTTTTGCCGTTCAACCTACTCTACTCGCTGGCGCAGGTAGGGCGTTAAATTAAGGGCGTCGCGGTTACATGGGCCTGGCATTAACAACTCAAGGGCAGTGGCAAAACAAGTTACCACTTCAACTGGCGTTATCAGGCAGATACAGCAATTAACGCTTGCTGTAAATCAGCCAGTAAGTCATCAATATGCTCAATGCCAATGGATAAACGCACCATATCGGCCGATACCCCTGCCGCAGCCAATTCTGTATCGTTTAGCTGGCGATGGGTTGTTGCAGCAGGAATAGCAGCACAACTTTTAGCATCACCAATATTGACCAGCCGCAGGATAAGCTGCAATGCATCGTAAAAGCGGGCTGCTGCTTCCCGACCGCCATTAATGCCAAAACTAAGAATACCCGATGCCTGCCCCTGCATGTATTTTTGGGCTAAAGCATGGTCTTTATGCTGCGGCAAAGCAGCATATTTCACCCAGCCAATTTGGGGTTGCTGCTCAAGCCAGCTGGCCACCGCCAGAGTGTTTTGATTAACGCGCTCAATACGCAAAGCCAGTGTTTCCAGACCCTGCAATAAGTTCCAGGCAGCCTGCGCACTTAACGCCGCTCCCATATTGCGCAGCGGCACTACCCGGGCGCGGGCAATAAAGGCAGCATCGCCAACATCGCGGGTGTAACTAACACCATGGTAAGAAATATCCGGCTCGTTTAATAACGGAAAACGTTTGGCATGCTGTGCCCAGGGAAACTTACCGGAGTCGACAATCAGGCCACCTATAGTAGTACCATGGCCGCCAATGTATTTGGTCGCCGAATGCACCACTATGTCGGCCCCATGTTCAATAGGCCGCCACAAAAATGGCGTAGCAACAGTGTTATCAACAATTAAAGGCAAACCATGGCGGTGTGCCAGTTCCGCCAGTTTTTCAATATCAACAAGACTGCCAGAGGGGTTACCAATGCTTTCGCAGTATACGGCTCTGGTGCGCGCATCAATCAGCTGTTCTATAGCATGGTAGTCGTCTTTATTGGCAAAGCGCACCTCAATGCCCTGGCGAGGAAATGTATGAGCGAATAAGTTGTAAGTGCCACCATAAAGCTCATTAATTGAAATAATATTATCGCCGGTTTCTGCAATAGTTTGAATGGCATAGGTAATAGCCGCCATGCCGGATGCCACTGCCAGTGCACCAATACCGCCTTCCAGAGCCGCTATGCGCTGCTCCAGTACCTCGCAAGTAGGGTTCATAATGCGGGAATAAATATTGCCGGTCACTTTTAAATCAAACAAGTCTGCCGCGTGCTGGGCACTGTCAAAGCTAAACGAACTGGTTTGGTGAATAGGTACTGCCACCGAATGCTGATTATCGGGCTGGTAGCCATGATGTAGTGCTATGGTTTCTCGTTTCATCGCCAATCCTCCGGAATAAATAGCCTTTTATCAAAGCATAGCCCTGACAACATGTCAATCTATACATCTGGACGTCCAAATGAAAGAAAGTTGCAGAAAAGGTTATTGCTTGCTTAAAAGCCAGGCGCGTTCAGTGGCCTGACACTTTTTCTTTAAGCCGCCCGGTACCTCAAGTTCTGCCAGACAGTTAAGATGATAAACAGCGCTGTACAGTGTATCGATTTCTGCGCTATCAACCGAAAAAGGCGGCCCGGCCAGCATCGCCTGATCATATTCAAAGCAAATAACCAGTTGCGGCGCGCCCTGGCTGATAGTTACCAGGTGCTCTGCGTAGCGTTTGCGCATAGAGTCTGGCAGTGCTACCAACGCTGCCCGGTCATATATGGCGGCAACCGGGCCCAAGCTAACTTGCGACAAATCAAAAATATCACCGACAAATACCTCAAGCTTATCAGCACTGTAATGCTGTAATTTACCCACAGTACTAACGGTCGGTGTCAGCCCCAGCTCAGCAAACAGCTCTGTTACCGCAACTTCACTTAATTCCGCGCCAACTACCCGATAACCGCGCGCTAATAGCCAGTGACTGTCCACACTTTTACCACAGAGTGGCAGAAAAACCCGGGCTTCAGGCGCTATCGCCAGCTGATCGAAACAGCTTACCAGTAATGGGTTAGCCGCTGCCTGATGAAAGGCTATTTCTCTTTTTTGCCACTTTTCCTGCCAGAAATCCGGGTCCACACGCTCTCCTTTTGCTCTGTTGCTAATTGTGCTGCGGTCAGTTAGTTCGACAATACCATGTCGCACAACCCATTTGCCGTCGATATTAGCATTGTTTGCCCTGATTCTTGCACACGCTTTGGCACTAGCTCAGTTGTCGTCGGGCATTAATCATCTTCAGCAACTCAACTGTGGCGGTGGCATCATCCAGGGCGCGGTGGTGGTTGCTGAGTTTAATGTCGAAGTGCTGGCAGAGCTTGCCTAAACTATAGGACTCCAGCCCTGGGTAGTAGCGGCGCATATTAACTACGGTGCATAGCTGCGGCATGGCGAACGGTATATCCAGCCGGGTGAACTCGGCGCGGATAAAGCCGTAATCGAACTTGCTATTATGAGCGACAAATACTGCAGCTTGCAGGAATTCACTTAACTTAGCGGCAATATCAGCAAAAGTTGGCGCGTTGGCAACCATTGCGCTGTTAATGCCAGTTAGGCGGGTGATAAACGACGGAATATAGCGCTGCGGGTTAATTAAGGTGCTAAAGGTATCTAGCACCTCGCCGGCCTGTACTTTTACCGCACCAATTTCGATAACCCTGTCACTGCCTGCCTTACCACCGGTGGTTTCGACATCCAGCACTACATATAAGCGATTGGGGTCGACCATCCACTGCAGTTTTTCAATCCGGGCGTTAAAGCCAGCGTTGTTAAGCGCCAGTAGCCTGGCCAACTGGTGGCGCTGAATTTTATCGCCGGGTGCTTTTACTTCAATAAACTGAAGCTGCTGGTCTTTAATCAGCAATAAATCGGGGTAACCGCTAGAGTGGCGCTTAAAATCCTGCACCATAGCACGCAGGATTGGCGCGAGTGCACTGCTGCCGTCTTCGTTTTGCGGTGCAAAGCTTAATAGCGGCATTAACTGCTCAGCTAACTCGGTATGCCAGTAAAACAAGTTATTAGCTTTACCATAGTGGGTAGTAATAGCTGCCAGTAGCTGACTGGCAGCATTGGGGGCAGTGAGCTGTTGCAGTTTCTGCTCAATCACTTCAGCAAATTGCTGATAAAAGCCGCCGCTGGCCAGGTTGCGGGGCCGGCGTTCAAACGGGTTATGCAGGGCGCTTAGCTGATGCTCAAATAACTCATGCCAGAACCAGAGGCCAAATAGTGCCAGCCACAGGTTATTTTCGCCGTGAAAAACCGTATAACCCTGGGCCTGGTAATGGCCGATTAAGCCCTGCTCGGCCTGGCCCAGATACAGCTCGTCTACCCCGACAATCGGCGCGTCGTGCAATAAGCAGGTAAGTTGCGAGCGCTGTACGCCGCCGCTGGGGTAAAACTTGCGCCGGTAGAAATCTTCGGCAAACAGCCACTCTTCATCACAGCTGGGATCGGCCAGCAGTTGCTGCAAGTAGCTCTGGCAACGGCCGGGATCATTCTGGAGCCCCGCTTGCTCCTGTAACTGATCTTGTGACTGCTCCTGTAAATAGTAAAGACGCGCTAACCGCTCACTGGCCGGAAAGCCATTACTAAGCTGGTAGAAGCTAATGGCTAGATCATTAAGCTTATATTGCTCGGCCAGTTTCCCCAGCAGATAACAGTGCTCGCTGCGCTTTAGTTGCAGCGCTTGATCTTCGCTGCTGTTATCCGCAGCAGCAGGCCAGCTACTAACCTCGTTAAGCCACTGGCTTAACGCCTGCGCTGCACTTTCCGGCTGTTTTTTCAGCTGCTTGCTAAGCTCGATAATTGCCGGTTTGGCTTTGGCCAGCTGGTAGGCCAACAGCGCCTGTGGGGCCTCGGTAAAGCGTGGCTGAAACTGCTGTTTAAACTGGCCGCTTTGCCGGATCCCTAAATCGCGTAAGGTAAACAGTGATAAGTTGGCCTCAATCCGGCCAAAATACAGAAAATATAAATAATTCAGGGCATCCTGGCGCTGCAGCGCGACATAGCGCTGTGGCAGTTTATCGATAAGCGTCAGCCAATCGACCGGCAGCTTTAACGCGGCGCCAAGCAATAACGGCTTGGTCTGGCTTTTTTTTATCGCCATGCTAGCGGTAAGGGCGGCCCAATATGCCGGCGCAAACTCATTTTTAGCCAGTTGCAGTAATTGCCACAGGGTGTCTTTAGTTAGCCGTAGCCAGAAATCGGCTAAGTCGCTGCTGGTCAGTGGCGCCGTAAAACCCCTGGCGGTTAGCTCGGCCAGCACTGGCGCAGCCGGGCCAATTTCAAGGTAGCTAAGCTCAGCGTCACTGAATACCAGGCCTTTGCGGTTGAGCATCCGCACCAGCAATTGCCGGGCGCTTTCATTTAGCGCGCTAAAATCGTTGATAAACAGGCGGCTGTCACTGGTTAATACCGGCTGATAATGCTCGCTGACAAACTGCAGTAACTCGTTAAAGTGCTGCAGGTAATAACCGCTGTCGAGTTCGGGTTGGGCCATAATGCTGCTTTTAGCAAAACTCAGTTAATAATAAAAAAATACCGGCGCCTACTGTAGCCTGTTGCCAGAACTTTTGCAGCCGCTATTGGCCTGAGCCAAAGCCCGGTGGTAAAGTGCAGCCTTAGCACACACCCACTTCCAAGGAATCAATATTATGGGTAACTTACTGACCATTCTGGTGATATTATTTATCAGCCTGTTTGTACTGGTAACCTTACTGGAAAAGTTTGGTAAAAAAACCGAAGAGCAGGATTTAGGCAAGCTGGCCCGCTGGATCTACCCGCTGATGGCGGTGATGCTGGGCGCTTACCTAATTAAATATTTTTTTATGTAATGACTTTCCTGTTCCTCTAGTTCCAACTTAGCGGGTTTAAGCGGTAAAACTGGCTTAATTGCTGGTACAACGCCGGATATTGCGCCTGTAATTGCTCTGGTTGTTCAAAAAACACTTCAGAAATAACCGCAAAAAACTCGGCCGGATTGGTCGCCCCATATCCATCGAGTAAGCCACTGATACCCTGAGCAGTTTGCTGCTGCAGCTGGCCAAAAGCCTGCTGCATTACCGTTGACCATTGCTGATAATCACTGCTGCGGCTAAGCAGCGGTGCACCGGTTGCCATGCCCTTCTCCTGATCCAGTTGATGGGCAAACTCATGGATCACCACATTACGGCCATCATGCGGCTTTGCTGCGCCTTGCAGCGCATCCTGCCAGCTCAGCACGACCTTGCCCTGGCCCCAGGACTCACCACTTAACACCCGCCGCTGTTCAGATACCACCCCGGCGGCATCAGGCGAGGCGCCATGGACAATAAAAGCTGAGGGGTAAATTAAAATCTGCTCGAGCTTAGGGTAATAGTAATCAGGCCGGTTCAGCAGTAGCAAACAGGCCTGGGCGGCAATAGTGACCCGCATATCATCGGTTACCGTAATACCATCACAACCGACAAATTTTTTCTCGGCAATAAATACCTGAATGTGTTTTTTTAGCTGCAGTTGTAAGTCTGTGGGTAAGGCGCGGAAATAGGGCATCCGCTGTTTCAGAATAGTCCGCCAACCGGCCGGAAAAGGCCTGGCAGTGATTTGGCGACGCCGGTATCGACGCCAGGGCGCTTGTCCCAGCACCACGCCGATAATCAGGGCGCCGACAAGTATCACAATCAGGATGGGCAAATTTTGGTATCCTTAAGCTATTGATGCAGCAACGATGCAGAATCACTGAACTGTTTGAATGGGGTTGCGTCTTACCCAAATCAAGCGGCGCCGGGCGCCGTCAGAATAAAGCAAAAGTGGAGCCTCTATGTTTAACTTGTTTAAAAATTTACTGGAAAAATCAAATTCTGACTGGCAAGGCAGTGGCAATACCCATCAGCAATGGCGTGATGCCGGGCTGACCGAACAACAGTATCTGGCAGTCGTGCTAATGCTGCAGTTGTCACATGCCGATTTTAGTTCTGAACAACAGGAACATGATGTCGTGCTGCAATATCTGCAAACCGAATTCCGGTTAACCGCGGCGCGCGCTGAACCGGTTTTTGCTGCGGCCCTGGCCCAGGCGGGCGATGCGACCTGCCTGCATGGTTTTACCAGTAAACTTAAAGACATGCCTTATCCACAGCGGCTGGAACTGTTGGACCAATTATGGAAAGTAGCGTTTGCTGATGGTGAGCTGGAGCCTAATGAAGAAGTGATGCTCAGGAAAATTGCCGATTTGTTGTTTATCCGCCACGGCGATTATATCCAGAGTAAGTTAGCGGCCCAACCAGCCAACTAACTGCTGATTAAGCATCATTAGTTGCTGCGGCTAGCGCTCGTCCTTGTGCAAGACTTCTCCTTCAATTACCCGACTGTCGCGGCCCTGCTGTTGCCGAAAGGCGCTCTGCTGCCCCCCTTGCTGCTCAGCTTGCTCAGCGTGTTGCCTGGCTGCCTCAGTAAAGCGCCGCATTTTTTTGCGGTAACGATAAATGACGAATGGAATAACCAGCCAGCTTAGCAGCAACATAAATAACAATATAGCAGTCGCTATCACCAGCATCACACCCAAAACCAGCCATGCCAGCAAGCGCTGCAGCAAATTGCCACGCTGACGCTGGGAAAACTGTTGCTGCCAGGCGGCAGCCTGCTGACGAAACGAAGAATTAAACATAACCACTCCAAGAAAAACCGGTACCATGATAAAGCAATTAGCCCGGGCTGTCGCCCGCAGCGCTGATAACGGCAGTATAAATAACGAATAACCTGCAAACTTTCAGTACAGCTGCGCCTTTAGGCAGGCACTAAGCCGATTGGTTCAATGCCTGGCCAGTTGTTGCGGCGCTGTGACAACTAATCTGCGTTGTTACTCTGCCTTGTTACTCAGTGCCCAGCCGACAATCTGGCCCCAACTCGGCTCTTTGCCATACATTTGCATGCCGCGCAGAAAGATCCGGCCCGCGAGCCGGCGCATCCACCACACAGCCACCAGCAATAGCAGGAGTGACAGCAAGGGTTGCCACCATGGAAGCTCTACCATTGCCATTTTAACCGGCATCGCAGCAAAAGAGGTTAGTGGCAGCCAGCTTAGTACTGTCATCGCCGTGCCGGTCGGGCTGTCAATCACCAGATAAGTGAAAAGCATTGGCAGCCAGGTAATCATCATCACCGCGCCTTTGCCACTGGTATTAGGGTCGTCTATTGATGCGGCAATCGCTCCCATAAAGCAGGCGCTTAACAACACCCCCAGTAAGGCGAAGGGCACCAGCCACGCCAGCACACCCCAATTTACCCAGCTAAGGTTTACTCCGTTATCTCTTACCACCACACTGACTACAATAAATACCAATAACATTACCAAGGCTGACGTGATCATCGCCTTCATTGCACTTAAGCTGTGGCCCAGCACTTTGCCGTCCATCCATTGTTGCGGGGTAACGATAGCGTATAGTTGTTCAGTTACCCGTTGTTGTTTCTCACCGGTAATACTTAACAATACCTGGCCAAAGGCAGTACTCAACCCGATAAACAATAAAATCAGCACGCCAAGCGCAATCATTTTCTCCGGGGTATCTTTGCCTTTGAAATTTTCATCCAGGTAGGAAAATTCAAGCGTTATTGGTTGTTGTAGCTCAGCCAGCTGGGCCGGCGTTAACTGCAGCTTGGCCGCATATTGCTGGCTGAAATAGCTATTCAGCTCCGTCTCCAGTTGCTGTTGCCATTTTTTAGAGGCCAGAGTATGGAGCACCACTGTCTGCTTATCAGCAGTTGCCGTGCTGAGTGTGACTACACCATGCCAGCTTTCACCGGCTTTCAACTGGGCTAATTGTTCGCTCAGGGCGATGCTAGGCCTCTGAAACTGGAACTGCTCAGTGTTACTGATGCTGAACTCTGCCGGTACGGCTATCCGGTAAACCTCGCGGCTTTCGTCAGTGAAATAGCTCCACAAGGCGACAGCTGCCATAACTGCCATCATCAGCAAATAAGAAATAAGCTGCTGTTTCCATTTAAAAAAGCGCAGAAACTCCCATTTAGCTACAATCAGGCTTTGCTTTGAAATCATGCTTGCTCCCTCAGCTGATGCTGCGCCATGGCCATTAAATAAAGCTGATGTAAATCGGCTGTCTGCATTTCCACCTGGGTCAGCTCCAGTTGATTTACCAGCTGTTTTAGCGTGCCAGACACACTTTGCGTGGCAGTCAGTTTCAGCGCAAAGCGATTGCTATTCAGCAGTTCAATCTCCAGCTCTGGCAACCACTGCTGTAACTGCTCAGCCGTTACGGGCCCGGCGCAGCTGAGTACCATCTGCCGCTGCGGCCCCGCTTGCTGCTGAATATCTGCCAGCGTACCCGCAAGGATCGCCTTACCCTGTGCCATCAACAGCATGTGATCGGCCAGTTTCTCAACCATCGCCATTTGATGGGCACTTAAAATTACCGTCATACCCCGGGCTTTTAATGCCTTAAGAAACCCAACCACTTTTTCCTGATTAATCGGGTCAAGCCCGGAGAACGGCTCATCCAGAATAACCAATGCCGGCTGATGCAACACAGCTGCAATGAGCTGGACTTTTTGCTGATTACCTTTGGATAACTGTTTTAAATCCTCCTGGCGGCGGTCTGTCAGTTCAAACACCTCCAGCCAGTGCGCCATTTCCTGCAATGCTTTTTGCTTACTCAAACCATGTAACTGCGCCAGATAGAGCAGGTTTTTTTCGATGCTCTTGTCCGGATACAAACCGCGGTCTTCCGGCAAATAGCCCAATAACCGCCGCGGCACATGATCGTAATGTTCGTGCTGATGACTCACCAGAATACTGCCGCTGTCGGGTCTGGTCATGCCAACCAGCATCCGGATAATGGATGACTTGCCCGCACCATTGGGCCCCAGTAACGCAAATATATCACCCGAATTTATTTGAAAACTGACCTGACGCACCGCCGCAATATCGCCGTAGTCTTTACTGATAGCGGTAACAATTAATTGCATAGTTTGCTCACTGCCTAATGATCCTGGGGCTAAATTAGCACTGTTGCTCTGCGCCGGCTAACTGCAAATTGTTAGTAAATATGTTGGCGGTTGTTGCTGTTTTATCACCAGCTTGACTATATCAGGCAGCAGTGCAGAATCTATTTGTGGCTGGACCAAGTCCTTGCTATGGTTATCAACATCCTTGGAAAAATTGCGGGTACTATGAAGTTAGCTTTAATCGCCGGCGGACTTGTTTTAGCTTTAATATTACACTCCAGCCAGCTTAGCGCTGCCAGTTTAACTATCAGTATTACCAATCAGCAGCAGCAACCTCTGGCTGATGCTGTAGTGGAACTTCGCTCGCTTAGCATGTCGGATATTAAGCCGCAGCGCATTCAGGTTGCGCAGCAAAAATTAACCTTTGTACCTTTTGTCAGTGCAGTGCCGGCGGGCAGTGAGGTCGATTTCCCCAACCTGGATAAAACCCGGCATCATGTATACTCATTCTCACCGGCCAAGCAGTTTGAAATTCAGCTGTATGCTGATAAACCTGAAGCTCCCATCACTTTTGACACGCCAGGCATCGTCGCGCTTGGTTGTAATATTCATGATTATATGCAGGCCTATATCTATGTCAGTGAAAGCAACCTGGTTGCAGTAAGCAACGAAGCCGGTCAGCTGAAATGGCCGGACATTACCCCCGGCCAGTATCAGCTGCATGTCTGGCATCCCTGGCAACTTGAACCATGGCAAGTGACTACATTAGATCTGGTTATGCCGCTGCAAACGGCTGCTGTTAGTCTGGCAATTGATTTATCACAGCAAAAGCCACAGGCCCCGCAACGTGGTTTTGGCAACAGGTAACCACTGAATGTTGAATTCGCTGCGCAGTAAATGGATTAGCTTATTAGTTGTATTACTCAGTCTGCTGATGCTGCTTACAGGCTATGCTACGTTAAAGTCGATGCGCGCTAACTCGATGCAACAGGCTGAGTTATCACTGGACGTTGCCAGCAAAGTTTTTCAACAAGCGCTGGATAGCAGGGCAGCCCAGTTAACGAATAGTGTCAGCCTGCTGGCAGCAGACTTTGGCTTTCGCCAGGCTATTGCCACCGCAGAACAGGCCACCATTGAATCGGTGTTGCAGAATCACGGCAGCCGGATCAACGCTCAGCTTGCGTTATTGTTAACCCCTGACGGGGAGCTGCTTGCCAGCAGCGCCCGGTTAGACAGCGGCGACATCAGGCAATTAATTCCTGCCACCCAGGGCTCCAGTGCCGTTACTGACATTCTGCTACTTGATGGCCAGGCTTATCAGCTGGTATTAGTGCCGGTAAGAGCTCCGGTAATTATTGCCTGGGTAGGTATGGGCTTTTTAGTAGATGTGCCGCTGGCTGAGCAAATTAAAGGCATCACCGGGCTGGATATCAGTTTTACCCAGCAGGATAGCCGCGCTAACCAACAACTGACCAGCACCCTGCCAGCAGATACCCAACAACGGTTAGTCAATAAACTCGGGGACATCCTGGCTACCCCTGGTGCTACTCATCTGGCCGCCGATTTTAATTATATTACCCGTGGTAAAGCACTCGATAACGAAAAACAGTTGTGGGCATTACTGCATATGCCCGATGACCGCTGGCTAGCCAGTTATCAGCAATTGCGGCACCAGTTGGTAGAGATTTTTGCTTTTGGATTAGTGTTAGCGCTGCTGGCTGCCTTTTTGTTTGCCCGCAGTATCAGCAAGCCATTAAGCCAGCTCAGTCATTTTGCCAAAGCTATTGGCCAGGGCAATGCCGCTGAACCGCCGGCCATCAGCCATGACGAAATTGGTTTACTGACAAGTACCCTGGTCAGCATGCAACAAAGTATTACTGCGCGCGAACAGCAATTGCGCCAGCAAGCCGAACATGATGCTCTTACCGGCCTGTTAAACCGGCATGCGGTAGAGCTGAGGCTGCCCGGCATCTTAAAAACACAACACGGCACTTTATTACAACTTAATATTATTCAATTTAAACATATAAACGATACCCTTGGCCTGGCTAATGGCGATACCCTGTTACAACTGTTGGCACAGCGGTTGGGCCATCATCAGCCTGCCGCCGCTTTTTGCGCCCGCTTAAACGGTGATGAGTTTTTAATGTTGTTTAACCAGAGCCTGAGCGAACAACAGCTGGTTGATTTATATAACAGCCTGCAACCGGCTTACAACATTCAAAACTCGTTAATTAATTTAAAAATTGCGATTGGTATTTACCCGTTTGAACCTGAACAGGGCACTACCAGTGAAGCGCTACGCCGGGTAGATTTAGCGCAGGAGAACGCCAGCCTGGCCGGCGGTGGTATTGCCTTTTATCAAAGTGGCCAGGATGAAACTCATCAGCGTGAGCTGACAATTATCCGCGACTTGCCAAACGCCCTGAACAGTGGCCAGCTGTTCGTGGTTTATCAGCCTAAAGTTGAACTGGCGTCACAGCAATGCCACAGCGCTGAAGCGTTAATTCGCTGGCAGCACCCCCAGCTGGGCTTTATTTCTCCGGTCGATTTTATTGCCACTGCCGAGCACTCAGGCAATATTGGCCTGATCACCCAATGGATGTTACGAACGGTTATTCAACAACTTGCTGCGTGGCAGCATGACTACCCAACCCTGCGCGTTGCCGTTAATTTGTCAGCAGCCGATTTGCTGGACCAGAATTTGCCTGAGCAAATTAAAAACTTACTTGATATAAACCAGGTTCCGGCTACCGCGCTGGCGCTGGAAGTAACCGAAAGCGCAGTAATGCAGGATACCAGCAAAGTTATTGCCAACTTAAACACCTTAAAAGCGATGGCGATTAATCTGGCCATTGATGATTTTGGCACCGGTCAGTCATCTCTGGCGTACTTAAAACAACTGCCGGTTAACGAAATTAAAATTGATCGGGCCTTTGTTAAAGACATAGAAACTAATACTAATGATGCGCTGATCGTTAATGCGACCGTTAAACTTGCCCATGGTCTTGGTTTTAAAGTGACGGCAGAGGGCCTGGAAAACCAGGCAGGCTTAAGCTTTCTAAAAGCTTCAGGTTGTGACACTGTCCAAGGTTATTTTTTCAGCAAGCCATTGGCAGCTAATGATTTCAGCAAATGGCTTACTAATTTTGCTGCGACAACAACACCGACCGCAGAGGTATCGGAATGAATTTACGGCTGCTGCTGATCATCTTTTTTTGCCTGCCGACACTGGCCAGCGCCGGCAGTAAAATTATTGCTACCGGCGGCGCGACAACTGTAGAAGGTAACGCCGGCGGTGGCATTGTGCCCTGGGCGGTAATTAACGGCTATGCCAGCAGTGACGAGTGGTCGGTAACAACCTTTGCTGGCCGGGTGGGCGTTAATGATTTCAGCCTGAACAGTGCCGGCATTGCCCTGAGCCTGGACAATACATGGGAGCTGTCCTATGCCCGCCAGCGTTTCGCGCTGGAATCAATTGGTGGCAGCTTATCGCAGGATATTTTTTCGGTGAAATACCATCTGGCTGGTGAGCTGCTGTATACCGCCATGCCACAGATCAGCCTTGGCATCCAGCATAAGCGTAACTTGGACTTCGCACTGCCCCAAGCGGTCGGCGCGCGCAGCGCCAATGGCACCGATTTCTATCTGGCAGCCAGCAAGCTGCTGTTTAATCAGGTGGCGGGCCGTAATTTGCTGCTCAATGGCACACTGCGGGCCAGCAAAGCAAACCAGACCGGTTTGCTGGGCTTTGGCAGCAGCAACGACAACAGTTACCAATTGCTGTTTGAAGGCTCGGCAGCCGTGCTGTTAAATTACAACCTGGCGCTGGGCATTGAATACAAGCAAAAGCCCGATAATCTGGCCTTTGCCGCTGAACAGCACTGGCGCGATATT
The DNA here is from genome assembly GCF_000382165.1 of Arsukibacterium perlucidum DSM 18276. Taxonomy (GTDB): domain Bacteria; phylum Pseudomonadota; class Gammaproteobacteria; order Enterobacterales; family Alteromonadaceae; genus Alishewanella; species Alishewanella perlucidum. The sequence continues at coordinate 105,015 of NZ_KB907704.1, read as the reverse complement.
TTTATTGCCTGGTTTATAAATAAAAATGTCAGTGTAACCGGCGCTTACGTTGATCTTGGCAACATTGCCGGTCAGGGTTCGCAAACGGGTTATTATCTGGCGCTGGAGGCCACATGGTAAAACGCAGTGGTTTAATCGGTGCCTGCCTGGCACTGCTGCTTGGCTGCAGTACTGCAACCGGGCCCGTTTTGTATCAGCGGTTAGGTGCTGAAGAGGGTATTAATGCTATTGTTGATGGCTTACTGTTTGAAATTGAACATGATGAACGGATTGTCCATCATTTTGCCGACAGCGACATTGGCCGCTTCCGGGCGATGTTGACCGAGCAATTGTGTGATCTGACCGGCGGCCCTTGTCAGTATAGCGGCAGCACCATGCAGCAAAGCCATACCGGATTTAATATCACTCTGGCCGATTATGATGCACTGGTTGAAGGCTTAATAAAAGTGATGCAACGCCAACAAATCAGTATTACTGACCAAAACGCCCTGCTGGCGTTGCTGGCGCCGATGTATAAAGATATCAGTTACCGCTAAGCTCTGCGGGTTTTACCAGCTTCGCGGTCAGGCGCCGGCTCAGTGGCGCAAATACAAATACCAGTGGAAAAGCACAGACATGGGCATAAAGATAAGCACGTAGCCAGGCCGCGACAAAACCGTCAAACCAACCCAAATTTATAAATGTCAGAATAGCCGACATCAGAAACGCCATAAAACCTGACATTATAAAAGCAAAAATAATAGTTTGAAACTTTGCAGGGAACATATGGCCTCCAAAAAACAGGCGCTTATCATAACCAAATAAACAGAGGATTGCATGACCCGAATCGTATTTCTGGATGCCGGCTCGATGGGCGATACCGATTTAACGCCCCTGCAATTGCCCTGCTGTCAGCTGCAGTGTTTTGCCAGTACCCGCCCGGAATTAGTGACAGAGCGTTTATTGCAAGCTGATATCGCTATCGTCAATAAGGTGCAGCTGAGCAGTGCAACCCTGCAGACTTTACCCCAACTTAAACTCATTTGTGTCGCTGCAACCGGGGTTAATAATATTGACCTGACTGCGGCTGCACAGCGCGGTATCACGGTGTGTAATGTCAGAGGTTATGCCGACACCACAGTACCGCAACACGCAATGGCATTATTGTTGGGATTAACCAATCAAATCAGCAATTATCAGCAAACACTGGCCAGGGGTGAATGGAGTCAAAGCCCGCATTTTTGCCTGCATAGCCATCCCTTAGCAGAACTCGCTGGCAAGCATTTCGTCGTGGTAGGTTACGGCGCCCTTGGCCAGGCGACAGCCAGGCTGGCAGCTGCTTTTGGCATGCAGGTAATCATTAGCGAACATGCCGGCAGGCAGCACTGCCGTCAGGGCAGAGTCAGCTTTGAGCAAGCATTACGCCAGGCTGATGTATTATCACTACATTGCCCGTTGACAGCTGACACTCAGCAGTTACTGAACAGCGAAACTATGAGATGGTTGCCAGATGGTGCCATTATTATCAACACAGCTCGCGGCGGCCTGATAGATGAGACAGCACTATTAACTGAACTTAAAGCGGGCCGGCTGGCCGCAGGATTGGATGTGTTAAGCAGTGAGCCACCACCAGCCAGCCATATATTATTGCAGCAGCCAATGCCTAACCTGCTGCTTACCCCCCACATCGGCTGGGCCAGCCCGAGTGCCAGAGCCAGAATGCTGCTGCAGCTGAGCGACAATATAACCGCTTTTCTGGCAGGTACACCCTTGCGGCAGGTGTAGCCTGGCTCTGACATTCAGGCTACACTGGCAGAAAAAAATGAGTCTTTACTAAATTATGCAAATTCGCAGCAATATAATGCTCTGCGGCCTGTTACTCAGTAGCCTGATATTTAGCCATCTTGCCGAAGCTAACGAGTTGGCAGATCGCTTGCGTGTGGCTGCAGAAAACTACGAACAGGTTATCACCGAACAACTTGCCAGCGATCAGCCGCGCGAGTATGCCGACTGGCTGGTATTAGCTCAGGCCTACCTGGGAGCCAATAATAAAGACGCCGCTCTGAAAGCACTGCAGCAAGCCGGCAAGCTGGCCACCAGCAAACTGCAACACGCTTATGTCGCTCTGCTAAGAGCAAAAGTGTACGGCATTTTATTCCGGGACACCCATAATGCCATCAGCTATTTACAGCAAGCCGACACGCTACTGGCTGCAAGTACTAAGGCAGCAGAACGAGAATTGCACAGTGAAGTATTGAATAACTTTGCCCAGGCTCACAACCAACTTGGTGATTTAACCCTGGCCGGAGACTATGCCAGCAAGAGCCTGGCGCTAGCGCTCAGCCTGGAAGATCCGGAAAAGGAGCTGGCGGCCAGGATTATGCTGGGCAGGCTGGCACTGCAGAACAACCGCTTTGAGCAAGCTCAGCAGCAGCTGCAACATGCCATGGTGTTGGCCGATAAACTGGGGGACGCAGACGCCCGCGCCTCAATTCATTTTCGACTGGGTATGGCGTTTCGTAAAGTAGACGAACATGAACCAGCGCTGGAACACCTGCAACAGGCCGCCCGGCTTTACCAGAGCCAGAAGAACCTGTCAGGCTATAGCTATGCGCTGGTTTACATAGCTGAGAGTTATCTTGAAAATCCAGAAGGTATCGCTCAGGCCGAGCAATACCTGCTTGAAGCTCTGGCCGTCAGTGAACAAATTAACAATGTGATGCGCACCGCTATCGTCAAACAAAGCCTGGGACGGGTCAGCAAGTTACAGGGCAATGCTCAGCAGGCTGCCCGTTATTACAACGCAGCGTTACAGCAGTTCCGCCAGATTGGCGCCCAAACTTATGTGCAGGAGAGCTCACTGGCCTTAGCAGAACTAGCAATGTTACAACAACAATTTGCCCAAACTCAGCAGATCTTAGCCGAACTCAGTCCTACCATGGAAAACGCGGCTAATTATCTGCAGGCGCGCTATTACAGCCTTAGTGCACAACTGGCAGAACATCAGCAAGACTGGCAGCAGGCTTATCTGTTTAATCAGCAGGCCAGCAAGTTACATTTCACCGAGCTAACGGCAACAACAGCAGAAAAGCTAAATGAACTTAAAAGCCATCTGAGCCAGAGCAGCGTCCGGCATGATAATCAGGCAGCACTGGAAACACAGCAGCATAAAATGCTCCAGACGCTCAGCCGCTGGCAAATGGCTACTCTGGTATTGGTACTGCTATTTATCAGCGCAGGCTATTTATACTGGCAGCAGCGAGCACGCCATAACCAGCTGCAAACTGTGCGGATGGCGTTTTTATTGTCACACAGCTGGAGCCGCTTCTGTGAGCGGCTGCAGCAGGACGGTCGTACTAAACAACCCTTGCAATTGCTTGCTATTGCTATGCCAGATAGCCAGCAACTAAAACTGAATCTGGGGGAAGAGGTATTGCGCCGGCCGGTACAGGCAATATTGCAAAACCTGTCCAACGTCCAGTTAAGTAGCTGCTGCATCAACAGTGATGTATTGTGGATTGGCTACCGGGCCAGTGCCGCAGACGCTGTAGAATTTTGCCGGCAACTTGAACATGACATTCAGCAGGCATTAGCATCACTTTCTGCCCCGGCTAACCGGGGCCAGCTGGTGAGTATACAACTGGATGTGGCCCAGTTACTCGGGCCGCGCTGGCAGGCACAGGAGCTCACTGCATTGCGTGAAGCATTCTGGTTATGCTGGAAACTGGCAAGTTTGCTGGACGATACCTCTGGCTGCTGGCAATTACAGCTGACTGCTGAACAACCGCGGCCCTGTGAGTGGCATAGCAGTAATCTCCGGCTCGATATGATTAATGCGTTGCAGCTGGGCGCACTGAAGCTGACCTTAAATCAGCAAGTCCTGGCTGCAGATTTAAGTGTGGCGCTAGTTGCCGACCCCGGAGAAACCAGCCAGCAGTAACTCAGTGTTCAAGCTAATCGCCCGTGGATGATGTTGCAGCGGACACTTAAAAGCGATAGCACAAGCCTGTAACGCCAGCCCATTCTGATTCTTGTTATCGTCGCCGTATCGCGGGTCGCCCATTACCGGATGACCAACCTCTGCGAAATGGCGACGAATTTGATGCTTACGACCACTAATTAAGTCAATTTCAAGCCAACTCGTCCCAGATTCCGGATCGTGAGCCAACAGCTTAAACCGGGTAAGACAAGCTTTACCATCCAACGGTATGGCTATCTCAGCGGCAGCAAGCAGATCCGGGGCCAGCTTACCTTTAACTTGCACCAGATAGGTTTTGGTTAGCTGATGAGCTGCAATCAGTTTACTAAAGGCAGCCGCCGCGGCTTTAGTATGAGCAATCAGCACCAGACCACTGGCTTCACGATCCAGCCGGTGCAGCAGAAACACCGGCCGGCTGCCAAAGTGTTGCTCTGCAAATCGCAGCAAGCTCAGATGGTCGCCCCACTCATTGCCCTGAGACAGCATTCCCGCCGGTTTAAACCAGATACTGTAGGCACGGTAGTCAGCAACCAAAATGGCTGCAGGGCAGTTGCGGCTGAGAATATCAGTATCGTAATGCAGTTGCAGCACCTGGCCGGCACTAAGCCCGTATTGCGCCCGGCGTAATCGCTTTACCGGCCGGCTCAGCAGCTGCACAGCGCCTTTGTTCATAGCATCTTTCAGCCGGCCTTTAGTCAGTTCCGGTATTGCGGCAGATAAAATGGCAACTGCCTGACCCGCAGCCTGAACCTCTATCCGGCGTGACAGCTTCATAACTTTACTATTCCTTTACTTACAAGTTCAGCTGAAATTCAGCGCTTTAGACTTTAATAGTAACAAATATCAAGGAGAACTGCTTATGAAAACCCTACTGAAAACAGCAGCCACAATACTACTATTCATCCCTTTGCTAAGCTGGGCAGACAGTATCAGCACTGAACTGAGAAGCCAGCAACAAAGTGTAATACAGACAGCTAAAGTGCGCAGTGCAGCCGTTAACCAGAGTTATCAATCTGATGTCTGGTTTCACAGCATTGATATCAGCCTGGCACGGGATAACAATTACAATGGTTATTTCCATCAGTTGTACGTTGAATTTGATGCCGATACCGACTACGCCTATCGCCAGGTGTTTGCAGAGTTAAGCCTGACGCCCGATTATGGTTATGAGCGTGTTTACTATACCAGTTCCGTGTTTGAATTAAGGAGCCAAAACAGCAACGACTGGTTGGGAATAGAAACTGACTTGCAACATCAGTATCCGACTAACTTTTATCTGTTAACCATCCGGATTTTCGATGCCAGCACTGGCTATTTGTTAGCTGAAGCATCTGGATATGACCTGAGCGCGTTGGATGCCTTAACCCTGGAGGATTATCAGCGCGATCAGATCCAAACCAGCAGCAGCGTTGAAGTATCAGCCGGCTCTACTGGCATCGCCATGTTGATAGCGTTATGCTTGTTGCTATTCAGGAGCCGGGAGCAACATTGATTGAGAAAAGGTTTTTTTTACTTTTTCAGGTACTTCATTCCTACCCCGCATCATCACTACTGGCGGCAGACGCTGAGCTAATGCCACCCGGGGGGGGGTAGCCAGGTCACTGGAAATGTATATTGTTAATCAGTTTTTTTCTTATCGACCGTTTTAAGCTGACTTACTCTTTCAAATAAATCCTGCCAGCCATCCGGCACACGTCGCACCCCGGCCTGATCGTTAGCCAGCCTGTCAATATGAATCGATAACCGCTGTAACGGCCCCATAATTTTTCGTTTATAACGCCTGGCAAGTATCCAGGCCAACGCCAGTAAAACGCCGGCATAACTCAACCAGTACAGCATAAAACTTCCCAGGCCGGCATTAAACACTGAACTACGTTTATCAATCAGAGCCACTGACCAGGGCAAACCTGCCAAACGTTGTATTTGTAATTGATACTGCTCCAGGTTATCACTATTAATAAATTTAGAACTGGCAATAACGTTACCCGCCTGGTCGAGCAGTAAAAAATAGCGGTCAGGGTTATGCTTTTCAAGGTTTGCCAACAATGGCGCCAATTCCAGCGCCAGGACAAATCGACCAATTTTACGCTCGTTGACGTAAAAAGGGACGCTCATCGCGGCCTGCTCAAGAATAAAGTCTTTATAAAAAACCGGATTGCGGTCGTAATTATTTTCTGAACGCTGATGGCGCTGCAACCAGGCAATAAGCTGCTCGACAATATAATCAGACCATTTACGCTGACCGTTGAAGGCAAACCCCTGTTCGGATAAATAGTACAGATTTTTCAACGGGGCAATACTGGCCGGGGCAATATCGAAATAGGGTTGCAGCTGCAGCAACATTTGCAGCTCCTGATTATGTGGCGCACTATCGGCTGACAGCTCCTGCAGCATCACATCGGTAGTTGTCAGCGACATTACCGCTATTTGCCCTGCCGCAGGATCTGCCAGCTGCATACCAAGCTGAGCGCGGGTTTTAACCGCTTCTGCAAACTGCAATACAGGGTTAACCTGAGCATCTATCTGCTGAGCAAACATTTCCAACTGGCGCTGGTTATGTTTCAGGCTGGCGTTGAATTGCAGTAGAAACTGGACAAAAGCAGCAGTAAAACTGAGCAATAATATTATCAGTAAGGAAAATCTGACAGTTCTGTTGTATACAACATAAGCGGGACTGGACATGCAACTCCTTTGCATTTTGCTACTTTTAAAATTTTGCAAATCCTAGACCATTTCGGCTCATAAGCAAACAGTGGCGGTGGCTTTTTTGTCCACCGCCACGGTAAAATGAAAAGTAGAATTATAAATTAGCTTCTGCAAAAGAGGCCAACCGGCTGCGTACCACGCCATTAAGATTGATAGTGGTACTTCCCTCAAAGTTTTTAAAACGTTCAACAATATAAGTTAAACCAGAGGTTACGGCAGTCAGGTAATTACTGTCAATTTGCGACAAATTACCAGAGCAAATCAGTTTAGTCCCTTCGCCGCAGCGGGTAATAATGGTTTTCAACTGAGCCGCACTTAGGTTCTGACATTCATCGAGGATCACAATCGCATTCTGAATACTGCGGCCACGCATAAAATTAACTGACTTAAACTGAATATTTGCTTTCTCCATAATGTAATTCACACTGGCATGAGGGTGTTCATCTGTTTTGTGCAACACCTCTAATGAGTCGGTGATAGCAGCCAGCCAGGGCGCCATTTTTTCTTCTTCGGTTCCAGGTAAAAAACCAATCGACTCAGCAATTTCCGGGGTATTACGGGTAACAATCACTTTGTCATACTGGCCTCTTTCGATCACCAGCTCCAGTGCAGCAGCCAGTGCTATCAGGGTTTTACCGCAGCCGGCAGGGCCGGTCAGGATCACCAGGTCCATTTGCGGGTCGAGCAAAGCTTGCATGGCCATCGCCTGATAAATATTTTTCGGGTGAATGCCCCAGGCATGGCGATGCATTAAGCGCTCATACCCAAAATCCAGGATCTTGATTTCCTGCTCGGTGATCGCCAGCACCCGGCCGGCAAAGGTTTCAGCTTCATCAATCAGATATTCATTAATATAGGCGTTGGGTAATAGCTTGCGGCTAACATAGTGTACCGTGTCCCGCCCTTCATTTTCACTGCGACACTCACCAACCTGGCTCCAGAACTCACCGCTGAATTTAAAATAGCCTTTATAAAGAAAACGCACATCGTCAATTAACTGGTCAGTCCGATAGTCTTCAACCTGCTTCAGCCCGGCTCCTTTCGCTTTCAGCCGCATATTAATATCTTTGGTAACCAGAATAACTTTAACCGGCCCCTTTTCACGCTGCAGATACAGCGCCGTATTGATAATTAAATGGTCATTTTCACCACCGGGCAAGCCGGGAATTTCGTCTTTAATATGATGATCATTGATGATAAATAAATGCCCGCCGCCCAAATGTTCGTTTTGGCGTGGCAATGCAACCCCTTGCAGCATTTGCTCAGGTGATGCATCCCGCAGCACGTCTTCCAGCGCCCGGATAGCTACCCTGGCATCTCTGCTAACATCTTTGTTGCGGTCTTTGATGTGGTCCAGTTCCTCAAGCACCGTCATCGGGATGACGACATCGTGTTCTTCAAAATTCAGAAAGGCGAAGGGTTCATGCAGCAAAATATTGGTGTCTAACACATAGATTTTCTTTTCTTTGCTTTTTTTTCGCGCCATACGCAGCTCCTTCAAACGATACTAAGTTAACCTGTTATCTATGGATGTTGATGCAAGCTTAATTAAGCATAGTGCAACTGCGCCGCCTGGCGCTGAATTCGTGAATTAAATATGTAATTTGCTGTTAAATTACTGTGCGACACTATCGTGACAAAGGCATGACAATACGCAAACACAAAATAAAGCCCGCGTGACAGATGCAGTTTTATCAATTTACTAGTACCATGGCGCCCCGATTTTATGATGGTAACTGTGATATGAATTTTGCTTTGGGACAACGCTGGATCAGCGATACGGAATCTGATTTGGGTTTAGGTACTCTGGTCGGCATCGAGGGTCGGATGTTAACGCTGTTGTTCCCAGCTTCAGGCGAAACCCGGCAGTATGCTCAGGCCGAGGCGCCACTTACCCGGGTTGTATTTAATGTTGGTGATGAAATAAAAAGTGCTGAGGGTTTCAGTTTACTTGTTACCGCAATAAATGAGTCACATAACACCCTGATTTATAGTGGCAACCGTACCGATAATGGCGAAAAAACCGAACTTAAAGAAACCTTTCTTGACCACTTTATCAGTTTTAATAAGCCGCAAGACCGCTTATTTGCTGGTCAGATTGATCGGTTCGATAACTTTACCCTGCGTTATCTGGCCTGGCAGCAGCAGAGCCGGTTGCAACAAAGTCCGCTGCGTGGTTTGCAAGGCGGACGGATGAACCTTATTCCGCACCAGCTGCATATCGCAGAGGAAGTTGCCAGCCGGCATGCACCAAGGGTGCTGCTGGCCGATGAAGTCGGCCTGGGCAAAACAATTGAAGCAGGCCTGATTATCCATCAGCAGCTATTGTCCGGTCTGGCCCAGCGGGTACTGATAGTGGTGCCTGAATCACTGCAGCATCAGTGGCTGGTCGAAATGCTGCGCCGGTTTAATCTGCATTTCTCAATATTTGATGAAGAACGCTGCCAGCAATCGCAACTGGATGTCAGCAACCCATTTGATACTGCTCAGCTGGTACTTTGCAGCCTGGAATTTATCAGTAGCAATAAGCAGTGGCTGGAGCAGGCGCAAAGCAGCGACTGGGATTTACTGGTAGTAGACGAAGCTCACCACTTAACCTGGTCGGCAGAACATGTCAGTAAAGAATACCGCTGCATTGAAAGCCTGGCACAGGACACAGCCGGCGTTATTCTGCTAACTGCAACCCCGGACCAGTTAGGCCAGCAAAGCCACTTTGCCCGTTTACGGTTGCTGGACCCTGATCGCTTTTATGACTATCAGGCCTTTATTGACGAGCAAACGCAGTATCAGCAAATTGCCGCAACCGCAGCCGGGGTTATTGAAACCAGTCCGCTCAGTGACGAGCTGGCTAACTCGCTGCAACAACTTATCCACGAGCAAGATATCAGCCCGCAGCTGGCGTTATTACGCCAGCCAGAACAATCACCAGCCGTGGCGCAAGCCCGGCAGCACATCCTGGCAAAACTGCTCGACCGGCATGGTACCGGCCGGATATTATTCCGCAACAGCCGGGCCAGTATTAAAGGTTTTCCCGCCCGGCTAGAGCGGCCGGTCGCTCTGGATTTACCAGAGCAATACCAGAACGCGCTTAAGGTATATCACAACCTGAATAATAGCAGCCCGGCTGCAGAAATGGCCCAGGCTAATTTATTTCCGGAGCAGGTATTTCAGGCATTCGAAGGTAGCAGCAGTCAATGGTGGCAATTTGACCCCCGGATTGACTACCTGACAACACTGCTGAAACAACACAAACCTGCCAAGTTTCTGGTAATTTGCGCGGCTGCCGAAACGGCGCTGGCAGTGGAAGAAGCATTACGGCAGAAAGAAGGGATCCGGGCGGCAGTGTTTCATGAAGGCATGTCCATTGTCGAACGCGATAAAGCCGCAGCCTATTTTGCCCAGGAAGATTACAGCGCTCAGGTTCTGGTATGTTCGGAAATTGGCAGTGAAGGACGCAACTTTCAGTTTGCTCATCATCTGGTGTTGTTTGACTTACCACTCAACCCTGACTTACTTGAGCAGCGGATTGGCCGGCTTGATCGGATAGGCCAGCAACATGATATTCAGCTGCATATTCCATACTTTAAAGACACTGCCCAGCAAGTGCTGCTCGACTGGTATCAGCAAGGCCTGAATGCGTTTGTTAAAACCTGTCAGACCGGCCGGACAGTCTACGAGCAGGATGCTGTTTCCCTGTTAAACCTGCTGGCAGCAATGCAGCCTGACCCAACCAATGTACAACAATTAATAGCACACAGCCGGCAGCGGCATCAGCAACTGCAGCAACAGCTGGAACAAGGCCGTGATAAGCTACTAGAACTTAACTCTGCAGGCGGAGAAAAGGCCAGACAATTGGCGGCAGATATTGCAAAAACAGATGCGGATGTTCAGTTGCCAATGCTGATGTTTCAGGCCTGGGACTTATTGGGTGTTAATCAGGAAGACCGCTCCGACACCAGTATTGTGCTGACCCCTGCAGAACATTTGCGCTGTGCTTACCCCGGGCTTGAAGATGAAGGCGTAACGGTGACCTTCGACCGTGATACCGCGCTGGCGCAGGAAGATATCCAGTTTTTAAGCTGGGATCATCCTATGGTTACCGGCACCCTGGACCTGCTACTTAATGACAATCTGGGCAATACGGCTGTGGCACTTCTGCCAAACAAAGCACTGCCGGTTGGCAGCTATTTTATCGAACTTATTTACGTCGTTGAAGCAAGTGCACCTGTCAGTCTGCAAATTGGTCGTTATTTACCGGGTACACCAATCCGGTTACTGCTGGACAAAACCGGCAATGACTTAGCAGCCAAAGTACCCTTTGATAATTTTAATCGTCAGTTGAAACCCGTTGGCAGGCAAACCGCCAGCAAACTGGTAAATGCCTTACAAAATTTGATCCACCCACTGTTCAGTAACAGTGAAGTCAACGCGATGGCGCAATTGGCGACATTACAGCAGACAGCTTTGGCTAAAATGCAACAGGCTTTGCAAGCTGAGCAACAACGGTTAACTGCGTTAAAGCAAATTAATCCGCTTATCCGACAGCAGGAAATTGATATGCTGAGCAGCAAACAACAGCAACTGACTGAATACATCAGCAAAGCGCGCTTAAAACTGGATGCAATACGGCTTATTGTGGTGAATCACGATTAACATGAGTTTATTTAATTATCAGCCGCCACTGAGTCCCTATCTTGATATCATTTATCAGGATGACGATATTTTGGTAGTCAATAAACCCAGTGGCTTGTTATCAGTTCCGGGTAAGGCGGCTGAGCACCGGGACTGCCTGGAATACCGGGTTAAATTAGTGCTACCGACTGCCCGGATAGTTCACCGGCTGGATATGGCGACCTCCGGGGTAATGGTATTAGCATTGCATGCAGACGCTCAGCGGGAGCTCAACCGGCAGTTTCAGTTGCGCCAGACCCATAAACAATACATTGCCAGAGTCAGTGGCCTGGTAACTGCAGACTCCGGCACCATCAACTTACCGTTAATCTGTGACTGGCCAAACCGCCCCAGACAAATGGTTTGCTACCAAAGGGGCAAAGCATCTGTCACCCACTATAAGGTACTGGAACGCACAGCTAATGTAAGCCGGCTATTGCTAACTCCGGTTACCGGCCGCTCACATCAGCTGCGGGTGCATATGCAAATGATTGGCCATGCAATTCTCGGTGATAAATTTTATGCTGACGCTGCAACATTTGCGGCCGCAGAGCGTTTACAATTACATGCTCAAACATTATCGTTGCAACATCCCTCCAGCGGAAAAACAATTATTTTTTCAGTAAACTGTTCTTTTTGACTTCTTTTTACAAATATTAACCCCATATTCAGATTACTGGCTTATCATACTCAGCATGTTAGGTTGTTAAATAACAAATTACTGTACTATTTTTAAATAAAGAATAAATTTTAAATACAAAACGACTTGTAATATAGATGGCAGACGAGTAGTGAACAGGCGTAATAAACTGACTACTGAAATGCTGGATTAATCTAAGGAGAAATGGATGAAACTTAAAATTACCGCCCTTGCTGTACTGGCTGCCCTGCCGTTTATCAGCACACAAACCCTTGCACAATCAACTCCTGCCGCAGATTTGGAGAATAGAGTATTTGGTTCTGTTTTTGGTGAATATTACATGCCAGATACTGATAAAACAGAATCAGCCAACTGGAACTTCATGGAGAAGGACTGGGGTTACGGCATTGAGATTGGCTATTATCTGAATGAAAGCTGGGCTCTTCGAGCTGAATTCGCGAAGCTTGACCTGAGTTCTAAACTTGATGGCTCTGATTCCGATGGCAATCGTTTAGGCATTGATGTTATGTACCATTTGGCAAGCATGCCCTCAACATACGTGGTCGGTGGTTTGAAGCGCATGGATGCTGTTCAAAGTTCAACAGCTTTTAACATTGGTGTTGGTTACAAACATTTCTTCAATCAGAATTTTGGTTTATTTGCAGAAGCTAATCGTTACCAAGGTATTGACGAAAGCTATGCCGACGCCGGAATTAAATTGGGTATGACTTATCTGTTTGGGTCTGCTGCAGCCAAAGTTGCACCAACTCCTGCTCCGGCCCCAGCTCCAGCTCCGGCTCCGGTACAACCTGCGAAGCCAGCAGACAGCGATAACGACGGCGTAACAGATGCAAATGATCGCTGCCCTAACACTGCAGCAACTCATCAGGTCGACCCACAGGGTTGTACGGTCTTTACTGAGGAAATGCAGCGGGTTGGTGATGTTGATATCGAAGTTAAGTTTGGCTTTGACTCAGCGTCAGTATCTGCTGACCAGCGTTCAGAAGTTATCCAGCTAGCGGCCTTTATGAAGCGCTTCCCGGAATCAGAAGTGGTTATTGAAGGTCATGCTTCTAACATCGGTAATCCGTCATACAATATGCTGTTGTCGAAACGTCGCGCACAATCGGTCGCTGACATTCTGACCGGCGAAGGCGTAGAGTCTTCACGTATTACTGCTGTCGGTTACGGTGTTACCCGGTTACGGGTTCAGGGAAATACCCCGGAAGCTCATGCCGCTAACCAGCGCATTGAAGCAAAAGTGACAGCGAAAGTTAAAGAGCCAGTATTGCGTTAATTTTCCTACGCTTAACAAAAAACCGCCAATTCTGGCGGTTTTTTTATTGCCGCACTAAAGACTTCCTGCTAGTTTTAATCGACTTAAAGCCGTTTCAGGAAGTCGATATGTTTATGCAAGCTATAAGTCGTTACTGTGTTAGTGCCACAGTATTAGCCTGTGTTACCTTCAATTTACAGGCTGAGCAGCCAGCAACCCTGGTGCAGGCAGCTCATGTTTGTACCGATGAAAGAGAAACCCAACGTCTGGCGATTAATGATCAACTCCGGGAAATGGCCAAGGCACTGGCAGAATTTAAACCCACTACATTTTGCTTTATCATGCAGCCTTCATTAGCTGTGCTGGTACTTGAAAAGGGTGAAACCTATGTAAAGTTCAGTCACGACAGCAAAGTGATGTATACCTTCCCTGAATATATTCATGCTGACGATGCTGCTAATGTTATGGCGGGCTTTGCCGATAACGACCTATAACTGAGGTTAGGTTAAGCAGGTGAAATTTGAACCCTACGCAAGGTGCGGTCAGAGCTTGGCTGGTATTTGCTGCAACACTACTGACAACAGCAGTAGCGCAGGAAATGCCAACGCTTCAACAGTTATCGCAGCAAGATTTACAACGGCAACTGCTGGCAGATGAAGTCACTGAGCTAACTACTGATAACGGTAACTTTTTAGTGCTGCAGCGACAAGCGTTAACCAGCTATACCAAAGGTACCGCCATTTTAGTACCGGATATAAGCGAACATGCCGCCAGTCCAAATCAGATAGACTCACTTCGTCAGCAACTTAATGAGCATGGCTGGCATACCCTGGCGATAATGCCGCCGGATACAGCACTTTTTGAACTATCCTCTGCTGCAGAAGAATATCGCCAACAACTGGCTCAGCGCTTGCAGGCAGCAATGCGCCAGGCAGGACAACAACAAGGTAATACCGTAGTTATTGCCAAAGGCAGTAGCGCGGCATTGTTAAACCAGTTATACGCAACAGAGCAGCTGACCGGGCCAGCAGCATTTATCATGCTGGGCGCCTATTTACCAGATCACAACTTAAACAGAGAATTGGCCCGTCATATTGCCGAACAATCAGTACCAACATTAGATATCAGCCACCAGCGTGATAACCGTTTTGCCAATGCTAATCTGAAACTGAGACAACAACTGGTCGCACGTAACCTGAAAGCACAGTACCGGCAACGTCAGCTAACAGGCACATATTACGACGAGGATATCCATGCCTGGGTCCTGAAAGAAATCACAGGTTGGTTGCATAGTCTGGGCCTGTGAGCCCTGCTGGCTATTGCCGATTCTTTAGCAGTTCATAAGCAGCCTGAATTTCCTGAGTCCGCCGTTTTGCAACATCCAGCATGGCGGCGGGTACGCCTTTGGCCATTAATTTGTCGGGGTGGTGTTGCGCCATTAATTTCCGGTAAGCGCGTTTTAGTTCCTTTTCACTGCAGTCGCTACTGACACCCAGCACCTTATACGCGTCCTGCACTGCATTGGCCGCAGGACGCCTGCTGTCACGCTGATTAAACCGTTGCTGCGCCCGATAGGCCGCTAGTAACTGTTCCAACCGAATGTGAGATACATCCAGTTGCAGCGCAACCTGTTGCAGCAGTAGCTGCTGTTCATGACTCATCGGGCCCTCAGCATTGGCAATACCAAGCTGAATTTCAATAAAGTATTGGATTACATCGCTCTGGCGGCCATAGTGCTGATAAAACGCTTGCAGCTGCGCTGTCAACGGGAAGTTACTTGCTTTGCCATCACGAAAAGCCGCTTGCGCTTCTTGTTGCTGCGCCTCATTCAGCCCCAATTGCTGCATAAAATGCCGGGCCTGACGAATATGAGCCGGGGTAACCAGGCCTGTTGCTTTAGCGATATGGCCCATGGTGGCAAAAGTCGTATACATAAACAGACCTTGCTGCTCAGCTGATTCGTGAAAAATCCCTCTGAACCTCGCAAGATTTGCGCCCACTTTGACATCGAACCAGTGCCCCAGAATCAGGCCGATAAACAGTCCGGGTAGCCTGAGCAATGCCAGACCAAACAAGGCGCCGAGAATTTTACCCCACAAAGTATTTTCCTCTTAAAATGAACTACGCAGTATTTGCTGCTCTAAGATAGCGAAACAGGACAGTGACCGCAGTAAAGCCGCACTATATCGGATTAGCAGGAAATCTAAAATTGATTTATCATAGCGGGCTAATCATATCAAAAACATCATAAATCTGGGGCAGAGAATACTGGATGAAAGTATGGTTCACCGGAATAACTATCACAGGCTTGCTCTGTAGTCAGCTGCAAGCTAATGAACCTGTAATCCCTATGTGTTATCAGCCACTCACCCAGCCTGCCGTGTTAGGTAATCTGGACCCGGATGATAACACCGTGCGGATCAACTCCGATGACGCCGACCTGCGTGGGAATCAGACTGCGTTTTTTAACGGCAATGTTGAAATTATTCATCGTGATACCTTGCTAACCGCCCCCACTGCTCGCTTCAGCCGCACAGAACGACGTATTTTTGCTGACGGAGGTATAGAATATTTCGATAGCAGCTTAAACGTGTCTGCCAGTTCATTTATTGCTAATACCGCGGATAACGAAGCTGTCATCAGTGATGCTCATTATCAGTTTATTGCTCAGGCGGGCCGCGGTTATGCCGAACGCCTGCAAGCCAGTCCTGAGCAAATAAGGTTAGACCAGGCTTTATTTACTACCTGCCCGACGCAGGACGATAGCTGGGCGTTGCATGCCAGTGATATTAAAATCAACAAAGGAGAAGGTTGGGGGTCCGCCAGCAACGCTATTTTTAAAGTTAAAGACATCCCTGTATTTTATCTGCCCTACCTGACGTTTCCTGTGAATGAGCAAAGAAAAACAGGCCTGCTATTACCCAAAATTGGCAGCTCTCAGTTATTAGGGCTTGATGTAGAACTGCCTTACTATATTAACCTGGCAGAAAACTACGATCTGACCCTGACTCCCCGCTACATGAGCAAACGTGGCACCCAGCTTAAATCAGAGTTTCGTTACCTGACCACAGCTCATCAGGGCATTATGCAGCTTGAATATCTAAATGCAGATAACGATAAACCAGCAGGTTTTGGTAGCCGTTACCTTAGTCATTTAAATCATCGTTCTGATTTTACAGCCAACTGGCGTGGTTACATCGACTTTACCGATGTCAGTGACGATGCCTACTTAACTGAGCTCGGCTCTGATTACACCAATCAAAGTGATACCCAGCTGTACCGGGAAGCTACCCTTGCTCATTATGGCGAAAACATTAACAGTAAAATCAGGCTGCAGGGTTTTGAAATACTGGGTAATTTTTCTGACGCTTATAAAACCCTGCCCGAAATACAGCTAAGCTCTGCCAGGCCGTTACCGGTTTTCAAACCGCTACAACTAGTTTGGCAGGCCAGCTATGCCCATTTTAAAAATGATACTGCCCTGCTCAGTACTGCCAACCGGCTGCACCTGGAACCGACTCTGCGCTTACCTTTTATTACTCCGGCACTGGAATTCACCGCCGAAGCCAGCATGCTCTACACTTACTACCAGCAAGACAGTAACCAGCAAACAGCGGATATTGATCGCAGCGTTACCAGGACGCTGCCGAAATTAAGGTTATACAGCAGGTTAAATCTGGAACGTGAATATGATTGGTTTGGAGAGCCAGCGCTACAAACTTTTGAACCACAAATTCAATATTTATACATCCCTTACCGGCAACAAAACAACATTGGTTTATATGACACAACCCGGTTGCAGGATGATTATTACGGTTTATTCCGGCAGAACCGTTTTTCTGGCATTGACCGGATTAATGAAGCCAATCAGTTAACAGTTGGCTGGACTACCCGCTTTTACGACAACGTCGACAACGAACTATTCCGGTTTAGTCTGGGCCAAATCTTTTTTCTGCAAGACCCGGTAGAAACCGCCGACAACCTGACTGAGAACCAAACCGCTACCGACTCTGTACTGGCCGCTGAAATGATCTGGCATTGGTACCGTAAATGGTATTTCAGTGCGGCAACCCAATACGATATTGATGGCCAGCAAATCATAAAAAGTAATGCCAGTCTGGATTATCGCGGCAGTGAGAATACCTTGCTGCAATTGAACCATCGATACAGTCGCGCTGTCTCAGGCTTAGAAATTCAGCAACTGGGTGTGCTTGGCACTGTGCCTCTGGCTAAAAACTGGCAGCTTGTCGCCAGTTACTATCGTGATGTCACAAATCATCGTATGATAGACGCCAATTTTGGCGTGCAATATGAGTCATGCTGCTGGGCGGTCCGACTGGTAGCAAGGCGTCATATTGTGGCAAACCTCGATACCAATATTGACAATGCTTTGCAATTTGGTGAGCTGGACAGCGGGCTCAGTCTGCAATTTGTCTTAAAAGGTTTCGGCGACAAAGCCGGTTTTGGCGTATCTGACATGTTGTCAAATGGCATTTTTGGCTACCGCCGGCCATATTTACTAACTAATTAGTGTAGGAATTTATGAAGTTACAGCAAGTTATCTGTCTGGCTTTTATCGGCTGTTTAAGTTTTTCCAGTCTCGCAGCCGAGAAGGAGATCGATCGGATCGCCGCTATTGTTGATAATAGCGTCGTTCTGAAAAGCGATATTGATGATGTCGTTAACCGGGTTAAACGTAATGCCCAGGCCCAGGGCCAAACCTTACCTTCAGATCAGGCCCTGCGTACCCAGGCGATGGAACGGTTAATTTTAACCAGTCTGCAATTGCAATTAGCACAGCGGATGGGACTGCAAATCAGCGACGCTCAGCTTGACGACACCATTCGCAATATAGCCCAGGGAGAAAACCTCAGTCTGGAAGCGTTCCGGCGTCAGGTTGAGGCAGAAGAAGGCGATTATGAGCGCTTCCGTGAAAAACTCCGGGAAGAAATTATTACCAATGAGGTAATTCGCGGTAGTGTGCAGCGCCGCATCTATATCAGCCCACAGGAAGTTGACAGCCTGCTGAAATTAATGGAAGAGCAAGGTGCAGTCAGTGAAGAATATAATCTGGGCCATATCCTGATTGCAATTCCAAGTCAGGCCACGCCTGATGATATCAGCGCAGCCAAAGATCGGGCAGATAAAGTGATGGAGTTGCTGCAAAGCGGGAGTGATTTCAGACGTATTGCCATCGCTTCGTCTTCCGGAGGTAAAGCACTGGAGGGTGGTGAGCTTGGTTTTATGAATATCAATGAGATGCCAACCCTGTTTTCAGAGAGTATCCGTGACAAGAAAAAAGGCGATTTAATCGGACCTATGCGCTCTG
Source organism: Arsukibacterium perlucidum DSM 18276 (assembly GCF_000382165.1). Lineage (GTDB taxonomy): Bacteria > Pseudomonadota > Gammaproteobacteria > Enterobacterales > Alteromonadaceae > Alishewanella > Alishewanella perlucidum. The sequence goes on along the minus strand of NZ_KB907704.1, from coordinate 86,435 downwards.
GCGCAGGTTTTCATATTTTAACTATTTTTGATATAAGAGGCGAAAACGTTGCCGAAATTCAAGAAGTTAAATCTCGCCATATTTTAATTAAACCCTCAATTATTCTGAGTGAAGAACGCGCCCGCAACACCCTGAATGATTTTGTGACCAAACTGCGCGCCGGTGAGGCAGACTTTGCCGAATTAGCCAAAGCCCATTCTGAAGACCCTGGTTCAAAAATGAACGGTGGCGAGCTGGGCTGGAGTGAACCACAGGTCTTTGTTCCAGCATTCCGCGATACCCTGTTGCGGTTAGCGCCTGATGAAATTAGTGAGCCATTTCGCACTGAGCACGGCTGGCATATCGCTCAGGTACTGGATAAAAGAGTAGTCGATGCGACAGCTGACAAAAAACGCGAGCAGGTCTACCGGATGATTTATAACCGTCGCTTCAATGAAGAGTCGGCAAACTTCCTGAAAGAAATTCGCGATGAAGCCTTTATCGATGTATTACCGGAGAGTTAGATGACCCTGCGTATTGCTGTAACCCCCGGTGAGCCAGGGGGTATAGGCCCGGATCTGGTAGTAGCACTGGCCCGTCAGGACTGGCCGGTTGAACTGGTAGTGTGCTGCAACGCAAAATTATTGAGCGACCGTGCCGCTGCGCTGGGTATTGATTTAACGTTATTACCCTATAACAGTAAGGCACCAGCTAAAGCTCAGCGCGCAGGAACACTTACCATTGCTGAGTTTGCCCTGGCAGAACCGGTGCAGCCAGGTGTGCTGAATGCCGCAAATGGCCAGTATGTTGTCAATACCCTGCAGTTTGCCGGCGAAAACGCTATTAGTGGTGGCTTTGCTGCCATTGTTACCGGTCCGGTGCATAAAGGGATTATTAATAAAGCCGGTATTCCGTTTAGTGGCCATACCGAGTTTTTTGCTCATCAGTCTAACACCCCTTATGTGGTGATGATGCTTGCCACTGAAGGCTTGCGGGTTGCTCTTGCCACTACCCACATCCCTTTAGCTTATGTAGCAAAAGCGATTACCCGTGATCGGCTGCTGAAAGTTATCACCATTCTGCACCATGATTTAAAGCACAAGTTTGCTATTGAAAAGCCGCGAATTTATGTTTGCGGCTTAAACCCGCATGCCGGCGAGGATGGCCATCTGGGCCGGGAAGAGCTGGACATTATCAGCCCAACCCTGGATGAACTGCGCGCACAAGGCATTGACTTAGTTGGCCCACTGCCCGCAGACACCTTGTTTCAACCCAAATATCTGGAAGATGCCGATGCCGTGCTGGCGATGTACCATGACCAGGGCTTGCCGGTTCTTAAATATAAAGGCTTTGGTCGTTCGGTAAACATCAGCCTGGGCTTACCGTTAATCCGAACCTCTGTAGATCATGGTACGGCTCTGGATCTTGCCGGCAGCGGCAAAGCAGATCCCGGCAGCTTATTTCACGCGGTAAATCAGGCCATTACTCTGGCACAACAAGCGAATTAATTTATGACCGACAATGTTCATCAGGGCCATCGCGCCCGTAAGCGATTTGGCCAGAACTTCCTGCATGACCCACACGTTATTGGCCGGATAGTAAAAGCTATCGCGCCCAAGTCGACTGATGTACTGGTAGAAATTGGCCCAGGCCTGGGCGCTCTTACCGAACCTGTAGCCGAGGAAGCCGGTAAACTGATCGTAGTGGAGCTGGATCGCGACCTGGCTGAACGTTTAACCCAACATCCTACCCTGGCTGACAAGTTAACGGTCTATCAGGCCGATGCGATGAAGTTTGATTTTGCGTCGTTGCTGAAACCTGGTGAGAAATTAAAAATTTTTGGTAACCTGCCCTACAATATCTCTACACCTTTGTTATTTCATTTATTTGAGTTTGCTGACCATATCCATAACATGCATTTTATGCTGCAAAAGGAAGTCGTGCAGCGCATGACAGCCAGCCATGGTAGTAAAACATTTGGTCGCTTAAGTGTAATGACCCAATACTACTGTCAGGCAATTCCGGTGGTTGAAGTAGGCCCGGGGGCATTTAAACCTGCGCCAAAAGTTGACTCTGCCGTAGTAAGGTTACTGCCCTATCCGATTGCTGAACGTGCAAAAGTTGATCCGGCTGTGTTAAACAGAGTATGTTTAGAAGCTTTTAATCAGCGTCGTAAAACACTGCGCAATGGCTTTAGTAATTTCGCAACCGCAGAGCAGATAAGCGCATTGGGGATTGACCCGACCATCAGGCCGGAGCAATTACCGGTCAGCGGTTTTATCAAAGTTGCGCAGTGGTTGGCAGAGCAGGAAAATCAACATGAGTAAGCCGTTCGATATTCAGGTAAAAGTAGACAATTTTTATTTAGGGGCACAATCTGATCCCGCAGAAAACCGTTTCGTGTTTGCTTATACCATTACTATCGAAAATCACAGCACACAGCAGGTAAAATTGCTGAAGCGATACTGGCTGATCACCGATGCTAATGGCAAGCAAGCTGAGGTATACGGCGATGGTGTAGTTGGTGAACAACCGGAACTTGCTCCTGGCACCAGCTACAGTTATACCAGTGGCGCCGTACTGGAAACGCCTGTAGGAACCATGCAGGGCCATTATGAAATGATAAGCAGTACCGAGCAAATGTTTAATACCGCTATCCCGGTATTCCGGCTGGCCATGCCTAACATTCTTAACTGATGGCAACTTATGTTATAGGCGACGTGCAGGGATGCTTTGATGCCTTGCAACGGCTGCTAGATCATATCAGCTTCAACTCTGCCAGCGATAAACTTTGGTTTTGTGGTGATTTAATTGCCCGCGGTCCTGACTCTCTGGCGACATTAAATTTTGTGAAATCTCTTGGTGGCAGTGCCCAATGCGTGCTGGGCAATCACGATTTACATTTTCTTGCCTGCCATTTCGGCTTCAGCAATATCAAACCAAATGATAAACTTCAGCAATTGCAGCAAGCGCCAAACCTGCCGGAGTTGGTAGACTGGCTATTGCAACTGCCACTTATTCATCAGAGCAATGATAAACAACAGTTGATGGTTCATGCCGGCTTGTCTCCGGAGTGGACACTGCATGAAGCCCAAGCGGCTACATCGGCAGTCAGCCATCAATTAATCCATCAACCGGAACAAATTTTTGCTATTATGTATGGCGATACGCCAAGCATGTGGCAACAGGCAGAAACGGAACAGCAACAATGGCGCTATACTATTAACGCCTGTACCAGAATGCGCTTTTGTCAGCCTGATGGTGCCCTTAGCTTGCAGGAGAAGGGCAATCCAACACAGCTGAACAATCTGGTACCTTGGTATGAATTCTGGCGGACCAAGCCTCACCCAGAGCTGTTTTTTGGCCACTGGGCTGCGTTAAATGGTTACAGCCCGATCCAGAATATTCATGCACTGGATACAGGCTGTGTCTGGGGTAATTCCCTGACTGCTTATTGTATCGAACGCCAGCAACGTTATAGTGTTGCCGGCACAGTATAAATGGTTTGATGCCAGCACAACGAAACTACTGAAACCAGTCTTGTTATGCAGGAAATCTTAAGCTAAGGTGCTTAAAGAAAACACTTAAAGTGGGAGTTATTATGAAGTTAACCGTAGCTTTGCGGGTAATGGGCGGCTTTGCCATCATTTCTCTGTTATTGCTGTTTATCGGTGTTACCGCCTATATCAGCTTAAATAATATCAGTAACGCCACCACTGAAGTGAATGAAGTCTCCATTCCGGCACTGGAAAACAGCGCCACGATGAAAACCGAGTTTGTGACAATGAGTCGCGCCAGCTTGCAGGGCTTTTATGCAGATACGCTGGAAAAAACAGCTACAGTGAATCAGCAGTTTAATACTGAAAAAGCCATTTACGATAAAGCAGCTGACGCATTACGGCAGGCAATTGAACAGCATCCGGAATTAAAAGACGGTTCAGAGCAGGTAAATGAAACTTACCGCGACTTCATAGAAGCCAGTACTAATCTGCAACGCAGATTAGACAGCAATATCCAACTGCGAACCACTATTGCCAACAAGTTAGGGGATCTTGAGTTTAGTTCAGATGACATGGCCTCATTAATTCTCGATTTTACTGATGTACGTGATGTTCAGCGCCGCTTTCCGCGCGCCTATCAGGCCGCAACGCAGATTGAAACCGGTATAAACACCCTGATTAATAACGTTATTGATTTAAACCGCACTGAAACAGATACAACGGTTGCTACCGTTAGCAATGAAATCGCTTTCCGCTTACAGGAGCTTCGGGAGCAAGTTACAATTATTCAGGATGAAGCAGGTAGCGCAGTCAGCATGACCGCCGATATCGAAGATAAAGTGCAGCAAATATCCGGCTTTTTAGAGGGCAGCGATGGTATCCCGGCGTTGAAAGTTCAGCTATTGGCTGGTGTAGCAGATGCAGAAGCTCAGTTGACTACCGCCAATAAACTTACTCAAACGGGTATGCAGAAGCTAGATAACTTGTTGATACTTACCAGAAATGCTGCTGAAGAAATTCAACAACATGCGACCTCTGACGTAAACAATGCCATTACCTGGATTTTTGTTGTTGTTATTATTTCTATATTACTTTCTGTAATTATTGCGACTGTTACCGTTAAACGTATTGTGAAACCACTGGCAGAAGTGAACAGTATGCTCGGTATAGTTGCGTCAGGCGATTTAACCAAAACACTGGATGCTTCAGCAAAAGATGAGTTTGGTGAACTGGCACGTAACGTCAATAAAGTTGTAAGCAATCTGCAGCAGCTGATCCAAGGTATTATTTCCCGCTCTACTCAGCTGGCAGCCGCTTCCGAGCAAACATCTGCCATCACAGTCCAGACAACTCAGGCAATTCGTGAGCAGAAGTCACAGGTTACCCAGGCCGCAACTGCAACAACAGAAATGAGCAGCACCTCGCAGGGTGTATTGCAAAGCTCGAATGATGCGCTTGCTGAAATTAAAAACGCTGATAAAGAAGCAGAGCGGGTTAAAGGTATCTCACTTGATAATAAGAGCACCATTATCCAGCTTTCTAAAGAGGTTGAACAAGCGTCTGTAGTGATCAATAAGCTGCACAAAGACAGCGCTTCTATCGGCAGCATCCTCGATGTTATTCGTGGTATAGCTGAACAAACAAACTTGCTGGCTCTGAACGCCGCTATTGAAGCAGCCCGCGCCGGTGAACAAGGTCGGGGGTTCGCGGTTGTAGCTGATGAAGTAAGGTCACTGGCCAGCAAAACTCAGGCCTCTACTCAGGAAATCCAAGCGATGATCCAGGTTCTGCAAAGCGGAGCCCAGGCTGCGGTTGAGGCGATGAACAAAGGTAAAAAACAAGCGGAAAACTGTGTAACTCAAACGGAAGTTGCCACCTCAGCGCTGGATTCGATTACCCATGCAGTGCACCTGGCACACGATATGAGTGAACAGATTTCCAGTGCTGCCAAAGAGCAGAATCAGGTATCGAATGAAATCAGTCAGCTACTTGAATCTATTGTTGCCATTGCCGAAGAAACCGCCTCTGGTGCTGAGCAAACTTCAGACTCCAGCCATGAGGTAGCAAGGTTAGCAGAGGAATTGCGCCAATCGGTAGAACAGTTCCGGGTATAACTACCAGGTACTAACTGAATATAACGGGCACAAATAAAAAATCCGCTTAATCAGCGGATTTTTTTATTCACAATAAAGTTAGTCTCCAGCACCGGCGCGATCTTTTAATGCAGCCAATAATGGTGAATCAGCAAAGCCATTGCTTTCGGCCCAGGCAATATCACCTGAATCAGCTACCTGGGAGCCTGGTAATTGCCTGACAATAAACTCACCTACATCAGGAGCATTGCTTCTGAAAGCATGCCGGATTAACGGTTCACCATTGCAAACAACTCCATCATAGATATTACGCAGACGCAAACGGTAGTCACTGAGTACTTTGCGTAAACGGTTTCTATCGTTAGCCGCCACATAATCGCACATAGAGGCCGCTAACTGCTGATCTGCAACAGCTACTGGCGACATAAAAACAGCGGCGGTTAACGCGGCTGTGCATAATAAGGTGGGCACCAATCTCATTTACTACTCCTCAGCTGGATCGTTAACCAGCATCTTAGCAACATGTCACAATCTGTGCAAATGCCGCACAACTTCTAATTGCGCTGCAACGTAATAAACCGGCATGAGTAGGGATTTACTGTATCGGCCGGATGGCGTTGTTCAGCCACCAGCTGCCAGCTGCCAGCTGCCTGGTAATCAGGGAAATAAGCATCGCCGTCTACTGCCAGCTCTATTTCAGTTAAATATAAGGTATCCGCCAGTGGCAGGCATTGCCGGTAAATCTCACCACCACCAATGATCATAATTTCGGCAATGTTGGAAACTGCAGCGAGTGCTTGCTCAACACTGCCAAACCACTCTGCACCTTGTTTGTCATCTGGTGTTGTCCGGCTTACTACCAGATTGCGCCTTCCAGGCAACGGCCGGCCGATAGACTGAAAAGTCTTGCGACCCATCAATACCGGCTTGCCTATGGTAATCGCTTTGAAATGCTTTAAATCGGCAGGTAAATGCCAGGGCATCTGGTTTTGTTTTCCAATGACCCGATTTTTCGCCATTGCAGCTATCATCGCAATTTTCATGCTACACCCTAGCGCTGATATATTACTTCGACATCATAGTCGTCGTCATCAAAGTCGTCATCATCATCCAGATCGTCTACCAGCTGGCTGGCAGCATCGTCATGATAATCATCCCATTTGAAATGAACCGGATCTGCTACTTCAGTATCAACCTGCTCAGTGGGTAACTCTTCAATATAACTCAGGATATCTGCAGCTAACCGTTCAGTATTAGTGCGACCGGCCGCAGAAATTTTAAACACCGGGCCTTGCCAGTCGAGGGCCTTAGTTACCTCAGAGATTGTTTGTTCCAGCTCATCATCCAGCACTAAATCCAGCTTGTTAAATACCAGCCAGCGTGGCTTGGCTGCCAGTTTACTACTGTATTTGTGAAGCTCCTGAATAATGGTTTTAGCATTTTCAGCCGGATCAGAGCCATCGGCCGGCAGTACGTCAATAACGTGCAGTAATAAGCGGCAACGCTCCAGATGTTTTAAAAACTGAATGCCCAGGCCAGCCCCTTCGGCGGCACCTTCAATCAACCCGGGTATATCGGCAATCACAAAAGAGCGGTGCGCTTCAACTCTTACTACACCAAGATTAGGCACCAGCGTGGTAAATGGATAATCGGCTACTTTTGGCTTGGCGGCTGAAACTGAGCGAATAAGAGTCGACTTCCCGGCATTAGGCAAGCCTAGCAGGCCTACATCCGCCAACAGCAACAATTCGAGCCGTAAATTGCGGATTTCACCCGGCGTACCATTGGTTTTTTTGCGAGGTGCGCGGTTAGTACTACTGGCAAACCGGGCATTACCCAAACCATGCCAGCCGCCTTTAGCCACCATTAGTTTCTGGCCATTAGTAGTTAAATCGCCAATAACTTCATCGGTGTCGATATCGACAGCACGGGTACCAACCGGTACCCGCAGTTCTAAATCGACGCCACGTTTACCGGTACAGTTAACACTGCCACCATTCTGGCCACGTTCTGCACTATGATATTTTTCAAACTGGAAATCGACCAGAGTATTGAGGTTTTCATCAGCAACCAGGTACACGTCACCACCATCTCCGCCATCGCCACCATTCGGGCCGCCTTTAGAGATAAATTTTTCGCGTAAAAAACTGATAATGCCGTTCCCGCCATCGCCGGCTTCAACCCGGATTATCGCTTCATCTACAAACTTCATGTGTTGTGTCCTGATCCACTGTAAAAAACATAGGCGCATGCCGTAGCCGCTAAGTATAACCCATGTGATTGTGAGGGGAGAAAATTTATAAAAAAACCCCGCACCAGGCGGGGTTTTTTCAATATATATTGCTTATTCGCTAACGATACTAACGAATTTACGGTTGTGCTCGCCTTTCACTTCAAATTTCACTTTACCTTCGGTTAAAGCGAATAAAGTGTGGTCTTTACCGATGCCTACATTGCTGCCTGCGTGGAACTTGGTGCCACGTTGACGTACAATGATGCTACCAGCTAATACCGACTCACCACCAAAACGCTTAACACCTAAGCGCTTAGACTCTGAATCGCGACCGTTACGAGTGCTACCTACACCTTTTTTACTTGCCATGTGTCGATACTCCTGTTACGCGCTGATGCTGGTAATTTTAACTTCAGTAAACCACTGACGGTGACCCATCTGTTTACGTGAATGTTTACGACGACGGAATTTAACGATTTTAAGCTTATCGCCACGGCCATGATTGACCACTTCCGCTACAACCTTGCCACCTTCAACTAAAGGGGCACCAATACTGATCTCTTCGCCATTGGCGATCATCAGCGGGGTAAATTCAATCGTTGCGCCGGTTTCTAAGTCTAGTTTTTCTAGACGAAGCGTTTGACCTTCCGTCACACGGTGTTGTTTGCCACCACTTTGGAAAACCGCGTACATAATTAACTCCGTACAAGCCACGCCTACGCTATGCACTATTTATTGAGGCATCAGGGGCGTGTTTAATTCAAATCACAGGGCGCGAATTGTACGCAATTTACCAAATAGCCGCAAGCACAATTATAAAAAAGATCACAGAGTTGTGAAAAGGATCGAGATTCTCTTTATGCTGGCCGCCTCTATAGTGTAGAATTGCCGCCATTCTAAGGGTTTAGCAGTTGTTTTTTCATGACGCTTGACGACATACGCCAGCTCAGCGACGCTGATATGGCAGCAGTAAACCAACATATCTTTTCCCAACTGACGTCAGACGTTGCGCTGATCAACCAGCTGGGCATCTATATCGTAAATAGCGGCGGCAAACGTTTACGCCCCCTACTCGCGGTTTTGGCCGCCAGAGCGCTCGGTTATCAGGGCAATAAGCACCTGAGCGTCGCCGCTATTATAGAGTTTATTCATACCTCTACCTTGCTGCATGACGATGTCGTTGATGAATCGACGCTGCGTCGTGGTAAACAAACTGCTAATGCGGTGTTTGGCAACCAGGCCAGCGTGCTGGTGGGTGATTTCCTGTACAGCCGCTCATTCCAGATGATGGTATCACTGGATGATATGCGCATTATGCAAATCCTGGCTGACGCGACCAACGTCATTGCTGAGGGCGAAGTTCTGCAGCTGATGAACGTCAACGACCCTGATACCAGTGAACAAAACTACATGCAGGTTATTTACTGCAAAACCGCCAAGCTGTTTGAAGCCGCCACTCAATTAGCCGCTATTATTGCCGGGCAACCTGAAGCTGTGGTGAACAGTATGAAGCTATACGGCATGCATCTTGGAACTGCGTTTCAACTGATTGACGATGTCCTGGATTATCAGGCTGACGCTGCTGAACTGGGCAAGAATATCGGTGATGATCTGGCTGAAGGTAAACCTACCTTGCCGCTGATTCATGCGCTTAAACATGGCAACGCTGCCCAGCAGGCTCTGATTCGCAGCGCTATTATTGATGGTAATGGTATGGCACACCTGAACGAAATCCTGGCAGCAATGGAGCAAACTGAAGCTTTCAATTACACCCGGGCCATCGCCGAGCAGGAAGCAGAAAAAGCCCGCAGGGCGCTGGATCCGATAGCCCCTTCAGCTTATAAAGACGCCTTGCTGGCGCTGGCTGATATGGCCGTATCGCGCAGCCATTAATTGTTGTGATTTTTTGGAATCAATAAAAAAGGCGCTGAATGCGCCTTTTTGCTGTATCAATAACACTTAGTTATTTTTAACAAACTCTTCGCCAAGGGTGATATCGGCTTTTAAAGTGCCCAGCATATCACTCATCGCTTTTTGCTCGTAGCTGCTGAGCGGGCCAATTGGCAGTAACTTCTCTACGCCATTTTTGCCAAGCACCAATGGCTGGGCAAAGAAACGGGCATGCTCGCCGTCACCTTCAACATAGGCATATTCAGTTACTGACTCGCCCTGCAACCCTTTGATTAAAGAGATACAGAACCGGGCAGCAGCCTGACCCATCGATAGCGTTGCCGATCCGCCGCCAGCTTTAGCCTCTACTACTTCAGTACCCGCATTCTGGATGCGGTGAGTCAGTGATGCAACTTCCTCATCGCTGAAGCTAACGCCTGCAACCTGTGACAGCAGAGGTAAAATGGTGGTACCGCTGTGGCCGCCAATAACCGGCACTGTTACATCTTGCGGGTTTTTACCTTTTAACTCACCAACAAAGGTTTCAGCACGGATTACATCTAACGTAGTGACACCAAATAAACGACGGGCATCGTAAGTGCCTGCCTTTTTAAAGACATCAGCGGCAATTGCAACTGTGGTATTAACCGGGTTAGTAATAATACCTACCAATGCTTTCGGGCATTGCTGCACGATGGCTTCAGCCAGGTTTTTTACCACACCGGCATTAATGTTAAATAAGTCAGAACGGTCCATACCCGGCTTACGTGGCATACCCGCTGGAATCATTACAATGTCTGCGCCGGCTAATGCTTTGTTTAAATCTTCCTTACCAAACCCTGTTACTGATACTGCCGTCGGGATATGGCTTAAATCCACAGCTACGCCAGGAGTAACAGGCGCCAGATCGTATAAAGCAAGATCAGTACCCGCAGGTAAATCTAATTTCAATAATAACGACAATGCCTGGCCAATACCGCCGGCAGCACCTAATACGGCTACTTTCATGATTTTCTCCATATGTCAGGGTAAGATTAAACGCGCCAACAATACTGAACTGGCGCGGTAATTACAAACGGCTTAAGCCTAAAGTCTAAGCATTTTAGCGAATTTTCTTCTTGTTTACCTGACAAACTGTACTGATTGGCTGAATTTGTTACTATTAGCTGGCGTTCAACAACAAGAAAAAGCCATCATGACCAAACAATCCAAGCAGGAAGCCTTAATTCAGGCATTCAAAGCATTACTGAAAACTGAAAGTTTCGGCTCACAAAGTGAAATCGTCGACGCTCTGAAAAATGATGGTTTTGACAATGTCAGCCAGTCAAAAGTATCCCGTATGCTCAGTAAATACGGTGCTGTTCGTACCCGCAATGCCCGCCAGGAAATGGTCTATACGCTGCCACCTGAACTGGGTGTGCCTACCACCAAAAGTCCATTACGCCAGCTGGTACTGGATATTGAACACAACGATGTGATGATTATCATCCGCACCAGCCCTGGAGCCGCTCAGCTGATTGCCCGTTTACTTGACTCGGTGGGTAAGGCTGAAGGGGTACTGGGCACTATTGCCGGCGATGACACCATCTTTATCGCCCCCATCAGCGTAAAAAATATCAATTTTACCCTGGGTAAAGTGACTGAGCTGTTTGAAAAGGTATAACAGGCTAACTAGTGACGGGCCGGCAAGCCATCTCCAGAAAGCTTAGGGAGGGAGCAAAAAAAGCGGCACAGAGATCAGCGTGGCAATAGTCGAAAAAAAGATCGTATTGCTCAGCTGGCTGGCTAACGCAAATTTGCCCGCCAGGTGAGTAGCCCAACTGGTAACCAAACTGCCGGCTGAAACTCTCTGGCTCGTTGGCATAACTTATACTGATCAGGCCCTGACTGTTATGTTCAGCAAACGGCATATTTTGCATCACCAGCAATGGCAGGTTTTCTGCTTCACCTAACCGGCTGGTTAATGCATGGCTGTTTGGGTGCAACCTCGGTACCTGCAGCAGCGAGCCCTCGATTTTGTTGATCCCCATTATTTCTTCCTGCTGGTTGATATCCAGCTGCTGCCAATGTAGCAAATCGTAATGCCAGCGTTGCAAATGCAGATAACTGCCAGCAGCAAATACTGGCTGGCTCATTTGATCAACCAGGGCCAGTTGGCGCTTGCGGCTACCTTTTGGGTTTTGTGGCGAGTCGATAAAGCCGGTTAAATCACGACCATCAAGATAACGGAAGCCCTGTAATTGCTCCAGTAAATCGACATTGGGTTTTAATAGCTGACGTATTTGCTGACAAGCAATATAATTTACGTCCAACCGATCAGAACGGACAACGATAAATAAATCAGCCCACACTTCAGCTAACGCCAGATTGTCGTTGCCGGTAAACGGAAAAGCTTGTAACCCTTGTGGCCGGGCGCCCGGATAAAGGCTGTCCCAGTAATTTGCGCCAACAGCCACCACTCCGGTTAGTTGCGCCTCAGAAAAATGTTCAGCCAGACGGGCCAGCAACAACGGTACCCGTGCCAGCTTCTGTCGCAGTGCGGCTTCCTGCCCTTCTAACGCATTAAACAGCAAATAGCTGGCATGTAAATTAGCCTCAGCGCATATGCCTAGTTGTTCTCGTGCCATTACCTTCCCTGAATCCCGGTTACTGATACAAATTCTATAGCAATTTTTTGCTCTGAGGTTGTAGTCGGAGACAAAAACCTGATTGCTGTGTGAGATATATCTCACAAATAGGTAAGTTTAAACGCTATTTTCTGCAGAGCTCAAATAAAGATCTTGAATTAAGGTCATGTTTTATATGCATTATTTTTAAAGTTTAGCATTTTACAATATTATTACAGCGGGTTTATTTCTAAAACCGGCAACCCTGCAAGCGTCTTTCGTTGCATAATAACTACGTCAACGGATGACAACTGACAGGAAGTCAGTAAGATTTGCAGGAAGTAAATCTAAGCTAGGATAGCACAAGGAAGATTAAAGGACACGCTCTGGGATGAGCCGAAAATATCAGGATGATATTGCAGGAAGCAGCGCCAGGACGGCCAATTTGTTAGCTTCACAAGCGCAAAGTACAGGGATGACCGCAGGACCACTCAGGATGAGTGCACTATTACAAGGTAGTAATAGTTAAGGATAGCAGGAACCGGCATGAAGCCGTTGGACACTCCGGGATGGAGCCAGGGAAGACTGACTCAGGATGAGTAACAGTACGGATTAGCTGAAACAGAACCGAAAGTGGCCGCGAAGTTTGCGGCCTTTCGCTTTTCTGGCCCATATAAAATCCCCCGTCACCCGTCACCCGTCACCAACAAATCATATACCCAAAGTAATTGACGGTGCAGAGAGGCGACAAGCGAGTGAGAGCCCATGAGCACGGTATCCTATGCGATGGGGCCGAGCGAACGACGTCAACAAAGCTGCAGCTTCCAGGACAAAGGGTATAAAAAAACCCCGCGGCAATTACCGCAGGGCGTCAGATATAAGACAAAGGACAAGGATAGACGTCGATTGGTGGTTTTGGTTCAGCTGGCTGATGCGCTACCCGTTATTACAGCTATTACATCGCCAACCCGCTCCCGGGAAGTCCCACCGGCCCTCCCCAGGCTGCTTACTTTACCGACGAGACAAACTCAGGGTAGGCTTCAATACCACACTCTGAGGCATCCACGCCTTCATACTCAGCTTGTTCGCTAACCCGGATACCCATCACAAGTTTCAACAGATACCACACCACCAGACTGGTAATAAATACCCAGAAGAATATCGCTGCAGCGCCAATCAGCTGGCCAACAAAGGTGCTTCCTTCTTTTGTCAGTGGCACTAATAGCAGACCGAATAAACCAACTACACCATGCACAGAAATGGCACCTACCGGATCATCAATTTTCAGTTTATCCAAACCGATAATCGACGCTACTACCAGCAAACCACCTATAGCACCAAATAACGTGGCCTGTAATGGTGTTGGAGTAGAAGGCTCAGCGGTTATGGCAACTAAGCCAGCCAGGGCACCGTTTAACGCCATGGTTAAATCCGCTTTACGGAACAGTACCACTGACAGGATTAACGCAGCGACTGCACCTGCAGCGGCGGCAGCGTTAGTATTAAGGAACACTACGGCTACCGCATTGGCATTACTGATATCGCCCAGTTTGAGGACAGAGCCGCCGTTAAAACCAAACCATCCCATCCACAGCACCAGAGTACCCAGGGTCGCTAATGGCATATTAGCACCGGGAATAGCATTAATTTTGCCATCTTTGCTGTACTTGCCTTTCCTTGCACCCAGTAATAAAACACCAGCCAATGCCGCTGCCGCTCCGGCCATGTGCACGATGCCTGAACCAGCAAAGTCTGAGAATCCAAATTGGTCATCCAGATTAATCCCAAACATGCCCTCTGCGCCCCAGGTCCATGAGCCATGAACCGGATAGATAAAACCAGTCATAACTACAGCAAACGCCAGGAAGGCCCACAGTTTCATTCGCTCTGCAACTGCGCCGGAGACAATCGACATCGCAGTAGCAACAAACACAACCTGAAAGAAGAAGTCAGATGCGCCAGAGTAAACTGCACCACCGGTGAAACCGTCTTCACGCTCGGCGAAGCTGTTCAGGGTGGCGTCTACATCGACCGCATTAATGCCACTGAGGAAAAAATCACCGCCATACATAAATGCATAACCGCACACCAGATACATAATGCAGGCTATTGAATACAGCGCGACGTTTTTTGTCAGAATTTCTGTGGTGTTTTTTGAACGTACCAAACCGGCTTCCAGCATCGAAAAGCCAGCAGCCATCCACATTACCAGTACTCCGCAAATCAGGAAGTAGAAGGTGTCCATGGCATATTGTAAGTGATAAATTTGTTCTTGCATGACAGGGCTCCTTATATCGCTTCAGCGTCGGCTTCGCCGGTACGGATCCGTACCGCACGTTCCAGCTCGTAAACAAAAATCTTACCATCGCCAATCCGGCCGGTATGAGCCGCTTGTTGAATAGCTTCCAGCAAGCGATCAACCTGATCGTCCAGCACGGCAATTTCCAGTTTTACTTTGGGCAGGAAATCGACCTGATATTCGGCACCGCGATACAATTCGGTATGCCCTTTCTGACGGCCAAAGCCTTTTACTTCGGTAACCGTTAAACCTTCTACCCCAATGTCAGCAATAGCTTCGCGAACATCGTCCAGTTTAAACGGCTTGATGATGGCACAAACAAGCTTCATGATGGTTTTCCTTATTTACTAATCTTCTGCGATTGCAACAAATACAAGAAAACCTTGTGCCACTTTTATTTTTATTCTTAATTACATGAAGTTAAGTTATTCATCCTGTTTTTTGATTGTTGCAATGCCCCACAATGGGGCAGCATTTCCCGTTGACTGTGCAGCATAAATTGCTGCTGCTGTACTATTGCAGCCATTACATTTACTACTATGCTTAGTATTAGATAAAAACGTTATTCGATACCTCAGCATCCAAGGTTTAATTATGTACTTGGTCTTCCGACTATGTAGCGCACTCACACTTTTTTTGCTGGCTGTGCTGTCACTGCCACTTTATTCATCACCAGTAGTTGAGGTTGCGACAGCCTCGCGATTTGCCAGAATCGATATTGAACAGGGTTTGTCGCAAGCCACAGTAACGTCTCTGGCACAGGATCATGCCGGCAATATCTGGATTGGCACCCAGAATGGTTTGAATCGTTACGATGGTTTTTCTATTGAGGCATTCCGACCAGAGGAACAACTCAGCCAATCACTCAGTGATAACTTTGTTACTTCATTATTGGTTGATAAACAGGGCATGCTTTGGGTCGGTACTCTGAATGGTCTGACTCATTTCGATCCGGTTGCAGGCACTTTTAAAAATATCAATCTGAGACAAAAAGATAACAGTACAGTGCCTCTGGTACTGGCACTGCATCTGGACAGACAACAGCAACTATGGATTGGCACCAATCAGGGCCTGGCATTATGGCAAAATGCCACGCAGCAAGTTCAATGGCAGGATAACCTTGAGCTGAATATTACCGCTTTATCGGCCGATAGCCGCGGCAACCTTTGGCTCGGCACGCCACGCGGCTTGATGCGTTTTGACCAGAAAAACCGGCAATACATCCCGGACCATAACTTTCCATATGCCGACGCCTCAGTAATGGCTATATACCATGATAAAGCAGACAGGCTATGGCTAGGCCTGGAACGTGAAGGCTTGCTGATGCGGGAACCTGGATCTGAAAGCTGGACTCAGATTCAAATCGCCAGCTACAACAATGGCTTAACCAGTAAGGAAATTCGTAGCATCACCATGGACAGCAACGGCCATATCTGGATTGGTACCCAGCATGGGTTAAACCGCTTAGTGCTGCAAGACGGACGCTGGCAGCAACTGGTGTCATACCACCACCAGCGAAATAATCCGGCCAGCCTGGGTAGTGGTAAAGTGGCTTCACTGCTGCAGGACAGGGACGGCAGCATCTGGGTTGGCACATGGAACGGAGGGGTATCCCGCCTTAATCAGGCAAACAACCTGTTTGTCAGCATCAGTCATGAACTAACCTTAATGGATCTGGCCAGAAACCCGGCAACCATCAGTCTGGCAAGCAGTGATAATAAGGTATGGGTCGGCACTGCCGATGGTCTGTTTACTCTGGATTTAGCCAACGAAAACTTCAAGCTGACCGATACCAGCAGTATTGGCTTAACATTCTATTGCTCGTTGCAGCGGGCTGATGAAATATGGTTCGGGCACGGCCAGGGGATCGTTGCTGTTAATTCGGCAAATGACAGTTACCGGCAAATTAAGCTACCACCGTCAGTACCTCCAGGCCCGGTGCGCCGGCTTTGGGCATCTGATAACCATCTCTGGCTGGCGATTGATCAATTTGGTCTTATAGTTCTGGACGAAGCAACCGGCAGTATTCGTGCTCAATATCCTTTTAGTCGTGCCATTACTTTTATTAAGCCTGTAGGCCCGCAACACGTGCTGGTTGGCTCTTACAGCGGATTGTCCTGGTTTGATGCAACGGATGGCAGCTTGATATTCGAACATAAACTGGCAACCCATAGCACAGCCCCGGCGCAGACTCTGCCCTCAGCACCAATGGCTTATGTTATCACTGCAGATAACCGCCATTGGCTGGCAACCAATGGTACCGGCTTATTTGAATTAATCATGCCAGGCCCAAGCATAGTCCCTGCTGACATTCATTTTAAACAATTTGCTGAAGCCGCAGGATTAGCCAGTGGCCAGCTTAAATCAGCGGAACTTGATCAGGCAGGCAATATCTGGTTAAGCAGTGCTTTTGGTATCTCGGTGTTTAATCCTGAAACAACCCGCTTTCGTAACTTTGGCTATCAGCACGGCACGCTCAGGCGGGACTATATTAATGCCTCTGCTAATGTCATGGCCAACGACACTATCATTTTTGGTGGTATGGATGGTTTTACCTTGTTTCAGCCGCAGCAGGTGCTGGCTTATTCCGCCGGCCCTATCGCGACACCGGCTATTATGACTATTGAGGTTAACGGCAAAAAGGCTGCTGTGGCAGATGCTAAATTAACTATTCCTGCCAGTGGCAGCCGTAGTTTCAGTGTTAACTATTCAACCCGGGAATTTATTGAAACTGCGCAGGTGCAGTTTCAGTACCGGCTAGATCCCGTTTCAGCTGACTGGATCAGCCGCGATGCTACCGGGCGTAGCGCCAACTTTGAGCGCTTGCCACCCGGCGACTACCAGTTCCGGTTACGTGCGGGGCTCGACCAGTCGGGCTGGAGCGACGAAACCTCCCTCAATGTGAAGGTACTACCGTTGTGGTGGGAAACCTGGCTGGCGAGGATTTCGCTGATTAGCTTGTTGCTTACCGTGATGCTGGGCATACATTTATTCCGACTGAAACATCTGCGTAAACAGCAGGAAGAAATGGCCTGGTTAGTCGAACAACGTACCGAGGCATTAAATGAACGAACCAGAGCATTGCAAGAGTCAAAAAGCAGAACCGAGCAGGCACTGGTGCAACTGGAGTCGACGGTAAAGGAGCTGGTCAGAACCGAAAAAATGGCGGCACTGGGCCAGCTGGTTGCCGGGGTGGCGCACGAAGTAAATACTCCTTTGGGTATAGCGTTAACGGCCAACAGTGTGGTTAAAGAGGAAAGCCAGCTATTGCAACAAAAACTGGCCAGCGGCAATATTCGTCGTCAGGAACTGGATAACTATCTGAGCAAATTAGTACAAGCTGGCCTGTTGCTGGACAATAATTTACAGCGGGCCGCGCAGTTAGTAGCCAACTTTAAACAAGTGTCGGTCGACCTGACTGCTGACAACCAGCGTCAATTTAATCTTGCAAAGTACTTAGACGAATTGCTCGACAGTTTAAGATTGATGTGGCGCAACCGTAAAATAAGTTTAACGGTTAACTGTCCCGATAACATTGTGATGGACAGCTATCCGGGCACGATTGGCCAGATTATAACCAATTTTACTCAGAACGCTGTTCTGCATGGCTTTAAAGATCGCAGTAGTGGCGAAATTACTATTACTTGCCGCCAACTGGGCGATCAGATTGAAATCGTCTTTACCGACGATGGTGCCGGCATCAGCAATGAAAATATTGAGCGGATATTTGACCCTTTTTTCACCACTAACCGCCATCAGGGCGGTACCGGTTTGGGCTTACATATCGTGTTCAACCTTATTACCCAGAAACTGGGAGGTAGCGTTAAAGTAAGTAGCACGCCGGGTGCAGGAACTCACTTTACTGTACTGTTACCTTTGCAGGTAAAACCAGCTTAATCCGCCAGAAACTGCTGCCATTCCCGTAGCAGTTTCTGTAAATCTTCCAGCCCGCACTGGCTGGTCATGCCTTGCTGGTCCAGCTGTAAGTCATCGTCAGCCAGCGTTTGCTGTTGCTGTGCAGTCAACTGCTCAGTAGTTTCGGAAAACAGCGTGTTGTGGTTTAAGGTCACTTCACCGTTTTCTATCTCCAGCAAGAATTCCTTACCCTGATATTGCATGCTCTGACTGGGTTTTAATTCACTAAGCTGCTGCAATAGCGGCAGATAGGCTCCGGCCTGCTGGCCAAATTCGTCCAGCAAAAAGCGACCTAACACTTCATGCTCCGCTGCCAGCCGGATGCTGAACTGGCCAGTGTGACGATCATAAATAAAGTCGTATTCCATATTAAAGTTCCAAAAGCGTAGCAACTCTGCCACTTGTAATATCACCGGTGCCTGCATACTCTGCCGGGCTCGCCACAGTAACTCGCACCTACCGCGCTCAGACACCCTGTGTCGCCCCAACAGAGCATCCAGGACCGCCGATGCAGCGTCTGTTAAATTGTAGCTGTTGGTAATACCTTAGCGAGCATAAAAAAGGCCTGCAGTTGCAGGCCTTTTGCATAGCATAGACGTTTACACCGCTTGCTGGATAATCACGTTATCCGCTTTTTTGGTGTACTGTGGCATCTGATGGAAGTTCAGATAACGGTATGTATCGGCCGCAGTAGCGTCGATTTGCTTCGCGTATTCCAGATACTCGGCTACCGTTGGTAACTTACCGATAATAGAAGCTACTGCCGCCAGCTCAGCTGACGCTAAGTACACGTTAGCGCCCTGACCTAAGCGGTTCGGGAAGTTCCGGGTAGAAGTAGACACTACGGTAGAGTTTTCCGCTACCCGTGCCTGGTTACCCATACACAGTGAACAGCCTGGCATTTCGGTGCGGGCACCTACTTTACCGAAAATGCTGTAGTAACCTTCTTCGGTTAACTGCGCCTGGTCCATCTTGGTTGGCGGGGCAATCCATAACCGGGTTGGCAACTGGCCTTTGTATTTATCCAGCAGCTTACCGGCCGCGCGGAAGTGGCCAATGTTGGTCATACAAGAACCGATAAACACTTCGTCGATTTTGTCGCCAGCTACTTCAGACAGTAAACGCGCATCGTCCGGATCATTTGGTGCACACAGTACCGGCTCTTTAATGTCAGCCAGATCGATTTCGATAATTTCGCTATACTCCGCATCGGCATCGGCAGCCATCAGCTGTGGATCTTTCAACCAGGCCTGCATCGCCTGAATCCGACGCTCGATGGTACGGACATCGCCGTAGCCTTCCGCAATCATCCATTTCAGCATCACGATGTTCGATTCCAGATACTCAGCAATAGCCTCTTCGGACAGCTTAATGGTACAACCAGCAGCAGAGCGCTCAGCAGAGGCATCTGATAATTCAAACGCCTGCTCTACTGTTAAGTTGCTGGGTAAACCTTCAATTTCCAGAATACGGCCGGAGAAGATGTTCTTCTTGCCTTTCTTATCAACGGTTAACAAACCTTTCTGAATAGCTACGTATGGAATAGCATGCACTAAGTCGCGCAGGGTAATACCCGGCTGCATTTCGCCTTTAAAGCGCACTAATACTGACTCTGGCATATCCAGTGGCATTACACCGGTAGCCGCAGCGAACGCCACTAAACCAGAACCGGCCGGGAAGGAAATACCCATTGGGAAACGGGTGTGCGAGTCGCCACCGGTACCTACGGTATCAGGCAGTAACATCCGGTTTAACCAGCTGTGGATAATACCATCGCCCGGGCGCAGCGATACGCCGCCACGGTTCATAATAAAGTCTGGCAGAGTGTGGTGGGTGTCTACGTCGACCGGCTTGGGATACGCCGCAGTGTGACAGAATGACTGCATGGTTAAATCGGCCGAGAAACCTAAACAGGCCAAGTCTTTTAACTCATCGCGGGTCATCGGGCCGGTAGTATCCTGTGAGCCGACGGTGGTCATTTTCGGCTCGCAGTAGGTGCCCGGGCGTACACCCTGCACACCACAAGCTTTACCTACCATTTTCTGCGCCAGAGTGAAGCCTTTGCCAGAATCCACTTTAGCTTGCGGCCGGCGGAATTTATCCGATGGGCCATGGCCTAAAAATTCACGGGCACGGTCAGTTAAACCACGGCCGATAATCAGCGGAATACGGCCACCGGCGCGCACTTCGTCAATTAATACATCTGTTGCCAGGCTGAACTCAGCCAGTACTTCAGCGCTGCCATGACGAACCACTTTGCCTTCGAACGGCAGAATGTCGATCACATCACCCATTTCCAGTTTGGAAACATCAACTTCAATTGGCAGCGCGCCTGAGTCTTCCATGGTGTTAAAGAAAATCGGCGCAATTTTACCGCCCAGTACAAAACCACCACCACGCTTGTTTGGCACGTACGGGATATCGTCACCCATAAACCACAGCACAGAGTTAGTCGCTGATTTACGTGATGAACCGGTACCGACCACATCGCCAACGTAAGCCAGCGGGAAGCCTTTTTTGTCCAGCTCGTCTAACTGCTTAATCGGGCCAACTGTACCTGGCTGATCCGGGTTAATGCCTTCGCGGGCATTTTTCAGCATCGCTAACGCATGCAGTGGGATATCCGGCCGTGACCAGGCATCCGGTGCAGGTGATAAGTCATCGGTATTGGTTTCGCCTGATACTTTAAAGACAGTAACAGTAATTTTTTCTGCCAGCGCCGGCTTGCTTTCAAACCACTCGGCATCAGCCCAGCTTTGCACCACTTGCTTGGCATACTTATTACCAGCGTCGGCTTTTTCGGTGACATCGTGAAAGGCATCGAAAATAAGCAGGGTGTGCGACAGTGCTTTAGCAGCAATCGGTGCTAACTTTTCGTTATCCAGCAGGCTGATTAACGGCTGAATATTGTAGCCACCCATCATGGTGCCCAGTAATTCAGTGGCGTATTCGGCACTGATCAGGCTGCTGGTAGCTTCACCGTTAGCCAGCGCAGCTAAAAAGCCGGCTTTAACATAGGCGGCTTCATCTACACCCGGTGGTACCCGGTTAACCAGCAGATCAACTAAGGTTTCTTCTTCGCCTTTTGGCGGATTTTTTAACAGTTCAACTAAGGCGGCTACCTGCTCTGCATTGAGCGGTTTTGGCGGGATACCTTGCGCAGCGCGCTCGGCCACATGTTCGCGATATTGTTGTAGCACAGTATGATCCTCTTGGTCGTTGCCGGCAGTCTTGCTACTGCGGCGTCATTCTTAGAATGAATGGGCGCGATTATATAAAAATTCGGGCCAAATTGACATCAGGCCCTGCAACACGCCGCTTATAGTGGGTATAAATGGCATGAATGCGAAACCGGATGTTATATATTCTTTGCTATAGTGGTCAGACCTCGCGAGCTAGCTAAGCAAGTCTTGCAGCAGAGGTTAGAATCCCGATCTGGGCGCCACAGAGTGTCTGAGCAAATGCGCGAGCATTTGTGAGTTGCTGTGGCGAGCCAGGGCGGGAATTGTAACCGGCCGCATATCACTTAACTATAGGTCACTCATATACAAAAAAGGCTGAACACCTAAGTGTTCAGCCTGTGCATTATAACAGAAAAATATTACCCTATGGATTTCACATTACCAGATCTTAACGCGCTGTTCTGGCGCGATATACATCGGATCGCCTTCTTTAATATCAAACGCAGTGTAAAACTCAGGAATATTTGGCAACACACCAATAACCCGGTAATGAGCCGGTGAGTGCGGGCCGGTGCTTAGCTGGCGACGCAACGCTTCTTCCCGGAACTTAGTGCGCCATACCTGGGCCCAGCTGATAAAGAACCGCTGTTCACCACTAAAGCCATCCATAACCGGTGCTTCTTTGCCATCCAGTGATAAGTTGTAGGCTTTCAGTGCGACCGTCATGCCACCTAAGTCACCAATGTTTTCGCCCAGTGCAACCGCACCGTTAACGTTAACACCTGGCAGTGGCTCAAACTTGTTGTACTGGCCAATTAACTTAGCACCACGGGCCTGAAACTGGCCTTTATCCTGTTCAGTCCACCAGTTGCGCAGATTACCGTCGCCATCATATTTGGCACCCTGGTCATCAAAACCATGGCCGATTTCGTGGCCGATAACACCGCCAATACCGCCATAGTTAACCGCATCATCCGCGTCCATATTAAAGAACGGCGGTTGCAGAATAGCAGCCGGGAATACGATCTCGTTGTTTACCGGATTGTAGTAGGCGTTAACGGTTTGCGGGGTCATAAACCACTCGCTCTTATCGATTGGCTGGCCTAATTTAGCCACCATCTGGTCATAACCCCAATGGCTGGCACGGACAAAATTACCGACTAAGTCATCAGCTTTAATTTCTAATGCTGAGTAATCTTTCCACTTATCCGGATAACCAATTTTCGGGGTAAACTTGCTAAGCTTTTCTTGGGCAGCAACCTTGGTATCTTCAGTCATCCACTCCAGCTCGTTAATCGAGATTTCATAAGCCTTAATCAGATTGGCTACCAACTCTTCCATCCGCGCTTTGGCTTCAGGTTTAAAATGACGCTCGACATACAGTTTACCGGTCAGCTCACCCAACACCTGATCTGACGCATCTACCGCCCGCTTCCAGCGTGGCTGCTGCTGCTCGGTGCCGCTTAAGGTGGTGCCATAGAAAGCAAAGCGACGGTCGGCAAATTTGCTGCTCAATCTATCAGCATAACCATGAATCGTTTTTAAACTCAGGTAATCCTGCCAGCTTTGTAAATCAGTTGCCTCAACTACCTTGGCAAAACCTTCGAAATAGCTCGGCTGACGTACAATAATGTCGTTCACTTCTGCTAACTTAACCCCGCTGGCAAAAGCCGCCCAGTCAAAACTACCCATACTGTTATTCAGCTCGGTAACAGCAACTTTATTGTAGGTTTTATCAGCATTACGGTTATCCAACCGGGTCCAGTGATGCTCGGCCAGGGCTTTTTCCAGAGCAAAAACCCGCTCAGCGGCTGCGGCGGCATCGGCATTGCCTGCCATACTGAACATATCAGTTAAATAGGCTTGGTAATCGGCAATCAGCTTTAATGATTTTTCATCATCATTAAAATAATAGTCCCGGTCTGGCAGACCTAAGCCACCCTGGTTCAGGTATACCGCATACTCGGTAGAATTTTTTGCATCGTTGTTTATAAACCAGCCAAACGGAATGGCAATCCCATCACGCTGCAAGCGGGCAAATAACGCCGGCAATTGGCCTTTGTTTTCCAACGAACTAATAGCATCTAATTGCGGTTGCAGCGGGCTTAAACCCAGCTTTTCTATCGTTGCTTCGTCCATAAAACTGTTAAAGAAATGGCCTAATTTTTGCTCGTCAGACCCCTCTTTTAAATCGGTGCGGGCAGCCACTTCATCAATAATAGCTTTAACCGCCTGTTGCGAGTTGTCGTTAAGGATATGGAAGGAGCCATAAGAGGCTTTATCAGCAGGAATGTCGGTCTCTGCCAGCCATTTGCCGTTGACGGCTAAAAAGAAGTCTTCGCTGAATTTTACTGCCGGGTCAAAATACTGGCTATCAACACCAGATACCCTTGGTGCCTGCTGTTGTGCAGCTACCGGCTCACTGGCTTTGTTCGCAACAGGTTCGCTGCATGCCGTTAAACCCAGAGCGAGTGCAACGCTGACTGCAATAATACTGATTTTTTTCATAATATGTTCCTGAAATACGCGGATGAAATACGATTATAATAATTATGGCTGCGCTATCTTAGCGCTGTCGTCAAGCAAAACCAAATATCTGCAACCGACAAGTTGTAACAGAATATATATACCCGTCCCACTTGAAGTTGCAGCGGTGTTGGCTGCACTCACTCACCCCAATCACATAGCTTACCTATGTTCATGGGGATTCTCTCACTTGCCGCCTACCTGCATCTTCAACTGGTTTGGGTATAAAGTTTGGGTATATGTTAGTTGCTGGGACAGGAGTAGCAGCGTGGGCTGCGTGGGCAGCTATTGCCACGGGCACAAATTAACTGCGCCGGTTTTTGCAGGCTACGCGCTACCCAGTTGATATTCAGAATATTCGCCACACTGGTCAGTGAAGTCTGAATGGCCTTTGGCACCTTAGCGCCACCTGCACTGTTAATACACAGTTGCTTTAACTCGCTGGCCATCGCATCGGCATCGACACCCTGCGCTAACAATGCCGGGTTAAGGTCAATGCCGGCGCACAACACATGGTTATTACCGGCTAAATCGCTGACTTTGGTCGACTCGCAGCAGTAAATCCGCGGCTTGCCGTTAACATCCAGCAAAGATAACTGGGCTGAGCTTGCCACGCCGTCAACATCAAACATCCGGAACACCGCCCAGTGCTGGCACGGGTCTTCCACCTGGCGCATATTGCCCCACGGCAGCGGTATGCCATTGCCACGATATACCGCCTTAAGTTTGCCAGGGGTATAAGCATCAAAGTAATGCCAGTGAGTATAGGGTGATACTGCGGTCATCCGCCGCATAGCTACTGACGCCGACACACCCGCCTGCTGATGGCTGCTGATTTCATAGCCCTGGCGATCCAGCAGCTGGCGAAACGGTAGTTTGGGGCACAGCAGCGCCCCGGCAAAAAAGCTGGATTCAAAATCACGCCAGGCGTGTAATATATCTTGTGGTTGTACAGCGGTAGATTGCGACATTTCATCATCGTGCGCCCCGCCCACTGTCATACTGCTTTTGACCCCATCTTTATTGTGCAGCACCGTATGGCCAATGTGTACCGCCAGCTCGTACTTCAGGCGGGTGGGGAATTGCTGCAGCAAGCGGTTTAAATGCAGGGTGGCTGGCGGGGTGAAAAACGAAGTCGACACGTTTTTTGACAACACTCCTAACTCATCCAGAATTTCTTTCGGCGGCTCGGTAAACCAGCTTACCTTCAACCCCAGTTGTTGCACAATGGCCAGCAGTTCATCGACACTTAGCGGCATGCGCTTTTGCCCCACTTCTTCAGCAGCACGTTCCAGCTCTGGGAAATGGTTCTGGTGATGCTCCTGATGGGCCCGAATTAGCAATTGGGCAAATTGTTTACCACTGGTACCGGTTTGCGACAGCATTTCCGGAATAGCAATTTGCAGAATATCATTCGAGAATAAAAAGCCCGGCTCCAACGCCATACCGCTAATGCCGCCGCGGCTGCCTTTTTGCGGGGTTAAATCCTGACCTTCATCTTCGCCATCTAAAAACCAGTCGAGGTCTTTTTGAAACACTTCGGCGATCACCTCCAGCATTTCTATGCCGGGCGTACGTTTGCCGCGCTCGATCATTGACAAATAGGACACCGACGGCGCCTGTTCCGGGTTTACCCGGATACAACGGGTAGACAGATCTTCCATGGTTAAGTTATTGCGCTTTCTCAGGTTTCTGATTTTAGTACCTAAAAAGTGCGACTTTCTGAGCAGGCTTTTGTTTGCTTTCATTTTGTAAAATTCATACTGTAAAATTTTTATTGTGAAATTATGCTGATTTTTAGCCTAGACTAGTTTTTAACCGATAGCAACAAGCTCACTAGAAGCAGGAAAATAGAGAAGCTGTAAAAAACACGCCAAACCAAAGTACTATGCCAAAAGTCATAACTGAAAAAGTGACTTTTGGCACTAACCGCCTTTCCACTGAGTTGTTAAGCTGAATAAAACAAACAGAGGAAACACCATGCAGCTTTCACACATCTTTTTGGCACTGACGATTACGGCAATAACAAGCTTTGCTGTTGTTGCCGGTGCCGGCAGCCCGGCCGAATTACAACAAGCTAAAGCCATTATGGCGACAGATCTTAATCTGGCTGAAAAGCATATCGAAAGAGCCCTGGCTAAGGCTCCTCAAAATGCCGAGGTGCAGTTTATTTGCGGCCGCATTATGGGGCAGCAAGCAGAAAATGCTATTTTCTCAGCACTTAGCTACGCGAAAAAGTCATTACGCTGTTTAGAGCAAGCGGTAGCATTACAACCGCACGATATCAGCTATCGCAAAGGGTTGATGTCATTTTACCTTGGCGCACCTGGCATTGCCGGTGGCGATAAACAGCTGGCGTGGCAAGAGGTGGAGCAGATAACGCAATTAAACGCCCTGCAAGGCACACTGGCCAAATTGAGTTATTACCGCCAGACCGAACAAACAGCACAGTACCAACAATTGCTGGCACAAAGCCGGGAAAACCATCCTGAACAGGCAGAATTTCATTATCGACATGGCTTAGTTTTACAGGAAGACAAACACTATGCAGACGCCTTTAATGCTTTTGCGGCAGCTACCCAAGCAACACTGGATGAAGAGGGAATTTACCAGTTTAATGCCTGGTATCAGATTGGCCGCACCGCACTGTTCAGTGAGCAGCAACTAGAAAGCGGAATTCAAGCATTAAACAACTATATTGATAACGCGCCAAAGTCAGATAATTTACCTGATAAACACTGGGCACATTTTCGCTTGGCGCAATTGCATAAGCTTAGTGATAACAACACCATGATGCAGCAGCATCTACTGCTGGCCATTAAGAGTAATGATAAGGAGCTGCAGCGTGAAATCAGACGCTTACAACGCTAAACAAATTCCAAAGCCTGCAGGTTTGCTCTGCATTGCCGCGCTGCTGGTATTTTTACTGATGGAGTTACCGGTGCGGCTGTGGCTGCAACCGGATCCCTGGTTATTAAATGCCCAGCACTGGTACTTTAACCAACCGCTGCGGCTAGCAATAGAACTGACACTGGTTATGTTATTGGTTGCCGCTGTTAGGTGGACGAATCCGAATATACTGCGTTTAGAACGCAGCCAGACTAAGCTGCTACTTGGCTGCATGCTGGCCAGTGCCATGTTATTTGGCTCACTTGAAGCAGAGCAGTTGTTAAGCAGCTTTTCTGCCGGCTTGTGGCTGTGGCTGGCATGGTTTGCAACCGGCTTCTGTATCGGTATTGGTCAGGAGCTTTTGTACCGCGGCCTGCTGTTTAGCAGCTTAAATCGTTTTATGTCGGTAACGCTGGCTGGCGTTATAACAACGGTTGCCTTTGTTATAGCACCGCTGCATTCGGTAAGGTCGTGGCAATATCTGCAACAAGAGCACTTTACCGTGGTAGCTGTGCTAATTGCTATCTATATTGGTGCCAGCACGTTTTTTCAGTGGCTGCGTAATCATACTGGTAACGTTATTGCGCCAGCACTGGTGCATGGTGTCGGCAATGCAATCACCTGGGTTGCGGTGTTTGCCTAAGCTTTCTTTTTACTAGATGAAATAACGTTTGACCTGATAGCAAACCTGGCCGTGATTGGCATTAATGCCCTGCTATCGTGGCACGACGGTATGTAACAGTTAGAGAAGAAGCTGCGTATACTGTTATCACATCATGTCGACCACTTACCGCTATATCTCCCGAATACAAAACAAGTTGCTGCAATACAGCCAGGGCTAACCAAACGTGATATGAGTATTTTAGCCCTTGCCAGTTATGGCCTGAGCCATAGCGAGATCGCCAAGGCTGTTGAAACAGGTATTGGCGCCATTAAGAATCGTTTATCCAATATCTATGACAAAATAGGCGTAACCAACAGACTGGCAGCTTTGACATTATTGCAACAGCGCGATTAGCCAGTGTCAATTTAAACCGTTACTTCTTAAACGGCTGGCGGTACCCATAGGTAAGGCTTCGCCACGCCCACTCCAGTGGCCCAAAATGATATTTATTTAACCACAACGGGGAATACCACAACTGTAACACCCACACCAACAACACAATCACCAGCTGCTGCCATCGTTCAACCGCACCGAACAGCCCCAAACCATGACCGTAAAATATGAAGGTGCAGAATACAGAATGGCAAATATAATTTGAGAACGCCATTTGCCCTACGCTTGCCAAACGACGCTGCAAACCCTTGAGTAGCGACTTAGCCAGCATTAAGTTAATCACCCCAATGTAGCCCAGGCAAGTAAACACACTACCCCAATAGTTAAACTGATTGCCCCAAAACATCGAATAATTCAGCTCGAAGTTGTTTTCAAGGTTTTTAACAACACCATAGCTCGACAATGAAAGACCAATTCCACATCCAACGATAGCTAATACAAGGTAGAATTTGTTCGATCTTTTACCGAGCAAAATGCCACTCTTATACAACGCCATTCCCAGCAGCATCATGCCGCCGGCACGCCAGAGAAACGTCGTCAAAAAAAGCTGTGTTTCGAAAAAAAGCGCATCCGCTGAACGCTGCTGAAACTGTGCAATCGGATTTCCCAGGTAGGCATTAATTTCCTTGCGCAACACTTCAGCATCAGGCTGCCAAAACTTCAGTATGTCATTTAAGCTTTCCTGAGGGATGTAATTATTATTAAGCGCAAAATGCACGAACAAAGAATACAGTGATGCAACTGCCAGTAGAATCACCGCCGATATTGTTAAGAAACGGGGGGAGCGATTTCTAAACCAATATACCCAAAAAGCACACAAGGCATAACTAACTAATATATCGCCGTACCAAATAAAATGGGCGTGGATTAAACCAAACACCAGCAACCAAAAATTTCGTTTGTAGTGCAAAGCTGAAGACTTGCCGGTTTTTCCATCGCTCTTTCTGCAAAAAGACACACTCCAGCGCCAAACAGAATCGAAAATAACCCCATAAATTTAGCATCGGCAAAAACATGACTGAAAATCCATACGATTTGGTTGACACCCTGTAAGTCGCCCCAAGTTGTAGGATTTAAATACGCCGCACCAGGCATCGCAAAACTTTGAATATTCATTAGCAATATCCCCAGAAGAGCCACTCCTCTGAGAATATCCAACTGATTTAATCGCGCACCTTGGTTAATGGGGTAATCTGTTTGAATGTTCATACTTGTTCTCTAGCTCAATAAAATATCAATCATTAGTGACTCAGCAAACGGTGTTGCACCACCATGCTCCTGCGCCTCAGCACCTTGTGTTTAAAAATCACAATAATTACTTCCGTATGCTAGTTAACCGCAGTCAATACGGAATGGGCATTATTTAGCATTATCGTGTTAAGCACATGTGCAGGAAGTCATGTTTAAATGCCTCTGCGAATCAGCAAAAAACTGAGCAACAATATTTTGTTTGAGGTATCAGTAAAACTGGAGAAGGGCAGCGGCCGCTGGGCTGGAAAGGCGGCTAGCTGGCTCAGCTAGCCTGGCGCGTTGGCGTTTATCTCGTTAACACCGTATCCATATAGCGTATGCTGCTTACCTGACCTTGGGCATCTCGTGTAAAGAATACCGGCTCGTAGTCCGACACCGGCGTTTCGTAAGCTGCCAGGCTATTGGTAGTTATTGGTTTAAGCTGGCGAACCAGGGCGCCAATTTGCATTATTAACTGGCCATCCTTGAAGGTAATTTCAGCTGCCACCGGCAGCTCATCACTGACGTAGTGCCCGGCAAACCGACCAAGCTCACTGGCTGTAGCTTGCCAGGGAGCGCCCTTAAATACTTCTGCTGCCAAACTCTCGCTGCGACTCAATTGTCTTCTGGCGATGAGGCTGTTACGGAATTCATGCATTTTAGCTACCAGCTCATTCTGTTTTTCTGGAGTAAAAGCTTCACCCGTAACGTCCTTAATATAGTTGACAATTAGCTGCCGGTTTAGCCAATGGGTAACATGGTCAGAACTGGCGGCAACCGCTATGCCAACTTCAAGACCAGGCACCACAGCCATCAGTGACTGAGAGCCGGTATAACCGCCACCATGCATATACACCTTATGCTCATTTAGATAGCACACATTCCAGCCTAATGCGTAACCGTCACACGGCAAGTCGTAGGCATCATGCTGGCGTAGGGTATAGCGCTGCTCTAAATCAACCAACGGTTGCCAGTTCTTGTGTTTGAGCGATGCTTTAAGCCAGCTGGCCATATCATTGGATGACACCGACATACCGCCAGCGGCATGCATAATGTCGTCAGTCTTGTTAGGTAATGCATGCCAGTTGCCAATATCGATAAGCTGGTGTGGCTGCACTACCTGTTTTAATTTAGCATTTGAGGTGCCAGAATTAACCATACCAAGTGGCTGCAAAACTTGTTCATCTAGCCATTGCTGCCAACTTTTACCCGTTTGCTGCTGCAGTGCCGCAGCATAAACACTGTAACCCAGGTTGTCATATTCAAAGCCAGGCGTTCTTGCCGTGGTAGTGGCTTCTAATATTGGCAAGTAATAATCTTGCGGCAATGCACCCACGTACGCTTCTAAAAACGTAACAGGAAAAGCATTTATTGGCAGCTGATGATTTAACGCGTCGGCCAGCGTTTTATTTCTAAGAATAGTGTTGCTGCTAAATACAGAACCGGTCCAAATATCACTCAATTTGGTCTCTAATGGCAATATACCCTGCTGGCTAAGCTGTGTTGCCATGCGCCCAACAAAGGCTTTCGTTTGCGAGGCAATATAAAATGCCGTATCGGGGGTTACCCTAACCCCTGTGTCAACACTGACGACACCAAACTGTCGATTAAGGATAGTTTGCTGCCCCTTCACAATAACAATACTGTAGGCTGGCACCACAGAATCTAACTGCTGAACCACCTGTTCCAGCGCTGTTGCTGCCACTTCAGCCGGTACTTCCAACACCGCTTTAACAGCACATCCTACTGCAAACATTAAAAACAGGCACACACTTAAACGACTTGCCAGTATTCTAGTCATACATCCTCCATCTAACATTTATTGCTGAACTGCCAGTGTTTTGGCGTTGTTCCAATTAATTGTGCATTTACAGTAAAACAACAGCAGCAGGGCTACTGCTTGATTTCAATTATTTCGCCTTTTGTGGTTTCAAGCGTAAGGGTGTCGTTACCAAGCAAGCGGTCAAGGTTGCGGAAATAGTCACAAAAATCGCTGTATAAATCGTTTGGTTTTTTGCCGTTAATGGTGCGTATGCGCTCTCCAAGTTTGAACGGATGCGATGTCAGCGCGCGATTAACAACCCATTCGTTATTATCTGTGATACCAACCACAAACGACCTTGGAGAATCCACTTCAACTTCAGTGCGTTGTGTTAAGTAAATGGCGTCTTGCTGATAATCAAGGTAGACGTCAAAGTGCTCCAGTACATCGTTGCCTAACAGCGCTTTATCTAAACTGGAGAATTCAACAGGTATGGTCGCGGTTGATGCGCCAATTTCAACATCAAGTTCTTTAACAACAATCTCATCTTGGTTGGTACCAAAGATGCCCGATGTAGACTGATCGACAATATTCATAGCAACATCGGCATCGAACCTGTCAGCGAGATTTCTCGGCAATACCAAGCCACCGTTGAAACCGGTATCAAACAGCACGCCACCAACCTCTAAACCGGCAATTTTTAATTGAATGGCAGGCACTGCAGATAAAGTAGGGTGCTTGAAGTCAATCTTTGTCGCGTTATCAGGGATCGCCAAAGGGTGCTCACTGATAGCCAAGGTTTGTGCTTGGTAGTCTATCTTCCAGTATCCTCTGCTCATTAAATTTGCCCCAATCAGTCCCTGAGGTGCAATACACTGTGTTGCCGAGCTGTCTCCAAAGGTTAATATACCCGCACTGGTTTTGGTAAACTTAGCCTGACCTAACCTTAACTCAGGTATCTGCGTGACCGAGACTTCACCATCAACGCCTTGTGCTGTGGTAACTTTTTTTGTGGTGAGCGGACTAAGGTTTAATGATTGCGCGAAAGACCGTTCAATTTTTGAGTCGAATGCAGCCGTGTCTAACAAAAATAGCCCTGATTCTCCACCAATGTTGGCCCGTACTATAATCAGGTCTTTTTCGTACTCGAAGTGGACGGTTACAGGCGTATCGGCTTCTAAATCGCCCGTCAAGAGTAGCTGAACATTCTTTAGGTAGCCGTATCCGGAGGTCAGCAGGCTCAGTAATACAACGGCCAGTAATACAACAGCGAGTGTTTTCATTTTCATCATGTTTTTAACCTGTTTAGATTCGCTAAACTTCAACCATTCTGAATTAAGACAAAGTCAGCCAATAGTGCCAGAAGTCACTAATTGCGAGCGGCTATAAACCAATCGAGATCTTTTTGAGATAGTTCGGCGATCACCACCAACATTTCTATGTTGGGCGTGCGTTTGCCGCGTTTAATCATTTACAGATAGGACACCGACGGCGCCGGTTCCGGGTTACCCCTAATGCAACGGGTAGACTGGCCTTCCATGGTTAAGTTATTGCACTTTCTCAGGTTTCTGATTTTAGTACCTAAAAATTTTACTTTCTGAGCAGGCTTTTGTTTGCTTTCATTTTGTAAAATTAACACTGTAAAATTTTTATTGTGAAATTATGCTGATTTTTAGCCTAGACTAGCTTTTAACCGATAGCAACAAGCTCATTAGGAACAGGATAACAATGAAGTTGCACAGAGCACGACTTGAAATTCCTGCCGTGCTCGCCACAGCAACTCGCTGCTGACGCACCCGCTCAGACACTCTGTGGCTGCGCCAGCAGGATTCCAAGCCTGCTTAGTGAGATTTACCAATACCCGACAAAAACGAGGATAAAAACATGACTACACTGGCCCCAACCCACAGCCAAAACACGCCAAACCAAACAGCCTGGATGGCGACCGAGCTTAACGTGATTAATCAGCTGAATGAGCGCCATGTCAAGCAGATCATGGATTACTCGAAAGGCTTCCTGGATAAAACCTTTCCATTAGCGGAAGGCTCGCACAAAGATGTAGTGTGCTATATGGTGTATTTCCAGCACCTGCTGGCGTTTTTTGCCGACGGCAGCAAAAGTGGCCTGCAAAATCCGGCGCAGTTTGTGGCACTGAGCGGCCACCGCGAAGCACCGGAGTCGCTGGTATTAGTAAACGAAGGCCGTCATGTAGAGCTGGTGTTGAACCGCCATGGCTGCAACGGTGAAAAAGACTGTGCCGGAATTGATGACATTCAGCTGCAGGCAAAACAGCCCTCAGAACCTTGGTTCAGTATGCTGACCGGTAAGCAGGTTAATAAAGGTTGCCAGAGCGAAAAACGCTTTACTGCCAAAGATGGTGGCCTTTACCAGGCGTGAGCATGCAAACCTGAAAGTTTCAGCGTCCAGAACAGGACGCTGAGATTTATTGAAACCTAATCACGAATGCGTAACATGCCAGCTAGATTATTCAGCAAGAGCCGGATAATCAGTATAGCCCTCAGCACCGCCGCTATAGAACAATTCTGGCTTTGCGGTATTTAGTTCAGTGTTGCTGGCAAAACGGGCCACTAAATCGGGGTTGGCAATATAGGGCACGCCAAACGCCACGGCATCAGCATCGCCGCTGGCAATCAGCTTATTGGCACTGGCTTTATCAAATTTTTCGTTGGCAATATATACGCCACCAAACAAATGTTTTAGTTTTGGTCCTAAGCTGTCAGCGCCCTGCGCTTCGCGGGCACAGATAAAGGCAATATTGCGCTTAGCCAGTCGTTGCACCAGATAACCAAAGGTATCGCTACGCTGTGAATCGCCCATACTATGAGCATCTGCTCTGGGCGCAAGATGCATGCCGACCCGGCCTGGGCCCCACACCGATATTACCGCATCGGTCACTTCCAGCATTAAGCGGGCACGATTTTCAATGCTGCCGCCGTACTGATCGGTGCGCTGGTTACTGCCGTCCTGCAGAAACTGATCGAGTAAATAGCCATTGGCGCCATGTATTTCTACGCCATCAAATCCGGCCTTTTTGGCATTTTCAGCTCCCAGCCGGTACGCCTCGACAATGCCTGCAATTTCATCAGTTGCCAGCGCCCGTGGCGTAACATAAGCTTTCTTTGGTCGCAGCAGGCTAACGTGACCTTGTGCAGCAATGGCACTGGGCGCCACCGGCAACTCGCCGTTTAAATAGTGCGGGTCTGAAATCCGGCCTACATGCCATAACTGCAACATGATCCGGCCACCCGCCTGATGCACAGCAGCCGTGACTTTTTGCCAGCCGGCAACCTGTTCATCTGACCAGATACCCGCAGTGTCCGGGTAACCTACCCCCATCGGCGAAACGGACGTGGCCTCGGTAATTATCAAACCCGCGGTAGCACGCTGCTGGTAATATTCTGCCATCAGCTCATTTGGCACCCGGCCGGCATCGGCGCGACAACGAGTTAATGGCGCCATAATGATCCGGTTTGGTAACTGTAAATCACCCACTTGAATAGGGTCGAATAAAGTGGCCATAACATGTCCCGTTAGTTAGCAATTACAAAATTTAACGGCAACAAAGGCACCGATAAGCTGACAGAGTTAATTGGTCTGCAACCATTAAAAAACAAGGGGCCGCCAACATACATTGCAACCATGACATGTTAAACTGGCTACATTTACTTACAGATATCAGCTTGCTTACATTCATTGATGTAGGTATTTTTCAGCTGTTAAAATTGCCATTCTGTCTATTGTTACGCCAAGGATCGCTCATGTTTAAAAAGCTAGCTGCCTCTCCTGTTATGATTGCCGTAATTTTAGCGCTGGCGTTGCTGCTTTGGTTGCTAAGTGGGGATAACTACCGTGCTAAACAGCAATCACCTGCCGAGCAACAGCCGCCGGAGCAGCAACTGGCTCTGGTGGAAACCCGCTGGTCGGACGCCGGGCCTTATCAGCTTACCCGGGTGGCGCAGGGCCAGGTTTTGCCTTGGCGCAGTGTCAGCATTAAATCACAGCAAGCCGGTACTATAGTTGAGCTGCTAACCCGCCAGGGCGACAGGGTGCAACAGGGCCAAAAGTTGCTGCGACAGTCTGATGAAGGCCGCAGCGAAGTATTAGCTCAGGCCAGAGCAAATTTAACTTTAAGACAAAACGAGCTGGCCAGTGCCCGCACGCTGAGCACCTCACAGTTTGTCTCAGAAACAGAACTCACCCGACTACAAAGTGAACTGGCCCGGGCTGAAGCTGAGCTAGAAAGCGCCCGCCTGGCGCTGGCCCAGATTGAACCGGTTGCGCCTTTTAATGGCGTGATAGACCGGCGCTACGTCGAAGTGGGCGACATGGTGCAAGTTGGCACTGAGTTACTGCAATTAGTGCAGATAGATAAATTAAAAGTTACCGCTCAAATTCCGCAACAGCATATCGCAGCATTGCAACCGGGCCAGAGTGTGAAGCTGCGGCTGCTCGATGGCAGGCAACTGAGCGGCGAGCTCAGTTTTATCAGCTATGCTGCCGATATCGCTACCCGCAGTTTCTACATTGAAGTGACAGTTGCGAACCCTGAACTGCTGCGGATTGCCGGCGGTAGCGCCACTGTTGAAGTGCAACTGGAACCGGTGCTGGCGCATCTGGTTTCACCGGCACTGTTAAGTCTGGATAGCAGTGGCAAGCTGGGCTTGTCGGTAGTGGATGACCAGCAGCAAGTGGTATTTTATCCGGTGCAAATTATTACTGCTGACAACAACGGGGCACGCGTAACCGGCTTGCCCGAGCGTGCTCAGATCATTACCCAGGGCGCGGGCTTTGTAAAACCCGGCGATAAGGTGCAGGTGGCAGAGGCTAAACCATGAATGCCATTATTCAGGCGGCGATCAACCGCAGCCGCGCCAGCTTAATGCTGCTGCTGTTTTTATTTATTGCCGGTATTACCGCGTACCAAACCATTCCGAAAGAAGCCAACCCCGATGTTGCCATTCCGATGATGTATGTATCGATGTCACTCGACGGCATCAGCCCGGAAGATGGCGAGCGTTTATTGGTAAGGCCAATGGAGCATGAGCTGCGCTCGCTGGAAGGGATTAAGAAAATGACCTCCACCTCCAGCGAAGGCCATGCCTCGGTAATGCTGGAGTTTGATGCTGGCTTTAATGCCGAGCAGGCCCTGGCCGATGTGCGGGTAAAAGTAGACGCGGCCCGCGCCAAACTGCCGGGCGAAGCCGATGAGCCAACCGTTAACGAAATTAACGTCGGGCTGTTTCCGGTACTGTCGGTTGGACTATCCGGCCCTATCTCTGAAAGTCAGTTGGTTTACATTGGCCGTCAGCTGCAGGAAAACATCGAAGCTATCCCCGAAGTGCTGGAAGTTGATATTGGTGGCGACCGCGAAGATATGCTGGAAATCGTGGTCGACCCGCAAGTGCTGGAGGGTTATGGCCTTGATTACCAGCAGCTGTTCAGCCTGGTCTCAAATAACAACCGGCTGGTCGCCGCTGGTAGCCTGGATACCGGTGCCGGCCGCCTCGCCATGAAAGTGCCGGGAGTAATTGAAAACCTTGACGACGTGTTGTCGATGCCGATTAAAGTCGACGGCGATACTGTGATTACCTTCGGCGATGTCGCGACCATTAGCCGCAGTTTTAAAGATCCGCTCGGTTTTGCCCGGATTAACGGCCAGCCAGCAGTAGTGTTGGAAATCAAAAAACGGGCCGGCGCCAATATTATTTCCACCATCGAGCAAACCAAAGCGTTAATCGATCAGGCCAGTACCCAGTTTCCAGACGGCATGCATATTAACTACATTATGGATCAGTCAAAAGAAGTGAAAAACATGCTGTCAGATTTACTGAACAACGTGTTAACTGCTGTGGTTTTGGTGCTGATTTTAATTGTCGCAACCATGGGGGTGCGCTCTGCGTTGCTGGTGGGTATCACCATTCCCGGTGCCTTCTTTGCCGGCATTCTGATGATTTTCGCGCTTGGCTACACCATGAATATTATTGTGCTGTTTGCACTTATTCTGGTCGCCGGCATGCTGGTAGACGGTGCGGTGGTGGTCAGTGAACTGGCCGACCGTAATCTTGGTGAAGGTCAAAAACCAAAACAAGCCTGGGCCAACGCGGCCGGCCGGATGGCCTGGCCTATTATTGCTTCTACTGCCACCACGGTAGTGGTGTTTATGCCGCTGTTGTTCTGGCCTGGTGTGGTAGGCCAGTTTATGAAGTATCTGCCGGCGACGGTGATCCTCTGTTTACTGGCATCGTTGTTTATGGCGCTGATTTTTCTGCCGGTAATGGGTGGCATCAGCCGCGCCCGGCCTGCACCCCATAACGTCGAAGCCAGCCGGGCAGGTTTGGCCTATCGTAAGGTACTAAGCCGCTTGCTACGCCACCCCGGCCTTACCCTGGGCGGTTTGCTGGCTGCCATGGCGCTGATATTTGTAGGCTACAGCAAGTTTAATCATGGCCTGGAGTTTTTCCCTGAAGTAGAGCCGGAGTCAGCCCAGGTATGGGTGCGGGCCCGTGGCGATATGTCTATTTACGAAAAAGATACGCTACTGCAAAAGGTAGAGCAACGGTTGCTTGGTTTGACTGAAGTAAAAGCGCTGTATGCCCGCTCTCTGGCCAGCAGCAGTGGTGAGCTGGCGCCCGATGTGGTCGGCACCCTGCAATTTCAGTTTATCGACTGGTTTGAACGGCGCAAAGCGGCCGCCATCCTGAACGACATGCGCCAGCTTACCAGCGACATTCCCGGTATTATTCTGGAGTTCCGCCAGCAGCAGGAAGGCCCGGCCGCCGGTAAACCGGTTGAATTGCAGGTCAGCGGCACAGATGCAGCAGCAACGGAGCACGCAGTCGACCTGATTATTCGCCAAATGCAGCAAATGGAAGGTTTTCTCGATATTGAAGATGATCGCAGCCTACCGGGTATTGAATGGCGGATTGAAGTAGACCGCGCCGCCGCTGCCCGTTTTGGCGCCGATGTACTTACCGTTGGTAATGCGGTGCAAATGGTCAGTAACGGCTTATTATTGGCCAAGTTCCGCCCAGAATATGCCAGTGATGAAGTGGATATCCGGGTGCGCTTTCCAGAGCAGTGGCGATCCTTGGATCAACTGGGCCGCTTAACCATTCAGACCATGCGGGGACAGGTACCACTTAGTAATTTTGTTGAACTGGTACCCGCCCCAAAAACCAGTGTTATCAAACGGATAGACGGTAATCGGGCGATAACGATTAAAAGTGATTTAACGCCCGGCGCGCAGGTTAATGAGCGCTTACAGGCGTTACTGGCCAGTGATCTTAAGCTGCCAGACAATGTTAAGGTGAAAACGGCCGGGGAAAGTGCCGACCAGCAGGAAGCCATTACATTTTTAATCAGCGCTTTTATTACCGCAATTTTCCTTATGCTGATGATTTTGCTGGTGCAATTTAACAGCTGGTACCAAAGCTTGCTGGTACTGTCAGCCATTGTCTTTTCCACTGCCGGGGTGTTGCTGGGCCTGCTGGTTAACGGTCAGAGCTTTGGTATCGTGATGGTGGGCATGGGCATCATTGGCCTGGCAGGCATAGTAGTAAATAATAATATCGTGTTAATCGATACCTTTAATCAGCTGCGACAAAGCGGTATGTCGGCAATCGAAGCTGCGCTGGAAACCGGCTGCCTGCGCTTACGGCCGGTATTGCTAACCTCTGTCACCACGGTACTGGGCTTAATGCCGATGGTATTAGCAGTAAACGTTAACTTGCTGGAGCCAAGCCTCGGCTTTGGTGCTCCCTCCACCATGTGGTGGACCCAGTTATCCAGCGCCATTGCCGGCGGGTTAACCTTCGCAACCTTACTTACCCTGTTTTTAACCCCCTGCATGCTGGTGCTGGGTGAAAAACTGCATAATTGGCGCAAAGAAGAATATATAGAATAAAAAAGCCCCGTTCAGTTTAGCTGAATGGGGCTTTTCACCTGCGCGAACAGTTTGTTACTTCAGCTGTTGTAATAGTGCGTGCCAGGGCACCAGCTTCAGGTTCTGGCCTTGCTCCGGCATCCGGTTACGGCCATCCTGTACTACCAAGGCTCCCTGTTCAAAACCCGGGCCCAGCGAGCGGGTGGTAACCTCTAAGCCATCAGTTTCTGAGGCACCATCTATCCCCAGTTGCGGATTGGTGCCTATTCTGAAATGTAACCGCTCAGTATAAGGTGGCGCCGCATCATAAATCAGATAACTGTCATTGCCCTGGCTGGATACCAGCAGATAACTATTACCGTTATGTTCTGCCAGCGCGATACCTTCAATGTCATCAACCAGACGCTCCCCCTCAACCCGCAATATTACCTCGCCGGTTGTTGGTGCATCGGCTGCAGCTGCAAAGCGCCAGATAGCCTGATCTTCTTCACCAACGAACAAAATGCCGCGTTTATCATCCGTCACGCAGCCCTCTGGTTGGCTGGGTACTTGCAGCGAACGCACTAAAACCCCTTGCCAGTTCATGCCATCACTATCAATCCGGTACTGCTCAATTAAGCCCGCTTTGTCATTTACAAACACATAGTGCGCACCACTGCTGTCGCTATGGTACTGACACAGGCCATAAATTTCACTCATTGAGGTGGCAACCTTGCCAGCATTATGCAACTTGCCCTGCTTATCAATAGCAAACAACTGCAAGGTGTTGTCATCCCTTAAGCTGGCCACAGCAATATCGTGAGGTTGGCCCTGCCAGGCCAAATCGTAACGAACATCAACATTGTTCAGGCGCCCCACTGTTAAGCGCTGCACCCGCTTGCCCTGCATATTGTAAACGTCCAGTCCGGCGCGTTTATCGGTACCCAGAATAAGGCTCAGCTCAGGCTTAGCCGGATGATGCCATACTGCCGGGTCGTCCATTACATCACCGCGCTGACTGGCGGCTTCGGTCTGTAAGGTTGGCATTACCTGTACGAGCGGTGCTCTGCTGCTTCGGGCGGCAGCAACAGGCAGCGATAAAGATAGCTGCTGCACTGGGCTGGCATCTTCACTGCTGACAAATAACGCGGCCTTATTGGCTTGCAGATTGACGGAAAGACCACTTGCTTCAGGCAGCGCCGGCACCCGCAGGGTAGTTAACAGATCTCCGCTACCGCTAAGCTGCAGTATCCGGGCAGGCTGTTCTTCCAGTGCCAGTAAACTGCCATCTGGTAACAGCTGCAACGCTTTTACTTCGCCCTGTAACTTGCCAAAAGGGGTATTTACCTGCACCAGACTGCGACCTTCATCAGCCTCCGGTTCTGCCTGATAGCGCCAGATTGCCCGATCAGCTTCAGCAATATATAAGGCGCCAGTAACCGGGTCGGTTACACAGGCCGTGCTGTCGTAAGGCACATTTAATTCACGGATCACCAACGGCTCTGCCAGCCATTGCTGCTGTTGTTGTAACAACAGCTGGTCGGCGCCACCGCGGCCACCCAGTAAAAACAGGCTTAACTGCTGGTTCTCACTACTTTGATAAAAGCACAGATCATCCACTACCCTGCTGCTGATCAGTTGTTGCCGGATAAGCTGCAATGACTCGCTGGCCTTTGAGCTTACCTGCCACAAATAAAGACTATTGTTGTTTGCATCCATTGCCGCCAGCAGTGCAGTATCCTCGTCAAGTGGTTGCAAAGTGAGCCGGCCGAAATTACCCCCGACCGCTGCCAGTTGGGTAGTGCCTGTAACTAACTGCAGCTGAGACTCGTTAGTTAGTACCTGATACTGCTGACCAGCCAGTTGGAATTGGTAATAATGGCTGGCACTGACAGTCAGCTGCTGTGGCGCTATAGTTGACCGCGACTGTTCCAGCTGGCAGCCACTTACCAGTGCTGCCAATGCCAGACTCACTGTGCTGCGGATCAAAACTTTTTTAGTTAATAGCATCGTCTAATCCCTGTTACCAGTTAGTGATCTGCAGGCCCAGCACCACAGTGCGACCATACTGTTCATATTGGAAGTTATAAGGCTTACGGCCGGTGTAGGCGTAGTACGGCTCGTCATTTAAATTGATAACATTAAAATACAGCTGCATACCACGGCTGAAGGTCCATTTACTACTGAAGTCTAGCTGCAGATGATCATCAGCATAAACGTCATAGGACGCGTCACTGACGTCGCCGACCTCGGCCAGATACTTCGATTTATAATTCGCAGCCAAACGCAGGCTCAGGCTGTCAGTCTCGTAGCCGATGCTAAGGTTAGCCGTTTTATCTGACTGGCTGGGCAGTGCCACTTCCCGGCGCAGTAAACTACCATCGTCAAACCACTCAATATCTGCCGCTGAGTCAGTAAGAGTCAGGTTAGCCGATAGCAGCAGGTGATCCAGCCAGTTACCAAAACCTGCCAGCTGATGCACCGCATTTAATTCCAGACCATATAAATCGGCGCTGCCGCCATTAACATAGGTTTCGGCTTTGGCAAAGTCAGCATACTCACCGCGCCCGGCTAAATCGGCTTCATAAATAAAGTTATCAATCTGCTTATAAAACAACATAGCCGACAGTACACCAAGCTTATCGGCATAATGCTCGATGCCCAGGTCAAAATTGTTTGACGTCAGCGCTTTTAAGTCCGGGTTACCGAATGCGGCTTCCAGCTCATCATCGTCACGTTCCAGAATAAAGGCCGGCGCCAGCTGTTCGAAGTTCGGCCGCACCAGGCCAGTGCTGAACGCCGCCCGCACTATGCTGTTCTCTGCCAGGTTATAGCGCCCAACCAGCGCAGGCAGCCAATAGCCTTCGCTGCTGCTTTGCCGGTTGGCACTGAACTGGCCGGTGCTGTCATCATAACGGGTGCCGACGGCATCACGCTGTTCATGCTCAAAGCGCACCCCACCAACCAGCTGCCAGTTTGCATACTGCCACTGCGCCATAACATAGCCGGCGCTGATATCTTCATCCACCTGATAATCGTTAATTTGTGATTCGACCTCATCAACAAAGTCCGCGCGGTTAAGCCCTGCCACTAACTGATAAATAGCCGCACTGCTGACCGCCGGCCCCAGGTTACTCAGACTGTAGTCCACCATGCCACCGGCATAATCACTCATAGTTAGTGCTGTGACACCCTGCTCGGCAAAATCTTCAAATAACCAGACATCTTCGGCCGCTGCTTTTTCCCGCTGACTGAATTTAACCCCAGCTTTCAGTTGCAGGCTGTTGTCGCCGCGCAGCATTTCGCGGCTCAGATCAAACTTAATATTACGCTCGGTCTCTTTGGTGTAGGTATCACCCATTTCCACTTCTTTTAGCTCATAGCCGTCTGCCAGATACGCATCGGCCGGCGCATTCAGCCGCAGTATATGGCTGCCGCTAAAACCAACTGCATCATCAAACGCCTGCTCAAAGTCGGCCGCGCCGATATTAAACGGGGTGTCTTCGTCGGCTTTGCTGGCCCCGGCTTCCAGTTGCCATTCCCAGCTACCGGTAACCTGGCGGGTACCCAGCACCAGAGCTGCAATGCTCTGCGTCTCTTTGCGTTGTTTTAATGATCGCAGCAGTTCAGCTTCACCGCTGGCACCAGGCTGTTGCGGATCAGCAAATTCGACCACCAGCCCCTGGCGCTGTTCATTGTCACTAAAGCGGCTGTACAGGCTGCGCAGGTAATATTCATTATTGCTGCCTGGCCGGTAATCCAGATTCAGGGCCAGCCCCAGCCGCTCACGAGTGATGGTATAGTCGCGCAGTTCAAACTCTTCTAAGCCGTCAGCAAAGTCCCAGCTGCCGCCCGTTTCAACATTTTCTGAGCCAAATTTACGCTCGGCAAAACTGGCAGCAATTGCCATCCCCAGGCTGTCTGCTTCGCCACCGAAATCCAGTATTTTACTGAACACGCCGGACACTTTGGGGCTGGTTTTCGACTGTTGCTCGTTGTAGCCCGTCTCTGCGGTAAAAGAGTAAAAATCGTTGCTGCGATCAAAGGCTGACAAGCTTTTTATTTCGACTGTACCGCCCAGAGAGCCGGCAGCCATATCAGGGGTCAGGGTTTTATTCACTTCAACCGATTCCAGCAAGTCCGACGGGATCACATCCAGCGCCACTGCTCGTCGGCCCGCTTCCGGCGCGGCAAGTTGAGTACCGTTGTAAGTTACCGAGTTGTAGTCCGGTGCCAGGCCCCGCACCCGGATAAAACGGCCTTCACCCTGATCCCGCTCTACCGACAAGCCCGCTAATCGTTGCAGAGCTTCGCTGACATTACTGTCGGGAAACTGGCCCATTTCATCGGTACTGGCTACGGTAACAATACCGGCAGCATTGCGCTGGCGGTTCAGCGCTTTACTTAAGGCACCAAACTGGCCGCGTACTTCAATATGTTCAAGCTGGTCAGTTTCGGTGTCGGCCATTAATTGTGCAGATACGGCGCTGCACGCCAGGGTAATGGCAGATGCCAGCAGGGTAAGACGATAGTTTGGCTTCATAACGTGCTCTCGAGTTGCAATAAATAGTGCAAATTAGTCTGCCGGCACTCTGTGACAAAACGGTGGTTGTGCACAGGGTTGCATGCACGCTGCTGACCCGGGTCTTCAGGGTGCAACAGAGCCGGATAACGGCCGGAATTTGTCATATTGCTGTCATGCCAGCGCCGCAAACTGGTCATTATTTGCCGGAACATTCAGCCTATGTGGCAACAACACCGTTATAAAATGCTATCCAGCTTGCTGTTGCTTGTTAGTGGCCTGCTGCTGGCTATCCATAGTGGCAGCGGCAAGCAAGCCACGGAGTTCGACTGGTTAGATATTCTGGGCGAGGGCA
Source organism: Arsukibacterium perlucidum DSM 18276 (assembly GCF_000382165.1). Taxonomy (GTDB): domain Bacteria; phylum Pseudomonadota; class Gammaproteobacteria; order Enterobacterales; family Alteromonadaceae; genus Alishewanella; species Alishewanella perlucidum. Next base: position 42,515 of record NZ_KB907704.1, on the reverse strand, counting down.
CTACCTTGCTGGTAGCCTGCGGCTGGCTGGGGCTTATTATCAGCAGCCGGCCAGCGGGGCGGGTAACCGAATGGCTGTATTATGGCAGCCTGCTATTAGTCTACTCCTACTTTCTGGACTTGCTGGACGAGTTTATCCGCTATCCGGACACTATCCGGTTGATGAGCTGGCTGGAATCACTACCCGCGCCGGTTGGCATGCTGATCCTGACCTACGGTCTGGTCGGCTGGCACCGCGAACAACGGGCCATTAACCGCCAGCTGCAGGGCCGCGAGCTGTTTTTACGCCAGCATCAGTTGATTGATCCGTTAACGCAACTCTATGGCGCGGCTTATTTGCAAGCAGTGCTGCAACGCGAGATTGAACTGCACAAAAGCCAGCACAAGGCGCTCAGTTTGCTGGTAGTTGATATCGACAATTTCATTCAGTTTAACCGTCAGCATGGCATGGCGGCCGGCGATGCGTATCTTAGCCAGTTAAGTGAATTACTCAGCAGCCAGTTGCGGCACAGTGATCTGGTATGCCGCTATGCCGGTGATCGCTTTATTGCCCTGCTACCCGAGACGGCCGAGCCGCAAGCATTGATTATGGCGCAGCACTTGCGTCAGCAATTGCTGCAGCTGGCTGACAGCCAAAACGAACCGGCTACCACCGTCGTTGCTCTGGCCGTTCGACAGGGCAGCACTAAAGCGGCTTTTAAGGCCGCAGAGCAGGCACTGGCAGTGGCCAAGCAGGCCGGTAACTTCAGTCACAAACCTGCCTGATGAACGCGCGCAGCTTTGGTTATCAGGATAAAATACTGCTATTACAGCACGGTAGCAGCGAGTTGCTGGCACTGGCACAGCGCCGCGGGGCGACGTTAAGCAAACTGCTTACCGGCACCAGCATATTCGAGCAGGACTTACATAAACCGCATGGCAGGCTGCATCATGCCGACTGGCTTAAATTACTGCAAAATTGTCAGCAGCAACTGAACAGCCCGGAGCTGCCTTTTTTGCTGGGTAGTGCCATCTTAAACAGTCATTATATTTCGCTGTGCCAGTGTTTGCAGGCCGCTAAAAATCTGCGGCAGGCTCTTGCACAATTATGGTATTTTCGACATCAGTTGTTCCCTGCAGTTTACGCCTCTGCATACCTGAAGTCACAACAAGTCGTTACCATCGAGCTGCGACCCGCTATCGGCCTCGGTAATCAGCAGCCGTTTATGGTTACTGTCCTGTGTTCATTGCTGCTGACCTTAATCAAGCAGCAACTTGGCAGCAGCCAAGATATTCAAGTGCAGTTGCAGTCAGGATGTGACGCTTTACAGTTACAGTCACAACTGCATTGGGATTGCACTGTCAGCTTCAGCCAGCCATGCGACAGTATCAGTATTCCGCTGGCACTGTGGCAACAAACTTTTACCGATGCTGATCCTGAACGTTTCCTGGCCGCCCGTCGCAGCTGTCGTCAGCTGAACCGGGTGCTGGCAAAACAGCGCGGCTTGCTGGAAAACGTCTGCAGCATGCAACAACTCGCTCTGCCGCACCTGCTTAGTCAGGAGCAAGTAGCCGGCGCGCTGGGGCTTACCAGTAACAGCCTGAAGCGCCAGCTTAGCCTGCATCAGACTAATTTTGCCCGGCTGTTGGATCAAATCCGGCGCGATCAAGCCCGCCGTCTGTTGCAACAAGGCCATTATTCTAACCGCCAGTTGGCGCAACAGCTGGGGTATTCCGATGAGCATAATTTTCGCCGGGCTTTTAAGCGCTTGACTGGCTTAATACCTACAGATTTTAAAGGCTTATTCAATTTCAATTAACCGCCACATCAATAAAGGAACCTTATGAAACCTGTTAAAACCAAAACCTGTAGCTGGAAACTGCTGCAACTGACAATCTTAGGCGCCATTTTTGGTACGCTACTTAGCGCATGTTCAGGTCCACAGCAGCAAGCAGAGCCAGTAGCTGCCGGCAAAGTACTGAGTTTCGCCGTGCTGGGAGATGCCGAGCCCAAACCTGAGCCGCAGTTTCCGAATGTGGCTGCAGCAGTAGCTGACGTTAATCAGTTAACCGCGCAGCTGCAGCTCGATTTTGTGGTTGGCGTAGGTGATATTGCCCACAAAGGTACGCTGCTGCAGTACGACAACGTTACGCCGGTGCTGCAACAATTGACCCTGCCGTTTTACCCTATTATGGGCAATGAAGAGCACGGCAGCACCGTAGAGCGTTTTCTGGAGTATGCCAATAAGTGGAATCAGGACAAAATCAGCATAGATGCAGCAAGCTATGTGCTGGAATTTGATACTGTGGCGCTGGTATTGGCCTCACCGGATCGTGGCCGCGACTTTAACGACAGCGGTATTGACTGGATGCAGCAGCAAATCAGTCAGCTTTATCCCAAGCCGGTATTACTGGTGGTGCATGGCGCTCAGGCCGGTGTCTACCCTGAAAATGCCGAAAAAGGTATTCAACATCCTGGTTTTGCCGGGGTAATTGCTCAGCCCAATCTGGCTGCGGTAATTTCCGGTGACTTACATATGGATATGGACCGGGTGCAGCATTCAAAACAACTGGGCAAAGTACATTACCTGCATATACCGGGGCTGGAACGGACTAAAATTCCGGATGAAAGCCAGCATACTGCGATGTACCGGGTGTTTAATATCGACAGCAACGGCCTGGTGCAGGTTGATACCTACCAGACCGGTGTAAAACAGCCACTGGCGCGACATGCCTATCAGTTCAGCTTAAGTGGCAATCAATAGTTATTTCAGCCGTGAAATTGTTACGGCACCAGCCAATATTGCAGTTGCTGTGCCTGTAAAAACGCTTCAGCATCCCTGCCTTGTAATAAGGCAGTGGTGGCCAGCATACCGGCCAGCAGACAGTTTGGTGCTGCCACAGTCACTGAGCGTGGCGCGTCAGTAACAGGCCAGCCGGTTGTCGGGTTAATAATATGACTGTAACGTACGCCATCTTTTAATAGAAAGCGCCGGCTGTCACCACTGGTAGCCAGCGCACCGTTACTTAATCCGACTGCCGATATTGCCTGATCAGCCAGCGCCGGGTTTTCAATGCCAATCCGCCATAAGCTGCCATCATCGCGGGGCCGGCTACAACGCATGTCACCGCCGAAATTTACCACCACGCTGGGTATCGCTGCGTCAGTAAACTGCAGGCTGAGTAATTGCAGTACTTTATCTACCGCATATTCCTTGGCAATGCCGCCCAGGTCCAGTTCCATCCCGGCTGGCAACCACAGCCGGTTAGCTTCTCGTTTTACTTTTTGCCAGCCAATCAAAGGCAGCAGAGTATCAAGCTGTTGCTGGCTGGCAATATTTGCCGAGCCATCAAACTGCCAGGCGCGGCGTAAAATGCCACTGCTGATATCAAACAACCCCGCACTAAGCTGATAGCAGCTATCAGCGAAGGCCAACAACTGCATGGTTTCAACATCCAGCGTCTGCCAGCTACCTGCCTGGCTATTTAGCTGGCTTAGAACACTGTCACTGCGATAGCGGCTGTACTTTTGCTCAATGCGCTCTGCTTCAGTAGCGGCCAACTCAGTGAGCTGCCGGCACAACGCCATATCATGCTGCTCCAGCAAAATTTCACAGGGGCTGGCCATCGCTCGGAACTGACCAATAACACAATGGCTGCCGCTACGCAGCGATATTTCCGGCATGCGCTATCCTTACCTCACTCAGTTAGGATCAGAAAGAATAACTGAGCTGCGCCATCACCGCCGTGACTTTTTCATACAGCTCAACATCGGCCAGTACACCCGGGGCCGTTATCCCGTCATTTTCCGGTGTCTGCTGATACAGTGCTATCCGGAATGACAGCTCGTTGCCTTGCGCCAACTTAGTGCCAAATTTAGCCCCCACGGTATAGGTATTCATTTTACCAATACGGTAATCAGCGCTGATGTACTGCGGCAGTGGCTCTGTCTGCAATATAAACGGTTGATAAAACTCTGCCGCACTTTGCTGGTAATAACGAAACTGTGGTTCGACATACCAGCTATCTCCCATCGGCAAGCGCCATTTTACATCAGCAGTATGTGATGTCAGCTCCCAGTCGTCCCACATATAACGGTACGACGCATCCAGAAAACTACCGCTCAGATGTAATTTATTTTGCCAGTACAAACTATGCTTAGTACGCTGGTCTGGCCGGGTTTCATAAAGGTTTTGCTGTACTTCACCATTGCTGTTAACCACACTAACCAGTTTAAACGGGTCAGTCATATAGCCATCGGCCATACTCAGTGAATAGTTAACCTGCATTAACCAGTTACGGTTAATGACCTGAGTCAGCCCCAGTAACATATCCAGGGTGTCTTTGGTATCATCGGCCCGGTCGCGAGTGGCGTCAAAAGCCGCCTGGTAACTGCTGTCATCGACATAGCTACTGCGCAGCAACATGGGTGCAAATGCCTTTGCAATACCGCCTTCAGGCGAAATGGTGTCATGGCTGTAGCCCAGGCCCAACGATACTGTGGTGTTTTTCTGGTTAAAGTCCCGGGCTACAGAACCGTTCAAGCCCATCGACAAATAGTCGTATTCTTTCGACAGATGGCCACCACCACTAACCCGCCAGTTAGGCGCCAGCGGTTGCTCCCAACTCGCATCCAGCTGCACCCGGGTATCATGAAACGTATCATCCAGCGGTGTGACGCCTGGCGCGACGTCATAGCTGCCGCGGCCCGATGGCCGGGTAAAGCTCTGGACATAAGGCTGCGCCACAGCACCGGTCGCTGATGCACCGGTCAGGGCATCCACTACCAGCCCCAGATTCAGAAACTTGTCATCACCAAAATCACCGCGTGCCGTCAGAATAGCTTCGCCCGCACTAACCCGGTCAGTTTCGTTGTACAGTAAAATGGCACTGTTAAACTGCCAGTCATCCAACACAGTGCCGGCCTGAGCCTGTTGTCCCAGCAAGGCGCAGCTGGCTGCAGCCAATGCTGCACTGATGTTCGCCAGCTGTTTTAATTGCATCCGCAACCTCCACCGGCAAAGCTGCGGCCGCCGCTACTACCTTCTTTACTGAAGTAAATATGGTCGTCCAGCCGGCTATCCAGTGGTGCACTGTTCAGCGCCATCTCTTCTTTTGCCAGCACGTCGCGCTCCCATGGCTTAACCCCAAGGGTGCTGCAAGCGCTAAGCTGGCTAAGCAGCAGGGTGATTACGCCAGCGCTAAGTATTTTTGTCAGTTTCATTCTGCTTACTCCTCAGCCAGTAACTGGCGAATTTTTGCTTCATAGCCGGCGATATCTGCTTGTTTAAAACCAATATGGCGATAACGGATCTGGCCTTTTTTGTCGATCAGAAAACTGCTGGGCATACCCTTTAACTGGTATTGCTCTGCCACCGAGCCAGCGCGGTCATACAGCACAGCAAACTGCGCCGGTACCTGCTGTAAAAACCGGTTAGCTTCGCTACGCTCGCTGTCTTCGTTTACCGCCAGCACCAGCAAGCCAGCGGCGGCATGTTGTTGCTGCATAGTGTTTAACCAGGGAAAAGACTTGCGGCAGGGCACGCACCAGGACGCCCAGAAATCGACCAGAACCACCTTACCTTTCAGCTGCTGCATGCTGCGAACCGGGCTGCCCTCTAAATCACTAAGCTCGGTTGCAGCAACCCTGCCAGCCAGCAAACCACTCAGCAAACACCCGATCAGCAATGTTTTGACAAACCGACATTGCATAACACCTCCGATATATTGGTGTTCAGGCTAACCTGGATTGCTTAAGCAAACCTTAAGCGCCATTACGGTTGGTCTGCTAAATGATATTGTTGCTGCCGGTACAGATAAGAGGGCAACAGTACCTGGGCCAATGTCCGTTTGACTTGCTGAGCAGTTGGCGCCTGCTCCGACAGTACCAGCTGTTTCTGCAGCAGGTTATAACGTGCGCTGACCGCCGGCTGACCGGGTCGCAAAATCGTCAGTTGTTGCTGCTCCATCAGGGCAAAATACTGATCAAATTGCATTAAGGCACGGCCCGGGCTGCTATCATCTTTGCTGAAATCGCGTCCGGTTAATGGAGTCTGGCCACTGATCCCCATCAACGATAACAAGGTTGGCGCCAGGTCAATCTGGCTGGCGACCGGCTTAATGTGCCTGGGCATCAGATCGGCACCTAAGATCAGGGCGGGGATATGAAACTTCTCTACCGGCACCAGACTGCTGCCGTAAACCCGGTTGTCGTGATCGGCCACAATCAGAAACAGGGTATCCTGCCAGTAAGGTTGTTGCCTGGCATGGGCGATAAACTGGCCCAGCGCATAGTCAGCATATTTAACGGCGTTATTTACCGTTTGTTTCGGCTGTTCATGCAAGCTGATACGGCCATCCGGAAACTCAAAAGGCGTATGGTTTGACGAAGTAAATACCAGACTGAAAAAGGGCAGCTGCTGCTGGTGCATATCAGCCAGATGACGGGCTGTAGCAGTAAATAAGTCTTCATCACTGGCACCCCAGCTGCCAACAAATACCGGGGCTGGCATTTGTGCCAGATCAATCACCTGCTTGATGCCATTGCCGGTAAAAAAACTGCGCATATTGTCAAAGTGCGCTTCACCACCATAAATAAAACTGGTGTGATAGCCTTGCTGCGATAGCGTGCTGCCCAGGGTGTAAAAATTCTGCTGCGCTAAAGACAGCTTAACCACGCTTTGTGCCGGTGTTGGCATAAAGCCCGAGACCACAGCTTCAATACCGCGCACTGAGCGGGTGCCGGTGGCATACATTTGCTCAAACCACCAGCCACTGCTTTTTAGCTGTTCCAGTTCCGGCGTTACCGCCACCCCGCCCAGCGATTCAACAAAAGTTGCCCCCAGACTTTCCTGCAAAATAATCACCAGGTTCAGCGGTTTACTGCGGGTTGCACTGGCCTGGCGATAGCTTAAGGTCGGTAGCGTTTTATTTAAGAAACTCAGTTGTTTCAGCCAGGGCCAATCCAGAGCCAGGGCCAGCATCTCGTCGTCAGGCAGCGTGCCGTATATTTCACCGGAGCGCGCTTCATGTCGCAGGCTATATAAAGCGTACAATACTGAGTATGGCGAGCTTATAATCAGTGAGTTTACTAATGCATCGCTGGTTATCGCAAACAACGCCGGATTGGCCGGCCGATGATCGGTGGAAGAACGGATAGCGGCAAATACCAGCAATAAAATAACAGGCCAGCTGCACCAGAATGTTCTGGTTGCATAAGGCTGGACGACAGCCGTAACCTTGCGAAATAAACGGTGCAACAGCCACAGCAACAATAAGGTGATGGCGATGCCACCGAGCAACATCGCCCGATAGCCCTGCCACAGGGTACTGAAGACTTCTTTAGGGTATTTTAAGTATTCAATGTACAGCCGGTTCGGCCGGATGTCATATTGCAGAATAAACTGCGGGGTCGATACTTCAATAAAAATAACCAGACAAAGACCGAGCAATACCCAGCCATGGCTAAAGTAGCGCCACAAAGTAAAACTGGCTTGATGAGCCAACAGTGGCGCCAGCAACAACGGCAGGCTTAACCATAAGCCGACCAGGATCAGATCGGCTCTTATTCCCTGCAGTAACATGGTAGCGATATCGCCGGCAGCAACAACTCTGTCGTACTGCCAGATAAATAACCCTGCCCGACTGGCTGACAATAACAAAAGAATCACCAGCAGCATCACCACATAGTGCAGATAGGGCCCGAAAAATCTAAGCAAACGACGGTTTAATGACATGCAATAACATCCAACAGCTATTTGCATTGGATGCTAGTGGTTAAAGCTTAAGCAAGACTTAAGTACACAAACAGACTCTGAGGCCCGCCTTCCTAAGCAACTACCCCAAAAACGCTTCCTACCACTGCTGTTAGCGCCATGGCCAGTGCGCCCCAGAAAGTGACCCTTACAGCGCCCTTTATTACAGGTGCCCCACCTGCCCGCGCTGCCAGTACCCCGAGCACTGTAAGAAAACATAGCGACAGCACAGCAACAGCATGGATCAGGTATTGCCCCGGCATGGCCCAGGCAACCAATAGTGGCAATGCAGCACCAATGGTAAAGGTGGCCGCAGATGACAGTGCTGCCTGAACAGGTCGGGCGGCACCATTTGCTGAAATACCGATCTCATCTCTGGCATGGGCACCCAGAGCGTCGTGGACCATCAGCTGTTCCGCAACCCGTTGTGCCAGGTCCGGCTCAACACCTTTTTTTACATAAATTTCCGCCAGCTCATTTTTTTCAAACTGTGGGTTTTCTGCCAGTGAAACTCTTTCAAGTTCAAGATCAGCATGTTCAGTATCAGCCTGCGAACTGACCGACACATACTCACCCGCCGCCATCGACATCGCCCCCGCGACCAGACCTGCTACCCCTGCTAACATCACGCTGGCATGAGTTGTACTGGCAGCGGCCACGCCAATAATTAAGCTGGCGGTAGAAACGATACCGTCGTTAGCGCCCAGCACTGCCGCACGCAGCCAGCCAACCCGATGCGAACGGTGAACTTCGATATGGCTCATATGCTCTCCTTTTTTCTCTGCTCAGCAGCATACTATTTAAAACTCATAACTGAACGTTTTCACATATCCTTTGCCTTTAACAACGATACCTACTCCTGCTGTCGTGAGGGGAATGATGATATCCGCAGGATTCTCACTCATATCTTCTACGGCAGTATCTACCCGAACCTGATAACCGCTATCGATCAGGGCATCGTCTACGTTTATAGTAACTTTAAGCAGCATGCCATTAGCAATGCTGGCACCGGTAAAACCGTCATATTCTGAGCGACTCATTTTACTGCCACGGGCCCAATCCGTCAGATGCTTATAATGCTTACTCTTGCTACCAGCGACCCAAATGGTTCGTTGATAGCTACCCACAGAGTCTGTGAGGTAGATAGCCAGATAAGCGCCATCACCCTGGTAATTTGTTAATTGTGTGGTAAAGGTTACCTCTTTTGCCTGCACACACAGCGACCACGTCATCAACATTGCGAAGGCGACATGAAACAGTTGCTTTTTCATGCTATATCTCCGAATTACTAAGCTGGTTGAGTTTGTCATGTCGTTACATCCTGTTAATGCCAATATCGAAGCCAGATACGGTCACCTGAATTCAAAATGCTCCTGATGAAAGCGCACTGAGATAGGCTGCTGTTTCAGCTCATGGCGCAGCGCTGTTGCCAGACCTGACGGCCCACAAAACCAGATATCAACCGTAGCAGAGTGGATTTGTAATTGCGCGGAAGTAAGCAACTGCCCTTGTTGACTCTGATAAATACAGAGGGTCACTTCCGGTAACCTTGCCGCCAGTTCCTGCAATCGCGCTACTACAGGGTCATTCTCTGTAAGCTGTGTACAATAATGCAGCACCACCGCAGAATAGCTTTTTTCAGTCGCATAGATCCGGCTTTCCAGTGCCGCCAGAAACGGGGTGATGCCGCAGCCACCTGCTACCCAAATTTGTTGTGCGCTGACGTTACCTGTATTGGGGTTAAAACGCCCATAGGGGCCCTCAACGGTAACAGCTTGCCCCGGTTTCAGTCGATGTCGCAAAGTGGAGGTGTAATCACCCAGGGCCTTAATATGAAAGTACAGCCGGCCATTATGATGGTCTGCACTAGCCATCGTAAAAGGATGTGCCCCTTCAGATCGGTCAAATGTTACTAATGCAAATTGGCCGGCTTTATGTCCCGGCCAGTATTGACCCATATCACAAACTACCTCAATGGTATTATGCGACAGTTGCCGAACCATTTGCACTAAACCTTGCCAGCGATGCGACTTACCAACTTTTCCGCTTAATGACAGCAAACTGGCGACTAATCCGCAGAAAATTAGAAACCCCATTAACCAGCCAACAGGCTGCGACCACCAGAGCAGCGGCGCCAGTAGTAACGCGTGCGCCGCCAGTGCCAGATACACAAGCGGCATAGCCCGATGCAGGTAGCGCCAATAGTGATATGGCAGCCATTTGATTAATGTAATAATAACCAGTGCCAGCAGTAGATAAAAACCCGGCTCTCCAAAATCTTCAGCTAATTCCTGCAAGCCATCAAGTACCCCTGAAAAGTCTGCTTCTCTGAGGCTACGCTCTTTGCCAAACTGCGCTTTAAAGAAATCATCTGTCATTTCAATCAGCAAGTGCCCTAGTGCAAAAATAACTGCCAGAATACCGGTCCATTTGTGTAGCTGATATATTTTGTCTAAGCCACCCAGCACCGACTCCAACCAAACTGGCCGCATGGCTAATAGCATCGTGATAGACATAAAATTAATCGCAAGATATCCACTGAGGGTCAGCAAGTGTTCATAGCTCAGGCCCCATTGCCAGAAAACCAACTGACATAGCAGCATTGCCAGCAAGTTTAAAAGAAGACGAGAATTTGCCATACATTCACTCCTTAAGATTCGGGAGTATTCTGCGCTGCCTTTCTGACAACTACCTTAAGATGACTATTTAATTACTTAATATGAAAACCCGCAATGGCATTTATGCTGCTGCCAGGATGCTCAGCGAACGAAGGTACTTTTATCAAGGTAATCGCTGGCGAAACCCTCAACGTTAAATGTTATTTTAAGCTCACGGATCTGCAGAGATGCTGGCTGATATTTAGCCTCAAAACGGTTGCCCAGTGTGTCAGTACCCTTAACCTCATAACAACCATCGTCAATTTTAATCTTTTCCACTTGCCAGCCGTTGCTCTCTAACATCTGTTGTAAATTGTGCTGGGGCTGCCAGGTATTCACCGGCTCGTTGCAATTATCGCTGGCAAATACAGCGGCAGTTATAAAGAAGCTGGTAAGCAGCAGGGTGAATACTTTTTTTTTCATGGTCTATCTCCGGATACTGAGTTGTTTCTCAATGCCACAAGACTGTACCGCTTATTCCTGACAAAGCGCTGAACTATTGCTCACCTTATATGCTGAAAAGCTGCGCTGGATTCAGACTTTTGTCAGAAAAGAGCGCTAAGATAACTTTTTAGGGATTGTATTATGCGCATACTGTTAGTTGAAGATACCGCAGGTCTTGCTGAAGCGATCCGTGAGCAATTACAGGACGAAGGGTACGCTGTTGACTGGGTGCAGCGTTTAGGTGCTGCAGATAGCTGCTTACAAAGCACCCATTATGATTTATTACTGCTGGATCTGATGCTACCTGACGGCTCCGGGCTAAGTTTTTTGCAACAATTAAGACTCTCCAACACTTTTCTTCCGGTGATTATTATGACGGCCAAAGATCAGATTACCGATCGAATTAGTGGCCTGAATGCCGGAGCAGACGATTACTTAGTTAAACCCTTTGATCTTGATGAAATGATTGCCCGAGTTGCCGCGGTGGCAAGGCGATATAGTGGCAACCCCAACCCGAATATTGTGCTGGGAGCTATCCAGGTCAATCTGGCTGAGAAAACAGTTTACCACGCAGAACAACCCGTTGAGCTTACGTCGCGCGAATGGGCCATCTTTGAAACCTTTATTCATCATCCCGGCCAGCTATTAACCCGGTCACGACTTGAAGATGCGCTCTACGCATTCGGTGCTGAAATCGAAAGTAATACTGTAGAAGTATACATCAGCCGTTTACGTAAAAAATTAGGCAAAGGCTGCATCGAAACGGTACGCGGGATGGGATATCGGATGCTACGCCGGTGAAATCATTCAGCTTGCAAAAAAAACTTATTATACGGCTGCTTATCGTTGTTACTGGTTTATGGCTGGTAGGCTTATTTTTTGCGGGATTTCAACTGAAACAAGAACTAAACAATACCTTTGACAGTACCTTGCAGGAAACAGCAGAACGTATTTTACCGCTAGCGTTAGTTGAAATTTTTAACCGGGAAGAATCGAAATTGTTGCAGCTATTACCGGCATTAAACCCTCATGATGAACGCATAACCTATCAGGTACGGAATGCCGCGGGGCAGGTGTTGTTGCAATCGCATGCTGCCCGCCTTAAAACATTTAATCTACCCTTGCGTAATGGTTTTGAGAGTCAGGATGATTATCGGATTTTTACGGTGTCAGCAATCCAGGGCACCTACTTTCTTCAGGTAGCTGAACCACTCTCTCACCGCCGTGCGGCTGTGCTGCACACTATGCTCATCATGACAATACCCTTATTGCTGTTACTACCTTTATGTTTGCTGGTAGCCATTTTTTTAGTGCGCCAGGTGATCAAGCCAGTCAGGCAATACGGTATTGAGTTAGATCAGCGAGGTGCGGCAGATCTGACGCCGGTAGCACCCAAAACCCTACCCCATGAGCTTGAACCCATAACAAAGGCAGTGAATCAGCTGCTACTGCGGCTGCAAGTTGCGCTTGATACAGAGCGCTATTTTACCGCCAATGCAGCGCATGAATTACGTACCCCTTTGGCCACCATGAAGGCACAAACCCAGCGCCTGGCGAAAACCTTAACCGACGAAGCTTCACGCCTGAAAGTCGCTCAGTTAGCCACAACACTAGACCATCTGATTAACTTGTCAGATAAACTGCTGCAACTAGCAAAAGCTGATAGTGGCGGGCTGTTAACCGCCACCCCGCAAGACTTAAATGCTTTGTTGCGACTTATTGTTGCGGAGTACCAGTGGACGGGACGGCAAAACGTGCAACTGCAGTTGCCACAGCAACCGGTCAGGGCATGCCTCGACCCAGATGCTTTCTCTATACTGGTCAAGAATCTGCTTGAAAACGCTATTAAGCATGGCGACCGCGACAGCCCTATCTATGTGCAACTCAAGGCAGATGGCGAACTGCGGATAATCAATAACTGTAATCCTCTCAGTAAAGAACAGCTGCTGCAGCTACCTGAGCGTTTCTTTCGTGCCTCTGAAAATACCTCAGGCTCAGGCCTGGGACTAGCGATTGTAGTGGCGTTGGTAAAGGGGATCGGAGGGCATTTGCAACTACTGTCACCGGTAAGTGGTTCTGAAAGCGGCTTTGAAGTGATCATTAAGCTTCCAGAATAGTCATTAAGACTGTTATCCCTCTGCTGCTTTTAGTGCGTAAGCTGGCACCTAAATGTGCAAAAACTATCACAACTTAAGAAAAGCTTAATTTTCATCATTTACCTTGTGGTCATGATGAAATTAATAAGGTTATTCCAATGCACTCTATTGTGGGCCTGATTAAACCGAAATCCGCTGGAATTGTGCTTCTGATGTACGTTTTATCTGGCCATAGTAGCGTTGCCTCTGCCGACCCAGCGCCAACAATTGCCGAAAATATGTTGCAACTTACCGATGCGGCTGAGGCAACCATTCAACGCCAGGCCACAATAGAAGTGGCACCCTGGATATCGAGCTGGTTAGCTGATGCACCGACCTTGTCGGCGGCATTTCTGCAAAGCCAGACGAATGGCGGTAGTGATGAAGTTGAACTCGCTTTAACCCTGCCGTTGAAAAGCCCCGGCCGCGCACGGCTTGATGATGAGTTGATTAACAACGAACAACGATTGCGAGCAAGCCTGCTTAGTTATCGACGCTGGTACGCCAGCGGCCTGGTCCGCGATATCGTTTGGACAATTCAAACCGAGCAAACCAGACAGGCTATTCTGGCAGAGCAATTAACGGTTTATCAACGTTTTCTTACCAGGCTTAAAGCTCTCAGCAGTGGTCGGGGGACCGATGTCTTTCACCAATATTTGTATCAGCAAGCTGCGACAGAGCTTGAACTTGAGCGTCTGCAAAGTGAAAAGCAGCTGACAAATGCCCGGCAGCAGTTGCAATATTTAACTGGACAGCGGAGCACTCCTACGGACGTGAATGAAGCTGAGTTTAGCCAGCCAGATTTACAACAACATCCTCGTCTGCACCTGTTGATGATGCAAGAGCAACAACTCAAACTGCAGCTTCAGGCCAGCACGACAGCTAATTCAGCCTGGCAACTAACCACCCGGGTCAAGCGGGTTAGCACCCCTGGCTTTGATGATAACCAAATCGGCGCGCAGCTTGATGTGCCACTGACATTTGGCCGGCAAACAAATCAGCTCGAGTACAACAATTTCCAAACGGACTATCAGCAGTGGTTAAACAGCTTCAGCGACACCCAACTTGACATCCAGCAACAATATCAAACAGCGCAAACTGAGCTAAACAGCGTTAAAACACGATTAGCGTTATTAAAAGGCAATGAACCTTTACGCCAGCAGGCGAAAGCAGCGTTATTTATGCTACTCGAACGCCAGGAGATCAGCCCGGATATTGCGCAACAGCGTTTGCAACAACTATTGCAGGCCGAACTTCAGATTGCGTTACTTGAAGTGCAAGTGCAACAAGCCATCACTACATTAAATCAGACTGCCGGAGTTATTTTATGAAGCCTTGCTTAGCGTTACGCTTTGCCAGCACGATCAGTATCATGCTGATGCTAAGCCTGCCGCTTGCTGCGGCCGCGCAGTCAGCCGAAGTGGCTATTAACGAGTTGAGGGCCCTGGCGCTTCGCTACTCAGAAGTCACTGCAGCAACTCATTTTGGCGGGCCTGAACTGAGTGCCCGGGTCAGTGCTTATCCAAATAGTGCGGTTCCGGTTAGCCGGGTGGTGGAAAATGCGGCGACTTTATGGCTGGAACAGCCCGGCACTCTCGTTACAGAGGGGCAAGCCGTGTTGCAACTGGAGGGCTCTGAAGTTCATCATTTTCTGACCGAGTACCAAACCCGCAAAGCCCACTTCCAATTGGTTGAAAAACGCTATAACGATAATCGCGCACTGTTTGCCCGCCAGGCAATAAGTTCCGGCTCATGGCAAGAGATCAGCCTGGCATATCAAACTGCTTTGCTTGATTTTGAGCACTTAGATCATTTTTATGAACGTATCAGCAGCATCCGTGATGATCACTTACAAATTACCCTGAGCGCGCCCATGGCAGGTGTGCTACTGGCGACAGACTCTGCAGATAGCACACTATTCCGGGTTATTGAAGCAGAACAAGTTCGTCTGCAGGGAACCCTGACCGACCAACAGGCAGAACTGACGGCTATTGGTTTTGGCAGCTGCCAACTTGATATCGCCCGGCTGGAAGCTGTGAGCCAGGGCTTTAGTCGGATCTGGTGGAGTGCTCCGTTAACAACACAGCCAGCATGCCAGGCCAACTGGCAGCAACACCTCAGTGTGGTACCGCTTTATGCTAAGGAAGTGTTCCGGGTGCCCGGCAATAGTATTGTCCGGCATAATAGCCAGCAACATGTATGGCTTAAATCAGCAGCAAGCCTGCGCTTAGTACCTGTGACTATTTTAGCCAAAGATGCTGATTCATTTTGGGTGCAAAGTGCCGCCCTTAGCAGCGCTTCTGAAATCCTTAGCCAATCTGTCAGCGCGGTTTATGGCCACTATCTGGGCCTGGGAGGCGAATAAGCATGGCTGCATTGTTACGCTTTATTCTCACCCAAAAGCTTTTTGTGCTCGCCATGACCACCCTGATTGTTGCCCTTGCGGTGCAAGCCTGGCAACGCTTGCCTGTAGATGCGTTTCCGGATATTTCACCAACTCAGGTAAAACTGATTATTCGCGCCCCCGGGATGACGACTGCCGAAGTTGAAGCTCAAATCACCCAGCCAATAGAAACCGAATTGCTTGGGATACCCGATCAAAGCATATTGCGCTCTACCACTAAATACGCGATAACCTCTATTACTATCGACTTCGCAGAGGGTACTGATATCTACTGGGCCCGCCAGCAAGTTAGTGAGCGTCTTGCCGGGGTATGGGGCAGTCTGCCTGCCAATGTCGAAGGCGGCATTGCACCTATGAGTACCCCGCTCAGTGAAATATTCATGTTTAGCTATAACAACCCTAATTTAACGCTGACCGAGCGCCGCCACATTTTAGACTGGCAAATCCGGCCACTGTTGCGCACGGTACCCGGCGTGGCGGAAGTGACAACTATGGGGGGCTATGTTCAAACCTACGAATTTGCACCTGATCTGCAACGCTTACAGCAGGCAGGGATCAGCCTGGAACAACTTATTGACTGGTTGCAACAACATCATCTGAATGGCAGTGTCGGGCGGATCAACAGCGGCACCAGTACCCTGGTTATCCGGACAGAAGGCAAGCTTAACGATGCATACGACCTGGGCCAGCTGACAATCCAATCCGCTAACAACGAACCGTTGCGGTTGGAGCAACTTGGCGAAGTCAACATCGGTCATCTGGCACGCTTTGGTGGCGTAACCCATAATGGTGACGAGACCGCCCAGGCCATGATTATTGCGCTGAAAGGCTCGAACACCAGCGATGTCGTGCAGGCGGTCAAAGCAAAAATTGCCCAAATTGAGATGACCTTACCAGAAGGTAGTGAACTAAATGTGTTTTATGACCGGGCCCGCCTGATTGAAACCGCGGTTAACACCATTTTAGAGGCACTTTTTGCTGCCGTATTGTTAGTATTGCTGGTGCTGTTTGTATTTTTGGCAGATGTAAGGGCGGCGCTGGTTGTGGCTATCTCGATCCCGCTGGCAGTAGCACTGACTTTTCTTGCCATGGACCTGGCAGGACTCACAGCAAACCTGATGTCACTGGGTGGTATTGTCATCGCTATTGGTATGTTGGTTGACGCTGCCGTGGTGGTGGTGGAAAACATCCTGAGCCAAAGCCAGCAACAGCGCCATGCGCCGCGCGCGCACCGGATATACCGCGCCACCCTGGCAGTGTCAAAACCGGTGATCTCCGGCACCCTAATAGTCATTATAGTGTTCGCACCACTGCTATTTCTCACCGGCCTGGAAGGCAAATTATTTTCGCCGGTCGCCATGACCATCGTTTTCGCGATGCTGTCATCACTGCTTATTGCTTTAAGCGTTATTCCGGTGCTTGCAGTCAGCATTATTAAATTCACAGATAAACCGGCGCCCCGTTTTTTACAATGGTTGCTGCAACACTATCAAAACGCATTAAAAAACCTGATCCGGCGGCCAGCGCCATGGCTTGTCATGGCACTTGTTCTGCTTTTTGCCACTGGCATTATCGGGACATTTGTCGGTAAAACCTTTATGCCGGTTATGGACGAGGGCGATCTTATCGTCCAGTTAGAAAAGCATTCGGGCGTCAGTTTAGCCGAATCGCTTGCTGTGGATGGCCAGATTAGCAAACGTCTACTGCGCGACGTACCGGAAATTAAGCAAATCGTCGCCCGGATCGGCTCAGATGAACTTGGCATGGACGCTATGGGCCTGAATGAAACAGATATGTTTATTCAGTTGCAGCCGGTAGCCAGCTGGCAGGTCACAGGCGAAGCGCAGTTGATTGAAAATATCCGGCAAATTTTGCACCAATTTCCGGGTATCAACTTTAATTTTACTCAACCCATTCAGATGCGCGTATCAGAAATGCTGACCGGCACTTCTGGTGACGTTGCGGTTAAAGTATTTGGTGATGACATTACGATGCTAAGTGATCTGGCGCAGCAGATTGCTGGCACTACCGGCCAAATTGCTGGCAGTGTTGATGTGCAAACAACCCTTATCGACGGCGGTGAATTTATTAATATTCGCTTGCGTCCGGAAGTTGCTGCCCGCTATCACCTTACCACAGCAGAGCTGTCCAGGCGGTTAAGGATTTTTGTCGACGGACTTCAGGTTGGTGAGCTAACCGCTGGCAAAATTAAAACGCCGTTAATGTTCAGCAGCAGTCAAAGCCTTTCCAGGGTTACCTATATTCAGCAACTGGCACAAATGCCGATCAGCCTTTCTGATGGCTCAGTTGCACCATTAGCCAGCGTTGCCACCATTGAAACCCAGTTTGGTCCAAGTTTAATTGAGAGGGAAAATGGCAGCCGTTTTGCTGTCGTTACCAGTAACGTGCAGCAACGTGACATCGTCGGCTTCGTTGAGGAGCTGGAGCAAAAAATCAACGCCAGCATACTGCTCCCCAGTGGCTACACCATAGAATATGGCGGTGAATTTGAGAATCAGGCTCGGGCAACCAAAAATTTAATGATGATAGTGCCTGTGGTGTTACTTATTATTGTATTAATCTTATTTACCACTTTTCGCTCGCTGGCAATAGCAGGCTTAGTATATGCCAATATTCCGTTTGCACTGATGGGTGGGATAATTGCACTGTTTATCAGCGGTGAATATCTGTCGGTACCTGCTTCCGTTGGCTTTATCGCCTTATTGGGTGTCGCCGTATTAAATGGCGTCGTGATGCTGTCTCATTTTCAAAGTATCGACAACCGCTACAGCAGCATTGACGAACTGGTGATAACGGGGGCGAGTGACCGGTTACGTGCCATCCTGATGACGGCTACCACCGCCATGTTAGGGCTTATACCGCTGGCTCTGGCAAGTGGTCCTGGTGCAGAAATTCAACGGCCATTAGCGATAGTGGTAATTGGTGGTCTGGTAACATCAACCCTAACTACTTTATTCCTGCTGCCATTAATGTACGCGCGTTTACGAGGTCGAAATGAAAAATCTTGAAGTTCTGCACGCTTTTTTTCCACTCGAGCTACGCGATGCAGTGGTCGATACTTTACTGGAACTGGATAACTTAAGCGGTTTTTCGATTGTTCCTATAGACGGCCATAGTCGCGAGAATAGCCAGTTTGATAAATTAGAACAGGTAGTCGGATACCGGCATATGTTCCGTTTAGAAGTGATTGTCGATGCCGGCCTGCGCCAGCAGGTTATTACACAGCTACGGCAATGCCGTTCCTGCAAACCCGGCGACAAAGGCATTCGCTACTATGTCACTCCGATACTCGACAGTGGTCACCTTTAAACAGTTAGATTTCACCTTAATAAATGCTTAAGCTGTTTAAGCTAAACTTATTGTGCAAACAATCAGTTGGAGTAAGTAATGAAATCTGAAGCAAAGGGGCTTAGCCGGTTGTGGTTTGCCAGTAAGTATTCCTGGAAGGGACTAAAAGCCGGTTTACATAGCGAGGCGGCCTTAAGGCAAGAAGTATTTGCGATGCTAGTCCTATTGCCGGTGGCAATGCTGGCAGACGCACCTGCTGCAGAGCGCGCATTATTGGTGTTCTCTGTCTTTTTTGTGTTTATTGTTGAATTGTTAAACACTGCTGTCGAAGTGGTAGTTGACAGAGTGGGCGCTGATTTTCATCCGTTAAGTGGCAAGGCCAAAGATATTGCTTCAGCCGCCGTGTTATTCAGCTTAATTAATGCCGCCTGTGTCTGGGGCATAATTTTGTGGTAATGCGCCAATTTCTGGTCAGTAAATCACTGTTCGCCCTGACAAGCGGTTATTGTATTCTTATGTTACTGCTGGATGTTGGCGGGATTGATATCTGGCTGGCGACTAAATTTTACGCCCTCGAGGGCTATACCTGGGCGTTAAAAGACTACTGGGTAACAGAACAGTTGCTGCATATCGGAGCACGTAAGCTTAATTATGTGCTGGCACTAGCGATTTTGCTCATTACCGCTTATTTTCAGGTTATAAATAAAACCCAGCCCCAACTTAGCAAAGCTTTTCTGGCACTGTGTTTATCACTTATCTGCTCATTCACATTAGTGGCATACTTTAAGGCAATATCAAACGTCGCCTGTCCCTGGAGCCTGTCGCTCTTTGGTGGTAACGAGCCTTACTTTCACCTGCTGCAGAATCGTCCTTCCTATTTACCTTACAGCCAGTGCTTTCCGGCCGGACATGCCAGCGTCGGTTACGCCTGGGTGGCGTTGTATTATTTTTTCAAATGTTGCAAGGCTGAGTATCGCTTGCTGGGTTTAGCTGTTGGTCTGACAGCGGGTTTCATTCTGGGCTTGACGCAGCAGCTGCGCGGCGCACACTTTATGTCACATGACATAACCACACTATTTATTTGCCTTACCAGTGCCAGAATATGTTTTGCTGTCGTTTTCCCTCAATCGAAATCTGTTGCAACCTCTGGTTGAATTTAAGCCGCTCTTAAGACCCTATTGCCAAACTAGCCTTGTAAGTTAACGGATAAAGGGCTTTTAGCGATGCAACTACTCCCTGGGACATATCCAGTATTTGGCAATATACGCAGCAGGATATCGCAGTTAGATCCCTGGCAGCTAACGGTAATATGTGCGTTACTGCTGACAGCAGGTTACAACCAGGCGCTGTTTAGCAGCATGGCACAAATTGGCGGGTACCGGGTCTTTGTCAGAATGGCAGTATTGCTATTTATGCTCAACCTGTTGTTATGCCAACTGGGTGGTCTTGGCAAAGGCCAGAAACTCTGGCTTTCATTGCTGATTAGCATCAGTGCCGGTTGTCAGTATTTTATGCTGAACTATGGCGCACTGATCGATAAAAACATGCTACTTAACGCACTGGAGACGGATGCCAGTGAAGTACAGGGTTTGTTAAGCGTGCAAATGATCCCCTATTTTTTGGTATATCTGCTGCTACCTGTCACTATCCTGAGCAAAGCGCCGGTAGCCTATGTCAGAAAAACCAGGAAAATGCTGTGGTACAGCCTATCGCTGGTGACAACATTAACTATCATGCTGATATTAATAGCGACTCAGTATCAAAGTTATGCCAGCATTTTTCGTGCACATCGTTTTATTAAGCATCAAACTTTACCACTTAGCGCACTAACCGCAACCGCCGGCCTATTAAGTTTAAACGCTGTGTCAGCGCGTAGTTATGAGCCATATGCTACTGATGCAACTCAACAACTGGCCGCTGGCAGCAAACCCAGACTTGTTATTTTTGTACTGGGTGAAACCGTGCGCGCTGATCACCTTGGTATTAATGGTTATGCCCGTAACACTACCCCCAGGCTGGCCAAACGTCAGCTGATTAATTTAGGCGCAATCAGTGCTTGTGGTACAGCCACAGCGCTGTCTGTACCCTGCTTGTTCAGTCATTTGACTAAAGATAAGTATGACGAAGATATTGCTAAAAACTCTGACAATTTTCTTGATGTGCTGCAGCGTGCCGGAATAAAAGTTTATTGGCGAAACAATAATTCTGGCTGCAAAACCATGTGTAACAGGGTCGAGCAGGATAACCAGTTTGCTGCTGACAGCCGTTATCATTGTGCTGATGGTAGTTGCCCGGATTTGGCCCTGTTGCATGGTCTTAAGCAGCGCATCCCGCAACAGAATAACGCACAACAGTCTGTTCTGCTGGTGCTGCATCAGCAAGGCAATCACGGGCCGGAATACTACAAACGCAGTTTGCCGGAGCACAAGGTGTTTATGCCAGAGTGCCGGACTAATCTGCTAAACGAATGCGACAGCAACCAGATTATCAATGCTTATGATAATGCTATTGTCAGCACCGATTTGCTGTTGGATGAAACCATCAGCTTGCTGGATACTTATAGTAGCGAATATGACACCGCTTTGGTCTATTTATCGGATCATGGCGAATCACTGGGTGAAAAGGGGGTCTATTTACATGGTTTGCCTTATTGGATGGCGCCAAGCGCCCAGACTCAGGTCCCTTTGTTTTTTTGGCTATCTGACAACCTGCAGCAGCGTCTGAAGGCCAATCCTGATTGTATAACGCAAAAAGATAATGTCAGCCATGACCATATTTTTGACACCATGTTGGCACTTTTTGCGGTTAACACATCACAAGCCAGAACTGAACTTAATTTACTCTGGGGATGCAGCAACGCATCATAAAAATAGTCAGATAAACGCAAGCTAAACATTTTCAGTCCAGATCACTTATAGTCTGGGTACAGAACTTAATTAAGCTCTTTTGCCAATCAGAGTAATATAATGCGTATTTTATTAGTTGAAGATGATGAATTACTGGCTCAGGGCATGATCACCCGTTTAAAGCGGATGGGCTATCAGCCGGAACTGTGCACAACGGGTAAGCAAGCGCTGCTGGCAGCAGAGGACAGCGGTTTTGGCTTAATGATTCTGGATTTGGGGCTGCCGGATGGTTTTGCGCTGGATATTATCCGCCAGCTACGCCACAGTGGCGTAACCATGCCAATTCTGGTACTGACCGCCCAAAGCCAGCTTGAAACCAAACTTACCGCCCTGAACAGTGGCGCTGATGATTATCTGGTTAAACCCATAGACGTCTTGGAATTGGAGGCTCGGATCAGAGTATTATGCCGGCGCCAGCAACAACGCACAGATGACAAGCTGCAGCTGGCCGGCATCAGCCTGAACCTGCAAAACCACCATTGTCAGTTTCAGCAGCAGGATGTCAGCCTGACCCGCCGCGAATTTATGCTGCTGAAAGAATTTATGCTAAAGCCAGATCGGATTTTATCGCGTCAGCAACTGGAAGAGCTAAGCTACGGTTGGGATGGTGACAATGAAAGTAACGCTATTGAGGTGCATATTCATAATTTGCGCAAAAAACTCTCAGCCGATGTAATTAAAACGGTGCGTGGCGTCGGTTATATGCTGGTAACCCAGTATGGCATTTAACAGTATTAAGTTTTATTTGCTGCTGGGTATTAACCTGCTGATGCTTGGCACCTTAAGCTTAAATGCCTGGGTTGCCTACCACGATGCGTTGCACGAGCTGGATGAAATTTACGATGCCGAACTGGCTCGCAGCGCTAAATTAATCAGTTTGTTGCTAAGCAGCAACCCATTACAACAAACCAATGCCGAACCACTGGTAATCGCAGTGCCACATATTACTGAAATGGGCGAAACACTAAGTGCCCAGCAGGAGCGGTTGCTCGATGGCCATAAGTATGAGGGCAAAATTGCTTTTCAGGCCCAGCAGGGCGGCAAGCTGATTATGCTATCGGAAAATGCCCTGCAATTTCCAACCCCGAAACGGCAGGCCGGCTATCACGAGATCACCGAGCACGACACCTTATGGGTAACCTTCAGCTACTTTGTGCCAGAGCAGGATTTATGGATCTTTACCGCCCAGCGCGAAGATATTCGCGAAGAATTGGGCGCACATATTGCTCAGGCTCAGGTCAGGCCTATTTTGTTTATGATGCTGCCACTTAGCCTGTTAATTTATCTGGTGATCAAACTGGTATTGCGGCCACTGCAGTTGTTACAACAGCAGGTTGCCAACAAAACTCCGAAACAATTACATGAAATTCAATTGGTGCTGCCGAGCGAACTGCAGCCTGTGCAAAGTGCGATAAACAGTCTGCTACAGCGGATCAGCCGCTACCTACAGCAGGAAAAACGCTTTATTGCCGACGCCTCGCATGAGTTGCGCACGCCGCTTAGTATCTTACAATTGCATGCACAAAACCTGAGCAGCGCCACTGATCCGCTGGAGGTGGCTGAAGCCGTGGATGCGATTACTGAAAGCAGCAAGCGCATGTCACATCTGGTTAATCAATTGTTATCTATCGCCCGGCTCGATCATCTGCAACAAGTCGATTATACAGAGGTGCAATTAACCCCGCTGCTGCACCAGAGCCTGTCGCAGTTACCAATCAAGTTGCTGGATAAAGTAAGCTGGCAGCTGGAGCTGGATGATAGTTGTCAGATCTATGGTGACAGTATCTTATTACAAAGCGTGCTACGTAATGTGCTGGATAACGCCGCCAAATACTCTCCGGTAGATGGTACGGTTAGTATCCAGACCCACCGGGAAAGCAACCATAACATCATGGTCCGGATCAGTAACAGCGGCAATACAAATGCCGATATCAGCAGGCTTGGCGACAGGTTTTACCGCCATCAGCAACACCAGCAAACTGACGGCGCGGGCCTGGGCTTATCTATTGTTAAACATATTGTCGAACTGCACCATGGCAGCATATCCTTTACCGCCAATAGCCAACATGGACTCGACGTGCTGATCATTCTGCCGCAAGCACCCGCTTAGGGCTAATTCAAGATTAACATAAGCTGCCCAATTCGGAATATTTACACATTAAGCTCAGGGCACAACACCCTTTTGCTGTAACGCCTTGGTAGCATACTGCAAATTGGCACTGGTTTTCTGAGGGTGCAGTGCAGCAACGGCATCAGCCTGATACAGAGCCTGAGCGGCTAGCTCTGGTTGGTTTTGGACTAAATAGGCCCGGGCCATGCCGGCCCAGGTATCTATTACATCAGGATGTTGGGCAGCTTCCCCGCCGTGCAAGCTAACAATTTGCTGGTATAACTGCAGCGCTGCCCCGGTCTTGTGCTGAGCCAGATAAGTATCTGCCAGGATTTGCGCCGTTATCAGGGTAGCGGGGTGTGCTTCACCCAACTGCTGCTTTTTTTTATTATAGGCATCCAGCACTAACTGCTCTGCTTCAGTAAATTGCTGTTGTTGGCGCAATAAGCGGGCAAGTTTCATCTGACTTTGCAGGGTTTCAATATTGTCACTGCCCAGCACCTCAGTGCGATTGGCCAATACCTGCCGGAACAAGCTTTCTGCCTGCGGATAGCGGCCTAAACCACGATAGGTGTCAGCCAGATTATGTTGCGAGCGCAAGGTATCAGGATGCAGCGGTCCCAATACCTGCTCGGCTAGCGCAATATGTTGCAAAATAAGCGGTTCGGCTTTTTCATACTGTCCGCTCCCTTCATATAGCGAACCCAAAGTACTCATGCACTGCAGTGTTGCAGGATGCCTGGAACCATGAAGCTGTTGCGCTTTAGCCAAACACTGCAAGTAATATTGCTCAGCCTGACTATATTGCCCCAACCAATGGTAAATGATACCCAGCTGTACCAGTGAATGCACAATATCAGGGTGTTGCTCGCCCAGCAGCCGTAACCTGTCCTGGTGCAATCGCAGCCACATCTGCTCAGCTTTTATTAAATCGCCGCTAGTATGATAAGCACTGGCTAAGCTACTTAATGAACCCAAAGTAAGCTTATGCTCTTTGCCAAACAACTGTTCTGCCAGTTGCAGACTCTGGTAACGTAATTCCAGAACCTGAGCTGTTTTATATTGATCCTGATAAATATCAGCCAAAGTCATTAATATCTGCCAATACAATTCGGTGTTGGTAAAGTGATGTTTTATTGCTAATTGTTGGGCCTGTTCCATATGTTGCTGTGCGGCAGGTAACAAACCAAGCGAGTGGTAGGTGCGGCCAATAATCCGGTGAATTGCCGCTGCAACTTCAGGTTGCTGGCTAAGCGCATGACCATTTTGTGCTGCCAACTGATTACTGGCTTCATCCAGCACATCCCGCACCTTAGGTTCAGCGCCCTGCGCTTCGTTAGGATCAGCTTTTCCCAGCATGTTGGTAACAAAGTCGGTAATTGCTAACGCTTTATCCCGCTGCAGCCGGGCGATATCCCGTTCTTGCTTTACCTGCTGCGCCTGTTGCCAGAATGCAGCGCTAAAAGCTGTAATACCACACAAAATCACCGCCGCCAGGATACTACTGGCGGTATTGCGCCGGACAAACGTCTGGCAGCGGTACCACCAGCTGTCGGGCCGGGCCAGGATCGGACGCTTACCCAAAAAGCGCTTTATGTCATCGGCGAACGCCGTGACCGATTGATAACGGTTGGCTGGCTCTTGCTGCAGCGCACGCTGAATAATCCATTGCAGGTCGCTGTTGGTGCTTTTCCCAACCAGCAACTGCAATACCAATCCCAAAGCGTACACGTCGCTGAGGGTAGAAAGTGCTTTACCCTGCTTTTGCTCCGGGCTGGCATAATTTAGGGTTAAACCAAGCTGCTCGCCCCCCGTTGTTACTGCCGGGCTGGTGGCGCGGTTTAGCAGTTGGGCGATACCAAAATCGAGCAATTTAGGCTCGCCTTGCTGGTTAATTAAAATATTGGAGGGTTTAAGATCACAATGCACCACCATTTTCTGATGAGCAAAAGCCACTGCGGCCATCACTTTAACAAACAACTGCAGCCGGCCGGTTAGCGATAACAGGCGCGCCGCGCAATACTGGTCAATTGGCTTACCTTTAACATACTCCATGACCAGATAAGGCATGCCGTCACTGGTAGTACCGCCATCCAGCAGCCGGGAAATGGCCGCATGCTCCAGATCCGCCAGAATTTGCCGCTCAGTTTTAAAGGCATGCAACAGCACCGGATTAACCAGGGTAGTACCGATAACCTTAATCGCTACCTGTTTTTCAAATTGCTTATCTGCCCGCTCTGCCAGATACACGGTACCCATACCACCCCGGCCGAGCTGACTTACTAACTTATACTGGCCAAGCTCAGTACCGGTTAAATCTTGCTGGCTTGCCAGCAGATTGGCAGCTGCGGCAGCGAAAATTTCCTGTAGCTGCAAGGTCTGGCCGTCAGTGGCCAGTAACTGCTGCAAAGTATTGTAAAGTTCAGTATCGCCATTACTTTGTTGTTTAATAAAGCTATTGCGCTCAGCAGGAGCTAATTCTGTCGCCTGATAGTAAAGTTGCTCTACCTTAAGCCACAATTGCTTATCCATTAAAGCTTTGCCCCGCATTTTCTAAACTAGTTAAATTGTGTCTATACTGATAGTCCTTTAACAGCCTAGTTGAAAATAGCCTTATGTCTACCGTTAAGGAACACACTGATGTCACAGCCCTGCTTGGCCAATGGCGCGATGGCGACCTGCAGGCCGAAAAACAGCTGAGCGTGCTGGTGCAGGATAAGTTACATCAGCTGGCAGCAAAATATATGCGGCAAGAACGGCCTAACCATACTTTGCAGGCAACCGCACTGGTGAATGAAGCCTTTATCGGCCTGATGCAGGCTGAAGTAGATTATCAGGACAGGTTACATTTTTTCAGGCTGGCTGGCAGTATTATGCGCCGCATTCTGGTAGACCATGCCCGGGCACGCAATGCTGCCAAAAGGGGCGATGGCTTACTCCAAATTACCCTGGCAGACGATGTGCTTGGGGTCGATGACAGCAGCAGTATTATTGGGCTACACAATGCAATGACGGCGCTGGCTGAGTTTGACCAGCAAAAAGCTGATATTCTTGATCTACAGTTCTTCGCCGGTTTAAGCCCGGCACAAATTGGTGATTTATATGGTGTTTCAGGCAAAACCATAGAGCGCAGCGCCAAGCTGGCAAGAGCCTGGCTGGCCCAGGCTATCTAGGGCTTATTACCCGGTTTTCCTCTCCTTTTTAATTTTTTTTTCATGTTGTTGTCTTTTTATCCCAGCAAATCCGCTTACTACTATAACAGCCCAGTTAAGCGGTATGGCTGACGAGTTGTCATTGTGACAAAAACGTACAGATAAACCGGATAACGCTATGAAACAGGTATTTAAACATTTACTGATTGTGTTGCAGCACCAGGCCGATGAGCAGCAGGTATTAACCAGAGCCATAAGTTTAGCAAAGCAGCACCACAGCAAGCTGACATTGTTTTGCTCATGGTATAAAGATCGGCAACAGCCAGGCATTGCTGAACAGGCGGAGCAATACCGGCAACAGCTGTTACAGCAAATTGGCCAGGCGGACATAGCAGTAACTGGTGCCCATATCACTATTGACTGGCAGCAACCGGCACAGTGCGCCATTGCTCAGCTGCTGCAGCAGCACGATATCAGCCTGATTATTAAACAGCAGCAACCTAAACGCAGTATCTTGTCCTGGTTGGTACCCGATGTAGAGCATTACCTGATCAGCAGCTGTAATCTGCCGGTCTGGCTGGTAAAGCAGGGTACAGCCACCAGCGAGCTCAGTATTCTAGCCTGCCTTGATGTGGACGGCAGCGAACTGCAACAGCATAAATTAAACGACGCCATTCTGTCGATTGGTGAGCAATTAGTGCAACAGGACAGCAAGCAGCTGCATGTGCTGAACTGTTACCAGGCAGACGATTACAGTATGAGCCTGCCCTACGACAGCAATCATGGCTTTGCCCCGCTACCTGATATCCAGCAACAACACAGTGATAAACTGTCACCTTACCTGGCAGAGCATCAGTTAAGAGCAGAGACCGTGCATCTGAGCGAAGGCCTGCCCGACGATGAAATTCCCAAAGCTGTGCAGAATTACCAGTGTCAGCTGGCCATTATTGGCAACAGCCACCCAGATAACTTCAGTTCGGTGTTGTTTGGTGATACCGCCCACTACTTAAGCCGGCATACCCCTTGCGATGTGTTGGTTGTCAAGCCACAGCACAATTAGTCGTCATTACTTTTACAGTAGCAAGGGGTTTTATATCTGCAAATTTACCAGGCCAGGCATATAAATAAGCCTGGCCATAGCCAGCTTAACTTCAGCAGCATGCAGGCTTTTGAGAATGATATTCTTGTTATACAAAGACCTTACGGCCTGAATTGGCTTATTTGTTTTGCAGCGGCAAAGTCAGCTAACTTAGTACCGATATACGTTTTGTATGGTGATTGATCAGATATCACGTAAAAAGTACCAATGCTTTCAAGTAGCTTGCGTTGGTATGGCTGCATGCCTGTTGAGGGTTGTTGTTTCAGGTAATAGTTAAACGGTGCTTCATAAGTAAGTAACGCATCGGTACGCCCCCTGACAAACATTTTTATCGCATCAATACTATCCGGCATATCAATAAACTGATAGCCAAGATCAGATAAGATCTGTCGTTGCCCCAGATAATCGAAACCGCGAATCGCCGCAATAGTAGTTGGCTTTGTCGACGTTGGTATTTTAGTTTGGCCGATATAGCTCAGTAAAACCAAAGATAACGTCACATAAGGCGGTTCCACAAAGCTGATATTATCTGGTAGAGCTTTAGTTTGTTTAATATTAATAGTTAAATCTACTTCACCACTGCTTAACATTTTATACAGTCTGGCCGGTGTCGCGCAGATAGCGCGGACTTCTACTCCATCAGTTTGCAAAATTTCACGGGTGAGCTCTACCGCTTCACCACCGCAATTATCATTATCTTTCATCACAAAGTACGGCGGGAAATTATGCACCCCCAGACGTATTTCTGTGCTTGC
This sequence comes from Arsukibacterium perlucidum DSM 18276, assembly GCF_000382165.1. Taxonomy (GTDB): domain Bacteria; phylum Pseudomonadota; class Gammaproteobacteria; order Enterobacterales; family Alteromonadaceae; genus Alishewanella; species Alishewanella perlucidum. Next base: position 13,812 of record NZ_KB907704.1, on the reverse strand, counting down.
GTTAGCTGCAAAGCTCAAAAAAAACATCATGATTAACAATCTTCGCATAATCAGCCTTAATTACCTTTAGTCAACAACACAAACTTATTGTAACGATAATCGACTATACCACCATCTGATAGCACCAATTCAGCTAGTAACAAAGTATATCAACAGTAAGACGAAGATTTCCGCGCAGCAACCTAAAGAAAACACCAATTACTCTGCTCCAGTTGTTTGCTTACTGCGTATTAAGCCCCCATAGTGAGTTAGTATTAAACAACCGGAGTATTAGCATGATCAGTTATGTGACGTTAGGTGTTAACGATTTAACCGCCGCCAAGGCCTTTTATAGCCAGCTGTTAGGCGATCTTGGCAGCAAATCGCTGCTTGATATGGGACGCATTGCCTTTTTCGGTAAAAATCTGGCGCAGCCAATGCTGGCAGTGTGTGAACCGTTTAACGGTCAGCCAGCCAACCCGGGCAATGGTAATATGGTGTCTTTTCAGCCTGGCTCTAAAGAAAAAGTTGATGCGCTCTACCACAAAGCCATTGCGCTTGGCGCCAGCTGTGATGGCGCACCGGGCCAGCGTATCGAAAATACTTTTTATGGCGCTTACGTGAAAGATGATGATGGTAATAAATTGTGTTTTTGCCACTTTGGTTAAGGCATAACCGGCAATGCAATTAAACAGTAATTTCAGTCAACGGGCAGTAATCCTGCCCGCTGACTACAAATTTGTTGCTTCACCGCTGGCAGGTGTCAGCCGAATGATGCTGGACCGCGCCGGCGCTGAAGTGGCCCGGGCTACCAGTATTGTCCGCTACGACGCAGGCAGTGGCTATAGCAGCCACACTCACGATGGCGGTGAGGAAATTCTGGTGCTGGACGGTGTATTCAGCGATGAACATGGCGATTACCCGGCAGGTAGTTATTTGCGTAATCCGCCCGGTAGCTCGCATCAGCCTTTCTCGGAAAACGGTTGTACCTTACTGGTTAAGCTCTGGCAATTTGCGGCAACTGACACTCAACAGCTGGCAATCAATACCGATCAGCAACAATGGCGCCCCGGGCTGGTGCCAGGCTTGTCGGTACTGCCACTACATGAACACGATGGTGTAAGTACGGCATTGGTACGCTGGGCACCGGATACCCAATTTAACCGGCACATTCATGTCGGCGGTGAGGAAATTCTGGTACTTGAAGGCTTGTTCTGCGACGAATATGGCCAATATCCTGCTGGTAGCTGGATACGCAGCCCGCGCTACAGCCAACATACTCCTTTTACGCAAGCTGAAGGGGCTTTAATTTACGTTAAAGTTGGCCATTTAGGCGCAGGCTTACTGGGCGATAAATTTATCCAAAGTGAACAGGAAACAACGCCATGAGCCACCACTTCAGCGCGGCAGATTTATCGCGCATTATTGAGATGGCCTGGGAAGATCGCACGCCATTTGAGGCAATTGAGCAGCTGTATGGCCTGAACGAAGCTGCGGTGATTAGCCTGATGCGCCGCGAGCTGAAACCCGGCTCGTTCCGGTTATGGCGGGCCAGGGTCAGCGGCCGCAATACCAAACATCTCAAGTTGCGCAGCCCGGATATCAGCCGGGCGTATTGTCCCAGCCAATATAAGCGCTAAGCCAACTCAACTGCACGGCGCTCAACAGCACAGTATTATCCTGCCAACAGGCTCAGTACTCTTTGTTTACGTTTTCTTATTTCAGATCAACATGTTTCTTTATTAGTCATTTTTTATGTTCGTTTTTAGAAACAAATGTGCTACTGTCCGGCTGAACCTACAACCGGAACATAAGTAAATGGATCTACTTACTTTAACCATCGTTAACCAGTTTATCGCTGGTACTGCCTCTGCCTTGTTACTGCTGTTATTTCTGGCAGATACCAGGCAACAGTATCTGTTGTACTGGACGGTTGCAGCCTGCTGTATGTTTGTCAGTTCCACCTTAGCCACCCTGTTTCATCTTGGCCAGCCATTACCATACTGGCTAGCGCCGGCATTAAGTAACAATCTTACACTGGGTATTCATCTGGCACTCCTGGCCGGGCTATATCGGTATTTTCAGCACCATGTCAGGTTATATTGGTTCTTTGCTGCTGCGCTGGTAATGTTTTGCCTGCATTTCACTGACTTCGCCCAGCAGGCAACAGTTAACCGCTTGTTATTAAACTTCCCGGTGATGATCTGGATTAATGTGCTGAGCCTGCGGTTGTTATTCGGCCAACGCGATCCTGCCCTGAGCAGCGTTTACCTGGCATTTAAACTGGCATTTATTTTTAATATCATGCAGTTGAGTCTGCGATTTATGCTGGTATTGTCTGAGCAAACAGAGTTATCGCTGATTAGCGGCAGTACCCTGCTGCACAGCCTCGGCTTTTTCGGCCTGACCACCTTTGCGATTTTAGTCTTCGGCAGCGGCATTTTATTGGTTTACCGGCGACAACAGCTGGCTTTGCAATCAAGTTCAGAACGCGATCCGTTAACCGGTGTGCTGAACCGCAGCTCAATGGAACAAAAAATTACAACTGAACTGGACCGCTGCCAACGCCAGGGCAGTTATTGCAGCCTGGTGATATTTGATATAGACCACTTTAAACAGGTAAATGATCAATACGGCCATCTGGCAGGAGACGCCGCACTGCGCCATATTGCCGCTGTAACCAGCGCCCAGTTACGCAGCTACGATTTGCTGTTCCGCTATGGCGGAGAGGAGTTTGTAGTATGTTTGCCCGACACCGATAGCAATGTGGCTAATCAAATTGCCAGCCGTATCCGTAAAGCAATTGAAGGTACAGTGCTGGCTAATTATCCCCAGCTTAACCTGACTATCAGTGCCGGTTTAGCGAGCAGTAACCCCACCGTAAACTGGCAGCAGCTGCTCACGCGGGCCGATCAGGCGCTTTATCAGGCCAAGCACAATGGCCGCAATCAGATCCGCCAGTATAGCTCGCTGGAGCCACAAACAATATAAGCCGTTACTGCTGTGCCAATCGCGCTTGCTCTAACATCGTAGCTAACTCCGGACCAAGGTGCTGTTGTAAAATCTGCTGGTAGCGCCCGCTATTGCGATAGCCCGGGCCGGCGTTGAAAAATTCAGTCAGCAGCTCTGCCCAGTCGTTGCTGTGCGGCATAATAATCCCAAAAGTTTCAGCGCTATCATTGGCCACAGGGTGATGTCGTAACGGCATACCTTGTTGCCGGGCGCGCCAGAAATTATAGACATCAACATAGCTGTACCAGGCACCCGATGCCACCAGTTCCAGTAATTGTTGATTAGACCCTACCCGGCCAAGTTCCGCCTGCGGCTGATACCGGTCCCGCAACGCGGTTACCCGGACTTCGTGCAGGGTGCCGCTAAACGCCAATGGCTGGATCCCGCCAAATGTGCTGGCCAGTTGCGCCAGACTGGCCAGCTCTGCCACATCGGCGTGGCTGATTAGCACCGCAACATTATTTAAATAGGGAGGGGAGAACTGCAGCTCCTGCGTTCGGGCTTCAGTAATAGTGACATTACCCAGGCCAAACACGCCGCCGTCTGCCGCGACAACCCGCTGATAAAAACGGGTCCAGTCGGTTTCAGCCTCAAAGTTCAGGGTAACAGCCAGTTGCCGGGTGCTGTTAAGCCAGCCGGCAAAGTCGCGCATTATTTCCACCGTAACGCCGGTCAGCTGGTTCTGGCTATCAGTGTACGCAAAACCCTCAGCTGCAACATAAAGCACAGTGAGTTCAGCCATGCCCTGCGCTTTGGCCTGTTGCAGGCTGGTGCCCTTCGCGACAGCCTGAGTATAGCTGTTGTCATTTTGCGCTGCCGGGCTGCAACCAGCCAGCAGTCCGGCCAGCAGTAAAGTTAAGCCAGTAACGAAGGTAACCATTCCACGCTTGAACATAAGTATCCCGGGTAAATTTTGCGATAAGGCTGTTGTTTTATCATAGTTCCGGCAAACGGTCACGGTGCACTATACAGTCAGGGGCGCCCCGGCTATAGTGTGCGCCGCAGCCAGTGGCCACTTTGCCAAAAGTGCTGCACGGATTAAAAAATCGATATCCCTCTGGACTACAAGAACAACCTTAAGCTAAGAAAAGCCGATGAAAGCAAACCTGAATACCCCGCACGATATTATTATGATCCGGCCGCATCAGTTTGTGTCTAACCCACAAACTATGTCAGACAATGCCTTTCAGGTAGTGGCTTGCAGCAAGCAGATCAGCCAGCAAGCCTACCTTGAAGTAACGCATGCCGCTGAGCAGCTTACCGCTGCCGGCATTACTGTTCATTTATTTGAAGATGAAGGCAACAGCACGCCTGACTCAGTGTTTCCCAATAACTGGTTCAGTACCCATACCAGTGGCCAGCTAATCAGCTATCCGATGTATGTACCTAACCGCCGGCTGGAAGTACGCCGGGATATTATCGATTTTGTACAACAGCACTATCAGGTAACGGCATATCGTGATTTATCGCCGTTGGCTGAGCAGGGCCAGTTTCTGGAAGGCACTGGCTCGATGGTATTGGATCAGCAGGCGGCTATTGCCTATGCAGTGGCATCGAACCGCACCGATAAAAACCTGTTTAATGCTTTATGCCAGGAACTTGGCTATCAGCCGGTATTGTTTGAAGCGATGGATGCCAATGGCCAGCCGGTGTACCACACTAATGTATTAATGTGTCTGGCAGAACACTTTGTGCTGATTGGCCTGGATATGGTTCCGGCAGCACAGCGGCCGTGGCTACTGGACAGCTTTGCCCGCCAGCATAAAACGGTAATAGCACTGAGTAATCAGCAAATTAGCCGGTTTTGTGGTAATGCCATTGAGCTGCAAGGCAGCAAGGGTAAGGTGCTGGCATTATCCAGCACCGCATTTCAGGCATTAACCCCGGCGCAAATTGCGATTATCCGCCAGAGCGCTGAGCTGTTGCCGATAGACGTCAGTACTATTGAATCAGCCGGGGGTTCATTGCGCTGCATGATTGCCGGGATTCATCTGCCAAAACGCTAGTAAACCGATAACCCCAGCTGCCCTGCCAGCTGGGTAATCATATGCATACCACGGCAGGAGTTACCAAAATCATTTAATTTCGGGCTCCAGGCAGTAATAACGCCGTAATTAGGCACTATTGCTGCAATGCCACCACCTACCCCGCTTTTAGCAGGCAACCCCACAGTAAAGGCAAACTCGCCTGATTGATCATACATGCCACTGGTCGACAGGATAGCGTTAACCCGGTGCGCATCGCGTCTGCTGCAAATGCTCTGCTCAGTTACCGGATGCACACCGCGGTTGGCTAAAAACAATAAACTGAGAGCCAGCTGTTTACAGCTCATTTCAATAGAGCACTGATAAAAGTAGTGGTCCAGTACATCGGGTACTTCGGCTTCAATATTGCCAAAACTTTTCATCAGGTAAGCCAGCGCTGCATTGCGGTTACCGTGCTCTTTTTCCGAATGGTATACCGCGTTATCTACCCAGATTTGTTCAGTCATTGCCAGACGGCGGATAAATGTAAGGGCTGCTGCCTTGCTGGCCGAATAATGACTGACCAGCATATCAGCTACCACCAGCGCGCCGGCATTAATAAAGGGGTTGCGCGGAATGCCGTGCTCCCATTCCAACTGGACAATAGAGTTAAAAGGCTGGCCCGAGGGCTCCATATGTACCCGCTGCCATAGCGCATCACCTTTGCGGTTCATCGCCTGCACCAAACCAAATATTTTCGACACGCTTTGAATGGAAAAGCGGGTATCAGCATCACCTGCGCTGTGCACCTGGCCATCAATGGTCGCGACAGCAAGGCCAATCTGATCGGGCGCTACCGCCGCCAGTGCCGGAATGTAATCAGCCACCTTGCCAGCGTCAGGTAATTGCCGCGCCTCATCCAGCAAACTTTGTAATAACAAAGATAAATTAGAGGGTTGTTTAGGAGTGCCTTCCATAATGCTCTCATTGGCTATGCAAAGCCAGATTGTCTCAGCTACGCAGCACTTTGCCAACCTTCGCAGGTTTTAAGTCAACATTTCAGGCAAAAAACAACAATAGCCGCTGCAACAACGACTTAAAAGAGTGGTTGAAAATAGCTCAAATTAAAACCCGCTTTAGGTTGATCTTTGTACAGCGGCTGCCTATTGTGGGTGCGTAGTAGACGTAAAATAGATGAGGTAATAATGAAGTATACCCTCTACTGTACCCTGTTGTTATCAATAGCAGCTGTGCTGTTTTCCCCGTTCAGCAACGCCCGGCCGGGCAAGTGGTGTCAATCTGCAGATGCAGGTTCAACCTGTGATGGCTATGTGTCGTACTTTGAAAACGGCGAAGTTTATAGCTATGGCGTTGTTAACGATTCGTTTTACATCGCTACCGGCCACTGGCGCCGGCATGGCGACCAGTTGTGCCAGAATCTGACCTATAAAACTTTTGATATCGTTACCGAGTTACCTTACACCCCTGACGATCAGAATATCTGTAATAAAGTACTTGAGCAGAACGATAGCCAGGTAACGGTGCAAACCGAAGATGGTGGGGTGAAACAGTTCTACCGGGTGAGTAACAAGCCCGACCACAGTATGTCGCCAGCCCCCGGTAAGCTGGCTGAAAATGCCGGCAAAGTGAAGCCTGGTTTGCTGGCGCTGCATGTACCGCCCGGTAAATTCGGGCTTTATCCGTTACCGCTGGAAAAGGCGCCGGCCAGTGTCAGTTTTAATATGTCGCTTACCCCACTGGCTTTAGAGGATAAAAATGTAACCGCTTATGCTCATGTCCAAATTGGCGACCCGGATAACGATTACCTGCGGGTATCATTGTTGCAGCCAAAAACCGCGGAGAAAGCACTGCTGCTGATTGAATATATCATGCCGGGTTATAAACCCTTTCGTAAAGCGCTGGCCAGTGACATTACGCCCGGCGAAACGGCTTTAATCCATTTATCATGGCAACCAGACGGTACCACTACCGTGGGTTATAAAGACCAAACCGTGCAGTACCAATTACCATTAGAGCAATGGCAAAGTTATTTTATGGCATCCAATACCAAAGCAACCTTTCAGCGGTTGCCAGAGTGAGGGGATGTCAGCGTAAGCTGCTGTTCTGTCTGGCAGTAAGATCAGCTATTATGCATCGCCCGAAACCTGGTAATCACTGAGCGGTATCAATGCAAGACCTGGTCTACCTTCGTAATTACTCTGCTAGCCTGCAGCAGCAGGTGCGCCAGCTGCTGGCCGACGGCAAATTAGAGCCTGCCTTACAACAACGCTACCCCGAGCAAAGCCATCCGGTGCAAACTGATAAAGCCCTGTATGAGTTAACTATGGCGTTAAAACGGCAGTGGCTGAAAAGCAGTGAGCCGCTAAGCAAGGTGGTGTTTGACCCGAAAATTCATGTTATCAATAATGCCCTGGGTACCCATACTCAAATCAGCCGGGTGCAGGGCGGTAAACTGAAAAGTAAAAATGAGATAAGAGTGGCCGCTTTATTAAGGCAATTACCACTACCGTTATTACAAATGGTAGTGGTACATGAACTGGCACACTTGCGGGAAAAAGACCATAACAAAGCTTTTTATAAACTCTGCCTGCATATGGAGCCAGCCTATCATCAGCTGGAGCTGGATTTACGCTTGTATCTTACCTTGCTTGAACATACCGCCAACAAGCCTTAATTAGCAGTACTGGCCTGGCGTAATAAGGCAGCAAAACGGTTTAGTTGATCATCATCAAAACAGGGTTCTTCAAATTTTTTCAGGTACGCTGGCGCAGTATCAACATAGGTTACATTTGCCGGCATGTCAGTTTTAAACTGGGCTACCCGGCTGAACGCCACCACTGAATGCACATGCTGCGCTAAATCTGTACCCTGCAGCTGCAGGTGGTGTTTTATCGCCTCAACATGTTTAAAGTTCTGATGCAGCGGGTTCATAAATTGCTTTTTGCTGCCAAAGTAATGCCGCATCCAGTTAGCTTCTGCCACATTGCCGAAAATACTGCCACGATAACCCTTCACCATAATCACAAAAATCCCAAAAGGGCTTAATACCAGGTGATCGACGATCACCAGCTCTTCTTTCGCGGTCAGCAATTTTAGTTTACGGAAATGGCGATAGCCACGGGCCAGGCGCCAGCGTAGCAGCCGGTTTAATTTGTACTCAGCAAACACTCCTTTAAAACCTGGCAGGTTCAGACCAAGCCAGTTGGTCAGCAGAAACACTGTCAGTAAAAAGGCAAAGATATTGGCGATAATCAGCGGCAGGTTGTTTAGTATCCGGGCCAGCAGATTATCAAACTGCCACCAGTCACCTGACAGGGCGGCTTCATCTGCCGGAACAACAATGGGAACAGGTAGCATCGTTACCGGTAAATCGCTCTCAGCAACTACCGGCGTTGCCTCTTCAGCCGGCTTGTCCTTTGCAGGTTCAGCCTGCAGCAGTTCCTCTGCTACTGCTGCCGGAGTAGCTAATGCTTCTGCTACCTGGCTGGGGTCGACCACTGTAGTTTCAGGCACGGCAGTCTCTGTTACTGCCGCTTCAGGCTGTTTCACTTCAGGGACTACAGGCTTGACCACTACAGCTTCAGGTTGGCGGGGCGCTGGTTTAACGGGCGGAGTATCACGCCGTGCTTCTGTTACTGGCTGAACAGTTCTGGTCGGTTTCAGGCATTTTCTATCATATTCGCTTTTTGCATTGCGATAATTGCTGCTTTGCGGGATGTGACTAAAACGCTGTACCTGTTGGTCCAGCAAAATGCAGGCCCCCTCTGAATACTGTTGCAGGCCAGGTGCCGGAACAGCAATCAATAACAGCAGCGGTAAAAAAAATCGCATCCAGCGCATAAAGTGTCTCATAATAATTGTTAACTGATGCTAGCAAGGGAATCATCATGCAGCAATAGCTGTTTTCCCGGGTCGGGGTTTACTGTAACTAAATTATATCATTGGTAATCAGGGCGTGTTGACGTTTGCTGGCTTGTCAGTTTGTTTGCTAACAACCCAAATACACGAAAGGTTCTATTCGATGTTGTGTTCCAGTTCAATATGAAAACGTAGCTTAAGTTGGAATTGTTACAATTGGATCTGACCCCTAACGTTTCTAATATACTGCTTTACAGTTAAGGTAGTTATCTGTTTTGATAAATTATCAGCTAATTCAGAATAATAAAAAATGTTTAAATTTATTCGCAGCCTGCATAACTGGCTTGGCCTTATTCTGGTTGTCCAGATCACCCTATGGTTTGTAAGTGGCCTGGTAATGGCCATTCTGCCAATAGAGCAGGTGCGGGGGGATCATTTACGCCAGGTTGTCAGCACTAACTGGCAGCAAGCTACCATAAGCCCACAACAGGTGTTACATCAACATACCCCACAAGCCAGCCTTAGCCTGAGCCAACGGCTGAGCTGGCAGAATGACCAGCTAACTGCAACGCCGGTTTATCTGGTTAATGATACCGCAGGGGTGTATCGCTACAGCGCCCTTAATGGAGAACTTGTGGCAGAACTGGCTGAACAAGACATCCGCTTGCTGGCCTTAGCGCAGTATCAGGGCGACGGCGAGCTACAAGCGGCCCAACTGCTGCAGCAACTGCCACAGGAAGTAAGGCACCTGCCCGCGCCTCTATGGCAGATACAGTTTGCCGATAGCGATAACAGCCGCTTTTATCTCGACCCGGCCACCGGCGCTGTGCTGCGGGTACGCACAGATAACTGGCGCTGGTTCGACTTTTTCTGGATGCTGCATATTATGGATTATCAGGACCGCAGTAACTTTAATAACCCATTGCTTATCATATTTTCAGGCAGTGCCCTGCTCTTTACCCTGAGCGGCATAGTGTTGTTATGGCGGCGATTCAAGCCACGCAAATATAAAAAGGCAGCGTTAACAATCAACAACTAAACAACCCGCTGGAGTAACGATGCTTCATTGTGATTTGCATGATTATATTGAGATTGTCTGCCTTTACCGCTACCCGCTCTGTCTGACACTGGTCTCGGGCGAAGAACTTTATGGTACCGCGCTGGACTCCCGCTATAACAGCGCGCGCCAGGAATGTCTGGTGCTGGAACAGGCAGGTGCAGAGCAGTGGGTAGTGCTGGACGATATTGCGCTGCTGCAGGTAACAGTGCCAAACCCACATTTGCAGCAGGTGCGGTTTAGATAGCCGCCGGTTGGCAGATGATGACCACCCAAAATTTTATTGAGCATTGAGTGCGCTAAAAAAACGCGCACCTCACCCCTCGGATACAAAATAATTAACATAAAAAGTTAAATGTAAATTTAATTTGAACGATAAGGATGTGGCGTTTAGAATCCTTTAGATAATTTATGGCTATCATAAGGAATCTTTATGCTGACAGATCAACAAAAACACTGTATGCAACGGGTGATTCAAGAAAACCAACACGAGGTCTGTGTTATTTCACCTGAAATGATGGATGAAATTGTAAATAGTCAGGCAGCTCGAGGTAACGCTGAGCCAAAATCCCTCTGGGAGCAAGTAAAAGGTAGTATAGAGTTCGGCGCTAACTACCTCGCCTTAGGTGGAGATATGACTAAACTGGCGCAGCTGGGTTATGCTCTGGGTGGCTTGGGGCAGGCATATGTAAAATCATATAATGGCAAGTCTTATATCATTCTCAAAGGTCATGCTGGATTACGTAGAATACTTACCGGCACTCGATATCTGGCAAATAATACTCAGGTAATGGCCCTGGGTTTAGGTAAACATGCAGCACAAGCTGCTGTCAGATCAGGTGGAATTCTTACCGTTGTTTTGGTTGGGGCTTACCGAATCGCCGATTTCTTTTTGCGCGATGAGGCTACATTAACTCAGCTGATTGGCTACTTAGCCGTTGATGTTGTAAAAGTAGCGATTACCGCCGGTGTAGCATGGGGCGCAATTGCTGTGGGTGCCGCCATAGGTATTGCGGTTGGCCCTATAGCTGCTGTGGTGCTGGTAGGTTTAGCATTAACTCCAGCCCTTAACTATTTAGATGAACATTTTGGTATATCGGATAAAGTTGTCAGAGGATTAGAAGAGCTTTCTGAAAGATCACAGAATTACGCTCAACAGTTGCGCCGAGATTTACAGAACAGAGCATCACAAACTGCTTCACGTGCAGCAAAACCAGTGCTTGACTACATTGTTGATTCTGCACGAAGAATTATTATTGATGCCGCTAAACATCAATTAGATCGCTTTTTATCGCCAAGGTTGTATTAATGCAAAAAGATGAGAACGAACTGGCGCCATGGCAACTTGCCATGGGTTTGGGGGTGTTTGCGCTGCTAACTACCTTTGGCTTTGGCTACTTTGGTTACTACCTTCTGGTATTAATAAGTGGTCTGCTTAATGATGCCGCAGCAGTAACTATAAACAAAGGCGCTTTTTACTGTTTCGGCGCAGCATTAATTGGCAGCATGTTGTTGTATTTTGGCGGGCGAAAATTGCAGGGCAAAACTGTAACTGCAAGGCAAAATAGGCGGGCGAGTCTGGTGTTTTTTATCGGGCTGGGCCTGGCGGTAATTTTGCCGCAACTTATTCACTTCCCTTCGGCCAGTTACCTGCAAGGGCAGGGATACAGCGAATGTGAGCTGCAATCACGCCAGTGGTTACACGATAAGGTAATGGTTTATACCAGTACCCCAGAGCACTGCATTGAACTGGCGCGCGCCGACTGTGCGGAGTCTCCCGACCGACAAAAATGTCGGTTATTGCCACAGTTTAATACCAATAAACCTGTATCTGGTTAGCAGGTATAATTAAAGCCATTACAAATGACTATTAACAAACCAAAAGCCGTTTCATACGGCATTGGCATTGCCACAGTATCTTTAACGATGCTGTTAACCACCACCACACATGCCAACCAGACTAAGCTGAATCTCAGTTGCCACCTTATCCCGCTAGATTATCCAGGTTTTAGCCTGGACGACCTTCGGGATAAGGCCATTTCGCTAACTGCTGATGATGCTACTGCCAAGCCATTATTTGATGTGCATGGCCATACTTTTATTGTTGGTGTTCACCGCACTGACATTACCGATGAGCCTTATATATTAGATTTTTACCTTGAAATAAAACAGCCAGCCCCAGCACCACCGGTCCGAGCTTTTAGCGCGTCTTATTTCAACCCCGGCCACGGTAAACATCACGCCAGGCTGGAGCTGTTGCATTATGGCAACAAAGCAGAGCCCTATCCGTCAGGGCAGCTGGTTTTTGAATGCTGGCAGTATGAGTAACTTCGGTGGTTTTTAGCCCGGCAGCAGATTTACTGCGTTTGCACAGCAAACCTGGTAATTATCAGAAACCGTCAATCAGTAGATCCAGGCCAGCTTTAATTTGTTGCCGATACTGCTGCAAAGTTACATCAGTAGTTTTTAAACGCTTCTTGGAACCCGTTGCTATATCAAGCAAATCGATAAAGTGAGCTTGCTCGTTAATCCGCACCGGAAGGTGAAAAGCGGTCAGCAAAGCCTGTTTATTTTGCGGCTTAATTACTGCAACCAACAACGCATCAATCTCATGAAATAGGGTGTTAGTAAGCACTACCACCAGCTGCTGATCGATACGGGCAACGCCAAATTGCTGCAGCACTAAATCTGCCCCAAACGCTCAGCAAAGGTGCCATGCTCTGCAATTTGTTGGTTATAAGTTGCGATGGCATCGGCATTCTGTGCCCGCCATAAATCAGCTTTCGCCTGACTCACTGCATTACGCAATGCCTGTTCCAGGACAACAGAGGGGCTGATCTTCAGCGCTTTAGCCTCAGCCAGTAAACTGGCATCAACTGAGGTGTTACAAGCCGCTTTGGTATTCTGGCTCATGGTAAGCTCCAACCAGGTTAACTCGATTTACATTGCACAGAAGTATAGCGCAAACTTCTTGCGCATCAAAACTGCGCATAACATCCAGTTCGGCCACAGGAATGGCGTAACTACCTTCAGTCGGTAGATAACGATTAAGCATCAAACTGCTGCATATGCAGCTTACCCAGTACTTTTCTGCTATCCGCCGCCATATTTAACCGTGCAGCAAACTGGCGTAGTTGCTCATCGCTAAAACAAGCCTGGGTAAATTGCTGCAGGTAGTCGCCAATCAGCTCAATAAAAATCACATTTGCCGACATTCTGGTTTTAAACTCGGCACGCAGGCTAAAAGCCACTACTGAATGCACTTGCTCATTGCTGCTGGCAGTGGTTAGCTCCAGTAACAACTGGATCTGACCCTTAAGGTTAAAATACTGGCTTAAGTTTTTGCGGGCTGCAGATACCGAAACCGCCTTTTCTGCCAAAAGTCAGTAAGTAGATAGCACGACAGATTGCAAGGCGAGCAGAAACAATGTTTTGCCTTTAATAATTCGCGATATGGGCGCAAGTATGCGCCCCTACCCAAGTGCGTTATACAACCAAACTCCGGTGAAAATCCAAACCCCATGTAGGGGCGCATATTTGCACCCTGGTCTAACGCGGACTTCGCAAAATAGCGTTTTTAATCGTCCTAGCTTTGCTCTAAATAACATTAGACGCACAAAAAACAAAGGCCGCAGTTGCGTAATGCCGATCAGATAAGAGTTTTTCAGATCGGTTGACCGATCCAAGGGCTGGTATATAAAGGCTTACAGAATAAACCCTGTAGGCCTTTTTTATGCACATTAGCCAAGCTCTTGAGACCGTTTTAGTAAACAGCCATACCATTAGTTTCGACAGTCTGTCGGATGTTCTAGACCCTGCACTTATTGAGACAGGACTTGGTATTGCAGGCGTATCAACCATCCGGACCCGTCGGCTGCCTATGGAGCAAATGGTATGGGCCGTATTGGGAATGGCTCTGTT
>NZ_KB907703.1 GCF_000382165.1 Arsukibacterium perlucidum DSM 18276 | reverse complement strand
TCATTCGCTATCAAATGGTTCTTATGGCCGCATCATTAGGTAAAGATATCTCGCCAAGCCAGCTAAGCTTCAAGGAGGCTGCCAGTCACATCGTGTTCCAGCTCGCCACATTACCTTATGTGTCACCGGGCCGTATTCCACGAGTGGTAATGGATATTACGGCAATGGCTTCATACTTCCTGCTGCCCGGAAGACGAGAGCGATGTTATCCCCGCTGCGTAAAATCAAGCAAATTGAAGTATCCTGTCAGAAAGAAAAATGCCGGTCAGCTTAACTGACCGGCATTAAGCATTTTTGCTGGCTTTTTTCTTGTTGGAACTGGCCGTGTAACGGGCTGAAAACGCCTGGTACGGTTTGAGAACCAAGCTTAAACCGTTGAGAAAGCGGGTTATGTTGTTAGCTGGCTTTTTACTGTTGTTTCACATACAGGCAAGCGGCAAACCCAGCCTTAACAGTGCATAAAATTTTGTCTTGCCCTACCTTATAGCCAGCGTTAATCTGGTACGCCTGTTTTTTACTTAACAACTTATTTTGTTAACATCTTAGTTATTAACAATGTTGTCATCGCTGTAGGTGGCCGGTACTACTAATAATGATTAAACACACCTTACTGTTGCTGGCCGGTATATATTGGCTGGTTGGTTGCGATGCCGATATCAGCGTGCAGGACGAACCTAACGATCCGGTTGCGCAGGAATATCCATTGGCTTTTGTTGTCCGGCCGCTAATGGATGAAGACGGTAATCTCTACCAGTATAATCTGGCTGCTCCCGAGCAGTTTAATCCGGGCGCCCAACTTATTATTAAACAGAATGCGTTCGCCCAGTCGCAGGAGCGTGAGTTACTGGCCGGCTTGTTTACTGCTGATGCCGCATACGATGTAAAAGATTTGGTGGTGTCACCCGATGGCAATACCTTGTTGTTTGCGCTGCGCCCACCAGAACTACCAGATGTGCCGGATGAATTGCAGCCCAGTTGGAGCATCTGGCGTTATAACCATAGTACCGGTAGCGTTGAGCCGGTTATTGCTGACCCGTTGCAGGCAGAGCAGGGCCATGACATTAGCCCCGGTTTTCTGGCCGACGGTCGGATTGTATTCAGCTCGAGCAGGCAGCAAAAAGCCCGCCAGATCCTGCTCGATGAATTCAAACCGCAATACAGCGGACTGCATGAAGACTTACAGGGCCCCGCCTTTAACCTGCATGTAATGAATGCCGATGGTTCGGATATTGAACAAATCAGCTTTAATCTGAGCCATGATCTTTATCCGGTGTTGCTGAGTGATGGTCATATTTTATACAGTCGCTGGGACAACCAGAGCGATCGTAATATGTTTAACTGGTACCAGATGCGGCCAGACGGCTCCGCTAATCAGCTGGTATATGGCTGGCACTCTCATCAAACCGGGCCGGACAACAGTCAGGTCGACTTTGCCAAGCCTCTGCTCTTGGCGAATGGCGAGGTTGCCGCCTTATTAAGCAGCCGTCAGCAGGACAACCTGAGCGCCACGCCAGTGCAAATTGCTTTGGCGCTGGCCAGCGATAACGAGCAGCCTCTGTATCAGCAGGTGCTTAATTTACCGGCGCAAACACCATTACTCCCCTGGAATTTTGATAATTCAAACCGGCCGGAACCTGCAGGTCTGGTGCAGAATGTATTTGTCTTACAGGATGGTTCTGAACGGTTTCTGGTGAGCTGGTCGCCCTGTCAGGTTCTGGTAGACCAGCAGGTCACCAGCTGCGCGCTGGTCGATGATCCGAGCGAGTACCCGGCGGCGAGCCCCCGCTTTGGTTTGTGGTTGTTTGACTTAGCAAAGCAAACTCAGGTACCGGTCAGGTTAGGCTCTGCTCAGCAATTGTTAAGCGAAGCGGTAGTGTTGCAAGACTATCCACGGCCGGCATTTTTGCCTGCCAACCCTGATGCTGACCCGGTATTGGCTGCCACAGGGGAAGCAATTCTGGATATTCGCAGTGTTTACGATATTGGTGGTGAGGCTGAATTGCCAATAGACCAGTTAGCCGACCCGATGCAAAACAGCGCAGCACAGCGGCCGCTACGTTATTTAAGTTTGAGCCGCGGCGTGCCAATTCCGCCGGAGGAAGTGCGCGACGTGCCGAATTTTGCTTTTGGGGTTAACCGGCGGCAGTTAATGCGGGAGTTAGTTGGCATTACCCCGGTCCAGCCGGATGGCTCGGTGCGGGTTAAAGTACCGGCGAATGTGCCGTTGGCGCTTAGTTTGCTTAATGCTGATGGCCAGGCTGTATCGCCCCAGCATCAGCAATGGATAACGCTGGCCGCTGGCGAAACCCTCAATTGTAACGGCTGCCACACTGCCAATAATACCCGGCCACACGGCCGGCAAAGTGGCGAGTGGCCGACTATTAATCCGGGCCCTGCTAATGCGGCAGCATCCTTTCCCAACGCTAATCCTTTATTACCCCCTAATGCCGGTGAAACCATGGCCCAAACTATGGCGCGCTTACTGGGAGAGCAGACGCTGAGCGCAGCGCTAGATTTTACAGATATGTGGACAGATCCGGCACTAAGGGAGCCTGATCCGGCAGAGCTGAATCAGTTTACCGATCTTGCCACGCCGGCACCGGTTGGCCTGGATTGTTTTACCAGCTGGCAGGCTGCATGTCGTTTACGGATAGACTACCCGAGCCATATCCAGCCATTGTGGCAATTAGACCGCCGCCAGTTCGAACCCTTAACTAATGAGTTAATCCGGGATAACAGTTGTGTTAGCTGCCATAGCCGTACCGATGCAGCCGGCAATGCCATAGTGCCGGCAGGCCAGTTAGAGCTTACTGATCAGGCTTCAGATCTGCAGGCCGGGCAGATGGCCAGCTATCGGGAATTACTAAGCAACGACAATGAACAAGAGTTAGTTGGTGGTGTGCTGGTCGACCGACTGGTGCCAGCGGTAGACGCCAATGGTAACCCGGTATTTCTGCGTGATGCCAACGGTGAGTTAATTTTAGATGAGAACGGCAACCCGATACCGGTAATGGTAGCTGTTACCGTGCCGGCCAGCATGCGCGCTGGTGGTGCGCTGGCCAGTCAGCGTTTCTTCCAGAAATTTAGTGCAGGCGGCAGCCATCAGGGCTATTTATCGGCACCAGAATTGCGGCTGCTCAGTCACTGGCTGGATATGGGCGGCCAATATTACAACTCACCCTTTGCTGTGGAGCCTGAATAGATGGCTCGGTTGTGGACGCTATTGCTAATGTTAGCCGCACCTGTTTTTGCTCAGCAGGTTGTAGTCCAGAAAGATTTTATCGATTTGCGAACCGGGCCAGGTCGTGGCTACCCGGTAGTGCAAGTGGCACTTAAACAAGATAGTTTGCAGTTGCTGAAGCAACGCACGGCCTGGATTAAAGTGCAATACCGGCAGCAGCAGTTGTGGCTGGCAGCCTCAGAGCTCGAGTATTTATATCCGGCTGGTACTGAGCAGAGCGTTGCGACACTGTGGCAGGCAGAGCAGGGCCAGCGCCGCTGGCAACTGGGCTTAGCCGGCGGTGATTTTGCCGGTACCAGTTATTATCAGCTTAGCGGCAGTTACCTGTTTTCTGATGTAGTAGCATTAGAGCTGAGTGCCGGCCAGGGCAGTGGCCAGCAAGCCAGCAGCCAACAGTATTTATTGCAGTTAAGTATCAGCCCATGGCCACACTGGCAGGTGTCGCCCTATATAGCTCTGGGTGGCGGCGTATTATTAACCCGACCGAGAACCGTGCTGGTGCAGACAGCCGAGCGCAGCAGCCCGCTGGCAACAATGGAACTTGGTGTGAATTATCCGCTGACCCGGCGGGTTCAGGCAAACCTGCGCTACCGCAGAGCGCTGGTCAGTACCGACCGCGATGTTAATGAAGAGACGAATACATGGTTAATTGGATTACGCCTGGCATTCTAGCCAGCGCTTTATTGTTGTTAAGCCCACTGGCTATGGCGCAGCAAAGCAGTGCCCGGATTGAGCCCCAAGTCAAGCAGTCGCAGGTGATACCTGCCCGGCTGGATACCGAGAACTTTGCCATAGCCCTGCGTGGTGGGGCATTGGCCATAGAGGATTTTGGCAATAGTGGCCTGGCGGTATTGCAGCTTAGTTACCACATTAATGAAGATTTTTATGTCAGTGCTGAATACGCCCTTGCTAAAGCCGGCCTGACATCGTATGAGCGTTTAAGCGGTGCAGCGCCACTGTTAACAGACGATGAGCGGCAATGGCACTATTACGGCGCAGAGCTGGGTTATGTATTGCTGCCTGGTCAGGTATACCTCGGCAGTGATTACGCAGTTAATAACGGTTGGTCGTTGTTTGCTGGTGCCGGCAATGTCGACTTTGCCGGCGACAAGGTGTTTGCGGTTAAATTTGGCAGCCAGTTCAGGTTATATCTGACTGATTGGTTAGCGCTGGATCTGGTGGTGGCAGACTACGTGTTTGAAACCACTATTCTGGCTGAGAGTAAGACCAGCCACAACCTGAGTGTGGCGCTGGGGCTTGCTGTTTATTTTTAGTTAATGGGAAAGTTGTATGAAAACACTGTTATTGAGTTTGTTGTTAACTGTGCTGCCATTAAGCGCCCTGCCTGCCCGCGCTGATACGGGAGCTATTGCCCCTGATTTTACCCTGAAGTCATTAAGTGGCGTTAATCTGCGGCTGGCTGAGCAACGGGGAGACATCATTGTGCTGAATTTCTGGGCCAGTTGGTGCGGCCCCTGTATTCAGGAAATGCCGGCGCTGGATAAACTGGCCACTAAGTATCAACCGTTGGGCGTGCAGATCTGGGGCGTCAATGTCGAGGCTGACAGCAGCGCTGCTCAGAAGTATCTGAGTAAAACCAGGGTTGAGTTTCCTATTTTGTTTGATACTGAAAACAGCGTATCAGCGAGCTATCAGGTACAGGCTATGCCTACCACCGTCATTATCAATCAGGATGGCGAAGTGCACAGTGTCCATCGCGGTTATAAACCTGGCTATGAGCAAAAGTATGAAAATGATATCAAAACCCTGCTCCGCAACTAAGCTGCTGGCCACTGTAGTGGCGTTACTCAGCCTGGCTGGCTGTGCCAGTATTGAGCCCTGGGTTAAGCCTTATCAGCGGGCAGAACTGGCTGATCCGATTATGGCCTTTGGCCGCCACCCGGTCGCCCTGCAGCACAGTGCTCATGTACGCGACTCGCGGGAAGCCGCGAAAGGCGCCGACGGCAGTGGTGGGGGCGGTTGTGGTTGTAACTAAATGGCCGTGCCTGCTTTGGCCGGCTTTGCTGCTAAGTAGCTCGCTGGCTGCCGCGGTACTGCCCGATAACCGGATTGATCTGATGCAGCACAGTTATCAGGGGGGCGGGGTGTCGATTGACGGACCGGCACTGATGCTGCGCAGTAAAATTGGCGAGCAGGTCTCGGTGTCAGGTTTTTATTATGTTGATACGGTATCAGGCGCCTCTATAGATGTTGTTGCTACGGCATCGGCCTACAGCGAAACCCGGATAGAAAGCCGGCTTGGGGTCGATTATCTTACCGGTAACAGTATTTTGTCGCTGAATTATGCTCAGAGTGACGAAGATGACTACAACGCTAAGTCGGTATCCTTTGGCGTTGCCCATGATACATTTGGCGGCATGACCACCCTGAGTCTGAATGCGGCGATAGGTGACGATGAAATTGGCCGCAATGGCGATGAAAGTTTCAGTGAGCAATTACGTCGTTACAGCTACAGTCTGGGCATTACTCAGGTGCTGAGTACCCGCTGGATCAGTGCCTTAAATGCCGATGTCGATATGGAACAGGGCTTTCTGAACAATCCTTATCGCAGTGTGCGTTACCGTGATCCGCTGTCAGAGCTGGGCTACGGCTATCAGTTTGAGATTTATCCCAATACCCGCAACAGTTTTGCACTGGGGCTGGTTAATAAATTTTATCTGCCGTACCGGGCAGCGTTAACAGCCTCGCTGCGCCATTACCAGGATAGCTGGGATATCCGGGCTTTTGATGCCGAATTGGAATATGTGCATCCGGTTGCTGAGCGTTGGGTGTTAGATGGCCACGTGCGCTGGTATCAGCAGGGGCAGGCATCGTTTTATGCTGATCTATTTGAATTCGCTGATCAACAGAACTTTATGGCCAGAGACAAAGAGCTGAGTGATTTTAATAATCTGAGTGTTGGTATTGGCGCCAGTTACCGTTTTGCCAGCTGGACATGGTGGCCAGCCGCCAAGCCGGAGTTAAACCTGGAGTGGGACCATATCCGGTTTAACTACAACAATTTTCGTAACGTCACTGTCACCAATGCCGAGGCCGGTACCGAACCTTTGTACCGGTTAACTGCCAATGTGTATCGGGCCTTTTTCAGTATTTATTTTTAGTGGGGTTGCACCATGAGATATCTGCTCGCTTTATCTTGGTTGTTTAGTCTGTTGCTAGTATTAGCTACGCCGCCGGCGCTGGCTAACCCGGAAGAGTCGGCGCAACAGCAACTGGAGCAGTTAAAGCAACAGGCGATTGCCCTGAATCGTGAATTATTCATTCTTGAAGAGGAGTTATTGTTTCCACCGCAAACCCAGCTGGCAGTTTTTGTGTCAGTAGATGCGGGCAGCTTTTTTCAGCTGGATAGTATTCAGCTAACAATAAATGATCAGGCGGTTAGTGCCCATCTGTATACCGCCAGTGAGCTTGCCGGTTTGCAGCGTGGCGCCATTCAGCCTTTATATAAAGGTAATATCCGGGCTGGTGAGCATAGCTTAACTGCGGTGTTTGTTGGTAAAGGGCCAGAAGGCCGTGATTATCGCCGTGCAGTCAGCCACAGTTTTACCAAAGCAGATGATGCCATGTTGCTGGAGCTGAAAATTACCGACAGCAGTGCCAATTACCAACCTGATTTCAGTGTAGAAGTATGGTCCGGCAACTGAATAACAGTGTAGTAACAACCCTTATATTGGCGCTGCTGGCGTCATGCTTGTTGCTACCTGCAATAGCAGAGCCCTTATCAGGTAGAGAGGCAGGTAGAGAGGCAGGTAGAGAGGCAGGCAACGAGTCACGCCACGAGGCAGGCAAAGAATTTTCCACAGCATCACCCACAGAAAAGCACTATCGGCTGGCAGCCTGGCATTTTTACCTGGATGACTACTATCAGGCGTTGTTGCAGTTATCACTGGCAGCCGATGAGCCGGCTAAAGCCAGGCTGTTACAGGCCGGATTATTGTTGCAGCTGGACATGCCAGCTGCGAGTGCCAGTTTGCTGCAACGCTTACTGGATGATCAAACCGTTAGCGGCACCTTGCCCCGCCAGTTGCGTAATATTGCGCTACTGCAATACAGCCGGTTATTGTTCGAGCAGCAGCATGGCGGGCAGGCCGGACACTATCTTAGTCAGCTCAGCCAGCCACTGGCTGAGCTGGCCGGCCAGGCAGAGCTGTTGCAGCAATTACTGAACTGGCCAACAGTGTCGGTGTCCGATCCTGAGGTATTCAGCCGCCTGGCCGGACAAAGTGAGCTGCCGTACGTCGTCATCAATCAGATCCTGGCGCTGCGCCAGCAACAGCAACCTGCTCAGGCATTAGCGCTGTTGGTAAAGCTCAGGCAACAGTTGCTGCCAGATACCCAACCTGACTTCTGGTTGCAATTATTTCGCTGGCGCTGGTCTGAACCGCTGCTTAGCGACAGCAATGAGCGGCAGGCACTGGCTGATTACCTGCAGTTGCTGCAAGCCGGCCTGCTGGTTGATCAGCTGCAATGGGCTGAGGCGCAGCAGGTGCTGGCTGAATTTGCCAGTAACAGTGTCCTGACCTTACCGGCGATGACGCTGTACCGTGATGTCTTAACCGAAAACCGGCAAATTCCAACCTTGCTGGCGGTATTACAGCAACTTATCGCCCGTTATCCCTACACTGCGGCCAGTTGGCTGGCTGCCCATCAGTTGGGTAATCAGTTTGAACGCGCCCTGGCTCAGCAAGATGCGCTGGCCGCATACCGCTGGGCCGATAACTATTATCAGCAGCAACTGGCCGCCAACAGCGGGCACGCCAGCCCGGTGCAGCTTGCACAGCTGACAACGCCCGCGACTCTCAGTGACTGGCAGCGTTATCAGCTGCGCCAGCAGGCATCGTTATTTCAGTTAAATAATCAGCTTAGTGCGGTGCAATATTTGCAACAGTTGCAACAGCAGCGGCTACAAAGGCTGGAAAACCTTACTGAGGTTGTTCAGTTTAAACTGGCACAGCAGCAACAATTATTAACGGCAGCTTTGCCCAGGCTTACGGCTCAGCAGCAGGCATTGCAATTGCAGGCAGAGCAGCTGGCTGCTGAAATAGCAACTGCCGGACAACAGCCAATGGCACAGCAATTGTGGCGGGATGACACTGAGCAAAATTTTGCCCGGTTGCAGCAAATGCTGGGTAGAGCGCAGGGCAGGGTTGAGGCACTTAGCGCCGCCGGTCGCGATGTTAACCAGGCAGCCAGCCGGTTAGGCCGGTTACAGGGTATTTTACAATGGCATTATCAATACAACAGGGCAGAGCGGCACTGGCAACTGGCTAAGCAGCAGCGGCAGCTGACAGCAGAGCTGGCAGCCAGTAACGATGCGCTTAAGCGCTTAACCCGGCTGGATGGTAAAACCGGGCGTTTGCTGGCTCAACAGCAACAACTGGCGAGGCTTACAGCCCGGGAAAGTCAGTTTGAAATGGCTTTAGCCGCCCAGCAGCAACAGCTGCTCGCCCGGCTGAACAGTGGTTTACAGCAACTGCAGCTGGCGGAACGTGAACAACTGCTGGAATTGCAACGCTTAAATACCCAGGCTATTGCCCGGATAATGGAGCAAGTATTGCTGACCTCACAGGAGGGGCAATAATGCGAACCACTGCGGCCTGTGCTGTCACTTCGTTGCTGGCGTTAACGCTGTTAGCTGGCTGTAGCAGTGCACCGGATAAAAAAGTGCGCCGGCCTACCCTGGCAGAATTAACGCCATTTAATCAGGCAGTGCTGCCTGAACCGGAACGGGTTACTGCAGCAAAATTGCAACAGGTGTATCAGGCATTATTAGCTCTGGCCCCGGCAATGGAAGTGCGGCAAAAAGTGCTTTACCGCTTATCGCAACTGAACACCCGGCAACTGGAGTTAAGCGAGCTGAGTCCGGACGCGGAGCAGCAGGCGTTAGCTTCGTTGATTACTGAATACCGGGCCTTGCTGCAACAGTTTCCCGGCGATCCAAACAATGAGCTTATTCATTATCAGCTGGCGCGGGCGCTTGATCTGACAGGGGATAGCCAGGCGGCACAGCAGCAGATGCAATTATTGCTGCAACATTACCCGCAAAGTGAGTTTGCTGCTGAGCTGTGGTTCCGGATTGGCGATATTTATTATAGTCAGGCCAGTTATCCCGAGGCGCTAAATGCTTTTGAGCAGGTGCTCGGCCTGGCAGGGCCTGAGCTGCAGCAGCATGCGTTATATATGACCGGCTGGAGCCATTTTCAGTTGCAGCAGTATCCCTTTGCTGATGATGCCTTTTTGCAGGCACTGGATTTAACCTATCACCAGCGTCTTAGCGAGGATGAGCAGCAAAGCCTGCGCCAGGAGTTGCAGCGGATCTTAAGCATTTCCCTGAGTTATCAGCAGCAGGCAGCAAGTTTATTGGCGCTGCTGCAGCGGGCAAACTATCGCGACGGGCCGCCAGAGCAGCGGCCGGTGCCGTATCAGGCCGCATTGTTTCAGGCGCTGGCAGACTTTCTTTTTGAAAAAGAGTTAAATCAGGCGGCACTTGAAAGTTACCGCTTGTTTATTGCTGATCAGCCGTTGGCTATTGCAGCCGCCCGCATGCAACTGCAATTGGTGCAATACCACCTGGATTATGCAGAAGCTGACAACGCAGAGCTGGCGCAGCAGGATTTTATCCGGCTGTTTGGCCCGACAACGACCTTCTGGCAACAAGCCAGATCAGATGAACAGGCCGAACTGGCGCCGCAATTAGCCCAGTATCTCGATTATTTTGGCCGCAAGGGTTATCAGCAGGCGCAGCAAGCCAGCGACGAAGACAAGCCAGAGCAGTTTGCCAGACTGGTGCAATACTGGCAGCAACTGCTGCTGGTGCAGCCGTTATTAGCGCCAGAGCAGAATGATGATAGTTTGCTGTTGACAGATGATGTGCGTTATTTGCTGGCAGAGGCACTGGCAGGCAGTGGCCAGCAAGAGGCCGCACTGGAGGCATATCAGCAACTGGGTTATCCCACGACTGAACTTAACGCCCGTAGCTTTACTGCAGAGCAAGCAGCATACCGGGCGCTGCTGCTAAGTGAAGAGTTAGCCAATACAACCGGTGCCGGTGCGACAGCAGCGGATATCTGGTGGCAGCAGCAACAGCAGTTTGTGCGCTGGCACAGCCGGCACCCGGCCGCCCAGCAGGTGGCGTTAAATCAGCTGACCGAGCTTTATCAGCAACAGGCTTATTCAAAGATTGTAAGCTATGCCAGCCGGGTAACAGACTGGCCGCATCCACAGCAAAGTAAACCACAGCTGGTGCGCGAAGCTCTATTTATTGTCAGCCAGACTGAACTGGCTGTAGGCGATTATGCGCAGGCAGAACAAAGCATCCAGCATTTGCTGAGTATTTATCAGGCTGCTGACAGCACTCTTGCCACTGAAAGGCGGCAGTTGCTCAGCCAGCAGCTGGCCTCTGCAGTTTATCAGCAGGCGCAGCAAACGGGCTTAACTGTTAGTGCGCAGCTGGCTCATTTACAACGCTTACTGGGTTTGCCGGAATCGGAATACCATCAAAGTGCGGCTTATCAGCAAATCAGTCTGCAGCTTGAACAGCAGAACCTGCCTGAAGCAATCAGCCTGATGCAGGCCTATCAGCAGCGCTACCCGGATAGCGCCGAACAGCCGGCAATTACCAAAGCTATGTTAAATAGCTATGAGCAATTAGAGGACTGGCAGAGTGCTGCAGACTTAATCAGCCAGCAAGTTGCGCGGTTACCTGGGGGGGCTGAGCAGCAAGCATTATTGTATAAAGTGGCAGGTTACTACTGGCAGGCCGGCAACAGTGAGGCGGCCCGCCTGGCTTACCGCAGTTACGCCAATCAGTATCCGCAGCCCCACTTGCCGGCACAGGAAGCCCGGGCCAGGCTGGTACAGCTGTATAAGGCGCAAAACGATGTCAGCCGGCGTAACTTCTGGTATCAAAAAATGGTTACTGCTGAGCAGCAACTTACTGATCAACAAAATGCAGACCAGCAAGCCGCCGGCAGTGAGCGTACCCGCTATCTGGCGGCCGATGCCGCATTGCAGCTAGGCCTGCATAACAGCATGTTATTTAGTGCGGTAAGCCTTAAACAGCCGCTGCGGGATAATTTAAAGATAAAACAAACCCATATGACAGCCGCCATTAAGCTGCTGCAAACCAGTATGAGCTGGCAGGTAGCCGATTTTTATAGTCAGGCGCAATATCAGATTGCCAGTTTATATCAGCAAATGGCCGCAGCGTTGCTAAATTCTGAACGACCAAAAGGATTAGATGCACTGGCGTTGGAGCAATACGACTTGCTGCTGGAAGAGCAGGCGTATCCGTTTGAAGAGCTGGCGATTGAAATTTATCAGCAAAATGCCGGATTGGTGGCGCAGCCACTCTATGACCAATGGGTTGCTGCAAGTTTCAGCAAGCTGGCTGAGTTATTCCCGGCCCGTTATCGCAAACCTGAAGTTTATCTGGAGCTGGCCGATGAAGCTTACTAAGCTGCTGATTGACACCGGGCATAGCAGGGCGGGTAATAAAACCCTGCGACTGGCTGCTGCCCTGCTGATGCTGCTATCGCTAAGCCATTGTGCTCAGCTCTCCCAGCAGGACAGCGTAACAGCTGATTTGCCGGAAACTGCAACAGAGCAGCCGCCGCCACTGTCTGAGCCAACCGCCGCGCCAGAATCAGCGGTGGCTGCGCTGCAGGACAAACCAACGCTGCCGCCTGGATTACAGACCCGGTTTCAGCAGGCAAAGCAACTGATCCGAAACGAAGACTATCAGGCAGCGTTAACGCTGCTTGTACCCTTAGCCCAAAGTGTGCCGGATGCAGCCGGTATTCATTACAATCTGGCACTGTGTTACTGGCAGTTACAGCTGACTGAGCAGGCCCGTCAGCAGTTAACAGCCTTGGTTGAGCGCCAGCCAGATTACATTGAAGCGACAAACTTGCTGGGAATAATAGCCCGCCAGGCCGGTAACTTTAATCAGGCCCGGCGCTATTGGCTGGATGCGCTTGAGCGTAACAACGATTTTGCCAGTGCCCATAAAAATCTGGGGTTTCTGTACGAGCTATACCTGGCGCAGCCTGAGCAGGCCCGTTACCACTATCAGCAATATCAGCAGCTGACGGCCGATCCGATGGCCGAAGCCTGGCTGAGCTTACTTGAGCAGCAGGAGTAACAGATGGTTCAGTTAACTATTAAAGGGTTCAGCCTGAGCCTGTTTCTGCTGGCCGGAGTTTGTCAGGCGCAGCAGGCTGAGCCGGATGCGCCAGCCAGGCAAGCTGGACCGGCAATGCCAGAAAATACGGCTGCTATGCGCCAACAAGCTGCCACGGTGCAGGTTGATATCAGTACCACCATCAGTGGTAATCAGCAGCAGCCACGGACCTTATATGTTTTACCATGGCAGGACAGTATTGCCCAAATTCGTATTCCGGCGCCGGATATTAAGGTAGCGCCGGAACCTATCCAACCATTGGATCGCCAGCAGTTCCTGCGTTTTATAGAGGCACAGGCGCTAAATCAGCAACCTGCCGCTACAGCATCAACAAAAAATAATTAAGAGGTTTACAGTATGGATTTCGTCAACAGCATAGTGCGGTTTTTGCAGGAAGGTGGTTACTTTATTTTTCCAATCGCTTTTATTCTGATTTTGGGTATTGCGATTACCATCGAGCGCTGGTGGTTTTTACGCTCGGTCTATGCCAGCAATCAGCGCGCTTATCGTCAGCTGCAGCCTGCGATAGCCGCGGCTGATACCAAAGCCATTTTGCAACAGGCTGACAGTAATCAGACGCCGTTGGGTTTGATGCTGGCCAGTGGCGTCAACCGCTTAACGTCGTCGCACCGGCGCGAAGACATGGAATATGCCATGGAAGAAGTGGTGCTGGAATACAGCCTGCGTTTGCAGAAAAGAACGCCTTTTTTAGCAACTCTGGCTAATGTCGCTACCTTGCTGGGCTTACTGGGTACTATCGTCGGTTTAATTGCGGCGTTCTCGGCAGTAGCCAATGCTGACCCGTCAGAAAAGGCCAGTTTATTGTCATCGAGTATTTCAGTGGCGATGAATACCACAGCCTTTGGTTTGATGACCGCGATCCCACTGGTATTTGTCCATGCGCTGTTGCAAAGCAAAACGGCCAGTATTGTCGATACCATGGAAATGGCCGGGATTAAATTAATGAATAGTATCGGACAACGTTTTACGGGTGGCCGGGATGATCAGAAAGCATAAAATCAGCCAGAACGAGGCCGAGCTCGACATTACCTCCTTTATGAATCTGATGATTGTATTGGTACCAGTGTTGTTACTCAGTCTGGTATTTACCCAGATAAGGGTGCTGAATATTCAATTGCCGCCGCAAACTGAGCAGTTGATGCAACAAGAGCAAGACAATCCACAAGTACTGGAGTTGGAACTGCGGCATGACCGGCTGCGGCTGAATTATCCGGCGGGTCAGTTGCTGCGGGAGTTTGCTCACAACGCACAGGGCCAGCCCGACTTTGCAGCGTTATCAGCATTTTTGCAGGATTTAAAGCTAACCTGGCAACAGCAAAACATCGAAAAGCGGGATATCAGTATTCTGGCCCCGGAGACCCTGGATTACCAAACCCTGGTAAGCGCAATGGACACGGTACGGGCTTTTAAAGCGGTGGTGGCAGCATCGGTAGTGGATGCTGAATTATTTCCGTTAATTTCGCTTGGCCAGTTGCCGGCTGAGGTAAGCGAGGGGCCTGAATGAAACAATCATTTCGTGCAAAACGGATGTTGAAACAAAATCAGCGGCTGGCGCAAAGTTCTAAGTTAAATCTGGTGGCGCTGATGGATATCTTCACTATTCTGGTGTTTTTCCTGATGGTGAACCAGTCTGATGTGGTGGTGCTGCCCAGCAATAAAGAGATGAGCCTGCCGCAATCCGTATCGGAGCAACTGCCACGGGAGCAGGTGTTACTGACGGTTACCGCCAGTGGTGTTTTAGTCCAGGGAAAACCTGTCTGGCGTGGCGACTGGCAGCAAGCACCTGAACTATGGCAGGAACCGTTAGCGACAGCCGTACAGCAGGAACTGCAGTATCTGGCGGGCCGTGCTGCACCGTTAACTGCTGAGCAACAGGCTGTCGGCCGTCCGCTGACTATCCTGGCAGATGCCGCTACTCCTTATGCGGTGCTGCGCCGGTTGATGGCGATCAGTGCGGCTACCGAATACCGTGATGTATCGCTGGCGGTTGAACAGCGCAGCAGTGCGCTGGAGGCAACGCCATGACAACGCTAACGATGCCCGGCGGATCAGGCTGGCAAAACGAAGATCAGTTTTTCAGTAAAGTCGTTATTGGTGGCCTGGTATTGCTGCTGCTGTTATCGATAGCGGTACCCTTATATCAGGTACCCGAGCGCAGCCGGCAGCAACTGGAACAATTGCCGCCACAACTGGCGCGGGTAATGCTGGAGCAGCGGGAGATTATCCCGCCAGAGCCAATTGAGCTGCCTGTACCAGAGCCAGAGCCTGAGCTATTGCCAGAACCCGAACCCGAGCAGCCGGTGGTTGAAGCCAGCCCGCTAACAACTGAGCAGGCAAGGGCGCAAGCGCAGCAAGCGGGTTTACTGGCGATGCAGGATGAATTGGCAGCACTGCGCCAGACTTTTACGGTAAATCAGCAGGCACCGCAATTGCAGCGGGACGGTCAGCAAAGTGCAGCCAGCGCTGAGCCTGAACTTATTAGCAATCCCCAGCTTGCAAAAACCGCAGCCAAAGCGGCGGCGCCGGTCAGCGCTGATGTAGCGCGGGCTGATTTAAACCGGGCCGAAAGTATCAGCCTGGCAGATGCTGAACTTAGGGGGCTGGCGTCGGCTGCACCGGCAAACTCCAGTTCAGGCAGTGCGGCAAACAGCGAGGCGGCAGCACAGGGCGGACGCTCTGAAGCCAGTATCCGCCAAACCCTGGAAGCCAATAAAAGCAGTTTGTACACCCTGTATAACCGGGCCTTGCGGGCAAATCCGTTGCTAAAAGGTAAGGTAGTGTTTGAGCTGATAATAAACCCGGACGGCAGCATGCAGCAGGTAAATATTGTTGAAAGTGAATTAAATGATGAGCGGCTGGAGCGCCAGTTAATGCTGCGCTTACAGGCGGTGAATTTCGGCGCGGCCGACGTATCGCCAACCCGTTCGAAGTGGACCATCGCGTTTTTACCCGGCTAGCCGGGCAGGAGAGAAATATGCAAAGCTATCTGAAACCGCCGGCACCAGGCCTGCTGTTAGCTGCAGTTGCACTATTGTTTAGTGGCGCCTTGGTGTTTAGTGGCGCCCTGGCAGCCGGGCCACTGGAGCAGGCGAAACGCTTGCACGACCGGCTGGCAGGTGTGCCGGCTGATGCGGTTACCCTGCAACAGATGGCAGATTTAATCGCCCAGGGCAATGCCGGCGCAGCGGCTGATCTGGCGATGCAACATCCGGATTTTTATCGGACGACCTTAAAATTATTTGCCGCGCCGGCGACTAACCGCGACCTGGATATTTTTGAACCGTTGAATGACTACAGCGCGACGATTATTGGTTTGGTCAGGGATAACGCAGATTTCCGGCAAATTTTGCAAACCGATGTGTTGTATGTTGGGGCCGATAGTTTAGGTTTGCCAGCCTATGCTGCTGATAACAATGCTCACTATCAGGCGCTGGAGCAGCAGGGTGTTGATTTACAGCAGTATCTGGAACCCCGCTCCCAAAGTAGCCTGCTCGGGATCCCGTTCGAGGCCAGTGCGGGTGTGATGACCAGCCGGGCCGGTGCTAAAGCGTTTTTTTATCTGGGCACCAACCGGGCCATGCTCCGCTTCACCTTAATGAGCCAGCTTTGTACTGACCTTGAACCGTTAAAAGACAGCAGCACGCCTGCCGATCGGATCCGCCAGGATGTTAGTCGCAGCCCTGGCGGTGACAGCCGGATTTTTCATAACCGTTGTCTGGGTTGTCATGCGGGGATGGATCCGCTGGCTCAGGCTTTTGCTTATTACGACTACCAGTTTACTGACGAGAGTGGCGACAACGGCCGGCTGTTTTATCAGCAAACCGGCAGCTCTAACAATCAAACCGGCAGCCGGGTGCAGCCGAAATACCATATTAACGCCGGTAACTTTCCGTTTGGCTTTAAAACAGCAGAT
The DNA here is from genome assembly GCF_000382165.1 of Arsukibacterium perlucidum DSM 18276. Classification (GTDB taxonomy): domain Bacteria; phylum Pseudomonadota; class Gammaproteobacteria; order Enterobacterales; family Alteromonadaceae; genus Alishewanella; species Alishewanella perlucidum. Next base: position 248,579 of record NZ_KB907703.1, on the reverse strand, counting down.
GATCACTGGCAAAACTATTGGCGCCAGGGCCAGAACCAGGCATTGGGCTGGGATAGCAGTTTACCGGGCGAGGGCCATGGCGCAAAAAGCTTAGGTCAGGAATTGGCGCATTCGGTTGCTTTTGCCCAATGCCAGGTTAAAAAAGCCTTTGCAGCAACCTGTTTACGGCCACCGGAAACCCTGGCTGATGTTAATCTGATCCAGCAAACAAGTGACCGGTTCAGCCAGAGCGGTTATAACTTAAAGCAGGTGTTCGCCGACACCGCCACCTATTGTATGGGGGAGTAAGCATGCGAATATTACTGCTGGCTGTATTGAGTCTGGTGCTGGTAGGTTGTGGTGGTGCCGAGGTAGAACAAAACCCGCCACCACCGGTTCAGGATAACTCTAATAACTATGCTGGTCCGGCGCCGCAAACTGCCGATGTGCAGCAATTTAAGTTAAATCTTTGGGATAATCTGGTGGCGGATAACCGCTGTGGCAGTTGCCATCAGCAGGGCAATACCGCGCCGTTTTTTGTGCGGCGTGATGACATTAATCTGGCGTATTCTGCGGTATTACCGCTGGTTAATTTAGCCGATCCGGCACAATCGCTGATGGTGCAGAAAGTCGCCGGCGGTCATAACTGCTGGCTTAGCAGCAATACTGCCTGTGCTGACACTATTACGCAGTGGTTGCGCAACTGGGGCGATACGACAGGTGCTGAGCAGGCAGCGGTAACGCTGGTGGCACCGGTGATCCGTGACCCGGGTGCCAGCAAAGCGCTGCCAGAGAGTTCAGCTTTATTTGGCGCTGAAGTGTATCCGTTGCTGCGCCAATATTGTGCCAGCTGTCATGCACCTGATGCGGCGGTTGCCCAGGCACCTTTTTTTGCTGCCAGTGATCTTGATGTGGCCTATCAGGCCAGCCGCAATTTAATTAATCTGGACCGGCCGGAGTTATCCAGGCTGGTCGCCCGCTTAGCTGGTGAGTTTCATAACTGCTGGTCAGATTGCAGTAACGATGCAGCGGCAATGCTGGCGGCAGTAACGGCAATAAGTGACGCGGTGCCAGTGACAGAGTTGGATCCGCAACTGATTCCGTCCAAAGCCCTAAGGCTGGAGGATGGCGTGGTTGCCTCCAGTGGCGGGCGTTATGAGAGTAACCAGATTGCCTTTTACCAGTTTAAAGAAGGTGAGGGTAATCAGGCTTTTGATACCTCCGGGGTTGAGCCTGCCGCGAACTTAACCTTACAGGGTGATTTCGCCTGGTTAACCGGTTGGGGCTTGCAGATTAACAGTGGCCGGGCACAGGCCAGTACCCAGAGTAGTGCGAAACTGGCCACGCTAATCGGTGCCACCGGCGAAATGACTATAGAAGCCTGGGTAATACCGGCGAATGTGGTGCAGGAAGGGCCGGCTGCGATTGTCAGTTATGCCGGCAGCGCTATCAGTCGCAATTTCACCCTCGGCCAGAGCCAGTATAATTACGACTTTCTGTTACGCAACGCCAGTAGCGATTTTGCCGGTATGCCGGCGCTCAGTACCGCCGATGCCGACGAGTTATTACAAGCCAGTCTGCAGCACGTAGTGCTGACCCAGGACCCGGTGAATGGCCAACGGATTTATGTTAATGGCGAAGACAGTGGGGTACAAAGCCAAGGGACAGCAATAAGCAACTGGGACAACAGTTTTGCGCTGATGCTGGGCAACGAGGCCGATGGCAGCCGGCAGTGGCAGGGTAGTGTGCGTTTACTGGCTATTCATAACCGTGCGCTGACTCCGGCACAGGTCGCGCAGAATTTTAGTATCGGGGTGGGCCAGAAGTTTTATCTGCCGTTTGCGATTGGTCATTTAATTGACCTGCCACAAAGCTATATTGTATTTGAGGTGGCGCAGTTTGATAATTACTCCTACCTGTTCAGCCAGCCATACTTAATTAATCTGGATGGGGCCGCACTGCCCGCCGATTTAACGATCAGCGAGATGGCGCTGGCGATTAATGGCCGTGAAATCAGTGCTGGCCAGGCGTGGATCAGCCAGGCGTTCAGCTTTGCCAGTGGCACTAACCTGACTGAACCGGTGCAGCTGTCTGCGCTGGGAACAGTTATCGCGACCGAAGCCGGTGCGGCAACAGATGAGTTTTTTCTGTCTTTCGGCCAGATTGGCCAATATAGCAATGTCCGCAGTCAGCCGGTATTTCCGGTTCAACAGGTTAGCCAGGCTAACTCGAACAGCAGTGACATCGGCATCCGGCCTTTTGCAGCTATTCATGCCAGCATGAGCCAGCTAACCGGCGTGTCGCAGGCGACACCGGCTGTAGCAAACATCTACCAGACTATTTCCCGGCAGTTGCCGGCAACCAGCAATATTGAAACCTTTATTTCAGCCCAGCAAATGGCGATTACCCAACTGGGAATTGCCTATTGCAATGCCGCGATAAATGATTCTGTGCTGCGCAGCGAATGGTTTCCGGCGCTTAATTTTAATGCCAGCCCGGCCGAGGCATTAAGCCCGGCTAACCGTGATGACTTAATCAGCCCCTTGTTGGCCAGGTTTGCGCCGTTGCAGCCTGCTACTTCGCTGGACGAAACTGACGCCAGAGCGGAGCTGAATAATCTGCTAGACCGCTTAAGCCAATGCAACGGTGCTTGCGATAGTCAGCGTACTCAAACCATTGCCAAAGCAGCCTGCACAGCCGTGCTGGCCAGTGCCCAGATGCTGGTGTACTAATGTCAGAGACTAATGCCAGCGCACTATTGCTAGTGTACTCTTGCTAGTGTATTGAGGAGCCAACGATGAAACTGAAAAAAGCCTTACACCCGGATGCGCCCTTACTGCACGCCTGCCATAGCCGGCCGGTGACCCGGCGCGACTTTATTGCCTGCGGCCTGAGTGTCGGGGCGGGCATCCTGACCACCGGCTCGGTATTCAGCTTATTTGCTAACCCTACCAAAGCCTTTGCTGACTTATCGCCTGATCTGGAGTTGCTAAAAGCCCAGTGTGGCATTAACGTCGAAGGGGCCGGTAAAATTCCGTTTATCTGCTTTGATTTAGCCGGTGGGGCTAATATTGCCGGTTCCAATATTCTGGTGGGCGGTGCCGCTGGTCAGCTCGATTTTTTGTCGACCCAGGGCTATAGCAAACTGGGCTTGCCAGCCGATATGGTACCGACAGCGGTGAATGCCGCTAATCCGGCCGGTGGTTTTGTCAACGACCAGCTGGGGCTGGCTTTTCACAGTGACTCGCAAATGCTGGCGGGTATTCTTGAGCGCACCAGCATGGCCACCCAGGCCATGACCAATGGTGCTGTTATGCCGTCGCGTTCAGAAAACGACACCGGCAACAATCCACATAACCCGATGTATGCCATTGCTAAAGCAGGCGCTAATGGTTCCCTGATGCCACTGATTGGCTCCCGCAACTCAGATTCTGGTGCCAACTCAATGGCGCCGGCCGAATTCTATAATCCGGAGTGGCGGCCAACTAAAATTGACCGGCCAAGTGATGTCACTGGTCTGGTGGATGTCGGTGATTTATTCGGTTTGTTGGATCAAAATGACGCCGTGGCGGTAATGGAATCTATTCAGCGCTTAAGTGACAATAAACTGGCCAGGGTAAACAGTGCTGTTAGCCGCGATGCCGTGATTAAAGATCTGGTGCGTTGTGGTTATGTGAAAAGCGCCGATTTAGCTGATCGCTTTGGTAACCCGGCCACACTTGATCCGGCGGCCGACCCGGATATTGTGGGCGATGGTGGCATTTTCAGCAGCGCAGAATTTAACAGTGATGCTGAGTTTAGAAAAACGGCATCTGTAATGAAGCTGGTAGTAAATGGCTTTGCCGGTGCCGGCACAGTGACGATTGGCGGCTATGATTATCATACCGGCGAGCGGGGTACCGGCGAGCTGCGTGATTTGCGCGCTGGCCGCTGTATTGGCGCCTGCCTGGAATACGCCGCCCGGCGCAATCAGCCACTGATGATTTATTTATATTCTGATGGTTCGGTGAGCAGTAATGGCCGGATTGACGACAGTGAAAATGGCCGCGGCAAAGGGGAGTGGACCGGTGACAACTCTTCCACTGCCGCCTCAGCCATTCTGGTATATAACCCGAATGGCCGGCCTGCATTACTGGGTGGCAGCACGGCTGAGCAGGCCCGTCATCAGCAAATTGGCTTTATGCGTCCGGATGCATCGGTAGAAACCGGCTCATCTATGGCGGCCAATAACGTTAACCTGCTGGTACAAACGGTACTGCTGAATTACCTGGCGTTGCACGGCGAACAAGGCAGGTTGGCTGAAGTAGCACCATTTCACGGCCTGGGTAATGCCGCAAGTCAGGACAGATTAACGGCGTTTGCGCCTATTGTTTAACTAAACGAGAGCAGATAGTGGCAAAAGCATCAAGGCTTAGCTGTTACAGATGCGGTTGGGGGGCTGGCAGATTAAGTTCGTTGTCAGCTTGCTGATAACGGGCAACAATGCTGGCCAGTTCGCCATTGGTGTGGAGCTTTTGCCAGGCACTATTAAGTTGCTGAAGTTGGGCCGGAGAGAGGGTTTTTTTATTAAAACCGAAATACACCGGGCCTTTATGAATGGCCAGTAAAGGTTGGTAGCGGATTGAGGTATTGGTATCTTGCTTTTGCCAGTAGCGCAGCACCGATAAATCTTCCAGCACTGCATTGACCCTCCCGGCATTGAGCAATGCTATCTTATCCAGATTATTGTTAATATAAACCAGTTGCCTTTTCAGCCCGGGCTGAGCCTGCAGCCTGGCAAAGTCTTCGCCGTAGTAAGCGCCATCGAGCATAGCAATGGCCGTAAGATCAATCTCGTTGGCCAATTGTTCTACTGAGCTAAGTACCGGGATGGCGGCGGGATCGGCTACTAAAAAAATTTGCTCGAGATGATGTGGACCTATAAAAGCGAAGTGTTGCTGCCGAGCGGCACTAAATGTCAGGTGACTAACTAAGTCCAGCTCGCCTTTATCAATCTGGCGCATAGCCCGTAACCAGGGGCCTTCAATCAGGGTGATTTCGCAGTCTACTTCCTTGGCCAGGCGCTGAGCAAGCTCGACACTAAGACCGCTCCAGCCTGTTTCGGTTTTTATAATATGGGGTGGAAAGTGAGTTTCGACCCCAAAACGTAAATGGCAGGCTAACGCCTGAGGTAGCCAGAACAGCAACAATATACTGCTGTTAATCACAAACTGTAACACAACTCTCGACATTGGCTTTCCAATTTAGAAACTTAAATGGTTAGCGTAAATTTAACATTGCTGCTTAACTTTGCAGCTGATTCAGTATAGAGAGCTTTTCGGGATTGGGGTACTGCTATTTTAGGCGGGGCTTTATTGGGCCAGGCCGGATGAAAAATATAACTGATGTTCGCTGCTGATAAAGATCGCTTCAAATTCTGCCTGTTGCTCGATAAATGCCATACCGCGCTGCAACCCCATCACAAATAACGTAGTCGACAGCGCGTCAGTAAGGGTAGTGTCAGGCCCCAGCACCGTTACGCTCATTAGGCCCGACGGGCTCTGGCCACTTTTCGGGTCTAAAATGTGGTGATAGCGCACACCGTCTTCAATAAAAAACCGCTCGTAATCACCAGAGGTGCTGATGGCGCTGTTGGTTAATGGCAATTGCGCCACGATATCATCGTCTTTACGTGGGTGCTTAATGGCTACCAGCCAGGGCCGGCCACGCTTATCGCCAAGCAGCCGGGTATCACCACCGGCGGTAACCAGCGCATGTTTAATACCGGCTTCAGCCAGCAGACCAATGGCCTGCTCGACGGCATAGCCCTTGGCGATGCCACCTAAATCAATTTTCACCCCCGGCCTGCTAAATTTAACCTGATTGTCCGCCAGTAATTGAATATGTTGATAATTTATCAAAGGTTGCTGGCGGGCTAACTCAGTGGCGCTGGGTTTAATCTGTTGCCGGTAATCGTAGCTAAAACCGACTGAAGCGAAGCTGATATCAAAGGCGCCATCACTGAGCTTTGCTAACTGCTCTGCCTGTTGTAGTAACTGGTACAGCTCAGCACTGACAGTAACCGGGTCAGCGGCCGCTTCGCGGTTAAGCAAACTCAGCTCACTGCTGGCAAGGTAGGGGCTCATTAGTTGGTTAATCCGTTCAAATTCGTTTTGCACAGCATTAAGCAGATTTTTGCCCAGCGTGTCATCTTCTGCCCACAGCTCGACATAAGCCTGAGTACCCATGGTTTGAAATGGCAGCCGTTGCCATTCGGCGTAAGCGGGCAGTGCCAGCAATAAGCAACTTACGCTGAGCAGGGAGCTAAACCAGCTTTTGCTGGCAGAAAACAAGCGAGTCATAGAAGTCATTCTTAGCAGTGCAGGGATAAGGCCGATTGTTGCAGAGCATAGTTGTAAAAAGCAACAACAGCCCGGTAAATTACAGAGTTTAAAGTCTGGAGTCTGGTGCTAAGTTAGGTTCGATGCTTAGTTGGTATTTTTGGTAGATCGCAGTGAGTTTGCCCTGCTGATGTAAGTGCTGCCAGGCATTAGCCAGCTCATTTAAGCGTTCAGCTGATAATGAGGTTTTACTAAAACCAAAATAAACCGGGCTTTCATATACTTTAAGCAGGGGTTGAAACTGTTCAGCGGCATCGTACTGATGCTGTTGCCAATATCTGACGACACTGAGATCTTCTAAAATTACTTTTACTCTGCCCGCACGCAGTAAAGCCAGTTTGTCTTGAATACTACTGATACTGACTAATTGATTAGCAAAACTGGCGTTAAGAGTAAGCTGTTCAAACTCTTCGCCATAATAAGCCCCGTGCAGGGTAGCGATACTTCCAAGATCAATACCATCCGCCAATTGTTGCAGATTATAAAGCTTAGGCGATAGTTTTGGATTACCTACTAAATAAATGCTTTCAATATGATGAGGACCAATAAAAGCAAACTGACTGCGGCGTTGTTGATTAAAGGATAAATGGCTAAGTACATCTAAGCGGCCTTGTTCACTAAGTTGTAATGAACGCAGCCAGGGAGTATTAATGAACACCAGTTGACAGTTAACTTCAGCGGCAAGGCGTTGCATCAGCTCAATACTGAGTCCGGTCCACTGCTCTGACTGTTTGACAATATGCGGCGGGAAATCAGTTTCCACCGCCATCCGCAGGGTACAGCTTGTGGTCTCACCAGCACTGGCAACGCGTCCAATAGATAACAGCAATAACACTGCCAGTAGCCGCATAGAGGTTGGTGCTCCTTGCACAATATAAGAAATGACGAATAAACTTACAATAGAACCGTTGCTGATGTACAGCAGAATGTTGCCCCACTTTTTATCAAGCAAAACCCGCCGGCTTATTATCTTGCGCTATTACCTCTGTGGTGACAGATTTAATACACCTTAACCATTAACCAGAAAGGATCCCATCATGGGACAGATGAAAACGCGCGGCGTCTCCATCGTTAATAGTTGATGTTCTGTTGGCTCAAAAGCCTTATCTGCCTGGTACCACATCCAGGCCAATGCCAACACGCAGATAAGGGTGCTAACAAGACTTAGCAGCAAATACAAGCGGAAGTTCTGCATTAGGCTGGAACTGGTTTGTTCTGGCATATCAATATGATCGTCGTGATGGAGCGCTTGCTAAGCCTAGCGGCTGCTGCCAAAAACGCCAGTAAGACTGTAAGACAACACTGACAGATCTCATCTATTATTTAGCCATCTAAACGTATAGAAGTTGACATTGCTGCCAGTTTTGCGCAAAGTAGCGGCTATGTCAGTTAACCGGGTGTGGCTATGCCTATCAAAGTGATCGATCAGTTGCCGGCGGTTGAAGCCTTGTCGGCAGAAAATGTGTTTGTGATGACCGAAAGCCGGGCGCAATCACAGGATATCCGGCCGCTGAAAATTGCCATTTTAAACCTGATGCCCAATAAAATTGCTACTGAAGTTCAGCTGCTGCGCTTATTGGCGAACAGCCCGTTGCAGGTGGATATTGATTTACTGCGGATTGACGACCATGTCAGTAAAAACACCCCACCCAGCCACCTGAACTGCTTTTACCGTTACTTTTCTGAGGTACAGCAGCAAAAGTATGATGGCCTGATTATTACCGGCGCCCCGCTGGGGCTGGTCGATTATGAGGATGTCACTTACTGGAACCAGTTTGGTGATATTTTGCGCTGGGCCGACAACAACGTAACTTCTACTTTATTTTTATGCTGGGCGGCCCATGCCGCGCTGTATCAGTACTATGGTTTGCAACGGGAAATTCGGGGTGAGAAATTGTCTGGTGTGTACTGGCAGCAGGTTAGCCAGCCATTGAGCCCACTGGTGCGCGGTTTTGATGAAGAGTTTTTAGTGCCACACTCGCGCTATGCTCAGGTGCCGAAACAAAAGTATCAGCAACATGATGATTTACATATTCTGGCCGAAGCCGATGTTACCGGGGCCTATTTGCTGCAGAACAGCAGTGGCAGCCGGGTGTTTGTTACCGGCCATCCGGAGTATGATTTAACTACCCTGGATGAAGAGTATCAGCGCGATATTGCCGCTGGCGCCAGGCCCAGGTTACCTGAAAACTATTATCGTAATAACGACCCATTGCAGGGGCCGCAAAAACTGTGGCAAAGCCATGCCTTTTTATTGTTCAGCAACTGGCTGAACTATTATGTTTATCAGGCAACGCCGTTTGAGCTGCAGCAAATTGGCCACCCGGCATAAGCAAATCAGACAGATTACAATTAAAGAGCATGATATGACTGCAAGACTTACTCCAGCGCAATTTCGGCAAATACTGGCGGCACGGATTCTGGTCCTGGATGGCGCTATGGGCACCATGATCCAGCAGCATCGGCTGGAGGAAGCCGACTATCGCGGCGCTGAGTTTGCCAACTGGCCGTGTGATGTTAAAGGTAATAATGACTTACTGGTGCTAAGCCAGCCAGATCTGATAGCTGATATTCACCGCCAATACCTGCTGGCCGGCGCTGATATTGTTGAAACCAACAGTTTTAATGCCACGACCATTGCTATGGCTGACTATCAGATGGAAGGCTTATCGGCCCGGATTAACCGCGAAGCCGCAGCGATAGCGCGGAAAGTCTGTGATGAAGTGACAGCACTTGAGCCGGATAAACCACGCTTTGTCGCCGGCGTATTAGGGCCCACTAACCGTACGGCGTCGATATCGCCCGATGTAAATGACCCGGGCTTTCGTAATGTCAGCTTTGATGAACTGGTTGAGGCTTACACTGAATCAACCCATGCCTTAATCGAAGGCGGTGCCGACATTATAATGCTGGAAACTATCTTCGATACCTTAAACGCCAAAGCGGCGGCTTTTGCCGTGTTAAAAGTATTTGATGAAGCAGGCTTTAAATTACCGGTGATGATCTCAGGTACCATTACGGATGCGTCCGGCCGCACCTTATCTGGCCAGACGACTGAAGCCTTTTACCATAGCCTGGCTCATGTTGAGCCGGTATGTTTTGGCCTGAACTGCGCCCTGGGCCCGGATTTATTGCGGCCATACGTCGAAACCTTATCCGGTGTGTCAGAAGCTTATGTATCGGTGCACCCGAATGCCGGCCTGCCAAATGAATTTGGTGAGTATGATTTAGGCGCAGCAGAGATGGCCGCTGAAATTGCCGATTGGGCAGCGCAGGGCTTTCTCAATATTGTTGGCGGTTGCTGTGGCACCACGCCCGAACATATCAAAGCCATAGCAGATGCGGTAAAAGATGCGCCGCCGCGCCAGCCCAAAGCAGCGGACCATAGTTTTAACTTAGCCGGCCTTGAAGCCTTTTCTGTGGAGTGGTAATGCGACAACAGGCCCGATTTATAAACGTAGGCGAGCGGACTAACGTCACCGGCTCAGCCAGATTTAAAAAACTGATCTTAAACGGCGACTATGAGGCGGCGCTTGATGTTGCGCGGCAGCAGGTAGAAAACGGCGCGCAAATTATCGATATCAACATGGATGAGGCCATGCTAGACAGCAAGGCCGCCATGGTGCGCTACTTAAGTTTACTGGCCTCTGAGCCGGATATTTCACGAGTGCCGATTATGGTTGACTCGTCGAAATGGGAAGTTATCGAAGCGGCGCTAAAGTGTATTCAGGGCAAGGCAGTCGTTAACTCTATTTCGCTAAAAGAAGGTGAAGCGCCATTTTTACAGCAGGCACGTTTATTACGCCGCTATGGCGCTGCGGTAGTGGTAATGGCGTTTGACGAGCAGGGCCAGGCTGACACCAAAGCGCGCAAGGTTGAGATCTGCCAGCGCGCTTATCACATTCTGACCGGGCAAATTGGTTTTCCGCCACAAGACATTATTTTTGATCCGAACATTTTTGCTGTCGCCACCGGCATTGAAGAGCATAACAATTACGCGGTCGATTTTATTGAGGCCACCCGTGAGATAAAGCGCTTATGCCCGCATGCCAAAATCTCCGGCGGTGTATCTAATGTTTCGTTCTCGTTTCGCGGCAACGATGCCGTGCGCGAAGCCATTCACTCAGTATTTTTATACCACGCCATCGCTGCCGGTATGGATATGGGTATTGTTAATGCCGGCCAGCTTACCGTGTATGACGATATTCCGCCGCTATTAAAGGAGCGTGTAGAGGACGTTATTCTGAACCGGCGCGATGATGCTACCGAGCGGCTGTTGGAAATTGCTGCGCAGTTTAAAGGCGATGGCAGCGTAGCTGAAAAAATTGATGACGCCTGGCGCAGCCTGCCGGTAAACAAACGGCTGGAACATGCGTTGGTTAAGGGCATTACCGACTTTATCGATATCGACACCGAAGAAGCCCGCCAGCAAGCAGAAAAACCGCTGCATGTAATTGAAGGCCCGTTGATGGACGGCATGAACGTGGTCGGTGATTTATTCGGTGAAGGCAAAATGTTTCTGCCACAAGTAGTGAAATCGGCCCGGGTAATGAAAAAAGCCGTGGCCTATTTGCAGCCATATATCGAGCAGGAAAAAGAAGGCGGCCGTGCCCAGGGCAAGGTGCTGCTGGCTACGGTAAAAGGCGATGTGCATGATATAGGCAAAAACATTGTTGGCGTGGTGCTGCAGTGTAATAACTTTGAAGTAATAGATTTGGGCGTGATGGTACCCTGCGCCGAGCTTTTACGGGTAGCGAAAGAGCGTGATGTGGATGTTATTGGCTTATCCGGCCTGATTACCCCGTCGCTGGATGAAATGGTTCACGTTGCCAAAGAGATGACCCGCTTAGGCTTTACCCAGCCGCTGTTAATTGGTGGTGCTACCACCTCTAAGGCGCATACTGCAGTAAAAATAGAGCCTAATTATGCCAATGGTGTGGTGTACGTCCCTAATGCCTCGCGCAGTGTGTCTGTGGTGCAATCGCTAATTACCCCGGATAGCAAAGCCGATTATTTAAGCCGGATTAAAGGCGAGTACGAAGTGGCGCGTGAGCAACATGCCCGTTCGCGCCCCGGTGAAAAACTGCTCAGTTTTGCCGAGGCCAAAGCCAATAAATTCCAGCTCGATTTAACCAGGGTTGCGGCTGCACCCAGGCAGCCAGGCGTGCACTTATGGCCGGATGTCGATCTGAACATTTTGCGTGAGTATATTGATTGGACGCCATTCTTTTTAACCTGGCAGTTATCCGGCAAATACCCGGCCATTTTAAACCATGCCGAAGTGGGCATGGAGGCACGACGGGTGTTTAAAGACGCCAATGCCATTCTGGATACCATGATTAATGACGGCCATGTAAAAGGTAAAGCGGTATTTGGCTTATTCCCGGCTAATAGCGACGGCGAAGATATAGTGGTGTATACCGACGAGACGCGCCGCGTGGAAAAAGCCCGTTTATATAACCTGCGCCAGCAGCTGCAACTGCGCAACAACGCTCCAAATTGCAGCCTGGCTGATTTTATTGCCCCGGTTAGCAGTGGTGTGAAAGATTATATCGGCGGTTTTGCAGTCAGCACCGGCTTTGGCGCTGATGAGTTTGCTGCCAGGTTTGCCGCTGAGCATGATGATTACAACAGTATTATGGTGAAGGCCTTAGCTGATCGCTTAGCCGAAGCGCTGGCCGAATATCTGCATTTAAAAGTGCGGCGTGAGTATTGGGGCTATGCGGCGGATGAAGCGCTCAATAACGAGCAGCTTATTCGCGAGCTGTATCAGGGGATCCGGCCGGCACCGGGTTACCCGGCCTGTCCGGAGCACACCGAAAAAGGTACCTTGTGGCAGCTGCTGGATGTTGAGGCGCAAACCGGTATTACCCTTACCGAAAGCTATGCCATGTGGCCGGGGGCCGCAGTAAGCGGCTGGTATTTTGGCCACCCCGACAGCAAGTATTTTGCGGTAAGCAAAATTGCTGAGGATCAACTTACCGAGTATGCCAGCAAAAAAGGCTGGAGCCGCAGCGAAGCCGAAAGCTGGCTGGCACCGAATATACGCTAAGGCCAGGCTGCGGCTCTGCTGCAATATGGCTGTCAGCGCTATTGGCTCAGTACTTGTTGTAATTTTGCTGCCAGCACGCTCAGCTCAACAGGCTTGGTTAGCACATCGGTAAAACCATTGTGCTGGATCTGGCTGATTAACTCAGATGAATGATGAGCAGTTAGTGCCAAAATGGGCACGCTGTCGAGTCTTGAGTCTTGCCGTATGGCTTTGAGCGTGGCAAAACCGTCCATCTGAGGCATTTCAATATCCAGCAAAATAAGGGCTGGATTATGCTGTTGCAGCCAGTCCAGCGCCTGCTGGCCACCGCTAACCACGTGAGCGGGATAGCCAAGTTTTTCCAGCATCAGCTTCAGCAGGCTTTGGTTAAAGTCATTGTCGTCAACTACTAAAATCTGCCGCTCTGTGCTGACAGCTCCGGCGCTGGCTGTGTTGACCTGCGTCTGAAGATGCAGCGGCCCGGTAACGCCACTGCTTTTGTTAGTGTCGCTGACAACAGGCAAGCTCAGGGTAAAGCTAAAAGTACTGCCGACGCCAGGTTGGCTGCTTAATTTCAGCTCTGCACCCATTAATTGCACCAGTCGCTGACAAATAGTCAGCCCCAGGCCAGTGCCACCATATTTGCGGCTAACAGAATTATCCGCTTGTTGAAATGGCTGGAATAGCTGGGCTTGCTCAGCTGCGCTAATGCCAATGCCGGTATCAGTCAGGGCAAAATGTAATTGGTCGGCACCAAGCGTTTCAATTTGTAATTTGATACTGCCATCTTCAGTGAACTTAATGGCGTTGCTTAGCAGGTTCATCAATACCTGGCTCAGGCGCAGCGGATCACCGCAGCGTCTATCGCTGATATCGGCTGGCAGCACCCGCTGGTAATCCAGTCCCTTGCTGGTTAATTGGCTGCTAAAAAGATCTTCTACCTGAGCAAGGGTTTCGCGCAGGGAAAAATCGGTTTGTTCCAATTCGAGTTTGCCGGCCTCAATTTTTGAGAAATCCAGAATGTCATTGATAATGCTTAGCAGGATTTTGCCGGCTGAACGAATTCTAACCAGGTATTGCTGCTTGTGTTCTAAGGTGGTGGTGGCTTCTGCCAGCTCAGTGAAACCCAGTACTGCATTGAGCGGGGTGCGCAGTTCATGGCTCATGTTAGCCAGAAATTGTGCCTTGGCCATAGTAGCGTTTTCAGCCGTTTCCCGGGCCTGTTGCAGTTGAACCATGGCCTGCTCAAGGTGTTTGGTCCGCAGTGCCACCTGCTGACTAAGGCGTCGCTGTTCAGCAATGGCACTGTGCATCCGCCAACGATGCAACAAATATAACAGTGTCACTATTAGCAACAAGTAACTTAACAACATACTCCAATGCCAGTACCAGGGGCTGGCTATTTGTAAGTGCAGGCTTTGGGCCGCAGTTATCTCGCCAGTGCTATTTTTTGATCTGAGCTGAAATTGGTAGCGACCACTTTTCAGGTTGGTGTAATCACGATAGTGCTCATGACGCCAGCTGGACCACTCTTCGTCGTGTCCCAGCAGCCGGACCTGAAGTTGATCTGGTTGCAGCGGATTAAAATTAGGGCTACTGAACTGAAAACGCAGATTACGCTGCGTACTGTCCAGCTTTATCATGTCAGGTAACTGACCGCCACTATAAATGGCAGCTTGCTGATCAACCAGAATATTGCGCAACAACGGCGGCTTTGGCTGATGTTGCTGATATTGATCGTCAGCGAAGCGGAAAATGCCCTCAGCCCCACCAAACCAGATCAGCGGCAATTCAACCAGAATGGTATCCAACGGGATATCAGACAACGGCTGCAAGGCACTGCCTTGCCAGTGATAGCGGCCTTTGGCATCAGGTTCAGCTACCCCCGCTGAGCGTGTGCCGCTGACGTTATCCCACAATAACATCCAGACCCGGCCTTGTTTATCTATTGTAGGGTGGCGGACCCACGGTTGCTCGCTACTCTCGCCACTATAGAGCCCTTGAAAGGCTTCGGCCGCTGCAAATTTTTGCAATGCCGCATCATAACTAAGGATACCGCGGACAGAGGCGATATAAAGCTGACCGTTAAACAAATGGACAGAGTTCCGGTTCAGGCTGGGCAAACCCTGCTCTTTACCAAAACGTGTGATCGCCAGTGGCAATGATGCGCCACCCTGCCAGAATGCCGGCAACTGTAATTGATAAACGCCATGTGCCAGAGTGCCAAGCCAAAGTTGACCGTCAGCCATTTCGATAATGCTGTTTAAGTTGCCCTCTACCCCGGGCACCCGGCCTTCATCCTGCCATTGGCCATCAACATAACGCATGGTTGCCAGGCCGTCCTGCAGGCCAACGTAAACCCGGCTGGGCTCGAATTGGGATACCTGCAAAATCTTGCTGGCCTGCTCTGAGGGGCGGATAAGGGTTAGTTGCTCATCTGCCAACTGATAAACCCCTTCATTGTTGGCAATCAGTAAACGCTGTTGAAACTCAGTAAAACCCCAGGTTTGCTTTTGCAGTGGCGCTAGCCGGACAAACTGACCACTGCCGTCCTGGCGCGGTTGCAAGCGGAATAAGCCCAGGCTGGTGCCGGCATATAGCTGTTGTTGATAGCGGGTTAACGCAAGGACATTGCCTGCCAGGCCACTGGCACCATGATGAGCGGTAATAGCGGAATGTAAGGCAACCCGGGACAGGCCATGGTCCAGACCCAGCCACAGCCCACCCTGATGATCCTGGTACATCGCCCTGACATTTTGATCAAGCAACCCCGAATTACGGTTGTAGTGGCCAACCAGCTTGCCTTGTTTATTCAGGATGAACACACCATTTTGCACAGTGCCAAGGGCAATATCGCCGTTGTTGAGGGTCAGGCCGCTATATAGCACAGCCTGTTTAATTTGCTGATCATAAGCAGTTGGAAAACGCTGGATACCGTTTGGGCTGATGTTCCCGCCAATTAAGTACAATCCCGTTTCCCGGCTGCCTGCCAGCAAGGTGTTATCGTCAAAAGGTTCAAGCACAAAAATGCTTTCGTAGGCAAAATGTTCACCACCTGGCACCAACTGAAAATTGTCCTGATGCATCATCAGTAAGCCAGTGCCTTCTTCACGAATATAGAGCCGTTGATTAACAAAAAATGCTTTTAAAAAACTGCTGTTGCTGCGCCAGACATCTATTTTTTCATCGCGTAACCGGAACACATAGTCGCGACTGGTAAAGTAAACACTATCGTCGCTGACAAAGGTTTGCCTGACATCCTGAAAATCACGAAAGCTGGTCGGAACCAAATGCAGTAACGAGCGGAAACGGGATTGACCTTCGCTGTGGTCGATATAACCAATATCTCCCTTGGCACCGACATAAACCCGGCCGTCGGCTGCCAGGGCAAGCGAGCGGGCAACCGATTTGTTGCTGGTTTGCAGGGTTCGCCAGTTCCGGCCGTCGTATTCGAGTACCCCAACATTATTGCCAACATACAGCACACCACGGTGGTCTTGCAGCAAGGCCCAGTTTTGAGTGCCGGCGTGGTAATCTTTTGGTTTAAGGTTATGCAGCATTGGCATACCTTGTTCAAAAGTGGCGGCCCGCGCAGCAAATAACGGAGCGACAACCAACATAACAAGGATGGCAATGTAGGGTAACCAATGCTTTTGGTGGCGGGACAGAATAACCTTTGGCACAGTGAACTCCATTTCTTTTTTGCCGCTGCCGGCGGACGAACCAACAGGCTATCTTAACTGGTGTAACCGGCTTAGCCAAGTAATGAGGCCGCAGCCGCAAATACCGGATGTTAAGGCCAATGGCCAAAGCTGACTGGCGTCACAGCTGTGCTTAACCCTGTTTTAAATAAAATCTGCCAGTTTTCCTGAAAAACGTTATGCTTAGCAAAACCATGATTAAGGAGCAAACCGGTGCGGCTGACTTGGATAGCGGGTTTGTTGCTACTAATATCAAGCGCTGGGTTAGCGGCAGCGCCTTTAACGGTGTTGGTAGGACAACAAAAACCCCCTTATATTAACACTGCAAATATTTCTGGTTACGAAATTGAGTTGCTGGCTGAAGTCGTCAAAAGAATGGGCTATGAGCCAGTGTTCTTATTTGTACCTAATGCCAGGATTAAACCTTTACTGGAACAGGGTGAGGGCGATATCGCCAGTTTACAGCCGGTGGTAACTGATGAAACAGGTCTGTTTTATTCTAACCCCTACATTCGCTATCAGAATATCGCTGTTAGCCTGGCCAGTGACGAATTAGTGATTAGCCATAGCAGTGATCTGGGCCGGTATTCAGTGTTAGCGTTTCAGAGTGCCAGGACAGTCTTGGGACCGGACTTTACCGATATGGCCAGCATATCCGCCAATTACCGGGAAACGGTAGATCAGCAGGCACAACTGAAGATGCTGCTGTCCCGCCGGGTTCAGGTGGTGATAATGGATCGCAATATTTTCAATCATTACCGCTTACAGCAAGATAGTGTCGAGGGCCTGGCGATTCACGCCTTATTCAGCTCTACGCTTTACCGGGCGGCATTTCGGGATGCGGCGATGCAACGTGCGTTCGACCGGGCGCTGCTAAGCGTGATGCTGGATAGCTGGCATCAGCGATTACAACGCAAATATTTTGGTGAGGAAAACCAAAATTTGGATCATAAAATGTTATGCAGTGATAACCAGCAAACGGCAACACGCCCTAAAGCGCTTTAGCTTTTTCGTCACGTAGTAATTTGTCCAGATAACCCATGGCAAAGGCTGATAACACAAAGGTGATATGAATAAGCAGATACCACTTAATTTTGTCATTGGCGATAACTTCGGTATTCATAAACACTTTAAGTAAATGGATAGAAGAAATTGCCACAATAGAAGCAGCGACTTTGTTTTTAAGAGAGCCTGAATCCAGTTTGCCCAACCAGCTTAATTTATCGTTATTTCCTTCCAGATCGAGCCTGGATACGAAATTTTCGTAGCCGGAAAACATTACCATCACCAGCAAACCACCCACCAGTGCAATATCGATTAACGATAACACCACTAAAATCAGCTCCACTTCTTTCATACTGAAAATAATTGGAACGATATGAATGATTTCCTGAAAAAATTTAATTGCCAACGCTATTAATGCCAGGCTAAGTCCCAGATAAATGGGTGCCATAATCCAACGGGCAGAATAAATAAGATTTTCAACAAACTTTTCCATATGACAGCCTCACTTTTATAATGTCGCTATTATGCGGTCCCGTTGCAGCAAAGCAAGTCTGAATCCCGCCATTCAGTATTTTTTTGGGTCAGCCACTGAAGTTTCACCTAAGCTCTCTTATTTTCAGCGGTTTTGCAGTATGATAGCGGGCTTTAATGCCAGCATTGGCTGTAGGTCCGGGCAAGAGGTAAGTGTGGAAAAACCGTTTCAAATGAAACTGATTATCAGACGGCTGAATGCCACTGCATCACTGCAATGGCTGGCCGCTGCCTGGCAGCTGTTTAAACAGACTCCGCTGGTGTTTATCGCGATGTTTTTACTGACCGCGGGCATTAGCTTTTTATTGCAGTTTAACCAACTGACCGCCATAGTCTGGATTTTCCTGAACCCGTTTTTAACGGCAGGCTTTTATAAGGCTATTGTCGGTGCCCAGCAACAACAAAAAATTGCTATTGACTGGTTGTTTCAGCCATTAGCAGAGCCATTCTGCCGGATGATACTGTTGACCATTGGCGCTCTGAAATTCTTGTTGCTGACCCCGTTAATCAGTTTTCACCAACATTTATTCCAGACCATGTCTGTTGCAGTTGAAGCACAGAGCGGGGTTGAGACCATAGTGATGTTGCAACTGATATTAATGGTGGCATTGTTTACCCTGGTATTTATGCTTTTTGCTTATGCTGTCGCTATTGCCTACTTTCTGAAAGAACAGCGTATTCTGGTGGTATTGCAAACCAGTTTTATTGCCTGCTGGCGCAACGTGGCCGCGCTACTTATATTTGGTTTAGTCAGTGTGGCGCTGGTATTGCTAACTATTCCAACATTTTTTATTGGCCTGGTTGTAGTGGCGCCGTTGTTGCAAATTACATTTTTTCTGTCTTTTAACGACGTTTTTGCCTTACAGGTTAAATCAACTGATGACGGGGTGTTAGAGGTATAACCATGGCTGAACTGGCCGAGCTGAAGAAAAACGCGCTAAACTGGCTGAGCCGTCGCGATTACAGTGAGGCTCAGTTAAGCCAGAAGCTTCGCCAGAAAGGGGCCTTGCCAGAACAGTTGGCTGAGGTGGTTAGCTGGTGTAAAGCACAGCAGTATCTTGATGAAAGTCGCTTTTTAAGTATGCTGGTGCGCAGCAGGACCCGTCAGGGATATGGCTACAACTATTTGCTGCAGGAGTGTCGGGCACAGAAAATCAGTGCAGAGCAGTTAAATAATTGCATTAATGCATTAGCTATTGATTGGTGGGCACTGGCCAGTGCTGCTTATCAGAAAAAATATGGTGACAGCCAGGTAATTGATTATAAAGAAAAAAATAAACGGATGGCCTTTTTGCAGCGCCGCGGTTTTAGCAGCGAGCAGATTAAGGCGGTCTTTACTGAATTAACGATTTAAACCAACCGGACAGGATAGTTTCATGACGATGACTTCGGCCAGGATCAGACAGGCTTTTTTTGATTATTTCGCCAGTAAGCAACATCAGGTAGTTGCCAGCAGTTCGCTCATTCCGGGTAATGACGCCACCTTGCTATTTACTAATGCCGGTATGGTGCAGTTTAAAGATGTGTTTTTAGGGCAAGACCAGCGCAGGTATAGCCGGGCAGTATCAGCCCAGCGCTGTGTGCGGGCTGGTGGTAAGCACAACGATTTAGAAAATGTTGGCTATACCGCCCGTCATCACACCTTTTTTGAAATGCTGGGTAACTTCAGTTTTGGCGATTATTTTAAACGCGAAGCTATTGGCTATGCCTGGCAGTTTTTAACTGAAGTGGTCAAGCTGCCAAAGGAAAAATTGCTGGTTACTGTGTATGCCACGGATGATGAAGCTTACGATATATGGCTGAATGAAATTGGTGTACCGGCCGAACGGATTGTCCGGATTGGTGACAACAAAGGCGCGCCTTATGCTTCAGATAACTTCTGGGCGATGGGTGATACCGGCCCCTGTGGCCCCTGCACCGAAATTTTTTATGATCATGGTGAGCATATCTGGGGTGGCCCGCCGGGCTCAGCGGAAGAAGATGGCGATCGCTTTATTGAGATCTGGAACATCGTCTTTATGCAGTTTAATCGCCAGGCGAATGGTGAGATGCAGCCACTGGCCAAGCCAAGTATTGATACCGGCATGGGCCTGGAGCGGATTGCCGCCATTTTACAGGGTGTGCACAGCAACTATGAAATAGATACCTTTGTGGCGTTAATCAAAGCGGCAGCTGAGATTACCGGCGCTACCGACTTAACTGATAAATCGCTGCGGGTAGTCAGCGACCATATCCGCAGTTGTGCTTTTTTAATTGTGGATGGGGTATTGCCGGCCAATGAAGGCCGCGGCTATGTATTGCGCCGGATAATCCGCCGGGCGGTGCGCCACGGTAATAAACTGGGCGCAAAAGGCCCGTTTTTCTATAAGTTAGTCAGCGCTTTAGTAGCGCAAATGGGGGAGGCTTACCCTGAGCTGGCAGAAAAACAAGCCATTATTGAAAAAGCCCTGCGCCTGGAAGAAGAGCAGTTCGGCAAAACGCTGGAACGCGGCCTGACCATTCTTGATGAAGAGCTGGCGGCTTTATCGGGTAGTGTGATACCAGGCGACTTAGTGTTTAAGCTATATGATACCTACGGCTTTCCGGTCGACTTAACTAACGATGTAGCGCGTGAGCGCAATCTGACTATTGACCAGCAGGGTTTCGATGCAGCAATGGCCGCCCAGCGCAAACGCGCACAGCAGGCCTCTAATTTTGGCGCAGATTATAACGCTACATTAGGCTCAAATCAGCATACCGCTTTTACCGGCTACGAGCATGAATTTGGCGATGCCACTATTGTTGAAATATTTAGTGAAGGCAAAGCAGTTGATACCCTCTCGGCTGGTGCCAGTGGTTTAGTGGTGCTGGATCAAACACCGTTTTATGCCGAGTCGGGCGGCCAGATGGGTGATAGTGGCAAACTGCTGTTAGCAGCAGGTGGCGAGTTTGTGGTGGCAGATACCATTAAGTTAGGTAAAGCTTTTGCCCATCAGGGTCAGGCAACCGCTGATTTCAGGGTTGGCGATAAAGTTGCTGCCAGAATTGACAGCGAGCGGCGGGCGGCGATTAAACAAAACCACTCCGCCACCCACTTACTGCATGCTGCGCTGCGCCAGGTGTTAGGTGAGCATGTTACCCAAAAAGGCTCGTTGGTAGGGCCGGATCGCTTGCGCTTTGATTTTAGTCATTTTGAGGCCGTTAAAGCCAGCGAGCTGCAGCAAATCGAGCTGCTGGTGAACCAGCAAGTTCAGCTGAACAACTCACTACAAACCCGTTTAATGCCGATAGAGCAAGCGAAAGCTGCTGGCGCTATGGCGCTGTTTGGCGAAAAATATGACGAAGAAGTCCGGGTGCTGTCGATGGGTGAGTTTTCAATCGAACTTTGTGGTGGTACCCATGTTAAGCGTACCGGTGATATTGGGATCTTCAAAATAGTTGCCGAAGCCGGTATCGCTTCCGGCATTCGCCGGATTGAAGCAGTAAGCGGCAACGGCGCCCTGCTTTATATTCAGCAGTTAGAGCAGCAGGCAGCGCAGGCGGCAGCTTTATTAAAAGGCGATATGTTCAGCCTGGCTGACAAAGTGCAGCAAGCATTGGATAAAAGCCGTGGTCTGGAGAAAGATGTTGAGCAGTTAAAGGCGAAGTTAGCTAGTCAGGCTGGTTCGTCGCTGGAAAGCCAGGTCGAGCAAATAGCAGGCGTTAATGTGTTAATTAGTGCCGTTGAACAGGCTGATCCGAAAAGCTTAAGAACCATGCTCGATGAGTTGAAAAACAAACTTAACCCTGCGGTTATTCTGCTGGCTACCGTGAATGATGCTAAAGTTAGTTTAATTGCCGGTGTCAGTACTGAATTAACCGGCAAAGTACATGCCGGGCAGCTGGTCGCCTGGGCCGCGCAGCAGCTTGGTGGTAAAGGCGGTGGCCGGCCCGATATGGCGCAGGCCGGAGGTACCGACGCCAGTGCTTTACCCGCAGTGCTGGATGGTGCTCAGCAGTATATCAGCGAGAAGCTAAACGGCTGATCGCAATGAACGGTGCCGGCGTAACATAGTATTAAGTGGCGTTGGCCGTTCTAAACCCGTTTTATGTCGCGAAAGCCCCCGGACTACCGGCAAACTTGCTACAATTTGTCAGGTAATGGCTGGGGTGTTTTATAAATATCAGGTGTTGGCTTTTCAAGCAGGGGCCAGCTGAGTTACTATACGGCGTTTTATCGAAAACAACGGTGAAAGGTCACTGTAATTGCAAGGAAAAGGAGCAAGCGAATGCTAATTCTTACCCGTCGTGTTGGTGAGACTCTGATGATCGGTGACGAAGTCACTGTGACCGTGTTAGGAGTAAAAGGAAATCAGGTTCGGATTGGTGTTAACGCACCAAAAGAAGTGTCTGTTCATCGTGAAGAAATTTATATGCGGATCCAGGCTGAAAAAGATACTTCTGGTGGTGGTTTCAACCAGGCTGATTAAAAAACTACCGGTGGGATGCTTGCAACCAAATTGCCTGTTTTAAGCAATAGCCGGTAAATAATGAGCGAATTGTTTAAAAGGTCGGCAAACGGTCTTTACTGTCCAAAAATTGTTTGACTTATTTTCCTGAGACATTAATATACACGCCGCAACATAGCGCGGAGAAATGGCCGAGTGGCTGAAGGCGCACCCCTGCTAAGGGTGTATAGGGGAAACTCTATCGAGGGTTCGAATCCCTCTTTCTCCGCCATTTTTTATAGAGCGGACGCATAGCTCAGCTGGATAGAGTACTCGGCTACGAACCGAGCGGTCGGAGGTTCGAATCCTCCTGCGTCCACCATCTATAAAAACGGAATATAAAGTAACACCCCTGGATGCATAGCTCAGCTGGATAGAGTACTCGGCTACGAACCGAGCGGTCGGAGGTTCGAATCCTCCTGCGTCCACCATATATGAAAAACCCGCTACGGTTAACGCCATAGCGGGTTTTTGCTTATTTGTTTCAAGCTAATGACGCTGGAGGTGAGAAGCTCCGCAAGGTTCGACCAATTTGCCGGGAGCAAATTGGCGCAGCGTCAGAAACCCAGGCTTACCGTAAAGCTTGCAGTGCGCTCTGCGCCCAGCAAATACGCGCCTTCCTGGCCGCCGGTAATGTAGGTCTGGTCGGTAACGTTATTTAATGTCAGCGCCATATCAACAAAGCGGAACATATCGCTGTCAGCCATCTCATGACGGTAACCGAAATAGGCATTCCAGACAGTAGAAGAAGGAATGCTGTCGCGGTTCCATACGTTAGTGCCGTTGACCTCAGCGCGTTTTGCCGCGCCATAGTAATCCGCTGTATATTTACCACTAATACCAGCACGGTAGTTACCGTCATTATAATTCAGTGCCGCTACCAGCATTTGTTCTGGTATAGCGGCAACTTTATCGCCGGCACGATAGCCATTAATGGTTTCGCTGTACTCGGCATTGTTTAGCGTAAGTGACGATGTCAGGCTGAAATGAGGCGCAAAACGCCACTCCAGACTGGTTTCCAGGCCATCAGATTTCACACCACCAACGTTAACAAAGGTACCATCCAGCTCGGTAAGGTAGTCTGGCAAATCATCAATCTCGGAATACGACAACAGGGTAATGCGGTTGTTGAACTTAACTTTATAATAGGTGGCAGACAGATTAAGTGTTTCACCAAAGTAACGTAAGCCCAGGTCGAAGTTGTCTGCGGTTTCCGCCTCCAGATCAGCAAACTCCTGCCCCGCAGTATTGAGAATAGTATCAGGGATGGCTTTAAAGTTTTCTGCATAGCCGGCAAACAGCTCAATTCTTTCGCTCAGGCGGTATACCAGGCCAATGCTTGGCAATAAGTCTGAATCGCTATCAAGGTTACCGTTGTTCGCCGGGTTGAAGTTGTCTGTACGTTCGATATCAATCAGATATTGTTGGACACCTAAAACCAGCTGTAGATCGCCAAAGGTCAGGGTGTCTTGCAGGTAGAACTTAACAACATCATGTTGATAGTCGTCGTCAAACTGCACCCAGTAGGGTGTTTGATCAAAATAGTGATATACCTTAGGGTCCAGCACTTTATGCCAGTCACGAATTTGGCTCCGATCCTGTTGCTCCAGCCAGACACCGGCACGGATTAACTGATTATCCAGCGTCCAGTTCAGGTTGGCAGTTACACCAAAACGTTGTTTTTCATAGTGGGTATGGCGATAAGAGGCTACCCGTCTGGCACCTGACGTGTCGGCATTGCTGTCCAAGATTGGCTGGCCGTTGGCGTCGACATAATTATAAGTAGTGCGGTTTGCACCATTGCCGTTGCTGATCTGATTGCCTGCTGCGTCAGTGGCGTACACCTGATACGGCGGTAGCCAGTCACCGCGGCCATTTTGCAGATGCAGATAAGGCGTGACATCCATCTCAATACTGTCACTAACATCAAACTCTGCTTTGACATACAGCAAGGTATTTTCGCGCAGTGTCGACCAGGCTTCGGCGAAGTTCTGATCGATATCCGGGTTGCCGGTCCAGACGTTAGTTAGGCCATCCCAGCGTGGGTTTTGTTTAAACTGCTCAAGCGAGCGGTAGTCGTAGTTATCTTCGTGCGCATCATTGTAGGATAAACGAGCTGTGACACGGCCGGCATCCAGTTCAGTAATGCTTTTCGCTTCAATATGAAGACGGTTGCTGTAGCCATTACTGCCACTGCCAATCCAGCGGTTGTGGTAGCTGTCTGATAAACTGAAATACGCCGTGGTATTGCCGAATATTTCGCCGCTGTCATAGCGGGCAAAATAACGCCGGGCATTATGGCTGCCATTAGATATGCCGACTCTGGCGCCACGTTTCATATCGGGGTTGTCGGAAACAAAATTCAGTGTGCCGCCCAAAGCGTCTAATGAAGCAGAGGCAATGTCAGATGCACCTTGGCCCACCTCAACGTAGCGGGTATTTTCGCTATCCATGTAGCGGTTAGCTTTACTGCCACCGGCATAGGCGGAGCCGCCGTTTGGCACGCCGTCGATGGTAATGCCCAGTTGCTGATCAGCGCGATCAATCACAAAGCCGCGCATGCTGATAGTGGTGGTATAGTCATCGCTGCCAAAGGCATCACCCTGACCGACGTTAACCCCCGGCAGGTTGTTGACCAAATCCAGTACATTTGCGATTGGCGCGTGCAAATGTTGCATATCATTATTAGTAGTGTTGTTGGCGTAGCTAACCCGTTTGCCAACCACTGACAACACTTCTACCTGTTGTTCAGAGGCTTGCAACATCTCTTCAGCCTGCGCCAAAGCGCTGATAGTGGAGATAATAGCCACAGTGATAAGATTAAATTTAATTATGTGCACAATATTTCTCCTGACAATATATGTTTAGTACATATTGTTGTTGTAGTTATGGTGGTCGGAGTAGTAATCCTCGACGGTGGCCAATTTTGAGCAACAAATATTTATTTTGTGTGTGATTAATGTTTATTTTTTATGTTTTTAATTCGTCATTTTTATGACATTCACACCGTTGTCATAATGGTTTGTAATGCTTTATTTGATAAATTCTTTAAGGGCTAACGATGATGTTACGCAGAGGTTTTGTTCAATCTTTAACTTTGGTAATGATGATGCTTACCTTTTTGGCGACTGCCGCAGCGCAGCTAGGCCCCCGTCCTTTTTATCTTGTGCAGTCTTTACCGGAGGGAGCGTTGAAGCAGCAGCTGCAAAGCTGTGCGGATGGACCTTTTTACCGTACTGACTTTTCTATCGCACATCGCGGTGCGCCACTGATGTTTCCAGAGCATAGCAAGCCCTCATACCAGGCAGCTATCAATATGGGTGCGGGGATAGTGGAGTGCGATGTTACCTTTACCGCTGATCAGCAGCTGGTATGCCGTCATGCGCAATGTGATTTACACCAGACTACTGATATTTTGCTGCGGCCTGAACTGGCAGCAAAGTGCACTGCGCCCTTTAGCCCGGCACAAGCGTCGACTGGTCAGGCAGCGACTGCCCGGTGTTGTACCAGTGATATTACCGCCGCGGAATTTAGCGGGTTGTGTGCCAAAATGGATGGCGTTGATACCCAGGCACAATCTGTTGAAGATTATCTGCAAGGTACGCCTTCCTGGCGCACCGACTTGTACAGTCAGTGTGCTAAGCCAATGACCCATAAAGAGTCGGTGGCGTTGTTTATGCAACGTGGGGTGAAGATGATTCCTGAGCTAAAAGCACCTGAGGTCGCAATGCCGTTTAATGGTCGTTATAGCCAACAGCAATATGCACAGCAGCTGGTGGCTGAATATAAGAGCGCGGGCGTGGCACCGTCTCAGGTGTATCTGCAGTCATTCAGCTGGCAGGATATAGAGTACTGGCTGGAGCATGAACCAGAGTTTGCCCGCCAGGCGGTGTGGCTGGATGGCCGTTACGAGCAACCCGGTTTTGATCCGATGCAAGCAGGCAGCTGGCAGCCATCAATGGCCGGGCTAAAAGCCGCCGGGCTTAACATTATTGCTCCACCGCTGTGGGTGCTGGTAACAGAACACAATGGCAAAATAGTGCCATCAGCTTATGCTTTAGCTGCCAAAGCAGCCGGACTGGAGATTATTGCCTGGAGCCTGGAGCGCTCGGCGCCGCTGGCACAAGGAGTGGACTGGTACTATCAGTCATTGCCGGCGCTGGCACAGGATGACAGTGCTATTTTGCAGTTGCTGCACGTATTGGCGCAGCAGGTTGGTGTTAGAGGTGTGTTCTCTGACTGGCCGGCCACCAGCACTTTTTATGCAAATTGTCTGCTGTCAGCCTCATCAGACTAACGGCTTATATTGGCAGCTACCATCGCTAACTCGTTGTGATTGTGCTATAAATCGATACTGAAACGGCAGCGCATTACTCAGCCTCGGTTCAGTTATACACTGCTAAAACCTGCTCTTGTCTCAACACAGGTATGCCCGCAACGTGTCAACATTATCACCAGCTATCCCGACAGAATCGCAGTCATCTTTAACTGCCGCTGCCAGCGATGAGTTGGTATTGTGTCCGCATTGTGATTTAGTACAGTACTTGCCCAGATTGGCAGAGGGCGAAGAAGCCCATTGCCTGCGGTGTCAGTATCAGCTGGATGCACGCCAGCATAACCCCATTATGCGGCCGGCGTTGTATGCGGCCTCAGCTTTGCTGATGTTGTTACTGGCCAATCTGTTTCCATTTGTCAGTATGGCCGTTGCCGGAAATCGCAGTGAAATCCGTTTTTTTGATACCTCGGCAGTGTTATTTTCTGAATATCAGCAGGTGCTGGCGATTCTGGTCTGGTTGTTTATTCAGGCAGTACCGGCATTTTGTATGTTGGCGGTTATTTATTTAAAAGCAGGTATGCGCTATAGGCTACCCGCCCGGATATGGGTGGCCAGGGTGCTGTATATGTTGAAACCCTGGAGTATGGTCGATATTTTTCTGATGGGCTTGTTGATCAGCTTTGTAAAACTGGTGGC
This sequence comes from Arsukibacterium perlucidum DSM 18276, assembly GCF_000382165.1. Lineage (GTDB taxonomy): Bacteria > Pseudomonadota > Gammaproteobacteria > Enterobacterales > Alteromonadaceae > Alishewanella > Alishewanella perlucidum. Next base: position 221,514 of record NZ_KB907703.1, on the reverse strand, counting down.
AACAGCAGAAATTTCACTGGGCATGAGTTTCTGGGCGTTTTGCCTGTTTTGTTTATTGCACTTACGTACCTTTCAGGTACTTGACCGCCATGCATTGTGGGCCAGCATTGCGCCAAACCCGCCGCCGGCAACAGAAGTCATGGCCGGCAGTACTGGCCTGGAGCAGCATTTGAAGTTATGCCATTGTTGTACCGCAGTGTTACCGCTGCAACAACGTCACTGCAGCCGCTGTTATACCCGGGTAGCAGCCCGGCTGCCTGCGAGTTTACAAAAAACCCTGGCCTTGCTGGTTACTGCTTGTGTGCTTTATGTGCCGGCCAATTTATTGCCGATTATGCGCACCGTATCGTTTGGTGAAGTCACCGACTCAACTATCATTAGTGGCTTTGTTTTAATGTGGCAGGATGGCGAGTATCCGGTAGCGATAATTATCTTCCTGGCCAGCGTGGTTATCCCGATTGTCAAAATCATAGTCATGTTCTGGCTATGTTATCTGGCTGGTACGTCCAAACGGGTTGGTGGCAAGCACAGTGGTAATATTTACCGTTTGGTTGACTGGGTTGGCCGCTGGTCTATGGTAGACGTGCTGGTAGTCGCCTTTATGGCGGCACTGGTACGTTTTGGCTTACTGGCCAGCGTTTATCCGGGTATAGGTGCTGTATTATTTGCAGCGGTGGTTATTACTACTATGCTGGCTGCGGTCAGTTTTGACCCACGGTTATTGTGGGATAAACAACAGCCAGTTTCAGATAAACTGTTTCAATACCAGGCAGCAGAAGGAATATCAAGGTGACAGAGTCGGCACAGGTTAAGGCGAACGTCAGGGTTATTAAGCAGTTGTCACCTATTTGGGTGGTGCCGATAGCGGCGGTATTAATTGGCTTGTGGATGCTGTTCAGTCACTTTCAAAACCAGGGTGTTATGTTGTTGTTGGTTGCAGAAGATGCAGAAGGCATTGTAGCAGGCAAAACCCAGATTAAAAATCGTAGTGTTGATGTCGGCCAGGTGGTGTCGGTTGAGCTAAGCGCAGACTTAACCCAGGTGCTGATTCAGGCCCGGATGAAGCCTAATATGACGCCGTTGCTAAATGCCGGTTCGCAGTTCTGGGTGGTAAAGCCTCAGATCGGGCGTGGCGGGGTAACCGGGCTCAATACCCTGTTGTCAGGGGTGTATATTGAACTGCAGCCGGGTGACAATGGTGAGACCCTGCTAAGCCATCCGTTGTTAAATTCTCCGCCAGTCGCCCCGGCGGATGCCCCCGGCGTTCGGGTTAATTTAAACTCAGCAGATACTACCGGCCTGGCTGTTGGCGATCCGGTATTGTATCGTGGTTATGAAGTCGGGACAGTAGAGTTAAGTAATTTTAACGTTTCAGAACGACGTACCCAATTTCAGCTGTATATTCGTGAACCCTATGACGAACTGGTAACGGACAATATCCGGTTTTGGTTAAGTAGCGGCGTGGCTTTTGATTTATCTGCCGAGGGATTAAGTGTTGATATCGGTTCAGCAACCACCTTGCTAAGCGGTGGCGTCAGCTTTGATTTAATGGATGGCTGGCCAGCTGGTGAGCGGGCTGAGGACGGCACTGAGTTTCAGTTGTTTCCGGATAAACAAAGTATTCAGGAAGGACTGTACAGCCAATATATTGAATACCTGGTTTTTTTTGATGAGTCAGTTCGTGGTCTGAAGGCCGGGGCTCCTGTTGAGTATCGTGGGGTACGGGTAGGTACTGTTGCTACAGTGCCATTTTTCTTTGCCATAGATAAACCTTTTGAAGTGTCGTTGCAGCAGGGGGTTCCGGTATTAATCAGGATTGAATCGGCCAGGTTATATGAAAAGTTAAACTTGTCGCAGCTGGATTCAGAGCTGCAGCAGGCAATTGCTGACGGTTTACATGCGGTACTGAAAACCGGCAATTTAATTACCGGAGCGTTATATATTGACCTTGATATCAGCAGTAGCTGGCGTGAGGATAAGGCGTTGCAACAGTTGTTTAGTGAGCAGCAACAATTAAGTACTTCGGCGGGGTATCCGGCGCTGCCGTCGGCCCGCAGTGGCTTTAGCAATATGGAGCAAAAGCTGCTGATGGCATTGGATAAAATTAATAACTTGCCGGTTGAATCTATGCTGGCGCAAGGTGAGCAAACCCTCGCTGCCACCAATGAAGTGATGCAAAACGCTCAGCAACTGATGTTAAGCATGCAAACGTTAATAGATCAGCCGCAATTACAACAATTACCCGCAGACATTCAGCTGAGTTTGCAGCAGCTGCGCAGCACCTTGCAGGGCTTTAGTCCGGAAGCGGAAGCCTATGGCAGTGTCAGCGCTAACTTGCAGGCTTTGGAACAGGTATTAAGAGAGTTACAACCGGTAATTAAAACCCTGAACCAGCAAAGTAATTCGTTAATATTTAATGCTAGTGACCAGCCGGAACCTGAACCAAGGAAAGCCAGATTATGAAATTTTTAGTGTTGATTGTCATTTTCATTGGCATATCTGCTTGTAGCAGCCCGACGCCAGTCAGTTATTATCAGTTAACGATGGCAATGCCACAGCAGGCCAATCCGCCTGAGCCATCTGAGGCCAAAACTCATTTACAGTTACAACCTGTTAAGGTTGCTAACTTTTTAAATGGTGCTGGCCTGGTAATGGCGCGCTCTGATGTTGAGCTGGTTATCGCCAACCGGCACTTGTGGGCCGATGCGCTCGATCAGCAATTATACCGGCTGCTGGCCGAACAATTGCAAGCGAGGTTGCCTGCTTTTCAGCTGGCGCCGGCCAGTGGCGCTGACGACCTGCGGTTGCAACTGACGATTGACCGTTTTCATGCCCAGGCAAATGGCGTAGCTATTATCAGTGGCCATTACAGCTTAAGCTCCGGCAACCATCGAGCAAACCACGCTTTTAATTATCAACAACCATTACAGGCTGATGGCTATCCGGCGCTGGTCAGTGCGCTTAGCACCGGCTGGCAGCAATTAGTAACTGAGTTGATTGCTGATATTGAGCAGCAGGACTTGTAATCAACTTCGCTTCACGTTATCTTTCTGGACGGCTGGACGTTAAAAAGTCCTTAGTGATTCGCAGCCGAAATGGCTGGCATCACCCGGTTTTATTATTCAGCTGGCTCGCTACCCCCCATAATGCCTTTATTTAGGGCGGCGACACTACGAATGCTAAACTATGCTGTTTGCATGGTTATATTGTCATGAAACACTGGTTGTCTGAAAACACAGGCGAGTAAAGGAGAACACGCAGATGGTTACTGATCTATTGCTCGAGTCGGCGACATTAATGCTGATTGGCATGGCAACTGTGTTTACATTTTTATTGCTGCTGGTGTTGTTAATGACAGTGATGAGCCGTTTGTTACTGCGTTACGCGCCAGTGAAAGTTGCCGATAAAACCAACAAAATTGATGCTGCCACTCATGGTGTCTCACCGGCTGTGGTTGCTGCTATCAGTGCTGCAGTGCACCAGTATCGCCAACAACATAAATAAGAGGAAGCTGGCATGACGAAGCCTTTGTTATTAACTGAGTTAGTTCTGCGCGATGCGCACCAGTCATTACTGGCTACCCGCCTGCGTCTGGAAGATATGTTACCCATTGCCAGTAAACTTGATCAGGTTGGCTATTGGTCGATGGAATCCTGGGGTGGTGCAACCTTCGATTCTTGTATCCGCTACCTCGGAGAAGATCCCTGGCATCGCATTCGCGAACTGAAAAAGGCTATGCCAAACACTAAACAGCAAATGCTGTTGCGTGGACAGAACCTGTTGGGTTATCGCCACTATGCCGATGACGTGGTTAAAGCCTTTGTCGAGCGGGCACATGCCAACGGTGTAGATGTATTCCGTATTTTTGATGCAATGAATGATATCCGTAACCTGCAAACTGCAGTGCAGGCTGCTATCAGTGTCGGCGCTCATGCCCAGGGCACCATTTCGTATACCGTCAGCCCGGTTCACACTATTGATATGTGGGTCGACATGGCTCGTCAGCTGGAAGACATGGGTTGCGATTCTATTTTTATTAAAGATATGGCGGGTTTGCTCAAACCTTATGTAGCCGAAGAGCTGGTGACCCGGATTAAAGAAGCGACTAACATTCCGCTGGCAATGCAATGCCATGCCACCACTGGCCTGAGTACCGCAACCTATCAGAAATCGATTGATGCCGGCATTGATATGCTGGACACCGCTATTTCATCAATGAGTATGACTTACGGCCACAGTGCTACCGAGACGATAGTCGCGATAACTGAAGGCACTGAGCGTGATACCGGGCTTAACCTGGAGCTGCTGGCAGAAATAGCGGCATATTTCAGGGATGTTCGGAAGAAGTACGCCCGTTTTGAAGGTTCACTTAAAGGGGTTGATGCCAGGATATTACTGGCCCAGGTGCCGGGCGGCATGCTAACCAATATGGAAAGCCAGCTGAAAGAGCAGGGCGCGCTGGACAAGCTGGACGACGTGTTGAAAGAAATACCGCGGGTCAGGGAAGATTTAGGTTTTTTACCACTGGTTACCCCAACCTCGCAAATCGTGGGTACTCAGGCGGTGCTGAATATTTTAACCGGTGAGCGCTATAAAACTATTACTAAAGAAACAGCAGGGGTATTAAAAGGTGAATATGGCGCAACACCTGCCCCGGTAAATAGTGAGCTACAACAGAAAGTGCTGAATGGTGCCGAACCGATAACTTGCCGGCCGGCCGATTTACTGGAACCTGAACTGGATAAATTAAACAGCGAGTTGCTTGATATAGCGAAGGCTGAGTCAATCGATTTAGCAAAAGACACTATCGACGATGTGCTGACTTATGCGTTATTTCCACAGGTCGGCCTGAAGTTTCTGAAAAACCGCAATAACCCTGCTGCCTTTGAGCCGGCACCTGAAGCTGAAGAAGAGCAGAGTGGCAGCGGTGCCAGCACACCTAAGGCAGCAACTTCCGGACCAGCTGCTTACAGTGTGCGGGTAGACGGCAAGGTGTACGAGGTGGAAGTGGCACCAACCGGTGAACTGAAAAGTGTCCGGCCCGTGGTTTCGGAAAATATTCCCGGCAGCGCTTCGGTAACAGGTGGCGCTACCTTAAATGCGCCGCTGGCAGGCAATATCTGGAAAATCACTACCAAAGTTGGCGACACAGTCAAACGGGGTGACGTGGTCATTATTATGGAAGCGATGAAAATGGAAACCGAGGTGCGGGCTGTGGCTGATGGCACCATTGCCAGGATTCATATTGCGGCAGGTGATGCGGTCAGTACCGGTGACGTACTGATTAGTTTTGAGTAGTACGACCGGCTTAAGGAATTTACATGGACGCGCTTAATACCCTGATTGCTTCGACCGGCATAGTGCACTTTACTGTGGGGCAGGTAGTGATGATGCTGGTGGGCTTTTTGCTGTTGTATCTGGCAATTGCCCGCGGTTTTGAGCCTTTGTTGCTACTGCCGATTGGCTTTGGTGCCATTCTAACCAATATCCCGTTGGCAGGTATGGGTGATCCGGGTGGCCTGCTTTATATGATTTATGAAGTTGGGATTGGTACAGGCTTTTTCCCACTGCTTATTTTTATGGGTGTGGGGGCAATGACCGATTTCAGCGCATTAATAGCCAACCCCAGGATGTTGTTTCTGGGGGCTGCAGCGCAGTTTGGTATTTTTGCCACCTTATTTGGTGCCATTGCCCTGAACTGGGTGCCGGGTTTAAGCTTTACCCTGAAAGAAGCGTCTGCAATTGCCATTATTGGTGGTGCAGATGGCCCGACCGCGATTTTCCTGGCATCTAAGCTGGCACCAGATTTATTAGGTGCTATTGCGGTAGCGGCATACTCCTATATGGCGCTGGTGCCAATTATTCAGCCGCCTATTATGAAGGCCCTGACGACTAAGGCCGAGCGCGAAATTCAGATGACTCAGCTGCGCTCCGTTGGCAAGCGGGAGAAAGTGATCTTCCCGCTTATGCTGGTGCTACTTACCATTTTGTTGCTGCCAACCGCTGCACCGTTAATTGGCATGTTTTGTCTGGGTAACCTGATGCGCGAATCCGGGGTAGTAGAGCGGTTAAGTAAAACGGCTCAGAATGAACTGATTAATATTGTCACCATTTTCCTTGGTCTGGCTGTGGGCTCAAGGTTAAGTGCTGATAAGTTTTTAACCACCCAGACCCTGGGGATTCTGATCCTGGGGATGGTTGCTTTTGCTATTGGTACTGCTGCTGGGGTGTTGATGGCCAAACTGATGTCTAAGTTGTCGAAACAGCCGATAAACCCGTTAATTGGTGCTGCCGGGGTATCTGCAGTGCCTATGGCGGCAAGGGTGGTAAATAAAGTAGGGTTACAGGCTAACCCGCACAACTTCCTGCTAATGCATGCCATGGGCCCAAATGTAGCCGGGGTTATTGGCTCAGCAGTAGCAGCAGGTATTTTGTTAGCGCTGGTAGGCTAGTAATGACATTGTTGTCGCTTATTTGCCGTTAACGCACGGCGTTGATGAATGCGCGGGGAGGGGCTGCGCTTAAGGTAAATAGGCGACGCCCAATACACAGGCTTTACTGGCACCGGTAACCTCTGGCAGGTTGCCGTTAATCTGATGCTGAAACGCCCAGGCCAGCCAGGCAAAAGCCATAGCTTCCAGCCAATCTGCATCTACCCCCAGCTCATTGGTACTGCTAACGGCGCAGCCAGGTAACAACAGGGCTAAATCGGCCATCAATACAGAGTTATGGACACCACCACCACAAACGAAAACCTGCTGCAGTTGACTGTGTTGCAGGCTGTCGCTAATAGTCTGCGCCGTTAAACGGCATAGGGTGCGCTGGATATCTGCCGGGTTAAATTGTTCAGGCTGGAATTGTTGCAGCCATTTCAGGTTAAAGTATTCACGGCCAGTGCTTTTCGGCGCTGGCCTGGCAAAATAGCGATCTGTCAGCATCTTCGCCAGCAATTCTGGTAACAGCTGCCCCTGACTGCAAAATTCACCGTTGTCGTCATAAGGTTTTGCCTGGCAATGCATAATCCAGTTATCCAGCAGTGCGTTACCAGGCCCGGTGTCAAAGCCTGTTACCGGGCTGTCGGCCAGTAACAGGGTAATATTGGCAATGCCGCCGATATTAACAATAGCCCGGCGAATCGCCGCCTGTTGAAATATCGCCCGGTGAAACGCAGGTACTAAAGGTGCACCCTGACCGCCATAGGCGATATCTTTACGTCTGAAATCAGCAATTACCGGAATTTGACAAAGCATCGCCAGCTTGTGCATATCGCCAATCTGATAGCTGAAAGGGAAAATGGCATCTGGCCGGTGGCGGATCGTCTGACCATGGCAACCGATAGCAGCAATGTCGCTCGCAGCGAGATCAGCTTGTGCCAGCAGCACTTTTACCCCAGCTGCATAGCACCTGGCCAGCTGTTGTTCGGTCAGGCCAAGTAGTTCTATTTCATTGTTGCCGGGCTGGCTTAGCTGCTGCAGCTGTTGTTTCAACGCCGGAGGGAAAGGATGAAGCAAGCTGCTTATTAGCTTAGGTTGCGGGGTAAAGCTGGCAAGCACCAAATCTATGCCATCAAGACTGGTGCCGGACATGATCCCTATGTAATACATAGTGCTGCGGCCTCAGGGCGCTGTTCTGGCTAATAACACCCGTTCTTTGGTTTGCAGCTCGGCTAATACCGGCGCGGCACTGGCAACAAATAAATCGCGTTCTGCACCTTGTAATGGGGTAGCTTGCGGCAGTTTTACTGTTCTTGGGTTGCGATGCACACCATTTAATAAAAACTCATAGTGTAAATGGGCACCGGTTACCCGCCCGGTAGCACCCAGCCGGCCAATAGTTTCGCCTTGTTTTACCTTATCGCCGGTTTTAACGTTGCGCCGCGATAAGTGCAGATATTTGGTAACGATATTATTGGCGTGTTTAATAAACACATAATTACCATTAAGATTGTTATAGCCGGAATGGGTAACTCTGCCATCACCGGCAGCCATAATAGGTGTGCCAACCGGCGCAACGTAGTCTACGCCGTTGTGCGCTTTCACTTTACCCAGCACTGGATGCAGCCGGCGCGGATTGAAGTTTGAACTAACATATTGAAAACTTACCGGTGCGCGTAAAAAGGCCTGACGCATACTGGCACCATCCGGTTTGTAATAATTACCGTCGGTATGCCGTACTGCCTGAATAACCTGGCCCTGATTCTGAAATTGGGCGGCAATAATGGTGCCATAGCCAACGAAGTCACCGTCGACATAATTTGCCTGATACAGCACGCTAAAGCTGTCACCGGCACGCAAGTCCAGACCAAAATCGATGTCCCAGCCAAAAATGCCGGCCAGGTTCATTATTTGGGCGTCAGATAAACCGGCCTCTATACCAGCATTCCAGAAGCTGTTTTTGATCTCCGCACTGGCAAATTGCTGCCGATGCTCAACCAGTTTTTCAAGTTCTTCTGCTTCAAACTGCCCAGCCGCATTACGGCTGACTTTTAGTGTTTTCAGTTTATTGATGGCATAGCGCAGTTCGCTGAGTTCACCCTGTTCGTTTAAACCAAATTCCAGCGTTTCCCCCGGGAAAAGCCGGGTAAGGGTCTTAGTGCTGTCGCCTAATGCCAGTACCGCCAGCATAGTTTGCTGACTCACATTCGCTTTGCGAAATAAATTGGACAATACATCACCACGTTGTACCTGCAGGGTAGTCCATTGTAAATCGTCTTCAGCTTCATACTCCGGCAGTGCATCGCCTGCGTCGGTATCTGCGTACCCGGTACCGGTTTGTTCTGGATTAGGAATATCGAGACTGTAGCGTTTGCCAATTTGTAGCGCGTTGCTGTCACTGCTTCGGGATGCTGAAGCCTGCTCTGACGGTAGTAACAAAATAATTGCTAAACATACCGATACAGCAAGGATCAGCGCACGGTGTTGAGAAGGAATTTTTGCTACCAGTTGCCGCATAAGATCCGCTTTCAGTTGAAAATGCACAAAAACCGAGCATAAACTTTTTTTTTAGAAGATACCAGAGTTTTGTGCGTTTCCCCTGGCTGGAACATGCTATAGAATGGCTGTTGTTTAAGCAAAAATTTACTAAGTCAGGAGTGGAAAATGGCCGAATGGGCACAGGCGTTAGCTGAATTAAAACGCGGCTGCGAGGAGATCTTGCTGGAAGATGAGCTAATTGCCAAGTTGAAGACCGGCAAGCCTTTAAAAGTAAAGGCTGGCTTTGATCCTACGGCACCTGATTTGCACCTGGGTCATACTGTGCTTATCAATAAATTGCGCACCTTTCAACAGCTTGGCCATGAGGTGATATTTCTGATTGGCGATTTTACCGGCATGATAGGCGATCCCAGTGGTAAAAACGTGACCCGCAAACCCTTGAGCCGGGAAGACGTGCTGGCTAATGCTGAAACGTATAAAGAACAGGTATTTAAAATACTTGATCCGGCAAAAACCCGGGTGGCTTTTAACTCTGAGTGGATGGGTGAGTTGGGCGCTGCCGGTATGATTAAACTGGCGTCACGTCAGACCGTTGCCCGCATGTTGGAGCGGGATGATTTTAAAAAACGGTTTGCTAATAATCAGTCAATCGCCATTCATGAATTTTTATACCCATTGGTTCAGGGATGGGACTCGGTAGCATTAGAGGCCGATATTGAAATGGGTGGTACCGATCAGCGCTTTAACTTGCTGATGGGCCGTGAGTTGCAAAAAGATGAAGGGCAGCGTCCGCAAACCGTGATGATGGTGCCGTTGCTGGAAGGCTTAGATGGTGTACAGAAAATGTCTAAGTCGCTGGGTAATTATGTTGGTATTACCGACGAGCCAACAGAGATGTTTGGTAAGATTATGTCGATATCAGATGAACTGATGTGGCGTTACTACGATTTGCTCAGTTTCAGACCCCTGGCAGAAGTCGCTGAGTTAAAACAGCAGATGGCGCAGGGTGCCAACCCGCGGGATATTAAAATTAACCTGGCTAAAGAAATTATTGCCCGCTTTCATGACGAAGCTGCAGCTGAAGCAGCCCATCAGGACTTCACCCAGCGGTTCAGTAAAAATGCTTTGCCGGATGATATTCCCGAAATTACCGTAACTTGTGATGCCGGGGCTATGCCCATCGCTAATTTGTTAAAAGAGGCTGGATTAGTTGCCAGTACGTCTGAAGCAATAAGAATGATTAAGCAAGGTGCGGTAAAAAAGGATGGTGCCAGTAAAGTTGACGATAGCAAACTTGAAGTAGCAAAAGGTAGCACGGCAATTTATCAGGTAGGCAAACGTAAATTTGCTAAAGTGACGTTGCGTTAAACTGTCATTTCATATTTGTATTTAACCCATCAAAGGTCGCAACTGCGGCCTTTGACTTAACTGCAATTTATCCTTGTATTTTCTCATCCCCGCCCCGATGCACTACACTTAGATAACACGCAATAGCTGAGGAATGTTATGAATCAAAATAATCCCTACGCCGACAAGCTGAAGGCAGCCGAACATGAATACCAGATATTCAGTTTAGCCAAAGCCGCGACCATACATGGTACGGTTGACCGTTTACCGTTTTCGCTAAAGGTGTTGTTAGAAAACCTATTGCGTAATCTTGATGGCGATACCGTCACTGAGCAAGATATTCAGGCACTGGTTGACTGGCAAAAACATGGTCATGCAGATCGGGAAATTGCTTTTCGGCCAGCCCGTGTATTGATGCAGGATTTCACTGGTGTGCCAGCAGTGGTTGATTTAGCAGCCATGCGGGCTGCAGTAGCTGAGTTGGGTGAAGACCCTCAGAAAATTAATCCGTTGTCGCCGGTTGACCTGGTAATAGACCACTCGGTGATGGTGGATCACTTTGCCACTGATCAGGCGTTTAAACAAAACGTGGCAATAGAGATGGAGCGCAACTTTGAACGCTATACCTTTTTACGTTGGGGCCAGCAGGCATTTGCCAATTTTAAAGTGGTACCGCCCGGCACGGGTATTTGCCACCAGGTCAATCTGGAGTATTTAGGGCAGAGTGTGTGGGCAAAGCAGACCGACGAGGGTGAGCAAGCCTACCCTGATACACTGGTCGGCACCGATTCGCATACCACCATGATCAACGCTTTGGGCGTTCTAGGCTGGGGTGTCGGTGGTATTGAGGCTGAAGCCGCCATGCTGGGTCAACCCGTTTCAATGTTGATACCAGAGGTAGTTGGACTGGAGTTTACGGGTAAGCTGGCGGCTGGCATTACCGCGACAGATTTAGTTTTAACGGTAACCGAGTTGTTGCGTAAACACGGCGTGGTTGGCAAATTTGTAGAGTTCTTTGGTGACGGTCTGGATCATCTCAGCCTGGCTGATCGGGCGACTATTGCTAATATGGCGCCGGAATATGGTGCGACCTGTGGCTTCTTCCCGGTTGACCAGGTTACTCTGGATTATATGGCGTTAACTGGTCGTGACGATAAAATTATTGCCCGGGTCAAAGCCTATTGTCAGGCGCAGGGATTATGGCGCAAGCCTGGCCACAAAGCCATTTACACCGATGTGTTGCATCTGGACTTAAGCAAGGTGGTACCATCACTGGCCGGGCCAAAACGGCCGCAGGATAAAGTCAGTTTACCCGCGTTGAAACAGCACTGCGATGATGTGTTGGCGCTGCAGTTAAAAAACGCTGCCGAACGTGAAGCTAAAATGCTCGATGAAGGAGGGGCGCAGCCACAGCCACAGAGTGACAACAACCATGTTGATCTGGACGGTCAGCAAATAAAACTGAACCATCATGCCGTAGTCATTGCTGCCATCACCTCCTGCACTAATACTTCTAACCCTAGCGTATTAATGGCCGCTGGATTACTGGCTAAAAATGCGCTGGCAAAAGGCTTAAATCGTAAGCCCTGGGTAAAAAGTTCACTTGCTCCGGGGTCCAAAGTGGTTACCCGATACCTTGAGAAGGCGGGTTTAATGCAGCCGCTGGAGCAATTAGGTTTTAACCTGGTTGGCTACGGCTGTACCACCTGCATTGGTAACTCTGGTCCTCTGGCAAAAGAACTGGAGCAGGCTATTGGCGACAATAACTTAAATGTGTCGGCTGTACTGTCAGGCAATCGCAATTTTGAAGGGCGTATTCATCCGCTGGTGCAATCTAACTGGTTAGCTTCACCGCCGCTGGTGGTGGCGTTTGCGCTGGCAGGCACGGTTAATATAGATTTAAGTGCCGAGCCAATTGGCAACGATAACGCGGGCAAATCGGTTTATCTGAAAGATATCTGGCCCAGTAATCAAGACATTGCCACTGAAGTTGCTAAAGTACAAAGCAGCATGTTTAAAAGCGAATATGCTGATGTATTCAGCGGTGATGATACCTGGCAAGCGATAGATGTACCTAAAGATAAAACCTACACCTGGCCAGAATCGAGTTATATCCGCCAGCCCAGCTTTTTTCAGGGTATGGGCCGTCAGCCAGAGCCGGTACAGGATATCAGCGAAGCCAGAGTGCTGGCGTTGTTAGGCGATTCGGTTACCACCGACCATATCTCACCAGCAGGTAGTATTAAAGCGAGCAGTCCTGCGGGGCGCTATCTGGAACAGCTCGGTGTTGTACCTGCCGACTTTAACTCTTATGGTTCACGTCGCGGCAATCATGAGGTTATGGTGCGTGGTACTTTCGCCAACGTGCGAATTCGCAATGAAATGGTACCCGGTACTGAAGGTGGCGTAACATTGCACCAGCCGTCTGCAGAGCAAATGGCTATTTACGATGCAGCAGAGCGTTACAAGCAGGAAAAAACACCTTTGGTAGTCGTGGCAGGTAAAGAGTATGGCACCGGCTCGTCCCGGGATTGGGCCGCGAAGGGTACGTTATTGCTAGGAGTAAGGGCCGTACTGGCAGAGTCGTATGAGCGTATCCACCGTTCTAACCTGATTGGTATGGGCGTGCTGCCGTTACAGTTTCTGGCAGGGGTCGATCGTAAACACTTGCAGCTAACGGGTGCCGAAACCTTTAGTATTAAAGGCCTGGACAGTTTAAAACCGAAGCAGAAAGTAGCAGTTCTTATTACTTACCCGGATGGTGATCAACAGAAAATTGATATGCTTTGCCGCATAGATACCGGTAATGAGCTGGCCTACTATCAGCACGGTGGTATCTTACACTATGTGTTAAGAAGGATGATTGGCAGTGCCTGAACCATAATCTGCAGGAGCAGGTTAAGCAAAAAGCTGACTGATTGTCAGCTTTTTGTTTTATGGCTGTTACCGTTTTAACATGCTTGCGACAATGAATCACTGCGTTATTAACTTGCTGCAGGTGGGAGTTGGCAAAAGCCGGTGCCAGATAAAAACCTGCGTCCCGGGTGAAGTAATTGAACAGCTGTAAATTGTGTTCTTGTGCATTGACCTGCATCTCTCGCTGAAGTTGTTCCGCCAACGGCTGCGGCACAGCCAGCATATCGACTCTGTCCATTTTCAGTAGCGGCAGCAATTGCTGATAGTCGTATACCTCATGAACATGCTGGTAATCATTACTTTGTAGATAATGTAGTTGTGGCGATCCTCGTTTTACGCCAATAGTCCGGTTTTTCACCTGTCCATCTTTTAAATGATCCGATTTCAGTTCTCCGGCTTTGAATACAAAGTAATCATCATCCTTTGTCAACCAAATACTGGCATGCAGGTAGCTATCACGCTCGGCGGTAAAGCCCATTGGGTAAATTAAATCCAGTTGGTTTTCCCGGGTTAATTTTAACAGCCGATCGGTGGGCAACGTTTGCCACTCAATATGCATCTGGAGTTCTGTTTCCATGCAGCTGATAATTTCAGCATGTCCATAAATGGCTTCTGGCTGAATTTTGCCGTCAACAACGGTTATGCCGGGGAAGGATTGCACTACACCACCATAAAGCTGCTGCTCCGTGGCGCTGACCGGTGCTCTAAGCAGCAATAAACTGCTGAACAGGAGGCTAATAGTGAGCTTTGTGATAAAAACCATAAATAAAAAGTTAACCTGACAACCTAATGAGTATAGCAACGCGGCCTAGTATTGACTAAATTACGCTTGTTGTCAGCAGGCAGGGGGTAAAACCCCGGCGTTATAGCCGGGGTTTTAGCAGTATTATTTAAAAAGTCAGGTTTAGCCGGTAGCCGGATGGTGCAGTGTCGTCTTGCTCAGCGCTAAGCAAATAACGTTTGCCGGCCTGTAGCATCAGACTATCTGTTTTGTCCAGAAGCGTTGTGCTGCCGTTTTCTGCAACATGCACCAGCGCTATGGCAAAATAATCTTTTGGCAAATTCAGGGTACGTTGTGTTTTAAACTCCAGGTTTTTAACACTATGCCTTGCCGTGGCAATCGTTTCATCCTGACGGATGAAATAAAAGTGCAACTTGTCAAAGTTGCCAATAAGATTGCTGACGATAACATCATTTGATTGTAACTGCGGTTTATCACTTTCCTTTACCGCCAAGGCCTCTAAAATATTGTGTTCATTTTGATAAAGCAACACCAGCTGACTTTCACCTGCATCAGCGCTAAGCAATGCGCTGTTAAGCAGCACGGTATTATTACTGTCACGCACTGATAAACTGTAATCGCCCTTAGTCAGTGAGCTGTAGTTACCTAAAGTATCGGCTGGCAGATTGGCCACAATATTGTTGTCGAGAGTGATTTGCAACGATTGCGCCAGGCTGTTGTAAAGCCGGAACTGTGCCTGAGCATCATGGTGTGTATAGCGGCCGATACTGTTCGAGTTTAAAATAACGTCTACCGCCAATTGATCGGCAATGGGACCGAATTGGTCACGTACCACCAGTACATAAGTATTTTCATAGGCAAAGTCGAGATTTTTGCCAACAAACAAAGGTTCATCAGCGCCTGGTTTAGCCAAGTATAAATTGTATTTTCCGGTCTCGTTCCGGCTGGCTTCGTTGCTTATCTCATGCAGTGCAATGGTATCCAGCAAGCTGGCATCGGCAAAAGTTTCAGTGGCCGCACTCAGGTAAATATCCAGCTCAGGCTCGCTGACAGCCAGGTTGCTCAGATACAAGTCAAACTCATCTTCAAGCTCCGGCTCCCGGGCAAAGCTCAGACTCAGGTAGTCAAACTGATCTGCCTCGCTGGTAAAAATAAACAGATGCTTCTGATCCTGACTCAAATTAACGTCAGCTGACAGCAGCGGACTGCTGGCGCCGCTTTCAGATAACTCCATTGTATAAGAGGCAGTATCAAGGGTAACGACATTACTGGCGTCAGCAAAGCGGGCGTTACCAATATTGTTATCATCTAGTTTTACGTTAGGGTTGGCACTGGCGGCTGCACCATTGTAGAACTGGACATAGCTTTTGCTTTGTTCCGGATCATCACTACTGCCACCACAGGCAGTAAGACTAAGTACGGCGCCCACTAGCAGGCTGCGGACGATATTTGGATAAGTTAGTAGGGTCGATTTCTTTAGCGCTGTTTTCATTTCTGGTTCCATGCTGGTGAAGTAAACCGGCACAGCCTAAGGAAATATCGGATTGATAGCTATGGCGCTTTACCAAAGCAAACAGTTGGTTACGCTTAATTACAGTTCGCAGTAAGCGGTTACAACATGGCCAGATAGCCTGCCTGATAATCGGGGTAGTGCCAGTTAAAACCTGTTTGCTGTAAACGGGTGACGCTGACCCTTTTACTGCCGCGGTTTCGTTGCTGTATCGACTCAGGAGCGATACGTAACTGCTGCTGCAAAAAATCAATTACGGTCGTAAAAGGTGTCGGTTGTAAATCAGCCAGATTATAAGCATTGGCTATGTTGTGGCCCAGCTGGCGCCGCTGTACCAGATGCACTATGGCTCGGGCACAGTCTGACACTTCAATACGGTTGGTATAAACAGGCTCATTCTCGATAAAATGTACTGCTTTTCTGGCGGTTTCAATCATCATATTGCGGCCCGGACCGTATAAACCAGCAGGGCGCAATATGGTGCAGTGCGGACTGTTTTTAAACCAGAACTCTTCTGCTTCGACCAGTATCCGGGCGGTACTGGCTTGGGGCTGGCGCGGACTGTCCTCAGTAACCCACTCGCCTTGTTGTTGACCATAAACACTGGTAGAGGAAACCAGCCACACATGTACAGGCTGAGCTTGTTGCTGCAGCCAAACTAGTGCTTGTTCGCCTACTTTCAGATAAGCCTGATGATAGGCCGGGTCGTTGCGGCCATCGGGAGCAACGCAAAGTACCAGATCAGTATAGGCTCCCGCTATTGCCGGCCAGGGGAGTGCTGCGTCATGCTGAAAAAGTGTTACGTTCTGCGGGCAACCCGGACTGCGGCGCATAGCGCTAACAGCTATTCCGACATCCAGCGCGCAGCTGGCAATACGACTGCCCAAATCGCCCAGGCCAACCAACAAAATGCTGGCCATTAATCTTCTGCCGCCACAGTTCCGGTTGCCGGTGGCCAGCCCGATTTAATATGTAAATCGCGCTGCGGGTAAGGAATGGTAATGTTGTTTTCTTTAAAGGTGCGCCAAATAGCCAGGTTAATAGCAGAGCGGATTTCACCGGTGCCTTTTTCCATGTCGGCAATCCATACTCTTAGTTGTAACTCGATACCACTGTCAGCAAATTCCATTAGCCGCACCGTTGGTGGGGGCTCTGTCAGAATGCGCGGTGACACCTTGGCGCATGCCAGCATTAATGCTAAGGCGTGCTCGGGGTCATTATCGTAACTTATTTGAACTTTAATAATCATCCGCACATTGGTATCGGCATAGCTCCAGTTGATCACCTCTGAAGTAATCAAATTTTCATTGGGGATTAAAGTATCGACACCTTCCCGGTTGCGCACTACCACATAGCGGGCGTTAAGTTGCTCTACCCAGCCAAAGTTCTGACCAACGGTAATAATATCGCCGGGTTTAATAGAACGGTCGAACACCAGAATAAAGCCACTAATAAAGTTGGAGGCAATACGTTGTAAACCAAATCCCAGGCCAACACCCAAGGCGCCACCAAACACTGCCAGCGAGCTTAAATTAATACCCACTGCATTTAACGCGACCAGAAAAGCAATGGTGATCAGTAAAAATTTGCTGAACTTAGCAAAACCGACCCGCATACTGGGGCTGATGGAAGTTGAACTTTGCATCCGCTTATTAATAAACTCTGCCAGCCAGATAGCCAGAGTAAAAGCCAGCGCAATCATTAATACCAGTTTTATCACCGCCAGCACGGAGATACGCGTTTCGCCAACCGTGGTACCCAGGCTTTCCAGAACTGCAAGCAAGCCTGGCAGCCAGCCGGCCAGGTGCAGCAATACGCCAAACCAGATAATACCTGCCAGCAGGTTCTCGGAGGATTTTAGCAGTGGACTCACACTAAACGCTTTGCGTAAAATATAAACGACTAACCGGATCACGGCTAACGCCACCAACACTGGTACCGCAACTTCCAGGATTTGTATTGGTAAGGTAACTATCTCAAAGATAATTTTTACCGGTACTAAGACTGCCAGGGCAGTAAGTGGCCATAACAAGCGTTGAATACTGCGCACTGCAACATGGCGCAGTCCAGTATCAAGGGTATGCTGCTTTTCGACAATGGCTTGCAATCGGCGGTTTGCCAGCGACGCTAATAACAAGGCAGTGGCCAATGCCAGTATCTGCCACCAGAAATCAAGCTGTTGCATAGTAAGCCAGACAGCAACAGTGATTTCATTAAACTTTTCCATAATTATCCTTTAACGCAATAGCCAGAAAACGATTGGCAAACTCACCAGCCCAATCAGAATACCAAACCCAATAATACCACTTACCAGTCTGGGTGCCAGGCCAGCCATAATTGCTATCGCCCCGGCTGAGATCATTGGTGGCATTGCTGCCTGAAAAATACTGATATCTACCGCCAGACCACTTTGTCCCAAACTACGCCAGATGCCCCAGGCTAATAATGGCATCAGCAGTAACTTAATGGTTAAGGCTGACACTAGTGGTGATATTTCACTTTTACTAAACCTGAAGTTTAGCTGAAAACCCACTGCGATCATCACTACTGGCACTAAAGTGGCGGCCAGGTTGTTAACTAAGGCGTCTGCTAGTGGCGGAAAACTGAGGTCTTTAAGCAATAGCCCGCCAACCAGCGCAATAAAAGATGGAAAGGTAATTATTTTAACAATAATACTTTTCGCTGTGGGTTTAGTGACCTGTGGGCTGTAAATAGCAGCGATTATAGTGACGTAAGTCGCCAGGGCAATAAAGGAACCAACCTGATCGTACACTACGGCATAGGGCATGGCGCTACTGCCAAACAGCGCCTGGGTCATTGGAAAGCCCAAAAACGAAGTGTTACCCAACGGCAGGACGATAAGCAGTGCCCCGGTTACCTCGCGGCTCCACTTTAACAGTTTGCTCAGCAGCAATACTGTCGCGACTACGGCCAACAACAGTAGCCATGGGGTTAATGCCGGGATCAGTAGTTCTATTGAAAATTGTAACAGTGGTACATTTTTCAGAATAAGTGCCGGTAAGGCGACATACAGTACATAGATGTTGAGTACTATACCGCTGTTTTCTGGCATTGCCGGCAAACGCCGTAAACCAAAGCCGATAACCAGATAGGCCAGTACCAGGTAAAAATTATCCATTACTGCTCGCTTATGCGCTGCTCTTTTGCAGCTTTTGAAAGTTGTTTTAGCTGATACTCTGCTTTGCTGGCTTCTGCCCGGCTGGCCATAGCCTGCACAAACACCAGTTGCAGTGGCCCTTTGCCGCGCAGCGCTTTGGCCCCGCCTTTCAGCTCACCATTATGCTGTCGCAAGCGGCGCTGCGGATCAGTGCTAATGCCAGTATACAGCTGGCCGGCTGCGGTGCGAACCATATACAAAAACCAGGATGTTGCTGTCATGCTGCTGAATATCTTGTTTTGGGCGTATCTGTTATAATCGCACTTTGTTAAGCCTGTGCCATGCTGGCGTGGGCGCAGTCAGGATCATCAATGTCGTTTCAATCTTTAGGGCTGGCAGAGCCTATTTTACGTGTGTTAACCGAGCAGGGTTATACTGAAGCCACGCCAGTACAACAACGCAGTATTCCGCTTATTCAGTCGGGTAAAGATGTGTTAGCCGGTGCGCAAACGGGCACCGGTAAAACAGCAGCCTTTACTTTACCACTGCTGCAGCACTTGCTCAATGCGCCTAAGGTGTTAACTGCTGGCCAGGTAAGGGTTTTAGTGCTTACACCCACCCGCGAACTGGCGCAGCAGGTTCATGATAGTGTGGTAACCTACAGCCGTTATGTCAGTTGTCGCTGCGCAGTGTTTTACGGTGGCGTGTCAATCCGGCCACAATACGATGAGGCCGAACAAGGGCTGGATATTCTGGTAGCGACACCCGGGCGTTTAATTGACCATTTGCATCAGCAAACGGTGGATTTAAGCCAGTTGGAAGTATTGGTGCTGGATGAAGCTGACCGGATGCTGGATATGGGCTTTGTGGTTGATATTAAACGTATTATGGCCAAATTGCCGGCCAAGCGGCAAACCCTATTATTTTCCGCCACCTATTCTAGTGACATTAAAAAACTGGCAGACGAATTGTTAGATAACCCGGTACTGGTGGAAGTGGCTGCAGCAAACGCCACTGCAGAGCGCGTTACTCAGCAGGTGTATCTGGTGGATAAGCACCGTAAACGCGAGATGCTGTCGCATTTAATCGGTGCCCGCAACTGGCCACAGGTGCTGGTGTTTGTCCGCACCAAGCATGGTGCAGACCGCTTAGCCAAGCAACTGCAGAAAGACGGCTTAAAAACCGCAGCGATTCATGGTGATAAAAGTCAGGGGGCCCGCACTAAGGCGTTAGCCGATTTTAAAGCGGGTTCAATAAGGGTGTTGGTGGCCACCGATATCGCGGCCCGGGGCCTGGATATCAGCGAGTTGCCTTATGTGGTTAACTACGATCTGCCGCAAATTGCAGAAGATTATGTGCACCGGATTGGCCGTACCGGCCGTGCCGGCATGAGCGGCCTGGCCGTTACTCTGGTCACCCCGGAAGATTTAGGCGCTTTACAAGACATTGAAAAGCTCACCCAGCAAGTGTTGAGCGCTGACGTGCTGCCCGGTTACGAGCACGACCCCAGCTATCAGGCGCCCAACGACGCTGTCGCCCGCAAACCAGGCCAACGTCCGGGGCGCAACGATGGCGCGGCTAAACGACAGGCACAGGGCAAGCTAAAAGCGAAACTCCGGGCCAGAGCGCTGGGTAAAGCCTGAACTGAAGCAGACCATAGCGTCTGCTTTTTTAGGCGACGCGATGTCTTTGTGTGGACACTTTTTTATTGTGGGTCTATACTGATAGTGATTTGGTCAGGCGCGAGGTTGTTATGCAGGCAGTTCAGCTCGACAGGCAAAGCCAACGGCAAGCCGCCGGGACAGGGCTTAAAGCGGTATTTACTATTCTGGATAAATGGCAATGCCCGCCGGAGCAAATCCAGCGTATTTTGCAAATCTCTAAAGCGGCCTACTACAAGTATCGCAACGATCCCTATTGTGCCAATTTAACCCAGGACCAGATAGAGCGGATAAGCTACCTGCTGAATATTCACAGTAGCCTGCGATTACTATTTGATAACCCGCAAAACCTTTATGGGTTTATGGCGTTGCCAAACCATAACCCGTATTTTAATGGTAAAAGCCCACTGCAAATTATCAGTAGTGGACAGTTTGCGGCATTATATGAAACCTATAAGCATATTGATGCGCTGCGCGGTGGCATGTGGTAGCAAAGTCGATAGCGCACGTAAGTGCAGAACTGGATGATTTTGTCCAGATTGAGCTGCAGCGCCAGCCAGGTTATCGACTGATAAATTCCAAGTTTCCGCCGGTATCGGTGTTTGACGATGTCGCCGATGCTGATGAATTTGACGCCTTATTTTCGCTGCAGGCGTTAACCAATCCCAGGTTGATGGCAGAGGCGGGTAATTTAAGTTTACTGCCCCGCACTGAGATCCCGTTTGGTATTGCTGGCTGCTCTTATGCCGTCGCGCCTTTTACCCATGTTAACCCGGCGGGTAGCCGTTTTTCTGATGGCCGTTTTGGTGTGCTGTATCTGGCAGAAAACGTGCAAACGGCCATTAGCGAGGTTGCTTACCATCAGAACCGGTATTGGAGCAAGGTGCCTGAGCTGTCGTATGAACGTTTTGTATTTCGGGCGCTAAGCTGCGAATTTACTGATGTCAGCCTGACCGATTTAACTGAATTGCCCCGACAGCATGCTATTTACCATTCAGAGGACTACCGCGCAGCCCGGGCGCTGGGCAGCAGCTTACGGCAGCAGGGCAGTGCCGGTGTGCAATTTCACTCGGTGCGTAATAAGGGGGCACTTTGCTGGGGCTTGTTCAGCCCAAAGTATGTTACGCAGATGCTGCAAAGCGCACACTATGAGTTGATCTGGCAAAGCGGCAAAATCAGCGCAATTAACCAGATTGTCAGCTGCAGCTAGTTAAGCTATTAGTTAGCTGCGATACAGGGTTTTAATCAGGTGAAAACCGAATTGAGTTTTCACAGGGCCATGTACTTCTAATACCGCCAGTTTAAATACGACATCGTCAAAGGCTTTAACCATCTGGCCTTTGCGAAATTCGCCCAAATCGCCACCTTTTTTACCTGACGGGCAGAGCGAATGTTGCTTAGCTAATTTGCCAAAGTCAGCACCTTTGGCTAGTTGTTGCTTTAGTTTATCGGCTTCTTCCCGGGTTTTAACCAGAATATGTAAGGCGCAAGCTTTGGACATGATGATTTCCTCAATGTTTACAGGCGAAGATTGGAGCCCCGATTCACTGATTTAGGTCGCGAGCTACGGTTACAACACCCGCCCTGGCTCGTCACAGCAACTCGCTCGCGCTGGCGCGCTCACTCAGACACTCTGTGACGACCAAAACGAGTGTTCTAATCTTCGCTAAGTGTCGACAGTGGAGCAAGGTCACAACTAAACAGGGCGTCTGCGGCAGGGAAGCCGCAGAGACAAATTCGTCAGGAACGAATTTGAACTGAGCCAGCCGAAGCCCGTTAGGGCAAGCTCCATGGAAGGAGCTTATAACCCTCCAGGGAAGGATTAACGGCGTCCCTGTGTGTTGTTACCTTGTGGAACTATATACTAAGTAAAGTTAACCCGCCGGTTGCTGCTGGGTAATACAGTGAATATTACCACCGCCCAGTAAAATTTCCCGGCCAGGCACAGTAACAACCTGATGATCCGGATACAGCTGCTGCAGTATGTCAGCGGCAACTTTATCATTGGGATCATCAAAGGTTGGCATAATCAGGCCGCCATTACACAAATAAAAATTGATGTAAGAGCCTGCCAGCCGGGCATTAGCCTCACGCGGAATTGCACTTAAGGTTGCATCTACCGTGGCGTATTCATCGGCTTTGGCAATAATGGGCTTAGGTAGCGGCAGTTTATGCACTTTAATTTTGCGGCCTTTGGCGTCAGTGCTGGCTTCTAAATAATCCAGGGCGGCTTTGCTGCGCGCGTACTGCGGATCGTTCTGATCGTCAGTCCAGGCTAATACCACTTCGCCGGGCTTAACAAAACAGGCCATGTTATCAACGTGACCGTCAGTTTCGTCGTTAAAAATACCGTCTTTTAACCACAGTACTTTACTGATCCCCAGGTATTCCGCCAGTATTTGTTCAATCTGCTCGCGGTTTAAATGCGGGTTGCGGTTGCTATTCAGTAAACACTCCTCGGTGGTTAATAAGGTACCTTCGCCGTCAACATGGATAGCGCCGCCTTCCAGCACAAAGCCTTCGGTGCGGTAGCGGGGCAGGTGCTCAATGCCCAGGATTTTACTGGCGACCTGATCGTCAAACTGCCAGGGGAAATACAAACCGCCGTTCAGGCCGCCCCAGGCGTTAAAAGTCCAGTCGATACCTCTTACTTCACCCTGGCCATTGGTGACAAAGGTCGGCCCGGTATCCCGACACCAGGCGTCGTTATTGGAAATCTCAACTACCCGCACCGGGTACAATGCGCCAGCTTTGCTCAGTTGGGCTTCGGCATTAGCATACTGCGCGGCCGATACCCCTACCGTTACCGGCTCAAAGCGGGCTATGGCCGCAATAACGGCACAGAACGCTTGCTGAGCGGGTTTTGCACCCATCCGCCAACTGTCGGTGCGCTCGGGCCATACCATCCAGGTTTGCTTATGCTCTGCCCATTCGGCTGGCATGGTGAAACCATCGTGCTTAGGTGTGGTTGGCAGTAAGCGGCTCACTTGCTGTTCTCCGGGTTTACTTTGCCGTCTTTGGTCAGTACCGTGTCATAAATGTCGATACGACGGTCACGGAACAAACCCCAGGCGCGGCGATCAGCGGCCACTTTATCTAAATCAAAAGTGTGTACCAGCACGGCTTCATCTGTTTCGCCTGCTTCCTGTACTTTGGCGCCAGTGGCGTCGGCAATAAAGGAGCTGCCATAAAAGGTGATGTGGAAGTCGCCTTCGGTTTCGGTGCCAATCCGGTTTGAAGCAATTAATGGCATTAAATTAGCAGCAGCATGGCCCTGCTGGGTGCGCTGCCAGTGGTCGCGTGAATTAATCGTGGCATCATGTGGCTCACTGCCAATTGCAGTAGGGTAGAATAATAGCTCGGCGCCCATTAAGGCCATACTACGGGCGCACTCAGGAAACCACTGATCCCAACAGATACCCACGCCAATTTTGGCATAGCGGGTTTGCCAGACTTTAAAACCGGTATCACCCGGGGTGAAATAGTACTTCTCGCTATAACCCGGGCCATCCGGAATATGGCTTTTGCGGTAGGTGCCGAGGTTCTCACCATCGGCGTCAATAATAACCACACTGTTATACAGGCAATTACCGGCGCGCTCATAAATACTGATTGGCAGCACCACATTTAGCTCTTTGGCGATTTTAGCAAAATGCTTAACCGCTGGGTTTTCCTCTACCGTGGTGGCAAATTCCAGGTAAGCCGGCTTTTGCTTCTGGCAAAAATAGTTACGTTCAAACAGCTCCTGCAGCAGAATGATCTGGGCGCCTTTGGCCGCTGCGTCGCGCACCAGCTTTTCGCCACGGACGATGTTTTCTTCAACATTCCAGCCGCCCACCATTTGAGTCGCAGCAACGGTTACATTACGCATCAGTTATCTCCAGCAGAAGGTTTAAACCAACAGGCTAGCATTCATAAGATTACTTGCCAAACAGGGCGCGCAAAATGCCGTATTTTTGTGCTGTCGTCAACGATTTTCGCTTTTTTCTGCTGCTGACGTACAATAGCCGCAACCGGCAATATTAGGGGCAGATATGACCATTGGAACTGCAGCAAAAAATACATCAGAGCAACAGCTTGTCGATGTGACGGTGGTTGGCGGCGGTATGGTGGGTGCGGCTATTGCACTGGCCCTTAGCCAGGCGGGTTTGCAGGTTGCGCTGATTGAGAAAGTGGCGCCAGCTGAGTTTGAACCGGATAGTGCGCCGGATTTACGGGTGTCATCCATTAATCTGGCCAGTGAGACCTGGCTAACTGCACTTGGCGCCTGGCCGTTATTACAGCAGATGCGGCTTTGTCCTTATCAGCGGCTGCAGGCGTTTGAGCAGCCGCAAAGTATCGTTACCTTCGATGCCACAGACATTAAGCGCAGCCACCTGGGGCATATTGTTGAAAACAATTTATTGCAGCTGGCATTGTGGCAGCATTTCCCGGCTAATCTGACGCTGTTTTGTCCGGCGTCGGTTGTGGCGCTTAGTCAAACATCAGACAGTACCTTACTCACTTTAGATAGCGGTGAGCAGCTTGAAAGCAAATTAGTTATCGCTGCTGATGGCGGCAACTCACAGTTGCGTAAGCTAGCCGGTATTGGTACCAATGGCTGGCAGTATCAACAGGCCTGTTTAGTGGCACTGGTTAACACGCCATATCCACAACAGGATGTTACCTGGCAGCAGTTTACCCCCACTGGCCCCAAAGCGTTTTTGCCACTGCCAGGCCAGCAGGGCTCGGTAGTCTGGTATGAAGATGCGCCACGGGTAAAACAGTTGGCCGCATTAAGTCCAAAGCAACTTACCCAGGCGTTGTTAAAGGCTTTTCCTGCAGCGCTTGGCGAGGTAGAGGTCGTGAGTAGCAGCTGGTTTCCATTAGCCCGGATGGACGCTAACAGCTATTACGCTGGCAGGGTAGTGTTGGCAGGTGATGCGGCGCATACCATTAACCCATTAGCGGGGCAGGGAGTAAACCTTGGCTTTGCCGATGCAAAGCTGCTGACTGAACTGATTATCAGCGCCCACCAGCAACAGCAGGATCCGGGCAGTGTTGATTTACTGAACGCTTATCAGCGCAAACGTAAGCCGGCTAATTTACTGATGATGAGCACGATGGATGGCTTTTATCAGCTGTTTGGCAATGACATCACCCCACTGCGCAACCTGCGCCAGCTGGCCCTGACGGTTGCATCGCGCAGTAGCGTGCTGAAAACGTTGGTTGCTCGTTATGCCGTAGGTTCTGAATAAACAGGTTAGAGCTCTTTTGGCTTAGTATACTCCGGTTGCAACGCCTGTTGTGCTCGCCACAGCAACTCGCGAACGCTGCGCGTCCACTCAGACACTCTGTGGCTGTGCGCTACAGGGTTCCAACCTCGCATCTCCGTGACGGCCGGTTTTAATGAAGACTAAAAGCAAAAACCCAGCCGGGGCTGGGTTTTCTAAATATGGCAGGGGCGCCAGGATTCGAACCTGGGCGTGGCGGGATCAAAACCCGCTGCCTTACCGCTTGGCTACGCCCCTAAAAGGTGGATGGCAGTTCAGATAAACACAAGGAGAGATAAAATCAACTGCCTGAGTTAATGGCAGGGGCGCCAGGATTCGAACCTGGGCATGGCGGGATCAAAACCCGCTGCCTTACCGCTTGGCTACGCCCCTGCAGAAACTGCTTACTTACTTATTATGGTGCGGAAAGAGAGACTCGAACTCTCACGCCTCGCGGCGCTGGAACCTAAATCCAGTGCGTCTACCAATTCCGCCATTCCCGCATACATAGGAAAATTAAGTGGTGGCTACAGCGGGAATCGAACCTGCGACCCCAGCATTATGAGTGCTGTGCTCTAACCAGCTGAGCTATGTAGCCACGCTAACTTGTCCTAAGCAAGTGGCGCGTATTATGCTGATCTGACATATTAGCGTCAACCGTTTTTTTACGATTAGTGCTTTGGATGGGTGTGTTTGCTGTTTTTATACGCAAAACCCGGTTAGATAAAAAAAGCCGCTGCAGTGGCAGCGGCTTTTTTATAGCGAAAACAGCATTAGACGTTAAAGCGAAAATGCATGACATCGCCATCTTTAACAATGTAATCTTTGCCTTCCAGCCGCCATTTACCGACTTCTTTGGCACCGGCTTCGCCTTTAAAGTTAACAAAATCATCGTAGCCGACCACTTCGGCGCGGATAAAACCTTTTTCGAAGTCAGTGTGAATAACGCCGGCGGCTTGTGGTGCGGTGGCTCCAATGGCCACAGTCCAGGCCCGCACTTCTTTCACCCCGGCGGTAAAATAAGTATGTAAGCTTAATAGTGAGTAGCCGCCGCGAATAACCCGGTTTAAACCTGGCTCTTCCAGGCCCATATCGGTCATAAACTCGGCCTTTTCGTCATCTTCCAGCTCAGCAATTTCTGATTCTATCGCCGCGCATACCGGTACTACGATGGCGCCTTCTTTATCAGCTATGGCCTGCACTATATCTAAATAAGGGTTATTTTCAAAACCATCGTCAGTGACGTTGGCAATGTACATGGTCGGTTTAATGGTTAAAAAGTTCATATAGGCAATCAGCGCTTTTTCTTCCTTATCCAGCTCCAGCTGACGTAAGGTATTGCCTTGCTCCAAATGGGCTTTTACTTTCTCCAGCACCAGCATTTCTGCTTTGGCGTCTTTATCGCCGCCTTTGGCTTTTTTACTTACCCGGAAAATAGCGCGCTCGGCACTATCCATATCAGACAGTACCAACTCCATATTAATGGTATCAATGTCATCAGCCGGGTCTATTTTGCCGGCAACGTGAATAATGTTTTCATCGTCAAAGCAGCGCACCACATGGCCAATGGCGTCGGTTTCACGAATATTAGCCAGAAACTTATTACCGAGGCCTTCACCTCTGGAGGCGCCTTTTACCAGCCCGGCAATATCGACGAATTCCATGGTGGTGGGAATGACCCGTTGCGGTTTAACAATTTCAGCCAGTTTATCCAGCCGTAAATCAGGCACCGGTACTACACCGGTATTGGGCTCTATGGTGCAAAACGGGAAGTTGGCTGCTTCAATGCCTGCCTTGGTTAACGCATTAAACAAGGTAGACTTACCGACGTTAGGCAGGCCGACAATACCACATTTGAAACCCATAATAATTTTCCTTCAGGCTGTGTTGCTGGCCGCAAGGCTAGCTGGCTTTAAAACTATGTAAGCGATGTTGGGCTTTGACCAAGCCATCACGCGCCAGAATGTCAAAGCAACTTACTGCTTCATCAATGCTGGCATCAATTAACTTTTGTTCACTGGCCGGGGCCTTGCCCAGCACAAAACCGGTAACCTGATCTTTATGGCCGGGATGACCAATGCCGAGGCGTAACCGGTAAAAATTCGGGTTGTTACTCAAGCGCGCCATAATATCGCGTAAACCGTTATGGCCAGCATGACCGCCACCGAGTTTAAATTTAGCAATGCCAGGCTCAAGTGCCAGCTCATCATGGGCCACCAGAATGTTTTCCGGTGCCAGCTTATAAAACTGGGCCATGGCCAATACGGCTTTACCGCTGAGATTCATATAGGTAGAGGGGATAAGCAGTTTAAATTCCTGGCCGGCACAGATGAATTTACCGGTATAACCAAAGAACTTACTGTCATTTTTCAGGCTGACATTAAAGGCATGAGCCAGCTTTTCTACAAACCAGGCCCCGGCGTTATGCCGGGTATGCTGGTATTCGGGGCCTGGATTACCCAGGCCCACGATTAACTGAACATTGGCAGGTAATGCGTCAGACATTACTCGGCAGTTTCAGTTTCTTCTTCTGTATCAACGGCTTTACCAGCTGGCTTGTTCACAGATACCACTGGCAGGTCATGGCCTTCACCTTTGGTTAACTGAACAAAAGTAACACCTTTAGGTGCTTTAATGTCAGTCAGGTGCAAGGTTGTACCTACTTCAACATCCGCCAGATCTACTTCGATAAATTCTGGTAAGTCTTTTGGTAATACGCTGATTTCAATTTCGTTCAGGGCATGAATTACCACGCCGCCTTTTTTGACTGGCATTTCTTCGTTTAAGAAGTGAACCGGAACGATAGTGGTCAGCTCGTGGCCAGCTTCAACGCGTTGGAAGTCAACGTGCATGATTTTTGGCTTATACGGGTGACGTTGCATATCTTTAACGATAGCCTGGATCTTCTCTTTACCAACAGTGATAGTCAGGATGTGAGAATAAAATGCTTCAAAGCTTTGCGCTTTTAACAGCTTAGAGTGCTCTAAAGTGATAGATAAGGCATCTTTATGTCCGCCATAAATGATGGCTGGAACTTTGTCTTCGTGACGCAGGCGGCGGCTCGCACCTTTCCCCAGGTCAGTACGGACTTCTGCAGTTAACGTGAAAATTGCATCAGACATGATGTACTCCAATAAAGTGATTTTTGTTGCGGCTTGCGACCAGCCCCAACCTGATTGCCCCTTCAAAAGGCGCGACATATTACCACCAGCACCCGACGGCTGCAAATGAAAAAGGCGCCGACAGGCGCCTTAAAAGAAACGGATGACGGTTTTAGTCAAACATTGATGAAATAGATTCTTCGTTGCTGATCCGGCGAATACACTCTGCCATCAGTTCACTTAAGGTAAGCTGACGTACTTTGCTAACTGCTTTCATCGCTTCTGACAGCGGAATGGTATC
Source organism: Arsukibacterium perlucidum DSM 18276 (assembly GCF_000382165.1). Lineage (GTDB taxonomy): Bacteria > Pseudomonadota > Gammaproteobacteria > Enterobacterales > Alteromonadaceae > Alishewanella > Alishewanella perlucidum. The sequence continues at coordinate 192,633 of NZ_KB907703.1, read as the reverse complement.
AGTGATAATCAGCTCATCAATAACTGAATTGGAAATGATTTCCGGCGCATTGCCTGAGAACACCGCGTGGGTTGCGTAAGCAAATACCCGTTTGGCGCCTTGTTCTTTCAGGGCTTCTGCTGCTTTACATAAGGTGCCGCCGGTATCAATCATATCGTCAACGATAATACAGTCACGGTCTTTGACATCACCGATAATATGCATGACCTGCGACACATTTGCCTTTGGCCGGCGTTTATCAATAATGGCTAAATCAGCATCGTTCAGTAGTTTGGCCACTGCCCGGGCCCGCACAACACCACCGATATCCGGCGATACTACCACCGGAGACACCAGTGACTTTTTGCGCATATCTTCCAGCAATACCGGGCTGGCAAACACGTTGTCTACCGGTACGTCGAAGAAACCCTGGATCTGTTCAGCGTGCAAATCGACGGTTAACACCCGATCGACACCAACACTCGATAAGAAGTCAGCGACAACTTTGGCTGTGATAGGCACCCGGGCCGAGCGTACCCGGCGGTCCTGACGGGCATAACCAAAATAAGGAATAACGGCAGTGATCCGGCCGGCCGAAGCGCGCCGTAGAGCATCTACCATTACAATTAATTCCATTAAGTTGTCATTGGTTGGGGCGCAGGTTGACTGAATAATAAAAACATCAGAACCACGAACATTCTCATTGATTTGTACGCTAACTTCGCCATCACTGAAACGGCCAACGTCGGCATCTCCCAGTTTAATGTAGAGACGGCTGGCAATTTTGTTAGCAAGTTCTGGTATGGCGTTACCAGCGAAAACCTTCATGTCGGGCACAGTAGGATCCTCAGGGCGGTGGTGAGTCCGGTTAAATCATTAAATGCCGGTGTTACAGGCATCAGGCGTTGAATTCCGTATCTGCCAACGCCGCCATTACAGGCGACTGGTTGACTCCCTTTGCAATAAATCCGCGACAGCTTGCCGGCAGATGAGCTAGGGCATGCTGAGCACTGGCCGCGTCCGGAAATTCGGCGAACACACTGGCGCCAGTACCCGTCATTCGACACGGCGCATATTCTACCAACCACTGTAAGGTTATTGCAACAATCGGCTGCAGCTGTTCGACCAGCGGTTGGCAATCATTGCGCCAGGGACTGTTAAACAGCGTATCCAGACTAAGCGATGGGCTGTTACGAATTAAATCAGGATGCTGAAAAATCTCTGCGGTACTAATGTGGCAGGGTGGTGTTACCACTAAATAGGTTTTTTCCGGTAGTTGCACAGGTACTAATTTTTCGCCTACGCCTTCGGCAAAAGCGCTGAAACCCCGGACAAACAGTGGTACATCGGCGCCGAGTTGCAGCCCCAGTGCCGCCAGTTGCTCCGTGCTTAGTTTTAGTTGCCATAAGGCGTTTAACGCCAGCAAGGTGGTGGCTGCATCTGATGAGCCGCCGCCAAGACCGCCGCCCATTGGTAATTTTTTATCCAGCACAATATCGCAGCCAAGCATGCACCCAGTATGTTGCTGCAATAAGCGACCCGCTTTGATAATCAGATTATCCGGCCCCTGCAGGCTCAGGTCATTACACTGCAGGTTTAACTGATTGTCGGGACGCGGGCTAAAATGCAGCTCATCGCCAACGTCCAGCAACTGAAATAACGTTTGTAAATTATGGTAGCCGTCGTCCCGGCGGCCGGTAATATGTAAAAACAGGTTAAGCTTGGCTACTGCAGGCAGGCTTAAAGTCATAATTGCCAGCTCCGGATGTGAAAACTAATGTTAGTGTCTTCGCTGCTTAAATTAATTTTCTGTGGCAGCGCCAGTTGATCAGTATAAAAGCTCTGATAACGAAGTTGCCAGACAATACCCGTGCTATCAACTAACTGAAATGCCTGCACCCTGCCAAGTTCATCATACTCAATGGCCGTTGCCGCCGCTCCCGGTATACCTTTTAGCCATAGCGGCATATCGGCCAGCGGCATTGACCAGCCGGCAAGTTGCCACAATAAACTGCTGGTATCGACAGCCTGATAGTGTTCACCGCGCAGTAAAATACTGCTGCCTTGTGAGTCATTGCTTAACTGAAATAAACTTATGCCTAAAAAATTAGCCAGCCGCGCTTTATAGTGTTCGGTGTTATGCTGTTGCCAGGTCAGATTGCCACTGATTGTTTCATCCGGGGTTTTAATACCAACAGAAGCCTGCACGGTATACTGGGTGATAGCGGTTATCTGTGCTAACCGGGTTTGATTGTCCAATGCTTTTACTGGTGCGGGTTTTGAAAACAGGCTGCAACCACTGGTTATTAGTAATAATCCGACCAGAGTTAACCACTTAATTGGTGCTGACACGCTGAAAGTCCTTAGTTACGCTTTTCTTAATATGGGGTTTTTCGTACAATTCGCCCCTGACAAACTTGATGATACAGGTGATGGCCATCTTTGCACTAGGCATTAATCATAAAACAGCACCGGTTGGCTTACGGGAGAAAGTGGCATTCGCCCCGGAGCAGGTGCATGAAGCCTTGCGTGAACTGGCTACTGCCACGGCGGTAAGCGACGCGGTTATTCTGTCGACCTGTAATCGAACTGAGTTGTATTTTAACGGTACCAATCAGCAGGCGGAACAGGTCGTTGCCTGGTTGGCGCAGTTTCATCAGTTAAATGTAAATGAACTGCAGCCGCACCTGTACCTGCATCATGATCGCCAGGCTGCCGAGCACCTGATGCGGGTGGCGGCGGGGCTTGATTCGCTGGTGCTGGGTGAGCCGCAGATTTTAGGCCAGGTAAAGCAGGCTTATAACCAGTCACGCCAGGCCGGTACCATTAATCCACAGTTTGAACGCTTATTTCAGAAAACCTTTGCAGTAGCCAAAGATGTTCGCACCAATACTGACATTGGTGCCAATGCGGTATCAGTCGCTTTTGCTGCGGTCAGTTTAGCCAAACAGATATTTGGTAAGCTGGAAAAAGTCCAGGTGTTATTGATTGGCGCAGGTGAAACCATTGAATTAGTCGCCCGCCATCTGGCAGAGCAAGGCGCCCGCGAGCTAACCGTAGCCAACCGCACCTATGAGCGGGCAGTGCTGCTGGCAGAGCAGTTTAATGCCAAAGTGATTACGTTATCGCAGGTGCCGGCGCAATTGCCGCAGGCCGATATTGTCATCAGCTCTACCGCCAGTACCTTACCAATAGTAGGCAAGGGCATGGTAGAGCAGGCGTTAAAGAAGCGCCGGCATAAACCAATGTTTCTGGTTGATTTAGCCGTGCCACGTGATATTGAGCAGCAGGTCGGCGAGTTGGAAGATGCGTACTTATATACGGTAGACGACTTGCAAAGTATAGTGGCGCAAAATGTCAGTTCCCGTCAGCAAGCGGCAGAGCAGGCTGGAGCCATGATTAGGTTGGGGGCAGAAGATTTTCTGCAGTGGCTGCAGTTACAAGGCAGTGTTGACTGGGTGCGCGATTACCGGCAACGCTGTGAGCAAATTAAAACCGAATTGCTGGGCCGGGCGCTGAACCAGCTGGCTGCCGGCCAGGATGCCGAGAAAGTGCTGGCTGAACTGGCCAACAAACTAAGTAACAGGCTGATGCACAGCCCCACTAAAACCATTCGTCAGTTACTGCAACAAGAGGCCAGCGAGCCGCAGGCACTGATCAACAGTTTATTAGATATTTAAACAGGTAACAGACCTAACATGAAAGAATCGGTATACCGCAAGCTGGAAGGCTTGGTGGAACGGCATGAAGAAGTACAGGCGTTATTAAGCGACCCTGGGGTAATTGGCGATCAGAAGCGTTTTCGTGAGCTGTCTAAAGAATACAGTCAACTGGAAGACGTGAGTAACGCCTTTAACCGCTTTCGTCAGGCGCAGCAGGATTTAGCCGCAGCGGAAGAAATGCAGAAAGACAGCGACCCTGATATGCGGGAAATGGCGCAGGAAGAATATAAAAGTGCCCGGACTGCTATTGAACATCTTGAAAAAGAGCTGCAACTGCTGTTGTTGCCTAAAGATCCTCATGACAACAATAGTTGTTTTATTGAGATCCGTGCCGGCGCCGGTGGTGATGAAGCCGCTATTTTTGCCGGTGATGTATTCCGGATGTATAGCCGTTTTGCTGAGCGCCAGCGCTGGAAACTGGAAGTGATCAGTGCCAGTGAAGGCGAACATGGAGGCTTTAAAGAAGTGATTGTCAGTGTTCAGGGGGAAGGAGCTTACGGCGTGCTGAAATTTGAATCCGGTGGCCACCGGGTACAACGGGTACCGGCAACTGAATCACAGGGCCGGGTACACACCTCAGCCTGTACCGTCGCTATTATGCCTGAAATTCCGGAAAGCGAAGCCATCGAAATAAACCCGGCAGACTTAAAAGTCGATACGTTCCGGGCCTCTGGTGCAGGTGGTCAGCACGTTAACCGCACCGACTCGGCGATTCGTATTACCCACTTACCTACAGGTATTGTAGTGGAGTGTCAGGATGAGCGCTCGCAGCATAAAAACCGGGCCCGTGCCATGAGTGTTTTGCAGTCCCGAATTCAGGCTGCTGAAGATGAAAAACGCCGGCTGACGGAAGAGTCGACCCGACGCTCACTGGTCGGTAGCGGTGATCGCTCTGAACGGATCCGTACTTACAACTTCCCGCAAGGCCGCTTAACTGACCATCGGATTAACCTGACCATTTATCGGTTGAATGAAGTGATGGAGGGCGATCTGGAACTCGTGCTGGAACCGCTTAATCAGGAACATCAGGCTGACTTACTGGCAGCACTGGCTGACGAAAACCGTTGATATGACCCTGGCGCAATGGCTGCAACAGGCAACCCGGCAACTTCAGGACATATCTTTACTGGCGGCTGACGACGCCAGGTTGTTAGCATGCCATCAGCTAAATGTCAGCAGCAGTTATTTGTATAGTCATGGTGACGAGAAGCTCAGCGATGTCAATCTGCAGGCACTAAACCAGCTGCTTAGCCGGGCGCTGCAGGATGAGCCAATAGCTTATATTATTGGTAACTGGCCGTTTTGGAATATTGAGCTTGAGGTCGCACCCTGCACCTTGATCCCAAGGCCTGACACTGAGTTATTGGTGGAGCAGGTGTTGTCACTAGCGCTGCCGGCAACGGCCAGAGTACTGGACTTAGGTACAGGCACTGGTGCTATTGCTCTGGCGCTGGCATGTAACCAACCTTCCTGGCAGGTAACAGCTGCCGATAAAGTTGCTGCAGCAGTTGAACTTGCCCGGCGCAACGCCAAACGTTTAGCAGCAAATAATTGTACGGTATTACAAAGTGACTGGTTTGATGCGCTGCAAGGCCAGCAGTTTGAGCTGATTGTCAGTAACCCCCCATATATTGAACCTGACGACCCGCATCTGGTCGCACTGCACTTTGAGCCTGTATCGGCGCTAGTGGCGGCCGGGCAAGGTCTGGCCGATTTAGCGGCGATTTGTCAGCAGGCACCGGCTTATTTGACGGAGCAAGGATGGCTGTGGCTGGAGCATGGTTACAATCAGGCACAGGCTGTTCAGCAATTATTAATAGCCGCCGGGTTTAAGCAGGTACAGTCACGTAAAGATTACGGCAATAACTGGCGGATCAGCGGTGGTTGTCTTAGCGGCTAATGGTTTTGTAACAAAGTTTTGACCAGCAAGCCATTAACGCATATAACTATTTATAGAGCTGTTCTGATTGTAGTGCTTTGCTGATACTAATCTGATTCCGGAGCCAGTCTTATGAATGATGAGTTTTTGTTTGCTGACGAGTCTGAACCGACCGAGGTAGTCAACCATGGCCACTGGAAAGTTTTAATCGTTGATGATGAACCAGAGGTTCACACTGTTACCAAACGGGCCCTCAGTGACTTCAGCTTTAATAATAAAACCCTGGAGTTTATCAGTGCGTATTCCGGTGCCGAGGCCAGGGAGTTAATTGCGGCTCATCCGGATACCGCCATCATTTTGCTGGATGTGGTGATGGAAACCGATGATGCGGGTTTGCTGGTTGCCAGGCATGTGCGGGAAGAGCTGAAAAATGACCATGTGCGAATTATTTTGCGAACCGGCCAACCCGGGCAGGCTCCTGAACGTCAGGTGATTGTCAATTACGATATCAATGATTACAAATCAAAAACCGAACTTACTGCGCAAAAGTTATTTACCGTTATTATGTTCAGCCTGCGCTCGTATCGGGATATTTTGTCGCTGGAGCAAAGCCGCCAGGGTCTGGAAAAAATTATTAATGCTTCTATCGATTTATTCTCCTCACATTCTATGGAACAGTTTATCGACGGTGTGTTGCAGCAACTAACATCTATTCTGGGCAGCCATGAAAATGCGTTATTGGCCAGCTCATCGCTGGTTGCAGGAAATGTGCGTGCCGATGCGGATCCACACGACTTAGTCGTATTTGCCGGGCAGGGCCAGTTTGCCAGAAAAGAGGGCAAACCGGTGCAAGATGTACTGAGTAACGATTTGCTGGCGGCCTTTGAGAGTGCGCTGGGTAGTCGTAGTATTGTCTATCGTGATAATTACCTGGTGGCTTACTGTTGCAGCAAGTTTACCCACGGCTCTTTGCTGTATATTTCCGGCTTACCGGGGCAAATCAGTGATAATCAGAAAAAACTGATTGAATTGTTCGCTCAGAATGTGCAAATAGCCTACGAAAATGTGCAGTTACAACATGAAATTGAAGATACCCAACGGGAAATCGTTTATCGGCTGAGTGAAGCAGTTGAACATCGTTCTATCGAAACCGGCAATCATGTGCGGCGGGTGGCTTTTATTTGTTATGACCTCGCTAAAGCCTATGGTTTGAGTGAAGAAGAAGCTGAGCGATTAATGTATGCCTCGCCACTACACGATGTTGGCAAAGTGGGGATCCCTGATGGCATATTAAATAAACCGACCAAGCTCAACGGCGGTGAATGGGAGGTGATGAAAACCCATTCCAACATTGGCTATGACATTTTGAAAGATTCAAAACGTGTTATTATTCAAGCCGGTGCCATCATTGCTCAGGACCATCATGAAAAGTGGGATGGTACCGGTTACCCTGCGGGTAAAAAGGGCGAGGAAATCCATATCTATGGCCGGATTGCTGCCCTGGCTGATGTATATGATGCATTGCGTCATCGTCGCTGCTACAAGCAGGCCTGGGGTTTAGATGAAGTGGTGGCTAAAATTGTTGCTGAATCGGGCAAGCATTTTGAACCTAAATTGGTTGAATTGTTTCAGCAGCGGGTGGAAAAGCTCGAAGCGATTTTACAGAAATATCCTGATAATGAAGATTAGGCTGCCGTGTTGGCTGCAAGACTAAGGACTCTGTTGTATGTATATGGCGTTTAAACATCTGCACCTGCTGATGGTTGTATTAAGTGTTATTTTGTTATTTATTCGTTTTGGCATGATGCTCAAAGACTCGCCGTTACTGCAGAGCAAACTGCTGAAAACAGGCCCTCACCTGATTGATACATTATTGATTTTATCAGCAGTAGCCTTAATGCTGACCATTAATCAATACCCTTTTGTAAATAGCTGGCTGACCGAGAAGTTCATTGCCTTGCTTGCTTACATTGCACTGACAGTGATGGCACTGCGGGGGCGCACCATTGCTATTCGCTGGTTATGCTTTTTGGGAGCATTAGGCTGGCTGGGATTGATGGTGCGGGTTGCTTTGAGTAAACAACCGGTTTTTTTACCGCTTTAATTTAACGAGATTGCTGGAATACTATGGAACAACAAACCGTCAGGGTCGGTAACCTTGCAGTAAATAACCAGAACCAATTTGTACTGTTTGGCGGCATGAATGTGCTTGAGTCGCGGGATATGGCGATGCGGATTGCCGAACACTACGTCACTGTATGCGCTAAGTTAGGGATACCTTATGTGTTTAAGGCCTCTTTTGATAAGGCCAATCGGTCATCTGTTCATTCATACCGGGGGCCTGGTCTGGACGAAGGCTTGAAGATCTTTGCTGAAATTAAAAGTACCTTCAACGTACCCTTGATAACCGACGTACATGAACCCTGGCAAGCTGCTCCGGTGGCAGAAGTGGTTGATGTTATTCAGTTGCCGGCATTTTTAGCCCGGCAAACTGATTTAGTGGTGGCGATGGCCAAAACCGGTGCAGTCATTAATGTTAAGAAGCCGCAGTTTCTGGCACCCCATGAAATGCGGCACATCATCACCAAGTTTGCCGAAGCAGGTAATGACAAGGTTATTTTGTGTGAGCGCGGCAGTTGTTTTGGTTATAACAACCTGGTAGTGGATATGCTGGGTATGGACGAAATGAAACAATTTGCGCCGGTAATTTTTGATGCTACTCATGCGTTACAAAAACCAGGTGGCCGCACTGACTCAGCTGACGGCCGGCGTGCCCAGGCTGCGCAACTGGCGCGCTCTGGTATGGCACTGGGTTTAGCAGGCTTGTTTATCGAAGCCCATCCTGATCCCGATCAGGCAAAGTGTGACGGCCCCTGCGCTTTACCATTGGCTAAGCTTGAAGGTTACCTGAGCCAGATGCAGCAGCTTGACCAGTTAGTTAAAAGCTTTGCGCCGCTTGACACCTCGGCCAGCTAATATATTAGGGTGGCTCAATACAAAAAAACGGTAGTTATTACCGGTTTTTTTATTGATGAGGCTTAGCAACGTACTGAACACCCTGTCGCAGGATTAATAGCGATGGCGCACATAATTTACCACATCCTGGTATTTGTCCTGCATTACCCGCGCATATTCATTAATAACTGACCAGTCACTGTTTTCTGCGGCTTGCTCAAGTTTCAGTGCTTCAGCCGACAGGCTCAACGCACCGACACTTTTTGCCACCGATTTAAATTGATGTGCAACCGCCCTGACCCCGCTGCGATTATGAGCCTCTGCCTGGGTTTTCAACCCGCTAAGCAACTCTTTGCCGTGTTTGACAAAGTAGTTCAGGAATTCTTCATGCTTGGATGGTTCATTCCCCAGAAAATTGGCAATAGTAGTAAAACAAATGGGGGAGGGCTGTTGAGCCGGTTCAGCGGTGTTGCCATTACCTTTGCCAGAACTGGTAGTGGTTTTTTGCTCAGTAGCCGGTAACCAGCGGTTAAGCATAGTTTCCAGGGTTACCAGTTCTAATGGCTTGGTAATATAGCCATCCATACCGATGCTGATACATTTTTGCTCTTCACCTTTTAAGGCGTTCGCGGTTACGGCAACAATCCGGCTGAAGTTACTGTCATCCTGACGGTGCAGGCTTTCTTTGCGGATAGCGATAGCTAAATCGTAACCACTCATGTTTGGCATATGTAAGTCGGTCAGCACCAGTGGATAGTGATAACGGCGCCACATTTCCAGGGCAATGGCACCATCGTCAGCCACTTCCACCGCATAACCCAGCGCATTAAGCTGATCAACAATCACCCGCTGGTTCATCATATTGTCTTCAGCCAGTAAAATAAGCTGGCGGTTACGCCTTGCGGTTTCAATATCCGGCGCGCCTTTACTTAAATTAAGATTGGAGGTTTGTTGCGGCTTGGGTTTATCTTTGCGCCTGGCTGCAACTAAAATAGCGTCGTATAAGTGGCTACGGCATATTGGTGAACTATGCAGGTAGTAGGTTCGCTCATTACTGTGTTCTGATAATTCAACCTGATTAGTAATAACAATAAATTGCACCCGTTCCAGTTCAGGCACTGCCTGCAATTTGTTAATGTCTTCGGCTGAAATTTGCTCATAGGTGGCGTCAAGCACCCAAACAGCAGCTTGTTTTGGCGGCAACGGCTTCTGTTGTGATGCCCGGTGGTAAAGCGCTTCGATGCTGTTTACAACATCAAGATCCGCATGGCCATGGCGTAAATAACTGCTTAAATGTTCCTGATTATCGCTATCCTGGGTAAACAGGCAAATATGAATATCACGCAGCAATTCGGTACCGACATACTCAATTTCGTCTGAGCGTCGCATCGGGATCCTGACTTTAAATTCAGTGCCTTTACCTACTTCGCTTTGCACGTCAATATCGCCGTACATCAGTGAGGTCAGACGCTGACAAATTGATAGTCCGAGGCCGGTGCCCCCAAACTTACGGGTGATAGAGCCTTCAGCCTGGTTAAACGGATGAAACACGTAATTGATCTGGCGCTGGGTCATACCTCTGCCGTTATCAACAATACTAAACTGGATTTGACTAAACTCCATGTTCTCTTCCAGTAAATCAGCCCGGATCACCACCACTCCGGTTTTCTGCGGTGTGGTTTCGGTGAACTTAATGGCGTTGCCAGCCAGGTTATATAATATCTGGCGTAACCGCACCGGATCACCAAATAAGCCGTCTGGGATCTTCGGGTCAATATACAGCTTTAAATCAATTTGGCGCTGATAGGCCACTGAAACCAAAATACGGCCAACTGCCTCGATAATATCGACCAACGATACCGGAATATTCTCGAGTTCCAGTTTGCCTGCCTCAATTTTCGAGAAATCCAGAATATCGTCCAGAATGCGTAACAACGAAAAGGATGACTCACGGATAGTGTCGGTCATTCTGAACTGGGAGGTGGATAACTGGGTTTTTCTGAGCAAATCAATAGTGCCGATAATACCGTTCATTGGGGTGCGAATTTCATGGCTCATCGTAGCTAAAAAGGTCGATTTTGCTTCATTAGCGCGTTCGGCAGTTAATTTGGCGGTCTCCAGCGCATCAGTACGTTCTTTAATTCTGGTATCAACTTCCTGCTTTAACTGGGCAATATCGGTCTCTGACCCTTTCAGTGCCTGTTGCCCTTGTTCAATACGCCGGAACAGTTGGTTAATGTAACTACCCAACATGCCAAAACCATCATGGGCATGGCTCTCAACGCTGCCGTCAAACAAGTTTTTGTCCAGTGCTGTTTTGGTGCTGCTTACTAACGGCGAAAGTTTACGGTTAAAATAAACTGAAATGGCATAAGCAAAGCTCAGACTAAGCAACACGCCGGCTACAACACTGCAGATGAACGCCAGTAACATTGGCAATTGACTGGTTGGTTGAATGTAAAGAACGTTAACCAGCAGGGTTTTAACATCGTTATTGACTATTCTGCTGACGATTAAGTAATTTCCTTGTCTCATTTCGCGATTGGCAAGTTCAGGTTGCGGCACGAAATTAGCCAGATTGACGGTATTGGCTATCAGTTCCAGTTGTTGATTGCTTTGGCGATACAAATAAATAGCGCGGCTACTGTCAGCATTGCGCGCTTGCAGCAGCATTTGCTCCGCAGCCTTGGTATCATCATTACGAAGTGGCGTACTTAAGGCGCTGGCCAGAATAGTCGTTTCGGCTGTCAGGCGGGCTAATTGATTTTCATCCCGGTTCTGTTCGGGCAAGGTGAATAATGTAAACAACGCAGCTTGCAATAACAGGATCAGCAGGGCCATTAAAGCCAGGCGGCGAAACATTGGTTTAGTGTAAGAGGTTTTTTCCATCAGCTGTCCATTTAAATGCATTGTACGGCATGCCTGTTAACTGGATACAGTGTAACAAGTTTTTGATAGTTGGCGCAGTGTTAATTTTAACAGGTGGCGAACAAAGCAGCACCCTTTGGTTAATCCCTGTCCGGTTGCAATGCTTTTAGAAAAAATCTGTTGACTTAGCTTGGCAAAATCCGTTTAATACGACCCGCATTGCCCAGATAGCTCAGTCGGTAGAGCAGCGGATTGAAAATCCGCGTGTCGGTGGTTCGATTCCGCCTCTGGGCACCATCATTTTGGTGTCTTGTTCAGTTCACTGCGTAGTTGCAGCCATAAGGCGGCATAGCGCAGCATAATTTTACCAGCACAACGTTTTTGCCCAGATAGCTCAGTCGGTAGAGCAGCGGATTGAAAATCCGCGTGTCGGTGGTTCGATTCCGCCTCTGGGCACCACTAAAGTTAAAACGCCAGCGAAATGCTGGCGTTTTGCTTTTTCTGCCCGGCGTAATCTTCGATTACCCGGTACTTCGCTTTGAGTCCACATAAATTTCAGTTAGTTGAAATAGGCAGCCGGCTTTAAGTTTGCTAAGCTCAAGCCCGTTTTTCAAAAAATAAATCTAATAACAATTACAAAAACATCAACATCGGAGTTTCCATGAAATATGCTATTACCGTGTTAGCGGCGGCTATGCTCAGCGCATGTGGCGGCGCTAAACAAGATGTAACAACAAGCCAGGATATCACCGTGAGTACTGAGCAACGTCAGCAGCTGCAATACCCCGATACCCGAATGGGTGACACCGTAGACAACTATTTCGGAAACAATGTCGCTGATCCTTATCGCTGGCTGGAAGATGATCGCAGCAGCGAGACTGAAGCCTGGGTAAAAGCCCAGAACGAGGTGACGTTCTCTTACCTGAAACAGATCCCTTTTCGGGACGAGGTCCGTGCCAAGTTAGAGAAATCCTGGAATTTTGAACGGATTGGCGCGCCTTTTAAAGAGGGTGACTATCATTACTTTTACAAAAACGACGGCTTACAAAACCAGTTTGTGTTGTACCGGCAAAAAGACGGCGGTGCAGCGGAAGTATTTTTAGACCCTAATACCTTCAGCGAAGATGGCACTACATCGCTTGCTGATATTGAGTTTTCCCGTGATGGCAGCCTGGCCGCTTATGCTATCTCGGAAGGTGGCAGCGACTGGCGTAAAATAATCGTTATTGATGCCAAAACTAAAGAGCAGCTGGAGCCCACCCTAATCGATGTTAAGTTCAGTGGTATTTCCTGGGTAGGCAATGATGGCTTCTTTTATTCCAGTTATGACAAGCCAGAGGGCAGTGAATTGTCGGCAATGACCGACCAGCATAAACTTTACTTCCATAAGCTGGGAACGGCGCAAAGCGACGACCAGGTGGTGTTTGGTGGGATTGCAGAGCAGAAGCATCGTTATGTTGGCGCAGCGGTAACGGAAGACGATAAATACCTGCTGGTGTCAGCTGCGGTATCCACCTCAGGTAATAAATTATTTTTAAAAGATTTAACCAAAGAAAATAGTGAATTCGTTACTATTTTGGATCATACCGACTCTGATACTAATTTACTGGATAACGAAGGCGATAAGTTATATCTGGTGACTAATCTAAATGCCCCCAATCGTAAAGTTGTGGTAACGTCTGCTGCCAGGCCGACCCCTGATAACTGGCAGGAATTGATCCCGGAAACTGACAATGTGTTGCGGATCAGCAAAGGCGCGGGCTACTTGTTTGCCAACTATATGGTCGATGCCATAGCCAAGGTAAAGCAATATGATTACAGCGGTAAACATATCCGCGATATCGAACTACCGGGTGTTGGCAGTGCCGGTGGTTTCAGTGGCAAAAAAGACGCTGAGCAGTTGTATTATTCGTTTGCTAACTATACAACGCCATCCAGCATTTATGCTTTGCAGCCTGATAGCGGCAAATCTGATTTATATAACAGCCCGAAAATAGACTTTAATCCGGAAAGCTATACCTCAGAGCAGGTTTTCTATACCTCAAAAGATGGCACAAAAGTGCCGATGATTATCAGTTATAAAAAAGGCCTGAAAAAAGACGGCACCAACCCGACTATTTTGTATGGTTATGGTGGCTTTAATGTCAGCCTGACCCCCTCTTTCAGCGTAGCAAATGCGGTGTGGATGGAAATGGGCGGTGTTTATGCGGTAGCAAACCTGCGCGGTGGCGGCGAATACGGTAAGGCCTGGCATACTGCCGGGGTGCAACTGCAAAAACAAAACGTGTTCGATGACTTTATTGCTGCCGCAGAGTATTTGCAGCAACAACAGTACACTTCTGCAGGCAAGCTGGCTATTCGCGGCGGCTCTAACGGTGGTTTACTGGTAGGCGCGGCTATGACCCAACGGCCAGAGCTGTTTCAGGTGGCGTTGCCTGCAGTAGGTGTACTGGACATGCTGCGCTATCATACCTTTACCGCAGGTGCCGGCTGGGCTTACGACTATGGCACTGCTGAGCAGTCTGCTGACATGTTTCAGTATTTAAAGGGTTATTCGCCGGTGCATAATGTGAAGGAAGGGGTAACGTACCCGGCCACTATGGTAACCACGGCTGATCACGATGACCGGGTAGTACCTGCGCATTCTTTTAAATTTGCAGCAGAGTTGCAAGCAAAAGCAACTAAGGTTAATCCACAATTAATCCGGATTGACGTTAATGCTGGCCACGGCGCTGGCATGCCTGTGTCAATGGTAATTGACCAAGCTGCTGATATTTTCAGTTTTACTCTGTACAACATGGGATACCAGCAGTTACCGCAATAAAGCTGTAAATTATGTAGGATCAAAAACGGCGCTTTTGCGCCGTTTTTTGTCGGCTGCTTGCTGGCGCTAAAGCTTGCTAAAAGCCCGCTGAAGCCCCAAAGTAATAGTTAAACTTGTAAAACGCCGGGTAGCATATTAAAGTGCGTGCCCTTTTTATTTATTCAGGATCTGGGCAACGCTGGCCTGTAAGGCAGTCGCTCAGATTTGGCTGGTGCATTTTTACAGTGGGAGTCCACAGTATGGCAAAGGCGGTAATCCTGGTTCTGGACAGTTTTGGTATTGGCAGCGCGCCTGATGCTGATCGTTTTGGCGATGTTGGTGCTAACACTTTTGGTAGCATTGCCCGTGAGTTTATGAAACAAAAAGGCCGCCAGCTGGCGTTACCTAATCTGGCACGTTTGGGCCTGGTAAAGGCGGCAACCGCTGCTGCCGGCACCGCACCACAAGTCGTCGACAGTGCCATGCCGGTAGGGGCTTATGGTTATGCCCGAGAGCTTAGCAGCGGTAAAGACACACCCAGTGGCCACTGGGAAATGGCCGGAGTACCGGTATTATTTGACTGGGGCTATTTTGAGCAGAAAACCGACAGTTTTCCGCCAGAGCTGGTTGCTGAATTGTGTCAGCGTACGGGGGTGAGCGGTATTTTAGGTAACTGTCATGCGTCAGGTACCGATATTCTGCGTAAGTTGGGTGATGAACATATTAAAACCGGTAAGCCCATATGTTATACCTCTGCTGACAGCGTATTTCAGGTTGCCGCTCATGAACAGCATTTTGGCCTGGAAAAGCTGCTGAGTTTTTGTCGGGTTGCCCGCGAATTATTGGATGAGTACAACATTGGCAGGGTTATCGCCCGGCCGTTTCTGGGCGATAGCCCGGACAATTATGCCCGCACCGGCAATCGTCGGGATTACTCGGTATTACCGCCGGCGCCTACCGTGCTGGATAAGTTAACCGGCGCAGGTGGCACGGTAATCAGTATTGGTAAAATTGCTGATATCTATGCCCATCAGGGGATCAGCGAAAATATTAAAGCCACAGGCCTGGCGGCACTGATTGATACCACACTACTGCAAATGAAAAAGCAGCCAGAGCGCAGCCTGGTGTTTACTAATCTGGTTGATTTTGACCAGAATTACGGCCATCGCCGCGATGCAATTGGCTATGGCGAAGCATTGGAGTACTTCGACAGCCGCTTGCCTGAGCTGCTTGATGCCTGTGCTGCCGATACTTTACTGCTAATGACTGCTGATCATGGCTGCGATCCTACCTGGCCGGGTACCGAACATACCAGGGAATATATTCCGGTACTGGCATATCAGCCCGGTCTTGCCAGTACTAATTTGGGCGAGCGCATGAGCTTTGCTGATATAGGCCAGACCCTGGCCGATTATTTTAAGCTGGACGCCATGGCGCATGGCGATTCCTTTATTGATAAATTACATTAAGAGAAAATTATGGCTACTCCTCATATTAACGCTGCTGACAACGCTTTTGCCCAAACGGTATTAATGCCTGGTGATCCGCTGCGGGCCAAACATATTGCCGAAACTTTTTTAACCGATGCTGTTTGCGTTAATACCGTGCGCAATATGTTTGGCTATACCGGCACTTATCAGGGTAAGCAGGTAAGCGTACTGGGCTCTGGCATGGGTGTGCCGTCGATGTCACTGTATGCGACCGAATTAGCCAAATTCTACGGTGTTAAAAATATTATCCGGATTGGTTCCTGTGGTGCCTTACCACGTGAAGTGAAGGTACGTGATGTCGTCATCGCCATGGGCGCCAGCACGGATTCAAATGTTAATCGCAACCGTCTGGCCGGTATGGATTTTGCGGCATTAGCGAACTACGATTTGCTTGAAAAAGCGGTAAATGCCGCCCGTGCTAAACAAATTAATGTCAAGGTAGGGAATGTCTTTACCTCTGATTTATTCTACAACCCAAGCGAAACCCTGTTCGATACCCTGGAGAAATATGGTGTATTAGCGGTTGAAATGGAAGCGGCGGGTCTGTATGGCGTTGCAGCTGAGTATGGCATTAATGCCCTGGCTATTTTAACGGTAAGCGATCATATCCGAACCGGTGAAGCGCTGGATGCCGATTTGCGCCAGACCAGCTTCAATGAAATGGTTGAAATTGCTTTGTCATTAATCTAGTTATTTATATAACTATTTAATAAGTCATTTAGTTTAAAAGCGGCCGGAAAAATTATGTCACTTACCACCAATAAGATGTTTTATGTGTCCTGGGAAGCCTTTCATCGTGCCACTAAAGAACTGGCGCAACAGTTACTGGGCCAGGATTTCAGTGCCATAGTCGCGGTTAGCCGCGGTGGCCTGGTACCGGCGGCTATTTTAGCCCGCGAGCTGAATATCCGGGTGATTGATAGTATTTGTGTTGCCAGCTACGAGCACGATAAACAAGGCAGTTTACGTATTTTAAAAGATGCCAGTTTGCAGGATAACGCCAAACTGCTAATTGTTGATGATTTAGTTGATACCGGGGAAACCGCCCGCGCCCTGCGCGAACACTTTCCGCAGGCATGCTTTGTTACCGTGTATGCCAAGCCACAGGGTAAGCCGTTAGTAGACCATTATGTTACTGATATTGAGCAGGATACCTGGATCCAGCTGCCGTGGGATATGGAATTAGCCTACAGCAAACCTCTGGCGGAGCATTAATTCTATGACGGCAGTACAACAGGTAACAATAGCGTTGCCAGAGTGGATTAACGAGGTCGTCGACTGGCAGAAAACCTATGCTGATGACGACGAAAAAATGGCGTTGGCAATAGAGCTATCCAAGCAAAACGTGCTGCGCGGTACTGGCGGCCCTTTTGGCAGCGCTATTTTTGATTGCAGCAGCGGCAAGCTGATAAGTGTCGGGGTTAACCGGGTAATGCCAATGCATAACTCAGCCGCCCACGGTGAAATGGTCGCGATAATGCTGGCCGAGCAACAGTTACAAAGCTTTAGCCTGAATGCTGATGGCGTTAAGCGCGAGTTGTTTACCTCCTGTGAGCCCTGCGCCATGTGCTTAGGTGGCACGCTATGGAGCGGGGTAAAACGTTTGGTGTGTGCAGCCACCGCCGACGATGCCAGAGCGATAGGCTTTGATGAAGGCCCGGTCGACGCCAGTAGCTATCAATACTTAGCCGATGCCGGCATCGAGGTAGTGCGGTTAGTGCAGCGTGAAGCTGCCGCCAAGGTACTGGGTGATTACTTAAATGACGGCGGCACTATTTATAATGGCTAGTTATAATGGCTAGTGGTCATAGCTAACAGCGTGTCTCTGTCTGCTCCTATCTATACCCATTTCAAACCTGATCAATACCATAACTCCGGTATGCTTGCGCACCGGAGTTATTTTGTATAATTTTGTTCTGCCCCTAAAATTTAAAAAAATGAAAATGATTAAAACAGCGTTTATCGTAGTCCTGATATGTTTAATTTGTTTCCCGGCCAGAGGCGTGCCTACCATTCGAGGAACGCTTACAATAGACATCTCAGAAGGAATTATCACAGGTGATATTACACTTGAAAATTTTGAACTCGATGGGAATTCGGCATATCTGTTAAATCATGGACTTAATATTAAAGAGGTAAGAGATGGCTCTGGTGTTAGATTAGCGTACAAACGCCTGCAGGAAAGTCCTCGTTATGAGTCGTCTGCGTATGTGATACCGACTGCTGGCACTCAATCAAGTAACTACGTTCCTTCATCAATTTCATTTCTTTATACTGGTAAATTTCCTGTTTACGTAAGCTCCGAACAAGCCGCAAAAGATTGGAAAGGGAATATCGCCTTTAATGATTCTGGATTGCGGACAGACGGATTACAGAGCGCTTTATTTCCTACTTTCTTTACATACAAAAATGATAAAGTACACAATCTAGTTACCTATGATTTGACTATTGATTGTCCGTCATGTTCGCTTATTTATATCGCAGGAGACATTGAACGAAGCGGGCCGAAAGCAAAGTTTAAGACTACACACCCTTCATCACCAATGCTCGTTGCTGGAAGCTATAAAAGCTCAGCATATCAAGGAACTCATATCATCGAGAGTAGTCAGCACAGAGATACTCATTTTTCAATAGGAACAAATTGGACTGATGTAATTGACTCTACAAAGTCGCTCTTGTCATGCGACATAGGTAGTGAAGTACCCTTTATGTTTCTTGAATTAGAAAGCCTTGATCGAAGAAGATCATGGATGTGGGCGTCAACTAATGCCATTGTATCAGTAGGAAACAAAAGTACCCTGAAACCATTTTTGTCAGGTAATAATCTGGACAACTATGTTGATGATTTTTCGTTTTTAGTTCATGAGTATTCTCACTTATGTATGCCTGGTTTGTCTCAGGGCGGATCTCTATCCTTACTTGTTAATGAATCGATTGCTGAATATATTTCCCTTATTTCTACCGGAGAAAAATTCGGACAAGCAGCACTAGACAATAAAGTTTGCGAGCTTCAACAATCACTTGCCGAAAACCCCACTACGTCAAATATTCATACTTTGAAGCACGCTATGACTTCTTTAGATCAGTATTCTCAACGTTATATTTTTGGTCCTCTCTTACTTCTTCAGGTTGAAAGAACCTACGGGCGCGACTTTACGCTAAATTTTATCAATCAGGTTATAGCCAAATCGAATGAAGGAGTAGCCATCGACATTGCGTTGTTAAACTCGGTATTTAAAGTAATTAACAAGAAGCTTTCAGACAGTAAAGACCCCAATGTTCATCTAACAAGCATTGATCAGCTTGTGGTAACTCACATCGACTGCAATAGCAATGAACTTATGGGGTCAGATCCAATTGTTAATGGGATCCAATAGTGGCAGTGAAATACTTTTTGAAGAGCTGCAGGCAAGCTACATGTAAGCAGTGAGACGGAAATAATTCATTTGTATGAGTATTGCGATGAGAATAGAAGTGTTAGATCAACCCGAGCAAGCATTAATTGACCTGCTGGATATGAAAATAGCTGAATTTAACTGGGCGAATTGGGAGGTGAAGGAAAGACTGCCGATAGCGGTGCAAGTCAAAGACGACAATGGTGAAGTTATTGCCGGGTCTGCAGGCAGGACATTTGGCAATTGGTTGCAGATTAATACGTTGTGGGTATCAGAAGCTTTGAGAGGACAGGATATTGGCAGCAAAATATTGCAGACCATAGAGCAGGCCGCTAAAAAGAGAGGCTGTGTAAATTGTCTGCTCGATACCTTAAATTTTCAAGCCATGCCATTTTATAAAAAACATGGTTACCACGTGCAGTGGGTACAGGAAAACTACCCTGAAACCGGTTGTAAATACTATATGGTGAAACGGTTGTAATTGATCAAAAGGGTCAGTGACATTGATTTTTAACCAGCTTCAGGCTGCTGGCGTCAAACTGACGCCAGCAGCCTGGGATGGCCTTGCGGCCCAGAGATTAAATGTTAGCTCTGTGGTTTGATTAAGAACTTCTCTCCGGTAGCCTGTTTGCCATAAACCGCTATCGCATCCAGTTGTAAAGCACCGGCCAGTGATACTTCGTGGGTGTAGTGACTGGCGAAGGTCGTTTTGATCTCGGCGGCTATGCGTTTGCGCATAGAAATGGTGGTTTCCTTGCTTAGTTTCCCCAACGCATTAAACAATAAAAAGCCGTTCACACCCCAGGCAAAACCAAAGTTGCGGTTTAGCGTGATGGGTCCGCGATCAAGCCCGCCATAAATATAAACCTGTTTATAGATGTCAGAACCATACACGCTGTATTCAGTGATATCGCGGGTGACGGCGGCTTCCATGCAGGTGAGAATATCACTCGCTAATTTACCGCCACCAATAGGGTCGAACGCGATAGTCGCGCCGGTGTCGATTAGTGCCTGAGTAAGGTCTGCCATAAAGCTGTCACTACTGGAGTTAACCACGTATTTGGCACCCTGGTCGCGCAGCAAGGCTTCCTGTTCCGGCTTGCGGACGATATTAACCAGGTCGATACCGTCGGCGATACAGATGCGGTTAAGCATTTGTCCGAGGTTAGAGGCGGCGGCCGCGTGAACAATTGCCTTGTGACCTTCAGCGCGCATGGTTTCTACCATGGTCAGGGCCGTCAGCGGGTTAACAAAGCTCGAAGCACCTTCAGCTGCAGTGGTATCCGGCTCCAGTTCAAGACAGCTTCGAACATTGGCACAGAGATATTTGCGGTAGCTACCACCGCCAATTACCGCAACGGTTTTGCCCATCAGGCTTTGCGCAGCAGCTGATGAGCCGACAGCGATGACGGTACCGGCCCCTTCATTGCCTACGGGTATAGCTTTACCAACCCGCTTTTTAACGGCAGCCATCAACCTGGCCGGGACATCAGCATTGATGAGCGGGCGATCGGCGCTACCGGACTGGCTGGCAGTGGTCATATCCGCCGCGCTGAACATCACGCCCAGGTCAGACGGGTTTATAGGGGCGGCTTCGATACGGATAACCACGTCGTTTTCGCCGGGCTGAGGGATCTCAATCTCGCGCAGGGCAAGTTCCAGTTTGTTGTCTTCGCTAATGGTGGAAATAAGTTCGATGTTAGTGTCCGACATGTTTTTCTCCGTAAATAATTAGGTGGTATGGCACTTCGCTAACCGGTGTTAGCTCATTAAAAGAGGGGCAAGGCCTTAGCGCCTGGGTGAACTGCGTTGCTGGACTGACTGGGCGTATTAGTAAACTGGGGGCAGAAGGGCAATTTACCAAGCGTTAATGTAATTGCACCGACAATGAGCAGGGCGCTGAATATTTTAGGAGCCAAAGTGGGAAAAGGTCGGAGCTAATTAAGTCAAAAAAAGGAACTAATGGGGTCAGATCCAATTGTTAATATAATCGAATAGTGGCAGATAAAAGTTGATGACAGCTTTGCTCAAGGTATTTGCTTACTATTCCTGCTGTAGCCCAACATGTAAATTAGTGGCTATAAACAGCGCTTCAGTTTTTTCGCGGGCCCAGGGGGTGCGGCGCAAAAATTTTAAGCTACTTTTAACTGACGGGTCGGTTTTAAAGCAGTTAATATCTATTCGCCTTGCGAGCTCTGGCCAGCCGTAATGATCGACCAGCGCGCTAACAATTTGCTCCAGCTTAATGCCATGTAACGGGTTGTTTTGTTGTTCGCTCATTTTAACTCCTGCCCTTGGCAGTTAAAAAAATAGCCACCAACAGGCGGCTATTTCCTCTGCAAGAACGATTATAACCGCTCTAACATCGCTGCGGTAAAATCAGTGGTACCAAAGCTGCCACCTAAGTCGCGGGTGGTTCTGTCGCCACTGGCAATTACATCGGCCAGCGCGGCGCGGATTTTTTCTGCCTTGTCCTGCATTTGCAGGTATTCCAGCATTTGAATTGACGCCAGGATCACTGAACTGGGGTTAGCCAGGTTTTTGCCTGCAATATCCGGCGCACTGCCATGTACAGCTTCAAAGATGGCGCAGTCTTTACCAATGTTGGCGCCTGGTGCCATCCCTAAACCACCGACTAAACCCGCGCATAAATCCGACAAAATGTCACCAAACAAGTTAGTGGTAACAATAACGTCAAACTGCTGCGGGTTCATCACCAGCTGCATACAGGCGTTGTCGACAATCATTTCCTGAGTTTCAATTTCCGGGTAACGGGCGGCGACTTCGCGGGCTGTTTTCAGGAATAAACCAGAGGTTGATTTCAGAATATTGGCTTTATGGACAATTGTCACTTTTTTACGGTTTTCGCGTCGGGCAGTTTCAAAGGCAAATACGGCAATTCGCTCAGCACCTTCGCGGGTGATAATGCTGCTGGCTTCGGCAATCAGGCCGTCTTCCGATACTTGCTGGCGATGGCCGGAATACATACCTTCAGTGTTTTCACGGATAGTAATAATATCGATATTTTCGTAACGGGCTTTGGTGCCTTTAAACGAAATAACCGGCCGTACATTGGCATACAGGCTGAATTTTTTGCGTAAGGTTACATTTATTGAAGTAAAGCCATCACCCACCGGCGTGGTAAGCGGGCCTTTGAGGGTAATTTTATTCCGGGCAATCGCATCCAGGGTTGCCTGTGGCAGCAGCTCTCCGGTCTGTTCCAGTGCCGTCAGGCCTGCATCAACATACTCGTAGTCAAAATCACAACCGGCTTTGGTTAATACTTCAATGGCAGCCTCGACAATACTCGGGCCTATGCCATCACCTTTAATGACAGTAATGGTTTGCTTACTCATCTGGAACCTCAGGGTGTTAAAGGGGGAATACGGGCAGACGCTAACCGTCTGGAACCGCGGGAATATAGCATTTTCGGGGCGATTTCGCCAGTTTGGTGGAAACTTACGGTAGAAGCTGGCCTTATAGTCACTATAAGCGCCCTGAATGACGTAATTAAACTACATTTTTGGCAGCGGGTAATAGCATTGGCTGGCAGCTATCAACTGTTGTTGCCAATAAAGCGCCGGATGCTGAGGTAACTTTAGTCGCGCTGTTGCCGTTGGCAGCAGGGCAGCAAGCCGTTCTGTATTTGCTGTGCCAGCACAAAATACCGCCAGCGTAAGCTGCCAGCTAAGTTTGAGTAATAACGTTAATGGTGCGGCTTGCCGGCTGTGCCAGTCGTCCATCGCCGCTGACCAATCAGATTGCTGATAGTGTTGCAGCAGCTGCTGTACTTGTTCAGGGTAGCTTTTTGCCTGCCACAGATGTTGTTGAATATGCAGGCCCAGTAACAGCTGTCCCTGCACATGTCGGGCCAGCGCAGTTTGCGGTAAAGTAGGATGTTGCCACAAGCTTAAGGTTGCACAGCGGGCGACGACACCGGCACAACTGCTGGTCAGCGGCCGGTTTATTGCTGTGCTGAGCAGTACTAGCGACTGTACCAGACAATGTTGTAACTGCTCCAGCCAGGCATGGTGTGGATGAGCCTGTCTGAGGCAATACTGATGCAGTTCTGCCTGTGCTACCCAATCACATAATGCATCCTGCCCCAGCGTGCTTATAGCATGCCGAAGCCGGTTAACTGCTAGTTGCTGGCGGCTGAGGTTGGTGGCAGCGAGTTGTAAAAACTGGCCTATTAGCGGCTGAGTCTCCAGCAATTTCACTTGTTTGGTTATATTCAGCTTGCTGAGCTGATAAAACACCGACTGTTCAAGACAGATATCCAGGGTAAAGTCAGCTGGAGCTGGCCACAAGCCATCGTCAGGTTCCAGTAATGCCAGCCAGGATGGGTTGCGGAAATATTGTGGGTTTAGCAGGGTCAGCCCGGCCAATGGCAGCTGTTGCACTTCGTGACCAACGGTCTTGCTGGCAGGGTCAAACTGGCGGACATATACCGCTGCAGGTTGAGTCGGTGCTGAAGCCATACCACTGATAAACCAGTAGTGCTGCGCGTTGCTACCGGGCCGGGTTTCTCTGGCAAAGCGACCCGGCAGCGCCTGCCGTTCAACCAGCTGCTGTAACAGGTAAAACCATTGGCTATCCGGGGCAGCGGTTTGCCGGGTGGTATATTGTAGCAATAGTTGCTCCAGGCTAATTTGGCTGCCTGTTACCGGTAGTAGTTGCTCTGCCAGTTGACTGAGCAATGACAGTAGTGGACCATCAGGATGCTGTTGCCATGAGGGTTGGCGCTGGGCGTTGCATGCAGCAACCAGCAGCGGCAACAACGGATGTTGTTTATTAAGCTGCTGTAATATCTTTGCTGTGAGCACCCAGGCACGTTGATAGTCGGCTGCATCTGGCGCCAGGGCCGCTGGTAAGATAATTGCCTGTAGTAATTGTTGGCTGCGCCGGTTTTGCCAGCCATAACCCCGACTGAGGATTAGAGCCAATGCCATCATTTTAACGATGCGGGCGAGATTAACCGGTAATTGGCGTGGGGTCAGGTTAAGTTGCGCAATAACGCCGGCAAAATTCTGATTAGCCAGTTCAATAAATAACGAGCTTAACTGGTCGCTTTGCAATAATACTGTATCAGGATCTGACGCTGTGGCTGAGGTACCAGCCTGCGGTTTAAAATGCTGTAAGCCCTGATAAAACAGTGGCCATTGGCTATCAGCTGTTGCCATTTTCAGCATGTTGTTGATATTGAGTTACTGCCGTATCGCCTATCGCCACCAGTTGCCGGTTAATAAACAGTAGGGCAGTACATTCATCTTCGGTAGTAATACCATCGGGTAATTTACGATGCGTGCGGTAATACATTAACTGATATATTTCGCCATTGACTGCTACGGCTTCAGTAATGTCCGGCCCGCCAAGCCGGCCTATAATGTCATCCTGCCCGAAGTTTTCGCTAAGTTTAAAGCGGCTGATAACTTTGGCATTAAAATTTTCGCGGTGTTGCCAGCTCATTTGTTCCGGATCATCTTTGTAAAACAATAATACCGCCAGCGTAAGCAGTAAATAGACGACAAAACCGCCAATAAATAAGGCAACAGGTTTTAATTTCATTCGTGTTCCCGCCCGGGTTCTGGCAGCCTCAATTCTTGTAAATTCAGACCCAATTCTAAGGTTGTTTGCAAGCTGAGGACCTGCATATAATTGACGATAGCGTCTTTGTGGCTGAATATTTTATCACGTAGTTTTTTCGGGCAATCCGGATGGGCCAGCGCTTCGGTCAGCGTATCGCCCAAAGCCATAAGTTCTAACGCCGTTTTCGGACCAACGCCGTTAACACCGGCGATATTGTTAGTACTGTCGCCGGTTAAACTCCATAACCTGACCAGTTGTGCCGGTGCCACCCCAAACTTATTTTCAACGTAAGCAGCGTTTAGCTTCAGGCGGGCGAACGGGTCGTAAATGCCGATCCCCTGGCTTAGTAACGGCAGAAAACCTTTATCGGTAGAAACAATAGTAACCTGTTGTTGATGCTGATTGAGTTTAGTGGCAATGCTGGCAATCACGTCGTCTGCTTCCAGGGTATTGTCGACAAAGCAGCGAAAACCATGCTGCTGAGCAGCTTGCTCCAGCACTGGTAGTGCTTCTGCCAATATGGTGGGCATCGGCTTACGGTTTGCTTTGTATTCAGGGCAGCGTTGCTGACGCCACTGGCTGTCACGGCCATCAAACACCAATAAAGCATGGCTGGGAGCGAGCTCATGGCGCAGCCGTTGCAGTGCCTGCAACAGCATATTTTGGGTATTATTGATGATTTGCTGCCGGGTGCCATCGGTTACCTGCTCCGGTAATGGCAGATAGGGCCTCTCCTGCACGGCATAAAGCCGTCTGATCAGGTTTAGTGCATCTATCAATACCAGGTGCATCATACTAACGAATTATCCTGTAGCAGGGCTCATAAGCGCTACCGGGTAATTTCATTCTGCCTTGGTCAACAAAGGCTTGTAACAGGGTATCCATCATTTGCATTAACACTGGTTCTCCTGATAACTGAAATGGACCATGCTGGCGAATAGCCCGGATCCCCTCGTCTTTTACGTTGCCGGCAACAATACCTGAAAATGCCCGCCGTAGATTAGCAGCAAGTTTCGCTTTGTCTTGTTCCAGGTGCAAGTCAAGTGCGGCCATATTCTGATGATTCGGGATAAAAGGCTGTTGGAACTGGGGGTCGATATCCAGGGTCCAGTTAAAGTGATAAGCATCGCCAACCGACTTCCGGTATTGCCGTACGTCGACACAGCCTTGTTTTAATTTTCGTGCCACGCCTGCCGGATCATCAATAATTATTTCAACCAGTTGCAATGCTTCCTCACCCAGGGTGTTTTGGATAAAACTGGCTATCTCTTTGAAGTAGGCTGCTGATTGCCGGGGACCAGTCAGAATAATAGGCAGTTGTTGTTCAACATTGCTCTTTTTCAGCATAATGCCAAGCAAATAAAGCAGCTCTTCAGCTGTACCTGCGCCACCGGGGAATACAATAATACCGTGCGCCACCCGAACAAAAGCCTCCAGCCGCTTTTCAATGTCAGGCAGGATCACCAGCTCATTGACAATCGGGTTAGGTGGTTCGGCGGCAATAATGCTGGGTTCGGTTAAACCGAGGTAACGACCACTACGGATCCGTTGTTTGTTGTGGCCGATGGTAGCACCTTTCATCGGGCCTTTCATTGCGCCCGGGCCACAACCGGTACATATATCCAGGCCGCGCAGACCCAGCTGATAACCTACTTCTTTGGTATAGTCATATTCAATTTCGTTAATAGAGTGGCCACCCCAGCAGACAATCATACTAGGCACGCAGGTAGCATCGATAGCACGGGCGTTGCGTAAAATATCAAACACCGTATGGGTTAGTTGTCGTGGCTCATTTAGCTCCAGCGCTTTTACTTCGGCCGAGCGGCGGGTATGGTAAAACAGGATATCTCTGAGCACGGCAAAAAGGTGCTCATGGATCCCCTTGATGATTACTCCATCGACAAATGCGCTGGCTGGCGGATTGGTCAGCTCAATTTTAATGCCGCGTTCCCGCGCCAGTAAGTTAACGCTAAAGTCTTTGTACTGATCGTAAATTTCTGCAGAGCTATCAGTGTGGCTACCAACATTAAGCACTGCCAGGCAGCAATTACGAAATAAGGCGAAAGCTTCTGATTCGGTGTTATTTTTTAAACGTTCAACTTCAAGCTGAGACAGTAAATCCATGGCGCCTAACGGGTTTAAATGCACCTGCATCTGTAACTCCAATACTGATTGTGTGCTGTGCCAGAGTCAGATTTTTAAAATGACGCGATCGCGGCCGGCTTTTTTAGCTTCATAAAGTGCTTCATCTGCCCGATCAAAAACCTGACGGCTGGTATCTTCAGCAGTTAATTGACTAGCCCCAAAGGAAATGGTGATAGGGACTTTCTTACCTTTAAAGGTAAAGACGATACTCTTAATTTTTTCTCTTAGCTTGTTTAATGGTGCGGTAAGTTCTTCCAGCGCGGTTTCCGGAAACAGGATTACAAATTCCTCACCACCGTAGCGGGCAATAAAATCAGTTTCACGCAGGCCCTGCTGTAATGCTTTTGCTATTACTTTCAGTGTCTTATCACCTGCGCTATGGCCGTAATTATCATTAATGCTCTTAAAGTTATCAACATCCGCCAGAGCAATACACAGCGGTTTTTTGTAGCGTTGCCAACGTTTTATTTCTAATGCCAGTCGTTCGTCAAAGGCCGCCCGGTTCGGAATTTCTGTTAGTGAGTCCTGCAAACTGCGGAAATTCTGCTCAGCAAGTTTGGTTGTGAACATCTGAGCTTCAGCTTCCAGTTCTTTTAAACGCTGCTCCATCCCATTTAACGCAAGTAACATAACCCGGCGTTCTTCTACTTCCAGTTGCTCTTTTGATTTTAATGCATCGCTGATACTACCCAGCCGCTGGGTTACCAACTCTTTTAATTGTTCCAGTGAAGTAGCACTTTTGGTGCTGTGACCCAGTTGGTTAATTTGCTGTTCAATCTGTTGGTTAAGAATATTCAGTTTTAAGTGAAGCTGGTCAGCATTTCTTAAAGACAGGCTAACGGCTTGCTGCACTGACGACAACGCATCATTAAGTTTAAGCAGGAAGTGCTCAGCTGACTGGCGTTCTTCATTAATATTGGCAACGATTAGAGTGATCGTTTGCAGACAAGCTTCAAGCAGGGCTTCTATCGACAGCTTATCCAGCAATCTCTGCCGGATTATCGCAATCTGGGGTGCGCTTTTCTCAGCAAAGGCCAACTCACTTAACAAGTTTGTCAGCTCTACGCTAATTTGGCGACAAATATGGTCATAACGGACATCATCATTTTCATTGCTGCTTTCTATCTGCTGCTTGGATTGTAAGGCGCTTTGATAAAGGCTCGTCAGGTTGGTTAAATGAGGTAAAAAAGCTTGTACAGTTGATGGTGGCTCCGCAACCTTACTCAGTAATTGCCGTAAATCCCGACGCAGCTGATCAGGCAAGCCTTTTTGCTGCTGTAATAACTTACCTGCCTGGTTAAGCTGTTGCTGTACTTCTTTGATATCGTTCTGCTGTTTGGCATCCAGCAGTTGCAGGCTTTGGTTGGTATCAGCAATAAACGGGATCAGCTTTTCGAGATCCGTACCCTTAGCTAATTCGTTGCGCAGCTTTGCCAGCCGGTTATCCAGTTCCAGGTCTACACCCTTACATACCAGTGATAACCGAAGCACGAACTGAGCCAAAATCTTGAACTGACTTTCGTAGGCATCTTCCAACGTTTTGCGTGCTTTAATCGCATTGGCCAGTTGCTGCTTTAGATCATCTTGCAAAGGCGGCACCTTAAACATTTAAATGTTAAAAAAGCTGTTTAGATTTAAGTATATCCGCAAACAACGGAAATGCGATCACTGTTTTAAAGAATTTATCAGGGCGGCAAGAATATGGAAAAAAAACAGCGAGCCGAAGCTCGCTGCAGGGTAGGGGACTACTTTTATACCGGGTTAGCTTATTTGTACAGGTAATAAGGTAACCAGGATGTTTCTTCTTCAGAGGTAAGATAATACATAATTGGCGGTCCTTCTTGCTACCACTGCGGGTTAGTCCATCTAACCCGCCGCGCTATTAAAGCAGATTTACCCCAGAATTGAAAGTCAGGTTGTAATGATACAGAGCGCCTTTCAGTTATATTGAGGTTTTCTGCTGTTATGAGACGATAATAGCGCTTTTGGTACTTAAATTCTGAAAGTCGGCCTGAAAGCTTACAGTTTACTGGCGGCTAAGCCGTAAGTTTGGTAGCTGATAGCTGGCACTGGCCCGCACCGGGTTGATATCCAGGCCACCCCGCCTTGTATAACGGGCATAGACCAGTAAATATTCAGGCTTACAGCGTTGCCAGATATCGAGGAAAACCCGTTCAATGCACTGCTCATGAAATTCATTATGGCTTCGAAAACTGATTAAATAACGCAGTAACGCGGCGTGATCTATAGCCTGCCCCCGATAATGGATGTATACGCTGGCCCAATCTGGTTGCGAGGTAATCAGGCAGTTTGATTTAAGTAAGTGCGAATGAACTTTTTCATCGACTACCTCAGGATTGTCTGCCAGTTGCAGTAAGCTGGGATCATACTGGTAGTTGTCGATACTGATATCCAGTTCATCAATACAGTAACCTGGTATCCAGGTTGGTTGAAAAACCATAATTTCATTAACATTATGCAACGTTACCCGAACCGGACTGCCGGCACAGCCCGATAAATCACGTTGTAGTGCCTGGTATACCTGACGTAAGTCATCAAAGCGGCTTTGATTAAAGCTATTTAAATACAGTTTAAAAGATTTGGATTCAATCAGGTTTGCTGAGGTAACAGGCACCACAAATGTGGCTAATGCCACCATTGGTTTGCCTTTGGCATTAAGCCATGACAATTCATATCCATGCCAGATATCCTCGCCAATAAAAGGCAGAGAAGCTGTGAGATCAAGGCCCAAATTATTCCGGCCCAAAGTGCGCGGGACGGGTTGCAGCAGGCTGGGATCATACTGTTCGGCATAGGCTGTGGTTTTGCCAAGGCTTAACCCGGCCATAATTTCTGAGTGGCTTTTTGTCATCTGGCTACTGATCCGGTTAGAATGCGTCAGATTTTAGCATAACTTCATGCCAGAGTAGAGAGGATGTCCGTGTTGTCATTAGCAGAAAGTTACCAGAATTTTATTACCCAGACTTTAAGCTGGCATCAGCAGCATAATCTGATATTGCAGGCCTGGGCGGCAGATCCCACCACACCTGCTCCGGCTCAATTGGCAGTATTAGCTGATGATACGGTTAGCTGGCAACCAGTAAGACAGCAGCCCGGGGCGGATTTCAGTAATGTTGAGCAAGCACTGGAACTTGAATTGCACCCGGATATTAAGCAATTTTATAGCTTGTATTATGGTGCTGGCCTTGGTGCCAGCCATAGCCGCGGGCCTTTGCAGTTATTAATGGTTTGGGATCAGACTGATCTCGCCAGATTGCAGGAAAATATTATCGGTCATATTTTAATGAAACGAAGATTAAAGCAGCCAGAAACAGTCTTTTTTGCGCTAACCGATGATGACAACATTGTATTGTCGGTGTTAAACCGCAGTGGCGAAGTTTATCTGGAAACGGTCGGGAAAGATGTCACTGAAAAACTCGCCGGCTCGCTGGCTGATTTTTTTAGCCAGTTAACCCCGGCTGCGTATCAGGGCGTCTGACATTCCCAGGCAATATTACTGAGCAAACGGCAGTTATCACATTTAAAATCAAATATTGCCAATAATGGTTGAGCCCGGCGCCAGTTATCACCGCAGCCGGGACAGGGCTTAGTTGCTTCGGCAGCACAGTTTTTGCTGCTGCCACTGTATAATGCATAATATACAGGAAGCCCATTGCCGCGGCTTAAATTGCCAGCCAGTTGCCTGCCTTGCTGGTTCAGTGCGCTATGATATTGTTGCAGGCTGTTTTCAGCCGTTTTCTTTAATACCCGGCTTTGTTGTTGTTGTACTTCATCCAGCGCCTGAAATTGTATTTGCCAGCGGATCAGGCTCTCATGATCACCACCTTTGGCCGGTTTTAACTGGTAAAGAGGCACCGGTGCCAGATCTGCCAGGTTGCGCAGTGGCGAGCAGTTGTCATTAAAAGTGGTAAACAGTACTAATGCTTCTGCCGCGCTGTTACTGCTGTGCTGCGACATAATATCCATTCCCAGCACCTGTAACTGAGGGTAGCCCAGCCCTGCAGCCATCAGTTGTTGTTCCGCTTGCTGCGCCCGTGAGCTTAAGTGAGCACGCTGCAGGGCGTCAGGTGCCGGGATAACCAGCCGGCTGCTAAAACGATCCTGTTGCCAGGCTGTTGGCAATTCCCGGCCGAGGATATTGCCATTAAAAATAAGCGCCTCACTAAAGGCCCGAATAGCTGCCTCGGCGCGGCTGAAACTGGTATCAGCGATAACTTTAAACTTCAATTCAGCCAGATACATTTCGCTGTTCCAGCAGAGCAAGAATTTTATCCAGTTTAGTTTCAATCCGCTGCAATTGCTCATTAGCAGTGGCTGGTACCGGAATTTCCGCTTCATTTTCCTGCATCTGCTGGCCAGCTTCTGCGGGCAACTGGTTGCGCCACTGCTGATAGGCCGAAAATAGCGCCGGGGCGGTTAGCTGGCCACCTAAGCGAGCTTTAAATAAAGCCAGGCTGGGTGTTTTACCTTCCTGACGTAATCGGGCCGCAGTTTGATGTAACAAATCGAGTGTCGAGCTCATTAATTTTTGCTTAGTTTTGACTATTATTTGGTTAAATTTAGCATCAGACTAAACTGATAGATAGTGCTTTGACGCTAATTAATTGATTTATATATTAAATAAAGTTGGTATTGAATTTGCTAAAGTTAGTGAAGTATCAGGCGGCTCAGCCTGTGCTAGACAAACAGAAAGCTGATGAAGTATCAGGCCGCTCAGCCTGTGCTACATAAACAAAATACAGCGCTAATATAAAATAAACATTAACGGAGTAATATGATGATAATCAGAACCCTGGGCTTGCTGGCAGTAACTGGTCTGTTAACTGGTTGTGTGGTGGCAATTGGTGATAAAGACTACGAAAAGTTAGA
Organism: Arsukibacterium perlucidum DSM 18276; assembly: GCF_000382165.1. GTDB lineage: Bacteria > Pseudomonadota > Gammaproteobacteria > Enterobacterales > Alteromonadaceae > Alishewanella > Alishewanella perlucidum. The sequence goes on along the minus strand of NZ_KB907703.1, from coordinate 160,918 downwards.
TGGTGCTGACAATCAGTGGCGAGCAACACAGCAACAAAATCTGGCTCAGATTAATCAGTTTCAACCCGGCATTGCCTTCAATGACGTGATATCGTTGCTGGGTACCCCGGACTTTACCGAATTTCTGGTAAAAGATCAGCAACAAGTGCAGGTGCTGTTTTATCGCACTCAGCATAAACGCAGTGATGGTAAAACTACCAAAGATGAATGTACACCTCTGGTTTTTATTAATGGTCAGCTGCACAGCTGGGGTGATAAAGCCTACCAGCAATTATAATTCATTTCGGTTGTAAACCCGGTTGCGCTAGCGATAGTCAGCGCAATTGGGTGTTGAGCTCATCAATGATTTCTGCCCAGTCAGCATCTTGTTTAAGTGATTCCCGGATAAAACTGGCTTGTGCCTGATTCCAGAATGGCGCATCAGCAAGGGAGACATGACCAGCCAGCTTGTGTTGACTGATGAAATTTCTAATATCTTCCGGCTTACTTGCCAGCCCCAGTTGCATAAACAAATTACTCATATTGTGGGTCGACGTGCCCATTCATCACTCCTTATCCGTTACAGGCTCAACGATTTACCGTCAGTAATTGCTCGATAACTACAAGCATAGTCAGTGCTGGCGAATAAGCCTAATATATCGGCCATGCCGATGTTGAAAAGGCGCTTGGCAACTGCTGTGGTCGCTGTTATTGTGATTGAAAAAACAACAATAAGAGAATAAGTGATGACGGCAATAATGAATAACTTTAATCCTGAGCAACTTAAAGCCGCTTTATTAAACGGCGAAGAGCTTAAACTGGCAGCATCACTTCTTTATCAGTCATACTACGATGACCCACTTTTTTTAGCCATTTTTCGCGGAGATACGCCTGATTACGAACAACGATTACGCTCAGCCATCCGCGAAGAGCTTAATACTTTCTGGCAGGCTCAGCAGCCGCTGGTAGGCTTGTTTCATGGCGAACAATTGTTAGGGGTTGCCTGCGTTATTGGTCCGGATTCTGGCATTGGCTGCAACCGGCTATGGCACTGGCGGTTAAAAATGTTATTAACCGCGGGGTTTGTCTCTACCCGGCAAATGCTGGAAAAAGAGCAACGCATTCACGCTGCAATGCCTTGTGAGCGCTATCATATGCTGGCTTTTATTGCTGTATCACCAAAGTATCAACATCTAGGCCTTGGCCATTATTTAATTCACGCCGTTGACAGCATCGTTGATCAGGATAGCAGTTCGAGTGGGGTGGGGGTTTTTGTTACCCTTGCTAAGTATCAGCCATTTTTTGCCGACGATCAGTATCAGAAGGTGACTGAGCTGGCTTTTGGTACTGTTAGTGGCAGCCTGATGTTCCGGCCACGGCAAAGTCAGGCCGCACAGGTATAAGTACAGAGGGGACCGCAGTATGTCACGCTTTAACAGCTTTCAGGAGTTCTATCCTTACTATCTGAGCGAACATCGCAACCCGCTTTGCCGATCATTGCATTACATCGGCAGTAGCCTGGTTATTGCCGTACTTATTTTTGCAATATTCAGTCAGCAATGGCGCTGGTTATGGCTGTTACCTTTTATTGGCTATGGTTTTGCCTGGTTAGGACATTTTATGTTTGAGCACAACAAACCCGCCACTTTTAAGTATCCGTTTTATAGCCTGGCAGCAGACTGGGTTATGCTGAAAGACTTTTTAACCGGTCAGCTGAAGCATAAAATGCCGCCTGCTTAGATCCGGTGCGCCGGCAGATTAAATGCAGCCAGCCGCATGCCATTTAACAGCAGTTCGGCCGGGTATCGGCTCTCACCATCAGCACTGAAATCGACCTGATACTCCGTTATAAATCGGAGCCGGCCATTAATTCGGCGAAAGCTATGGCCGTCGCGGCCACAGTCCAGCATTTGTAGTTGTTGCTGTTGGCAAAGCTGCTTCGCCAGCATCCGTGCGCGCTCATCCTGCTTGCGTTGCATCCAGAACAAATAACAAATCGTGCTGATCAACAGCAATAGTAAAACCGGACCCATATACTTCTCCCAAAACTATTAGTTGATAATGCTGGTGAAATTGCAGTTTTACAAGGGCTGGCCGGCGTTAATGCTTGTGGTAAACTAGACCTCTTGCAACGAGGTCCTTATGTCAGATGCGGTAATATCTTTACTTGTTCAGCTTGAAACCGAGTTAAAGCAGCAGCAGTTGTGGAGCTATCAGCCACCGGATACATTAGCTATGGCCAGCAAAATGCCCTTTTGCTGCGATACATTGCGCCTGGAGCAGTGGTTACAATTCGTGCTTTTGCCAAGGCTTACAGCATTGCTCCGGGCCAGACAACCATTACCCGCGAAAATCAGTGTGCTGCCCTATGCTGAAGAAGCGTTTAAAGCGCACGGGGCGCGTCTGCAGCCTTTACTGCAACTTATTAAGCGAATTGATATTACCCTGTCGGGGGAGGTATGAGTTCAGCTCAGCCTTTTGTACTGGCAGAGCCGCTGAAGATCCTTTATCAGGATCAATATCTGGTTGCTGTGGATAAGCCCAGTGGCATGCTGGTACACCGCTCGTTTCTGGATAAACATGAAACCGTTTTTGTGATGCAAACCTTGCGTGATATGCTGGGGAAGCATGTTTTTCCGGTACACCGGCTGGATCGTCCGACCTCAGGCGTATTGGTATTTGCTCTATCGAGCGATGTTGCCAGATTGCTCGGACAGCAACAGGAGCAGCAACAGTGGCGTAAATTTTATCTGGCAGTTGTAAGGGGCTTCTTGCCGGCAGGTGGCCAGTTAGACTATCCGTTAAAAGAACAGCTGGATAAAATTGCCGACAAGTTCAGCCGTACCGATAAAGAGCCGCAGCAAGCAAGCACCCGGTATCAGCCGTTACAGCAGGTGGAACTGCCGATACCTGTCAGTAAATATCCGGCTGCCCGTTATTCATTAGTGGCATTACAGCCTCTGACCGGTCGTAAGCATCAGTTGCGCCGGCACCTGGCGCATTTACGTTATCCTATTGTTGGCGATACCAGCCATGGCGATGGCAAACATAATGCCTTGTTTAAACAGCATTTTAATTGCCGGCGTTTACTGTTAGTAGCAAAACAGCTGCAGTTGCCACATCCGGTAACTGAGGAAACTTTAGTATTTTCTGCCGGTCTGAACGAACTTGAACCGTTGTTTGGCCAGTTTGGTTGGCCGGTGGATGAACGTTATTATCAGCAGCAATTCGCTGCACTCTTTCTGGAGGAAAAATGGCAAAAATCGCTCTGATTGTGGGTTCTGTATACGGTGGCGCACAATATGTTGCCGAGCAGGCGCAGTCGCTGTTAGCCGGCCTGGGGTATGAGGTGATGTTATACGAGGAGCCGGTGCTGGATGAAGTACTGGCATTCGATGCAAAGGTCTGGTTGGTTATCACGTCCACTACCGGTCAGGGGGATATTCCTGATAACTTACTGCCATTTTATCTTGAGGTTAAGAACCGTTTCCCGTTGCTTAATGGTAAACAGTTTGCAGTGATCGCGCTGGGGGATAGCAGCTACGAGACGTATTGTGGTGCCGGAGAACAGCTGCAGGAGCTATTGGCAGAAATTCAGGGCACTGAGCTGGCGCCGATGTTGCGGATTGACGCCTGCGAAACACTAGAGCCGGAAACGCTGGCGCTACCCTGGTTAGAACAGCAGTTTAAAAATAGCTGAGCAAGCCTATACTAATGCCGCCACTGGCAACAATAAGAACTGTGGCCGGGATAAGTTTTTTTGCCAATAGCTTGCTACCTAACAGCAGCACCATGCCACATTTCACCAGGGTATTGCTTAATGCTGCCACGGTTATTGCACCTGCTGCCAGAGTAAGGCCAGTATTGGCTGACCGGGCATAATCTGCAATAGACAGGGTAATGGCATCTACATCTGTTAAACCGGCAACAGCTGCCAGTAAATAAAGGGTTTCACTGGGAGTGTATAACTGAACAAATTTTACCAGCAGTAATACTGTGGCGAATAACAGGCCAAATTTAATGGCGGCAAGCAGGCTAAAAGGATTTTTAACGGTAACTTCACTTTGCTTCGGATCATCAGAGTATTTACTGCCCCGCCAGTAATAAATACCAGCCAATGCCGCGCTTGTTGCTGCCATTGCGCTAAACGGTATTAACAGCAAGGGTAGCAGTGGCTTGAACACTATGGTTATGGTCACTAACACCCTGATAAACATAACCAGCCAGGCGAGTAAAATTCCGGTCGCCTGGGTGTTTGCTGCCAGGTTGCCTGCCTCAGTTTTACTGTTTCTGGCAAAACTGAGGGTGGTTGCGGTAGAAGATGCCAGGCCACCCGTTATGCCGGTAACAACTGCACCATGCGCCGCACCCAACCAGCGCACCGCAACATAGCCCAGCAGCGACATTGCAGATATTAATACTACCAATAACCAGAGTCGGTACAGATTTAGCGCCTGCCAGGGATCAACAGGCTCATTTGGCAGCAAAGGCAGCACGATAAAGCTGGCTATTAACAACTTCATAATGGCGTATAAGTCATCATTGCCAATTTTATCAACCAGACCATGCAGTGGCTGTTTAAACGTCAGAATAGCTGACGTTAAAATACCCAGCATTACCGCCAGCTCAGTATAGCCATACATTACCGCGCCACCCAGCAGGCAGACAGTAATGGCAGTTATTTCACTGGTTAAACCCCGGAAGCCGGTGAGACGGCGGTTTTCCATAATAAATGCCACGCTTGCCACCACGCCAACAAGAAGCACTATAATAATAAACAGCCAAGGCGACTGCAGATGTATTGAAAGCCAGGCGGAAATGGCGCCGGCCTGAGCGACCAGAATAAAAGTACGTAAGCCACCAAAACTGCCTTGTTGATCATTGCGCCGGCTTTTTTCGCGCTCCATGCCTACCAGCGCTCCGAGCAGCAAAGCAATCAGAAATTTTTGGACCAGTTCAAAATCAAATGCATTCATGTAGGTAGTTGCTCTTAACAGTATTTGTCGAGTTTACGATACTGAGCCTGCCCCGGCAGTTGCTGCTGCGGGTCGTTTTCCAGGGCCAGTTTATCAACCCACATAGCAGTTGCCCCGCAAACAGCAATTGGCATAACGAATAAGTTAAACAGCGGGATCATGCAGGCGATATTTACCATAATGCCAAAACTATAGCTACTGACAGGCTGACGGCGCAGTTGACTACGCATACTGTCAAAGTCAATTCTGTGGTTATCAAAGGGATAGTCAAGATATTGAATAGCCAGCAGCCAGCTGGTAAACAGAAACCAAAGTACCGGGCCTATAACAGGTAGAAACAAAAACAGCACAAATAAGATAATGGCCCGTGGCAGCGCATAACGTAATTTTTGCCATTCCCGGCCCAGCATGCGGGGCATGTCTCTGATAAAAGCTGAAACAGCCACTTCGGCTGCCGGTTTGCCGGTTAGATGGGCTTCTACTTTTTCACTGAGTAAACCGTTAAAAGGTGCGGCGATAAAATTCGCCGCCATGGTAAAAGTGTAGGCCAGACCAATAACTAATGACATCACACCAAGGGGAATAAGCAGGTATTCCAGCCAGTGTAACCAGGCCGGCAGGTACTGTTGTACCGCAACTATCATTGCTTTGACTTGCTGTAGCAGCAGATAAAAAGCGACAGAGAACAGCAGTAAATTAATAAGCAGCGGGATCAGCACAAAACGCTTTAATCCTTTGGTTGCCATTAATGTTACTCCCCGAAAGAAATAATGCATTTGTCCTCCAGCTGCTGCTAACTATTATTACTGCTGGCAGTATAAAGGGTTGCCAGCGGATGGGCGCTGAATGATCCATTTATTTAGTAACAGAATATAACGGCTGACACAGACTATTGTTGTTGCCAAAGACTGTCGCCAAAACTGCTACCAAAGACCATAGGCCTAACCGTTGTTGTTTTATGCTAGAATGCGCGCTGTTTTTTGTCGCGTTGCGGCACAATTGGCTGAGTAATAAACTAAGGGTGAAAAAATGGCAATGTTTGGCTCTGCGCTAATATTTGGTTTAACCACACTGTTTTTACTGACAGGGTTAACTTGTTTGATTTCGGCGCTACTGGTGCCGACTGATGCCGGGACAGAAAAATGTTTTGAAAAACGGCTTGAATACAGCATATTTGCTGTCGCCGGATTGGTCGGCTTTGCGATACTTATGATCTTTGGTTAAGCGTATTTGGCTAAATGTAATAGTTAATACGCTTAGAACACAAAAGGCAGCTCGGGCTGCCTTTATGTTTTAATGTGCTGACGCTATTCCACGCTACGTAGCAGGGCATTAATACCCACTTTGGCGCGGGTTTGGGCGTCCACTTTCTTAACGATGATAGCGGCATACAGGTTATGGCTGCCATCTTTAGACGGTAAGGTGCCCGGCACCACCACGGCACCTGCAGGTACCCGGCCATAGCTTATTTCGCCGGTTTCCCGGTCATAAATCCTGGTGCTCTGGCTGATATACACACCCATCGACAGCACCGCGCCTTCTTCGACAATTACGCCTTCAACTACTTCAGAGCGGGCACCGATAAAGCAGTTATCTTCAATAATAGTCGGGTTGGCTTGTAATGGCTCCAGTACGCCACCAATGCCAACGCCGCCTGATAGGTGAACGTTTTTACCAATCTGGGCACAGCTGCCGACAGTGGCCCAGGTATCCACCATAGTGCCCTCGCCAACATAGGCACCAATATTTACGTAGCTGGGCATCAGTACCACGTTTTTACCGATGAAACTGCCCTGGCGGGCCGCTGCTGGCGGTACCACCCGCACGCCATCAGCGCGGAATTGTGCATCAGTGTAATTGGCATACTTCATTGGTACTTTATCAAAAAAACGGTTTTCAGCGCCGTCCATCACGACATTATCGTTGATCCGGAAAGACAGCAACACGGCTTTTTTTAACCATTGATGCACCACCCATTCGCCGGCAATTTTTTCAGCAACCCGCGCCTGGCCGCTGTCAAGCAGCGCTATTACCTGCTGCACCGCTTGTTTAACGTCTGGTGCAACAGTGCTTGGGGTAATATCGGCACGAAGCTCGAATGCATTTTCGATAATGCTTTTTAATTCAGACATGGTAATAAGTTAGCCTTCTGTTTCCTGTGAAAGTTGTGAAATCAGGACCCGTCTAAGCTGACTTTGCTCGTCACTGCTTAACGCCTGGTCCTGCGCATTAGATAACATAAAAAAGTCTTCTGCCCGCTCGCCAATGGTAGTAATTTTGGCAGCATGAATATTAACGCCACAGCGTTGAAATACCTCACCGATATCAGCCAAGAGCCCCGGGGTATCGAGCGCCGCAATTTCTACCATGGTGCGCTGTTTGGTATTGCCCGGTAAAAACACCACTTTGGGTGGCACATTAAACTGGCGCATCTGCCGCGATAGCCGCGGTTTTTGCCGTGATAAATCCGGCTTGCCGGCAATATACAGCTCCAGCGCCCGCTTAATACTGCTGATGCGCGAAGGAGAGCTGACCGGTTCGCCATTTTGTTCCAGAATGACAAAGGTATCCATGGCATAGCCATCTTTGTTAGTCATGATCTGGGCGTCGAAAATGTTAACCTTTTTACTGTCCAGCGCAGCTACCAGGCGGGCGAATAAACCGGCCTGATCCGGGGTGTAGACAAACACCTGCGTACCACCCCGGATTGGTGTTTTGCTAATTAGCACCAGTGGTTCAAGTTGCTCTTTGTGGCGCAGTATATGCTCGCTATGCCAGACAATCTGTTTTGGGCTGTAGCGGGCAAAATAGTCGGCTTTAATCCTGCTCCATAACTGCAGTACTTCATTTTCAGTAAACGAGTGTTTTAGCAACATTGGCATGGCTTCGCTCTGGTTTTCGCGGATCAAATCGCGTAAATCCATCGGCTTTTCCAGACCACGGCGGAAGGCTTTTTGGGTAGCAAGAAATAATTCGCGCAGCAATGATCCTTTCCAGTCATTCCACAAGTTATCGTTAGTAGCGCGAATATCGGCCAGCGTCAGGCAATACAGGTAATTCAGTCTCGTTTCGTCCCGCACTTTCTCAGCAAATTCAGTAACGACTGCAGGGTCATGAATATCACGGCGCTGGGCGGTTACTGACATCAGCAGGTGGCTTTCCACCAGCCAGGCTACCAGTTTACTGTCGAACTCACTTAGCTTGTGTAGTTTGGCAAATTCCCGCACATCCATGGCGCCAAGCTCGGAGTGATCGCCGCCGCGGCCTTTGGCAATATCATGAAAAATGCCAGCCAGATACAACAGCTCAGGCTTTTCCATCCGCTTAACAATGTCGGTGCACAGCGGAAATTCACTTTCATGCTCAGGCTGGGTGTATTTGTACAGGTTTTTCAGCAAGCGGTGGGTGTGCTCGTCTACCGTATAAGCATGAAATAAATCAAACTGCATCTGGCCGACAATATTGCGCCATTGCGGCAGATAGGCCGCCAGTACGCCGTAACGGTGCATCAGGGTAATGGCTTTGTCCATGCCGCGTGGGTGGCGTAGCAACGCCAGAAATAGCTGGCGGCAGGCTTCGTAGTCTTGTAAGTCGCCCATTAAGCGGCGCCGTACCTGGCGTAATAAACGCAGGGTAGTGGAGTGAATACCGGTAATATTGGAATTATTGGCAATGTGCCAAAATAGCCGCAACAGGTTGTCACGCCGGGCAAAAATGGCGTTGTCGCGTGCTTTAATTAAATGGCCGTTTAATTCGAAGTAGTCATCCAGTTGTTGTACTTTAACCTTAGTACCCTGGTTTAAAATGCTGCCTTCAAAATGTTGCAGCAGCATTTCGTTAAGTTCACTGACCCGCTGTACGGTGCGGAAAAACCGCTTCATCATCCGCTCTACTGAAGCTTTACCATCAGCACCAAAGCCTAAACGCTGCGCGGCGGCAGGCTGATAATCAAATAGAATCCGGTTTTCATTGCGCCCCGCTTCAATATGCAAGGCAAAGCGCATTTGCCACAGGTAAGCTTCACACTCCATCAACTCCTGATATTCATCTTCGGTCAGGTACTGGTATGCCACTAACTCACGCATGGTGCGGGTGTTAAAGTGCTTCTTTGCTACCCAACCGATGGTTTGAATATCGCGCAAGCCGCCGGGATTCGCTTTCAGGTTAGGTTCTAAATTATAAGCTGTACCATGATACTGGGCATGACGCTGTTGCTGCTCATGTCGTTTGGCCTGAAAAAAGGCCTGACTGCTCCAGAAGTTGTCACCGCTGATTTCTTGTTGCAGTTGTTCAAACAAAGGCTTATTGCCGGTTAGCAGCCGCATCTCCAATAAATTAGTGGCGATAGTGATGTCATCTTTACCCAGTTTAATGGTTTCTTTTAAGGTGCGGACGCTATGGCCGACTTCTAACCGTAAATCCCATAAACAGGTAATAAAATCGGCGATAGCTTGTTGCTGTTCAGTCGTTAAACGTCGATCGGATAAAATCAGCAAGTCTATATCGGAGTAGGGGTGTAGTTCACCGCGGCCATAGCCACCTACCGCAATTAAACTAAGGTTGGGCTCTTTGCTCAGTTCAAAATGTTGCCAGAGCTGGCTTAACACTGAGTCAATAAAACGGGCGCGGGCTTTAACCAGGCCATTAATGGGCTGATGCTCAAAACTGCGCACCAGCCAGTCATGAAATTCGCTGAAATGTTTTTTATAGTTTTCCAGCGAAAAACTGGCTGGCAGTGACCGGTTAAATTGCAATGTTTGCGTCATGCGGCTCCCTGCTGAGCGGTTATTATGCGGCTACCCGGCTATCAAGTGTCGTTCCAGTGTTTCATCACTGCGTAACGTCAGAATTTCACAACCGTCGTCGGTTACCAGCAAGGTGTGTTCAAACTGAGCAGACAAACTGCGGTCTTTGGTTACCACTGTCCAGCCATCTTTCAACATTTTGCTGTGACGGCCACCGGCATTAATCATTGGTTCTATGGTTAAGCACATACCGGTTTTTAATACTTCGCCGGTACCTGGCTTACCATAATGCAGCACTTGCGGATCTTCATGGAACACCGCGCCAATACCGTGGCCACAATATTCGCGTACTACTGAGTAACTGTGTTTCTCAGCATGTTGCTGAATTGCATGGCCAATATCGCCCAGCCGTACGCCGTTTTTAACCAGCTTTAACGCCAGGTACAGACATTCCTGAGTTACCCTGATCAGCCGCTCAGCCATGATACTGGGCTTACCCACTACAAACATCTTAGAGGTGTCGCCGTGGTAACCATCTTTGATCACGGTAATATCGATATTAACAATATCGCCTTCTTTCAATGCTTTGTCGTTCGGAATGCCATGGCAGATCACCTGATTTACCGAAGTGCAGATAGACTTGGGAAAACCATGATAATTCAGCGGCGCCGGAACGGCCTGTTGCTCGTTGACAATGTAGTCGTGGCATAGGGTATTAAGCTCATCAGTGGTCACACCGGCTTTAACATGCGGACCTATCATTTCCAGCACTTCTGCGGCCAGGCGGCCAGCAATGCGCATTTTTTCAATTTCGGCGGCGGTTTTAATATTTGCTGTCATCGACACTCTCTTTGTTACTGCAGTTACGGACATTATGACTGCTGGAAAAATACACATTTCGTTGTGTTTGGCAGCTTACTATGGTATAAAGCGCGCCGCAAATTAGCAAATTGCATTGTACTTTTCTTTTCCGGGCGCCGAAGCTTATTTTTGATAACTTCTGGTTCTTAGTTATAAAAAGCCGATGCGCCGGTTTGCGATAACCAAACTTAAATTTTAAATAACACACATGCATCGACACATAGTCCGGGGTGCCAACGCGAAAGCAATGGTCGGGATATGGGATGCATGGAGGCCTAACCCCTAAACAGGAAAAATAATCATGGCAAAAGTTTCTATGCGCGACATGCTCCAGGCGGGCGTGCACTTCGGTCACCAAACCCGTTACTGGAACCCAAAGATGAAGCCGTTCATTTTTGGTGCCCGTAATAAAGTTCATATCATTAACCTTGAGCAAACCGTACCAATGATGAATGACGCTTTAGCGTTTATTCAACAGGTATCTGCCAAGAAAGGTAAAATTTTATTCGTTGGTACCAAGCGTGCCGCGTCTGAAGCCATCAAAGAAGCGGCAGCGAAAGTTGACCAATTCTATGTTAACCACCGCTGGTTAGGTGGCATGCTGACTAACTGGAAAACGGTTCGTCAGTCAATCAAGCGTTTAAAAGACCTGGAATCGCAAAGCCAGGATGGTACTTTCGACAAGCTGACCAAAAAAGAAGCTTTAGACCGTACCCGTGAAATGGACAAGCTGGAAAAAAGCTTGGGCGGTATCAAGGACATGGGCGGTTTACCAGACGTACTGTTCGTGATCGACGCTGACCATGAACACATCGCGATCAAAGAAGCCAACAACCTGGGTATCCCGGTAGTATCAGTTGTTGATACTAACTCTGATCCTAAAGGTGTTGACTATGTGATCCCAGGTAACGACGACGCTATCCGCGCCATCCAGTTATATCTGGCAGCGGTAGGTCAGGCTATCCAGGAAGGTCGTGACAAAAACATCGAAGTTCAGGCGGAAGCTGAAAGCTTCGTTGAAGCAGAATAATTTTTCTGTCATTTAAGCCTGTCAGGCTTAATGCAGAAGACCTTTGCAACAGGGGCAACTTTGCCCCTGTTTGTCCAACCGGAATTAATACGAGGAAGCTCCCATGGCTGTAACTGCGGCTTTAGTAAAAGAACTTCGCGAGCGCACTGGCGCTGGCATGATGGATTGTAAAAAAGCATTAGAAGAGACTGGCGGCGATATCGAAGCGGCCATCGATGCGATGCGTAAAAGTGGTTTAGCGAAAGCTGCCAAAAAAGCCGGCCGTATTGCTGCTGAAGGTGTAATTATTACCCGCGTTGCCAACGGTTATGGTTTAGCAATTGAATTTAACTGTGAAACCGATTTCGTTGCCCGCGATGCAAACTTCCTGGCCTTTGCTAACAGCGTTGCTGACTTAGCTCATGCCAACAAACTTTTCACTGCTGAAGCTATTTTAGCTGCTGATTTAAACGGTACTTCAGTTGAAGATACCCGCGCTACTCTGGTTGCTAAAATTGGTGAAAATATCAATGTACGCCGCGCAGCAGTAGTTGAAGGTGACGTTATTGGTCAGTATGTGCACTCTGGCCGCATTGGTGTATTGGCTGTGCTGGAAGGCGGTAACGAAGACGTGGCAAAAGATGTTGCCATGCACGTTGCAGCTAACAACCCAAGCTATGTAAACCCGGAAGACGTATCTGCTGAAGTGGTAGAACGTGAGCGTCAGATCCAGATCGATATCGCGATTAACAGCGGCAAGCCGAAAGAAATCGCTGAGAAAATGGTAGCCGGCCGGATGAGCAAGTTCACTGGTGAAGTAAGCTTGACTGGTCAGCCTTTTGTGAAAGACCCGTCAATGAGCACTGGTGAATTCTTGAAGCAAAACAGCGCCAAAGCAATCTCTTTTATCCGCTTAGAAGTGGGTGAAGGTATTGAAAAGAAAGAAGAAGATTTTGCTGCTGAAGTAGCTGCACAGATCGCCGCGGCGAAAAAGTAATTTGCGCTTTAGCAAATTGCGAAAACCCGCTAGAATAACCGCGACCTAAGGTCGCGGTTTTTTTATGTCTTTTATCCAGCACGTTTTTCAGCACTAGGGGCACCCATGAGTATCAATCCAAAACCAACCTACCGACGCATCCTGTTAAAATTAAGCGGTGAGGCCCTGATGGGCGATGAAGGCTTTGGTATCGATCCGAAAGTACTGGACCGGATGGCCCAGGAAATCAAAGAGCTGGTTGAATTAGGGGTGCAGGTTGGTATCGTGATTGGTGGTGGCAATATTTTCCGGGGCGAAGGCCTGGCAAAGGCCGGGATGAACCGGGTAGTCGGGGATCATATGGGCATGCTGGCTACGGTAATGAATGGCCTGGCAATGCGTGATGCGCTGCACCGGGCTTATGTTAACGCCAGGATGATGAGCGCTATTCCGTTAAATGGCGTCTGTGACAATTACAGCTGGGCAGAAGCAATCAGCTATCTGAAATCAGGCCGGGTGGTGATTTTTTCAGCCGGTACCGGCAACCCGTTTTTTACCACCGACTCTGCTGCGTGTCTGCGTGGTATTGAAATTGAAGCTGATGCCGTATTAAAAGCCACCAAAGTAGAAGGTGTTTATTCAGCAGATCCGGTAAAAGATCCGGCTGCCACGCTTTACAGCCAGTTAACCTACAACGAAGTGCTGGATAAAGAATTAAAAGTGATGGATTTAGCCGCCTTTACCCTGGCCCGGGATCATAATTTGCAAATCCGGGTATTTAATATGAATAAGCCAGGGGCTTTAAAACGGGTGATCATGGGCGAGCAGGAAGGCACCGTTATCGACCATGCAGAAAATTTACAGTAAACTAGCAGCTATTCTGGCTGTGGCGACATGATATATAAGGATAACGATCGTGATAAACGACATTATTAAAGATAGTAAAGTAAGAATGGAAAAAAGCGTTGAAGCGCTGAAATCGCAATTGAATAAAGTGCGCACCGGTCGCGCTCATCCCAGCTTACTGGATGGCATTCAGGTTTCTTATTACGGTGCCGACACACCACTGCGGCAGGTTGCTAATGTCTCGATAGAAGATTCCCGCACCTTAAGTATCAGTGTATTTGACAAGAGTTTGGTGCAGGCTGTTGAGAAAGCGATTATGGCATCGGATTTGGGTTTGAACCCGATGTCTGCCGGTACCAGTATCCGGGTACCATTGCCATCACTGACTGAAGAGCGGCGTCGCGATTTGGTTAAAGTGGTTCGGGCAGAAGCGGAAGGTGGCCGGGTTGCAGTGCGTAACATTCGTCGTGATGCCAATGCTGAATTAAAAGCCTTGTTAAAAGATAAGAATATCAGCGAAGATGATGAACGCCGCGCGGCTGATGAAGTACAGAAAGTTACCGATACTTTTGTTAAGAAAATCGACGAAGTGCTGGCTGATAAAGAAAAAGAATTGATGGAGGTTTAAGCTAGTTAACCACTATCAGGTAGTAGCGCCGTATCGGCTAAGCTGTGCGGCGCTTTTTATTATGGCTTGAGAATGACATCCAGCCATAAAGCAGTGTTAAAGCAATACTAAAGGACAGGTCTTATTCTATGACTTTAGAGTCGCAGATCGGGCAGCAGACGTTACCACGCCATGTCGCCATAATAATGGATGGCAATGGGCGTTGGGCACAACGTCAAGGGAAGCCAAGAGTGTGGGGACATAAAAAGGGTGCGGAGGCTGTGCGCCGGGCAGTCAGTTTTTGCCGGCAATTAGGTATTCCATCGCTAACATTGTTCGCGTTTAGCAGCGAAAACTGGCGTCGTCCGCAAACTGAAGTTGATACCCTGATGCAGCTGTTTATGCTGGTGCTAAAAAAAGAAGTTAAAAGCCTGCACAAGCATAACGTTAAGTTGCAAATAGTTGGCGATTTGTCTGCTTTTGATCAAAAACTGAGGGCCAGTATTAAAACTGCCGAAGAATTGACAGCTGACAACACCGCTATGACATTAAATATTGCAGCAAATTATGGTGGACGCTGGGATATGCTGAACGCCGCACGTCAACTGGCTGTTAAAGTGCAGGCGAATGAGCTGTTACCTGAAGCCATTACTGAGCAGATGCTGGCCGGACATATGCAATTGCATGACCAGCCGGAACTGGACTTACTTATCCGGACTGGCGGCGATTTGCGGATTAGCAACTTTCTATTGTGGCAGGCTGCTTATGCAGAGCTGTGGTTTACCGAAACCCTGTGGCCTGACTTTGATAAAAGCGTGTTTGCTGATGCCATCGCCGCTTTTGTGAACCGGGAGCGGCGCTTCGGTTGTACCGGCGAGCAAATTCAGGCGCTGCTGCAAAATAAAGGATAACGATATTGTTTAAACAACGAGTACTTACAGCGTTACTGCTGGCACCTCTGGCGTTGCTGGCAGTGTTTTATTTACCGCTTGGCAGCTTTGCGTTGTTTGTGTCGGTGGCATTTACGCTTGGCGCCTGGGAGTGGAGTGGTTTTTGTGGCCTGGCCAATCGCAAAATGCGGGCGGTGTATACGGCGTTAACGGCTGCAATACTATGCGGGCTGTATTATTTGCAACCTATAGCGCTGCAATATTTGTTTGCCGATACCTTTACCCTTACCCTGGTGCTGGCCGGAGTGATCTGGTGGCTTTTGGCGGTAGTGCTGGTGTTAACTTATCCCCGCAGCCAGGCTTTCTGGGCCGGCCGTGACTGGCTAAAGGCATTGATGGGCTGGTTGACCTTGTTACCCGCATGGAGCGCCATCGTATTTGTTCGCGGTATTGATTATCCGCAGTCTGAGTTCACCGGAGCCTGGCTGTTATTTGGCTTGCTGGGGCTGGTGTGGGCTGCCGATATAGGCGGTTATATAATTGGTAAGCCTTTTGGTAAGAATAAATTGTTGCCTAAAGTCAGCCCGGGTAAAACCCTGGAGGGAATGCTCGGTGGCATGCTGCTGGTGCTGCTGCTGGTTAGTGCAATAGGTTACTGGAAAAACTGGCCTGCCCAAATGCCATACTGGTATCTGGCTGCCATAGTGTTAACCGTGCTGTCCGTGTTTGGTGATTTAACTGAAAGTATGTTTAAACGTGCTGCAGGTAAGAAAGACAGTGGTGTCTTTTTGCCAGGCCATGGCGGTATTCTGGACCGGATTGACAGTTTGACCGCAACTGCGCCGTTATATGCGTTAATACTGGCGTTATTTGGTGGTATTACTTGATGCGACAGGTGGTTATTCTTGGTGCGACCGGCTCTATAGGTTGCAGTACCTTGTCGGTGCTGGCTATGCATCCACAGCAATTTAAGGTATTGGCACTTACTGCTGCCACCCAGGTTGATAAGTTGTTAGCCCAGTGCCTGCAGTTTCAGCCGCGATTTGCGGCGATGTTGTGTCCAAAAGCAGCTGCAGAGCTCAAAGCAGCATTGGCAAGCCAAGGCAGTGCTACGGAAGTGCTGGCAGGGCCGGCAGCGCTGGCAGAGCTAGCTGCCCACCCTGACGCGGATATCGTAATGGCAGCGATAGTTGGCGCAGCCGGCTTGCTGCCGACTCTGGCGGCAGTTGAACAAGGCAAAACGGTATTGCTGGCTAATAAAGAAGCGCTGGTGATGTCAGGTGAATTGTTTATGGATAAAGTGCAACGCCACGGCGCGACTTTATTACCAATAGACAGTGAGCATAATGCTATTTTTCAATGCTTGCCTGCAGCTTTTCAACAGGCAGCACAACGGCCGGCGCTCACTGCAATGGGCATTGCCAAACTACTGCTGACGGGCAGTGGCGGCCCCTTCCTGACCCGGCAAATCAGTACGCTGAACACAGTAACCGTGGCCGAAGCAGTTGCTCATCCGAACTGGAGCATGGGCCAGAAAATATCGGTCGACAGCGCTACTATGATGAATAAAGGGCTCGAGTTTATTGAAGCGCGCTGGTTATTTAATTGCGCCCCGGCTGATATCGAAGTGGTTATTCATCCGCAAAGTATTATCCACTCGATGGTGCAATACACTGACGGTTCAGTATTGGCGCAACTTGGCCAGCCGGATATGCGAACACCGATTGCCCATGCCCTTGCTTTCCCTAATCGGATAAGTAGCCCGGTACAACCGCTGGATTTCAGTCAGTTAGCTAATTTCAGCTTCAGTAAGCCTGAACCAGAACGCTACCCCAATTTATATCTGGCAATTGCTGCCTGTGCGGCCGGACAGGGGGCTACTACGGCGCTAAATGCAGCGAATGAAGTGGCTGTGGCAGCGTTTATTGCTGAACAAATCCGCTTTACAGACATTGTTCGCTTAAATGAAAAATGTCTGGCACATTTCCTTAACTATGCTGCCCGCTCACTGGATGATATAGTAGCGCTCGATTTTGAAGCCCGCGCTTATGCGCAGCAGCAGGTAAGGACCTTAAATTAATGGCGGTATTTTTATGGAATGCCTTTACCTTTGTGGTTGCACTGGGTCTACTGGTTACCGTACATGAGTTTGGCCACTTCTGGGTCGCCCGCAAAAACGGCGTGCTGGTAAAGCGTTTCTCTATTGGTTTTGGTAAAGCGCTGTTCAGTTGGCGGGATCGCCAGGGTACTGAATTTGTTATTGCTGCCATTCCGCTGGGTGGTTATGTGCGGATGTTAGACGAGCGTATTGATCCGGTATTGCCCCAATTTGCCGACCTGGCTTTTAACCATAAAACAGTATGGCAACGAATGGCCATTATTGCCGCAGGGCCTGCTGCTAATTTTATCTTTGCCATTTTTATTTTATGGCTGATGTATTTGCTTGGTGTGCAGGAAGCTAAGCCGGTTATCGCTGCGGTGCAACCTCAGTCAATTGTTGCTGACGCCGGTGTGCAGGGTAATGAACAAATTATCAGTATTAACGGTCACACTGCCAGAGACTTGCGCAGTACCAATTTATTACTGGTTGAACAGTTAGGTCGCTCGCAGCTGACATTGGGCCTGCAGGCGGTTGATTCAGGCCGGCAGCGGCAAGTTCAGCTTAACCTGACTGACTGGCAATTTGACCCTGAGCGGCAAACGGTATTTGCCAGTTTAGGTATTGAGCTGATGCAACCTAAGGCGACAACTGAGCTGGCAGTGGTGGTGCCTGAGTCTGCAGCTGCCAGGGCCGGATTGCTGGCAGGCGATGTTATCACCCGGATTGATGACCAGCCAATTAACGACTGGGCCACCTTAGAGCGGCTTATTCAGCAAAATGCTGAGCAACCGCTGCAGCTGGAAATAAGCAGAGCAGGGCAAAGCCTGCAGCTTACTGCGATCCCGGAATTGCTAACCCGTGACGATGGCTTTAGTCAGGGCATGTTGGGTATTCAACCCCTGGTTACGCCATGGCCGGAAGGCATTATCTATACCCAGCGCTATGGGGTAATCGGCGCTATTGGTGAGGGCGTCAGCCAAACCTGGCAGTTAACCCGGTTAAGTTTTGCGATGGTAGCCAAATTACTTACCGGAGATGTGTCAGTTAAGCATTTAAGCGGGCCTATCTCTATTGCTCAGGGAGCGGGCGATACGGCCAGTATGGGGCTGATTGCGTTTTTAGCGTTTCTGGCGCTGATTAGCGTTAATCTGGCGGTTATTAACTTATTGCCACTGCCCATTTTGGATGGTGGCCATTTAATGTATCTTGTGGTGGAACTAATACGCGGTAAACCTGTCTCTGAAAAGGCGCAGGAAATAGGTTTTCGCTTTGGAGCTTTAGTCCTGCTGATGTTAATGGGAATTGCGCTGCTCAACGATATTTCTCGTTTGTAATAAACTAATCATAAGTAGTTCAAATAATGACAATTAAACGATTAGTAGCTGCGATGTTACTTGCCACTGGCAGTAACTCGGTGCTAGCTGAAGAATCATTTACCGTTCAGGATATTCAGGTTGAAGGCTTGCAGCGCGTTGCGCTCGGTGCCGCCCTGAACAACCTGCCGTTTACTATTGGTGACACTGTTACTGAGTACAGCTTGTCCCGTAGTATCAAAACTTTATATGGTGCTGGTCATTTTGACGATATCAGGGTATTCCGGGATGGCAATACTGTTATATATCGCTTAAAAGAACGGCCAACCATCAATAATATTGAATTTGATGGCAATAAAGATATTAAAGAAGAGCAGCTGAACGAAAGTCTGGCCGGTAACCGGGTCCAGGTTGGTGAGCCTTTAGATAAAACGATTCTGAAAAGCATCGAAAACGGCTTAACCGAATTTTACCATGGTGTCGGTAAATACCAGGCGAAAGTTGAAGCTAAAGTCACTTATCTGCCACGCAACCGGGTTAACCTGAAGCTGGAGTTCGATGAAGGCGATGCCGCTTCGGTTCGTCAGATTAATATCGTTGGTAATAACATTTTCTCTAACGAGGAGTTGTTAAACCAAATTGAATCGAAGCAGGATTTGCCCTGGTGGCGTTTCTTAGCATCAGACCGCTACCAGAAACAGACCCTGCAGGGCGACTTCGAAACGATCAACAGCTACTATCTCGATCGCGGTTATTTACGGTTTGATATCGAGTCGTCACAGGTGTCTGTAAGCCCCGATAAAACGGCGGTTTACGTTACCCTGAACGTGAATGAAGGTGAGCAATATAATATTCGTGATGTTAGCTTTGTCGGCGATTTGGCAGGGCAGGATGCGATAATTGAAGCGATACTGCCGCTAAAAGAGGGCCAGCTGTACAATGGTGCGCTGGTTACTTATACCGAAGAAAGTATTGCTAAATTATTAGCGCGTTTTGGTTACGCTAACTCAAAAATTCGGACCATTCCGAAAATTGATGAAGAGAGCAAAGAAGTTGACCTTACAATAAGTGTCGACCCGGGCAAGCGGGTTTACGTGCGCCGGATTGATATCAAAGGCAACAGCAATACCCGGGACGAGGTTATCCGTCGCGAACTGCGCCAGATGGAAGGTGCCTGGTTATCAAATGATTATCTTGAACTATCTAAAAACCGGATCCAGCGTCTGCCATACATTGAAGACATCAGTTTTGAAACCATGCCGGTGACCGGTAGTGATGATCAGGTTGATGTACTTTTTAAGATGAAAGAACAGCCATCAGGCAGCTTTAACGCTGGTATTTCGTATGGCAGCTACCAGGGCTTATCTTTTGAAGTTGGCGTGCAGCAATCTAACTTCTTTGGCACCGGCAATAGCGCTGGTATCAGCTTAAGCACTAATAAATATCAGAAGAGTGTCAACCTGAGTTACACCGACCCGTATTATACTCTGGACGGGGTAAGTTTGGGCGGCCAATTGTTTTATTCAGACATCGACTACAGTAGTGCCTCATCAAACCTGGAAGCCTATAACCAGCGGCGTTATGGCTTTGGCGCCAATGTGGGTTACCCGGTTAATGAGTTTAACCGTCTGAATTTTGGTGCGAATTATGTTGTAAACAAAATTAACTCCATTCAGGAATATGACCAGTTGCGGCATTTCCGGGCGGTTTTACTTGACGCTCAGAACCCGGATGGTGGTTATAACTTCACTAATTACGAATTCAGCACCGGCTGGTCTCACAGTACGTTGAACCGGGGTTTGTTTCCGACAGCAGGCCGGATGTTTAATTTAGTGCTAAGGGCAACCACTCCAAATTCCGATTTGCAGTATTACAAAGTGCAGTTCGAGGCCCAGAATTATATCCCGCTGAGCAATGACCATCGCTGGTCATTCCGTAGTAAGCTGGAGCTGGGATATGGCAATGGTTATGGTGATAAAGATGGCTACGATTACACCCTGCCATTTACCGAAAACTTCTATGCCGGCGGTTCAAACCTGCGCGGTTTTGAAAACCGGATTATCGGGCCACATGCAATCTTCCGCTATCCAGGACAGGTGCCCGGCATTCCTGATCCGGTAAACGGTGGTATTACTTTTCCTGAAGATCCGACTGGCGATAGTTATATTGTGTCAGGCCGGTCTATCGGTGGTAATGCCATGGGGGTGCTGACCTTAGAGTTAATTACCCCAACGCCGTTTTTAAGTGATGAATACCGTAATTCTGTCCGGACCAGCCTGTTTATTGATGCGGGTAATGTCTGGGATACGGAATTTGATATTAACCGTTATGCTGATTTAACGCAGGATAGAACAGCGTCAACCGGCCGGGGTGTGCAGCCTTTCCTGATTGATTATGCAGACCCCAGTTTGATTCGCGCTTCAGCTGGTGTATCTTTACAGTGGATTTCACCGATGGGCCCATTAACGTTCAGCCTTGCCAAGATCATCAAAAAGCAGGAAGGTGATCTGCAAGAAAACTTTAGCTTTAATATTGGTACAACTTTCTAACAAAGGTATAGGGAAAATGATGTTTAAAAATACAGTAACTAAAACTGCAATCGTATTAGTAGCCGCATTGTTAATGGCTGGCACTGCAGCGGCGAAAGAAATGAAAATTGCATTTGTTGATATCCAGGCTGTTGCGGCGCAAATTCCACAGTCTGCAACGATTCAGGAAAATATCCGTACCGAGTTCGCCGCAAAAATTGATGAGATGGGCCAGTTAGAAAAAGATATCAACTTTAACATTGAAAAGTTACGTCGTGATGGTCCTACTATGAGTGAGAAACAGCAGCAGGAATTGGCAGAGAAAGTACAACAGCAACGTCAGCAGTATGAAGCAACTGCCCGGCCGCTGGATGAACAAATTCGTGCCCGTCAGAACGAAGAACGCAACAAAATTTTAGCTATGATTAAAACTGCTATCGATGTAGTGGCCGAGCGTGAAAAGTTTGATGTAGTGTTAAATGCTGGTGCTGCGGTTTATGCGAAACCAGAATATGATATTTCTGATGCTGTAGCGGCACAGGTTAGCAAAGCGAAATAAGCTGGTGAAATTATTAGCAGAACTGGCTGAGCAGCTTGATGCTCAGCTTATCGGAGACGCCGCTTGCGGCGTTTCTGTCGTTGCAACACTTGAACATGCTGGCGCTGGTGCGATCAGTTTTCTGGCAAATAGCAAATACCGCAAGTTTCTCAGTCAGACTCAGGCCAGCGCGGTCTTAGTGAAAGCTGAAGATCTGTCGTTTGTGGCACCCGGTGTTAACGCCTTAGTGGTAGCTGACCCTTATGTTGCATTCGCTCAGATTGCCCAGCTATTAGACAGTACGCCAGATATTGCCAGTGGCATTCATCCGTCTGCTATAATTGATACCACTGCAGTAATAGGTGATAACTGTGCTATCGGGCCTAATGCTGTCATCAGTGCCGGCGTGGTACTTGGCGACGGTGTGCAGTTGGGAGCCGGCACTGTGATAGGCCTCGGAGCACAAATTGGTTCAGGTAGCCGGTTATGGGCAAACGTTACGGTTTATCACAATGTGATTATTGGTGAAGGGTGCTTAATTCATAGTGGTGCCGTTATTGGTTCCGATGGTTTTGGCTTTGCTAATAAAGCGGGTAACTGGCTGAAAATTCCACAAACAGGCACAGTGAAAATTGGCAATAACTGCGAAATTGGGGCCAATACTACCATAGACCGTGGGGCTATTGATGATACGGTAATTGGTAACAATGTTATTATTGATAACCAGTGTCAGATAGCACATAACGTCCAGATTGGTGACCACTGTGCATTGGCCGGTGCCACTATAGTGGCAGGCAGTACAAAAATAGGTCGCTATTGTATCTTTGGTGGCGGGGCAGTAGTGAATGGCCATATCGAGATATGCGACGGTGTCCAGGTAACTGGTATGGCTATGGTAATGAAACCGATTACCGAAAAAGGCGTATACTCGTCTGGTATACCGGCAGTGAGTAATCTTGAATGGCGAAAAAATACAGCAAAACTACGTCAGATCGAACAACTCTTTGCACGGGTTAAGCAGCTGGAGCAACAATTACAGCATTTAAGTAACGATGGACAACAGCCATCGACAGAGGATTAATTTTGGCCAATCAACTTAATAGCCTGCAAGTGCAGGAAATTATGGCGTTATTACCGCACCGTTATCCGTTTTTATTAATTGATAGAGTGCTGGACTATACTCCTGGCGAGTCATTAACTGCGCTGAAAAACGTAACCATTAACGAACCTATTTTTACCGGGCATTTCCCGGGTATGCCGATTTTTCCGGGGGTGCTTATTTTAGAAGCATTGGCCCAGGCAACGGGTATTCTTGGGTTTAAAACAGTCACCGAACGCTCAGAGAATGAGCTGTATTTATTTGCAGCGATTGATGGCGCACGTTTTAAAAAACCAGTAGTACCCGGTGATACCATGATTCTGGAAGTAAAATTTTTAAAAGAACGCAGTAACATGTGGAAATTTTATGGAGAAGCCAAAGTGGAAGGCGCTATAGTATGCTCAGCTGAATTAATGTGTGCCAGAAGAGAGTTATAACGTGATCCATCCATCAGCAGTAATAGAGAGTAGCGCCAGGCTCGGTCAGAATGTGAAAGTAGGGCCTTTTAGCTATATTGGCCATGACGTGGTACTTGGCGATGACTGCGTGGTTGAGCCTCATGTGGTCATTAAAGGCCCGGCAACCATTGGCAAAGGCAATCATTTCTTCCAGTTTTCGAGCATTGGCGAAGCTTGTCAGGATAAAAAGTACAAAGGTGAAGCGACAGAGCTTATTATTGGCGACCATAACGTTTTTCGCGAAGGTTGTTCAGTGCATCGCGGCACTGTGCAGGATCAGGGTAAAACCATTATTGGTAACCATAACCTGTTTATGAATACCACCCATATTGCGCATGACTGCGTGATTGGCAGCCACACCATTTTTGCCAGTGGGGCACAGGCCGCCGGACACGTTCATATTGGTGACTGGGCTATTCTGGGCGGTATGACAGGTGTGCACCAGTTTGTCCATATCGGTGCCCACAGTTTTTGTGGTGGTGGCTCTATTGTATTAAAAGATGTACCTCCCTACGTAATGGTGCATGGTGCGCCATGCGTACCTGCAGGAATTAATGTTGAAGGTTTAAAGCGTCGTGGCTTCAGCAGTGACGCGCTGTTAGAAATACGCCGGGCTTATAAAGAGGTGTACCGCAAGGGCCAGACTGTTGCTGAAGCACTGGCAGCACTTGAAGTAAAAGCAGCAGAGTACCCGGAACTGAAAGCTTTCACTGACTTTATTGCCAACGCCGGTCGTGGCATAGTTCGCTAGGCAGTTCCCTCAGTGGTTTGATTTTCAACATCCGTGATAATAAAAAAGAGCCTTGGGGCTCTTTTTTATTATCTTTTTTGGAGCTGTTTAAGGTAAATTTGCTGGTGCTGGTCAGCACCTTTACGCTACTATCGGGGATAATCCCTCAGCCAGAATTAGCAGCACAGTATGATGAACATATTAAATAAGATAATACTGATAGCGGTTTTGGTTTTGTCCGGGCAGAGCCATGCCAATTCAGAACTGACTTTAAAGTTACCGACTGCAGTTACCAGTGGTGAACAGGGCAATATTTATGTGCAGAGCTTGCTTACTGAAGCCTTTGCCAGCCTTGATATTGGCATACAGTTCCAATTCCATGATGTTGCAATGAATTCAGCGCGCATGGCGCAGTCACTGCGTGATAACGAACACATTGATATTGCCTGGCTGAGTGCTGAGCATGCAAAAGATCCCAGCTTATTGGCCATTGAAGTAGCGGTATACAACAATATACATGGTAACAGGCTGCTGCTGATCCGCGATGGGCAGCAAAGCGAGTTTGACGGTATTACTGATCTAAGTCAGCTTGCCGGCCTTACCGGCTTGCAAGCCAGAAACTGGTCTGATTATCAGGTACTGACTAAAAATGGTCTGCAAATAAACGGTAGTTTGAGTTACCCGGCGATGTTTAAAGCGCTGCGTGATGGTCTGGCAGACTACTTCCCACGCTCCGTTATGACAATACAGGCTGAATACAAAAAACAGCCAGTTGGTTTAGCGATAGAACAAAAGCTATTACTACGTTACCCCAATCAGTTTTATTTTTACGTTAGCCCGGAGCGACCGGAGCTTGCTGCAATGCTGGCGCAAGGTCTGACTAACCTGCAGCAATCGGGCCGCTTTGAGCAATTGTTCAACCATCACTATGCTGAGCGGGTGAAAGGCTTGAATTTAGCTACGCGCCGTGTGTTAGAATTGGCCAATTGAAATTATCTTAAGCCGGTCAATGAATACAGCTCAACCCCATCTCAACATAGCAATTATTGCCGGTGAACATTCCGGCGATATACTGGGTGCCGATTTAATCGAAGCCCTGCGCCGGCGTCATCCGGACGCAAATTTTTATGGTATTGGCGGCCCGCGGATGCAGGCACTGGGTTTTAATGCCTTGTTTGATATGGAAGAGCTGGCAGTGATGGGGCTTGTTGAGGTACTTGGCCGCTTACCGCGCTTGCTTAAAGTAAAACGTGAAATTGTTGCTGCTTTACTAAAAGATAAACCCGATGTTTTTGTTGGTATCGACGCGCCTGATTTTAATCTGCCGGTAGAGCTTGAGTTAAAACAGGCCGGAGTAAAAACCGTGCATTATGTCAGTCCTTCAGTCTGGGCCTGGCGCCACAAGCGGATATTTAAAATTGCCAAAGCCACCGATATGGTGCTGTCATTGTTACCGTTTGAGAAAGCTTTTTACGATAAATATCAGGTGCCATGTACCTTTGTAGGCCACACCATGGCCGATACCATGCCGATAGTGGTTGATAAAGCACAGCATAAAGCAGCACTTCAACTTGACCCTGAGCGGCCGGTGCTGGCCATTATGCCAGGTAGTCGCAGCAATGAAATTAAACTACTGGCACCAGATTTTCTGGCGGCAGCCAGGTTATTGCAACAGCAACAGCCAGAACTGCAACTTATTGCCAATATGGTGACAACACAAAAAGCAGCGCAGTTTGCGGCAATAACTCAGCAATCTGCCGCAGATCTGAGCATAACTGTATTTACCGGCCAGGCCCGGCAAGCGCTGCTGGCCGCGGACGCTACTTTTATTACCTCGGGCACTGCGACTCTGGAAGCGATGCTGGCCAAGTGTTTGATGGTGGTGGCTTACCGTGCTAACTGGTTAACCTACCAGATTGGCCGGCGGCTGGTTAAGCTTGAGCATTTTAGTTTGCCCAATTTATTGGCCGGGCGGGCAATGGTGCCCGAACTGCTGCAGCATCAGGTGACACCTGCTGCGCTGGTTGCGGCGATGGCCCCGATGCTGCAAGCAGATAATAGTCGTTTACTGGCCGAATATCAGGCCATTCATCAACAAATTAAGTGTGATGCCAGCGCCCGCGCCGCTGATGCGATTCTGGAGGTAGTACGTTCTGATGCAATGGCATAGACCTGATGTACAATTATTGTGTGGTGTTGATGAAGTCGGCCGTGGCCCGCTGGTAGGTGCTGTGGTAACCGCCGCGGTTATTCTTGACCCTGCACGGCCCATTGCCGGCCTGACCGATTCAAAAAAGCTCAGTGCAACCAAACGCGAAGCACTGGCAGAGCAGATTAAAGAACGGGCGCTGTGCTGGGCATTGGGCCGTGCTGAACCGGCAGAAATAGACCAGCTGAATATCTTGCATGCTACTATGCTGGCGATGCAGCGGGCTGTGGCAGCGTTAACACTTCAACCCGAATGGGTAATGATTGATGGCAACCGCTGCCCCGAGCTGCCGATGCCGGCAACGGCGGTGGTAAAAGGCGATAGCCTGGTGGCCGAGATCAGTGCGGCTTCGATTCTGGCTAAAGTGGCAAGGGATGCAGAAATGGCAGAATTAGCCGGGCGTTACCCGCAATTTGGCTTTGCCGCCCACAAAGGTTACCCAACAGCGCAACATCTGGCAGCGATTAGCGAGCACGGCATTTTAGCTGAGCATCGGCGCAGCTTTAAACCGGTACGGTTGATAGCCGAGCAAATGCGCTGATGAGTAATCCTGCTTTTATTCACCTGCGGGTGCATAGCGATTTCTCGATGATTGACGGTGTGGCAAAAGTTAAGCCCATTGTTAAAGCGGCTGCAGCTGCGCAGATGCCGGCGCTGGCGCTGACTGATCAGATGAATTTTTGCGGTTTGGTGCGTTTTTACAGTGCCGCCCACGATGCCGGGATTAAACCGCTGATTGGTGTTGACTGTTGGGTGCAGCATCCGCTGCTGGCTAATGAAAGTGCCCGCCTGCTGTTGTTGGCAATGGACAATGTCGGTTATCAGAACCTGACCATGTTAATTTCCAAAGCCTATCTGCGGGGCCATGTTGCCGGCAAGCCGCAGCTCGATCACCAGTGGCTGGCCGAGCACAATAGCGGCTTGATTGTGCTCTCAGGTGGTAAGGATGGCCCGCTTGGTAAAGCGCTGGTAAAAGAAAATCCGCAGTCGGTTACAGAGTTAGTCAGCTTCTACCAACAGTATTTTCCCGATCGGTTTTATCTGGAGTTAATCCGCACCAACCGGCCGGACGAAGAGCGCTATATTCAAAAAGCCGTGCTGTTAGCCGAGCAGCATCAATTGCCGGTGGTCGCGACCAATGAAGTAGTGTTTTTACAGGCCAGTGATTATCCGGCTCACGAAATCCGGGTGGCCATTCATGATGGTTTTACCCTCGATGATAAACGCCGGCCAAAAAATTACTCTGAACAGCAGTACCTGCGCACTGAGCAGGAGATGCTGGAATTATTTGCTGATATTCCGGAGGCGCTGGAGAACAGCGTGGAAATTGCCCGGCGCTGCAATGTGACTATCCGGCTCGGTGAATACTTTTTACCGGCGTTTCCGACCGGCGGTATGACTGACGGTGACTTTCTGGTGCTTAAATCACAGGAAGGCCTGGAGCAGCGGTTGTTACAGTTATTTCCTGACGAAGCTGAGCGTGCTTTGAAGCGGCCACCCTATGATGAGCGCTTACAAATAGAACTGGATGTTATTAACCAGATGGGTTTCCCGGGCTACTTTCTGGTAGTAATGGAGTTTATTCAGTGGAGTAAAGATAACGACATTCCGGTAGGCCCCGGGCGCGGGTCAGGCGCCGGCTCGCTGGTAGCCTATGCCTTAAAAATTACCGACCTGGATCCACTGGAATTTGATTTACTGTTTGAGCGGTTTCTAAACCCGGAGCGGGTATCGATGCCCGATTTTGACGTCGATTTCTGTATGGACCGGCGCGACGAAGTAATAGACCACGTCGCTGAGATGTACGGCCGCGAAGCCGTTTCGCAAATTATTACTTTCGGTACTATGGCAGCCAAAGCAGTGATCCGCGATGTAGGTCGGGTACTAGGCCATCCGTACGGTTTTGTTGACCGGATTTCCAAGTTAATCCCACCCACCCCGGGCATGACCCTGGAACAAGCCTTTAAAGAAGAACCGCGTTTGCCTGAGTTATATGCTCAGGATCAGGAAGTAAAAGATCTGATTGATATGGCGCGGCAGCTGGAAGGCGTTACCCGTAATGCCGGTAAGCATGCCGGTGGTGTTGTTATCGCACCAACTAAAATTACTGACTTCTCACCGTTATATTGCGATGACGAGGGTAATAACCCGGTTACTCAGTTTGATAAGAACGATGTTGAATATGCCGGCTTAGTTAAATTCGACTTCCTCGGTTTACGCACCCTGACCATTTTGCAGTGGGCAGTTAATATGGCTAACAGCCGGCTGCAGAAAGAAGGCCGTAAGCCGGTTGATATCAATAGTATTCCATTGGTTGATAAACGCAGTTTTGATTTGCTGCAACGGGCTGACACCACGGCAGTGTTCCAGCTGGAATCACGCGGTATGAAAGATTTGATCCGCCGCCTGCAACCTGACTGTTTCGAAGATATGATAGCGCTGGTGGCACTGTTCCGGCCGGGGCCGCTGCAATCGGGCATGGTTGATAACTTTATTGACCGCAAACGCGGCCGCGAAGAAATCTCCTACCCGGACGCCACCTGGCAGCATGATTCATTAAAGCCTATTTTAGAACCCACCTACGGCATTATCCTGTACCAGGAACAGGTAATGCAAATTGCTCAGGTGCTGTCGGGTTATTCGCTCGGCGGCGCCGACTTATTACGCCGGGCCATGGGTAAGAAAAAGCCGGAAGAAATGGCCAAGCAGCGCGATGCCTTTCAGGAAGGTGCGGCAAAAAATGGCATTGACCCTGAGCTGGCGATTAAAATATTCGACCTGGTAGAGAAGTTTGCCGGCTACGGTTTTAACAAGTCGCACTCTGCAGCCTATGCGCTGGTGTCGTATCAAACCCTGTGGATGAAAGCGCACTTCCCGGCCGAATTTATGGCTGCGGTAATGTCGGCAGATATGGATAACACCGATAAGATCGTTACCCTGGTAGATGAGTGCGAGCGGATGAAGCTAAAGCTGAACCCGCCAGATGTTAACAGTGGCCAGTACAAATTTACCGTTAACGAGCAGGGGCAGATCGTATACGGTATCGGTGCGATCAAAGGGGTCGGTGAGAGCCCGATAGACGCTATTATTGAGGCGCGCAGCCAATATGGCAGCTTTAGTGACTTGTTTGACTTTTGTGCCAAAGTCGATTTAAAACGCTTAAACCGTCGGGTAATGGAAAAACTGATTTTATCCGGCGCTATGGATAAGCTTGGGCCACATCGTGCTGCACTGATGGCCAGCCTCGAAGAAGCAATGAAAAAGGCCGAGCAGCATGCCAAAGCGCAGGCGGTCGGCCAGGACGACTTATTCGGTTTGTTAAGCCCCGAGCCAGAGCAATCGGCAGCGGCTTTTAAACAAGTACCACATTGGCCGGATGAAGTCTGGCTGGATGGTGAACGCGAGACGCTGGGGCTGTATTTAACCGGCCACCCTATTAACCGTTACGCTGATGAAATTCGGCATTATGTGTCTTGTCGCTTAGTAGAGTTGCAACCCACTAAAAAAGATCAAAGTGTGCAGGTTGCAGGTTTAGTCGTGTCGGTACGGGTCATGATTAACAAAAAAGGCCGGCGCTGGGCCATTGTCACGCTGGATGATAAATCAGCCCGCTTAGATGTCCGCTTTTTCCCGGAACAGCTGGAAACCTTTGAGGAATTGCTGCAAAAAGACCGCATTCTGGTAATAACCGGACAGGTCAGCTTTGATGATTTTAATGGTGGCCTTACAATGTCGGGCCGCGATGTCAGCGAAATAACGGCAGTACGTGAAAAATCGCTGAAATCTTTGAATATCACTGTACAATCGCCGCAGATAGACCACAATTACCTGCAAAGATTGCAGCAGGTACTGGATGAATTCAAAGCCGGTACGGTACCCGTTACTATCAGGTACCAACGACAGGAAGGGCAGGTAACACTGCAGTTAGGGACAGCCTGGTGGGTGACGCCCGCCGACGCTTTGTTGCATCAGTTAAAACAATTAGCAACAATAGAACTGGAATTTAATTAATTAGGTAGTGATAGTCGATGATGCTGAATTATTTAGAGTTTGAGCAGCCGATTGCTGAACTTGAAGCAAAAATAGACGAATTGCGTAACGTCAGTCGCAATGGCGACTACGATCTTGGTTTAGAAGAAGAGATCAACAAACTAAAAGAAAAAAGTCTGGGTTTAACCAAGAAGATATTTTCTGAGCTGGGCGCCTGGCAGGTTGCACAAATGGCCCGCCATCCACGCCGGCCTTATACTCTGGACTACCTGAAGCACATCTTTACCGATTTTGATGAACTGGCAGGTGATCGTACCTATGCCAATGACAATGCTATTGTAGCGGGTACTGCCCGGATAGGTGAACACGCCGTTATGGTTATTGGCCATCAGAAAGGCCGTGATACCCGTGAAAAAATCCGCCGCAACTTTGGCATGCCACGACCGGAAGGTTACCGCAAAGCCCTGCGTTTGATGGAAATGGCAGAGCGCTTTAACATGCCGATCATTACCTTTATTGATACGCCTGGTGCCTATCCGGGGATAGGCGCGGAAGAACGTGGTCAGTCAGAAGCCATAGCCCGTAATCTGAAAGTAATGGCAGGTTTAAAAGTGCCGGTGATCTGTACTGTTATAGGCGAGGGCGGTTCAGGCGGTGCCCTGGCAATTGGTGTTGGCGATCGGGTTAACATGCTGCAATTCAGTACTTATTCGGTTATTTCTCCGGAAGGCTGTGCCTCTATTTTGTGGAAAAGTGCTGAAAAAGCACCGCTGGCCGCTGATGCGATGGGTATTACCGCTGAGCGCTTAAAAGAACTGGATTTAATTGATGCTGTTATTCCTGAACCACTAGGCGGTGCCCATCGGGCGCCGGAGCAAATGGCCCAAACTCTGAAAAAGGCCTTGCTGAAAGATTTGGAAAAATTGCAGCAGCTTGATACCAAAACGCTGCTGGATAACCGTTACAAACGGCTAATGTCATTTGGTTATTGCTAGTTGATACCGCAATATCAGAAACCAGCGCTTGTCGCTGGTTTTTTTATCCGGATAATAACTGTTCGGGCAATCAGCAATGTTGATTAATAAAAACATCATTAACCATGGCAATCTACAATGGCAATTATAAGCGCAACTGAGCTTGCTGCAACGCTGCACGCCTGCGGTGCCACTAAAGTGGTGCTGGCGCTCAGTGGCGGCCTTGATTCAATGGTGCTGTTAGAACTATTACAGCAGGCCCGGCAACTCAGCACATTTCAACTGCAGGCCGTTTATGTTAACCATGGCCTGAGCCCGGAGGCCACGCGCTGGGCTGAGCATTGCGCTAAAGAATGTGCCAGTCGCAATATCGTGTTTGCCAGCCGGAATATCACTATTGATAGCGCTGCCAATATTGAAGCGGCTGCCCGGGAGGGCCGATATCAGGCGCTTGCATCTTTTATTGATTCAGCGAGTACCGCATTGCTGACCGGGCACCATGCGGATGATCAGCTGGAAACCTTGGTGCTGGCGTTAAAACGTGGCGCCGGGCTGGCTGGGCTTAGTGGTATGGCACAGCAACGGCCTTTTGCTGGTGGCAGCTTACTGCGGCCCTTATTAGATTGCAGCCGGCAGCATATTCTGGCATTTGCCCGCCAACATCAGTTGCAGTGGGTGGAAGATAGCAGTAATGCTGACAACCGCTTTGACCGTAATTATATTCGCAATGTAGTCGCGCCGTTATTAACCGGGCGCTGGCCGTCTTTTACCGATACGGCCCTTCGTAGCATGCAGCATCTGGCTGAGCACCAGCAACTGTCAGACCATTATACTGAGCAGGCGCTGGCGCTTTGTGTTGAAGGTAAGCAGCTTAATTTAACCGCATTGCAGCAGCAAATGCCATTGCAGCAGGATTTAGTAATCCGCCGCTGGCTGGCCCGGTTTCAGTTAAACCCATCCCGGCAATGGTTGCAAACCCTGAAGCAGCAAGTGATTGCCGCCAGTGTCGACGCTCAGCCACTGCTGGTACTTGGCGACTATCAGTTAAGGCGTTATCAGCAAAGACTGTTTATTGAGCAGGAAACCGCACTGCCGGCAAGTTCTTGCCGTTTATTATGGGATATGCAACACAATTTGACGTTACCTGCCGGTTTGGGCGAGCTGGCGGCCTATAATGAACCGGGGCCAGATCGTCTGGCTGTTATTCGTTCAGAGGTTACCGTCGTATTTGGTCAGCTTAGTTTGCCATTCAAGCCAGATAGCCAGGCGCAGCACAAGCCCGTAAAGCAGTGGTTTAAGTTGTGGCAGGTACCACCATGGCAACGTGGTCAGGTACCCTTGTTGTTACATAACAATAAACTGCTTGCTGTTGCCGGTTATGCCAGCGCAGTTAGCACGTTACAGGCGGATTGCTGGTTTGGCTGGTCGAAAAACTGACTGCTGCCGCGCTGTTAAGTACTTCCCGGCCTGTTTGGCGTAAATTGGCTTTACCGGATGCTTTGGCCTCGTACAGGGCGCGATCAGCGGCAGCAAAAAATTGTTGAGCTGCCTGCAGTGGTTGCAGGTACGCCAGTCCTGCACTGGCAGTAATGCCATATTGCACACATTTGTGGTGCTGGTTAATGGCTTTTAGCAAGCGTCGGGCGACTAAATCTGCGCTGTCGGCATCTTCGTCAGCCAGAATTACTGCAAACTCATCACCACCGAATCGAAACAGGCTATCGGTTTGCCTTAATGCTTCACGCATACAGTCAGCGACCACTATCAGCAGTTCGTCACCCATAGCATGGCCAAAGTTGTCGTTCAGTTGTTTAAAATTATCCAGATCTAATAGCAACAAGGCGCAGGTTTGCTGGCGGCGCCGGGAAAGCTGAATGGCTTTGGCAAAGCTATCGTCAAAAAATCGACGATTGCCAAGCGCAGTAAGTGGATCTTTCAGGGCCATTTGCTGCAGGCGGGCAACCACTAATGCATTGCGCAGCGCAAATAGCCATTCACTTTCCAGTAATACAAGATCTCGTTGTTGGCTGGGACTGAACGGTTGATCGCTGTGATAATGCACTTCTGCCAGGCATTGTTGATTCAGCACCAGCAGGCTTTTGTAGGCATGGCAACTGTTACTTGAACCGGCAGCGCTATGCTCGCCAAAAGCGGTGTTAAGCCGGATGCCGGTAATGCTTAGTAAACGTCCGACATACATTGAAAAGATATCCAGCTGTTGCTGAATATCCAGGCTGGTTTGCAGTTGGCTGGTCAGCGTTTGTTCACTGCAATCGGGCAGGCTGTCAGTTTGCTGACAACGATTTAACGCCGCATAGCTCGGAGCCACATCAAGTGCTAACTCCCGGGTCATTATACAGTCCATTACCAGTCCTTCTTAGATGGTGATGACTGTTCAAAGCAAAATTCAGGCCAAATGTTAAATATGTTTAATTTCAAATGGTTATTTTGCTGCTGGCTGGCGTAGTCAAGCTATTGACAAGGTTTTACTCATTATCTGCGGCAAGAAACTGCACTATTTGGTCCATTTGCTTGCAGCCGTCGTCAAAACCCAATTCAATTAAACGGCGGGTATACTTCTGTTCAAACAGCAAATAGCTGGCCAGGCTGGAGTCGGAGTGCTGCCGGATCCCGAGGCTGCGCAGCAGTGTGCGCACCGCCAGTGGCATACATAAATAATACTCGCTGGCCAGCAGGTTAAAGTTCTGACTGGGATTAATCAGCATGCTTTGTACTGGTTTAAGTTCGGTAGCAATATTATTGGCCCGCAGGGTTTCAACGGTTTTATTAATTCGCTGCATCCGTTCTAAATCAGAATTCAGGGTATCAGTAAAAATAGTATCCAGCAGGTGGCCTGCCACGGTAGCTAAGTCGGGATGATGCAGGTTGCGCTGATTAGCTTTTTCTTTGCGGGGGTCCTCCACCCCGATAATCAGGATTTTATCAGCACCCAGATGAATTGGCGCGCTTAACGGTGCAAGTTGGTTAACTGAACCATCACCAAAGTATTGCTGATGGATCCTGACTGACGGAAAAATAATTGGAATAGCGGCAGATGCCATTAAGTGATGAACGCCAAGCAAGGTTCGCTGGCCACAGCGTTTTGCCCGGCGCCACTCTTCGGCATGATCCGACTGGAAAAAAGTGATCGAGTCGCCGTTATTGTAACAAGAGGAGGTGACTGAGAAGCTGGATAAATAGCCTCCCATAATATTCCGGTCAATTCTTTGCAGGTCAATTATCCGGTTTAGTAATTGTTTTAAAGGTTTATTATCAAACACACTAACGGGTTTTTTATTGGCATAATCTGCCTGAAAGGCGCCAAATAAATTTTGGATTAAATGCCAGAACACCCGCGGGTAGTCAGAGTAATACACCTGATTAGTATGGAAATGACGCCATACCGACTCAATTTTTTTAACGCCTAAATGAAAACAGGAAGCATAACAGGCAATACCTGCGGCATTAATGGCGCCGGCAGAGGTACCACTGATAATATCAAAGGGGATCGGACTGGTTCTGGGGTAATGCTGAGCAATTGCTTTCAGCACACCCACCTGATAAGCGGCACGGGCGCCACCACCGGTTAATAACAGGGCGTTTTTTTTACCGTTTAGGGGTCGTTGTCGTGCCATAGTAATATTGAACTTTTCTGCAATTTAGCGCTCTCTGTTGCTATATTGCAATATATCTTAGCCACTAACAAGGAGACACTTATGACTGCGCAACCATCGGGCAGCGGGCAACAGCTTTATTATGCAGGTATTGCAGCCGTCGTTATTGTTATTTTGTTGGCACTTTGGATGTTGTTTAAACCTGACAATGAAAAAGCGCAAGACACGCTCTCCTCAACCCCATTACCAGCGCGTGCAGAAATTATCACTGAGCAGCCTTTACCTCCTCCGGTAACAGAACCGGAACCAAAGCCAGTACCAGAACCAGAGCTGTCAGCCTATGCTGATATGGCAAGTAAGCCAGAGTTAACACCAGAGACATCCATCCAGGAGCCTTTGCCTGCGTTAGAAAAATCCGATCCGGTATTGAAGCAGGAAGTGCTGAAGTTTGACTGGCAGCCCGGTCTGGCAGGTTTAATCAATACTGAACAAATGGTTCGTAATCTGGTGGTAACCGTGGACAATCTGGCTCAGCGACAGCTGGTTGCTAATCACCCTGTTGTTGTACCACTGGATCAACCCTTTGTTGCTACTCCTGGTCAGAATAATCAGACCTATCAGATTGACCCTGCCGGTTATCAGCGGTATGAGCCTTATGTTCGCTTGCTGGAAAATGCAGAGCCCGAACAAATACTGCAGTTACTTCAGCGTTACCAGCCACTGTTTGATCAAGCTTTTGGTGAGCTGGGCTATCCGGAACTGAGCTTTCGCCAACGTTTAAAGCAGGCACTGCAGCAATTTTTAGCTATCGAGCCAAACACAGCAGACACTACTCTGGTGCGCAAGTCTGTTGCTTATACCTATGCTGATCCTGCTATAGAGGAACGTAGCGACCTTGAAAAACAAGTTATTCGCCTCGGACCAGACAATCATCAGCGGTTGAGGGTGGTGGCACAACAATATCTGTCTTTACTGGAAAGTACCAACTGAACAAAGCGTTGCTCAAAGATTAAGCAGTAAAGCCTGGATATGACTAAATCACTTGAAACCTGGCAGGCCATTGCGCATAATGCGGGCCTGCCGTTCAGGTGCAACCCTTTGGCAGTCAATGGTAACTCCATTGGTCCTCTCGCAATGCTAGTAGGTTAACCTGGTCAGGTCCGGAAGGAAGCAGCCACAGCTTATGATGCAGGTGCCGGGATGTGGCTGGTGGAGTTGCCACCCACTTTAAGTTTTTTCTGATAATCCGCTATCACAATATCCAATGCTGCTAACACGTCGCTATCAGCAAGCTGCTGTTGTTCAAGTAACATAATTAAATCAACAGCCAGTTTGACATGCAATGGCGCATTGGCCAAACCGGCGCTGCTATTTTGTTCAGGTTCTGTCTCTGACGTCACTTATTTTCATCCAGAAATTGTCTGGCCCGGTTGACGGCTTCTTTCACTTTCATCTGCATTTCAAAGCGCTCGCTTTGTGGCAGGTAAAAAGACATATCCACTTCATAGCGAATATAACGCGGTGGCAGTAAGTTCAGGGAGATACAGCATAAATCAGCCAGATATTCGCTGTCTTTGCTGTTGTCGAGCTCTAATTCAACGATATGGTCCAGTAACAGTTTTTCATAATAATTATGAATGTCATCGTCCAGTTTCATTGTTGCCTCGTCAGTTGGGGAGTGTTGATATTTAGCATAATCAGCTTAGCAGCAAAAGGCCATAGAAAGATTGAGTTAACTATGTGTGCTGTTACAATGCCGTGGTCAGAATAAGCGGAAATCTTTCATGCAAAAAAACACCACCCCCTGTTATTACGGCGATTATCTGCAACTGGATAAAATTCTCACTGCCCAGGCGCCGGAAAGTGCGAAGTATGCTGCTGAAGCCCATGATGAAACGCTGTTTATTGTGGTGCATCAGGTGTATGAATTATGGTTTAAGCAAATACTGCATGAATTAAAAGCTGTGATGGCTGTATTTGCCGAAGCGGAAGTTAAAGATCAGCAATTAACCGGCATTGTGCACAAGTTAAAACGGGTGATCAGTATCCAGCAATTGCTGAACCAGCAAATTGCCGTTATGGAAACCATGACGCCGCAGGATTTTATGTCGTTCCGGGATTATCTGGTGCCGGCATCCGGCTTTCAGAGTGTGCAGTTTAAGATGCTGGAAATCGGCCTTGGCCTGAAAAGTGAATATCGCATCGACTTTGATAAAAACTCATTTTATAGCCGCTTAAACCAAAAAGATCGTGATTTTTTGCAGGCACTGGAAACTGAACCCAGTTTATTTGAGCGGATAGAAAAATGGCTGGAACGGATGCCATTTCTGCAACTGGACGACTTTAGCTTCTGGCAGATGTATCATAATGCCACTGCGCAAATGCTGGATGAAGACGCCAACACTGTCTCTGGCATAGCACAGATAGCTGAGCAGGAGCGTGAACTGCAACTGGCAGAAATTGAGCGCACCCGGGCTAAGTTTGCGGCGTTGCTTGATAAAGAAAAGTACCAGGAACTGCAAACCCAGGGCAGTTTCCGGTTAAGTCAACGTGCCATGCTATCGGCATTATTTATCAGTCTGTACCAGGAAGAGCCGGTATTTAATTTACCCTTTCAGTTGCTGACCTGTTTAACAGAAATTGATGAAAACCTGACGATTTGGCGTTACAAGCACGCAATGATGGTGCAACGGATGCTTGGAACCAAAATTGGTACTGGCGGTTCCTCCGGCCATGACTATTTAAAGCGCACTACAGAAAAAAACCGGATTTTTACTGATTTGTTTAATATGGCGACTTTTTTATTGCCAAAATCTGACTTGCCAGTGTTGCCGGAGCAAATTAAACGTAAATTAGGTTTCTATTTCGGGCCTGAGCGCTAAACCAGCAACCGCAAACGCAGCCTTAAACAATTGCAAATGCAGCTGGGTTAAGGCTGCTACATCACGCTGATAGCCACCGCCAATTACCGCAGCTACCGGTATATCCCGGCTGCGGCAGGCGCTAAGTACCAGCAGATCCCGCTGATAAAGCGCATCGGTTGAAATATCCAGCAACCCCAGCTCATCCTGCTGGTGAATATCCACCCCGGCATCGTACAG
The DNA here is from genome assembly GCF_000382165.1 of Arsukibacterium perlucidum DSM 18276. Classification (GTDB taxonomy): domain Bacteria; phylum Pseudomonadota; class Gammaproteobacteria; order Enterobacterales; family Alteromonadaceae; genus Alishewanella; species Alishewanella perlucidum. Next base: position 123,374 of record NZ_KB907703.1, on the reverse strand, counting down.
CACCAGTTCTGGCTGATGCCAGTTCAGTAAACTCTCCAGACTCTGGCTTACTGCTTCTAAATATTCTGCGTCGCTGCATTGTTTTGCCAGACCAATGTCCCAGTCAGAGCTGATTTTGCGGGCAGGAAAGTTCTTTTCGCAGTGCACGGAAGCAGTAATAATGGCCGGCTCAGCGGCAAAAATACCGGCAGTGCCGTCGCCCTGATGTACATCCAGATCAAAAATCAGAATTTTAGTCAGCCCGCGGGCCAGCATGCTTTGAGCAGTAAACGCCAAATCGTTGAATACACAAAAACCAGCACCTTCACTGCGTCTGGCATGATGATAGCCGCCACTTAAATGTAACCCTATGCCATGGCTCAACGCCAGCTCGGCAGCTAACCGGGTGCCGGCCACGGATACCAGAGAACGATCAACCAGCGCCTGTGACCACGGAAAGCCAATCCGCCGCATTGCTTGCGCCGTTATAGTGCCATTGCAAATGCTGTCGATATAGCCGTTGTCATGGATGTTTGTCAGTTCAGCGGCGGCGACGGGTTCAGGCACACTGAAAGCCTCAGGGTATAATCCTGAAGACAACAATGCCTGATATAACGCCTGATACTTGGTAATAGGGTAGCGATGGCGCTCAGGCAGGCTAAGCGCGCTATAACATGGGTGGTAGACCAGGCCTGGTATTACTTTAGCCATCAGGGAACCTGACGCTCGTGCTGCAAAATAGCCTGCTCCACTTCACTGATGGCTTTGCGGCAACGTCCCAGTCTGGCATGCAGCGCCAGTATCCGGTCGGCATTACCGTCACCGCGGTAACGTTCGGCTTGCTCTATCATGTCCAGTAACCGGCGCTCAAATTGCTGAAATTCGCTTAATTGCTGGTATAAATCGACGGTGCCGGGCTTGCTGGCGATTGGTTTTTCTGCCTGCTGCCGGTTTATTTTTACCCCGCGCTGAAACTTGCTGCGGGTTTGCTGGTTACTGAAGGCGCGGGTAAGCGCATCGACCTGAGCGGCTAAATGCTCGGCTAAACGCTGTTGGCTGGCTGCTGACAGGGGGGGCTGATTATCGCTAAGCCGCTTAAGGTTGCGCCTGGCATCAGCAACGTAGTCAGCCAAATTGGGGGAATGGCAACTAAACAGGCCACTTTCAAACCAGTCTTGTGGTTTGCCGGGCTGGCGTTTGCTATCAATCTCACCGGCCCGCTGATACAACTCGGTCAGCTGACTGGCCAGTAGTTGCAGGGCAGTCATGCGTTACTCCAGGCCTGCCAGGCCAAACGCAGGGCAATCGCTATTACCACACTGATAAACACCGGCCGGATAAACTTGCTGCCAAAGCGGATAGCACTGTGAGCACCAAGCAAGGCGCCCAGCATCAGGCACAACCCCATCGCAATGCCCAGCACATAATTAACATGGCCCAATGCCATAAACGCGATGAGTGAAAAGCCATTACTGATGAAATTCATGGTGCGGGCCACGCCACTGGTCAGTAACAGGTTTATTTTATACAGCGCCATGCTGGACACCATCCAGAATGCGCCGGCACCGGGCCCCGCCACGCCGTCATAAAACCCAAGGGTTAAACCCTGCAACCGTTGCTGCCAGTACAGTTTGCTGTTTTCAGGGGGCAGTTGTAACCGGTCATCCGGCTGGATCCGGTTGAACAAAGTGTAAATCGCCGCCAACAATATCAGAATGGGTAATAACTTTTCCAGCAGGGCGGTACTAAGCTGGTCAACAACCAGGGTACCAAGCAAGGCACCAACCGCTGTATATCCCAGGCTGCGTCTCCAGTATCGCGGGTTAAATAGCCGTTTGCGGTAGTACGTCAATGATGCGGTAAGTGAGCCAAAGGTTGCGGCCAGTTTATTGGTACCTAACACCAGGTGGGGCGGTAAGCCCGCCGTCAGTAATGCCGGCACCGTCAGTAAACCGCCGCCGCCGGCGATAGCGTCGATATAACCAGCGATAAAGGCTACCGCACAGAGAATTAGCAACAAATCAGTTGGGGGCAGCAGTTCAGTTAACAACGGGCTTTATCCTGTCAATATGTAAATAGATTAGTAATCAATCTGGCGTTGAAATGGCGGCAGGGTGTCCAGCATAGCCTTACCATATGATTTACTTACCAGGCGCCGGTCCAGAATAACAATCCGGCCCTGATCCTGCTCCTGGCGCAGCAGTCTACCACAAGCTTGCACCAGTTTCCTGGCGGTTGCGGGGATGGCCAGTTGCACAAAGGGATTGCCACCCTTGCGGGTAACGGCTTCACTCATCGCGGCTTCCAGCGGTGATGTTGGTACCGCGAAAGGCAGTTTAGTTATCACCAGATTAGTTAGCAGCTTGCCGGGCAAATCCAAGCCCTCTGAAAAACTTTGGGTGCCAAATAAAATGCTGGTTTTATTGTGCTGACAGTTTTCCCGATGCAGGCTGAGCAAAGCCTGACGCGAAGCTTCACCCTGCACCAGCAATGACAAGCCTGTTTTTCGTAATGCTTCTGCCACCTGCTGCATCTGCCAGTATGAAGCAAACAGTACCAGACTTGCTTGCTGGCTGGGCAAATACTTTGGCAGCAAGCTAATCAGCTCGTCGGTATAACCGCTTGCGGTCGGTTCATTTTGCATTTTAGGCAGGACAATTACCCCGTTTTGCTGATAGGCAAAAGGCGAGTCGACCCTGACGGTTTGTAAGCCGGTGTGGGCTGTTAAACCCAGCTCAAATTTTATATGGTCAAACGAATTCAATACGGTAAGCGTGGCCGAGCATAAAATGCAGGCATAAGCCTGAGAAAATAGCAGTTGCTCCAGCGTGTTTGCCACACTAAGTGGGCAGGCATGGGCTGTAACGTGCTGTTGGTGGTCTCGCACTACCCAGCGCGCCTGGTATGCAGGTTCAGCCTGAGGTTGTGCATACAGCTGCCACAACGCGTGCTGCTGTTCCAGCTTTTGCGCCAGTTGGCTTAGCTCCTGCAACAGCTTTGTCTGGCTTTTTCGTTTGCTGGCTGTTAACGCAACCTCACCGACTGCGGTACTGATTTTGTCCAGTAAGGTCAGGGTTTTTTGGGCGCAACTGGCAATAGGCTCAGCTTGTTGCTGCCAAAGCTTGGGCAGAGCGGCATGTTCAAAGCGATAATCTGTCTGCGCAGTTTCAGTAAACCAGCGGTTTTGCCATTCACTGAGGCTTCGCTCCACTGGCTGAAGCAGGCCGAGCAGTTCATTGCGACTGTCGTCCAGTTTCAGTAAATCTTTTAAGCTGGTTTCAGGCAGGGTCTGGATTAACTGGCTGGCAAGCTGACCTAATTTATCCAGCCAAAGCTGTGGCTGGCTTAGCTGGGCAAACGCCGCAAAATAATCACGGCCACAAGCCGGCAGATGATGCGCCTCATCAATCACATAAATACAGTCTTCTGGTGCAGGCAAAACTGCATTGCCTGAGGCTAAGTCGGCCAGCAGCAGGCTGTGGTTAACCACCAGTAATTGGGCATCAGCAATTTCTGCCCGGGCCAGATGAAACGGACAATTGTGATGGCGCTTGTCATGTTTAGTGCAATGATAAGGGTCGGCACTGATGCTCTGCCACAGTGTGTCGTCAACGGCGACTGGCAGGGTATCTTTGTCACCAAGCCAACTACGTTGCTGCCAGGCCTGATAAAGTGTTTCCAGCAGCGCGAACTGATTGCGCTCACTACTGGTCAGTAAATCCGGTTGCACCAGTTGTTGCTTTAACCGTTCGATACAGGCATAGCGCGAACGGCCTTTAACCAGATTGTACTCAAACTCAATAGCGCTGTGCTCCCGGAAAAAGGGCAGATCTTTATTAATAAGTTGCTCTTGCAGTGCAACCGTCGCGGTAGCGATAACCAGCTTTTTTTGCCGGGCCAGAGCAACGGGCAAGGTCGCCAGCAAGTAAGCTAATGATTTACCGGTCCCGGTCCCAGCCTCAACCAGACCTATCCGGTCGTGCCGGTGATAATGGCCGGCAACAATATTAGCCATTTCGGCAATCAGTTTATTCTGGCCCGGCCGGTTATGATAATTTGGTAACGCCATTTTTAGTTGTTGCTGGGCGTCACGAATTTGCTGTTTTAGCTTTTCAGAAAGCATCGGTTCGGTTGACATGAGTTGGTTAGTTAGCCTGTATAGACGTACAGTTTACTAATTCTAACCAGCTAAATACTATTAAGCAAAGCGCATTATTAGCCAGAAAAAGCGCCTTTTTAGCCGCAAACTATCAGCACGACGTATTTTAGGCCGATTTAGTTCGGTCAGGCTTAAAATGACTGTTTCAAAAAAAACGCAAGAGTGTAAATAATAAATTACGCATTTAGCGAAGCTATTACCCGCTATTAGACCCCAAAATGACTGCAAATGGCGTTTCAGAGGGTGATTAACTGGTCAAACTGAGTATTTATGGTGGTTTGGAACCATTTTAGGGCTAAAGTGCCCTGTTTTAGGGAGTGCCTGAATTTTAGGCAAAATTCGCCAAAGACAACCCCCTGGTGAAATTGTTCAATAAAAGCTGTTGACCCTACCGAAAAATACCGTTTATTATCAGGACGCGACAAATCGGAGTAGATCCGAGATGAATGGAGTGCCAATTGCCTTTAAAGATTGGTAACTGTTTAAAAATAGAATCACTAGCGAGATAGTGGTCCAGGGAGAAATACATGTATACAAATAATAAATTAAATAAAGCTGTGCGCTTAGCTATCGCCTTCGGCGCGGCTTCTGCAACTGCTTTCACTGCATCTGTAACTGCAGCGGAAGAAGATGAAACCGCTAAAGTAGAACGTATTGAAGTTACCGGTTCGCGGATTAAACGTGCTGATATGGAAGGCGCAAACCCGGTAACAGTTTTAGACCGGGTAGATATTGAACGTTTCGGTCTAACCTCTATTGGTGATGTTTTACAAAACTTGCCAGCTGCAGGTTCTGCTATCAACACCAACAGCAACAACGGTGGTGACGGTACTACTACTCTGAACATCCGTGGTTTAGGTTCAAACCGTACTCTGGTGCTGGTAGACGGTAAGCGCTGGGCACCAGGCTTGGGCGGCTCTGTTGACTTAAACAACATTCCATCAGCCATTATCGAGCGTATTGAAGTGCTTAAAGATGGCGCTTCAGCAGTATACGGCTCTGACGCTGTTGCTGGTGTAGTAAACATTATTACCCGTAAAGATTACGAAGGCGTTCATGCCAATGCTTACTTAGGTCAGTACGCCAAGTACAACGATGGACGTAAGCAGTCTTACGACATCGGTTTTGGTGCTTCGTCAGGCAAAGGTAATGTGTATGTTAACGTTAGCTATGTAAACGAGAAAGAAACTTTAGCGGGCGACCGTGACATCTCTGCAGTGCCGGTATTTGGTACGCCAACAGGTTTTGGTGGTTCTTCAGGTACGCCAAATACCCGTTTTATCTATTTTGATGAGAATGGTGCTTTCCGAAATGTTCAGGGCGATGGTAACGGTGGGTTAATCCCCTGGACTGGTGCTTCTGCGTTTAACTTTGCGCCGTTTAACTTCCTGTCTACACCGCAAGAACGGACTAACATGTTCATTAAAGCGGATTACGAGCTGAGCGATAATGTGCGCGTAATGGTAAACGGTTTTTATAACAACCGGAAATCAGCTCAGGCACTGGCGCCAACGCCACTGTTTATCGGTAGCGCCTTCGGTGATACTGGTTTCGTATTGGCTGCCAATAACCCGTTTAACCCAGTGGGTGTTGATATAAGCACAGATACCGATAATAACAACCTGTACCTTATCGGCCGTCGTATGATGGAAGCGGGTTACCGTCAGTTTAACCAGAACGTTGACCAGTTCCAGTTTAACGGTGGCTTCGAAGGTAACTTCGATCTGGGCGACCGTACGTTCTACTGGGATGCGGGTTACACTTATTCAGACATTACCAACAATGAAATGACCGAAGGTCTGCTTAACATGGGTAATGTTAAAATCGCTATGGGTGATGTTAACACCTGTGCCGCGACTACGGGCTGTACACCACTGGATTTATTTGGTGGTGCAACCGGTATCGGCGAAGGGTCAATGACCCAGGAAATGCTGGATTTCATCCTGTTTACTGCGCAAGATGCATCTAACACCAACATGAAAAACTATACGGCTAACATCTCTGGTGATGTTTTCGAGCTACCTGCCGGTATGGTGGGCTTCGCTGCCGGTTATGAAAAACGCTGGCAGAAAGGTTTCGACCAACCAGATGCGTTTATCTCTGCAGGTTTATCTTCAGGTAACGCCCGTCAACCTACTTCAGGTAGTTACGACGTAGAAGAGATGTACCTGGAATTAGCAGTTCCTTTACTGGCGGATATGGCTTTTGCTCAGAATTTAGATTTAGAGCTGGCTACCCGTTATTCAGATTACAGTAACTTCGGCGACACGACTAACAGTAAATTTGGTTTGAAATGGCGGGTAAACAGTGATTTGATGTTCCGGGCTACCTTTTCTGAGTCGTTCCGTGCACCATCTATCGTTGAATTGTTCCGTGGCGCAGCAGATAGCTTCCCATCGTTAGTTGACCCATGTAATGGCGGCGCAGCAGCTAACCCTGGTAAACCAGGTTGTGCTGGTATCCCTGCAACTTACCAGCAGCCTAACCCGCAAATTCGTATTACAGTAGGCGGTAACGCTAACCTGGAAGCGGAAGAAGGCGAAAGTAAAACGGTTGGTTTTGTATACAACCCTTCTTGGGCTGATGGTTTGTCAATGACATTTGACATGTTTGACGTAGAAGTTGATGGTGCAGTATCTGCAGTAGGTGCGCAGAATATTCTGGATGCCTGCGCTGAAACCGGTACAACTCTGTGTTCATTACTTCAGCGTAATGCTAATGGTGGCGTAGTTGAGCTGTTTAACGGTGCGGTTAACTTAGGTGGTGAAAAGACCAGCGGCTTCGATGCAAACTTGGCATACCGTTTCGAAACTGGCTTTGGTACTTTCTTAACACGCTTTGATGTGACTTACATCGATGAACGTACTATTGTTGCGGTAGATCCTGTAACAGGTGCAAGCACTGAGTTTAAACAAGCTGGTCAGGCATTTGACCGTGATGTAATTCCTCGCGTACGTTCAAACATCTCGTTAGACTGGACAAAAGATGACTGGACTGCAAGCTACTTAGTGCGCTTCATCAAGGGCACACAAGAAGTATGTAACTTTGGTAACTCTGGATTACAGAATGCGCAGGAACAGTTACTGTGTAGCATTCCAAGTGCTGAAGTTGGTGGCGCAAGCTTCAACCGCTTAGGTTCAATGGCATACCATGACGTGTCTGGTTCTTACCAGGTAACTGAAAATATGCGTGTTACTTTAGGTGTAAATAACCTGTTTGATACTGATCCACGTGTATCTTACAGCACCTTTGCTAACAGCTTTGACCCATCAATGTATGAAATCCCAGGTCGCTTTGTTTACGGCCGTATCAGTCTGGAATTCTGATAATCATTTCGGGTTAACCTTAACCAAAAAAAGCCTCGTTTAGAGGCTTTTTTTTTAGGTAAATTAATGAATACACAGGACTTAATTCATCAGGCATTAGCCTGTTTTAATCAGAATAAACAAGCTCAGGGTAAGGCATTAATGCTGCGCGCTGCGCAAGCAGGATCAGCAGCTGCAGTACTATATTATGCCGACCTGCTGTTTAAAGAGGATAAAGCGGCAGCATATCGTTATCTTGCAGAACAATGGCAAGATGGAGTTACTGGCACTTTGCATCGTCGCGCCATACTCCGCTGCTTTTTTGATGTTGACGGTAACCATAGCCCGGCAGAGCTGTTTGACGATTTGCATCAGGAAGCCATCAACGGCGACCTGCAATCTGTTATTGCATTGCTTAGCGTGATAGGTGACAGCAGCAATAGTGAGTACTACCGTATATTGCTGCAGCAACTGGCACCGCAGTTATCTGCGCAATTGTTAGCAGGACAAAATGCTGGCGGGCAATTGATACCGCAGCCGCCGCAGCCAGACTTTGATACCTTGAGGCAAAGCTTTGCCAGCGGTTTGCAAAAGTGGCAAGTATTTAACTGTGCCAATCTTAATACTGAAATCGGGCTGGTTTGTGCTAACGCTGCTTTAACGGCACTTGAGTGCAATTATATGATGTTGCGATTCGGCGCTTTGTTGCAGCCTTCGTTAATTGTTGACCCCACTACTGGCGCTGCTAAGCAGAACCCATACCGCACCGGCTCTATGGTGGCAATAGGGCCGGAATATCTCGACTGGGTTACGTTAGCTATTGAATACAAAATGTCCTCCTTTGCTGGTTTTGCGCGTCAGCAGGGTGAGGTAATGAATCTGATCCATTATGATAAGCAGCAGCGCTACCTGCCGCATTTTGATGCAATTATTGGTGACAGTGCCAGCATGTCAGCACAGTTGCGTAATGGCGGACAACGACAGCTGACCGTTCTGGCCTATTTAAATACGGTTCCAGCGGGTGGCGAAACTTCCTTTCCGAAGTTAGGCCTTAAGGTGCAGGCCCGGGCTGGCGACCTGCTGATGTTTCGCAATATCGATGAAGCTGGCCAACTGTTACAGGCTTCTTATCATGCTGGTGAGCCTGTGCTGGCCGGCGACAAATGGTTGTTGTCAAAATGGGTTAGACAGGGTGTTACTGATTATGGTACGTTAGCCTACAATTAATTACATTTAATGTTGTCACGATGGTGTATGTTAATACCCCTTATTTTATGTTAAAGGAGCAGAAATGGATTATCAAAAAATGAAAATGGCCGCTGTCGCAGTTTTGTTGCTAGCAGCAGCGGGGTGCAGCAATAACGTAGCGAGGGAATCGTCGGCGGCTCCTGTTGCTCAGATTGCTGAGCAAACCTCTGAAGTTACAGATACTGCTGCAGCTGAGGAAAGCAAACTAATTTGCCATCACGAGAAAAAGATTGGCTCTAACCGCAAGTCATTGCGTTGTATGACTAAAGCTGACCGTGATAAAATGCGTGATGTGTCACAGGAAGCCTGGTTACGGCAGCAACAAGGTTCAGAAACAGGCGGTGGTTAATTAATATTAATAAGGCTAATTCTGCAGTGGTATTAAACTATTCCCAGTTAGCAATTGACGCGGTTAAGGCGCGGCGGTTTGATGCAGCGCTTGATATATATGCCAGTTGGTTTGATGCAGAGCCGGCGTTGTTTCTAAACGCAAAAAAGTCAGGCGCGGCGGTGGTTACCCATACACGTAACGCAGCCAGCCTGGCCCGCAAGAAGTTGTATGATAAAGTTCATGGAATAGTAAATTGTAGCGCCAGAATTGACAAAGCTTTAAATTATTATTTTGGTCTTGAAACAAAAAAGTTTCAACACGCGCTACAACAACCTGCTTTTTTTTATGTGCCAGACCTTAATGCAAAACCTTTCTATGCAGTTGACGAAATACCTGGTCTTGCTGATCTGGTGCAGCAATTACGTTCTTTTCACACAGATCTGCTCGCTTTGGCGCAGCACAGTTTTCAACACTATGTAGACACATCAGGCCCGGTTCCCAGTACCGAAGACTGGCAAAAGGTAAAGAAAAACTGGTTGTCTACACATCTGATCCGCGGTGATGAAAAGAGGGTTTTAACTGAACCCCGGTTGCAACAATGCCAGAAAATACTTGAGCATGCAGTTGTTGCGCACTGCCCACCTCATGCCGCAGAGGCTTTTGTATCTTCTTTGTTACCTAGTGCAGAAATTCCACCGCATTACGGTATTTCAAATATAAAGCTTACGGTGCACATTCCACTTCAGGTTAATACATTATCGTGGTTACGTGCTGGCAGTGAACAATTTAGTTGGTCTGTCGATTCAGAGGTAATGATATTCGATGACAGCTTCTTGCACAGCGCTGCAAATCCCGGTGCGTCTCGGCGCGATGTATTAATTTTTGATGTTTGGCATCCTGATCTTGCCGACGATGAAAAACATGCCATCAGGCATTTTATGGCGCAACATCAACTTTGGTCTGAAAAATATGCTAAATTGGCCGCATTGGATGGCCGTTTGTAGCTGTAAAAATGATTAGCCTTGACCTTATAAAGCGTTTTCAACAGATCTCCTATTGTTTTAATCAGCAGGCCTTTTCTCAGGTCGCTTCCTTGTGCGCCAATCGGTTAGCTGTTAAAGACATGCCGGTTGAGATCTCACTAATGTATGCTGTGTCATTGCGACGCCTGGGCGACTTTGCTAAAAGCCAGGCAGTATTTGTTGCTGCAGTTGCATTACATAAAAATTACGTGCCGCTGCGCACAGCTTTTGGCAATCTGCTATTAGAAATGGGCGACACAAAGCAGGCGTTAGAACAGTTTAGGCAGGTGATTACGTTACAGCCACGACAGGCCGAAGGTTATTTTAACAGCGCCAGAGCGTTAAGGCAGCTTGGTGAAGCTCAACGCGCACTTCAGATGTCGCGCCAGGCATATCAATGTAGTAAGGACATCAATAATGCGATAGCACTGGCGGAAGACTTAACACTTAACGAACAACTTGCAGAAGCAGAACAGTTGTACAGCAGCTTGTTGCAGCAGCATCCTGAAAACATAAAAGTGCTAAATAATCTTGGAAATTTACAGCGGCGTTTAGGTAGATTAAAAGAGGCTATTGGCTTATTGTCTCGTGCTGCAACGAGTAATAATCCGACAGTTATACGCAACTTAGCTGCTTGCTTTGTACTTAATAACCAGTTTGAGCTTGCTACAGAATATTATAAACGCGCTATCGCTCTGGCACCTGACATCGTTGTTGCCTATACCGAGTTCACTGCCTTCTTATGGCAGCAGGGCGCTGAGCAGCCGTTTGATATTATTGAACAGCGCTTAGTTACTGCGCCTGCGGATCATGCTTTACGAATTGCTTATGTAAAAATTTTACTGCAATTGAATTTGCCTGACAAAGCCCGGCAGTATTTGTTACCAACGCTGACGCAGTTTCCAACTGATAGTAATGTGCTCACTCTGGCAGCTATGGTGTATCGTGACAATGGCGAATACCCACAAGCAGTAGCTTTTGCCCGTAACGCGTTGCAGGCAGTGAGTGGTGGCTCTGACATTCCTGCCAGAAGCGAGTTGGCGTATACTTTGCTGGCACAACATCAGGGCGAACAGGCTGCAGCGCATTATAGGCAGTTGATTAAAGATGACCCATTAAACCAAGGCTGGTGGACAACGCTTAGTAGTGCGTTGAAGCAAGTCGGGGATGAGCGAAGCTACAGCTGGTTGTGTAACTACGACTTAGTTGATCCGGCAATAATTTGTCATGCCGGGCCAAACAGTTTATTGCCGGCAAATTTCAATCAGCAACTGTTGCCACTATTAGATAGTTTACATCGCAATATTCGCCCTCCATTAGGGCTGTCCCTGCAAAAAGGCTCCCAAACATTTGAAAATCTTTTTGATAGCCAACATGTCTTACTTCAGCAATTACGTGACGCGATATTGGCTCAGGCCAGTTCATTTATTGCATCGTTAAAGAGTGATGATAAACATCCGTTTTTATCCAGATTATCGCAGCAGTTGAGTTTTCAAGGCTCATGGTCTGTTAAGTTAAGTAACGAAGGTTTTCACAAGTCGCACTTTCATCCAATGGGTTGGTTAAGTGGTGTGTATTATGTTGACGTACCGCCTGCTGTTGAGCGTGAAGGGCAGGGCTGGTTGGTGTTTGGTCGCCCTGATATTCCCAGTGTAAGCTATGCTGGCGATTACGCCGTTAAGCCAAAACCGGGTATGTTGGTCTTATTTCCTTCTTTTATGTGGCACGGGACTAATCCTTTTTCAGACAAAGCGCACCGTGTCACAGTGGCGTTTGATTTGATTCCGCAAGCAGTAACTCATTTAAACGGATAGTCGATGTTAAAGTCAGAATTTCAGCGTGCCCTCAACTTGTTTAACAATAACGAGTTAAATGCTGCTGCAGCAGCTTGCCAGCCTTATCTTGAACAACCGATGTTTAAACTGCTGTTGGCAACTATTTATGGCAAGTTGGCTCGATTTAATGAAGCAGAAGTTTTGTTTGAAAATTTATTACGACAATATCCAATTAACTTAGATGTGTTATTTAACTTTGCCCTGGTACTTAAACTGCAACAACGTTTTACGGAGGCAGAGCAGCACCTAAAATCGTGTTTAAGGCTAAATGTAAAGTATCACCCAGCGCATCATGCATTAGGCGCTTTGGCCGAATTGAACCATGATTTAATCCGGGCGCGGGCCTGCTATCAGCATGCTTTAAGTGTGCAACCAGAGAATATGGATTATGTCTACAGCTTGGCACAATGTGCGTTTAAGCAGGATGATTTCGCGATGGCAAGCCAACTTTTGCAAAGCTTATTACAAAGACGCTATCACGCGGCAGCATTCAGTTTGTTCAGTGCAGTATTGTATAAATTAAAAAGTACGGTAGCGATGCGTCAATTGGCTGAGCGTTACGCTAAAGAGATCATCACCGTTCCTGATGCACTAAAGTACGCTGGTTTATTGGAACTTGACGAAAAGTGTTTTGTGAGCGCTCTGCACCTGTTGCAACAAGCCCAACAGCAACTTAACGAGCCATGTTTCGAGGTTGACGCCAACTTACTGTACTGCAAGTACTTGCTGCGCCCGGAAAAAATGCTGTTGCAGCAACTTATTGAATGTAGCGTTAGTGATGGAAGTACAACAGCGTTTTACTTTGTGGTGAACGTATTAGCAACGTTGGGGCAGTTAGAGCAGGCGAAGAGTTTATTGCAGCAAGCATTGCCACAATACCCTAATGATACGGCCTTACGGCTTTTACAATCGAGATTGTTCATTCAGTTAAAGCAGCCCACTGAAGCACTCAATGTTTTGTCGGGCATTAGCCAGTCACAGGACAACGAAACCCTGCTGGAAATCTGTTATCAAAAAGTACAGCTGTTTGAAAACATGGGCGAGTATACTTTAGCGGCCGATCAGATTAAGGCTGCGGCAAAGTTAGTGGCGACGCAGCGAATAGTTGAAAACTTACAACAGGATGCTTCAAGAGCAGAGAAGGATATTAACAGTGTTGCTGTTAAATTAAACGCTCATCCTAAGCAGCTGGTGTTTATTATTGGCTTTCCACGTTCGGGTACAACTTTGCTGGAGTCGAAGTTGGCGCAGCTGGATAATGTTAAAATACTGGAAGAAACCAATGCTGTTAAGCAGTTCTACCTGCATCTGCTGCAGTTGAGTAAGGGGCGGGAACTTGTAGAATATTTATCCGGGTTAACTGAGCCGCAACGCATAGCGCTGGCAAATGACTATTTAACCAGTTTATCGAAGTATACCGAGCTGCGTGATGAGCACATTATCGTTGATAAGATGCCGCTTAATGCGTTATACCTCACCCCTATGCTGTTGTTATTTCCGCAAGCAAAAGTGGTGTTAATGCAGCGCCATCCTATGGATGTCTGTATCAGTAGTTTAAAGCAGCGCATGCTCAACCTGTTTACGGTAGATGCGTTTGCGCAAAGTTATGACACCTATTTCAGCCTGCTCGATATTTTTTTGCATAAATTCAACGAAAACACTTTGGTTATTAAGTACGAGCAATTAGTTACCGACTACTTCACCGTGTTTAATTCGGTATTACAACATTGTGGTGTATCTACGGCTAAACAGCAGCAAAGTGATACGCCAACAATGTTTAATACACCGAGTTATCATCAGGTTAGCCAGCCACTGTACACTAAGGCTGTTAACTCGTACCAGCATTACCAGAAGATGTTTGATTTCCAACATCCCAGGTTGATTAAGTGGTGTAAGGCGTTGGGCTATGGTGACGGTAAGCGGTGATTGCACCGCTTTCGGTTAGGTGTTGTCTCGCTCCATTTTAAACGCCAGCGTATAGCGAGGTTTGTAGCAGATACGGTTTGGCGGACGGCCTACATGTTTAATGGCACCGTTAAAAATCACTACCCGGCCTGGCTTTGGTGTGCAGGCAAATACACAGTCGTTTTCACTGTTATAAAACAGTGTTTCGCCACCCCATTCCAAATCCCATTCATCACAAATAAAAACAAGTATCGTAAGTTCATCGCTTTCGGGTAGGCAGTCGGTATGGCTGAATAACATGTCACCAAAGCTAGCGTGATTTACATAGCCGCGGTAGGCTTGATACTGTTTGCCGGTAAGTTTTTCAATGGCGTCCAGGCAACGTTGATAAACCGGTAATGATTTATATAACATGCTATTTAGGTTTACTGCCCAGTGTCGGTAATCTTGAGTATCTGGCCGGGCTATTTCATCCCGCTTAAATGGGCTGTTAGTTAGGCTGAGAAAGAGCTCATTTGTTTCATTGCTCTGACAGAGGTTATCGAACACCCAAATATGTTTGCCATCTATTTCTGTGCTGTATTTTGCGTCTGACATCGTGTTTTATTCATTTTGTATTGCTAGACATAGTAAACAATTTATCGCAGAAGCGGATGCTTTAAAAGAGTTGCCTGGCAGAATGTCTTGGCGACAGTACAAATTTGGTCTGATGCCAGCAGAGCGTATTGCTTATTATGATATCGCTGGCGATTATCAGGAAGCCGACAATTTACTGGTTGATACTCATTGGGCGGCGTTTATCAACCCGGTGCAGCATGGGTTACGGCAATATTGCATGACTTTGCGGCAAAAGGTGTGTTGGTGCCTTTTCAAGCAGGGCAAAATTCATTACCATTAGCGCCCTTAAAAATGTTCACTAATAGCGAAGAGTGGGTAGCATGGCCGACGAAAACTTTAAAGAGTCATTTAATTTTTGGCAGTTTATGGCGTTTGTAGCCATTTTTGTTGCTTTGCTTTGTCTGGTACCAATAGTGCGCTGGGTACAAATACTTTTCTGATTTAAGCCTGAGTCAATACTTGAGCTATTACAAGGTACAACTATGAATTTGCAGCAACTTTCATCTGAATTAAAACTAGTGATCAAAACAGTACCAGACTATCCAAAGCCGGGTATTACTTTTCGCGATGTGACCAGCCTGATGCAGGATGGGCCGGCTTTTAAAAAAGTTATTGATGCCTTCGCGGCTTATTATGCCGACAAAGGGATAGAAAAAATTATCGGTACCGAATCGCGGGGCTTTATCTTTGGCGCACCGTTGTCGTATGCGCTGGGTATTCCGTTTGTACCAGTTCGTAAACCGGGCAAATTACCGCGTGAGCGTATCTCGCAGAAATATACCCTGGAGTATGGTGAAGATGCGCTTGAGCTGCATGCCGATGCCATAGAGGCAGGCGACAAAGTATTACTGGTTGATGACTTGCTGGCAACCGGCGGCACTATTGATGCTACCGTGCAACTGGTGCGGCGCTTGGGTGGTACGGTAGACCATGCGGCCTTTGTCATTGCGCTACCTGAGCTTGGTGGGGTAACCCGTCTACAGGGGTTGGGTTTAAATATCTTAAGTCTGGTTGAGTATAGCGGCGAATAAGTTTAGGCTGATACCAGAACATCTCTTTAAGCATCAGGCTGTGGCATGAGTTATCAGGTTTTAGCAAGAAAATGGCGGCCAAAACAGTTTACTGAACTGGTTGGCCAGGGCCATGTGAAAACAGCGCTTAGTAATGCCCTGACCAGCAGCCGTCTACATCATGCTTATTTGTTTACCGGTACCCGTGGTGTCGGTAAAACTACCATTGCCCGCATTTTCGCTAAAAGTTTAAACTGTGAAACCGGCATTACTGCTTCGCCTTGCGGCGTTTGCAGTGCCTGCCAGGAAATTGATGCCGGCAATTTTGTTGATCTGCTGGAAATTGATGCGGCCTCGCGCACCAAAGTAGAAGATACCCGCGATTTGCTCGATAACGTGCAATATGCTCCCAGTCGTGGTCGCTTTAAAGTGTACCTGATAGATGAAGTGCATATGCTGTCCCGTCACAGTTTTAACGCTTTGCTGAAAACCCTGGAAGAGCCGCCGCCACACGTCAAGTTTTTGCTGGCCACCACCGACCCGCAAAAATTACCGGTTACGGTGCTGTCACGTTGTCTGCAGTTTAGTCTGAAAGCGCTGAGCCGGGATCAGATCGCAGGGCATCTGGCGCATGTCCTGGCCGCAGAGCAAATTCATTTTGAGCCGGCTGCACTGGCATTACTAGCAAGGGCCGCCAATGGCAGTCTGCGTGATTCACTAAGTTTAACCGACCAGGCCATAGCGCAGAGCAATAGCCAGCTTACGCTGGATGCGGTGCGCGATATGCTGGGATTTTTAGATCAGCAGTTCGCCAGTGCCATCCTCGACGCTATTCTGAACCAGGATTTCCAGGCAATGCAGGCCGAGCTGCAAGCGTTAATCAGCCAGCATAGTGATTACAGCAGAGTGCTGGATGATATGTTAACTCTGTTGCATCAGGGGGCGTTAACCCAGTTAGAACCCGCTGCTGCGCAGTTATCAGAGCGGCCAGAGTTTGTTGAAAAAATAGCTGCCAGTCAGAGCCCGGAAGCACTGCAATTATATTATCAGTTACTGATTAGTGGTAAGCGTGAATTAAGTTATGCGCCGGATGAGCGAACCGGCCTGGAAATGGCGTTATTACGGGCGCTGGCTTTTGTCCCTGCTGTGGCAGGAGCACAACCTGCGGTGTCTCAGGCAGCGTCGGGCCGGCCTGCAGCTGTAAAAGCACCGGTGGCAGCGCCAGAGTCAGCCGCCGTAGCAACGCCAGTAGCAGCACCTGCAGCTGAGATAACTGACGGGCAAGCGGGGGCTGCTGCACCTGAGCCACAGCCAGTTCAAGTTGACCGTGCCTCGCAGCACCCAGTTGCCGCACCAGCCACTACGTCAGTGGCAGCATCAGCGCCGGCAGAAAGTATTGATCCGCTGACTGCCAGTATCATTAAACGCCGCGGTCTGGCAGCAGAAGCCGGGGCCGTTCCGCCAAAAAAGCCTGAGCACCGGCCAGAGCCGGTGCTCTCTGCTGCCCAACCTGACAGCCGGCCGCAAATCAATAATCAGTCAATCTCAGCTTACCCGGATGAGACTGAGCCGGAAGCTGAACAGCTGTACCCGGAAGACCCGGCGAATCAGGCAATGCTGGATTCTTTATGGCAGCAAAGCCATCAACAGACTGAGCCTGGCAAAGTGTTTGCTGGCGAAATTAATGAACAGAACTTTTCTATCCGGTTTGCTGCTGAAGTAGACAGTTGGGCGGCGTTGATTGAGAAAATGCCGGTTGGTGGCCTGATGAGGTTATTCCTGCTTAACAGTGCTATGCAGCTGCAGCTGCAACGGTTGACGCTGTGCGTTCATCAAAGCCAGCAGCATCTGGATAACAGAGAGTTCCGTGATCAGTTAGTTAACCTGTTATCTGAAGCAATTGGCCAGTCGTTGCAGCTGGAGATAAACTACAGTAGCGAGGTAGCGCAATGCCCATTGGCTATTCAGCAGCGAATTGAGCAGGAACGCAAAAGTTATGTCAGCCGGCTGATGCAGGAAGACCCGAACGTACAGCAGTTACAGCAGCAATTTGACGCCAGTTTGTTATTAGACACCCTGCAGGTAAACTAGCTTGGGGTTCACTGTGCTGGTTAACTTGTAATTTAAGGCGCAACTGATTATGTTGACGCCAGCAATTCTAAAAGAGAGATGAAATTATGTTTAAAGGCGGTATGGGCAATATCATGAAGCAGGCGCAAGCCATGCAGGAAAAAATGCAAAAGGTGCAAGCTGAAATTGCTAATATGGAAGTCACTGGTGAGTCGGGTGCAGGCCTGGTAAAAATAACCATGACTGGCAGCCATAATGTGCGCCGGGTAGAAATTGATGACAGCTTACTGGCTGATGACAAAGAAATGCTGGAAGACTTAGTGGCCGCTGCGCTGAATGACGCGGTACGCCGGGTTGAAGACAATAACAAAGAGCAAATGGCGAAAGTCACCGGCGGTATGCAACTGCCACCCGGCATGAAGTTACCGTTTTAAAACAGGTAGTAATAGCAGTATGAGCAAACTTGCCCCTTTGGTGCAGCAATTGATAGAGGCGTTGCGGGTGTTACCCGGCGTTGGCCCTAAGTCGGCTCAGCGCATGGCATTTCAGTTGCTGGAGCGCAATCGTGAAGGTGGTGCACGGCTGGGAGCTGCTTTAACCAAAGCGATGGAACAGGTGGGGCATTGCCAGTGCTGCCGTACGTTTTGTGAAACTGATATCTGTGCGCTTTGTGCCGACCCGCTGCGTCAGCAGGCCGGCACTTTATGTGTGGTAGGTTCGGCATCCGATCAGCTGGCGATAGAGCATACCGGTCAGTTCAGTGGTTTGTACTTTGTCCTGATGGGCTATATTTCACCACTGGATGGTATCGGCCCCGCTGAGCTCGGTCTCGACCAGCTGGATAAGCAACTGGCGCAAGGCCATATCAGCGAAGTGATTTTAGCCACTAATCCAACGGTAGAAGGTGATGCTACGGCTTTTTACCTGGCAGAGCTGTGCCATAAGTATCAGATCGCCGTTACCCGTTTAGCGCAGGGAGTGCCGGTTGGTGGCGAGCTGGAATATATTGACGGTACTACCTTATCTCATGCCTTTAGTGGCCGTAAAACCTTCTGAATCGTTATTCCTTCGCTATTTTTTAACTTGAATTCCGCGAGCCACTCCCCCATATAACAGGCAACTGATGGGCGCAGCCGCGTCTTATTATTCCTGTAAAAACTACGTTCGAGGACCCGATAATGAGTGATAATACTGCCACTAACCCTGGACAGAAGCAGACTCATGGCTTTCAGGCAGAAGTAAAACAACTGCTTAACCTGATGATCCATTCACTGTATTCCAATAAAGAAATATTCCTGCGTGAATTGGTATCCAATGCCTCTGATGCGGCCGATAAACTGCGTTTTCTGGCCCTGTCTGATTCCAGCCTGTATGGCGATGACGGAGAGTTAAAGGTCCGGATCAGCCTGGATGAAACGAACCGGACGCTGACGGTCAGTGACAACGGTATCGGTATGACCGAGCAGGAAGTTATATCGCATTTAGGTACTATCGCTAAATCAGGTACCAAAGAGTTTTTCTCGCAGTTATCCGGTGATCAGAGTAAAGATTCAAAATTAATCGGCCAGTTTGGTGTCGGTTTCTATTCGGCCTTTATCGTTGCCGACAAGGTAACGGTTCGTACCCGCAAAGCAGGTGCGGCTGAAGCGGTAGAGTGGGAGTCGTCAGGCGAAGGCGAATATACTCTGGCGCCGATTGATAAAGAAAGCCGTGGTACCGACATTATTCTGCACTTACGTGAAGGTGAAGAAGAGTTCTTAAGCCGTTGGAAAGTTGAGAGTATTATCACCAAATACTCAGACCATATCAGTATTCCGGTAGAAATGTGGCAGGAAGGCACCCCGGAGAGGGAAGAAGACGGTGAGAAAATTCCGGCTACCGACGGCAGCTGGCAGGCGGTGAATAAGGCAACGGCACTTTGGACCCGCGATAAGTCTGAAATAACTGAGCCGGAGTATCAGGAATTTTATAAGCACATTTCACACGACTGGAGTGAGCCGCTGAGCTGGAGCCATAATAAAGTTGAAGGTAGCAGTAACTACACCAGCTTATTATATGTGCCGAAAAAAGCCCCATTTGATATGTGGAACCGCGAAGCGAAGCACGGCTTAAAACTGTATGTGCAACGTGTATTTATTATGGATGATGCTGAGCAGTTTATGCCGAGCTACCTGCGCTTTATTAAAGGCGTGCTGGATTCGAGCGATTTACCACTAAATGTATCGCGTGAAATTCTGCAGGACACCAAAGTTACCCAGAGCCTGCGCAAGGGCTGTACCAGCCGCACCTTGAAAATGCTGGATAAACTGGCGAAAGATCCTGAGCAGTACCAGCTGTTCTGGGACGAGTTTGGCCAGGTGTTAAAAGAAGGCCCGGCAGAAGATATGGCGAACAAAGAGCAGATCGCCGGTTTACTGCGGTTTGCTTCAACCCATAATGATGATGCTACCCAGAATGTGGCACTGGCAGATTATATTAGCCGGATGAAAGAAGGCCAGGACGAAATTTACTACGTGGTAGCCGACAGCTATCAGGCCGCGAAACACAGCCCGCATCTGGAAGTGTTCCGTAAAAAAGGCCTGGAAGTGCTGCTATTATCAGACAGAATTGACGAGTGGCTGATCCAGCATTTACCAGAGTTCAGCGAGAAGAAACTGCGTTCGGTAGCCAAAGGTGGCTTAGACTTATCAAAATTGGATGATGAGGAAACTAAAAAGGCCCAGCAGGAAACCGCAGAAGCCTTTGCCAGTGTGCTGGAGCGTTTTAAAACCGCGCTGGGTGATGAAGTAAAAGAAGTGAAGATTAGCCATCGTTTAACTGACAGTCCGGCCTGTGTGGTGACTGATGAGCATGATATGAGCACTCAGATGATGAAGCTGATGGAATCTGTTGGCCAGAAAGTACCGGATGTGAAGCCTATTTTTGAGCTGAACCCGGAGCATAAGCTGGTAAAACACATAGCCGACGAAACCGATGATGCCCGCTTCAAGGAATGGGCTCAGGTGTTGTTCGAGCAAGCGCTGCTGGCTGAGCGGGGCAGTTTGAAAAACCCTGCCAGTTATGTAACACGTTTGAATAACTTGTTGTTGTCTTTGGCAAAGTAGTTTATCGCTATTAACTGAAAGCCCGCCGGTGCAGTTGCATCGGCGGGCTTTTCTATTTGTAAAACCCACCTCGCATCTTACTGATTGCAAACTATACTCAGTCCAATATCCGGTTTTGGATCAGGAGAGCATAATGGGGTCGAGTTGGAAAAGCCTTAGCCTGGGGGTCAGGCTGACTGTCAGTATGGTAGGGCTGATTTTATTGTCGATTGTGGTGCTGACCAGCCTGGTTTTTATTGAATATAAAAACGCCCGTACAGAAGCTGTGCTTAGCAACTTACAAAATAACGGTAGCGCCAATGCGGAGGCCTTTACCAACTGGTTGTTGGTTCGCCAGGAAGAAATGCGCTATCTGGCTGCGCTGGCTCAGGTACAACAAGGAGATCTGACGTTGAGTAGCAGCTTAATGCAGGCTATGGCGCAAAGTCAGGGCTATTATGACACTATTTTTGTAGTAGGTCCTGATGGCAAAGGGCGGGCAGGAGTAAGCTATGCCAATAGTCAGGCCCGGGTGCTGTCTTCAGCTGAAGCACAGGATTTCAATGTTGCTGACAGGGCCTGGTTTAAGCAGGCAATTGCCGGGCAAGACACGTTTTCGCAGCCCATAGTGTCCCGCGCAACCGGAGCCAGAGTCAGTACGGTGGCTATTCCTATTCGCCAGAATGGCCAGGTCGTCGGGGTAATGCGGGGCGCGGTTCAGCTAAGTACAATCTTTGATATGGTCAATGAGCTTAGTCATGACAGCTATACAGAAATTTACCTGCTAGACAGTGAAGGCGCAGCCATTACCGAAGCCGCGTCGTTAAAAGGGGCAAGTGGCCAGCTGAATACCGTTGCCGCGGATGCAGTCAGGGCGAAGCAAAGCGGGGTGGGACAATACCAGAACGCCGCCGACACTGAGGTATTCGGTAGTTATAACTTTATTCCGATGCTCGGCTGGTCACTGGTACTGGAAAGCCGGCAAGCAGACGCCCTGACCGATGTAAAAACCATGTTTTGGACATTGTTCGTTATTTCGCTGGCAGTACTTATTATCGCGGGGTTGATATGCATTATGCTAGTGCGCAGTGTCACCAAGTTACTTGGTGGTGAACCGGAATATGCTGCGGCAGCAGTGCACCAGGTAGCAGAGGGCGACCTTACTGCCGTGATTACGCTCAGACCAGGTGATAACAGTAGTTTGTTGGCATCGATTTCCAGCATGCAGCAAAATCTGCGCAAGATGATAGGTCAGGTTGGCGATTACTCTGATCAGGTTGCGTCCGCGGCAACAGAGCTGACTAAAATTAATGAGCATACCCGCGGCGGGATTGAGCAGCAAAACAGCGAGATAAATAACTCTGCAGTCGCGATGAATCAGATGACCAGTTCGCTGGAGGAGGTATCACGCAATACTCAGCAGGCAGCGCAGGCAGCGACAGCAGCTGAACACGAAACTGCTCATGGCCAGCAGATAGTCAGTACTACGTTAACTGATTTGACTAAATTATCAGCAGAAGTAAGCAAAGCCTCAGAAATCATTAGTTTACTAAAACAGGACAGCGATCACATTGGTAGTATTTTGCAAGTTATTGAAAGCATTGCAGAGCAAACTAATTTGTTAGCACTAAATGCGGCAATTGAAGCAGCTCGGGCAGGTGAGAGCGGCCGCGGGTTTGCAGTGGTTGCTGATGAAGTGCGGACTCTGGCCAGCCGGACCAAAGATTCAACCACTGAAATTAAACAGATGATAGAGAAGTTACAGACGGGGACCGAGAGAGCTGTGCAGGCTAACCAGCGGAGTGAGCACTCAGCCAAAGCCACTGCAGAGAGTGCCGGGAGTGCTGGCCAGGCCTTGTTCGCAATAAGTGAAGCGGTTGAACTGATTAGTAGCACCGCCCATCAGATAGCTAGTGCAACCGAGCAGCAAACAACTGTGTCGCGCGACATTAACCAGAATATTCACCGGATAAGCGATGTTGCTGTGCAAAATAGTGAAAATGTAGTGCAGTCCGCGCGGGCAAGTGATGCGCTGTCTGAACTGGCAGAACAACTGCAGGAACTGGTGCGTCGTTTCAGACTTTAGTCGGTATCAGTAAATATTTCCGGCAGAAAAGCGCTACTTTCTGCTGCTTTAGCCAGTAAACAAGCTCAGAGCCTGCTGTTAGCAAGGCTATCGACTAAAGGCTAGTAAATACGCCACTTCAGGTAGCACCAGTAGACAAAATTCTTGTCTCAGCAAGCGCATTGTGTAAAGATTCGGTTTTATTAATATTTGAATAATCCCAGATCACGAGGGTGTTGCTATGCGTATCATTTTGTTGGGGGCTCCGGGTGCCGGAAAAGGAACTCAGGCTCAGTTTTTAATGAATAAATATGGGATCCCCCAAATTTCAACCGGCGATATGTTGCGCTCAGCAATTAAAGAAGGCTCTGAACTGGGGTTGGCAGCAAAGCAGGTGATGGATGCTGGTCAGCTGGTATCAGATGATATTATTATCGGTCTGGTAAAAGAGCGGATTGCTAAAGACGATTGCAGTAAAGGCTTTTTACTGGACGGTTTTCCCCGGACCATTCCGCAAGCCAATGCCATGAAAGACAACGGTGTTGTGGTTGATCATGTTATAGAGTTCGACGTACCAGATGACGTTATTGTTGAGCGGATGAGTGGGCGTCGGGTACACCCGGCTTCAGGTCGGGTTTATCATATAAAATATAACCCTCCTAAGGTGACGGGTAAGGATGACGAAACCGGTGAAGAACTGGTGATTCGTGCCGATGATATTGAGGCAACTGTACGCAAGCGCCTGGCAATCTATCATGAGCAAACTGAGCTGCTGGTTGGCTATTACCGGAAAGCTGCCGAGGCAGGTGAAACGCAGTATCATTATGTAGATGGTACTAAGCCGGTGGATGAAATCAGTGCCAGCCTGGTTAAGTTACTGGGCTAAGTCTTTAAGCCATATAATTAAAAAAGCCCTCGAATGAGGGCTTTTTTAATCGGTAAACCAACAGCTTATCAGCCGTTACCAGCTTAGCCGTTTACTGCGGTTTTTACTTTGTTACCTTCATTTTTAGCTGCACTGTCATCGCTAACCAGTTGCGGTTGTTTAATATTGCCAATTGCAATTTTTCTCGGTTTTAACGCCTCAGGCACTTCCCGCACCAGCGCAATATGCAGTAAGCCATTTTCGAGCGAAGCGCCAGTGACTTTTACGTAATCAGACAGCTGAAATTTTCGCTCAAAGTTGCGTTCAGCAATACCCTGATGGACAAAATGGCGCCCCTCATCTTTGCTGTCTTTCTGACCTTGCACCACTAAGGTATTGTTTTCAGTTTCTATCGACAATTCCTGCTCGTTGAAGCCTGCAACAGCCATAGTTATGCAATACTGGTCTTCACCGGTAACTTCAATGTTATATGGTGGGTATGCGGGTTGCTTTTCGTTGCGGGCAGCGGCATTCATCAGGTTTGCCAAATGGTCAAAACCAATAAAAGAACGGTAAAACGGAGTAAAATCTAAATTATTCATAGCCAAATCCTCTGTAGATAGCAAAATGGTTAGGTAATACCCTTCAGATGAACGGGTAATCAGCTCGTCGGCAATTACTCTGCCGGCTTACTGTAGCAGGTGCCTTATCAGGCCACCTGCTATAGAAATAAGGTTACTTAACTATTTTTCAAGAGAGGAAATTAAAATTTTTTGCACCACGACTATTAAGATTTCTTCAGTAAATCCGCTAAGGCAGTCAACGCAGCATCATAGTCCGGCTCCTGGGCCAGTTCTGGTACTAATTGCTGATAGTGCACCTTACCAGTGTTATCAATTAGCAGGATTGCCCGGGTCAGCAAGCCCATATCTCTGATCAGTAAGCCATAATTGCTGCCGAAATCACGCCATACTGCGTCTGATAACACCGCCATATCGCTAACCTGTTCTTGCTGGCAGTAGCGTTTCTGGGCAAACGGCAGATCAGTACTGATAGTCAGCAACACCACGTCTTGCGGTAAATTTGCCACTTCATTGTTAAAGCGTTTGGTTTGTAACGAACAAACGCCCGTATCAATGCTAGGTACTACGCTGATGAGGACAGTTTTACCCTTAAAGTCTGCCAGCTGAACTGTTTTGAAGTTATTATCAACCACTTTAAAGTCCGGCGCCTGCTGGCCTGCTTGCAACTCCTGCCCTAATAACACAACTTGCTGATTGCCAGCCTTGACGTTACTTACCCTGCTCGGTAATTCAGCAGTGAGATCAATAGCTGTTGCTGATAGACTGAAGATTGTGGCGCACAACAGCGCGCTTATAGATAATGGTTTTCGCAACTGATTTAACATAGTGAATGTCCTAATTATCTGGAATTTAATGGTATTTAAACCGATAACGCAATTTATTTGTTGCTACTGCTGTTATCAAAAGCAATTTTGCGTCTATTATAAACAAACGACGTATTAAAGTGAGTGCCCAATGACCACCGCAGTACTGATATGTGATGACTCTAATCTGGCACGCAAGCAACTTGCCCGAATCTTACCACAAGACTGGCAGGGCAGCGTTCATTTTGCCGGCCATGGTGCTGATGCACTGGCAACTCTGGAAAAAGAGTCGATTGACTGGCTGTTTCTCGATTTAAATATGCCTATTATGGATGGCTATCAGGTGCTGGCTGAGCTGAAGAAACGTCAGCTTAATGTCAACGTTGTGGTGGTGTCAGGTGATGTGCAACCTGAAGCATATCAGAGGGTTATGGAGCTGGGTGCGCTTGACTTTATTCGTAAGCCTGTAGATGCCGCTAAGCTGCAGGTTATTTTGCAAAATGTTAGCTTACGGCAGCCGGTAGCGCCTCAGCCACAGAGTAGACGCAGTTCTGACACTGAGCTTAATGCCGAAATGCGGGATGTGTTTCAGGAAATCACTAATGTCGCGATGGGGCAGGCCGGTGATTTACTGGCAAGATTACTGAATGTGTTCGTAAAGCTGCCGATCCCCAACGTTAACGTTATTGAAGTCAGTGAGTTGCATATGGCGCTAGCGTCAGTAGAGCAGCATTCGTCGACCTCAGCAGTTTGTCAGGGTTTTATTGGTGGCGGGGTTGCCGGCGAAGCGCTGTTGATCCTGACTGATTCAAGTTTTAAAGACATTGCCAGCCTGCTTAATTTTCAGGGCGAATTAACCCCGTCAACTGAGCTTGAATTGCTGATGGATGTAGCGAACATCCTTATTGGCGCGGTATTGAAAGGTATCGCAGAGCAATTGGATATGAGCTTTAGTCAGGGCCATCCTGTTGTGCTTGGCCAGCATGCACCGGTAAGCGAATTAATTAAAACCAATGCCAGGCGCTGGCGCAAAACTCTGGCGATAGAGCTTAGTTACGGTATCGAAAACTATAATATTAATTGTGATTTACTGCTGTTGTTTACCGAAGACAGTGTTAAAACCATGAAGCACAAAGTTGCTTTTTTACTGGAAGAATAGCCATGAGTTTAACCAATGCCGAGTTCGATGTTTCTGAAGTTCATTGGTTGATGGACATGTTTCAGACGGTGGATGTCGGACTGGTGGTATTAAACAGCGATTACCGGATCCAGGTCTGGAATGGTTTTATGGAAAGCCATAGCGGCTTAACACCAAGACATGTCAGGGAACGCTATCTCTTCGATTTATTTCCGGAAATTGATGAGGAATGGTTGCGGCGCAAATGCGACCCGGTAATTTTACTTAAAAACCGTGCTTTTACTATCTGGGAGCAACGACCTTATATTTTTAAGTTTAAAAACTACCGGCCCATTACCGGAAGTGCTGAATACATGTACCAGAACAGTACTATTTTTCCACTAACAGATACCCGTGGTCAGGTTACCCACCTGTGCATCATTATTTACGATGTAACAGATGCGGCGGTAAGCCGCACAGAGCTTGAGTCGATGAATGGCCGTTTGCAGCAGTTATCGAAAACCGACTTCCTGACTCAGTTAAGCACCCGGGGTCATTGGGAAGATGCGCTTATTCAGGAGTTTAACCGGCTACAACGTTATAATCGGCATCATAGCACCTTACTTATGTGTGATATTGACCACTTTAAGCGGGTTAATGATACTCACGGCCATACCGCCGGCGATGTGGTTATTCGTAAAGTTGCGGATGTCATAAAAGCCAATATCCGAACGACCGATCTCGCTGGTCGTTACGGTGGTGAAGAGTTTGCTATATTGATGGTTGATACGTCACTGGAGCAGGCGCTGTGTCTGGCGGAACGTATTCGGCAACAAGTGGCGGCATTAACAGTAAATTATAATAAAACCATTCTTAATGTCACGATCAGCCTGGGCCTGGCCGAGCGTGATGTCAGTATGCAGGAACACCGGCACTGGATTGAAGCCGCAGATAAAGCCTTATATCAGTCGAAAGTGGATGGCAGAAACAAAGTAACCTGCCATAAACCTGAGTTAGAATAACTCTGGCTTATGGTTAATCCTGTTTCGCAGGCAGTGGACAGCGAGCCAGTAATTCACTGCTACCATCCTGATTGAGTTGCTCTAAAATCACTTCAAACCCCCATAAGCGATGTAAATGTTTCAGTACTTCAGGTGCATTTTTAGCTAACGGCACCCGTTGTTGCGGGATATAGCGTAATGTCAGCGCCCGGTCGGTATTGATATTGACACTGTACACCTGAATATTTGGCTCAATCTGACTTAAATTATACTGAGCCGACAACATTTGCCGGATGCGCTGATAGCCTTCAGCATTGTGAATGGCACTGACTTCCAGACTGTTTGCTTCATCGTCATCAACAATGGCAAACAGATGAAAATCGCGGATGACCTTTGGTGACAAATACTGGCTGATAAAACTTTCATCTTTAAAGTTTTGCATGGCAAAGTGCAGAGTTTGCAGCCAGTCGCTGCCGGCAATATCAGGAAACCACTCTTTATCCTCGGCGGTGGGCTGTTCGCAAATGCGCCGCAGATCAGTAAACATGGCAAAGCCCAGCGCATAGGGGTTAATGCCTGAATAGTACTTACTGTTGTATTCCGGCTGTGCTACGACGTTGGTGTGACTATGCAGTACTTCCAGCATAAAGCGGTCGCTGACTTTACCCTCATCGTACAGGTGTTGCAAAATAGTGTAATGCCAGAACGTTGCCCAGCCCTCATTCATTACCTGAGTTTGTTTCTGTGGGTAAAAATACTGGGAGATCTTCCTGACAATCCGGACTATTTCACGTTGCCATGACTTAAGCAAGGGAGCGTTTTTTTCGATAAAATACAGCAGGTTTTCCTGAGGTTCGGCTGGGAAACGAACTAAGCCTTGCTCTTCAGTGGTTGCTTTTAAAGGAATAGTCCGCCACAAATCATTTACCTGGCTTTGCAGGTAGGCCTCCCGTTCTTCCTGGCGTTTCTGCTCGATTTCCAGCGATATTTTTTGTGGTCGTTTATAACGGTCCACTCCATAGTTCATCAGGGCATGGCAAGAGTCGAGCATATCTTCAACTTCTGTGATGCCGTATTTTTCCTCGCACTGGTTAATATAGTTTTTGGCGAAAACCAGATAATCAATTATTGAGCCGGCATCAGTCCACGTTTTGAATAAATAATTGTTTTTAAAAAATGAATTATGACCATAACTGGCATGGGCCATAACCAGTGCCTGCATAGTAATGGTATTTTCTTCCATCAGGTAAGCAATGCAAGGGTTGGAGTTGATAACAATTTCATAAGCCAGCCCCATGTAGCCGCGTTTATAATTTTGTTCAGTCTGAATGAATTTTTTACCATACGACCAATGATGATAACCCAGCGGCATGCCGACGCTCGAGTAGGCATCCATCATTTGCTCTGCGGTAATCACTTCAATTTGATTCGGGTAGGTGTCCAGCTGATAAAAAGCCGCTACCCGGGCAATTTCCTGGTGATACTCCTCCAGCAAATCGAAAGTCCAGTCGGGACCATCGGCCAGGCATTGCGGCTGTGCTTTTGCTTTTACCATATGATCTCCTCAGGCTGCCTGCTTTTTAAAAAGCTGGCGGAATACCGGATATATGTCAGCCAGCTCTCTAATATGTTCAATTGCCATATTGTCGTGCTGTGCCAACAGTTTTTCATACTCGTGCCACAGGCTTTGATGTGCCCTCGGAGTAATCTCTATATAGGCGTAGTAGCGAACCAGCGGTAGCAGTTTATTCGCCAGCAAGGCGGCGCAGGGGGCACTGTCGTCAGTCCAGTTATCACCATCAGACGCCTGGGCGGCATAGATATTCCACTGGGCCGGGTCGTAGCGGTCAAGGATAATCTCATGCATCAGTTTTAACGCTGATGAGACAATAGTGCCACCTGTTTCCTGGGAGTAAAAAAATTCCTGCTCGTCAACCTCTTTGGCCTGCGTATGATGGCGGATGTAGACGACTTCGACGTTCTTATAGCTGCGGCTTAAAAATAAATACAGCAAGATATAAAAGCGTTTTGCCATATCTTTGGTGGGTTGATCCATTGAGCCTGAGACATCCATCAGACAAAACATCACGGCTTTGCTGGTAGGCTCGGGTTTTTTCTGATAGTTGCGAAAGCGCAAATCAAAACTGTCAATAAAAGGTACCGCGGCAATGCTGGCTTTAAGGGCTGCGATTTGTTCAAGCAGCTGCAGCCGTTGTTGCTGATCGGGCACCGGCTCAAGCTCCAGTGTTTGCAACTGCTGTTCAAGCTCAGCCAGAGTTCGTTTTTTACCTGCTGTCATGGCGACGCGTCTGGCCAGCGAGCCGCGCAGCGAACGCACTATGTCAATATTACTGGGTACGCCTTCGGCACGGTAACCGGCCCTGACATTCTTATATTGTACTAATTTATCCAGTTGGTTTTTTTGTAAGTTTGGCAGGGCCAAATCTTCAAACAGTAAGTCGAGATATTCATCTTTAGAAATAGAGAACACAAAATCATCGCTACCTTCGCCATCTGCGCTGGCATCGCCCTGACCACTGCCACCAGCTCCCCCTTGTGGCCTTGGAATACGGTCTCCTTCACTGAACTGGTCGTTGCCAGGATGAATAATTTGCCGCCGCCCCCCCTTACCCTGATGAAAAAAAGGTTCGGAAATATCTTTATTAGGAATAGTCACATTTTCGCCGCTGCTAATATCAGTAACACTGCGTTCACTGATAGCGTCGGCCACTGCCTTTTTAATTTGCTGTTTGTAACGCCGGATAAAGCGCTGCCGGTTAACAGCGCTTTTGTTTTTGCCATTGAGTCGACGGTCAATAAAGTGCGCCATACTACCTCCGGCGTTATTGTGACTTGCGAACCCGCAAATACCATTCCGACAGCAGCCTGACTTGCTTACGGGTGTAGCCTTTTTCCATCATCCGGTTGACGAAATCATCGTGTTTTTTCTGATCCTCGGTCGAAGTCTTAGCATTAAAAGAAATAACCGGTAGCAGCTCTTCTGTGCTGGAGAACATTTTCTTTTCAATTACGGTACGCAGCTTTTCATAACTGGTCCATAACGGGTTTTTACCATTGTTTTTCGCTTTAGCCCGCAGTACAAAATTAACGATTTCGTTGCGAAAATCCTTCGGGTTGCTGATCCCGGCCGGCTTCTCAATTTTCTCAAGTTCGGCATTCAGCGCTGCCCGGTCAAACAACTGACCGGTTTCCGGGTCCCGGTATTCCTGATCCTGGATCCAGAAGTCGGCATAAATGACATAGCGGTCGAAGATATTCTGGCCATACTCAGAGTACGACTCCAGGTAGGCGGTTTGAATTTCCTTACCAATAAACTCGATATATTTGGGGGTCAGGTAACCTTTCAGGTGTTCCAGATAGCGCTCAGCAACATCAGCAGCAAATTGCTCGCGCTCTATTTGTTGCTCCAGCACATAAAACAAATGGACCGGATTAGCTGCCACCTCAGTGCTGTCGAAATTAAATACCCGCGACAGTATTTTAAAGGCAAAGCGGGTAGACAAACCGGTCATGCCTTCGTCCACTCCGGCATAATCGCGATATTCCTGGTAGGATTTTGCCTTAGGGTCGGTATCTTTTAAGCTTTCACCATCGTACACCCGCATTTTTGAATAGATGCTGGAGTTTTCAGGCTGTTTCAATCGTGATAATACGGCAAATTGGGCCAGTGAACTTAAGGTGCCCGGTGCACAGGGCGCAGCGTTTAACTCACTGTGTTCCAGTAATTTCTGATAGATTTTTTTCTCTTCGCTGACCCGCAGGCAATAAGGCACTTTAACAATATACACCCGGTCGAGAAAGGCTTCGTTGTTTTTGTTGTTCCGAAAAGTCTGCCATTCTGACTCGTTGCTGTGCGCTAAAATAATGCCATCAAATGGCAGAGCGGCCAGGCCTTCGGTACCATTGTAGTTGCCTTCCTGTGTGGCAGTCAGTAGCGGGTGCAGCACCTTGATTGGAGCCTTGAACATTTCGACAAATTCCATCAGCCCCTGATTAGCCCGGCATAGTGCGCCGGAATAACTGTAAGCATCGGGGTCGTTCTGGGCAAAATGCTCTAACTTGCGAATATCAACTTTGCCAACTAATGCGGCAATATCCTGATTATTTTCATCACCCGGCTCGGTTTTAGCAATGGCAATCTGATCGAGAATTGACGGATATTTTTTAACAACCCGGAACTGGCTGATGTCACCGTTATATTCATGTAGTCGCTTGGTCGCCCAGGGCGACAGAATATTACGTAAATAACGTGGTGGAATGCCATATTCCTGCTGAATTAAGCGGCCGTCTTCACTGGCATCAAACAACGACAGGGGATGATCATATACCGGAGAACCCTTTAAATAATAGATAGGTACTTGCTGCATCAGATGCTTAAGTTTTTCGGCCAGTGATGACTTGCCACCCCCAACCGGACCTAATAAGTATAAAATTTGCTTGCGCTCTTCCAACCCCTGCGCCGAATGTTTTAAATAGGAAACTATTTGTTCAATGGCGTCTTCCATACCGTAGAACTCGGAAAAAGCGGGATAACGGGCGATAACCCTGTTGGAAAACAACCTGCTTAACTGCGGATCCTGGGCGGTATCAATCAGTTCCGGTTCACCAATAGCCAATAATAATCGCTCAGCCGCGGTGGCATAACAACTCTTGTCTTGTTTACAAAGTGCCAGATACTCCTGAATGCTAAATTCTTCTTCTCGGGTGGCCTCATATCGTGATTTGTAGTGCTCAAAAATGCTCATACGCACCTCCAGCCATTGCTCGTGGGAAACCTGATCTTGCTGCTGTTACTGTTAAGGTTAGACAGTAAAAATCATCTTTGCCTGTCTAATTCACCGAAAATAATCATATTTTTTATTTACAGTTTCTTTAATACGTAACGCAGACGTGCCGGGTTTAGTGCAGAAAAGAGAAAGAATCTAAAAACGAAATTAGCCGCAACAAACCCAAAAAAATACCCGGCAAGTGCCGGGTATCAGAGTGTCAGCTAACGATATTACTTAGCGAAATTATCAGCAGCAAACTGCCAGTTAACCAGTGCCCAGAATGCATCCAGGTAGGTTGGGCGAGCATTGCGATAATCGATGTAGTAAGCATGTTCCCATAAATCTACGGTCAGAACTGGGGTTACTGCTGCATCCTGCACCGGTGTTGCTGCGTTGCTGGTGTTAACAATATCCAGGCTGCCATCAGCTGTTTTAACTAACCAGGTCCAGCTTGAACCAAAGTTGTTGACTGCTTTATCGTTAAACGCTTTCTTGAACTCAGCAAACGAACCCCACTTGGCATTAATGGCATCGGCCAGTGCGCCAGTTGGTTCACCGCCACCATTAGGTGATAAACAATGCCAGTAAAAAGTGTGGTTCCATACCTGAGCTGCGTTATTGAATACGCCACCCTCAGAACTACGGATAATATCTTCCAGTGACTTGCTGGCAAACGGCGTACCTTCAATTAAACCGTTAAGTTTTACCACGTAGGTATTGTGATGCTTGCCATAATGGTATTCCAATGTTTCTGCTGAAATATGCGGGGCTAAAGCGTCTTTTGGATAGGGTAATGCTGGTAATTCAAAGGCCATTGTTGTGCTCCGTTATCGTTGTTAAAGATGTCTGCATCGCGTAGACTACAAAACCTGACTAAATTACTCAAGTTTTAAGCGGTGTCATTTTTTTACGTTTTGTAAGCTGTACTGGTTTGTTAACACAACCAGCGATTATTCGATTGTTCTATCGGATATTGGGTTTTTTTTTCTGAACTCAAGTGTCAGCGGACAAAGATAAAGGTAAAATGGCGTTAATCATTAAGTTTCTGTCGAGGTGAAAATGGAGACGTTAGATAAAATTAAGCAGCAAATTGCTGAAAATCCTATTCTGTTATTTATGAAAGGCTCGCCTAAATTCCCCAGTTGTGGTTTTTCTGCTCAGGCCTCACAAGCTCTGATTGCCTGTGGAGAGCAATTTGCTTTCGTTGATATTTTACAGAATCCTGATATTCGCGCTGAGTTACCTAAGTATGCTAATTGGCCTACCTTTCCGCAATTATGGGTTGATGGCGAATTAATTGGTGGCTGCGATATTATTCTGGAAATGTTCCAGCGCGGCGAGTTACAACCATTAATTAAAGAAGCTGCGGCAAAAACCACAAGTACTGACGCAACGACTGACGCTGAGTAATCTGCAGATTGCAGACAGTTAATATAAAAACAGGGAGCTAAGCTCCCTGTTTTTATTGCGGCTTATTCGACGTTGTCAGCGTCGTCAGCTTCGGGCAGCGGCCAACCGCCTAATTGCTGCCACTTGTTAACGATATAGCAAAACAACTCTGCCGTGCGTTCAGTATCATACAGCGCGCTGTGCGCTTCTTTATTGTCAAAGGCAATGCCGGCCTGCTGACAGGCTTTAGCAAGCACTGTCTGGCCTAACGCTAATGCCGCCAGACTGGTAGTATCAAAAGAAACGAAAGCGTGGAAAGGTGAGCGTTTATAATTGGTGCGGGCAATAGCCGCATTGACAAAGCCCTGGTCGAACGCTGAATTGTGGGCAACAATGACTGTACGCTGACAGCCGGCAGCTTTTTGCGCTTTGCGAACCGCTTTACAAATTTCAGTTAATGCTTCCCGCTCTGGCACTGCGCCACGTAGCGGGTTAAAGGGGTCAATACCATTAAAGGCCAGCGAACTGGCATCCAGGTTTGCGCCGGCAAATGGCTCTACATGGAAATGCAGAGTTTCCCCCGGGATTAGCTTACCGTCGTCATCCATTTGCAACAGGTTTACCGCAATTTCCAGCAACGCATCAGTCTGAGCATTAAAGCCAGCGGTTTCAACGTCGATAACTACCGGATAGTAGCCACGAAACCGTTGAGCGAGCAGAGAGGTTTTTTCTGTCATAAGCCAACCATTAAAAAAAGCAGAGCGCATTATGCCAAAAAAAAAAGCCAGCGTCTTGTATTCGGCACAGTGTTTGCTTATTAATCATTAGTGGTTTGGTTACTTAAGCTGGTTCACTGTAGGCTAAGCGGACTAAATAATTTGTGATTTTGTGACAGGGTAGAGTAAATGAATAAATATGCTTTGATATTCATATCATTAGCGCATGCACTAGTGAGTGGCAACAGTTATGCTGTTACTAAGCAGTTGCGTCAATATTCTGCCAGTATTGAACAGTCAGAGTGGCAGTTAACGGCAAAAACGCCACTGCTCTGTCAGCTGGAACACACTATTCCAAATTTTGGCAATGCGGTATTTCAAAGCAAGGCCAGCAAGGCGCTTAATTTAAATTTTGAACTGAAAATGCTCAGGCTACCTGATGCCTACAGTTTGGCGGAAGTCTTATCTTTGCCCCCGGCCTGGCGCCCGGGTGAACCCGGTAAGAACCTGGCTAGCATGACATTATTAAAACAATTTAATGGTGAATTGCCGAAAAAGACCGCCTGGACGTTGCTGACGGAGCTGGAGCAGGGGTTTAGCCCTACATTTTATTACGAAGATTGGCACAGCCCCTATGATCAGGTTGCTGCCAGGCTTAACCCGGTGCAGTTTCCGCCCGGCTATTATGCCTTCAATGAATGCGTTGCCGGTTTACTGTCTTACAGCTTTGAAGATATTGCTTTTACAGTATTAAGTTATGAATCTGGTAGTGACAAGCTGACACGTGAGTCACAACGGCGGTTGCGACAGATTGCTGAGTATTTGCAGCATGACCCGCAGATTGAAACTATTGAATTACAGGGTTATACCGATAGTTATGGTGGGCGCTGGATGAACGAGCAGTTATCAGTGAAGCGGGCAGAAAAAATTAAGCAGTTTTTAGCAGAGGCGGGAGTTGCAAACGATAAAGTGCGGGTAGATGGTTTTGGTGAGCGACGTCACGTGGCCTCAAATCAAACCAGTCTGGGGCGGGCGACTAACCGCCGGGTGGTATTGCAAATGGCCAGGCCTTAATAACACCACGACATCCCGGCAGGCATTCAGAGGTTACTGCACCATAATATCTACCTGACGCCAGTCATTTTGTTCAGAAATAAGTATTCTGACCCGTTGCTGGTTTACCCGGTAATACAGGTTTAAGCGGCCATGAATAATAGCGCTGTTGTCGGGCTCGCCCAATTGCTGGCGGTAGAAGTCTTGTAACTCGCCAATGGTCTGACGACTGAAATAACTCAGCACTGCGGGTAACTTATTTTCAAGCCGGGCAAACTCACGGGCGTCGGCAGTGAGGGGAACCTGATAGAAACTGTCTGCTTTTACATCAAGTGATACTGAAGTAAACAGGGTGCAAGCTATTAACAAAGCTAAAGATCGCATTTTATTTCCTTTTGTTCAGCGCGGTTGTGCCGTGAGTAAGTACAGTACAACCATAGCAAATTTCAGCAGACTTTGACCAGCAAAAACCAGCGCTAAACGCCAACAAACTCTGCTTAGCTCAGACGCTAATATAAGATAGTTTTCAGACCTTTGCTGCTGCCTGAGCAAAACGCTTTGGCGCTAAAGCTGCCAAATAGTCTGAGCTGAATGCCAGCGGCCGGCCTGCAATTTGACAGGCCAGCGTTTCGGCCAGTAACGGTGCCAGTAAAATTCCACGGGCACCAAGCCCCCCGAAAGTATAGATGCCCTGACAGTTAGGGATGCTTCCCAGTAATGGCAGATGATCGGGCACGGTCGCCCGAAATGCCGCTCGCGATCCTGTGACCACGGTAGCAGCAAACCAGTCTGGCTGTTGCAGCTGGTTGTTTACCAACTCAAGGTTTTCCTGGTCGTCAGCTTCTGAACAATAAGCAGTGTTAGCCTTACGATCAAAGGTGGCGCCAACCGCATGACATCCATCCAATGCCGGCGTGATATAGCCTTTGTGGCAAA
Organism: Arsukibacterium perlucidum DSM 18276; assembly: GCF_000382165.1. Taxonomy (GTDB): domain Bacteria; phylum Pseudomonadota; class Gammaproteobacteria; order Enterobacterales; family Alteromonadaceae; genus Alishewanella; species Alishewanella perlucidum. Next base: position 87,490 of record NZ_KB907703.1, on the reverse strand, counting down.
GCACAGTGTTAAGAGGGGCCATATCCTTGCTGCTAACATGACTAACCTGACCGCGAACCCGGTTGGCTGGTAAGTGCTCGCTAACAGTAAAACCTGTTATATCAGCGCCATTAGCCAGCACTACGCAAGAGTAACTTGCTGCCGGGGTATGGTCGTCATACTGGATTTGCCACAGTGCTGCAGGCTGTTTTGCCTGGCCTGAAGTATCGACTTTGCCAGGAATTATCGCGCTTACCTTGCTGTTAAACCTTACCTGAAAGCGCTTGGACTGCAATAACAAAGCCAAAGCTGCCTGGCAAAATTGTTGCGGGCTGAGCCAGCCGGCTTGCGGCAAAAAAATGCCGCTATGCGTTAACGCAACGCCGGCAACTTGGGTTGCCTGCTCTGCTGTTACCGGATATACCAGCTCTGGCGGCCAATTTTCCCCGGCAACAATTTTTTGCTGACGTTGTGCTAATGCCGGATTGGTTGCCAGATGCAGCACGCCACACCATTGCATGGCGAAAGGCAAACCCTGAGCTGCTATCTGCTGATAAAAATGGCGGGCAAAATAAAACGCCTGGCAATGTAACAGGCTGGCAAGGGTCGGGGTCGGGTGCAGGTTTGGGTAGACTGCACCTTGCAGATTGTGAGACGCACCTTGCGCTATCTCGTTGTCAGCGCATATTAGCTCAACCGCCAATCCTTTTTCGACCAATTGCAGCGCCAGACAAACTGACGCTATACCGCCTCCAATAATGCATACCGTTGTTGCGTCGCTACTATTTGGTGTTACCCGGTCAGACGGTGCAGCAGTTTGGCTCGGATCAAAAGTAGCGGTTAACATTTCCCGCTTGCGGCCAAAGCCTTTTATTTTTTTTATAGTAAAGCCGCTTTGTTGCAGGCCACGTTTTACCAGGCCGGCACTGGTAAAGGTTGCGACTGTTGCTTGTGGACGACTAAGCCTGGCCATCTGATCAAATAAGGATTGCTGCCACATGTCGGGGTTCTTGCCCGGGGCAAAGCCGTCCAGAAAAAAGGCATCTGCCAGGTTGTTGCCGGGTAATTGCGGTAGTAGCTCGTTGACATCACCCAACCATAAATCCAGCACAACATTACCGTTCTCAAAAGTCAGCCGGTGGCATCCTGGTATAGCAGGCGGATATTGAGCCAGTAACTGGTGACACTGCTCGTTTAGCCCGGTATGTGCCTGCAGCGCTGCGGTCAGATCGCTGTGGCTTAGTGGATATTTTTCAAAACTGGAAAAATATAACTGACGGCAGGCAGCCTCTGGCTGTTGTTGGCGGAATTGTTTAAACCGTTGCCAGCATAATAAAAAATTAGCGCCAGTACCAAAGCCAGTTTCTATAATGTGGAAAAATCCGGCGGGGCTTTGTTGCCAGCGCTCAGGTAAACCATTTTGCTGTAAAAAAACATATTCTGTTTCTGCCAGGCCGCCTTCATTTGAAAAATAAATGTCATCAAAATCAGTGGCAACTGGGGTACCCTGTTGGTTAAAGTGAATATTGGCGTTTTTCAGCGCTTGCATCTTGGTATCCGGCAGGAAAATCGGCTTGTAGTTTACCTGAAGCTGACGCAAAATTAAAAAGAGTACAGCTGTACGCTGAAAGCTGACCAGTTTTTGTTGCAAAGTCCGTACAATACTTTGCAATATCAGTTAGCAACATCATTATTTTTATCTGCCGCCAGGCAGACATGGGAGAAAGCATGAAAAGAGCCGTTATCACTGGCATGGGTATTGTTTCAAGTATTGGCAATAATCAGGCAGAAGTGCTGGATTCGTTAAAAGCAGGCCGGTCTGGCATTACTGCTTCACCGGAGTTTGTTGAATATGGTTTACGCTCTCAGGTTTGGGGCAATATTAAAATGAACCCGGCTGAGCACATTGACCGTAAAGCAATGCGCTTTATGGGTGACGCTGCCGCCTATGCCTATATTGCAATGCAGGAAGCGATGACTGATGCCGGTTTAACGGCTGAACAAATTTCAGATCCGCGGATTGGGCTGGTTGTGGGCTCAGGTGGTGCATCTTCAAAAACCCAGATTGAAGCAGCTGATACGCTGCGGGAGAAAGGGGTAAAGCGGGTTGGCCCGTACGCTGTGCCAAAAACCATGTCCAGTACCTGTTCGGCGTGTCTTGCCACCCCTTTTAAAATTAAAGGCGTTAACTACTCTATCAGCTCAGCTTGTGCGACCAGTGCGCATTGTATTGGTCATGCTGTTGAACTTATTCAGCTGGGTAAGCAGGATGTGGTATTCGCCGGTGGCGGTGAAGAAGTGCACTGGACCCTGGCAATGGAATTTGATGCGATGGGGGCTTTATCCAGCCGGTATAACGAGACACCGGAACTGGCCTCGCGCACCTATGATGCCGGGCGTGATGGTTTTGTGATTAGCGGTGGTGGCGGCATCGTGGTGGTAGAAGAGCTGGAACATGCTTTAGCCCGCGGCGCCACTATTTATGCTGAAATAGTGGGCTATGGTGCCACTTCAGATGGTTTCGATATGGTGGCACCAAGTGGAGAGGGCGCAGTGCGCTGTATGGAAATGGCCATGCAGGGCGTGTCAGCACCGGTTGACTATGTGAATACCCATGGTACCAGTACCCCGGTTGGCGATGTCAAAGAGCTGGCGGCTATTCAGCAGGTATTTGCCGGAAAGTCTCCTGCTATCAGTGCCACTAAGGCCATGACAGGCCATGCGCTTGGCGCAGCTGGGGTGCATGAGGCTATTTACTCGTTGCTGATGATGAAACATAACTTTATTGCGTCGTCGATCAACATCAGTGAGCTTGACGAGGCGGCGGCTGGCTTGAATATCGTCCGCCAGGCGCAGGATGCAACCTTAAATACCATTATGTCGAATAGTTTTGGCTTTGGTGGTACCAATGCCACCTTAGTTATGCAGCGCTATCAGCCATAAGTTTTGTAGCGACCTTTGTCGAACAAGCCAGACGAAAAACCGTCTGGCTTTTTGTTTTTTTTGCTAGACTGCGTCAGGGTTGTGATAGCCGTCATTACTCGGAATTTCCAGATGTCTCCCACTATTGATGAAGATATATGCTGATGAAAATATACGCTGACGAAAATATGCCACTGGTTGCAGAGTTTTTTAGTCATTTGGGGCCGGTAAGCTTATTTAATGGTCGTGCGGTTACTGCCAGTGAGCTTGCTGACGCTGAAGTGCTGCTGGTACGTTCGGTGACACCGGTTAATCAGGCGTTGCTGGCTGAAAATAAGGTGCTGCGTTTTGTCGGTACTGCCACCATCGGCATGGAGCACATTGACCAGGCTTACTTAGCAGATCGTAATATCAGTTTCAGCTCCGCTCCGGGCTGCAACGCCCAGTCTGTTGTCGAATATGTACTAAGTGCAATCTGGTATCTGGCAGAAAAATATCAATGGCAGCTTAACAGCAAAACCCTGGGTATTGTTGGGGTTGGTCACATCGGTCAGCGCCTGGCAGAAGCTGCGGCGGCTTTGAATATAAAGCTGTTGCTTTGCGATCCACCGCGGGCTGCTGCAGAGCTTGATTTTCGGCATACCCCTTTTGCTGAGGTATGCCGGCAGGCTGACATCATCAGTTTTCATACGCCTATGGTTAAAACCGGGCCGGCGCCAAGCTGGCATTTATTAAATGCGCAAACGCTGGCACTGTTAAAACCAGATTGTGCGCTGATTAATGCCTCTCGTGGTGCGGTAATTGATAACCAGGCCCTGTTGCAGGCACTTAAGCAGCAACCCCGACCTGTCGTGCTCGATGTCTGGGAGCAGGAACCAGATATCCTGCAAACATTGCTGCCTTATCTGGATATTGCCACGGCGCATATCGCCGGCCATAGCATTGAAGGCAAAGCCCGGGGCACGGCAATGCTGTACCAGCGGCTTTGTCAGCACCTTGAGCAGGCACCCCTGCGGCAGCTTGCAACCTTACTGGCAGTGCCAGCAGTGGAAAAAGTGCAGATATCTGATAATTTTGGGCTTCCGGATGTCCAAAATCTTGCGCGAATGTTATATGATGTGCGGCGGGATGATGCATTATTCCGTTTTCATATCCAACGTGAGGGGTTCGACTGGCTGCGAAAGTCTTATCCGCCGCGACGTGAGTTCAGTTCGGTGCAACTTACTGGCAGTAAGTTACCCTGCTGGATGGCGCAGTTAGGCTTTACAAGTCAGCATAAAGGGGTTTAAGCATGGCATCGCAATACAATGTGGCGATTTTAGGCGCAACCGGTTTGGTTGGGCAACATTTGATAGAAATACTGGAACAGCGTGATTTTCCGGTGGCGCAATTATTTCCACTGGCGAGTAGCCGCTCGGCCGGGGGCACCATTACCTTTAAGGGTAAAAAAATAACGGTGCTTGATGCGGATAACTTCGACTGGAGTCAGGCGCAAATCGGTTTGTTCTCCGCCGGTGGCAGTGTTTCCGCTATCTATGCACCAAAAGCGGCTGATGCTGGCTGCGTGGTTATTGATAATACCTCACACTATCGTTACGACGCTGATATCCCGTTAGTAGTTCCCGAAGTAAACGCGTCAGCCATTGCTGATTTTCGAAACCGCAATATTATAGCTAACCCGAACTGCTCTACTATTCAGATGCTGGTAGCACTAAAGCCGATTTATGATGCAGTTGGGATCAGCCGGATTAATGTTGCTACCTATCAATCTGTTAGTGGGGCCGGGCAATCTGCAGTAGATGCACTGGCGCAGGAAACAGTACAGTTGATGAATGGCCGGCCGCTGGAAGGGGAAGGGCAGTTTGCCCGCCAAATCGCATTTAATGTTATCCCGCAGATAGATGTGTTTCTGGATAATGGCTACACCAAAGAAGAAATGAAAATGCACTGGGAAACCCAGAAAATTTTTGCTGACAGCAGCATCGCGGTAAATGCTACTGCGGTGCGGGTACCGGTATTTTACGGTCATGCTGAAGCTGTACATATTGAAACCCGGATGCCGATTACGGTTGAACAGGCTAAAGCACTATTGGCAGAAGCGCCAGGTGTGGTATTACTGGAAGATAACGCCGATTTCCCAACTCAGGTTTGCAGTGCTACCGGCAAAGATGAGGTATTTGTCGGCCGGGTCCGCCAGGATATTTCTCATGAAAATGGTTTGAACCTGTGGGTGGTGGCAGACAATATCCGGAAAGGGGCTGCCACAAACAGTATTCAGATTGCTGAACACCTCATTCGCGACTATCTGTAACCAACTGTATTAAAAGGCTCCTGAGGGAGCCTTTTTTCTGGATTAGGTTTATGCTGGTAACAATGCCGTTGCTGTTTTATATTTTGCGGGCTACTGTTTAGCGGATGATATTCTATTAATCTTGGAACAGTGTTTGCATTGAATTTTGTAATAAAACAGATTTGATGTACAAATCTGCTGTAAAGAAAGCATCAATCAGCTTAGGTTGCCCGGGTAAGGAAAGTTAATGGCACTTCGTCTTTTGTTTTTATTGTTGGTTGTCAATTTCTCGACGCTGCTAGCGGGCGTCGCCTTTGCTGATGAGCCTGCGTCAACTCAGTTGCGCGGTCCAAAAAATACCGATACCGCCCTGATGCAACGCCAGCTGGGGCCGCTTAGCGCAACGGATACTTTGTGGCGAATTGCAGAACGGGTGAAACCCGACGCAGCCGATGTAAGTACCTATCAGGTGATGTACGCCATATATCTGAAAAACCCCAATGCATTTATTGACGGTAACCTGAACCATCTGCGTCCGGGGGCCACGTTGCAATTACCTAATTTGCGCGAAATACGGGCAATTGATATTAATGTAGCTCGTGCCAAGTCAGATTCAGACGATAAAGCCTGGGCTGCACGGGCCAGAGCAACCGGTCAAGCCAGTAGCCAGCCGAGTGCAAGCTCTTCTGTATCCAGTGAGCAACTACAACAGCTTACCGAATTAAAAGATCAGTTTGGCAATTCAGTGCTGATGATAGAAGCGATAGCCAGAGAGAATAATCAGCTTAAAGCTACGTTATCGCAGGTACAAACAGAGCTGCTGGCACTGCAGCAGCAATTAGGTGAAGACAGCAGTTTACAGCAACAGTTAAATACCTTGCTCCAGCAACAAGCCGACATTTTAGCTACTCAGCAAGCGCAGGAGCAGCAGGCAGCCGAGGCAGCAAAAGCATTAGCCGCGGAAAAAGAGCAGGGCACAGATTTCTTTAATAACCCGATAGTATGGGTACTGGCCGCGTCAATTCCGGCATTAATGATTTTATTTGGCGTGGTGTTTTGGTTGAAACGCAGGGGTCAGCAAACTGAGGCGGCGGTGGTTGCCGCCAACAGTGCTGCAGTTCCGCCAGCTGATTATAAATCTCCTTTGCCACCACTCGATGAAAATAATGATTTAGACGACAGTGGCTTATTTGATATTGATGAAAATCTGCTGGACGATGCCTTTGCTGACAATGGTGATTTCGCTGGCACTGAAGTGCTGGACGATAGCTTACCTGATTTTAACGATGACGCGCTACTGGACGATGATGCTCTGCTGGACGACGATATTTTGCTGGATGATGATAGCTTGTTGGCCAATGAAAGCCAGAGTTCAGCATCGGCAGAAGATGAGCTGCTGGACGATTTACTCGATACACCAGACTTAGAGAGTGACTCGGGCAAAGCTGAATTTGATGCCAATAATATTCTGTCTGACAGTGACTTAAATGCATTACTGTCTGCTGAGGATGACGACGACGCCATTATAGAGCTTGATGATGAGCTTGATACCGATTTAGCTGATACCGAACAGTTAACAACTGGACTGTCAGAAGAGGACCTGGTTGATGAGGCAGAGCAGGATTTCACTGTCTCTGAAGCCGACGAAGAGATAATTGATTTGGATGATGGGGAGCTGTCATCAGAGGAGCAAACTCCGTCAACTGCACCTGAAATTGCCGACGAGCCAGATGTTGACGATGATTTACTGGAAGAAATTGAGCTGGATGTCCCGGATGAAGCTGAAGACACAGCGGCGTTGCCTGAGCCAGAGCAGTTTGAACAGCCTGGAGCCGGACAGACAGACGATGAAGAACTGCTATTAAGCGAGGATGAACAGATTCTGGTGGAAACCGACAACACCAGCGAGCCCTTAGTTAGTGAGCATTTTGGCAGTGACGTAAGTAATGATGAGTTAACAGATAGTCAGATAGCCAGTCTGGTTGAAGATGAAAGTTTTGATCGGACCGAACTTGATGCATTTGCAGAGGCTCTGGCACTGGAGACGGGTGAGCAAGCTAACGAAACTGAATCAGCCCAAGATGAGCAGGCATCTGAGTTACTGAGTGCTGAGCTGGATGAGTTGTTGCAGCAGGTTGAGGCGGTAGATCCAGAGCTGGCTGAGACCGGATCTGATGAGGAAGCTAAAACGGAAGTCGAAACCGATGCAGCTGAGAAAGCTGACATTGAAACTGATGCTGGTGCGCAAACAGAGCCTGCTACGACGACTACAGACGACAGTGCTGATGAGTTAGCTGACGATACCGATATTAGCGTTGATAGCGATGGTCCTGATTTACAGAATAATGAAGATGACTCGGTTACCAAACCTTCGGAGGCCGCATTATCCGTTGAGAACCCCAGCAAAATGCTGGACAGTTATCCTGAGCTTGAGCTGAGCGACGAAGATTTTAACGATGAACAGGTACTGGACGACGACGCTGTTAGTGTTGAGATTTCCCCGGCAGATGAGGAAGCTGATCAAAACCTGGCAAAACTGGATGACAGTCAGTTTGATAACTTGTTGACTGAGCTCGAAGCGATGGCACAAACCACCGCCAGTGACAGTGAGGAGTTGAATCTGGATGTGGACGATGTGTTCAGCCCGTCACTGGACGAAGATGAAATAACAGCGTTGTCTGACAATGACTTTGTTGAAATAGATAATTTACTGGCCAGCAGTGAGCAAGTGCAGGAGGATGATGGCCGTTTCGAGCAATTAAATGTTGATGTTGGTCTGGATGAATTCGCGGATGTTATTGGTAATGATAACCCGCAGGATGTTGATACAGAAGACAATGGTTTTGCAGCAAAACTTGATCTGGTGCGGGCTTATTTTGAAATAGATGACCTGGAAAGTGCCGGCCAGATTATTTCAGAGGTGCTGGAGTCTGACGCGCCGGAGCATGTAAAAGCTGAAGCAAAAGCGCTGCAAAAAAAAGCTAAATAGACTGGTGTTCTGTCCTGACCGATTGTCGGGCTGTTATCCGCGATACTCTGCGGTATAATCGGTGCGGTTTATCAGAGGGAACCCCATGCGAATAGCTTTAGGTATTGAGTATGACGGCACTGGTTTTTTTGGCTGGCAACGCCAGCGTGAAGTGAACAGTGTGCAACAAGAACTGGAAACAGCACTTACTAAAGTTGCCAATGGTCCGGTTGAAGTGTTTTGTGCCGGCCGCACAGATGCCGGAGTGCATGCTACCGGCCAGGTAGTCCACTTTGAGACTGATGCCCTACGCGATGATAAAGCATGGATAATGGGTACTAACAGCCAGTTACCTGATCAAATAGCAGTGCGCTGGGCCAAGCCGGTAGCTGACGACTTCCATGCCCGTTTTAGTGCCACTGCCCGTCGCTACCGCTACGTAATTTATAACCAAAAATTCAGACCAGCTATTTTGCGTTCCGGGCTCAGTCATTATCATCAGCAGTTGGATATCAGTTTGATGCAGCAAGCGGCGCCAGTGCTGATTGGCGAGCATGATTTTAGTGCATTCAGGGCTATGCAATGTCAGTCAAAAACACCTTTTCGTAATATTCATCATATAGAGTTAAGCCGGGTGGGTGACTATCTGGTATTGGATATTAAAGCCAATGCTTTTTTACATCACATGGTGCGTAACATTACCGGCAGTTTGCTGGAAATTGGTATGGGACGTAAACCTGTCGACTGGTTAAATGAGCTGCTGCAAAGCCGAAATCGCAATCTGGCGGCGGCCACAGCGAAGCCGGGCGGCCTGTATTTGGTCGAAGTTGATTACCCTGAGCACTATGCGATACCCAAAGTAGCGCCAGGACCGTTATTTTTATAACGGCTGCTAAGACCAGTTTTTTATATTCTGTTAGCGGGTGTTTATGCTTTAATAGCGCCCGTTTAGTTTTATTTCGGCGTTTTTTGACGTATTTTGTCTTATGTTAGGTCTAACGTCTGATCCCAGTTGATAGGAATGCATTATGAGTTGGCTAGAAAAAATCCTGCCCAGAACCTCCACCTCGGCGCGTCGTAATATTCCCGAGGGCGTCTGGACCAAATGCAGCGCCTGTGACGCTGTATTATACAAAGCTGATCTGGATCGTAATTTAGGCGTTTGCCCTAAGTGTGATCATCATATGCGGGTAAACGCCAGAACCCGCCTGAATCACTTCTTTGACAGCCATTCCACCACCGAACTGGCGGCTGAACTTGAACCCCAGGATTTACTGAAGTTTAAAGACAGCAAGCGCTATAAAGACCGGATTACCGCCGCTCAGAAGCAAACTAATGAGAAAGATGCCATGATTGTAATGCATGGCACCTTGCATGGTATGCCGATGGTTGCAGCGTCATTTGAGTTCGAATTTATGGGCGGCTCTATGGCATCTGTAGTTGGTGCCAAGTTTGTGGCCGGGGTAGAGTATGCGCTTACTCATAAGGTACCTTTTGTCTGCTTTTCTGCCAGTGGTGGCGCGCGGATGCAAGAGGCGCTGTTTTCATTAATGCAGATGGCAAAAACCTCGGCGGCTCTGGCCAAACTGAGTGAGCAGGGCCTGCCTTATATTTCTGTACTAACCGACCCAACCATGGGTGGCGTTTCGGCCAGTTTAGCAATGTTAGGGGATATTAATATTGGTGAACCCAAAGCGCTGATTGGTTTTGCCGGCCCCAGGGTTATTGAGCAAACAGTACGGGAAAAACTGCCGGAAGGGTTCCAGCGCAGTGAGTTTTTACTGGAACATGGCGCGATTGATATGATTGTTGACCGCCGGAAAATGCGCGATACAATTGCCCGCCTTGTTGCCAAGTTTATGCAGCTGCCGGCGCCGGTTTCCGAGCACGACGCTGCTTAGGAATATATGTCAGACATGCTAACGTCAAGCCAATCGCGCCACACTCTGGCCGATTGGCTTTATTATATTGAGCAAAGCCACCCCATAGATAAAATTGAACTTGGCCTGGAAAGGGTAAGCAGGGTTGCCGATCGTGCGGCATTAGCACAGTTACCTGGTAAAGTGGTGCTGATTGCCGGCACAAACGGTAAAGGGTCTGTCGCCCGTACCCTTGAGCAATTATTGCTGGCACAGGGATTCAGGGTGGGTGTCTACAGTTCTCCGCATTTGTTGCGCTTTAACGAACGGCTGCGGCTTAACAACCATGATGTGGACGATGCACTGTGGGTGGACGCCATGGCCCGGGTTGAGGAGTTACGCGGCGACACTGCGTTAACCTACTTTGAATTTACCACTCTGGCTGCATTCGCAATTCTGAAACGTCAGCCAGTCGACTTTTGTCTGATTGAAGTGGGACTGGGTGGCCGGTTGGATGCGACTAATATTGTTAACCCCGATATCAGTGTGATTACCACCATAGATTTAGATCATCAGGACTGGCTTGGTAATGATCGGGAGACTATCGGCTTTGAAAAGGCGGGGGTGTTTCGTCACGCTAAACCTGTGGTTATCGGCGACCTTATACCACCGGTGAGTGTAATAGCCAGAGCGGTTGAACTTAATTGTCCGAAACTGACAGTTAATCAGGACTACTTTTATCAGCAGAGCGCAGATAGCTGGAGCTGGCACTGCGGCGCAGTCAGATACCAGAATTTACCGATTCCCGGCTTGCCAGTGCAAAATGTTGCAACCAGCCTGGCGGTACTTAGTCAGTTGTCATTATTGCCTGAGCATATGTTGTTAAAAAAAGTACTGTTGGAGTTAAGCTTGCCTGGCCGGATGCAATACTTGCAACACCGGCCGGCGATAATTATTGATGTGGCGCATAATCCGCAGTCGGCGCGCTATCTGGCGACTAAACTGGCAGCGCTAAAGCCAGACTATCGCAAAGTGCATGGGTTAGTGGGCATGTTAAAAGACAAAGACATCGCCGAGGCGTTGGCGCCCTTGACCTCTGTAATTGATCAGTGGCATCTTAGCAGCTTGCCAGGTGCGCGCGGGGCTCCAGCTGCTCAGCTTGCAGCGGCGCTTGCTCAGGCTGATTGTCAACAGTATCCAGACGTGAAATCTGCATTTAGCCAGTTATGTTCTAAGTTGCAACAGGATGATTTATTAGTTATTTTTGGATCGTTTGTCACAGTTTCAGCAGTGCTGGCAAGCTATTATCAGGAGGCAACATGACCGCGGGATTTAAGCACAGATTACTCGGAGCCACTATTTTGATATTAGCTGGTATCATCTTTTTGCCTGATTTACTGGATGGCGAAAAACAAGTGGTGAAAGACGATTTTAAAGTTATCCCCGACCGACCTGAATTTCAGGGAGTGCAACAACCAGAACCTTTCGATCAGGCCGCATTTGACAGCGCCAGCAGCATCGCGGCAGCCTCGCAAGTGAATGAAAACGCGTTGGATGAGGAGTCTGGTAATAGCTCAGCAGCCAGTGAGCAGAGCGCTGACAGTTTGCCGTCGCAAACCTATGCCCAGGTTACCCTCAACGGTGAAAACGTTGCAGTTACCAGCAAGGAGCCTGCAGTTGGCAACGAACCTGCAAACGCCACAGCTGTTGCCGAAAACGCCTGGGTTGTGCGGGTAGGCAGCTTCAGCAATCCGCAAAATGCTAATGCTTTGGTGGCGAAACTCCGGCAGCAGGGTTATGTTACATTTACCCGTGACATTACTAACAGTAATGGCCAAAAGTTAACCAGTGTGTTGGTGGGGCCTGAACTTCGGAAAGCCCAGCTGGAACAACAGGTTGAGCAGCTACAGGAATTGACGGGGATAGCTCGTTTGGTCGTTAGTCGTTATCAGGTGACTGAAAATAATTAGCCAAGCAGCAGCCTGTTTGGTAGAATGCGCGCCGTCATCAGGCATCCTTTGGTAGCAAATGGTTTGGGTTGATTTTGTTATACTGGCAATTATTGCCTTATCGGCTGTCATCAGTCTGATCCGCGGTTTCGTCAAAGAAGCTATCTCGCTGGTAGTATGGTTTCTGGCCTTTTTTATTGCCAGCCAATATTATCCAAAACTAGCATCACTTTTTACCAATATTACTGACCCCACAATTCGCAATGCTTCTGCCATTGCTATTTTGTTTGTCTGCACGCTGATCCTTGGCGCTCTGATTAATTTTGTAATCGCTAAGTTAGTACAAAGCACGGGATTGTCGGGTACTGATCGGGTACTAGGTCTGGTATTTGGCGCCCTGCGGGGCGTGCTGGTGGTAAGCGCAGTTTTATTTTTTATGGATGCTTTTACCCCGGCGGCGCAAGCCCTCTGGTGGCAGAAATCGGTATTGATCCCCGAATTTGGTTTTATTATCGAATGGTTTTTTGAGTATTTGGAAAACCATTCAAGTTTTATGCAAAAGCCTTAGGGCTGGCGAGGAAATAATCAATGTGTGGTATCGTTGGAATCGTAGGTAAGTATCCGGTCAATCAGGCGCTGTATGATGGTCTGACAGTGTTACAACATCGGGGCCAGGACGCCGCAGGCATTGTTACCGTTGATAACAATACCCTCAGATTACGTAAGGCCAATGGCTTGGTCAAAGATGTGTTCGAAACCCGGCATATGCAACGGTTGTCAGGCAATATTGGGATTGGCCATGTTCGCTACCCCACTGCAGGTTCATCGAGTACTGCCGAAGCTCAGCCGTTCTACGTGAACAGTCCTTTCGGAATTGCTCTGGCGCATAACGGTAACTTAACTAATTCGCACGAATTAAAAGAAGATATGTTTCGGCTGGCTCGCCGCCATATTAACACCACGTCAGATTCTGAAATTCTGTTAAACATTCTGGCGCATGAGCTGCAGGCGAAGTCGACGATGCAGTTAGAGCCAGAACAGATTTTTAATGCAGTTGCCAGTGTGCACCGGAAAATTCGTGGTGGTTATGCTGCTGTAGCCTTAATTATTGGTCATGGTCTGGTGGCGTTTCGTGATCCCAACGGGATCAGGCCACTGGTGATGGGCAAGCGCGAAACGGCTGCCGGTACCGAATATATGGTGGCATCAGAAAGTGTGGCGCTGGATGCGGATGGCTTTACCGTGTTACGGGATGTGTCACCCGGCGAAGCTGTATACATTACTGAGCAGGGTGAGTTATACAGTCAGCAGTGTGCAGAAAACCCTAATTATACACCCTGTATCTTCGAATACGTTTATTTTGCCCGTCCTGATTCCACTATCGATAATATTTCGGTGTATGCTTCAAGAGTGGCGATGGGTAAGGTTCTGGGCCAGAAAATTAAGCGTGAATGGGCCCATTTGGATATTGACGTGGTTATCCCAATTCCTGAAACAAGTAACGATGCGGCGTTGGAAATTGCTAATGAATTGCAACTACCTTTCCGTCAGGGATTTGTTAAAAATCGTTATATCGGCCGTACTTTTATTATGCCTGGCCAGGTTCAGCGCAAGAAATCTGTTAAGCGTAAACTGAATGCTATCTGGCAGGAGTTTAAAGGTAAAAATGTCTTGCTGGTTGATGATTCGATAGTACGCGGTACTACGTCTGGCCAGATTATCGAAATGGCGCGGGAAGCCGGTGCTAAAAAGGTTTACTTTGCCTCAGCTGCTCCTGAAATTCGCTTTCCGAATGTTTACGGTATAGATATGCCATCAGCAAATGAATTAATTGCCCATGGCCATGATGTTGAAAGTATTTGTGAAACCATCGGTGCAGATGGTCTTATCTTCCAGTCGTTGCCAGATTTAATTGCTGCAGTTCGTTCTGAAAACCCGGAGATTAAACGCTTTGAAACATCGGTGTTTGACGGCCATTATGTGACTAATGATATCGATCAGGATTACTTAAACCGGCTGGATCAGACAAGAAGTGATGACGCTAAAGCACATACTGCGATGTCAATGGCGACCAACTTAGAAACTTATAACGAAGGCTGAGCTTAGCTCAATCAATAAGTTTATCGAAATGAAAACAGGCGCCTTTCAGCGCCTGTTTTATTTGAACATCACTAACATTTTCTGAATGTCAGTGAGTATAGGTTGGTCCAAAGCCCGACATCCATAATATTACGGTAGTTGCCATCAGCACCGCCAATAACGTTAAGCCGCCGGTAACAACTGAGCTGGCATAAATAAAACCACGCTCTTCCGGAATATGCATTAAAATTGGCACACCTACGTACAGTAAATATACCGAGTATGCCAGGCCAACCAGGCCGACACTGACCACGAACCATAGCTCTGGGTAAAGTGCTGCAAACCCTGCCATGAATAACGGGGTAGAAGTATAAGAGCACAATTCGACAGTTTGAGTATAGGTTGGCTCAGCACCAAAAGTATGCGCCATCCAGTGAGCCAGCCAGGCCAGGGTGAATACGCCGATTATCAGACCACAGTACATTGCTACAGACATAATCAGTGCGCTTTGCGAAGTCAGTTTTATCGGGTCGCCAACACCGATGCTCCAGCCCAGGTGAACCGCAGAATAATAGGCACAAATTGCCGGGATCAGCGCCACAATCATAATGTGGGCCATGCTATAACGAAAACTTTCGTGTCTGGCATCAATGGTATGCCATTCTTCTTTCGGGTGGGCATATATGCCCCATAAATGGTTTAGTATCATAATTATTATCCTTTTTACTACGCCCCTCATATCGGGCAACCATTTATATAGCCACCCTTAACTCAGTTATGACTAAAACTTAGTCATTCGTCAAGCTACTTGCACTATTTTTCAACTAAAGCAGGCATTCAGATCAAACTTGGTCGTGCGCAGCCCTTTAGGTATAATGTGCCAACTTTTTCTGGTATAGCAACTACTATGCAACGCAGTGAATTGCAACAACTGTTACAACCCATCAGCGCCTTTTTAGACTGCGCCACGCCAACTGGCTGGCTTGAGCAGGCAGCACGACCAGAGAGTCTGCCAACCTTACTGCGGGATCATCTGATTTGCGAATTAAAAGCTGCGCAAAGTGCGATGTACCTGATCCGTCGCTATGCGGTAGATGCCAGCAGCGCCGATGCCTTGTTGCAATGGCTAAAGCCCTTTGAAGATTTTACCTATCGCCAGCAGGGCGATTGGCGGAGCCTGGCTGGCCTTAGCTTAAAAAAGTCGATGATCCCACAGGCCAGCAGCCGCTATGCCCAGGATTTAATCGATAAAATGGTATTGCTGATTAAAGAAGAGTTGCATCATTTTTACCAGGTGCTGGAAGTGATGGCTGACAATGGTATCGCTTACGAGAAAACCACATCCAGTCGCTATGCCAAAGGCTTGCTACGCCATGTACGTACCTATGAACCGGCAGCCATGGTGGATAAACTGATCTGTGGTGCATACATAGAAGCACGTTCGTGTGAGCGGTTTGCTAAACTGGCACCGTTATTACCGCTGAAAATCGCTGATTTTTATATCTCGCTATTACGCTCTGAAGCACGCCATTATCAGGATTATTTAACCCTGGCGCAGCAAATTGCTGATAGTGATATCAGCGACAGGGTAGCTTTTTTTGGTAAGGTAGAAGCCGGGCTGATAACAACACCCGACCCGGACTTCAAATTCCATAGCGGCTGCCCGCTAACCGTGATTAGTGATCAGACAGCGGCGTAAATACCAGATCCCACTTTTCCGCCGATACCATTAAATAACTACTTTGGCTGTACCAATCGCCAACAACATAACGCTCGCCAGGCAAGCCATTAATATCTACCTGATGCACTGCCGGGCGGTGGGTATGGCCATGAATAAGTCGGGTTACACCGTATTCTGCCATCACTCTGGGCACTTCGCTTGGTGTAACATCCATAATTTGCGGTTGTTGTTGTTGGGCGTAATGTTCTTTATGCTCAGCACTTTTGCGTCGGGCTTTAGCTGCCAATCGTTGACGAAAGGCTAAAGGTGTTTTTAGCAGTAACCATTGCCACCAGGGTTGGTTCCACCATTTTCGAAACTTCTGATAAGCAATATCCAGAGTGCAGAGGCTGTCGCCATGCATAATCAGGGTTGGGGTACCGTATAAATCAATAACCTGCTGTTGCGGTAACAACTGCATACCAGCGCGGCTGGCATAGCCCTGGCGTAAGATAAAATCACGATTGCCGTGAATAAAGTATATTGGTACCTGCTGGCTCAGAGTTGTTAATGCTGTTGCAACAGTATCAAGCAGTGGCTCCGGGTTGTCATCGCCAATCCATACTTCAAACAAATCACCCAGAATATATAGTGCATCTGCTTTAACGGCTTGCTGTTGTAAAAAACGCAGGAAAGCAGTGGTGATGTCTGGCCGATCTGCAGCTAAATGCAGATCGGCAATAAACAGCGTGTGCTGGTGTTGCATCAACAACGCTTAAGCAAGCAGCTCGGCTTTTTCAATCACTACCGGCTCAACTGGCACATCGCTGTGGCCGGCAAAACGACCGGTTTTCACCTGGCGAATCTTATCTACCACGTCCATACCGCCCGTCACTTCACCAAATACACAGTAACCCCAACCCTGGCTTGACTCAGCGCTGTGGTTTAAAAAGCTGTTGTCAGCAATATTAATAAAGAATTGGCAAGTAGCAGAGTGCGGGTCATTGGTACGGGCCATCGCGATAGTGCCTTTGCTGTTGGCTACTTCATTATTGGCTTCATTTTTAATGGCGGCTTTGGTTTCTTTCTGATCCATATCCGGGGTAAAACCACCGCCCTGGATCATAAAGCCATCAATTACCCGGTGAAAGATGGTGCCATCAAAAAAACCGTCTTTGACATAGCTGATAAAGTTTTCCACGGTAACCGGGGCTTTATCGGCAAACAGGTTAAGGGTAATAACGCCATAATTGGTATGTAAATTAATCATTGAATAGTGTCCTCTGTTTGAATGGCGTCATTGTAACTCAGCTACGGCATTTCATAAAGCAAGGATAGCGGCTACTGTTTGCCGGTGGTACACTATCGGGCTGAATATTATGCCGTTATAACGTCGTCTCTGAGGATACTCATGTTACAAATCTACAATACCTTAAGCCGTAAAAAAGAAGTGTTTACTCCGATTGAGCCTGGCAAAGTGGGTTTGTATGTTTGTGGTATCACCATTTACGATTATTGCCACGTCGGCCATGCCCGTACTTATGTCGCTTTTGATGTGATTAACCGTTATCTGCGGTTTTGCGGTCTGGATGTAACCTATGTGCGCAATATTACTGATGTTGACGATAAAATTATTAAGCGTGCTGCCGAAAATAACGAAAGTTGCGATGCCTTAACGGCCCGCTTTACCGAGGCGATGCATGCCGACTTTAATGCCCTTGGTCTACTACCCGCTGATATAGAGCCGCGGGTTACCACCCATATGGCCGAAATTATTGCGTTAATTGAAACTCTGATTGCCAAAGGCTATGCCTATGTGGCGGCAGACGGCGATGTGTTGTTTGACGTCAGCAAATACGATGCGTACGGTGAGCTAAGCCAGCAAAACCTTGAGATGCTGCAATCCGGCTCGCGGGTAGAAGTGGCCGACAATAAAGACGATCCGCTGGATTTCGTATTATGGAAAGGCGCTAAGCCGGGTGAGCCATACTGGCAATCGCCCTGGGGTAACGGCCGGCCGGGCTGGCATATTGAATGTTCGGCCATGAGCGAAAAACACTTAGGCCAGCATTTTGATATTCACGGTGGCGGCTCTGACTTACAGTTTCCGCATCATGAAAACGAAATTGCCCAGTCGACTTGTGCCCATGGCCATAAGTACGTTAATACCTGGATCCACACCGGTATGGTACAGGTAGATAAAGAAAAAATGTCTAAATCCTTAGGCAATTTTTTTACCGTTAAAGATGTGCTGGCTGAATATAACGCCGAAGCGGTGCGCTACTTTTTATTATCCAGCCATTATCGCAGCCAGTTAAATTATTCGGCTGAGAACTTAACTCAGGCCCATGCGGCCCTGGGGCGTTTGTATACTGCGCTGCGTAATGTGACCCCAAGCCACAGCATTGACTTAAAAAGCCCCTATATCGCCCGGTTTAAAGCGGCGATGGACGATGATTTCAATACTCCGGAAGCCTTACCGGTATTGTTTGAACTGGCCCGCGAAGTTAACCGCTTTAAAGAAACCGAACCTGCTAAGGCTGCCGAGCTTGCCGGGATATTAAGCTTATTAGCAGGTGTGCTGGGCTTATTGCAGGGGGATGCTGAGCAGTTCTTACAATCAGGCGCGTCAATGGATGATGTGGCTGAAATAGAAACATTAATTGCCCAGCGCAACACCGCCCGCGCTAACAAAGACTGGGCAGCAGCAGACGCCGCCCGCGATGCGTTAACGGCCAAAGGTATTATCGTAGAAGATAAAAACGGCGTAACCAGCTGGCGGAAAAGCTGAATATATGACCGTGAGAAAAAAACCGCCTGTTGGCGGTTTTTTTATTAGTGCATTACCGCGCGTTCGATAGCAAAACCCTGGGACAGCCAAATCTTTTTGAAGTTTAGCCAATCCTTTATTAAGCCTTGGAGGGCGGTTTGTTGATGACTCGGCGCGCCCCATGACCAGCGCCAGCCGCCAGTTGATCGATGCCGAAGCTACACCTTGCTACCCTGCTGATTGCGCACTAGTCTAAATACTGCTGGTATAGTTGCTGGTAGCGATCACCGGACTTGAGCTGCTGCAGACCTTGCGCAAAGATTTTGGCTAACTCAGGGTCACGAAAAGCAACTTTGGTGTATTGACGCTGTGGGAATAAAGGATGGATCTGCACCTCTGCGGTGGTATCAAACGTATTGGACAGCAAGCGACGGTACCAGCTGAAAATAGCCCGGTCTATCACGATAACATCGGTACGATTAAGCCAGAACATGGCATTCTGGTTGTATTGACTCAGTTCCTGATAACCTTGATTTGGATATTGCCCTTTGCCGTATAAGTGATGATAAACCGGGCCGAGCGGTGTTTCTGGCTGACTGGCTCCTTGCCATGAAACAACTGAATACTGGCGTAAATCACTGACAGATCCCAGTTGCACTTTTCTGGATGCCTTGCTGACAGCGATATTCTCATAGTAGCTGAACTCATCTACATAATGCAGATCAGCTAAAAATTCACTGCCAATGCCTGCCGCTACATCCAAATCGGGAAAGTTAATTAAAGCACGGTTCAATTGATGAAACGGCAAGACAACAAACTCAAGTTGGTAGCCTGAAGCGGACATCGCTTCTTGAATAATATCAACTTCAAGCCCGGATATATGCTGAGCGTCTGAAATAACAAAAGGCGGTTTATCTGCACCTAATGCCACCAATAAGGTAACAGGTGGCTCTGGAGCGGTAGCCCATGAGTTCAGGGTAATACAAAAGAATAGCCATACGGTCAATTTGGCGGATGCCAACATAAAGCAATGCCTTTCTGCCATAAACGATTTTAGTATGGCATTATTATTGGTTGTTAGAAAGTTAGTATAGCAGCACTGTTGGAAATACTATTTCAGGTGATCTTTTGGCAGTTGTGTTTGCCCTAATACGGCGACGATCAGGATAGGTTGTAAACGACGAATATGGCTAATCGCGCGATGTAGTCAATATAATTAAATCATGTGGTTTGCTCAAAAAGGCAGCGAAAGTAGTCGCTGCCTTTTAATGCTTAGTGCTTGTCGTGATAAAGCTCGCAGGCTTCCAGGGTGTTTTCGATTAAGCTTGCAACGGTCATCGGGCCAACGCCGCCTGGTACCGGTGTAATATAGCGGGCATGCTTAACTGCTGTACCGTATTCGACATCGCCCACCAGCTTGCCACTGTCGAGCCGGTTAATACCAACATCAATAACAAGGGCGCCGGGTTTTATCCAGTCCCCGGGAATAAATTCCGGCCGGCCAACGGCGACTACCAGTAAATCAGCGCGGCGAACCTGGGCTTCCAGGTTTTTAGTAAATTTATGACAGACGGTGGTGGTGCAACCGGCCAGTAACAGCTCAAGCGCCATGGGCCGGCCAACAATGTTAGAGGCACCGACTACCACAGCATCCATACCTTTGACATTCACGCCGGTGCTTTGCAGTAGGGTCATAATGCCTTTTGGGGTGCAGGAACGCAGTGCTGGCATGCGCTGAGCTAAACGACCGATATTGTATGGGTGAAAACCATCGACGTCTTTATGCGGCGCTATCCGCTCTAAAATGGCTGATGAATCTAAGCCGGCGGGCAACGGTAGCTGCACCAGAATGCCGTCTACAGTATTATCATTGTTTAGCTTGTCGATTAAATCAGCCAGTTGTTGCTCTGTGGTATCTGAGGGCAGGTCATAGGATACCGAGTGAAAGCCTACTTCTTCGCAAGCCTTACGTTTGCTGCCAACATACACTTGTGAGGCAGGATCAACACCTACCAGCACTACGGCTAAACCTGGCGCTCTTTTGCCTGCTGCGACCCGGGCTCTTACCTGGGCAGCGACTTTATCTTTGGTTGCCTGGGCTACTGCTTTGCCGTCAATAATTTGTGCTGTCATACCGGAAATTCTCTGTCACGTTTTGATGATGCTATTTTCGCACAGCAGCCGCCAGAACTCCATCCTGAGCTGCTAAAGCAAATAAAGGTTCAAATAAGCAGCAATCGGTTGAATTTTGCAAAAAAAGGTTTGACGCCTTAGGTGGCGAGCGTTAATATTCCGCCCCGTTGCAGCAGTGCAGCGAAGTCGGTGATTGGCGCAGCTTGGTAGCGCACTTGGTTTGGGTCCAAGGGGTCGCAGGTTCAAATCCTGCATCACCGACCAATTTTAAAAAGGTCAGGTAAACACGTGGTTTGGGTACTCTTAATCCATGGGTCGCAGGTTCAAATCCTGCATCACCGACCAATTAGTTTTATAGCTTGGTAAGGGTTCGATTGTGCGCCCGTAGCTCAGCTGGATAGAGCAACGCCCTTCTAAGGCGTGGGTCATAGGTTCGAATCCTATCGGGCGCGCCATAACAAGCGCAAGACAGTTTCAGTGGTGGTTGTAGCTCAGTTGGTAGAGCCCCGGATTGTGATTCCGGTTGTCGTGGGTTCGAACCCCATCATCCACCCCATCTTTCCCTGAGTTCTTATAGTCGGTGATTGGCGCAGCTTGGTAGCGCACTTGGTTTGGGTCCAAGGGGTCGCAGGTTCAAATCCTGCATCACCGACCATTCTCCCTGAAGTTAAAATTAGCGCACTTGGTTTGGGTATTCTTAATGCCACGGGTCGCAGGTTCAAATCCTGCATCACCGACCATTCTCCCTGAAGTTAAAATTAGCGCACTTGGTTTGGGTATTCTTAATCCCACGGGTCGCAGGTTCAAATCCTGCATCACCGACCATTCTCCCCAAAGCTTTAATAAACGCACCTTATTTGGGTATTGTTCTGCCTGAATTTATTCATTTCATAATATTATCTCTGTTATACCAGGTATTCATCAAATCTATAATAGTGCGCTTTATGCATCCATAACCTTCAGAGTTTTAACCTTAACTATATAGGCTAAAACTGTAATTTAATTACAGTTTTACTGGTTGAAAAGTAACCGTTTCTGCCGCTACTCTTAATATGTTTCATGCTAAATTAATGAATATTAATGCTTATTTTCTTTGCTTGCCTGCCTCTGAGTCCAGATCGGCGGTGGTGCCAGGGTAGCCTTTTTGCTATACTGCCGGCGGTCAAAATAACGGAGGAGTTATGATAAACCCAAGCTGGCGTCGGGTCGTATTGAAGGTGGGCAGTGCCCTGATTGCGCCAGATAACGAAGGATGTAGCGAACAGTACTTACGTCCAATCGCTGAATTTATCCACCAATGCAGACAACAAGGTCGTGAAGTTATCTTAGTGTCTTCTGGTAGTGTAGCGGCAGGCCGTCATCACTTTAATTTTTCGCACCAGCGGGTGCCAATTGCCTTAAAACGAGCGATGGCAGCGGTGGGGCAAAACCAGATGATGAATTTCTGGACTAATTGTTTCGACTTTCCCTGTGCTCAGGTATTACTGACACACGGCGATTTGAGTGACAGAGTACGTCACGTCAATATTCAAAACACGTTAAGACGGCTGCTGGACCATCAGGTGCTGCCAATCGTTAACGAAAACGATACTATTGCGACGGATGAGCTTAAAGTTGGCGACAACGATAATCTGGCGGCTATGGTCGCTACTGTGGTCAATGCAGATGCGCTGATTATTTGTTCAGATGTCAAAGGCCTGTATACCGCAGATCCAAGCAAAGACCCGATGGCAACTTTGATCCCGGAAGTTAATAAGATTGACGCGGCTATTTATAGCTTGGCCGGCGGCGCTGCGTCAGCGGTAGGTACCGGTGGTATGCGGACTAAAGTTGAAGCCGCTGAAAAGGCGACAGCACAGGGTATTGATACCCTTATTGTCGATGGCCATCAACTTGAAACTTTTGAGTGTCTTTTAGCGGGTGAGAATCCTGGCACAGTATTTTTTGGCCAGCACAAACCGTTACCGGCTAAAAAACATTGGGTACGTCATACTTTGCGTGCTAAAGGTGAAATTTGGGTTGATGACGGCTGTATCGAGGCACTAAGCCAACATGGTGCTTCATTGCTAAGCAGTGGCATTGTGCAGATAAAAGGCGAGTTTGATTCAGGCGATGCGGTAATTATCCGCTGTGCCAAAGGCACGCGGCGCATTGCTAAAGGCGTAAGCCGTTTTAGTGCTACGGAGCTATTTTCGATTAAAGGGCAGCAAAGCCGGGACATTCCCAAATGCCTGGGTTATTGCCCTGCTGGCAGCGACGCCGTTATTCACCGTAGTGAAATGATGTTATTGGAGAAATTATGATTTCTGATGTTGCAGCCACCCTGGCTGCCCAGGCAGCAAAAGCTGCCAAAGCTGTTGCCGTATTATCAACAGAGCAAAAAAACTTTGTACTGCAAAGTTTTGCTAACCGCATTCGTGAAGCCACTGGGGCTATTATTGCGGCAAATAAAGATGAAGTTGCCCAGGCCGGTAGCAATGGTACCAGCCCGGCGATGATAGACAGGCTTACCCTGAATTCTGAGCGGATTGAAGCGATGGCACAGGCCATTGAACAAATTATTCAGTTGCCGGATCCGGTTGGTTTAACCCGACAGATTGAACAACGCCCAAATGGCATTAATATTGCGAAAACCCGGATCCCACTAGGGGTTATCTGCATGATTTATGAAGCACGGCCTAATGTGACTGCTGACGCGGGTGCGCTGTGCTTTAAGTCTGGTAATGCAGTAATTTTGCGCTGTGGCCGGGAAGCTATTAACACCAGTCTGGCAATAGCGGCTGCCATGCGTCAGGCTTTGCGTGACCATAATTTGCCAGAAGAGGTCATTACTATAGTACCGGACCCGGATCGGGATTTATTACTTGCCCTTTTAAAGCAAGATCAGTTTATTGATTTGGTTATTCCGCGTGGTGGTGAGGGGCTTATCCGTTTTGTTACAGAACATAGCCGTATTCCGGTTATTCAGCATTTTAAAGGGGTTTGCCATCTGTATGTTGACCAGACAGCCGATTTAACCATGGCACTTAATTTACTGATAAACGGTAAGGTGCAGCGACCCGGAGTCTGTAATGCGCTGGAAGGTTTGTTGGTCAATAAGCACCAGGCTGCAGATTTTCTGCCGATGGTAGCTAAAGCCCTGGCTGAGCATCAGGTAAAAGTGCATGCCTGTAGTCAAAGCATTGGCTACTTCAGTGGCGCGTCGCTAATTGCTGATGATGAATTTGGCCAGGAGTATCTGGCGCCAGAAATTGCTATCAAGCTAGTGGCGGATATGGATGGAGCCATTGAACATATTGATCGGTTTGGCAGCCAGCATACTGAAGTTATATGTACTGCCGATCAGGCCAATGCTGAGCGCTTTATCCGCACCGTAGATACGGCCGTTGTAATGCATAACACCTCATCGCGTTTTTCAGACGGTGGCGAACTGGGGTTGGGCGCAGAAATTGGTATATCAACCAGTAAGCTGCATGCATATGGCCCAATGGGGTTGGAAGCTCTGACTACCGAGAAATATGTAGTTACCGGTAGCGGTCAGATCCGCAACTGATGTTTTTTTGTCAACAGCGGCTGAATCCTGCTGTTAACAGAAGGCGAATAGCTGGCTAACTTATTGAACAGACTTAGCTTTACCGGGTTGAGTCTGTTTTTTATTTTTTGTCAAGATAAACAGTGTAAACAAGCACGGCTAAAGGCTCGACTATGGGGATTTAGCCCGCTATAATGCCGCGTCCAATTTTATAACAGGTCAGGTTCAGCTTAAGTTTTTCGAGTCCCGACCATACAAGCACGGCGTATTTCAGACGCCTGATTTTGATTTCGAGGTAGCAAGATGCAAGTTTCTGTGGAAACCACCCAGGGTTTAGAGCGCCGTTTAACTATTACTGTACCGGCTGACAAAATTGATTCAGAAGTTAAAAACCGTTTACGTGATCTGGCTAAGCGTCAGCGTATCGATGGTTTCCGTCCGGGTAAAGCGCCGGTATCAATCATTCAGAAACGTTTCGGCCAGGCTGTGTTGCAGGAAGTGGCATCAGAGCAAATGCAACGCTCATTTTATGAAGCGGTAATTGAAAACAAATTAACACCTGCTGGTGCACCAACTTTTGCCCCAGGCGCGTTAGCGGCAGGTAAAGATTTAGAGTTCGCAGCAACCTTCGAGATTTATCCGGAAGTAACGGTAGCGAATCTGGATAAAATCGAAGTAAACAAGCCAACAGTTGAAATCAGCGAAGATGATCTGGCCAAAATGCTGGAAACTTTGCGTAAGCAACACGCTAAATGGCAGGCGAAGAAAGGTGCTGCAGCTGCTGGCGATCGGGTAACGATGGATTTTGTTGGCTCAATTGATGGTGAAGAGTTTGAAGGCGGCAAAGCCAGCGATTTCCAACTGGAATTAGGCGCAGGTCGGATGATCCCAGGTTTTGAAGATGGCGTAATTGGTAAAAAAGCTGGTCAGAAAGCAACGGTAGATGTCACATTCCCGGAAGAATACCACGCTGAGAATCTGAAAGGTAAAGCTGCCAGCTTTGCTGTAACAGTAAAGACTGTTGAAGAGCAGGTTCTGCCAGAATTAAATGATGAGTTTGCAACCTTGTTTGGCCTGGCCGAAGCCAGCGTTGACGCCCTGAAAACAGAAGTGCGTAAAAACATGGAACGTGAGCTGAAGCAGACCATCAAAGGTAAGGTGAAAGAGCAGGTAATCAAAGGCTTACTGACCAACAATGAAGTGGAAGTTCCACAAGCATTAATTGGTGGTGAAGTTGAAGTACTGCGTAAGCAAGCGTTGCAGCGTTTTGGTAACAATGTTGATCCTAAGCAATTACCTGAATTACCGGCTTCACTGTTTGAAGAACAGGCAAAAGACCGGGTTAAAGTAGGTTTGTTACTGGGTGAAGTAATTAAAACCAACGAGCTGAAAGTTGATAATGCTAAAGTGGAAGAGTTAATTGCCAACGTAGCCTCAGCTTACGAAGATCCAGCTGAAGTCGTGCAGTACTACCATAGCAACAAAGAATTAATGCAAAGCATGCGCAATGTAGCGCTGGAAGAGCAGGCCATCGAATTAATCCTGGCAAAAGCCAAGGTTACTGAACAGGCTGCTGCCTTTGACGAGATAATGAATCCACAAGCCACTAACTAAGATTGACTTATCGTGGTATGACGGTTTTAATGGCTCGAACAGTAGTTCGGGCCATTTTATTTTCCGGCCGCTTTTATTTTCCGGCAAAACTATACCGAGTTTATTTTAAGGGATCCCATTTATGCCAATGTCACGCGATATGACTGACATCATTAACGCTTTAGTACCTATGGTTGTTGAACAAACCGCTAAAGGTGAACGCTCTTATGACATATTCTCCCGGCTGTTAAAAGAGCGGGTAATATTCTTAACCGGTCAGGTTGAGGATCATATGGCTAACTTAATTGTGGCTCAGCTTTTGTTTCTTGAATCGGAAAATCCGGAAAAAGATATCTACATATATATCAACTCGCCGGGCGGCTCAGTTACTGCTGGCTTATCAATTTACGACACTATGCGCTATATTAAACCTGATATTGCCACGGTTTGTGTTGGCCAGGCTGCCAGTATGGGGGCATTTTTGTTATCAGGCGGCACCAAAGGTAAGCGCTATTGTTTGCCAAACGCCCGGGTAATGATTCACCAGCCATTAGGAGGGTTTCAGGGCCAGGCAACTGATTTTGAAATACATGCCCGTGAAATCCTGGGCATCAAAGAGAAATTAAACCGGCTAATGGCTGAGCATACTGGTAAAACGTACGAAGAAATCGCTAATGATACGGAGCGTGATCGTTTCTTAAGTGCACAACAAGCCTTGGATTATGGGCTGATTGATACCATATTAAGTAAAAGAGAAACGAAGTAATTAAAGCAGGGTGACAATTATTGCGGTCACCAGCGAGTTTATAAGAGGTAGTTACATGTCTGATCACCGCACTGACGGCGATAAAAGCGGCAAGTTATTGTATTGCTCGTTTTGTGGAAAATCACAGCATGAAGTGCGTAAGTTGATCGCAGGCCCACAAGTCTATATTTGTGATGAATGCGTTGATTTATGCAACGACATTATCCGGGAAGAGATTAAAGATATCTCGCCTAAACGCGAGTCTGATACTTTACCTACACCACGGGAAATTCGTGCTCACCTGGACGACTACGTTATTGGCCAGGACCATGCTAAAAAAGTATTAGCAGTAGCGGTGTACAACCACTATAAACGGTTGCGTAGTGCTCAGAATAAGCAGGAAGTAGAGCTTAGCAAAAGTAATATTTTGTTAATTGGTCCTACTGGTAGCGGTAAAACTCTGCTGGCAGAAACATTGGCCAGGTTGTTAGATGTACCCTTCACGATGGCCGATGCCACAACCTTAACTGAAGCTGGTTATGTCGGAGAAGATGTCGAAAACATCATTCAGAAACTACTGCAAAAATGCGATTACGATGTTGAAAAAGCTCAGCGCGGTATTGTTTATATCGACGAAATTGACAAAATTTCCCGTAAATCTGATAACCCTTCTATTACCCGTGATGTATCGGGCGAAGGGGTGCAACAGGCATTGCTGAAACTGATTGAAGGTACTATTGCCTCAGTACCACCGCAAGGGGGTCGTAAGCATCCGCAACAAGAATTTTTACAGGTAGACACCTCTAAAATTCTGTTTATTTGTGGCGGCGCCTTTGCCGGACTGGATAAAGTGATTGAACAGCGCAGCGCTAAAGGTGCGGGCATTGGTTTCGGTGCGACAGTTAAGAGTAAAGAAAGCAGCCGTAGCCTGAGCGAGTCATTTCGAGATGTTGAGCCGGAAGACCTGGTTAAATACGGTTTGATTCCGGAGTTTATTGGCCGGCTGCCGGTAGTCGCTACCCTGACTGAGCTGGATTTGGATGCTTTAGTGCAAATTCTGAGTCAGCCAAAAAATGCGCTGGTAAAACAATTTGCAGCTTTGTTTAAAATGGAAAATGTTGAGCTGGAATTCCGGGACGATGCTTTAAAAGCAATCGGTCAGAAAGCAATGGAGCGTAAAACCGGTGCCCGGGGCTTACGGTCAATTGTTGAGGGGGTTTTGCTCGACACCATGTATGAATTACCTTCTATGGATGATGTCAGTAAAGTTGTAATTGATGAAACAGTGATCCGCGGTGAGACTCAGCCCATATTGATATATGAGAACAGTGAGCCGGAAGTGGCGCAATCCCACTAACAAAAAGGAGCTGGTTCAGCTCCTTTTTTGTTTTCACAATTGAAGTTTGCCAAATTAACCCCATATACTGGTTATCAGGTATCGCCCGCAGTATTAATTCGAGAGATAATCAATGACAGTAGAACAAACTGAACGTTTGCATATGCCGGTATTGGCGTTGCGTGACGTTGTCGTTTACCCCCACATGGTGATCCCACTATTTGTCGGTCGGGCTAAATCTATTAAATGTTTAGATGCGGCGATGGACAACGACAAACAGATTTTTCTGGTAGCGCAGAAGGATGCCACACTGGACGATCCCAGTGCTGACGATTTGTACCAGATTGGTACTGTTGCCACCATTTTACAATTACTGAAACTACCCGACGGTACGGTAAAAGTGCTGGTTGAAGGCTCGAAACGCGCCAGGTTGGCCGAGTTTACTGAAACTGAAGATGCCTTTGCTGCTCATGTTGAGCTGATCCCTTCTATTGAGATCGAGAGCAGTGAACAGGAGGTATTCTTACGCTCAGCTATCAACCAGTTTGAAGGCTACATCAAGCTTAATAAAAAGATCCCGCCAGAAGTACTTACAGCACTAAGTGGTATTGATGATGCGGCCCGTTTGGCCGATACCATGGCAGCGCATATGCCACTTAAAGTGGAAGATAAGCAAAAAGTGCTGGAGCTGGTTGATGTAACCGAGCGCCTGGAATACCTGATGGCGATGATGGAAAGTGAGATCGACATATTGCAGGTTGAACGTCGAATTCGCAGCCGGGTTAAGAAGCAAATGGAGAAAAGCCAGCGCGAGTATTACCTGAATGAGCAAATGAAAGCTATTCAGCGTGAGCTTGGCGATCTGGAAGATGCCCCCGATGAATTTGAAGCGCTGGCCGCTAAAATTGAAAATGCCAAAATGCCGGTGGAAGTGGCAAACAAAGCCAAAGCTGAGTTGCAGAAGCTGAAGATGATGTCGCCAATGTCAGCGGAAGCCACAGTGGTGCGCAGCTATATTGATTGGTTGTCGACAGTGCCATGGAAAGCCCGCAGCAAGGTGAAGAAGAACCTGGCGGCTGCCGAGCAAGTCCTGAACGCCGATCACTATGGTCTGGAGAAAGTCAAAGAGCGGATTATTGAATATTTGGCGGTGCAGCAACGGGTTAATAAGTTAAAAGGGCCTATCTTGTGTCTGGTAGGTCCGCCGGGTGTTGGTAAAACGTCACTTGGCCAGTCGGTTGCCAAGGCTACCGGCCGCAAGTATGTGCGAATGGCACTGGGCGGCGTGCGTGATGAAGCGGAAATCCGCGGCCATCGCCGCACTTACATTGGGTCTATGCCTGGTAAGATCATCCAGAAAATGGCCAAGGTTGGCGTACGTAATCCGTTATTTTTACTGGATGAAATAGACAAAATGGCGTCGGACTTCCGCGGTGATCCCGCAGCGGCCTTGTTGGAAGTACTGGATCCTGAGCAAAATGCTGCTTTTAGTGATCATTATCTGGAAGTTGATTACGATTTGTCGGATGTGATGTTTTTTGCCACATCGAACAGCCTGAACATTCCCGCAGCTTTGCTGGATCGGATGGAGGTTATTCGCCTGTCAGGTTATACCGAAGACGAAAAACTGAATATCGCCAAGCAACATCTAATTGCCAAGCAAATCAGTCGAAATGGGCTAAAGCCTCATGAGTTAAGTATTGAAGACAGCGCAATTATTGGGATTATCCGTTACTACACCCGGGAAGCCGGGGTGCGAAGCTTAGAGCGGGAAATTTCTAAACTTTGCCGTAAAGCGGTTAAAGAAATCTTATTAAACGCTGATATTAAGAAAGTAGTAATCAACGCCGACAATCTGGAGGATTACCTTGGTGTGCAGCGGCACGATTATGGTAAAGCTGAGGACAGTAACCGGGTTGGTCAGGTAACAGGTCTGGCGTGGACCGAAGTGGGCGGTGATCTGCTAACCATCGAAGCTGCTTCGGTAGTTGGTAAAGGTAAGCTGACTTTTACCGGTTCACTGGGTGATGTGATGAAAGAGTCTATTCAGGCAGCGATGACAGTAGTTCGCAGCCGGGCTGAAGTACTGCGGATCAACGAAGATTTCTATGAGAAGCGGGATATCCATGTTCACGTGCCAGAAGGTGCAACGCCAAAAGATGGCCCCAGCGCAGGTATTGGCATGGTAACAGCGTTGGTATCAAGCTTAACCGGCAATCCTGTACGAGCAGATGTGGCAATGACCGGCGAAATCACCCTGCGCGGTGAAGTATTGCCCATTGGCGGGCTGAAAGAGAAGTTACTGGCGGCACACCGGGGTGGGATTAAGCGGGTACTGATACCGCACGACAACATCCGGGATTTAAAAGAAATACCGGATAATGTCAAAGGCGACATCGAGATTTTGCCGGTAAAATGGATTGAAGACGTGTTGCAATATGCCTTGCAAGAGCCTACAGACCGCGTCAACGTGGTAAATACGGCAAAAAATGCAGCAAAAAGCAAAAAAACTATAAAAAATCCGGCTTAGGGGCTTTTCATTCCCGTTGGCTGTGCTAAGTTATGGTCAGTTTCGACCCAGCCCTTGTGGAACAAGGGCTGCGGTTAAAGCGAAAAATTATTAGTTTGAAAGCGTCTTCTGCTTGCAAGACAACAAGATGCTTGTTATAACGAAGCGCAGTCTATAAAAGCTAATAACTGCTGGTTGTAGAAAATAATAACAATTGAAGGGGATGATATTGTGAACAAGTCTCAACTTATCGACAAAATTGCTGCTAACGCAGATATTTCAAAAGCGGCAGCTGGTCGTGCGCTGGACGCGTTCATTGACGCTGTTACTGATGCACTTAAAGAAGGCGACTCTGTAGCTTTGGTTGGTTTTGGCACTTACAGCGTACGTGAGCGTGCTGCCCGTACAGGCCGTAACCCACAAACCGGTGCTACTATTCAAATCGCTTCTGCGAAAATTCCTTCTTTCAAGCCAGGTAAAGCGTTAAAAGACGCCGTAAACTAACTGGTGGCTAACCCCGGCGCGCCGGGGCAGCCTGGAAAGCCCGGGTAAGTAACCGGGCTTCATTAAAAAAGGCGCATCTGTTAAGATGCGCTTTTTTTTTAAGACAACTTACCGTTAAGTTGAAAATAGAGATATCGCGAAGATGTTAGAGAGAATCAGAGAAGGCTCCCAGGGCGTTATTGCCAAAACCATTTTAGGTTTGGTAATTCTTACTTTTGCCCTGGCAGGCGTAGGCAGTTATTTAAGCTCGCCAACCGACGTTGCGGTGGCAGTGGTTAATGGTGAAGAAATTGCTCAGACCGAGTTTGAACAAGCGCTGCAACGCGATCGGGCACGGATGCAACAGCAATTTGGTGAAATGTACGAAACTATTGCTGCGGATCCTGCTTATAACAGCCGTTTCCGGGCTGAAGTATTGGAGCGGCTTATTGATGAAACCTTGCAGCAGCAGTTTGTTGGTAAACTGGGGATCCGGGTTGGTGATGATCAGGTGCGTGATACCATCAGAAGCCTGAGTGAATTCCAGGTAGACGGCACTTTTAACAATGACCGCTACATCGCATTGTTGCGGCAGATGGGCTACCAGAGTGCCGATTTCCGTGAAATGGTGCGGGAAGATATGGCGGCAAGTCAGTTCCGGGCCGGCGTGTTTGCCAGTGAATTTTATTTACCTTCGGAAATTCAGCAGATCCGTCAGCTTGAGCAACAAAGCCGTGATATCAGCTACTTTGTGGTTAAGGCGGAAAATTTTGCCGATCAGGTGACAATCAGCGAACAGATGATCCAAGACTATTATCAGATGCAACTTCAGCGTTTTGAAACCGAGCCTAAAGTGGCTGCAGAGTATGTTGAGTTGACAGCGGCTGCAATAGCTGAAGATATAGAAATTACCGACCAGCAGATCCAAACCTATTATGAAGCGAACAAAGCACGGTTCAGCAGTGCTGAGCAGCGCCAGGTTGCTCATATCATGCTTGAGTCTGAAGGTACTGATGAGACAGTCGCTGCTGAAGCGGCAGCGTTGCTTAGCCAGTTACAGCAAGGTGCGGATTTTGCGGAGTTAGCCAGAACGCATTCAGCCGATACCTTTTCTGCAGAAAATGGTGGGGTATTGGAAAGCCTGGAGCCAGGACAAATGGACCCGGACTTTGAGCAGGCTGCTTTCGCTCTGACAGAAGCCGGCCAGTTAACCGGTGTAGTACAAAGCGAATATGGTTATCACATTATTAAACTGGTCAGCCTGACTCCTGGCCAACAGCAATCCTTAGCTGAAGTGCGGGACGGTATAGTTGAACGGTTGAAACAGGAACAAGCTACTGAACAATTCTATCAGCTGCAGACCCGGATGGCTGAAGTTGCATTCGAAGTGCCAGATAATCTGGAAGAGACGGCAGCTGTACTGGGAGCTCGTGTCCATTCTACGCCATTGTTCAGCAAAGAAGATGCAACTGAGCCACTGGCTTATCCTGCAGTGCTTAACAAGTTGTTTGACCAGCAATTCGTTAATGATGGTTTAAACAGCGATCCAATTGAAATTGCTAATCAGCATCTGTTGGTAGTAAGGGTAAAAGAATTTCAACCAGCCCGTACTTTGCCTCTTGAGGAGGTAACTGAGCAAATTACCAGATCGCTGAAGACAGAGCAGCAAGCCCGTCTGGCTCAGGAACAGGTAGCGGCATTGCTGGCAGAGCAGACTGATATTGCCAGCCTGGCAGAGCAGGCAGGAGTTAGTCTGCAAACAGCACCGGCAACCCCGCGCTTTGGGGGCAGCTTAGACCCGGAGATCCGCAGCAAGGCATTTAAATTGCCACGTCCGGTAGCCGGCAAGCCTAGCGTTGACTCTGTCACGCTGGCCAGTGGTGATGTGGCAGTTGTTGCGGTATCAGCAGTACAGAACGTTGAAGTGACAGCTGTACCTGCAGAGGAAGAGCTGGATAGCATGGCGCAACGTCAGGCAGAGCAAAGTTACCTGGCGCTGGTTGCGGCTTTAAAAGCTAACGCAAAAATCAGCCGTAATTTGCGGGCAGCTACCCCGGAACAGAACTAAGTAAGCTGATAGCTTAGTAATTAAAAAAACCGTGCCAAGAGCACGGTTTTTTGTTTTAAATTGGCTACGATCATGCAGAGATTTGTCGTTAGCCGCCAGAGCTGTTAATAAGTTTTCTGGTGTAATCGTGGGCCGGGGCAGCAAACACATCAGCTGTTGTGCCGTAATCAACGGCCTTACCCTGATGTAAAACCAGAATACTATCGCTGATATGGCGAACTAACCGCAATTGATTGCTAATCAGCAAATAGGCCAGTCCTGATTTTTGCTGAAGTTCCAGCAGCAAATTAACAATCTGGGCCCTTAAAGTTGGGTCCAGGGCTGTCAGGGCTTCATCCAGGATAAGCAGCTTAGGGTCCAGGATAAGTGCTCTGGCCAGGGCTACCCGTTGCAGCTGGCCTCCTGAAAACATATGCGGGTAATATTCAGCATGTTCATCCAGTAATCCAAGAAGTTTCAACGTCTGGCCAATTTTATAGCGTCGTTGTTGTTGATCAAGTACCGTACTGAAACACAACACGTCTTCCAGCATCTGACCCACTTTTTGGGAAGGATTTAACGAGCGGCCTGCGTCCTGAAAAATAAAGCGGATTACATGGTTATATTTTTTATAATGACTGATTTGTACTGGCTGGCCCGCCAGCAAGATTTGACCGCTGTCCGGTTTTTCAATACCAACCAGTAGTTTAGCCAGGGTGCTTTTACCCGAGCCGGTCTCACCGACAATGGCCAGGGTTTTGCCTTCTGCCAGGGTGAAACTGATATTTTCCAGTGCAGAAATATGCTGCCGGCCAAACCAGCCTCGCTGTTTGTTGTAGCTTTTGCTTAGTGCCTGGACTTCAAGTAAGTCAGTCATTAGCTGCCCTTAGTCGTTAATGGAAAGTGGCAGCTGAAATAGTGACTTTGCTGACGTTCCAATGCCGGGGTTTTCACGCATTCTTTGCGGGCATTGGGGCAGCGGGGACCGAGCCGGCAGCCAATTGGTAAGTGTTGCAATGTTGGAATACTGCCGGGTAATGCATAGAGCGGGGTTTTGGGTGCTAAATCAGGCTGGAATTCGGGTACGCTTTTAATCAGGGCATCGGTGTAGGGGTGCAAGGGTGCTTGCAGTACCTGACTGGTTTCGCCGGCTTCTACCAACTGTCCGCAATATAAGACACTGAGTTTCTGCGTATAGCGGGCCACACTCTCCAGCTCATGACTTATTAGTAATATTGACATGCCCTTAAGTTGATTGAAACTGGCAAGTAAGCGAAATAATTGCGCTTGTGTGGTGCTCTCCAGCGCTGTAGTAGGTTCATCAGCAATCAGTAATTTTGGGTTTTTGGCAATAGCCATCGCTATCATAACCTTCTGACAAATGCCTTCTGATAACTGATAGGGGTAGCTTTGCAGTACCCGTTGATGATCTTTTACCCCAACTTTATGGAGCAAGCCAATAGCTTTTTTACGGCGGAACGCATTACGGCGCCACCAGGGGCCGGTGAGCAGATGATCCGGAATCGCTTCTTCTAACTGTTCACCAATTACTGCCGTCGGGTCAAGGCTGCGGCTGGGCTCCTGATAAATCATCGCAATATCACGGCCAATTATCTGCCGTCTTTGTTCCGGGGTCAGTCGCAATAAATCTTTGCCAAGCCAGTGAAAGCGGTCGGCAGTTACCTGCCAGCGGCGGTTAAGTACGCCGACAATCGCTTTAGCTATCAGGCTTTTACCGGAACCTGACTCTCCTACCAGGCCGCGCGTTTCACCTTCACGCAGACTAAGGCTTACCCTGTCAACCGCTCGTACCAGGCCGTCGCCGGTTTCCAGCTCAATAGTCAGGTTTTTAATATCGAGCAATAACATTTAACTTTGCCGCCTTTTTAAGATTGCGGTTTTTAAACCGTCACCAACCAGGTTCACAGATAGCACAGCGGTGAAAATAAGCAGGCCCGGAATCGCCACACTGCTCGGAGCCAGATAGATCAGGTCAAGTGAATCGCTGATCATGGCGCCCCATTCAGACAACGGCGCCTGAGCACCAAAACCGAGAAAACCCAGCGCAGCGATATCCAAAATGGCGGTAGAAATGGCCATAGTGGCCATAATTGTCAATTTTTCCCAGATGTTGGGCAAAATGAGTCTGCTCAATACATGCCAGTCATTGGCACCATCCAGCCGGTAGGCAACGACATAATCCTGTTTTAACTCTTCATCAATGGCATTGCGAATACCATGCACAAATTGTGGTAAAAGCGCCAACATGATAGCCCAGGTGGTATTCATCAAGCCTGGGCCAATAATAGCTACAATAATGATTGCCAGTAGCAGCGATGGGATGGTCAGTGCTAAATCCAGTATATGATTAAACACACTGGATTTAACGCCTTTACTCATACCTGCCAGAGCACCCAGTATCAGCCCCATTACCAGGGCGCCTGCTACCGTGATAAGGGCAAAACCAAAGGTATAGCTGGTACCTTTGATCATCCGGGAGAGTAAATCACGGCCTAGGTCATCTGTGCCAAAAGGATATTGCACCAGGCCGGCGGCACTCCAGGACGGCGGTAACAGTAAGAGTTCATCAACCTGTAAGTACGGATCATGTGGCGTAATGAAAGGGGCCAGCAGGCTGATGGCAAAGAAGCTGATAAACAGCACTAACCCGGTCATTGCTGAATGCTGTCGCCTGAATTCACGCCAAAGCTGCTTAACCGGTGAGCGGTTGTTTTCTTCAAGATATAAGCGGAACTTGCTCATATTAACCTCGCCTGGCTAACGGGTTAAAAAAAGCATGCAAAATTTCTGTCAGCATGTTGATGGTGATTACCATGGTCGATATTACCAATAAGCCAGCCTGGATAGCGGGATAATTGCGTTGGTAAATACTGTCAATCAGCCAGCGGCCAATGCCTGGCCAGGAGAAGATCACTTCAGTCAGCATTGCCAGGGTAATCAGAGTACTGAATTGCAAACCTATTTGGCGTATAACGGGTAACAAGGCATTGCGCAGGCCATGGCGATAAAGAACCTGACCACGGTTTAAGCCCTTTGCCCTGGCTGTTTTAATGTAGTTTTGCTCCCAGACATTGAGCATAGCGTCGCGGACAAAGCGGATCATTACAGTTGTCGGAAAGGTTGCCAGTACAATAGTTGGCAGGAATAAATGCTGAAGTGCGTTGTGCAGCGCTTCGTTACGATAGTTAATGTCTGCTTGCAGAATGTCATACAGCATAAAACCGCTGCTATGAGGAATTTCGTAAAGTACCCCAATACGTCCGGCTGAAGGCAGCCAGCCTAATGCCAGTGAGAAAAACATTATCAGTAATAAGCCCCACCAGAATATCGGCAGCGAATAGCCAACCATGGCGAGCGCAGAAATAGATTTCCCAATAATATTATCCGGTTTAAATGCGGCCAGGATCCCAAGTGGAATGCCAATAATAAACGACAATAATAATGCGTAAGCTGCCAGCTCAAGCGTGGCTGGTAGCAACAGTTTTATTTCATGCAGCAAGGGTTGCTGGCTGGAAAAAGACAAGCCCCAGTCTCCCTGGGTAATCCGCCCCAAAAACGCCAGGTATTGCTGCAGAATATTCTGGTCCAGTTGGTAATAACTAATCAGTTGCTGGCGCTGGTTATCATCAATTGGCCTTAAACCACTGACATTTTGTACCACATCACCAGGAAATAAATAGCCCAGGCTAAAAGCCAGCAGGCTAAGCGCCAGAAATACGAATCCCATCAGAAACAAGCGGCGTAACAGGTAGCGGGTCATGGTTCAACCCTTTTTGCGTGCTGCAGGGCTATGCCACCGTAAGGGTTAATAGTTACGCCGCTAACTGAACTGCTGATTGCCTGAAACCGTTGCGAATGGGCAATGGCTACCAGCGGTTGCTGTTGATGTAAATACTGTTGCGCAGTTAAGTACAGGGCCCGGCGTTGCTGCTGGTTTGCGGTTAACAGGGCTTCACTGATAATTTCATCAAATGCCGGATCGCACCAGTTAGCCCGGTTACTGCCGCTGTCTCTGGCGGCGCAGCTAAGCAAGGGGCGGAAAAAATTATCAGGATCAGGGTTATCTGCCGCCCAGCCAATTAGTACTGAATCATGCTCAAAGTTACCGAGTTTCTGACGGAAGCTGTTCCACTCATAAGAAACAATATTCGCTTTAACGCCAATCTGGGCCAGGTCGGCTTGCATTAACTCTGCCATTTTCAGCGCATTAGGATTATATAAGCGTTGTACCGGCATGGCCCAGATATCCATGGTAAAGCCGTTAGGGTAGCCTGCTTCGGCAAGTAACGCCCGGGCTTTGGCCGGCGAGTACACTGGCGCCGGCAAGCCATCATTGTATGCCCATGAGGTTGGAGGAAGAATGCCGTAGGCCGGTGTCGCCTGGCCATAATAAACCGCTTGTAAAATAGCTGCTCTGTTAATGGCCATTGCCAGTGCCTGACGCACAGCCAACTGATCAAAAGGTGGCTTTTGAGTATTAAAGGCCCAGAAGCCGACATTCATACTGGTGCTTTCCTGGACAGTTACGTCAGGCCGTGCAGCGATCAGTTCTAACTCTGCAACCCTTGGGTAAGAAACGATATCGCATTCGTGAGTGAATAACTTAGCCATTCTTCTGGCATTGTTAGGCACTATATCAAATACCAGTTGCTCGGGTTGGGTGTCGCCGCGCCAATAGTTTTTGTTACGATATAGCCTGACCAGAATATCTTTTTGGTACTCTCTGAAGCGAAAGGGGCCGGTGCCAACCGGCAGGCGGTCAATCTGCGCGGGTTGTTTTGCTGCCAGCAATTTCTGACCATACTCTGCCGAAAGGATGGCAGCAAAATCGGTTGTCAGATTAGATAAAAACGAGCTGTCAGGCCGTTGTAGCTTAAAAACTACGGTATGGTCATCGATGGCCTCTACCTGTTTTACCAGGCTTGCCCAGTCGACACTCTGGAAGTAAGGATAAACACCACCACCTTGCAGATGAAACGGATGCAGCGGGTCGGTGATCCGGTTGAAAGTAAATACCACATCGCTGGCATTAAATTTCCGGCCGGGTGAAAAGTAATGAGTGCTATGAAAGCTGACGTTGTCACGTAACGTAAATTGATAGCGGGTACCATCCGCGCTGACCTGCCAGCTCGTTGCCAGGCCAGCAATAATATCGCCATTGTCAGGGTTAATATCGACCAGCCGGTCATATAACTGCTGGCTGATAATATCAATAGTAGTGCCGGAGGTAACTAATTGCGGGTTAAAGCTTTCTGGTGATCCCTCTGAGCAATAAACCAGGCCACTGCGCGCTGCTTCAGGTAGCTGCGGCTGACAGCCAGCAAGCAACAGCAAGGCGCTTAGCATTGCACAGCTGTATATCGGATATACAAAATGTTTAATAGACAAATTCATCCCTGCTGGCTTTCCAGCAACTGATACTTTTTCATATAACCACGTAACTGATGATAGGTCAGGTTAAGTAAATCTGCGGTCTTTTTCTGATTATACTGGCTGGCACTGAGTGCATCCTTAATCAACTTTACTTCGAAATCCTGCGATAAGGTTTTGAAGTCGACGCCATTACTGAAATCAATAGCATCGCTGACAGGCTCACCGGGCTTAACCGCCTGACTATTATCAGCAGTATTGACAGTGGTTACCAGTGGTTCTGCTGATTTTTGCACCGCTTGCGGTCGGGTTTTAATACGCTGGGTAGGCCTGAAGGCCGACTCGAACGGGTTTAACTGGATATGATGCACTGGCACATAAGGGTTATTGGTACGATACACACTGCGCTCTACCACGTTTTTTAATTCACGCACGTTACCGGGCCAGTGATAGTCAAGCAGGGTGTTTTTTGCCTTTTCACTAAACCCACTAAACAGCTCAAAGCCAAGTTCTCTGGCCATATTCATCGCAAAATGTTCGGCCAACAGCAAAATATCTTCCCGGCGTTCGCGCATCGGCGGCAGGGTAATAACGTCAAAGGCTAGTCGGTCGAGTAAATCGGCTCTGAATTCGCCGTTTTCAGCCATCGTGGGTAAATCTTCGTTAGTGGCACACACTAACCGGACGTCAACCCTTACAGGCCTGCTACCGCCGACCCGCTCAAACTCGCCGTATTCAATTACCCGTAGTAGTTTTTCCTGCACCAGTGCCGGAGTATTTGCCAGCTCATCCAGAAATAAAGTGCCACCGTTTGCCCGTTCAAACCGACCTTCATGGCGTTTACCTGCGCCGGTAAATGCCCCTGCCTCGTGACCAAACAGCTCGCTTTCCAGCAGGTTCTCATTTAATGCGGCACAATTCAGGGTCAGGTATTGCTGGTCCCAGCGCTGCGACAGAAAGTGCAGCCTGGCGGCGATCAGCTCTTTGCCCGTGCCCCGTTCGCCGATAATTAACACCGGCTTATCCAGCGGTGCCAGTTGCGATACTTGATCAAGTACGTTTAAAAAACTATTGGCCTGGCCAATCAGGTTGTCTTGTTGGTATTTTCTGTTCATTGGCAGCTACTAAGTAGTTAAATTGGCTAATAAGTAGTGTATTTCATAAACTGCAGGAGCTAAAGCTTTTGTTTAAAATAAATAAAGTTATTAAAAATTAATGCGTTATGATAATTTGCAAAGTTGGCAAGAAACCTGAATAAGCAATAGTGTAATAACATCAACAGACAGAGGTAACTAAGATGGGTATTTTTTCACGCTTTTCAGACATTGTGAACTCAAACATCAATTCGTTGCTGGATAAAGCCGAAGATCCGGAAAAAATGGTACGGCTGATTATTCAGGAAATGGAAGATACACTGGTAGAAGTACGTTCATCTTCTGCCAAAACGATTGCCGAGAAAAAAGATTTACAACGGGTTGTCAGCAGATTGCAAGGCGAAGCAGATGACTGGCAGGCTAAAGCCGAACTGGCATTGAGTAAAGATCGCGATGACCTGGCGCGCGCTGCCCTGATTGAAAAGCAGAAAGCAGCGGAGCAAGCCGATGCGTTGCTGCGTGATATTGCCGTGTTAGACGAGCACATTAGTAAGTTGCAGGATGAGGTATCACAGCTGCAGGAAAAACTGGCTGATGCTAAAGCCCGGCAGAAATCAATGTTAATGCGTCGCACCACTGTTGAAAACCGGCTGGAAGTGAAAAAATCACTTGATAGTAACCGGATCAACGATGCGATGTACAAATTTGAACGTTATGAGCAGAAAATTGATTCGCTGGAAGCGCAGGTCGAGTCTTATGATTTGGGCAAGAAAAGCCTGAAAGACGAGTTTGCAGAACTGGCTGCGCAAGATAAAATCGATAATGAACTTGCTGAACTAAAAGCCAAAGTAACCAAAAAAACCAGTAAAGGAGACGCCTGATTTCAGGCGTCGCAGGAGCAGCTAAATGGATATTCATGAGTTAATTTTTGTGCCACTGATCCTGTTTATGATCTTTGTGGCACCCTTATGGGTAATTATGCACTATCGCAGCAGAAGTAAAATGCAACAGGGGTTAACGGATGTTGAACTACAACAGTTAAACAACCTGGCGGCCCGGGCTGAGAAAATGGCCGAGCGCATTCATACTCTGGAAGCGATTTTAGATGCTGAAAGCCCGCAGTGGAGAAACCAGCATGACTAAGCCAAAACGTGAATTATTACGTGATGACGTCAATGGTAAAGTGGCAGGGGTATGTGCCGGGATAGCTGACTACTTTGGCTGGGAAACCTGGTTGGTACGTCTGGTCACTGTATCTGCGGTATTTCTTGGTGTAGGCTGGTTTGTACCTGCGTTGTATATTGCCGGCTGGATGGTGCTCGAAAAAAAGTCAGTAGTTGCAGCTAAGCAATCGTTAAGCGGTGCTGCAACGGCTGAAGAGCCTACGGTAGAAGTTAAAACCCGGGTGTGGCAGCGTGGTGAGCCACCAAAGCAAGCCTTGCAACATTTGGCAAATCGCTACAATAGTCTGGAGCTGCGGTTACAGGATATGGAACGCCATGTAACATCAAGCCGCTTTCAGTTGAACCGGGAATTTAATAACTTATAAACGGAGCTTTATGACCTGGCTTGATAAGCTGCAGCATCAAAGTCGTCAATTACGCCACCGCGCCCTGGACCGGCATGTCCGGCTGGGCGTAACTGGCCTGAGTGGGGCAGGTAAAACTGCCTTCATTACCTCGCTGGTTCATCAGCTTACCCAGGGCGACAGCCCGCAAAATTTGCCATTCTTTGGTGTGGTGCAGCAAGGGCGTTATCTGGGAGGCCGGCTGGCCGCCGAGCAAGCACTCACTATTCCACGGTTTCCGTTTGAACATAATCTGAGTTTTTTACAGCAACAGCCGCCGCAATGGCCTCCTTCAACTACCGGCTGGAGTCAACTGAGCCTCGCGCTGCGTTATAAGGCAAGCCAGGGCCTGCGTTCTCATCTGCAATCTTATAGTGAACTGGAACTGGATATTGTTGATTATCCGGGGGAATGGCTGCTGGATTTACCGCTATTGCAGCTTGATTATCAGCAGTGGTGTGAGTTCAGCTGGCAATTATTCGCTAAACCGCATCGCCAGGCGCTGGCCGCTGAGTTTAACAGTCTGCTTGCTACAACGGATCTGAATGATGCCAGCGAAGGTCAGCTGCAAACGTTAACCGAAGCCTATAAAAAGTTGTTGCAGCAATTCAGTGCTACCGCTGGCACCTATTTAAACCAGCCCGGCCGCTTGTTAGTACCGGGAGAGCTGGCGGGCGCGCCGATGCTGCAGCTGGTGCCGCTGTTGCCCGGACAGCTTAGTGAAAACAGTGCGCTGTTGGCAAAACTGACCAGCCATTATCAAAGCTATCGTGACTATGTGGTTAAACCCTTTTATAAACAGCACTTCTCGCAGTTAGACCGTCAGGTTGTACTGGTCGATTGCTTAAGTGCGCTCAATGCCGGTGCGGCGGCCACGGAGGAATTAAGTCAGGCGCTGCAGCTGATTATGCAGAGCTTTAACTATGGACCGTCCAGTATGTTGCGCCGGCTGTTTAAACCGCAAATCAGCAAAGTGTTATTCGCAGCCAGTAAGGCTGACCATGTTACGCCAGAGCAGCACCAGGCGCTGACCCTGCTGCTGCAAAGCCTGCTCCGTCAGCCGCTTAAACAGACTACTTATCAGCTGGCAAAAACCGAAGCTATGGCGTTGGCAGCGCTAAGCGCCAGTCAGTCAGGTTTTATTGAGCAAAATGGTCAAAAACAGGTGTGTTTAAC
This sequence comes from Arsukibacterium perlucidum DSM 18276, assembly GCF_000382165.1. GTDB lineage: Bacteria > Pseudomonadota > Gammaproteobacteria > Enterobacterales > Alteromonadaceae > Alishewanella > Alishewanella perlucidum. Next base: position 45,408 of record NZ_KB907703.1, on the reverse strand, counting down.
CGGTACTGATAGTGAAAGCGGTAACAAGATCAGTTTATTCCCCGGCGATGTTCCGGCCGAGGTACCTGACAACACCGTATTTGCCAGCCATAAGTTTAGCTTTCCATCTTTATTGCCTTTACCCCTGGCCGCGAATGCGAACCTGCCACATATTCGGATGGATCATGCCTTACAATTTTTGCTGGGAGATAAGTTGCGATGAAACCGTTGAAGCCCGCTCAGTTTTTTAGGGTCAGCGAGCAGAGCCCGGAGCCGGCAAAGCCGGTTTTAAAAGCCCGGGCAGAGTTTGATTCTGCCGACTGGCAGAGTGAACCGGTAGCGGTGATTGCACCGGTGGCAGCCAAACCTGCCGTATTAAGTAAGTTGATCTGGCTGGCGCTGTTCAGCCTGCTAGTGCTGGGGTGCTGGCAATGGCTTGATGCCGTAGTTGTCAGCTGGCAGCAACATCCGGTTAAGGGTGCTATTTTCAGCTTGCTAAGTGCTGCCGTGCTTGTTGTAGCGCTCTGGCTGTTATGGCGGGAGTGGCGGCTATGGCGCCGGCTGCAGCAAAACAGCCACTGGCAGCGCAGCGCAGCGCGGATAGCCCAAAGTGTCCAGTATGGCGAGGCCGATGCGTTATGCCAGGACATTATAAGGCAATTACCTGCTACTCCTGCTCTGCAAAGCACTGCACAGCAATGGCAGAACGCGGCACAACCCCAACACAGTGATCTGGAAAAGCTGCAGCTGCTGGACAAAATGGTGCTGGAACCGCTGGATAAGCAGGCAAAGGCAATAATCTGGCGAGCGGGGACTGATACCAGTCTGGCGGTGGCGGTGATCCCGTTTGCACTAATCGATATGTTATTGGTGGTCTGGCGCAGCAGCCGGATGGTTCGCCAGCTTGCTACGTTGTATGGTGCGCCGGTGGGGCAGTTGCGCAGCCTGGTGATGTTAAAACGTGCTTTGGCGGCCATACTGTGGGCCGGCGGCAGCGAATTAGCACTTGATATGGCGTCAGATGTCATGAGCAGTGAACTGACTGCAAAACTGTCGGCCAGAGCCGGCCAGGGCGTGATTGCCGGTTTACTGGTTGCCCGCTTAGGCAATATGGCGATGCAGCAGCTGCGCCCCTTGCCGCTGGCTGAAAAGCAGCAGATTAATGTTGCTAAGCTTAGCCAGAGTTTGATTCAGCGCTTACGCGGGCGAAGTACTGCCAGTGAAAGTTGACAAAATTACTTAAATAATTAGAAGCATGCCAGACTGCAAGATGTCTGGCATGCTTCCAAAAATCATGATTTCTGTTAAAGATGTGCGGGTCTTTAACTACCTTACGCAGTAAACCCATGCATACTAAAAATGTTCACCCGCATACTCTTTGTATTCACGCGGGCAAAGAAAAGAACCAACATGGCACCTTAGCAACGCCGTTGTATCAGACCTCTACTTTCGTTTTTGATAATGCCGAACAGGGTGCTGCCCGTTTTGCCGGCGAGCAGGAAGGCTACATATATACCCGGCTGGGTAACCCGACCACCCGTGAGCTGGAGCAGAAAATTGCTGCGCTTGAAGGCATGGATGATGCCGCGGCCACCGCCACCGGCATGGGCGCAGTGGCGGCCAGTACTATGGCATTTTTACAACATGGTGATCACCTGATCGCCAGTAAAGCCATATATGGCTGCAGTTTTGCCCTGTTTAACCACATGTTTGCCCGTTATGGTATTGAAGTGAGTTTTGTCGACATGACTGATCACGCGGCAGTGGCAGCAGCGCTTAAACCCAACACCAAAATGCTGTTTGCTGAAACGCCGATTAACCCGAATCTGGTGGTGCTGGATTTGGCGTTTTTAGGCCAGTTTTGCCAGCAGCATAAGCTGATTTCAGTGGTCGACAATACCTTTTTAACTCCTTTACTACAGCAACCTGCCAAATATGGCATTGATATTGTTATTCATAGCGCCACCAAGTACCTGAATGGCCATGGTGATGTGGTGGCCGGTATTATTGTCGCCGACAGCGAAAAAATTGCCACGATAAAGATGACTACCTTAAAGGATATGGGGGCAACTATCAGCCCGCATGACGCCTGGCTTATTATCCGGGGTTTGAAAACCCTGGCGGTGCGGATGGAGCGTCATTGTCAGAACGCCCAGCAGGTCGCTGAGTTTTTACAAGCACATCCGGCGGTAAAAGAAGTTTACTACCCAGGTTTGCCGAGCCATGCTGGTTATCGCTTTTTAGGTGAGCAAATGCAAGGCGCTGGCGGTGTACTGGCGTTTGAATTAAATGCCAGCCTTGAGCAAAGCCGTTATTTCATTAATCAGTGTCGGTTGCTAAGCCTGGCTGTTAGCCTGGGGGATGCTGAGTCACTTATTCAACACCCAGCTTCGATGACTCATAGCCCTTACACGCCCGAAGAGCGGAAAATGGCGGGAATTAGCGATGGTCTTATCCGGGTATCGGTAGGCTTAGAGCATGTCGCTGATATTATCGCTGATTTAGAACAGGCACTGGAAAAAATGCAGCAACAGGCCTGAAACCCAACTGTACTAAGGTTCGGCCGCTTGTTGTAACTTTATCTTTACGACAGTGGCCTCAGCTTTACAGGGCTTTTCATCAGTTCACGATACACAGTCGAAGTCTTATCCTCTAGTATCCGGTCTACCAATAAGGCGGCCCAGGCCGCTAATTTATTTGCAACAGGTTGTATATGAGTAAGACAAGCCAGTATGTATCCAGACAATCGGATGACAACGGTATTATTGCCTGGTCAGACGAAGACAATCAGATTTGGCATGAGCTGATAACCCGCCAGCTGAGCGTAATTGAAGGCAAGGCGTGTGATGAGTTTCTGGCCGGACTGGAAAAGCTGCAGTTGCCAACGGACCGTATTCCGCAGTTGGAAGAAGTCAGCAAAGTATTACGGGCGACCACAGGCTGGGAGTGCGCAGAAGTCCCGGCGTTAATCAGCTTCGATAAATTCTTTGAGTTGTTGGCTAATAAGCGCTTTCCGGTTGCCACCTTTATTCGCTCCCGCGAAGAATTTGATTATCTGCAGGAACCGGATATTTTTCATGAGATCTTCGGCCACTGCGCTATGCTGACCAATCCGGCATTCGCTGAGTTTACTCATACCTACGGTAAGTTAGGCCTGGCAGCCAGTAAGCAAGACCGGGTGTTCCTGGCCCGGCTGTATTGGTTTACCATCGAATTTGGGTTATTAAAAACCGCTGATGGCTTACGGATCTATGGTGGGGGGATTTTATCCTCGCCGGGCGAGACAGTTTATGCTCTGGAATCTGCCACGCCAGAGCGTAAGCCCTTCGATGCCGTTGATATTCTGCGCACTCCGTATCGGATTGATATAATGCAGCCCATTTATTTTTTACTGAACAACATTGATGATTTATTTGATGTTGCCCATCTGGATATGATGGCGCTGGTTGAGCAGGCTAAAGCACTTGGCTTGCATGAACCGCGGTTTCAACCTAAACAAAAACAAGCAAGTTAGGAACTGTAATGACTGAATTAACAGCTATGAAATGCGAAGCCTGTAAAGCTGATGCCCCGAAGGTGTCTGATGCTGAATTACCGGCATTAATGCGGCAAATCCCCGACTGGACCCCGGTATCTCGCGACGGTATTTTGCAGTTGGAGCGGTTATACAAATTTAAAAACTTTAAGCAAGCCTGGGCGTTTCACAACAAGGTTGCGCAACTGGCTGAAGATGAAGGCCACCATCCGGCATTACTGCTGGAATGGGGTAAACTAACGGTGACCTGGTGGTCACATTCAATTAAAGGCTTACATAAAAACGATTTTATTTGTGCTGCTAAAACCGACAGCCTGTTAGCTGACTAAGTAGCCCCGGCATTCATTGCGCCAATAGCCTGGTTATTGGCGCATCTCAATACCCCTCAGTACTCGCTCTGTTGCAGCTATTCACCGCGCTGCAGTCAGGTTTCAACTTATTTGTTCACATATCTTTACAAAAGTACTGGTCTGGTAGTGGTCTGATACCGTATTATGTTGCCAATCACTGGTAACGGGGTATGTCGCTGTTATGCGTTTAGAAATTCAATGTCAGAATCGCCTGGGTCTTGCTCAGGAGGTATTAAATATACTGGTTGGCTATCAGCTTGATTTGCGAGGCATCGAAGTGGATCCGTCGCTAAACCGGATGTATGTGTCGTTTCCAACAGTCAACTTCGAGAAATTCCAGGAGCTGATGGCGAAAATGCGCCGGATTGCCGGCGTTGAAGATGTTAAAACCACTGCGTTTTTACCGTCTGAGCGTGAACACAATGAACTTACTACCTTATTAAAAACGCTGCCAGATGGCCTGATTGCTATCGATGTTAAAGCTAACGTAACCGTAATCAATGATGCTGCCCTGGAAGCCTTATCGGTGGCGCAGCGTGATATTCAGGGTCAGTCTCTGCAAGGTATGGTTAAGGGCTTTAATTTTCAGCGCTGGCTGGAAAGCGACGAGGTGCTGGCACAAACCCGGCGTTTTGAAATACATGGCAAACGTTTTATTGCTGATATCTTGCCGGTGATGGTGCCTGATGAAACCGGTCATGAAATTCTGGCAGGTGCGGTAATCAATCTAAAATCTGAAAGCCGTTTAGGTCAGCACATGGTGGCCTTTAAAAAGGGCGATCAGGAAAGTTTCAATACATTGCAGGCCAACAGTAACCTGATGCGTAAAGTGGTGCGAGAAGCCAAAAAAATGGCTCAGCTGGATGCACCTATTTTAATTATGGGTGAAACCGGTACTGGTAAAGAATTACTGGCCCGCGCCTGCCACGCCGCAGGCAGCCGGGCAGGCAAACCCTTTCTGGCGGTAAATTGTGCTTCTCTGCCGGACAATGTTGCTGAATCTGAGTTATTTGGCTATGGCTCTAATGCCTTTGCCGGCAGTACCGAGGGTAAAAAGGGCATTTTTGAGCAAGCCAATGGCGGCAGTGTTTTTCTGGATGAAGTAGGCGAGATGTCCACCCAGCTGCAGACTAAGTTGATCCGTTTTCTGCAGGATGGCAGTTTTCGGCGGGTGGCTGATGAAAACGAAGTTAAAGTGGATGTGCGGGTGATTTGTACCACCCAGAAAGATTTACCCGGTATGGTGCAGGAAGGGCGTTTTCGGGAAGACTTGTTCTATCGGCTTAATGTCTTAACCCTGACATTACCGCCGCTGCGTGAGCGCAGGCAAGATGTTGTGCCGTTGGCTGAATTCTTTATCGCCCGCTTCGCTGCAAGGCTCGGACGCAAAGCGCCGCGGTTAACCGAAAGTTGCAGCCAGTTCTTACAGCAATATCCGTGGCCTGGAAATGTGCGTCAACTGGAGAATGCCTTGTATCGTGCTGTTACCTTGTTAGATGGTTATGAGCTGGATAAAGAGCATTTGCAGTTGCCCAGTTACACCAGCGACTTTGGTTATCTGGAACAGGATTTCGATGGCACTTTGGATGAGGCAGTAAAACGCTTTGAAGCTAACCTGCTGCGTAAGCTGTACCCTGCCTATCCCAGTTCCCGTCAGTTAGCGAAAAAACTTGGTTTAAGCCACACAGCAGTGGCCAATAAGTTGCGTGATTACGGCATAAATCGGAAGACTGTAAAGATATAAACACGGCTTGTCCGTAAAACGTTACTAACTAAGGGCTGACAGGCTTATCCGTCGGCCCTTTTGTTTAACTAAATTTTCGATACCCTGTTTTGTAGTTATTTGTGTACAAATTTAGTGGTGTTATAGCTAGTTGCTACCGCAGCGCCAGCTCTTCCTTTTTTTGTTGGTAAGCGCATGATAGCGCCCACATTCGTTGTTCGGAGAATCCCTATATGCCAAATACAAAAAATACCATCAATCCGCTGGGCACAGACGGTTTTGAGTTTGTTGAATATACTGCCGCTGATGCCGATGGCATTCAGAAATTAAAAGACTTGTTCCATTCACTTGGTTTTACTGAGGTTGCCAAGCACCGCTCAAAGCAGGCCTGGTTATATAAGCAGGGTGATATTAATTTCATTATTAACGCTGAGCCGAATTCGCAAGCTGAAGAATTTGCCAGGTCGCATGGGCCTTCAGTGTGCGCTATGGCTTTTCGGGTTACTGATGCCGCTGCGGCACTGAAACATGCGCTGGCCAATGGCGCGAAAGAGTATAAAAACCAGGTTGGGCCGATGGAACTGAATATTCCTGCCGTATACGGTATCGGTAGCAGCTTGCTGTATTTTGTTGACCGTTATGGTGCCAGTTCAGTTTATGACATCGACTTCAAATACTATGACAACTGGCAGGTTGAGATGGCTAAGCACAGCGTTGGCCTGGAAGTGCTGGACCATTTAACCCATAACGTGATGCGCGGCAATATGAACCTGTGGGCCGGTTTCTATGAAAACATCGGTAATTTCCGTGAGATCCGTTACTTTGATATTGAAGGTAAACTGACCGGGCTGGTATCTAAAGCGATGACTGCGCCGTGCGGTAAAATCCGTATTCCGATTAACGAGTCATCTGATGATAAGTCACAGATTGAAGAGTTTATCCGCGAGTATAAAGGTGAAGGTATTCAGCATATTGCCCTGACCTCAGACAATATTTATGAAACGGTACGCACTCTGCGCAATCGCGGGATGGAGTTTATGCCTACTCCGGAAACTTACTACAACAAAGTTAATGACCGGGTAGAAGGCCATGAGGAAGATTTGGACCAGATGCGTGATCTGCGGATATTAATCGACGGTGCACCAATGAAAGACGGTATTTTATTGCAGATTTTCACCAAAACTGTGATTGGCCCGGTATTTTTTGAAATCATCCAGCGTAAAGGTAACGAAGGCTTTGGTGAGGGCAACTTTAAAGCCTTGTTTGAGTCTATCGAAGAAGATCAAATTCAGCGCGGAGTATTAAGCAATGCGTAAATGGGCATCTTTTCCCTTAAAGGAAGGTGATGTATCACGCCAGGCTCATGCTGATTTTCCGGAGCAGGCAATATATGAGCGGGAAACCGGCCGTAGTGGCTTTTTTGGCCCGGCAACGCACTTCCATCATACTCATGCCCCAACTGGCTGGAGTGACTGGCAGGGGCCGCTCAGGCCTCAATTGTTCAACTTTAACCAGATTGAGCTGGATAGTGCGCAATCGCCGTGGGCGGTGCCTGATCTACTGTTTAACAGCCACTGTAAAATGCGGACCTGGCGTTTAAAAGACAGTATGAGCAAGCTGGCGCGTAATGCTGATGGCGATGAGCTGCTGTTTATTCATGAGGGCAGTGCTGAGCTTTATTGTGATTTTGGCCATTTGAGCGTACGTGACGGTGACTATATTGTGATCCCACGCTCAACCATGTGGCGTTTAGTGCCGAATGAGCCGATGTTTATTCTGCTGATTGAAGCCACTAATGACAGCTATCAGCTACCGGAAAAGGGCCTGGTGGGCAATCACGCCATTTTTGACCCGGCCATGCTCGACACGCCAAAAATTAATGACGCTTTTAAAGCGCAATACAGTGAAGACAGTTGGCAGGTTGAAGTAAAACGCCACGGCAAGGTGTCAGTAATTACTTACCCCTATAACCCGCTGGATGCAATTGGCTGGCACGGTGACTTAGCAGTAATGCGGATTAACTGGCGTGATATCCGGCCATTAATGAGCCATCGGTATCATTTACCGCCGTCTGCTCATACTACTTTTGTGGCGCAGCGCTTTGTGGTGTGTACCTTTGTGCCGCGGCCAATTGAGAGTGATCCTGGTGCATTAAAAGTGCCGTTTTATCATAACAATGATGATTACGATGAAGTGCTGTTTTACCATGCCGGTGATTTCTTCAGCCGCGACAATATTGAAAAAGGCATGGTAACCTTTCATCCGGCCGGTTTTACCCATGGCCCACATCCGAAAGCCTTTGCCGCCGGACGCGAGTATAAAAAGAAGTTTACCGACGAAGTGGCGGTAATGCTGGACACCCGCGATGCACTGGAAGTGGGCGAAGCTGCCCTGGCCACCGAAAACCCGGATTATGTCAACAGCTGGAAAACCAAGCCGTAGGCTTGGGCTAAGTTAAGGATTGATATGAAGTTAGCAAGTTTAAAAAATAATACCCGCGACGGCCAGTTAGTGGTGGTAAGTCGTGATTTAAGCCGTTGTATCGCGATTAGAGAGATCGCCGGCACCATGCAACAACTGCTGGATAACTGGGCAGGCCTGGCAGCGAAAGCGCAACAGGTGTATCAGGCGCTTAATGCCGGTAAGCTGGATGGCGAAATGGCGTTTGACCAGGCACAGTGCGAGTCACCCTTACCACGGGCGTACCAATGGGCAGATGGCAGTGCTTATGTAAATCATGTTGAATTGGTGCGCAAAGCGCGTAACTCTGAGATGCCGCCAAGCTTCTGGACCGATCCGTTGATGTATCAGGGTGGCTCTGATGACTTTATTGGCCCGCGTGATCCGATTGAGGCTATTAGCACTGATCATGGTATCGACTTTGAAGGTGAAGTGGCGGTGATCACCGACGACGTGCCAATGGCAGTAAGCCCGGAGCAGGCGCTAGATAAAATACGGCTTATTATGCTGGTTAATGACGTGTCACTGCGCGGTTTAATTCCAAACGAACTGGCAAAGGGCTTTGGCTTTTTCCAGTCTAAACCTGCTTCCAGCTTCAGCCCGGTTGCCGTTACCCCGGATGAGCTTGGTGATAAGTGGCAGGATGGCCGGCTGCATTTACCGTTATTATCGACTTATAATGGTAAACCTTTTGGTAAACCCAATGCCGGTATCGATATGACCTTTAACTTTGGCCAGTTGATAGCCCATGCCGCCAGAACCCGCAAGCTGGGTGCCGGCGCGGTAATTGGTTCAGGTACCGTATCAAATAAGCAGGGCACCGAGTATGGTACTGCCATTAACGAAGGTGGCGTAGGTTACAGCTGTATCGCCGAGATCCGGATGATTGAAACCATTCGTGATGGCAAACCCGGCACCTCTTTTATGCAATTTGGTGATACCATTAAAATGGAAATGCTGGATAGCGATGGCCAGAGTATTTTTGGTGCTATCGACCAGCAAGTGGTGCAATATAAGGCGAAGTAATTAGCTGGTCCGGTGCAAACACTCCGTACATTTTTTCTGCAACACGCCGTAAACCCATCCCTGGGGGCTCGTTTCCGCCCGTCCAGGGCTGCAACGGTCGCAGAAAAAAGTACATACGTGCTTTCACCTCCTTTGCCAAGCGGTGATTCTTTTTGTCCAATAATTGAGCAGGTGTTACAGGATGAAACTCTATAGCTACTGGCGCTCATCCGCCGCCTATCGGGTGCGTATCGCCCTGAATTTAAAACAACTTAGTTTTGAAACGATACCGGTACACCTGCTAAAAGACGGTGGCCAGCAACATAGTGCTGAGTATCAGCAACTGAATCCAAATCAGCTGGTGCCGACTTATGTTGATGGTGAGTTTAGCCTGAACCAGTCGCTGGCCATTATTGAATATCTTGATGAGGTTTATCCTGAGCCAGCGCTGCTGCCAGAAGATCCTGAGGCTAAAGCACAGGTGCGCTCGCTGGCTTTGGATATTGCCTGCGATATTCATCCGTTGAACAATCTTAGAGTATTACAGTATTTGACCGGGCCACTGCGTTTAAATGACGATCAGAAAACCGAGTGGATCTACCACTGGCTACATACTGGCTTTAACGCCCTGGAGCAGCGTCTGCAAAAGACTGCCGGCGAGTTTTGCTATGGTGACAATATCACTCTGGCCGATTTGTGTCTGGTGCCGCAAATGTACAATGCATTGCGCTTTAAGCTCGACACCCTGGAATATCCTACCATCAGCCGGATATATCATCATTGCCAGCAGTTGGCCGGCTTTGCCCTGGCAGCACCAGAGCAACAAAGCGATGCTCAGTTGTAGCGATGGTAGATTTAAAACCAGCCAAAAAAGCTAAACCAGGCAGACTGCCAGCCATGCCAAAACGGTTTATTAACCGGATGCTGGTGTATGTAGGGTTGTTTGGGATTGTGTTTCAACTAACTGCAGCACTGTATGCGTTGTGGCATGGCGTGCAATTGCAAAGCTTTTGGTTTGTTACCTTGCTCGCGCCCCTGTTATGTGTGGCGTCAGGTATGCTACCCGCGCTGCAGCTGCAACGCGAGCCTGATTAACAGCTAAAGGCAACGTTACCCTGTTTATCAACTTATACCTTTGGTTTAGTATTGGCTAGCTTGAGCATGCCTTTAATTTCTACCCGGGCAATACCTTCCTCGTTAAATACAAAATTAACCTGGCCAGGGCCGCGGCTAAAGCGGTAGCGGCCACCATCGTAATGTAAGATGTAATTGCCGCGACCATCCTTAAGTTCGGGTTGCTGGGTAAGTTTTAACTTAAAATCCGCGATCTCAAACTCAAATTCGGCAAGTGGTGCGCTAACAAAATCCGGTACCCAAACCTCATCTTCGTTTTGCAGGATTAATGCCAGCGAGTATTTCTGGGGCAGGCTGCTAACGATCAGGCTTTGTTTACCCGCACTAAAATGATACTGGCCTTCCTTGCGGATATAACTAAACCCATACTGTATGGGCACGGTTTTGCCATCTTGCAGGGTATAACTGCCATTGCCCATTAGCTGAAATTGGCCAATAGCCGACAGGCTAAACAGTAAGCCGACAATAAGTATCATAATTTTCATGTTGTTACTCCGCAAACTGTTTAAATTGGCTATCGGCTGTCGCTGCTTATTAAGATAGGGATTAAACCTGAGTTACGTCAACAATCAGCTTTAACTGCTCTCCAGGCTGTAAGTAGCGCTCAGTATTAATATTATTCCATTTAATAATTTCAGCAACCGAGACGCTGAAGCGCTGAGCAATCCGGGCCAGCGAATCACCTTTACGTACTTTATAGTTTACCGTGCGGGTGATGGCAGTGCTTGGGCTGGTTTTACTGTCATGCCATATTACCAGTTTCTGACCGGGCTTTAACGGGTCACGCTGTACCATCCCGTTCCATTTAGCCAATTCAGCCACAGTTACTTTATGTTCCCGGCTAATGTCCCACAAGGTATCACCGCTTTTAACGATATATTCGGCTTTAACACTGCCCCCGGCGCGCCCCTGAGCTTTAGCAATCCTGTTCTGCTGGCTCAGCTCATATTGATCGGCTGCTTTTGCAGACATAGGAATCAGCAAATGCTGACCAATCCGGATGGTGTTGCCAGTTAGTTTGTTCAGGCGGCTGATGGCATCGACAGTGGTTTTATACTGGCGGGCAATTTTACCCAGCGTATCGCCGGAGCTAACCGTATAGCTCTGCCACTGTAAGCGGTCTGCTGCCGGAGTTTGCGCCAGCAACTGACTGAAGTGATCCGCTTTTGCCAGCGGCAGCACCAGTTGGTGTGGACCGTCCGGATCAGTTGCCCATTGATTAAACCCTGGATTTAATGCCTGCAATTCTGCAACACTTAACCCTGCCAGTTCAGCGGCGATAGCTAAATCAATCTGGCCATCAGTAGCTACCACGGCAATTTTGGGTTCGTTGGCAATAAATTTCCAGACGATATCAAAGTCATCTGGTCGTTTTAAAATATCAACCAGAGCGAGTAGCTTTGGCACATAGGCAGTGGTTTCAGCTGGCAAGTCAAGTGACCAGAAATCGGTTGGCAGACGCCGCTTCTTGTTGGCCCGGATTGCCCGGCCAATTCTGCCTTCGCCCGCGTTGTAAGCAGCAATGGCGTTTAGCCAGTCATGCTCCAGGGTGTTATATAAATATTGCAGGTAATCCAGCGCCGCCCGGGTGGATTCAATAACATCGCGCCGGCCGTCATACCAGAAGTTTTGTTTCAGGCCGAAACGGGTGCCGGTTGCCGGCATAAACTGCCACATGCCTGAAGCCCTGGCATGCGAATAAGCAAAAGGATCGAACGCGCTCTCGACGATTGGCAACAACGCCAGTTCAAGCGGCATATTACGTTTTTCGAGCTCCTGTACGATATGATACAGGAAAGGCTGAGCGCGGTTAGCGACCCGGTCCAGATAACTTTGGTGCTGGCTGTAGAAATTACGCTGTTCAACTATCGGCCGGGTTTGTGGAACGTTAAAAGTAAGCTGTAACTGAATGCGCTGCCATAAATCTTCCAATTCAGTGGCATCAAGTGGCACTAATTGTTCAGGCGGCGTATCGGCGGCGTACCACAACTGGTTGGCAATTTGTTCAGCACTGGCACCTTTTACCTGCACCAACGCTGGGGTGTTTTTAGTTGTCCCGGTATTTTGGGGCGCTGACCCTGTCGTGCTGACACAGCCGCTAAGCAGTGCAACTAACATGACGGCAGAGATTTTTAAATGCATAACACAATTCCGCGAAAAAAAATTAATGTTACCTGTTCAAAGCCTGATTGCAAGTCAGGATTTAAACGGGTCCTTCATCGTTCTGAGCAGGGTAAACAGGCCCAGGCTGGTGTTTTGTTGGAAGCGCTGTTGCAACGCTTTGTTTTCGCATCGTAAAAACGGATTAACTTGTTGTTCGGTTGCCAAATTGCCGGGCAATGTGGGCTTATTTTGCTGGCGTAAGCTCTGACAGTGTTGCTGATAATTTTTTAACTGCTGATTATCAGGTTCAATTGTCAGGGCGAAACGCAGGTTTGCCAGCGTATACTCATGCGTGCAATACACTTGTGTATCGGCTGGCAATGTCGCTAGTTTGCACAGGGAGTGATGTAATTGCGCCGCGCTACCTTCAAACAGGCGGCCGCAGCCAGCGCTAAACAGGGTATCACCACAAAATAAGTAAGGCTTGCTGTAAAAGCCAATGTGGCCAAGGGTGTGGCCGGGCAAATCGATTACCTGTAACTGAGTTTGAAAAGGTGGCAGCTGAACAGTATCACCTTGTTGCACCTGCTCGGTTAACAGCGGTATTTTGGTTTGCTCGGCGCCAGGGCCAATAATCCGCACATCCGGCCAGGCTTGTTGCAGTTCAGCCAGGCCACCGGTATGGTCAGGGTGATGATGGGTGATCAGAATTGCGTACAAAGACTTCTGCTGTTGCTTTAAAAAAGCCAGCACTGGTTTAGCATCGCCGGGGTCAACTACAATACAAAATGGGTTATCTGGCTGACACAGGCTCCAAATGTAGTTATCCTCAAAGGCAGCAAGCGGGTTAATAGTCAGCATCAGGTTTTCTCTTAACGTTTTCTTTAAACATTAAAGGTCTCTCAACATTAAAGCAGGCACAACTTTATCATGAAACCGGCATTGAACGAAAACGAACCGCAGGTACCTGAGAGCTGGCAGGCGTTTTTACAGGGGCCGGCGTTAGCGCAGGCAATAGCCGGGCAATTACAGCCATGGTGGCAGCAAATTTTTGGTTACTATTTGCTTAAAGTGGGCGATTTAAGCAGTGACTTAACCTTACCGGGTTGCAAAATTAAGCATCAGGTACATTTAGGCAGTACAGATAACGGTAAAAGTCATCTGATTGGTTTGCCAGATACGTTGCCAATAGATAGCCATAGTATTGATGCGGTATTACTTAGCCACTGTCTGGAGTATCAAACCGATCCGCACCATATTGTGCGGGAAGCCCATAGGGTACTGCTGCCAGATGGTTATTTATTATTAACCGGTTTTAATCCGCTCAGTATTCTGGGGCTGGTTGGTATCGCACCCTGGCTGAAGCAGCGTTATCCCTGGCAGGGCCGGTTTTTTTCGCCAGGCCGGGTCAAAGACTGGTTACATTTGATTGGTTTTGAAGTGCTGTCTGAACAACGCTTTTTTTATGGCAGCATGTTGGTGAGTGAGTACAGCAACAACAGTATGCAACGCTTTGCTGAGAAGTATCTGAATTATTTTGCAGGCTGTTATTTGCTGGTCGCCCGTAAGCGCGAATTGCCTTTAACTCCTATCCGGCCACGCTGGCAACTTGCGCCAGCGTTTGCCGAAGGGGTAAAAGGTGTTAGCGCCCGCCAGGGTTGCCGTTAAATAGCTGCGTTTTGGCGGAGCAGCTTAATTTGCCGCTAAGCGTTACTCGGTAAGCTGGCTTATGGCATAGCCTTGTTGTTGTAACAGCTGCAATAAACCATCTTCACCGGCCAGATGTAAAGCGCCCACCAATACCATAGTAGTTTGCCCGGTGCTGGTTAGCGCTTGTAACTGTGGCATCCAGGCGTGATTGCGTTTAACCAGTAAAATCTCATACAACTGCGGTATTTGCTGCAAATCACCAATAAACAATTGCTCCAGTTTGGCGGCATCACCACCACGCCAGGCTTGCTTCATTTCAAGCAGTTGCTCTTCAACTTTATGCATATCATCGAGGGTAGAACTGATGGTCAGATCAGGATCCAGCTGATTCATGCCATCCAGCACTGCCAGATGTTCATCTATGGTTTCCAGGCCGGCAATGCTCTTATTTTGTTGCTGCCCCAGTTGCATATAATGCATATCCACGCCGGTTTCTGCAGTACCTAAACGTTGCATTTCAACGGTTGCCAGCATCATGGCGGCAAAACCCGGTTTAAAACGACTGATTGCTGCAATCGGCATATTGCGTGCAGTGGCGTAAGTTTTTAGCCGTTGATAAACCCCGGCTGACAATACCTGCTCCAGGGTCCTGCCGTCACTATAGGTGTTTTGCTGCATCATTTTTGTTAGCCCGGCCGGGCTGGTTAACACATTTAAATCGGTTTCGAACAGTAAATGGCTGCTGGCATTAAACGCAGTGTCATACGCTGCAGGCAGTGGATAATCACTTTTGCTAAGCAAATGAACTGTACCCGCCAGATAAAAATGTTGATCTCCCTTACTGACTTTCCAGACACTGGCCGCTGATAATGAGCTGCTAAGCAGCAGTAGCGACAGGCATAAAAACGAAGTTAATAAACGCATGGTGTCTCCTGACTATAGATAGAGATTAGCAAAAAATTACCACATCAAATCATCCGGGATCTGATAATCAGCATAAGGATCATCTTCATCCGGTTGTTGTTGCTTGGTATTAAGTAACACTATGCTAGCGGCATCACGCTGCATTACTTTTTCTGCTACTTGCGCAGGGATTAAAATATACTGTTCTGCCAGACGGGCAATGGCCACCAGGCCTCGGCTGAGCTCGTCATGCAGTTTACTGCTGACGTACAGCTTTTTGACCAACTTACCATCAACAAAAT
Source organism: Arsukibacterium perlucidum DSM 18276 (assembly GCF_000382165.1). Taxonomy (GTDB): domain Bacteria; phylum Pseudomonadota; class Gammaproteobacteria; order Enterobacterales; family Alteromonadaceae; genus Alishewanella; species Alishewanella perlucidum. The sequence goes on along the minus strand of NZ_KB907703.1, from coordinate 30,264 downwards.
TAAAGCCAACGTCACCTTTACTATTAATGGCATTGGTTTCAATTATTTGTTTTACCTGAGCGGCAATAGCTTTTTGGGCTAACTCAGCTTGCTTTTGCCGGTTAAGTTCACGATCGCGTTCTACTTGCTCAGCTTTGGCTTGCTGTGCCAGCGTTGCTGTCTGGTTGTCTGGTATGGCTTTTTTGCCAGCCTGAGTTTTTAGCTGGTGCTTCTCTTTTTTTACTTTTTTTACTTTTTTGGCATCGGCCAGGCCAGCTTTCAGCAGCTGGTCACGTAACGCATTACTCATATCAGGGCTACTCGGGTTGCAGGGTAAATAAGCAGCTTAGTGTACCTTAAGCAATCTTATTAACTCAAATGGGCCAGTTCGGTTATCATATACCAGTACTCCAAGGTGATGAGGTTAATTTTGCCATTTAAAGATTTAGCGTTAGATCCACGCTTACTCAGGTCCATCCAGCATCTGGGCTTTGCTAAGCCGACAGAGATTCAACAAGAAGCCATACCGGCAGTAATGGTAGGCCGCGATTTAATTGTATCCTCGCAAACCGGCTCGGGTAAAACCCTGGCCTATTTATTGCCAATGATGCAGCGGCTGTTGAAAAGCAGGGCATTGTCAAAGCAAGACGCCCGGGCGCTGATTTTAGCGCCTACCCGGGAACTGGCGAAGCAGGTTTATGCCCAATTGCGGTTGTTGGTGGCCAATACCCCGGTTACAGCTGCATTAATTGTTGGCGGTGAAAACTTCAATGATCAGGAAAAAATCCTGAAGCGTCAGCCAACTATTGTGGTAGCAACACCGGGGCGGTTCGTCGATCACCTTGAGCATAAAGCCTTGTTTTTGCATGGTTTAGAGATGCTGATCCTGGATGAAGCTGACCGGATGCTGGATTTAGGTTTCCTGCCGCAACTTACCTTCATCAATAAAGCGGCTGACCATCGTTTACGCCAGACTATGTTATTTTCGGCCACGCTCGATCATGCTGAAGTGGATAATCTGGCACTGGCCTTGTTAAAGAATCCATACCGGGTCGCGGTAGGGGCTGGCTACCAGCAACACCAGGATATTGAGCAGCGGTTCTTCCTCGCCGATAACTTAAGCCATAAGGAAGCGCTGCTGAGCCACTTTTTACAACAGCAGGACATTAATCAGCTTATTATGTTTACGGCTACCCGTGCCGACGCCGAACGCTTAACCAGTGTGTGTGAAGCAGCGGGTTTTACTGCAGTGGGATTAAGCGGAAAACTAAGTCAGCAACAGCGAAATAGTGTAATGCAGCAATTTGCCACTGGTAAATTTCAGGTGCTGGTTACCACCGATTTGGCGTCTCGCGGCCTTGACTTACTTAAGGTATCACACGTTATTAACTTTGATCTGCCAAAGCACCCTGAAGAATATGTGCATCGGATTGGCCGCACCGGCAGGGCAGGAGCAAAGGGCCAGGCAATATCGCTGGTGGGGCCAAAAGACTGGCCGAGTTTACAGAATATTGAAGCGTTTTTACGCCATGCTATTGAGTTTTCAGTGGTAGAGGCATTACCCGCGCGATTTAGCGGGATTGTTGCCCCAACGCAACAGCCTAAGGTGAGAAGTAAGGCCAGCGGATCGGCAAAAGCCGCTAAGCCAAGGCCGGTTAAGCCTGACAGCGCAAAAACCAAGACCCCAACCTTCTTTGAAGGTGGTGACGATGGTAGTGGCCCGGTGCGTAGAAAAAAATAATTTGTTGCTGGTTAATTGTTCAGCGTTTTTACTGCTACACTGAAAAAGTTAACTTGTTTCTGCCGGCGGTAACCCGCTCTGGCAGATGCAATTTAGCCGGTGCGGCCTGTAATAGAATATATTTTCTGCTCGTCTGGTATTTATGTTGACCGCGTGATCAGCTTAACTGATAATGCAGTTGAATATTTACCCGCTTGACTACCTGGCCGGTAATATTTAAGTCGCCGAAAATTCGGCAAATTTAGTTAAAGTAAGAGAGTGTTATGTCACAGTTAATTTCCGGTACAGTTAAGTGGTTCAACGAAGATAAAGGTTTTGGTTTTATTGAGCGCGAAGGCGGCAAAGACGTATTCGTTCATTTCCGCGCTATCAATGGTACTGGCCGTAAAACTTTAGTTGAAGGTCAACGCGTAACTTTCGAAGTTACCGAAGGTCAGAAAGGTCCACAGGCTGAAAACGTCACTGTAACCGGTTAATCTGATAGTATTTGTAAAGAGCCAGCCAACGAGCTGGCTTTTTTATGCTTGCGATTCAAATGGCAAGCAAAGTTGCCCGGGGTTAGGTGGGTTAAAGCCAAGCTGTAAACCTACCAGTCGCACCCCTTGACGTTGCCGGCGTTGCCACGCCTGTTGCAACAACGGTAAAAACTGCTCCAGGCTGGCCGTTTGCGCCTGACATTCGACAGTAGTTTGTCGAAAATCGCTGAATTTAAGTTTTACCCCGATTTTCTGCAGGCCCTTTTCACCCTGATTAGCCAAGCGCAGTTGCAGCTTGGGCCATAAGGAACTCAGCGCCTCAACACAGTCCTGATAAGCATCGATATCGGCCGCCAGTGTTTGCTCAACCCCAACCGACTTAGCCTGGCGCTCTACGCGCACCGGGCGCTCATCTATACCCTGACTGCGTTTTAACAGGCTATCTGCCATGGCGCCAAACTGCTTTACCAGTACTGCCAGATCGCAATCAGCGATATCTTTGCAATGGGTTAAGCCCAGCCGGGCCAGGCGCTCTGCTGTTTTACTGCCAACGCCGGGTAGTTTGGCCAGTGGCAGTTTCTCAACAAATTCGGCGACCTCACCCGGAGTAATAACAAATAAACCATCAGGTTTATTTTCATCACTGGCAATTTTTGCCAGAAATTTATTAGGCGCCACCCCTGCTGATGCTGTTAAGCCGGTTTCAGCCAGAATAACGCGCCGGATATCTGCGGCAATCCGGGTTGCGCTGCCGCCAAAATGACTGCTGTCGCTGACATCAATAAAGGCTTCGTCCAGCGACAATGGCTCAACCAGATCACTATAACGCTGGAAAATAGCGCGTATTTGCCGGCTAACTGTTTTATATTTATCCATATTGCCGGCCATCAGATGCAGTTGCGGGCATAATTTCAAGGCCTGGCCGGTGGGCATGGCAGAGCGCACACCAAAAGCACGGGCCGGATAGTTACAGGTAGCAATAACACCCCGGCTAGTGCGGCTGCCGCCAATCGCCAGAGGAATACTGGCCAGTGCCGGATTGTCCCGCATTTCTACTGCGGCGAAAAAGCAATCCATGTCGATATGAATAATTTTACGCTGACTGACCATAGTGGTTATTTCGCTGTATTGATATACAGTATAGTAGTGGGCTGCCACTACCTTGTAAAGCACAGGCAGCTGTAAAGCTTGCTGTGCGTTTTGCCAGCCAATCCGATAACCATCACCTTCAGACGGCCAGATGGCTATATTTTCGGTGCATCCTTTGTGAAATCAGGGTAGAATATGCGCCAGTTCAGACCCCAGTGATTAAACCAGTTAGCGTAACCCGCGCCCAGGAGAAAGCATGTTAAAGCGTGAGATGAATATTGCCGATTTTGACCCGGAATTATGGCAGGCAATAACCGATGAAACCGCCAGACAAGAAGCGCATATTGAGCTGATTGCTTCTGAAAACTACGCCAGTCCGCGGGTATTGCAGGCGCAAGGTTCACAGCTTACCAATAAGTATGCAGAAGGGTATCCACACAAGCGCTATTATGGCGGTTGTGAGTTTGTTGATATTGCTGAAGATTTAGCTATTGCCCGCGCCAAGCAATTATTTGGCGCCGATTATGCCAATGTGCAGCCGCATGCCGGTTCCCAGGCTAACGCAGCCGTATTTTTAGCCTTGCTGGAAGCTGGCGATACTATACTAGGTATGAGCCTGGCGCATGGTGGCCATTTAACTCATGGCTCGCATGTCAGCTCTTCAGGCAAATTGTATAAAGCTGTGCAGTATGGCTTACATCCTGAAACGGGTGTGATTGATTATGAGCAGGCCGAAGCTCTGGCACTTGAGCATAAACCAAAATTAATTATTGCTGGTTTTTCTGCCTATTCTGGCATTGTAGACTGGCAGCGTTTTCGTGACATCGCCGATAAAGTAGGCGCTTACCTGTTAGTTGATATGGCCCATGTTGCCGGCTTGGTTGCCGCAGGCTTATATCCAAACCCGGTTCCGGTTGCCGACGTCGTTACCACTACTACCCATAAAACCCTGGCCGGCCCCCGTGGTGGTTTAATTCTGGCCCGTAAAAACGAAGCGATTGAGAAAAAACTGAATTCTGCGGTATTCCCGGGAAGTCAGGGTGGGCCGTTGATGCATGTTATCGCCGCCAAAGCGGTCGCCTTTAAAGAGGCGTTACAGCCGGAATTTAAAGTGTATCAGCAGCAGGTGCTGAACAATGCCAAAGCCATGTGTGATGAAATGATTAAACGTGGCTATAAGATTGTTTCAGGTGGTACCGAGAACCATCTGTTTCTGATGGATTTAATCGACAAAGATATTACTGGTAAAGATGCGGATGCCGCTTTAGGCAAAGCGCATATTACCGTTAATAAAAACTCTGTACCTAATGACCCGCGTTCTCCCTTCGTTACCAGTGGTTTACGTATTGGCACCCCAGCGATTACCCGCCGTGGTTTTAAAGAAGAACAGGCACGCCAGGTGGCGGGCTTTATTTGTGATGTGCTGGACAATATTAACGACGAAAGCGTGATTGAACGGGTGAAAGCCGATGTTGGCCAATTGTGCAGTCGCTTTCCGGTTTATGCTTAACCGATAATTTAGTGCTATTATGGCCGCATTTGCGGCCATTTTTATCTCTGAGAACTGCCTATGTATTGTCCCTTTTGTAATGCTGATGACACCAAGGTAATTGACTCGCGCCTGGTTGCCGATGGCCATCAGGTTCGCAGGCGCCGCGAATGTCTGGCTTGCCATGAACGTTTTACTACTTTTGAAGCGGCAGAATTAGTGATGCCGCGGATCATTAAACGGGATGGCTCACGTGAGCCATTTAACGAGGACAAGCTGCGCAATGGCTTGTTGCGTTCTCTGGAAAAACGGCCGGTATCCACTGAGCAGATTGAACAGCTTATTCAGAAAATTAAATCGCAGTTACGGGCGACTGGCGAGCGTGAGCTGGCCAGTAATATGCTGGGTAATCTGATCATGGATGAGCTGGTCAAGGTTGATAAAGTGGCTTATGTCCGGTTCGCTTCTGTCTACCGATCTTTTAAAGATATTCGTGAATTCGGTGAAGAAATTGCCCGCTTAGGAGAGCAATAGTGGCTTTTATGCCGGCTGATCACGACTTTATGACGCGCGCGCTGCAGTTAGCAGCTAAAGGCCGCTTTACCACCGATCCTAACCCGAATGTTGGGGCGGTAATGGTTAACAACGGCAAGGTGGTTGGCGAGGGCTATCATCATCAGGCCGGGCAAGGCCATGCTGAAGTCTATGCGCTGGCGGAGGCTGGCGGGCAAGCCCGCAGCGCAACCTGTTATGTGACGCTGGAACCATGCAGCCATTTTGGCCGCACGCCACCGTGCGCAGAGGCGTTGATTGCTGCCGGGGTAAGTCGGGTGGTGATCGCAATGCTTGATCCTAATCCGCTGGTTGCGGGCAAGGGCGTGGCACTGCTAGAGCAAGCAGGGATCAAGGTCGAAAGTGGCTTAATGGAAGTTGAGGCCAGAGCGTTAAACCGAGGCTTTCTTAGTGCCATGGAGCGGCAAAGACCCTGGCTAAGGCTGAAGCTGGCTGCAAGTATTGATGGTCGCACAGCGCTCGCCAATGGTCAGAGTAAGTGGATAACCAGCCCGGCAGCCAGAGCCGATGTGCAGTTGCACCGGGCGCAAAGCAGCGCGGTGCTGTCTACGGCCAGCACAGTGCTGGCTGATAATGCCCGCCTGACGGTACGTCAACCAGCCGACGCCACGCCAATAACGACATTAAATAACGGTGAATTACGTCAGCCATTAAGAATTATTCTGGACCGGCGTCAGCAATTAACCGGCAGTGAGCCACTGTTCAGTTTAGCCGGCCCCATTTTGCTGTGTATTGCCCCTGATAAGCCACAGCGGCAAATGCCATGGCAGGTGGAGCAGCAAGCAGTGCCGCTTAGTAACGATGGTTACTTTGATTTAGCGGCTTTGCTAAAGCTGCTAGCCGCCCGCCAGGTGCGCAGTATCTGGGTAGAAGCGGGCGCCACGCTAGCAGGGAGTTTGTTACAGCAACAATTAGTCGATGAGTTTATTTTATATCAGGCGCCCGTATTATTGGGGCCACAGGCCAGGGCCATGGCAGAACTACCAGAATTAAAGGCGTTGAGTCAGGCTAACCGGTTTGAGTTCAACGATATTTGCCGGCTTGGACCAGATTTGCGGCTGACAGCGCTACTGAGTGCAGTTGACTGAGCAAAAACAGATCAGAACGTTTTAAAACCGGTACAGAACAGCGTCAGGCACCTGTATTACTGAAGCAACATTTAACAAGGGTTTTTATGCAACTGAATACACCTGCTGAAATTATTGAAGACATTCGTCAGGGCAAAATGGTAGTACTGATGGATGATGAAGATCGCGAGAACGAAGGCGATCTGGTGATGGCAGCTGACTACGTTACGCCTGAGGCGATAAACTTTATGGCCAAGCATGGCCGTGGCCTTATTTGCCTTACCCTCAGTAAAAAACGCTGCAAACAGCTTAATTTGCCGTTAATGGTAGATGCAAACAAGTCGCCCTTTGCCACTAACTTCACCGTTTCTATTGAAGCGGCTGAAGGGGTAACAACCGGCATATCGGCTGCGGACCGGGCCAGGACAGTTAAAGCCGCAGTGGCCCGCGACGCCAGCCCGGCAGATATTGTGCAACCAGGGCATATTTTCCCGTTAATGGCACAGGATGGTGGCGTGCTGGTGCGTGCCGGCCACACTGAAGCAGGTTGTGATTTAGCCCGATTGGCCGGTTTAGAGCCTGCAGCGGTAATCGTAGAAATTTTGAATGATGACGGCACCATGGCAAGGCGACCCGACTTAGAAGTGTTTGCCCGTGAGCATAATATTAAAATTGGTACCATTGCTGATTTAATTGAATACCGTAATTTAAATGAAACCACTATTGAAAAAGTAGCGACCTGTCAGTTACCGACCGAAGTCGGTGATTTTCAGTTGGTGACTTTTAAAGATACCATCGATAATCAGCTGCATTTTGCCCTGGTAAAAGGTGAAATAAAGCCAGAGGAAGCGACGCTGGTGCGGGTCCATTTGCACAACACGTTTTCTGATCTGCTGTTGGCTGACCGGGCAGCGAATCGCAGTTTCCCGCTGCATACCGCAATGAAGCGGATTGCTGATGAAGGAGGGGTGCTGGTGTTGCTGGGTAAGCATGAATCTACAGCTGAGCTGATACGGATGGTGCAGGCATTTGAAGCTGAAGATAAAGGTGAACAACCCAAAGCCGCACCATGGAAAGGTACCTCACGCAATGTTGGGGTGGGCTCACAAATTCTGGCCAGTCTGGGCGTAAAGAAAATGCGCTTGCTTAGCCAGCCTAAAAAATACCATGCATTATCTGGTTTCGGACTGGAAGTAGTCGACTACGTATCCGAATAACAGCAATGCCGCATTTGCGGTTTTTGTGATATTATGCGCGGCTGATTTTTGCAGCCGCAGATTCGAGAGGATTTACCATGCAAGTGATTGAAGCCGGCTATGTAGCCAAGGGCAAAAAGTTCGCATTAGTGGTGGCACGGTTCAATGGTTTTATCGTTGAAAGCCTGTTAGAGGGTGCCGTTGACACATTAAAGCGGGTAGGCAACGTGGCCGACGAGGATATTACAGTTGTGCGGATCCCTGGTGCCTTTGAAATGCCACTGGCTTTGCAACGAGTGGCTGCCAGCAAAAAGTATGATGCGATTATTGCCCTTGGTGCAGTGATCCGCGGTGGTACGCCACATTTTGAGTACGTGTCTGGTGAGTGTACCAAAGGTATCGGTCAGGTGGCATTAACCTATAATCTGCCAGTCGCTTTTGGCGTACTAACCGTTGATAGTATTGAACAGGCAATTGAACGTGCGGGCACCAAAGCAGGTAACAAAGGCGCAGAAGCGGCAATGTCAGTGCTGGAAATGGTTAACGTACTGGATCAGCTGTAACAGGAAAATTTATGAAACCAAATGTGCGTCGTCAGTCGCGTTCACTGGCAGTACAGGGTATTTACAGCTGGCAGGTCAGCCATAACCCGATAGCTGACATTGAGCAGCAATTATTGCTGGAAAATAATGTTAAGCAACTTGATGTTGCTTACTTTCAGGATATTTTACGTGGTGTTGTTTTGCACCACAGCAAACTGGATGAGGCGTTAAAGCCCTATCTGGAACGACCGTTTGAAGATATCGATCTGGTAGAAAAAGCAGTGTTACGGGTGTCAGCGTACGAGCTGAAATACCGGCTGGATGTGCCCTATAAAGTGATTATCAATGAGGCAATTGAGTTGGCAAAAGCCTTCGCTGCTGATGACAGCCATAAATTTGTCAATGGTATTCTTGATAAAGCGGTCCGGGTGTTGCGGACCAACTAACGGAGAGCCGGCATTTGTCGGCTTTTTTACATACTATGGGTGAATTTGAACTTATCGCCAGCTTCTTTGCTGACGCCGGTATCGCGCGTCAGGATGTGATTGTTGGCGTGGGCGACGACGGTGCAGTGCTGCAAATGCGAGACGGCTACGATTTAGTCGTTACGACCGATACGATGGTTTGTGGCACCCATTTTTTTCCTGATGTCGATCCGAGGGCGCTGGGCCATAAGCTGGTTACGGTGAATGTCAGTGATTTAGCAGCCATGGGTGCTGAGCCAACCTGGTTATCTCTGGCACTAACTTTACCTAAGGTTGATGAAGCCTGGCTGCGTCAGTTTGCTGCTGGCCTGGCTGAAACTGCCGACTATTATAATTGTCGGCTGGTAGGCGGTGATACCACCCGTGGCCCGCTTAGTCTTACCATGATTGCCAAGGGTCAGGTACCGCGTGGCCGTGCTATTACCCGCTCCGGTGCTAAAGTCGGCGATTACATCTACGTAACCGGTACTCTGGGTGACGCTGCGCTGGGTTTAAAAGTGTGCCAGGGGCACGCCCAAACCAGCAAAAAACATCAGGCTCATTTATTACAACGCTTTCATTTTCCTTCGGCCCGGGTTGCGCTTGGCCAGGCTCTGCGTAATGTTGCCAGTAGCGCAATGGATATTTCAGATGGTTTATGTGGCGATTTGCCGCATATCTTGCGCAGATCTGCGGTAGGGGCATACATTGACGTCAATAAACTACCACTGTCGCAGGCATTAAAAGACAGCTGCGATCATGCCACGGCCCTGCAAATGGCATTGTCAGGTGGCGAGGATTACGAACTGTTATTCACCGTACCAGAAAATAAGCGTGGCAGTCTTGATGTTTTATTATCACCTTATGGTGTACCTGTCAGTTGCATCGGCCGGATCACGGGCGTTGCCGGTAAGCTGGAATTAAAAGCGGCTGAGCAACCATTCGAATATCAGCATCAGGGGTTTGTTCATTTCCCATGACCAATACTAAATTTCAACTGAGCCGCTGGCAGCACCTGCTGGCATTAGGTTTCGGCGTGGGCCTGGTACCAAAAGCACCCGGTACTTTTGGTACCCTGATTGCCATCCCTTTTATTATCGGTTTTGCCGCGCTCGGCTTAGCCTGGTATCTGGCATTTCTGGTTGCCGGCACAGCGCTGGGTATTTATATCTGTGGTAAGACCGCTCATGATGTTGGCGAGCACGATCATGGCGCTATCGTTTGGGATGAAGTTATTGGCTATGCGCTTACCATGTTACTGGTGCCCTTAAGTGCACAAAGCCTGCTAATTGGTTTTTTATTGTTCCGCTTTTTTGATATTGTTAAACCCTGGCCAATCCGTTGGTTTGATCAGCGGGTTCATGGTGGCTTAGGGATTATGCTGGACGATTTGCTGGCGGCTGTGCCAGCCTGGCTGATATTACAATTGCTTATATATTATCAGCTGCTGAATTAGCGGCTAGCTAAGTTCGGAGCACAAGGCGAGGGAATGAAAAAAGTTATAGTACTGGCTGTAATGTTACTGCTGGGCGCATTTGGCCCGGCCGGTGCGGAACAGAATAGCTCAGCTTTAACCGCAGTGGCGACAACTGCCGCGCCGGTAAAAGCCGTACAGTCAGTTTATGATTTTGATATCAGACACTGGACCAGCAATGATGGTCTCTCCAGTAATTCAGTTCGTGCCGTGATTCAGGATGATCTTGGTTATATCTGGTTAGGCACCTCATACGGCCTGAACCGCTTTGATGGTTTACAATTCGAACATTTTACTACTGATAATACCCGCCACCTTGCCAGTAATACCATTACCCGTTTATTGCAGGACAATAGCGGTTTTATCTGGGTTGGGACCAAGGCGGGTTTGTCGGGTTTTGATCCGAAAACCCTGAAATTTGAACGTTATCCGATAGTGGCTGAAGTGACCGCTATGATTGCGGTGGCCGATAATGAAATCTGGGTGGCAGCAGATAATTTATTCCGGATTAAAGCCGGCAAGATTAGCCGGATTGAGGCAGTTCGGAGTCAGGTTCATCAGCTTGAAAAGGCCGCTGACAGTATTTGGGTGAGTAGTGCAGAGCATATTTACCAATTAAACTCTGCTGGCAGCCAGCAATTGCAGGTATACCCGCTGCCGTTAGAACTTGCCCAGACCCCGGTTTATGATTTGACAGTGACCGAGCAAGGTCTTCACCTTGCCAGCGAGAGCGGTTTTTACCACCTGACGCCGGAAGGCGAGATCCAGAAATGCCAGTTGCCTGATGGTGAGCATAGTCCCGTTTATAAACTCTTTAAAGACAGTCAAAATGGTAGCTGGATTTCAACCTATCGCAAGCTGTTTTATCGGCAACATCAGCAAGACTGGCAAACGGTGACCACAGCCGAACTTGGCACCACACCGTGGTTCAGTGATATCTTTGAAGACCAGCAGCAGAATATCTGGCTGGCCAGTTATAGTGACGGCTTATACCGTGCTGCGGCTGGAAATATCAGACGGCTGGTTGATGGGCTGGTTGATCCGGTAATACGCAGCGTTGGTTTAACGCCCGCGAATGAACTGCTTATCGCCGGTCAGTCGGCGCTGCAAATCCTCAACTCTGCTGGCAAGTTTACAACCTTGCTCGATGTTAATGTGCTGGGTAGCCAGACAATTCATGATTTTTTCTGGCCTAATCCACAGTTGCTTTGGTTTGGTGCCGATAGTGGCTTGTTGCAATACAATTTGCAGAACCAGGAACTCAGTGTACCTTTCCCCAGTTTGCAGGGCAACGCTATAAAAGTGGTGCAGCCCTCCATTGAAGGTGGGGTCTGGCTTGGCGGGGTAAGAGGTTTGTATTACGCCAAAGACAAGCAGTTAACGATGTCCCCCCTGAATGAGCAATTTGAATCCCGCAATATTACTGCGTTACAACAAACTGCAGAACAGTTGTTCGTTGGTACTACGCGTGGTTTATATCAGTATCAGCAAGATAAGCTGCAACGGCTGGGAGTAGGCACGGCACTCTACAACAGCTATATTCTGGCGCTGATCCACTTACCTGAAAACAGTTTGCTGGTCAGCACTATTGACGATGGCATTTTTATCCGTCGTCCTGATCAGCAATGGCTGCAGCTGCATAGCGGCAACGGCATGCCTCATGGCCCGGCTGTCGGTTTTAGTTACGATGCTGAGCAGCAACAGGTTTGGGTTAGTAGTCATAAAGGAATTTATCGACTGGCGTTGGCGTCTTTACCAGATAGCAGTGTCCAGCCTTTTGTGATTAATGAGGTACTAACACCATTTGACCGGCAGTTAGGCAGTGGCCCCAATCGCTGCTGCAATGGTGCGGGGCATGCTAAAATAGTGCGTTGGCAGGAAGAGTATTGGTTTCCAACACTGAAAGGATTGATTGCAGTACAGGCAGATTTAAAGCAAATGTCAGAGCTGGCTTTAAAACCGAAAATTAAACAGGTCACTACCAGCCAGCAATATCAGCTTAGTCAGGGCCAGCAACGGTTAGTACTGGAAATGAATGAGCGTAATGTGACATTGCATTATTCTGCGTTGGAGTTTATCAAACCAGATGCTTTGCACTTTCGCTACCGGCTGGATGGCTTTGACAGTCGTTGGCATGAGGTAGGGCAGCGGCTTGAGGCGGTATATACCAATTTACCACCAGGCAATTTTGTTTTTCAGCTGCAGGTACGCCAGAATGGCCATAGCTGGCAATCTGCTGCAGAAACCACTCTGTTACTGATAGTACCAGAACGTTTTGATGAAACCCTGCTATATCGTTCATTGTGGTTGTTACTGCTGCTATGTTGCTTGTATGGTGTGTTATGGCTGGTTCGGCGTAATACGCTGCACAAGCAGCAGGAGCTGGAGCGGCTGGTGAGACAGCGTACCCAGGAGCTGGAAAACAGTAATGTCAGGTTAAACGAGTTAAATGAACAACTTAGTCAGTTAACCCATAAAGATAATCTGACCGGTTTGCGTAACCGGCGTTTTATGTTTGAACAATTACCAAAAGACATTGAGCACTTTCAAAGGAATCGGGAATCGATGCAGGATCAGGGTAAATGCCTGGCGTTACTGCATGTCGATCTGGACAACTTTAAGCAAATTAATGATCAGTATGGCAACAGTGCTGGCGACAGCCTGATCCAGCAAGTCAGCGGCCTACTGATCCGGGAAACCCGTGGCTCTGACTATGTAGTACGTTTTAGCGGCGCGGCTTTTGTGCTGGTGCTGCGTGATATTCAGATCGATCTGGTTCGTCAGTTCAGTTACCGGCTGAACGAACAAGTAGCGAAAGCAGCTTTTAATTTACCCGATGGCCAGATTGTTCGGCTGACCTGTTCAATAGGTTATGCACATTATCCGTTACCGCTTTTGGGCGGCCAGTTAATTAACTGGGAGGTCTCACTGCAGCTTGCTGAGCTGGCGCTGTATCACGTTAAGCACAACGGCAAAAATGCGGTTGCAACCCTGGCATTTGATTCTCAGCTTGACGCCTTTGAGTTTGAAGATTCGGCGCATATCGAAGCACAAATTGAAAAACTACTGGCAGAGGGGCTGGTGTGGTTTGAACAGGGAGACAGCCAGGCACTGTAAAGTGCCTGGCTTAAAATTATTAACGGTTGCTTTTAACGGGAAATAAAGGCTGTTACCTGGCGGCTGATGCCGTTGCTGTCTAAACCCAGCTCTGCATAAATTTCCTGCTGGCTGCCATGCTTAATAAACTGGTCTGGCAGGCCAAGGTTTAGTACCTTAACCGCGTGACCATGCTGCAGGATAAAATCGTTAACGGCTGAACCGGCGCCACCCATCAGCGCGTTGTCTTCTACCGTGACAAAATGGCTGTGCTCAGATGCCAGTTGCTGCAGCAGGGCTTCATCCAGTGGTTTTATAAAACGCATATCAACCAGGGTGGCATTAAGCTCAGTTGCCACCTGCTGGCACTCGTTTAGCAAAGGGCCAAATGCCAGAATTGCTAACTTAGCTCCCTGCTTAACAATTCTGGCTTTCCCCAGCGGCAACAACTGCATCTGCTGGTTTGCGGCGATGCCTGTGCCGACGCCACGTGGATAGCGAACTGCAGCCGGTCCCAGGTGTTGATAACCGGTATACAGCATTTGCCGGCATTCATTTTCATCGGAAGGAACCATCAGCAGCATATTTGGAATGCAGCGCATAAAACTGATATCAAATGCCCCCTGATGAGTTGGGCCATCCGCGCCAACAATACCGGCCCGATCGATAGCAAATAATACGTCGAGATTTTGCAACGCGACATCATGGATCAGTTGGTCATAGCCACGTTGTAAAAAGCTGGAGTAGATAGCGACTACCGGTTTTAAACCTTCAATCGCCATCCCTGCTGCCAGGGTTACGGCATGTTGCTCGGCAATGGCAACATCGAAGTAGCGCTTAGCAAAGCTTTTAGAAAACTGCACCATGTCGGAGCCTTCGCGCATGGCTGGTGTAATACCCTGCAGCCGTTCGTCCTGCGCGGCCATATCACATAACCATTGTCCGAAAATATTAGAAAAAGTAGGCTTGCCGGCTTTTTTAACTGGTTGGCTACTGGCGTCCGGATCAAACTTAGCTACCGCATGGTAACCGATAGGGTCGGCTTCTGCCGGTGCATAACCTTTGCCTTTTTTGGTAACGATATGCAGTAACTGCGGACCTTTGAGATTCCGCATATTGCGAATGGTATCGGCCAGAGTGATTACATCGTGACCGTCAATCGGCCCGATATAATTAAAACCCAGTTCTTCAAAAAAGGTGCCGGGGGTAACCATGCCTTTAAAGTGTTCTTCGGCGCGGCTGGCCAGTTCATGCAATGGTGGTACGCCTTGCAAAATCTTTTTACCGCCTTCGCGCAGGCTGGTGTAAAAGCTGCCTGATAGAATTCTGGCGAAATATTGATTCAAGGCACCAACATTTTCTGAAATCGACATTTCATTGTCATTCAGAATAACCAGCATATCAGGGCGTACTTCACCGGCATGGTTCAGCGCCTCAAAAGCCATACCGGCAGTAATAGCACCATCGCCGATAACTGCAACGACTTTGCGTTTTGAGTTAGCCTGGCTGGCGGCAATTGCCATACCCAGCGCCGCACTTATTGAGGTACTGGAATGGCCAACTGTCAGGGTATCGTATTCACTTTCTTCACGGCATGGAAAAGGATGCAAACCGTCTTTCTGCCTGATACTGTGCATTTGTTCACGCCGACCGGTTAAAATTTTATGTGGATAAGCCTGATGGCCAACATCCCAGATCAGTCGGTCGAACGGTGTGTTATAAACGTAATGTAACGCCACCGTTAGTTCAACAGTGCCCAGGCCAGATGCAAAGTGACCGCTGCTCTGACTGACGGTTTTTAACAGAAAGCGTCTCAGCTCAGCACTGAGTGCCGGTAATTTATCCTGAGGTAACTTACGCAGTTGCTCAGGCAGATCTGCTTTGGCTAACAACGGGAAATCGGTCATATCTAATGCCATCTTCAATGCCTTTATTAAAACTTGCGGGCAATAATGTAATGAGCAAAGGCTTTTAACTCATCAGTATCGTAAGGAAGGCTGCTAAGTGCCGCTAACGCATCTTGATAAAGTTGGTTTGCTTTAACCTTAGCTTGTTCCAGCCCTAACAGTGCCGGGTAAGTTAATTTATTTGCCTTGCAATCTGAACCTTGTGGCTTACCAAGGACAATGGTATCACTTTCAATATCCAGAATGTCATCCTGCACCTGAAAAGCCAGTCCCAAAGCACTGGCAAAACCTGTCATGGCATGCAGCGTAGCTGGGCAATCTAGTTCACTGCTGTAATAAGCAAGTTGCACCGCACACTCGATTAAGGCGCCGGTTTTTAAGCGATGCATCTGCTCCAATGTCGCCAAATCAGTGCGTTTATTAGTTTGCGCTAAATCGATTGCCTGACCTGCACACATTCCGGCTATACCGCTTGCTCTGGCCAGGATAGATATGCGTTTCAGCCTGCGATCTGCGCTTAAGTTACCCTCAGGTCCGGCAAGAATATCGAAAGCCAATGCCTGCAGCGCGTCTCCAGCCAGAATAGCTGTGGCTTCGTCAAACGCCCGGTGACAAGTTGGCTTGCCGCGCCGCAAATCATCGTTATCCATGGCGGGTAAGTCGTCATGGATCAATGAGTAACTGTGCAGGCATTCAATAGCGCATGCCGCGCTGTCAAGGTTAGCAAGTGGCGCGCCAAGCATTTTACCACAGGCATAAACAAAAAACGGGCGGATCCGTTTGCCGCCATTTGTCAGGCTATATGACATTGCCTGATGTAAGGTGGCAGCAATTTGTGGCTGGGCAGCCATTTGCAGTTGTAATTGTTGCTCAATCCGGTGTTGATACAACGTCAGGCTTTGAGGTGCCAAGTTACTCTCCTGGCGGTGGTGTAAAAGCTTGCAGGCTTTCCTGCTGTTGCTGTTGTAACAGCAATTGAACTTTCTGCTCAGCGCTTTGAAGTTGTTGCTGGCTTTGCTTTACCAGGCTGATACCCCGTTCAAACTGGGTTAGCGAGGCATCAAGCGATAAGTCGCCTTGCTCTAATTGCTGCACTATACTTTCGAGTTCTGCCATTGCCTGTTCAAACTGGCCCAGGTCAGCTTTCTTTTTACTCATGACTATCCCCAAAAAAACTGTGCGCAACGTTACCTTAGCAGGCTATTATGGTCAATCATAACGAATAAGTGAAAGCCTAAATTACTTGTTTTCTGTAATTCAGTGCTCAATGTTTACGAAGTTTTGTCGATAACCGACTATAAGCTAATATAAAATAATCATTATTCCCGCTTGGGGTCTGTATTAAGGAGTAAATAGTGGATATAGCAACCCTGGTTGGCATGATTGGCGCTATTGGTTTTGTAGTCATGGCGATGATTATTGGTAGTAGTGGCGACCCTGCCATGTTTGCTGATTTAGTATCGGTGCTGATTGTGGTCGGGGGCTCTATTTTTGTTGTTATTACCAAATTTACCCTGAGTCAGTTTCTCGGAGCGGGCAAAATCGCAGTCAAAGCTTTTATGTTTAAAATTGAAGCGCCGGAAGAGTTGATTGAAAAAGCAGTACAACTAGGCGACTCAGCCCGCAAAGGTGGATTTCTGGCACTGGAAGAAGCAGAGATACCCAATGCTTTTATGCAGAAAGGCGTCAATATGCTGGTCGATGGCCATGATGCAGATGTAGTCAGAGCTACGTTGCTTAAGGATATCAGTCTGACCGAGAAACGTCATGAAACAGGTATCGCCATTTTTCGTAGTTTAGGCGACGTTGCCCCTGCAATGGGAATGATCGGTACCTTGATCGGTTTGGTGGCAATGTTATCTAACATGGATGATCCTAAGGCGATCGGCCCGGCGATGGCGGTGGCACTTTTAACAACCTTGTATGGTGCTTTTATTGCTAACGTTATTGCTATACCGCTGGCTGATAAGCTGGCCATTCGAAACCAGCAGGAAAAACAGAATAATCAGCTGATCCTGGATGCTATTCTGGGTATTCAGGACGGTCAGAACCCGAAAGTGATTGAAGGCATTTTACGCAATTACCTGGCTCAGGGTAAGCGCGAGGTCGCTGCCGGAGAGCCCGCATGAACGACGAAGAAGAACAGGAATGTAAATGCCCCCCTCCGGGGCTCCCACAGTATATGGGTACCTTTGCTGACTTAATGGCGCTGCTAATGTGCTTTTTCGTATTGCTGCTGGCGTTTTCAGAAATGGACGTGTTGAAGTTCAAGCAAATTGCCGGTTCAATGAAGTTTGCATTTGGGGTGCAAAATAAAATTGAAGTTGAAGATATCCCAAAGGGTACCAGTGTTATTGCGATGGAGTTCAGACCTGGCCGGCCCGATCCAACGCCCATTGAGACCTTGCAGCAGCAAACAATGGAAATTACCCAGCAGGTCATAGAGTTTCAGGCTGGTGAGGAAGATTCAGCTGGTGGCCGGCAAGAGCAGCGGGATGATATGACGGGGGGCCAGTCAGCAGCCAATGCAGAAGAGACCGCAGATGCTGAAGCGGCAGCCGCGGATGCTGCGGCCGAGGAAATGCAGCAGCAAACCAATGAAATGGTAAAAAAGCTGGCAGAGCAGTTGGAACAACAAATTGTCGATGGTGCTGTTGAGCTTGAGTCACTGGGCCAGCAAATCATTATCCGCATTCGTGAAAATGGGTCCTTCCCCTCTGGTTCATCATTTTTGCAACCCCGGTTCCGGCCTATTATTCAGCAAATAGGGACTTTGTTAAATGAGGTACCCGGCGAAATAACGGTAAGTGGTCATACCGATGATATCCAGGTGTCAGATGAGCTGCACAGTAATAACTGGGAACTATCTGCCAAAAGGGCTGTATCTGTGGCAACTGAGCTAATCCGGGCGCCTGACTTTGATCGGCAACGGGTGGTGGTGATGGGGCATGCTGATACCCGACCGTTAGTGGAAAACGACTCTGAGCTAAATCGCCGGCGCAACCGGCGGGTTGAAATATCAATAATGCAGGGTAAGGCCAAAGAGTCAGATCCAATAAGCTTCGAGCCGGCGGCAAACTAGTGTTGTGTTAAATTGATTCAGCCTGGTTAAAACACCGCAGCAAGGGATCACAAACAATTAATGTTCAGCCTGCTCAAGATGTTAATGTTCAGGCTGAAAAAACTGCTCAAGCTTTAACCAGAACTTGCCGATAACCGTTTAACAGAAAAACCTTGTGGAGCCAATGATGGATATTACATCTGCTTCGCAACAGTTTGCGGTTGCCGAACAAAAAACCATTGCTTATGGTCGCAAACAGCAGTTACTAAGCAAAGCCAATACCGAACCACGCCCTGTCCCTGCTGTAGCCAAACCGGTTGCGGCTAATAACGGCATGTATATTGATCCAGCGCCTGCGGTGCCTGACAACACTACAACATCAGATCAGGCAGCCCAGACGACAGACGATGATAAGGTGTTCAACGCCTTTCAAACCATTGGCATGGTAAAGCGCATTCTGGCACAGTTAAGCGTGCACACCAGCGAATGGCTGGATAAACCATTGATGGCAGAGTTTTCCGCTAAGGACATCGAAAGCGTCGCCCTCAGCAGCAGCGTATCGCAGCAATCGGTGTGGTTAACTGCCAGTCAAAGCCAGCCAGACATAGCCGGTCAGATTTTAGCAACCGAGCAGTGGGAGTTTGGATATCAGGCAGTGCATGCTAGCTTCAGCGGCGAATTACAACTTAACGACGGCAGCAGTATCAGCTTTGCTTTTGAGTTTAGTATGGCTTTAAGCTGGGCACGCTATAGCTATACCGAACAGCCGTTACAAGATCCGCTGATCGTCAGTTTATCCGGCAGCCCGGTGCAACTGAGCAACGATAGTAAACTGTTTGATCTCCGCAATGATGGCAGCAAAGTGCGGCTACCCCAACTGGCCGCGCAGCAATATTATCTGGCTTATGATCGCAACAACGACCGGCAGGTGAATAATGGCACCGAGCTGTTTGGCCCGCAAACTGGCCAGGGCTTCGCTGAGCTGGCCGCGTTTGATGATAACGGCAATGGCTTTATCGACCCCAGCGATGATATCTGGCAATACCTGTATTTATGGCGGCCTAACCAACCGCTGCAAAGCATGACAGAGGCAAAGCTGGGGGCATTTTCTGTAAGTTCGGTTGCTACACCGATGCCATTGCTGGATAAACAGCAGCAAAAAACCGGCGAAATTCAACGCAGTGGCCTGGCATTTACTGACAATGCCAGGCCGGTCTTGGTTCAGCAAATTGATTTGCTGGTGTAGTAGTTGCTATTTAAAAAAGCTGCTGGTCGTAATCAGGTCTGGGTACAGCATATTACTTAAAGCCAGAGTACAGCACGATGTTAGGTGTTGCTCTGGCTTTGCGCTATAATCCGCGCCACTTTTTAGCGCTGTTATTGTCATGTCTGAATATTATGCTTGAATTTATTATTAAACTGCATCCTGAGATATCGATTAAAAGTAAGTCGGTTCGCAAACGCCAGACTAAGTTACTGGAACGCAACCTGAAAAACATCCTGACTCAGGTTGAGCCCGGGGTTGTCGTAACCAACCTGTTTGATCATCTGACTATCAGTTGCGATAACGATACACCACAAATTCGGAGCAAGCTTATTGAGCGCTTAGGCTGTATTCCGGGTATTGTTACTTTCTCAGAAATGCGCACAGCAGCTTTTAACGACTTACACGATATTTATTTGCAGGTGTTGGCGGTATATCAGTCGCAGCTTGCAGGTAAAACGTTTTGTGTGCGGGTTAGGCGCCAAGGTAAGCATAGCTTTAGCTCCATTGAAGCAGAACGGTATATCGGCGGTGGCCTTAATCAGCAGGTTGCCTCGGCGAAAGTTCAGCTAAAACAACCGGATATCACGATTAAGCTGGAGATTAAGCAGGATAAGCTATTACTGTTAAGCGAGAGCTTCAGTGGCATGGGCGGCTTCCCATTGCCTTCGCAATCAGACGTGCTATCACTGATTTCCGGCGGTTATGATTCTGCCGTTGCCAGTTACCTGATGATCCGCAAAGGCCTGCGGACCCATTATCTTTTTTTTAATCTGGGCGGTGCTGCACACGAAGCCGGAGTGCGGGAGATGGCATTTTATCTTTGGCAAAAATACAGCCTGTCGCATCGGGTTAAGTTTGTAAGTGTCGATTTTGCGCCGGTGGTCGATAATATCCTTGAGCAGGTTGATAACGGCGTTATGGGCGTTATCCTGAAGCGGATGATGTTGCGCGCTGCCAGTCGCGTAGCGCATGATTTAGGTATAAAAGCGGTGGTAACTGGCGAGAGTATTGGTCAGGTGTCGAGTCAAACCATCGCTAACCTGGCAGTGATAGACAGAGTTACTCCCGATTTAGTGTTACGCCCTCTGATTTATCATGATAAGCAGGATATTATTGATATCGCCCGGCAAATAGGCGTGGAAGAACTGGCGAAAAGCATGCCGGAATATTGCGGCGTGATATCGAAAAAGCCTACCGTTAATGCCGTACTGACAGAGGTGGAGCAAAACGAAAGTAAGTTAGATATGGCATTGCTGGAACAGGTGGTCAGAGCGGCTAAAGTGCTGGATATCCGTACTATAGATTATCAGGCGGAGCAGGAAGCTCACGTCGTTAGTACACTGGCTGAGCTGGCCGACAATGCGGTAATTCTAGATATCCGCAGCCCGGAAGAAACCGAGCAGGCGCCATTTGCCGATGTTGGCGTGCCAGTGGTGGAATTACCCTTTTTTCGGCTGGCTAGTCAGTTCACTAAACTAGACCCTGGCCATCACTATTACTGTTATTGCAGTAAAGGGGTGATGAGCCGGTTGCAAGCGCTGTTATTGCATGAGCTGGGGCATAAAAATGTGTCGGTATACCGGCCTGCTAAGTAGCAGTTGTTAACGCCCGAATACGCATAAGCAGTTGTTTATTTGCCGGTGCGGCGATGTTAAGTTGTGCCGCTTGCTGACAGACGTAACCACAGATAGCGTCAATTTCAGTTTGCCGTCCGGCTTGGACATCTTGCTGCATTGATGAAAAATTATTAGTTGTCGCAGCGATTACCTGATACACCTTAGCCAGGCTTGAGCTGATATCCATCGGATAGCCTGATGCTGTCGCGACCTGACACACTTCGCTAACCAGCGCTTCAATCTGAGGTTGATAGCGCGGCGCCGCCAGCTGGCCATTCTGGCAATTCTCTATCGCGGTCAATGGATTAATAGCTACATTAATTGCCAGCTTTTGCCAGAGCAGCGGATAAATGTCAGCAACAACAGACAGCGGCCCCAATGCTACAGTCATTGCTGCGACAATATCGTCATCTTCCCAGCTGGCAGCAGTTAGTTTTGCCAGATAGCTTGACCCGGTACCACTATGAATAACGTGATCTGGTGCCGGTTTGTAAGCTGCCTGACTGGTTGATAAAAACCAGAGCCCTTGCTCTGGTGTTAATTGTTCCAGCAACGGCTGAAGCGGAACAATCCCGTTATGACTGATAACCAGCTGAGCATTATTAGCAAGATAAGGCATTAATTGCGCTACGGCATGGCGGACATCGTATGCTTTTACCGGCACCAGCAAGCGCTGAACAGGGCTATTTGTTTGCTGTGGCAGCAAACATAATTGCTTATTTTGCTGTTGAATATCGGTAAAATTAAGCTGCAGATTTGCAGGTTGTTTAAGCCAGAGCCTGGTTGGATAACCAGCAAGCTGCAGCCTGGCGCCGGCCAGCAGACCAATAGCGCCCCTACCAACAATGCACCAGCTTAGCGCTGGCTGCGCGGACGTATATGGTGCCACAATGCACGAACCAGATAAAAACTCACTATACCGGCAATATCGGCCAGCCAATCCCACCAATCACCGGTGCGACGGGTAAAGTAATGCTGTGCCAGCTCTATAGCGCCACCATAGATACCCAGCAACAGAAATGCTGGCAGCGGAGTAAGCCTGAAACCTTTCCAAATCAGAGCTGTCAGGACAGCGAAAATACCAAAATGGGCCACTTTGTCGATATGAGCAAAGCCACCACCGATCCGGTGACCACTTAGCTCAGCCAAAAAGCCAGCGGTTGCCAGCACAAAACACAATACACATACCCAACGATAAAAAATCTGTGGCACAGCTACCCCCAGCTTTGAAACGGCGCTCGGATTGTAGCAGTTTTCTGGTTATAATCACCAGCAGACAGAATGGCTTATGCTAAGGAGATTTAAAATGCCCTCATTCGATATCGTGTCAGAAGTCGACCAGCAAGAAGTGCTGAATGCAGTAGAAAATGCCAACCGTGAATTAACCACCCGCTTTGATTTTCGGGGCGTGCAGGCCGATTTTACTCTGAAAGAAAAAGTGATCACCATGAAAGCAGAAGCTGAATTTCAATTACAGCAAATGCTGGAAATTTTTCTGGCTAAAGCGGTCAAGCGCGGCCTTGATGTCCGCTCATTTAAAGAGGGTGATGTAGTGCACTCGGGTAAAACATACAGTTTAAGTGTCAGCCTGTTGCAAGGAATAGAGCAGGACATGGCAAAAAAGTTAGTTAAGTTGATTAAAGATAATAAGCTTAAAGTTCAGGCTGCTATTCAGGGTGATCAAGTGCGGGTGACCGGCAAAAAGCGTGATGACTTGCAGGAGGCCATGGCACTGGTACGCGGCAGTGATTTAGAACAAGCCTTTCAGTTTACTAATTTTCGTGACTAACCTGGCCATTTGATTTGTTTTAGCCGTCTGGCTATCTATTGACATTTTCTGCTTCACGGTTACACTGCACGCGGCCTTTACTAAGGCCGCTTTTTTTCAGGTGCTGCAGCATGCTGCAGTTAAACGGGAATCTGGTTTAAGCCAGAGCTGCCCCCGCAACGGTAAACAACTATCAAAGCTTTGAATACCACTGTCAGCTGATGGGAAGGTAAAGTTTTGGCGCAAGCAGGTTGTAAGCCCGGAGACCGGCCTGAAAAGTCCACTAACTAACTAACATGTGCGGTGGGCACATTGTAGGAGCTTTGATGTTTAAACCTGCTTTTGCAGCCTTGCTGGTTGCATCCTGCTATCCGGCTGGTGCCAGTACGTTTGTTGCTGCCAGCCTGAACGACACTTCTATTGTAAATGATACCCCTGATGCGGCTGTTGAACATATCAGTATTTACGCTAACCGCACTGCTACGTTGCAGCAAGATGTGCTGGCCAGCGTTACGGTGCTGGAACGAGCCGATATAGTGGCGCGTCAGTCAAACGATTTACCTGAGTTACTGGCTCAGTTACCCGGGATTAACTTAAGCCGGGATGGTGGCCGTGGTCAGAACAGTAGTATATATGTGCGCGGTGGTAATACCGGTCACACCCTGGTGCTGGTTGATGGGGTGCGCAGTGGCTCCGCTACTTTGGGATATAAAGCCTTATCGATGGTGCCGCTGGAGTTGATTGAACGGATTGAAGTTATCCGGGGGCCCCGGGCTGCCTGGTATGGCTCTGATGCTCTGGCCGGTGTTATTGCCATAACCACCCGGCGTAGCAGAGCATTGGAATTGCATGGCCGTGTCGGCAGTTATGGCCAGGCTGGTGCTGATATCAGTGTCAGTCAGCAACTTGAACGGTTAACCCTGCGGGCCAGTGCCGGGGCCAGTCAGGCTGATGGTTTTAACGCCCAGCCGGCACAAGACCCTGATAGTGATGGCTATCAGCAGCAGTATCTGAAAGTTGCGGCTGAGTACCACTCATATGTTGGACTATGGACTGCTCAGGCTGACGTGAATTCCGGTTTTAATCAGTTTGATACCAGTTTTGGTCGTGAAGATGAAACTGATACCCTTAGCCGTGCCTATCTGCTTGGCTGGCAACAGCAGCTGAACAGCTGGCAACATCAGGCTCAGCTCAGTCGTAACCTGGATAGCGACACGACTTTTGGCCCTGACTCCCGCAGCCCTTTTGTCACTGAGCGTGACGAGTTCAGTTATCAGGCGGCGTCTGAGTTAGCTATCGGCTTACAATTTGTGGGCGGGGTTAACTGGTATCAGGAGCAGGTGGCAAAATCTGCCACCGCATACGAGCAAACCAGCAGAACGAATCGCGCAATATTCGCCGGCGTTAACTATCAGCTTAATCTGTTACAGCTGGAAGCAGCGGCCCGCCATGATGCGATTAATCAGTATGGTGCTGAGACAACCTGGCAGCTAGCCGCAGGTTATCAATTGACCGAGCACTGGCAGCTTCGTGCCAGTCGTGGTACCGCCTTTAAAGTGCCTTCATTCAACCAGTTGTATTTTCCGGGTTTTGCCAACCCGGATCTTAAACCAGAGCAGTCGATATCGGATGAAGTTGCCCTGAGCTATCTGACAAGCGGCTTAACGTTGCAGCTTGCCTGGTTTGAGCGCGAGGTTACCAACCTTATTCAGGGGGTTGAGCAGGCTGAGAATGTGGTGTTGGCTACGGTCAGCGGGCTTGAATTCAGCTTGCTCAAAACCTGGCAGCAATGGTCCAGTAATTTCAGCTATAGCTGGCTGGATACTGAGAACCGTAGCAACGGCTTTAAGCTGGAGCGCCGGCCTGAAAATACGATTAACTGGCGGGGCAGTTACACCGCTGACAATTGGTCTGCCTTTATTACAGCAGATTATCAAAGTGCCAGTTTTCAGGGGCTAGATTGGTTTAGCGGTGACGTCTTTCCACAAGCGCCTGCCCATACTTTATGGGGGGTGGGGCTGAGTTATGACATTACACCGCAGCTGACACTGAGGGCCCGGCTGGCGAATGTGACCGATAAAGATTATTACACCAGCCGGGGCTATGCTACCGCCGGTGCTAATTTTGGTCTGTCAGTCAGCTACATTGTGCAGTGATCAGAGCCAGGTTTTTATCAGCCTGGCAACCTCGCAGGCGGCTGTCATATGACAATGATGGCCGCCGGTTATTTGAGTAACGGTTAACTTTTGATACCAGCTTTGTACCTCCTCCAGCTTACTGCTAAAAGGGCCACCACTGGCTAAAACGGCCAGTACCGGAGCCTGCACTGCCTGGCATAATTCCCTGGCCTGGTTTTGAGTAAGCCGGTGTACCGATTTATACCGCAAGCGATAATCGTTTCTCCAGCAGACGCCATGCTGGTCACTGACAGTTCCGCGCTCTGCCAGTAACAGCGCTTGTTGCATGCCAAAATCGCCCTGGCTAAGTCTGGCCCTGGCCGCAGCAGCAAGATCCGGGTAGTATGGCTTGAGTTTGGGGGCTGATTTTAACCTTGAGACTATTCCCTGACGTAACTGTTCGCTGCTGCTGATCTCCGCAGTAACAAAACCCAGACTATCAATCAGCACTAAACGGGCTACCAGCTCAGGAAAGGCTGCAGCCAGGGCGGTTGCTACCATACCACCCATCGAATGGCCAATGATGGTCAGTTGTTGCCAGCCCTGCTGCTGACACAATGCGACAATGTCTTCCACCCAGTCAAAAAAATAGTAGTGGGCATCATCACTGCGATAAGGCGAGTGGCCATGGCCCGGAAAATCCAGTGCCAGCATGGGTGTGCCGGCCAATGCGTTGGCCAATGGTATAAAACTGGCGGCGTTGTCTTGCCAACCATGCAAACAGAGGGTCGGAGTCTGGCCATCGTTAAAGTGTTGCTGATTAGCTAATGCAGCAAATTGCATGCTATTTTTATAACCAGTTAAGCTAAAGTGTAATGAGTGATCCATAACAGGCTCTTTTTGCGTTAATTACCTGACGCTTTTATTTCCTTGCTGGCCATTGTGCCAGTCTGCTACTGCAATTGACAGGGTAACCGCTGACAGGCTGCCCCCTGCACACACCTTATTCAAAACACAGGTTTATGATATGCCCTATACCCACAATACCATCGTTAAATTACAAAAAAGCAGCCCGGCACAGACCGAGTTTTACCAGGCAGTTGAAGAAGTGCTGGACTCACTGGCACCGGTGCTTGATGAAGACAGTCGCTTTTGCAAGCATTCTATTATTGAGCGAATGGTAGAGCCGGAGCGACAAATTATGTTCAGGATAGCCTGGGTTGATGATAGCGGCACTGTGCAGGTGAACAAGGGTTACCGGGTTGAGTTTAATTCTGCTTTGGGGCCATACAAAGGTGGCATCCGTTTTCATCCCAGTGTCAATGCCAGCATTATAAAGTTTCTGGGTTTTGAACAGGTTTTAAAGAATGCTCTTACCGGTTTGCCATTGGGCGGCGGTAAAGGTGGCGCGAACTTTGATCCTAAGGGTAAGTCAGATGGTGAAATTATGCGTTTTTGCCAGGCATTTATGAGTGAGTTGTACCGGCATATAGGCCCGACCACCGATGTACCCGCCGGCGATATTGGCGTAGGTTCCCGCGAAATTGGCTATATGTTTGGCCAGTATAAAAAGCTGACCAACCGTTTTGAGGGTGTGCTTACCGGTAAAGACTTATTGTGGGGTGGCTCGCTGGTGCGCAAGGAAGCCACTGGTTATGGTTGTGTTTATTTCGCAGAGCATATGCTTGAAGGGAACAAAGATACCCTGGAAGGTAAAGAGTGTCTGGTATCAGGCTCGGGTAATGTTGCTATTTATACTATTGAAAAATTATTGGAACTCGGGGCGAAACCGGTAACCTGCTCTGATTCCGCTGGCACCATTTATCAGAAAAGTGGTATCGATGTAACAAGTTTAAAACAGGTAAAAGAGGTAGAGCAGGGCAGGTTAAGTGATTATGCTAAGCGTCATCCTGATGCTGAGTATATCAGCCGCGACAACTACCCTAAGGATGGCCATGCTGTGTGGCGTTTTGCCGGGCAGTTAGCATTTCCCTGTGCAACCCAGAACGAACTAACAGCGGCCGATGCCAAAGCTTTACTGGATAATGGCTGCATAGCAGTTTGTGAAGGTGCCAATATGCCCTGTACTGCGGATGCCGCTGACCTGCTGTTACAGGCAAAAATTGCCTATGCGCCTGGCAAGGCTGCTAATGCAGGGGGCGTGGCGACCAGTCAACTGGAAATGGCGCAGAATGCCAGCATGCAGCACTGGAGTTTTGCTGAGGTTGATCAGAAATTGAAAGACATTATGCTGGGGATATACCAGCGCACCAGGGATACGGCGGCTGAGCTTGAGCAACCCACTAATTTTATTCTGGGGGCTAACGTTGCTGGTTTTCGGCGGGTTGCCGATGCCATGATTCAGCAGGGGGTAGTGTAATTTTCAGTATATAATTTATCACCTGAACGGTAATCAGCGATCCGGCGACAGGTACTCATTGTCATAAAAGGTTCTGAGCCAGTGTGGCCGGTAAACACTCATCAGCGTAATCGCCATGCCGTTGAGCAGGGCTTCGGCAAACCAGATAAGTAAAGCCAGTTGCAGGTAATTCTGATAAATACTGGCCCAGCTGTGCAAGCCCTGCCAATAGAACCATAACGACGTTAGTACTATCTTCAGGGTAATTGTAAGTGCAGCACTAGCGAAGCCTGCCACAAAAATATAGATAAACAGATGGCGCGGCAGGTATTGGTAAGACAGGATAAAAATCAGGTAACTGAACACTGCTGGCAGCATTACGGTTAACACTGCGACGCTGCCGGCATCAACCAGAGTGACTTTGCCCAGCGCAACCAGCATGCCAATAGCCAGGCTACCAATCAGCCAGGTGATCCGCCAGCCATGACACAACACCAGCGTGGTTATTCCGAGCAAGTGCAGTTCCAGCCCGGGTTCAATTCCGGCCCGCACTAACCAGAGCAAGCCAATAATCAGAACGGAGCCAAACAGCAAATGCTGATAACCTGCATCAGTTCTGAGCTTTGGCACGAGTTCTCGCGGGAAAAACCACAGCAGCAGTACCAGCCATAGCAGCCAGGCACCACCTTGCCATAGAGTCATACACTTCTCCAATTTACACCCGGTTAGCGTTGTCTGCTCTGGTACAGTATACCGGGCCGGCAGCTTTGGATCAGCAGGTCGTTTATTTCACCAAAGTGTTAGCCGTATCCAGATAGTGCTTAGCTTGCTTTTTAACCTTAGCAAAATCCATACTTTCTGAAGCCAGATGTACTTCTTCAAGCACCTCTTTTAACTGGGTTGTTTCGCTGTGGATTTTTTCCAGCGCATTTTCCAGGGTATAAGTTAACTGGTGGATCTCAACCATGGCTTGCGGGGTGAGCTCGCCCTGCAGTAGTTGCTGTAAGTTCTGGTTGTTAGTGCGGAATAATTCAATAGCATCTTGCAAGGTCGCGGCCTGTTCTCCTTTAAAGTGATCTGGTCGTTGCTGGTCAGCGACGCTGTAGCAGGCAAAAGTCGCTAACAATAATATGGCACTGAGGGGAATAGCCGCTTTCATAAAGAACCTCACAACTTAGATGATAATAATTATCAGTTACGATATCACAGTCAATAACAGTCGCAATAACATTTTAAAACGATTTGTCTGCATTCAGCTTGCAAACAAGCCCGTCGCTATTTTTGCTGCAGGTAGTCAATTAATGCCAGATAAGCGTCCAGGTTGTTGATATCGGCATTTGGCGTAATTAAATAACGGCCATTTACTACCAGGGCCGGTACGCCGCGAATGTTATTATCCTGCATTTCGCTGACACTGCGGCGCATTTTACTGACCACCTGCTCGCTGTTTTCAGCAATCTCAAAAAAAGCTGCCTGATCTACCTGATGGCTCGTTAAAAATTGTTGTAAATCTAGCGGGGTAAGCTGGCGCTTTGCTTCATATAGCTTGAACAATGGGTCTGTTAAGTGCTCCAACTCCATTTGCTGCAAACTGTAAAAAATCCGGGCGTCGGTTTGCCAGTGTGGCACCGCCGCAGCGTGTTTTCGAACCAGGCTTAACTCTGGACGACGCAGCATGATGGCTTCCAGTACCGGTTCAAATTGCTGGCAATGCTGACAACCAAACCAGAAGTATTGCACCAGATAAGGCGGTTTTGCATGTTCAGGGTCAATATTGTCAACTAACCGATAATGCACGTCTTGCTCAAATTGCAATGCAGCTGGACGGGTTTGTGGTGCAGCAGTCTGCTCACTGGAGCTGGCCGGTTTGGCTGGTTCAGAGCACGCTATCAATGACCAACTTAGGCTGGCAACGATCAGTAATTTAGCAAGGTTAATTGCGAAGAAGTTAGCTGTCATAAGAAGTCGGTTGTATTGGGAATAAAGTGGCGTTATAACAACAGGGCGGCTGATACTTGTCAACTGGCGAAAAGTTGGCTGTCTTAATGTCCGGGTTAAACTGCACTAACTGTTAAACTGAGGATTCTACATGGCATGGGTTAGTCGATATCTGGTGGTTGTTGGATTAATACTTGCTACAGGCATGTGCGTGGCGCAAGAAACAAGCCAGCTGCAGGTAGTAACTGAGCTTTCGCCGCCACACCAGACCCTGGTGGCCGGTCAGGTAGACGGCTACAGTACTCAATTGGTTAAAGCTATTCTGCAGCAGGCAGACATTGTCGCCAGTATTGAAATTTATCCCTGGGCCCGCGCTTATAAGATGGCGTTAGAGCAGCCAGAGATCCTGATTTATAACATGGCGCGAACGGCAGAGCGCGAGCCGTTATTTCAGTGGATAGGTCCGGTAGCTTCTTACCGGCTTGGTTTTGTAAAACTTGCTCATCGGCAGGATATTCAGCTGAAGACTCTGGCCGATGCCCAGCAGTATAGTGTTGCGGTGCAACGACATGATGTTGCCGAAACTTTTTTGAAAAAAAATGGTTTTGGTCAACCAGATCAGTTGGTAGTGGCAGCAGATATTTCAGAATCCTGGCAGTTATTGCTGCATGGCAAGGTGGATTTAATCATTGATGATCCGATGGCTCTGACCGCGATGGCCGCTCATTTCAATATTAAACCGGAATATGTAGAATTTGCCTTTGCCATTGAGCAGCTGCAGCAGCAAACTTACCTGGCGGCTAATAAGGCTATGTCAGCCGAAGTGATTAAAAACTTGCAGCAGGCGCACCAACATGTTGCCGCCAGTACACTGTATCAGAAAGTTATGCGCTCAGAATTTGACGGGATAATTCCGGTAAAAAATAAACAGATATAAATCAGGCCGCATTTGCGGCCTGTTTTATTGTAATAACTAATATAAGACTGAGCTAACAGTTTAAATTTTCTTATATTTAATCCGGTGTGGCTCCAGAGCTGCGGCGCC
>NZ_KB907702.1 GCF_000382165.1 Arsukibacterium perlucidum DSM 18276 | reverse complement strand
TTAGCAGTGCTGGTATTAATTGGTACTTTAGCGTTGTTTGCTATGAATTTTATTGGTGTAGCCGCAGAGCAAGCGGGGTTGGCTAAACGCTTCCAGGCAAACACTATCAAACATCGACGGGTACTCAGCTACTGTTACATCGCGGCAAGACTAATCCATCAAAGCGAACTTAGGATAACTTTAAAACATTGGTTATCCGGCGTTCTTTACTTCAAACGGAAAACCGCAGAGTATGGATTGTGTTGGAGCTAAATTCGTGGGGATCCCTCAGACTCTGACCCTTTTTAGTTTGGTAAGATACGACAATTAGCTGGTACAACAGATTAAGTGATGGGAAGCCAGAGTTAACAGCGCATGAAAATTAGCAAACTAACCTTAGCGGGTGCCTTATTGCTTGATCTTAAACCGCTTCGCGATGCGCGTGGCTATTTTACCGAAACCTACCGGCAACAGCAGCTGGACGAGGCGGCAGGACACCCTGTGCGATTTGTGCAGGATAACGAGGCGGTTTCGCAGTTTGGCGTGTTACGTGGCCTGCATTATCAAAAACCACCTTTTGCCCAAAGTAAGCTGGTGCGGGTAGTGCAGGGTGCGGTGCTGGACGTTATTGTTGATATTCGCCACGGCAGCGCTACTTTCGGCCAGCATCTGGTTACCGCTTTATCTGCCGATAAACCGCAACAGTTATTTATTCCTCGCGGTTTTGCTCATGGCTATCTGACCTTAACCCCGCAAGCAATGTTGCAATATAAAGTAGATAATCACTACAGCCCGGCAGATGATTGTGGTTTATATTATGCTGATCCAGTGCTGGCAATTGACTGGTCATTGCCAGCAAAGCAGCTTCAATTATCAGTAAAAGATCAGCAACAACCAATGCTGCGCGAACTTCCCGTGCATTTTAATATTACTGATAAGTTATATGACTAGCCGCATCCTGGTGTTAGGTGCATCTGGCCAGCTGGGCCAGGCTTTGCAAGCAGAAACAGCGTTATTGCCAGCAGCTAGTCGTCGGTTATTTAGCTTTGTACCGCGCCAGGCGTTGGATCTAACCGACAGCACAGCGCTTAAGCACTTTCTTAAGCAGCAAGCGCCGGCTATCATAATCAACGCCTGCGCCTATACTGCGGTGGATAACGCAGAACAGCAGGCCGAACTTGCATACCGTGTTAATCATCAGTTGGTTGTTGAACTCAGCCACTATGCCAAAGCCAGTGGGGCAGCGTTGCTGCATGTTAGTACCGACTATGTGTTTAATGGCAGGCAGCAGCAACCCTATACTGAAGCCGATAGCCCGGTGCCGCTTAACCAGTATGGTAAAAGCAAGCTGGCAGGCGAAATGGCAATGCTGGATATTGCCCCGGCTGGTTTAATTCTGCGTACCAGCTGGTTATACAGCGAGTTTGGCCACAATTTTGCCTGCAGTATCTGGCGTAAAATCCAGCAAGGCGAGCCGCTCAGGGTAGTTAATGACCAAACGGGCAGCCCAACTTATGCCCGTGAGCTGGCTGCACTTTGTTTGCAGCTGGTGATAACAGATAACTTTGCCGGGCGGTTTGCTAATACTCAGTTGCTGCACTGTGCCGGCGCCGGCCAGGCCAGCTGGTATCAGTTGGCACAGGAGATATTGCGGCTCAGTAGCCGGCAAGTTGCTATGAGTGCTGTTAGCAGTCAGCATTGGCCAGGCTTGGCAACACGGCCAGCTTACAGTGTATTGTGCAGTGCCAGCTTGCAGCAGCAATTTGGTCTTAGTTTGCCGCCGTGGCAAGATAGTTTGGCATCTTGTCTTCAGAAAATGGGTCTGAGTGAATAAATTATTCAGTAAAAGGGGTCTGAGTGAATAAGTTGCCGGTAAACAATGGCACTAGTGAGTCTTAAAAATAGTTTGCCGGTCATATGAGACTACTTTTTATGAAAACAGTTTTGATAGTACTGGTAACAGTGTCGTAAAAGAAAAAGCCATAGTCACTGTCTTAAATCAAAAATTCTGGTAGTATTTGCCGCCTGAATGCAGCTGGAATAGGCTGGTAGCAAGGAATTCGCTACCAAGGCATAAGCCAATCGCCGCGGTAAATTACAGTGTTGTAAAGTAAAAAAAACCTTAAAACGGGAGTTTACGGGTGTACAAAGTCATTAAAACCCTTGTAATTTGTTTGCTACTGACATTTTCAGCCGGCAATGTTTTAGCGGTTACGCCATCGCCAGCCATGCTGGAACAATTTAAAAAGCTGCCCCGTGCTGAACAAGAACGTTTAGCCCGTCAATATGGCTATCAGTTGCCTGGTGCCAATAATAGCAGTAACACTAACGCCCAACCCGAAGATGTTGAAAAGCTACAACAGCCCGACAGAGTAACCGAAGAGCTGCAAACCCGCAAAAAGCAGGACCAGCAAGCAGAGCGTTTTGGTCTGCGACTGTTTGATGCCGAAATCAGCACCTTTGCCCCGGTTAGTAATCAACCTGTTCCTGATAATTACGTACTAGGCGCTGGCGATCAGCTGTTACTTCAGTTGTTTGGTAAACAAAGCGACAGTTACACCCTGGATGTTGCGCGCGATGGCAACATAATGCTGCCCGATATTGGCCCGCTCAACGTTGCCGGCTTGCGTTTTAATAAAGCCAGTGAGCTTATTGTCGAACGGATCCGCAGCGCCAATATTGGCTTAAATGCCGCCGTTAGCATGGGGCAGCTCAGAACCATCAACATTTTTGTGGCCGGCGAAGCGAAATACCCCGGTGTTTATGCGGTTTCGGCGTTAACTACTGTTACTCAGGCGCTGTTTGTCGCCGGTGGCGTATCAGAGATTGGCAGCCTGCGCGAAATTGAAGTAAAACGCGCTGGCGAAACTGTCGCCAGCTTCGACCTGTACGATTTATTATTGCGCGGCGACAGCCGCAATGACGTTCATCTGAAACATGGTGACGTAGTATTTGTTGCGCCAGTTAAAGCATTGGCAGAGGTGCGCGGTGAAGTTAAGCGGCCAGCTATTTACGAAGTAAAACCAACAGATACACTTAACAACTTGCTGGCAATGGCAGGTGGCGCTAAAGCCAATGGCTATATTAATGCTGCAGTACTGGAACGTTATAATGAAAAACGTTTGCGTGGCTTTAGAAATGTTGACTTAACACAAGCTGCTGATAATGCTCTTCAAGTTAAAGCCGGTGATGTATTGCGTATAGCCGCCAGCTCTGAGCGGGTTGAAAACCAATTAGTATTAGCCGGTGCTGTTTCCCGCCCGGGTTTTTACGCCTGGCGCGAAGGTTATAAAGTAACAGATATTATTCGTTCACTCTGGTCAGATTTAATGCTCAGTGCCGACTTGCATTACGCCATTATTGTGCGGCAAATTAACAGTGCTGGCGATATTGAGGTTATCCAGTTTAATCTGGCAGATGCGCTGGATAATCCGGCGGGCCAAAACAATATTACCCTGAGTCCACGTGATAGTATCGTGGTGTTTCATCATGCCGATCAGCATTATCAGCGTGAGCAACTTAATCAGCATTTGCGCGACACTATTCTGGAAACGATAGAATTACCGCCAGAGCAACGCTGGCTTATTGGTGATTTAGCCAGCACAGCCTTTGTTGCTATACAGCAAGCAGAAACAGGAGACATGCCAGTTCGGCGGCGGCAGAACCAGGAGCCTCTGCTGTTTATGACAGAGCAGGAGCAACAGGATTTACTGCAGAAAACCTTAGCAGACATCCTTGAGGGTATTTACACCGATAATGACGCTTTGCAGTTAAGTGTCCACTTCAACCGGCAGGAGTTGTTGTACCCGGTTTTGCAAAAGCTGAAACAACAGGCCAGAGCTAACGACAATTTAAAAATTGTTACCGTCGGGGGTGACGTTAAGGTACCCGGAGATTATCCGTTAGCTGTTAACAGCAAGGTTACCGATTTGGTAGCGGCTGCTGGTGGCCTGAACGATTCTGCTTATTTTAACCGTGCCGAACTAAGCCGCACTTCTGACACTAACACCCAGTTAAATGGCGTGACGATTAACCATAAAGCTATCGATCTAGCGGCGGTTTATGCCGGTAATGCCGAGGATGTGGCGTTACACAGCCGCGATCGCTTAAATATTTTTGCCACCCCAGACTGGAAAACCAATCGTGAAGTGACATTAGCCGGTGAGGTTCGCTTTCCGGGTACTTATAAAGTACGCCAGGGCGAGCGGTTATCTGATGTTATTCAGCGAGCTGGTGGCTTAACTGAAAATGCTTTTGCTTTTGGTGCAATATTTACCCGTGAGCAAATACAGAAAAAAGAAGCCGCGCAGATGGAAAAGCTGCTGGAGCAGTTAAGATCAGACGTTGCTACCCGGGCCTTATCTACAGAGCGTGCGCAGGCAACCCCGCAAGACTCACTATTATTACTCAGAGAACTGGGCAAGATTGAACCTGTTGGTCGTCTGGTTATAAATCTGGAACAAATTGTTGCGCAAAACCCATTATTTGACATGGTGGTAGAAGATAAAGATATCCTGCATGTGCCGCGTTACAACCGGGCGATAACCATAGTGGGCGAAGTACAATATGCAGGTAGTCACCGGTTTGATGGTGAGTTGTCGGTATCTGATTACCTGACTCTGGCCGGTGGTTTTCGTAAACGTGCGGATGACGAGCGGGTATATATTGTAAGAGCCGACGGCTCTGTTGCGTTGCCTGGTTCAGGTGGCTGGTTCAGTCGTAATAAAGCCAATTTATTGCCAGGCGATACTATAGTAGTGCCGCTTGATACTGAATATAAAGACAACCTGACGCTATGGGGCCAAATTACCCAAATTTTCTATCAGTCTGCCATCGCCTTAGCGGCGCTCAACAGCTTCTAATTTTGGGAAAGATAATGACGACTGATTTAGTAAAGACTGCAGCAAACAAAGCGAATAACACCGATGAAATCGGTTTGTCTGAGTTATTTCAGGCAGTATGGCGGGCCAAGTTCTGGTTGGCAGGGGTGTCGTTCCTGGTAGCGGTAGCCACGGCGTTGTATAGCCTTACATTACCCAACATCTATCGCTCAGAAGCACTGGTTACGCCGGTAACTGAGGGCGCTGGTGGCAATCTTTCCAGTTTAGCCGGCCAGTTTGGCGGCATTGCTTCATTGGCTGGTATTAACTTGGGTGGCAAAGAAGGCAATAAAACGTCAATTGCCCTGGAAAAGCTTCGGTCGCGGGAGTTTTTCTTCACATTTGCAGAAAAACATCAGGTTTTAGTGCCGTTAATGGCAGCAAAATCCTGGGATCCGGATAGCGGCCAGTTAATACTGGATGGCGACATATATGATGAAAAAACAGATCAGTGGCTGCGCAACGTTAAGCATCCACGGCAACCAAAGCCGAGTTTATTAGAATCTCACGAAACTTTTCTGGAAAACCTTACTGTTAGTGAAGAAAAAGAGCGTGGTGTTATTAAAATTTCATTTGACCATGTGTCGCCGGTTATCGCCCGCGCTTGGGTAACTGCACTGGTTGCCGATATTAATGATGAAATGCGCCAGGCGGATATCCAGGAAGCCGAGCTGGGCATTGCTTATCTGGAGCAGCAAATTGAACAAACCAAAATCAGTGAAATTCGCTCAGTGCTTTACCAGTTAATTGAAGAGCAAACCAAAACCCTGATGCTAACCAATGTAAAGCCCGAGTACGTTTTTGAAACTATTGATGCCGCCGTAGTACCTGAACTAAAACTCAAACCCGGCCGGGCAATAATGGTAATAGGTGCCGCTTTGCTTACCGGCATTCTGGGTGTGGGTATTGTGTTAATCCGTTTAGTGTTAAGTAAAGAAGCATGAAAATTCTGATTACAGGCGGGGCCGGTTTTATTGGCTCAGCAGTGGTGCGCCATATTATCAGCAGCACCGCAGCAAGCGTTATCAACGTAGATAAATTAACTTATGCCGGTAATCTGCATTCAGTCGCCAGTGTATCGGACAACCCACGCTACCAATTTGAGCAGGTTGATATCTGCAACCGCAGTGAACTTGAGCGGGTTTTCAAACAGCACCAGCCAGACGCCGTAATGCATCTGGCAGCTGAAAGCCATGTCGACCGTTCCATTGACGGCCCGGCGGCGTTTATCGAAACCAATATAATTGGCACATACACCCTGCTGGAAGTCGCCCGCCATTACTGGCACAGCCTGGATGCAGCACGCAAAACAGCATTTCGGTTTCATCATATCTCTACCGATGAAGTGTTTGGTGACTTACACGGCAGCGACGACTTATTTACCGAAACCACGCCTTATGCACCCAGCAGCCCGTATTCTGCCAGCAAGGCCAGTTCCGACCATTTAGTGCGGGCCTGGCACCGCACCTACGGCTTGCCGGTACTGGTAACGAATTGTTCAAATAATTATGGGCCCTATCATTTCCCGGAAAAGTTAATTCCGCTGATGATCTTAAATGCCTTAGCCGGTAAACCGCTGCCGGTATACGGTAAAGGTAACCAAATCCGTGACTGGTTGTTTGTCGAAGACCACGCCCGCGCCTTGTACCAAG
Organism: Arsukibacterium perlucidum DSM 18276; assembly: GCF_000382165.1. Classification (GTDB taxonomy): domain Bacteria; phylum Pseudomonadota; class Gammaproteobacteria; order Enterobacterales; family Alteromonadaceae; genus Alishewanella; species Alishewanella perlucidum. The sequence continues at coordinate 287,137 of NZ_KB907702.1, read as the reverse complement.
TGGTTACCGAAGGCGTAGTAGGCGAAACCTATAATATTGGCGGCCACAATGAGAAGCAAAATATCGAAGTGGTGCATACCCTCTGCGCATTACTTGAGGAATTAGCACCGGAGAAACCAGTCGGTGTTGAGCGCTACGAAGACTTAATTACCTATGTTACTGACCGTCCAGGCCACGACCTGCGCTACGCCATAGACGCTGGTAAAATTCAGCATGAACTGGGCTGGCAACCTGAAGAAACTTTTGACAGCGGGTTGCGTAAAACAGTGCAGTGGTTTTTGCAGAACAAAGACTGGTGGCAACCGGTATTGGATGGCAGTTATAGCATGCAGCGGTTAGGGCAGGGAGTTTAACTCAATGAAAGGAATTATACTGGCCGGCGGCTCAGGCACCCGGTTATACCCGATAACCCGCGGCGTTTCTAAGCAGTTATTACCGGTGTACGATAAACCGATGATCTACTATCCGCTGTCGGTGCTTATGCTGGCAGGCATTCGCGACATTTTAATTATTACCACCCCGGAAGATCAGCCTGCATTTCAACGCTTGCTCGGCGATGGTAGTGACTTTGGCATAAACCTCAGCTATGCCATTCAACACAGCCCTGACGGCCTGGCACAAGCCTTTATTATTGGTGAGCACTTTATCGGTAACGACAGTGTTTGTTTGGTGCTGGGTGACAATATATTTTATGGCCCTGGCTTTAGCCCAAAGTTAAAGCAAGCTGCAGCGCGTGCAAGTGGTGCAACCGTTTTTGCATATCAGGTCAAAGACCCTGAGCGTTTTGGCGTAGTGGAGTTTGACGAAGACCGCAGAGCCATTTCAATTGAAGAAAAGCCTACTAAGCCAAAATCAAATTGCGCGGTAACCGGGTTGTATTTTTACGACAACAGCGTAATTGAAATTGCTAAAAATATTCAGCCTTCAGCACGTGGTGAGCTTGAAATAACGTGTGTTAATCGTGAGTATTTACGACAAAATAAATTGCATGTTGAAGTGCTTGGCCGCGGTTTTGCCTGGTTGGATACCGGAACATACGACAGCTTGATAGAAGCTGGCTCCTTTGTCCAGACTATAGAATATAGACAAGGCTATAAAATTGCTGTTTTGGAAGAAATAGCATTTTATAACAAATGGTTATCTAAAGAGCAGCTGATAATTTCAGGTCAGCAGTTATCTAAGAACTCCTACGGCGAGTATCTTATTCAAATTGCAAACGAACACAGAAGTTAATATGGCTTATTTAACACAGACGCAGTTGGAAGCACTTGGGTTCAAGTCATTAGGCAAAAACGTCAGAATAAGTGATAAAGCTGCAATTTATAATCCGGACCAGATTTCAATAGGTGACAATAGTCGTATTGATGACTTTTGTATTGTCTCCGGTAGGGTTAGCATCGGCTGCTATTGTCATATAACCCCAATGTGTCTCGTTGCAGGTGGTATTCCGGGCATAACGTTAGAAGATTTTTGCACCCTTGCTTATGGTGTGAAAATATTTTCCCAATCGGATGATTACTCTGGCTCAACCATGGTTAACTCACTTATCCCCAAAAAATTCAAAAATGAGTTGTTTGCACCTGTATTGCTTGCACGTCAAACCATTGTTGGCGCAGGTGCCACGATAATGCCAGGAGTTACTTTAGCAGAAGGCTGTGCGGTTGGGGCGATGTCACTGGTCACCAAGAGTACGCAGCCCTGGGGCATATATACAGGTATTCCTGCAAATCGATTAAAAGATCGGAAGCGCGATTTGTTAGCGTTGGAACAACAGTTTCTTAGAGAGCACAATAATGATTCCATTTAACCGGCCCCCATACACTGGCAATGAAGACGAGTATGTTTTAGCCGCTATGCGTAGTAGCAAAATGAGTGGCGATGGAGAATTTACACTTTTATGTCAAAAATGGTTTGAAAATCAGCTGGGCTGTCAAAAGACTCTGCTGACACCATCGTGCACTCATGCCTTGGAAATGGCAGCTATCCTGGTTGATATTCAACCAGGTGATGAAGTTATTATGCCAAGTTATACCTTCGTCAGTACCGCAAACCCTTTTGTTCTCAGAGGAGCAACAATTGTATTTGTCGATGTTCGTCCTGATACGATGAATATTGATGAGCGTTTAATAGAAGCCGCAATTACCAAAAAAACTAAAGCAATAGTTCCGGTGCATTATGCTGGAGTGAGCTGCGATATGGACGCCATCATGTCGATTGCAGAGAAGCACAATCTTTTTGTGGTAGAAGATGCAGCACAGGCCGTACTGTCGTTTTATAAAAATACGCCAGTGGGAACCAGAGGTCACCTTGCCGCATTCAGCTTTCATGAAACAAAGAACTTTACCAGTGGTGGTGAAGGAGGATTACTAATTATTAATGATGAGCAATTTTCTCATCGGGCAGAAATAATAAGAGAAAAAGGCACAAATCGCAGTCAGTTCTTCAGAGGTATGGTTGATAAATACACCTGGGTTGATGTTGGTAGCAGTTATTTGCCATCTGAAATTCAAGCCGCATATTTATACGGCCAGTTGAAACATTCAGAATTAATTTGTCAGCGTCGTCTTGCTATCTGGCAGCAATATCATCATGGTCTGATAGCGCTGGAACAAAAAGGTGTGCTGCAACGGCCCGTGACACCGCAGCACTGTGAGCACAATGCTCACATGTATTACATCAAAGTCCCTGACCTTGAAACGCGTAGTAACCTGATAACATATTTAAAGCAGCATGATATTGGTGCGGTGTTTCACTATGTTCCTTTGCACTCTGCTGTCGCAGGTAATAAATTTGGTCGTTTTGCCGGGGAAGATACGTACACTACAGAGCACAGTGAGCGCCTGATTCGTTTACCACTCTACTTCAGTATTACTGACGATGAGGTAAAACATGTAATCGATACGATTAAGGCATTTTTTAGTTGAAACTCAAAACTTTAATGGGGTATGCATCTGGTACAGCTATAGGTGCGTTACTCAGCTTTGCAATATTGCCAGCATTAGCATGGGCTTTTACCCAGGAAGATGTTGGGAAAATAGTTATGTTGCAAGTGGCATGCTCATTAGTCGCTGTGATGTTCAGCTTGGGCTTAGATCAATCCTATGTTCGTGAATTTAATGAAGTTGATGACAAATCCGTATTGGCGAAATCCTGTATTATACCGGGTTTATGTTTGTTACTTGTTTTTAGTTTAATCACAACTTTTTATAGTGATTCAGTTAGTGAATTACTTTTAGGCACATCTGATACATTTTTTCTTTCAGTTGCTATATTTTCATTTTTCACTTTATTTTTTGAAAGATTTTTTTCCGTATTTATCAGAATGCAGGAATGGGCACTTGCTTATTCTGTAACTAAAATCCTGCCAAAGGCTTTTTTTCTATCTTTTGTTATATCAGCCTTCTTTTATAAAGAGTTCCAACAATTCAACACATTAATTTTAATGCAGGCTTTTAGTTGGCTAATAGCTGTGACGGTAATGGCTATTTATCTCAGAAAAAACCTTAAAAGTACATTGATGTCGTCTATTGATGTTGGAAAACTAAAACCACTTTTGTATTTCGGACTCCCTTTGGTTATCAATGGAATAGCTTTTTGGGGTTTAACGTACATTGATCGACTAATGCTAGCGCATTATTCGTCTTTTGCTGACGTGGGGTTATATGCTTTAGCTGCAGGTTTTGCTGGCATTGCTATGTTATTTCAGCAAATATTTGCAACAGTCTGGCATCCAACTATATATCGCTGGGTCGCAGAAGGAGTGAATGTTGAACGCGTAAATGCAATCTCTAATATATTGCAGTTGTTTGCCTTCCTGTTAATAGCCATAGTCGGCTGCTTTTCCTGGGTGTTACCGTATTTTTTGCCGGCAGAGTATTTTGCGATAGAGTTTATAATTATTGCATGTTTAATTCAGCCTTTGTTTATTATGATCTCCGAAGTATCAGGGGTAGGGATTAGTGTCGCACGCTCAACTAAATTCCTTCCTGCAATTACCATTATATCCCTGGTTTGCAATGTGTTACTCAATATGTTGCTGATACCAATTTTTGGTGCTGCAGGGGCGGCGGTATCTACAGCTATATCAATTGGCCTATATTTGCTGTTAAAGACTGAGCTATCTATGCGTCTTTGGCATGCATTTCCAAGAGCTAGATTTTACTTGTGCGGTTCAATAGTACTTATCGGCTGCGTTTCTCATGGGCTGGCAAATGCAGAAACGGCAAAATTCTTCATCTTTGCCTGGGTTTGCCTGGCTGTCTTCGTTGTTTGGATATATAGAGATATTTTGCCACAACTGAAAGTCATAAAAAATGGGGCGTTTTAAGGTGCTTTTTATTCACAGTTCGTTAGGAATGGGGGGGGTTGAAACCTTCTATCTCAGGATGGCAAAGCAACGAGCATCGGAAGGTAAGTCGACAGTTATTATACTGCTTTCCAATGAACGCAGAAGCGATAGTAGTCTCTTGGCTGAAGCTAAAAAGTATGCAAAAGTTCTTTTTTTGAAAGATTTAACCTATTTGCCAAATAATCTTGTGTGGTTAATACCTTTTCATCTTTCTTTGCTTATTCCATTAAAAACCAATATTCGAAAGCAATTAAATGAAATCACACATGTACATGTTTCTTGTGGCATATGCGCCTTTTTCTATGCTCACTTATCAAAGTTTGTAGCTAAAAATGTCAAGTTCACAATAGGTTTGTATCATTCACTTGAATTTTGTTGGGGTGGCGAGGTGTTACCTTATTTTGAACGCAAGAATCGACAGCTCTTTTTCGACACGATCGATAGGAAAAGTATTATATTTTTTAATGAATCAATGGTACCCCTTTATGAAAAACTAAGTGGTCAGTCTTTTCGTAATGTAAATTTATTTCCATTGGGCGTTATTGAGAAGGTAGCTCCTGTCACCGCTGTATCAAATCCTGGTTTGAAATTGCTGCGACTCGTTTCGGTGGGCCGCCTGGTTGCGTTTAAAACTTATAACCTACATATGCTCGATGTCGTTGCTAATTTACAAAAACGCGGTATACCCGTTGTTTACGACATCTATGGTGATGGTCCAATGCAACAGGACATGAAACTAAAAATAGATGACTATGGGTTGTCTTCAATTGTTTCTCTCAAAGGACGTTTAGACTATAGTCTGTTTTCTGATGTTGTATCTTCATATGATATTTTTATTGGTTCAGGCACTGCAATTGTCCAGGCTGCTGGTCTTGGAGTCAGTGCTATCGTTGGCATCGAAAACGTCGATGCCCCCGAAACCTATGGCTTTCTGGCAGACTTGCCTGGCTTTTCATATAACGAGGATGGTTTGTATGTTAAAAAGCCAATAACAGAGGTAATTGAAAAATTTTACTGTCTGGACCAAAAAAGTAGGATTAAATTTTCACACAAACATGTAGAGAAGGCATTAGAATTTTCTATGGAGAAGTGCTCACTTAACTTCGACAACACACCTCATTCAATTTTAAATGATGATACTCGCAATCGATATAGCAACGCAGTTTTCCGGCTGCGTTATTCTGCTAGCTTTATTTTTACATCTTTCATGGCGAAGCTAAAAGGTTCTTCGCTTTCTGAACAAGTTAGAGTGAACTCTGCGAGGGAGTAGCTAGCTTGATAAGATCATTCCTTATTTTTTGTATTTCAGCTATTTATGCGACTCTACTTGCATCATTTCCTATGGATGGGGTGATGGACAGAGATAACTATCTAGATATGGCTAGGGTGTCTCCGCTTATTTTAGCTCGTAATTTGGGAAATGGTGTTAACGCTTTGTTGGCCAATGAACCAGTATGGTTTACTATTAATTCAGCTCTTGGCTTTTTTTTTATTGATATTGTCGTTGTAAGAATTATTGTGTTTTTTAGCGCTTTTACAGTGTCGTATCTACTATTAAAACACAACCCCAAAAACGTTTTTTGGCTTCTACTCGTGCTGTTATTCCCGCAAGTTATGAAAAACTTCGTGGTTCATATACGACAAGGCTTGGCGATATCCATATTCATGATTGGTTGGTATTGTATTGGTAATAAAAAAAGGCTGTTTTTTATCGGACTATCACCGTTTATTCACTCTAGCTTTTTTATAATTATCGCAGTAATGCTGGGTGGATGGGTTTTTAAAAAGCTCAGGGCAGCACCTGATTTCAAACTGTTATTATATTTCTGTGCTTCTCTCTCTATGGCCTTACTAGTCACTCAGTTAGCCTCTTTGATTGGTGCACGACAGGCTAGCACTACTGCGATGATGGCTGAGTCGACTAGCGGGATAGGTTTTTTATTTTGGGCCGGAATGTTTGTAATTCTTTTGTTGCAAGGCCGACGTTTTTTGCATGAATATACTATTGCCACTGGGATTCTAATTTTGTATCTGGCGTCGTATTTTTTTACGCCTATTGCAGGACGGGTTTTTGAAAGTGGGATTTTACTAGTTCTACTTGCCGTTCTCGCTACAACCGGCTGGCGAAAAATTATTGCTGTGACGGTCTTATTAGCATTTAACGTAGCGCTAATGTTAGTGAAATACTCGCAACCTTTAATGGGGTTTGCCGCTAGCTAACTAAGCAATATGATCAAATAAAGTTGTGGGGAATGTATTTTTTACACGTATATTAAACTTCCTAGCTGGGATTTTTTTTATTTTTAAATGTATAAAGATCATTTTTAAGTGAGTTAATTTATTCCTTGTTATTAAATAAACACTTCCTCGGTTTTTTGAATAATAAGGATTTTTGTTTTTCACCATATTGATTTCTAAATATATATTATTTTTAGTTTATTTTGTTTTTGTTTTTGTTTTATTACTTTAATCTATGGTCATACTGGTAAGTAGTATTACTATTTTTTCTTTAATGAGGTTAGTTTTGGTGATAAATAATGACTAGCATTGTTCATGTTATTTCTAGTTTAACAACCGGTGGGGCCGAAATGTCATTGCTTAGACTATGTCGGGAACAAGTTAAGCGTTATAACAAAGTAACCGTTATTAGTTTACAGCCACAATCTGAATTGTATCAGCAGTTTATCAACGCAAACGTAAAAGTGGTTTGCCTTAACATGACTAACGCTGGTCAGGTTTTTTCAACACTTTTAGCTCTGAGAAACGCAATTAAAAAAGCTTCGCCGGATATCGTGCATAGCTGGATGTATTATTCAAATTTTTTAGTCAGCTTAGCCTGTACAGGTTTTCCTCAGCCTGTTATCTGGGCGGTTCGTCGCACAGAGGTGCCAGCAAAGTCCATTTTTAGTCGTATGTTTATGAAATCATGTGCTTTGCTTTCGCATTTTGCTCCGTCAAGAGTGTGTTATAACGCGCATGCGGGTATTAAAGCACATGAAGGTTTTGGTTATGCTAGAGCAAAATCAGTATTTATTGCTAATGGATTTGATTTCGAAAGCGCCGCTGAGCAGGTAGTTGATAGGCTGGAATTAAGGTCACGTCAGGGTTTGGATAACAATGTACCTGTTGTACTATGTGTAGCACGTTGGCACTTAGACAAAGGTCAGGATCTGCTAATTGAGGCACTCTCGATAGTTAAACAGGACTTCGACACAGTTAAATTAGTGTTGGTTGGTCGTGGTTGCGATATTAATAACTCAGCGGTAAGTTCACAGTTAGAAAAGTTCAGTGTTGGCGATAACGTAATTTTAGTCGGAGAACAGTTGCCCGTTGAACCGTGGTTTGGTATGGCGGATTTGTATTGTATGCCATCACGTACTGAAGGCTTTCCAAATGCTTTGGTTGAAGCCATGGCTCTCGATCTTCCCTGTGTTGCGACTGATGTTGGAGATGTGGCCACTATTGTTGATGAAGGGGTGTATTTAGTAGAACCTGAGCCGCAAGCCTTAGCTCAAGCCATTATTAGTCAGTTGGCAAGGTCGCAGCAGCAACGTTTAATTAACGCAAGAAAGGCAGGCGCAAAAATTCGTAAGCGTTTCGCTATTACAGAAATTACAGAAAATTATGATAAGTTGTACCGCAAGGTACTGGAGTCGTTATAAATGTGCGGTTTTGCGGGTTTTTTTTCTCAGGGTAAACCAGTTCAGCAAGCAGAGTTGATACTTGAAAATATGGGCGCTGCCATTCAAGCCCGTGGACCAGACAGCGGTGATGTTTGGTTTGATGCAACAATGGGTATAGGCCTGTCACATCGGCGGCTTGCAATTGTTGATTTGTCTGCTGCTGGTGCTCAGCCCATGCACTCTGCAACAGGGCGCTATGTTATTGCCTTTAATGGTGAAATTTATAACCATCTTGATATACGTGCCGAGCTTGATGCGCTGGGGCCAGGCCTTAGTTGGCGTGGGCATTCTGACACTGAAACCTTACTGGCTGCGGTTGAGCAGTGGGGCTTAGAGCAAGCACTGCAGCGTTGTATTGGTATGTTTGCGCTGGCGTTGTGGGACAATAAAAATCGAGAACTGTTGTTAGCGCGTGATCGATTGGGAGAAAAACCACTATATTTTGGTTTTCAAGGCGAAACGCTCATTTTCGGTTCAGAATTAAAAGCGTTGCAACAGCACCCCGATTTTCAGGGCCAGATTAACCGTGACGCACTGTGCAGTTTGTTACGGCACAACTATATACCCGCGCCGTTTAGTGTTTATCAGGGCATTGAAAAGTTGTTGCCGGGTAATATTGCCAGAGTTGGTATAGCCGACAAGATTATACACAAGCACCAATATTGGTCTGCGTTGGCCAGCCGAAATGCTAGTGATTTTACTGTTTCATCAGAAAAAGACTATTTGCAGCAGTTGGAGCAGTTGTTAAAAGCTGCAGTTAAACGACAGATGATGGCTGATGTGCCACTGGGTGCCTTTTTGTCAGGTGGTATAGATTCATCTCTTATCGTTGCTTTAATGCAAAGCCAGTCGGATAAACCCATTAAAACCTTTTCGATTGGTTTTCAGCAGAAAGAATTCGATGAAGCTGTGTTTGCTGCTAAGGTTGCTGAACACTTGGGAACTGAACACCGCGAGCTGTATGTTAGTGAGCAGGATATTCTTGCCCTGGTACCTAAGCTGGCAGAGATCTACGACGAGCCTTTTGCCGACTCCTCTCAGTTACCTACGTATTTGGTATGCCAGATGGCTCGCCAGCATGTGACAGTTGCCTTGAGTGGTGATGCAGGTGATGAGTTATTCTGTGGTTATTCCCGTTACACCCTGGCTCTCGGGCTGTGGCAACGTATTAGCAAACTGCCCTCTTTTTTACGTCGTGGCTTGGCGGCTTTGATACTAGCAGTGCCAGTTTGTTGGCTAAATGCTTTTTCAGGAATGCTGCGCGGCCGATTGAAAGGCGGCTTGCTTGGCGATAAATTGCATAAAGCTGCTGCGCTTTTCAGTGCGCAAAGTTTTGATCAGCTGTATTTGAAGTTAACCTCTCACACAGACTCGCCGCAAGAGTGGGTGATGCAAGGTAGTGAGCCGACTACACCACTTATTCAAGCGCGAGCATTAGTTAACAGCACTGAACCGTTGCAAAGGGCAATGGCATTTGATTCAGTGTCTTACCTGCCTGATGACATTTTAGTTAAAGTAGACCGCGCAGCAATGGCTAACTCACTGGAAACACGTGTGCCGCTGCTTGATCACACACTTTATGAGTTTGCTTCGAAAACACCATTATCGTTAAAGATCCGCCAAGGTAAAACTAAGTGGGCATTACGTCAGATTTTATTCCGCTATGTTCCGTCAGAGTTAATTGAACGGCCGAAAAAAGGCTTCTCGGTACCGCTGGCTGATTGGTTGCGTGGTCCATTGAGGGAGTGGGCAGCAGACCTATTAGATAAAGAAAAATTGCAAGTTCAAGGTTTCTTTGATGCAGAAAAAGTTGAAAAACTATGGTTAGAACATCTGTCCGAAATGCGAAATTGGCAAAGCTTATTGTGGAGTATTTTGATGTTTCAACTGTGGTTAGAGAAATATCATAAATGAGAAAAACTCTCTTATTTATAGTCAATGTGGATTGGTTTTTCGTCAGTCACCGTTTACCTATCGCCTTAAAGGCGCAAAGTGACGGCTATGATGTTCATATAATGTGTAACTTCACAGACAAGTATGAGCACCTCAGCAAGCTTGGCTTCACGTTACACGAAGTTCCGTTTGACAGAAGCGGTGGTGGTTTTTTGCATGAGTTTAAAACGCTTTGCGTAATTTGGAGCGGAGTCAGGAAAATCAAACCAGACATTCTGCATGCAATTACCATAAAACCGGTGTTATATGGTGGGCTTATTGCAAGGCTGGCTAATGTTAAATTAGTTGTTTTTGCAGTGTCAGGATTGGGTTTGGTTTTTGTGGCCGATGGTATTAAAGCAAGAATTAGACGGTCTTTTGTAAAAGCGTTATATAAACTTGCTTTTGGAGTTCGTTCTTTAAAAGTTATTTTTCAGAACCCGGTTGATAAAGCCGTATTGCAAAAAGTTGTTGGATTAAAAGAAAACGACTGTGTAATGATAAAAGGCTCAGGGGCTGATCTTAACGAATATCACTATGTCGAAGAGCCAGCAAACGAAGTTCCTGTGATAATTATGGCTGCAAGACTTCTAAGAGAGAAGGGAGTTTATCAATTTGTTGATACAGCAAGGGCTATTAATTCATCAACAAAAAAAGCAAGATTTCTTCTAGTTGGTGAGCCAGACCATGGAAACCCAAATTCAATTACAGAGGCTGAGATAGATAATTGGAAAAGAGAGGGATTTGTAGAGTTTCTCGGTTTTAGAGACGATATTGCCTCGTTATTTTCGTTATCAAACTTAGTTGTACTGCCGTCTTTTTATGGAGAGGGCCTACCGAAAGTTTTGATTGAAGCCGCTGCTTGTGGCAGAGCTATTGTTACAACGGATAACCCCGGCTGCGCAGAAGCATTGATAGATGGGGTTACCGGGCTTATAGTTCCGACTAAAAACGTTGTTGCGTTGACTGAAGCTATTCGGTTGTTAATTGAGAGTCCTGAAAAGCGCAAAGAAATGGGCGTAAGAGGCCGTGAATTCGCTGAACGCGAGTTTGATGTTGAAAGTGTTGTGTTAAAACATTTAGAGATCTACGCAACCTTCACACCGAAAATGGTATTTGTGGTAAACATTGCTAAGTTTTTCTTATCGCATTGGCTGCCAGAGGCCGAGGAAGCCAGGCGAAAAGGCTATGATGTGCATGTCGCCACCATGGCCGGGCCGGAAGTGCCGCAAATTATTCAGGCAGGGCTTACTCATCACGTTATCCCACTTAGCCGCAGTGGCAAAAATATATTTGCAGAATTAAAGTCATTTTTTTATTTGCTGAAATTGTTTCGTCAACTGCAACCTACGCTTGTTCATCTTATGACCATTAAACCGGTTATTTATGGTGGCCTTGCTGCGCGTATCACTAAGGTTCCTGGTGTGCTGGCAGTAGTTACCGGGCTGGGTTACGTATTTATTCATCAGGGAGTGCGTGCCGTATTAGTGCGCAGCCTGGTAAGTTTTTTATATAAAAGAGTATTTGCGCACCCAAATTTGCTGGCGGTGTTTGAAAATGACTCTGATATGAAAAGTTTTTTAGATTCCGGAATTGTGGTACCGGGAAAAGCGCGAATTATTAATGGCGCCGGCGTTGATCTGGAGCAGTATGATGTCGTTCCTGAGCCCACAGATAGCTTTACCGTAACATTTGCCGCCAGGCTTTTAAAAGACAAAGGCTTTAGCGAATTTGTTGCTGCCGCCAGATTACTGAAACTGAAATATCCTGAGCTTCGTTTTTGGGTAGCTGGCGACACTGATGAAGGTAACCCGGCATCGATATCACCACTGCTTATTCAGCAACTGGAAAAGGAGCAACTGGTAGAGTTTTTAGGGTTTAGGGATGATATTCCACAGGTTTTCGCTAACAGTAATCTGGTTGTGCTGCCTTCGTACCGGGAAGGGTTTCCTAAAGTGCTGATAGAAGCGGCTTCTTGTGGCCGGGCGATTATTACTACTGATGTGCCAGGCTGCCGCCACGCCATTGTTGACGGTGAAACCGGCATTCTGGTGCCGGTTAAAAAAGTGCAGCCATTAGCTGATGCCATAGAGTATTTGTTTTTAAACGAGGCGCAACGCTTCAAGATGGCTGAAAATGGCAGATTGCTGGCGTTGCAAAAATATAATATTAACAATACCGTAAGCGCCTATTTTGAGTTGTATTCGGAATTAGAGAGCGAGACGCTTAATGGCAGATAAAACGATAGTGGTAACCGGAGCCAGCGGTTTTGTTGGTAGCGCTGTACTGGTAAAAGCCGCTACCACGGGCAATAAGATAGTTGCAATAAGCCGCACCCCACTAACTCACAACACTGCGGCTGTTCAGGTGCAGATACCTGAGCTAAATGGCGATACGAACTGGCAACCGGTTTTAGCGAAAGGTGGTGTTGAGGTAATTATCCATGCTGCCGCCAGGGTTCATCAGATGCAAGAGAATGCGGTTGATCCTTTGTTAGCATACCGGGAAGTTAATACGGCCGGAACATTGAATCTTGCCCGGCAAGCCGCAGCAGCCGGGGTAAAACGTTTTATTTTTATCAGTTCAATTAAAGTAAATGGTGAAGCTACTGCCCCAGGGCGGCCATTTAAACATGATGATACACCACAACCACAAGACCCTTACGGCGTGTCTAAGGCCGAAGCTGAAGCAGGCTTAAAACAGCTGGCTTCAGATAGCGGCATGGAGATTGTTATAATCCGGCCGCCGCTGGTGTATGGCAAAGGTGTTAAGGCTAACTTCGCCACTATGTTAAAGTGGGCACAGAAAAACTTGCCGCTACCGCTTGGTGCCATCCACAATAGGCGCAGTATGGTGGCGCTGGATAACCTGGTTGATTTAATTGTGACCTGTATTGACCATCCTAATGCAGCTAATCAGACATTTCTGGTAAGTGATAACCAGGATGTGTCGACCAGTGAACTATTGCAAATGATGACAGTTGCCGCCGGCAAAAAGCCCCGGCTTATTCCTGTACCGGTTAGTTGGTTAAAACTGCTGGGAAAAGTTACCGGCAAACAAGCAGTAATAGACAGGTTATGCGGTAATTTGCAGCTGGATATTGAACATACTAAAGCAACGTTAGGCTGGACACCGTCAGTGACGGTGGAGCAGGGTATTAGGTGTTGTTTTGTTGAAAAGTAGTTACTAGCTGACTATGTCAGCGGTGACAGGTGACTAGTCGGCAATGCCGACGGTGACGAGCTTGCTTTGTAAGTAGTGACGAGTAACAAGTGATGGGTGACCAGTCGCTGAGGCGGCGGTGACTAGCTGACTACGTCAGCAGTTACTTGTCACTGGCGGCTTTGCCGCCTTGTTACTGCTATTGAAAAAAGGACTTATCGATGCACTACGACTTGAAAGTATGGCAGTTGGCGATGGATCTGGTTACGGATGTTTATGCAATAACCAAGCTGTTTCCTGATTCTGAGAAGTTTGGATTAGCGTCACAGATGCAAAGAGCCGCAGTGTCTGTACCAAGCAATATTGCTGAGGGTGCCGGACGCGAAAGTGATGCAGATTTTATGCGTTTTCTGGTCATTGCCAGAGGCTCTTTAAGTGAGCTGGAAACACAGGTATTGATTTCTCAGCGTTTAGGCTACGTTGACGATGTTAATGAGCAGCTCGATAGAATAAGAGAAATTTTTAAGCTACTCAAAGGGTTGATTAGAAAAGTTAAAAGCAGTGACTAGTTGCCTGCGGCAACAGTAACGAGCTTGCTTCGCAAGCAGTTACTAGCTCGCAGAGCGAGCGGTAACTTGTCACTGCTGCGAGCGCAGCTAGTCACTGTTCGCCAAGCGAACTGGTCACTGCTGACGTAGTCAGCTAGTCACTTAGTAAACAAGAGGATCTATGTTAATTCGTTTATTAGACATTATTTTTGCCCTGTGCGGCTTGGTGTTTGGTTTTCCGGTGCTGGTTATTCTTACCATTATTGGCTTATTTGATACCGGTTCACCTATTTTCAGGCAGCAACGGGTAGGGCGGCATAAAAAGCCTTTTACCCTGGTAAAGTTTCGTACTATGAAGCCAGACACCGCCCATGTCGCCAGCCATCTGGCAAGTGCCAGTTCCATAACCCCTTTTGGTGGTTTTTTACGTAAAACCAAGCTGGATGAGCTGCCGCAGTTGTGGAATGTATTAAAAGGTGAAATGAGCTTAGTCGGCCCCAGGCCATGTTTATTTAACCAGCAGGAATTAATAGCTGAACGCGAGCAGCGCGGTGTGCTAAATGCCCGGCCCGGCATTACCGGCCTGGCCCAGGTGAATGATATTGATATGTCGACCCCGGAACTACTGGCAAAAACCGACGCCAGCATGTTGGAAAATTTAAGCATTGGCACTTACTTTAAATATATTTTTATGACGGTTGCCGGCAAGGGCAGTGGCGACAGAGTTAAAAAAGACTAACCGCAATTTATTTGGAAAAAACGTAGATGAATTTTTTAGTAACGGGTGCCGCAGGTTTTATTGGTTCTTTTGTTTGTGCACGCTTGCTTAGCGCTGGCCACAACGTAACCGGCATTGATAATTTAAACGACTATTACGACGTGCAGCTAAAACGTGACCGTCTGGCGCCACTGCAAGCACAAACGGGGTTTAGCTTTGTCCAGCTGGATTTGGCGGACCGGGCGGGCGTAGCCGATTTATTTGCCACCGGGCAATTCCAGCGGGTTATTCATCTGGGCGCACAGGCTGGTGTCAGGTATTCACTGGAAAACCCGATGGCGTATGCCGATAGCAACATTATCGGCACCCTGACCATCCTGGAAGGCTGCCGCCAGCATAAAATTGAGCATTTGGTTTATGCCTCGTCCAGCTCGGTATATGGCATGAACAGCAAAATGCCGTTTAGCACGACCGACAGGGTTGACCACCCGGTTTCGCTGTATGCCGCAACCAAAAAAGCCAATGAACTAATGGCCCATACTTACAGCCATTTATATGGTATTCCCACAACCGGGCTGCGCTTTTTTACCGTTTACGGCCCGTGGGGCCGGCCTGATATGGCGCCTTTTCTGTTTACTAAAGCCATTCTGGCCGGCGAGCCGATTAAAGTGTTTAATCATGGCCAGATGATGCGCGATTTCACCTATATCGATGACATCGTAGAGGGCATACTGCGCATTCAGGAACAACCACCTGTTGCTAACCCCCAGTGGCAAAGCAGTGATGCTTCAGCCAGTTTTGCTCCCTATAAAATATTTAATATTGGTAATAACCAGCCAGTAAAGCTGATGACCTTTATCGAAGCCATCGAAAAGGCCACCGGTAAAACCGCCATTAAAGAATATTACCCGATGCAGGATGGTGATGTACCAGCTACTTATGCCGATATTGATGATTTACAGGCGGCAGTAGGGTTTAAACCAGCAATGCCAATAGAGCAGGGCATGCAGCAGTTCGTAAACTGGTACCGCGATTATTATCAATGCTAAAGCCCGGCCTGTGGTTGCGGGTATTAAGGTAGAATATGGTGCCATAATGGCTGCTTATTAAAGCTGCTCAGCGGCGGCGACTTAGCAAGCGAACAGCTAACATTTTTGCCAGGGGTATTGCATTGCGGACACCTGATAAACGGATAAGCTTTAAAATATCAGGTTCGCCACCATACAGCGCGCAAAAAAAACGCTGACTTTTAAGTTGCTGTTTTGTAAGGGAAGATTTATGTTTTTTTATTAAGGCCTGGTGCCCCTCAACCCGTTTGTGTAGCGCTGAAATGCGGGGTGAGTCATGTTCCTGATGTACCACATAGCTTTGGTTCGGCAAACGAATACCCGGGCCAAAGCGACAAATAAGCCGGATCCAGACATCGTAGTCTTGGCATGCCACCAGCGCAGGGTCAAAACCACCAATTTGCTGCAAATAACAGGTCAGCGTAAAAACCTGATTACCCACATCATTAATATTTTTAATGCTGTTGCAGTTGATACGTGTTGCCCGCCTGCCGCTTTTTATCTGTTTGCCACCAGGCAAAATAAAATGATAACCGGTGCAAAGCAGGGATATGTCAGTGCTTTGCTGCCAGGCATCGACAAAAGCGCTGATCCGGCCAGGTAAAAATTCATCATCATCATCTAAGCCGGTAATAAAAACACCTTTGGCGCTGCTGATTGCTTGATTTCGGGCGCTGCAGGCACCTGCACTTTGCACGTTGCTGATCAGGCGAATATTGGCTGATAGTTGACAGATTTCTGCTATCTGCTTTTTGCATTCTTCAGTTGAACCATCGTCAACGACAATGATCTCCAGGTTCTGGTAATCTTGACGCAGAGTACTTTGTATCGCGCGCTGTAAAAGCTCAGGCCGGTTTTTAGTTGGAATATAAACAGTAACCAGAGGTTTATTCATCAGAGTTAACCGCGTTACGTTTGTTTTTTACCCATTGCAATAAAGCCGCGGGGCAGCATGCGATTATGGCGATAATTGCAGCCTGTGCTAAAGAAAAACGTCGTACTATGCGTAAGTAACTCCAGGCAAGACTTCGCTGGCCATTCAGCACCGCGCCGGCAGCATGCAGCACTGCGCTGTTGCGGCAAAAGCGCTGCACCGCAATAACGTTTTGTGCTGAGGCTGTTTGTTGCCAATGACTACTACCCAAAAAGTGGGAAATATGACAGCTTATTTCCTGCAGTTTGCGGTCTTTTGTCCGGTTTTCGGCATTTCGGAAAATGGTTGCGCCGCAATAATTATCGTGCATTACCGGCCCATAAATAGCTAACGATAAAATCAGCTGTAAATCTTCGCCAACATGTTTTGCCTGGGGGAACCCCCCTACCTTTACAAACGCAACTTTATTGACGGCCATGGCGGACGGGTGAATTAGCGCCCGATCCTTGGTAAATAGCGCAACAAAGTTGGTTAGCTCCCCTTTGAGATGGTTTTTTGCTGCGCCGCCCGGCTTGAATAGCTGATTATTTTCATCAATAAACTGAATTCTGCAGCAAAATAAGGCGGCGTTAGGGTTTAACGCTATTAAATCGACAATTTTTTGTAGAAAGTCAGGCTGATAGCAATCATCAGCATCTAAAAAAGCAACGTAATCAGCAGTAGCAATTCTGACCCCATAATTGCGCGCAGCTGCAGCGCCCTGATTAGTTTGCGATACCAGCTTTAGCCGTGGGTCAGCTAAATGTTGAATTTTAGCAACACTGCCATCAGTAGAGCCATCGTCAACAATGATTAATTCAAAATTTTCAAATGACTGAACTAAAACGGAGTCTATAGCTCGAATTATCGAATTTTCTTTATTAAAAAGCGGAATAACCACAGAAACTGCAGGCGTAGTCATGATGAACTGGTTAAACGGAACATTGGATTACCTTGTGTGGTCGGTTAACTTCGCATTTTTTCTCAATGATAAAAGCTCAGTTGCGCTAAAGCAATCATCTGCGTTGTTAAGTTGCTGGTAACAGCCATATAGGGTAATATTTTGCAGTGTTTTTCAGTTGACCAGACAGGAATTTTTCATGCGTCAAAGCAGGTTATCAGGCTTCACTCTTATCGAATTATTGATTGTTATTGTTATTGTAGGTTTACTCGCTTCGCTGGTAGCGCCTGAAATGTTTTCGAAAGTAGATTCTTCCAGAATTAAAACTGCCAAAGCCCAGATGGAACTGCTGGAAACGTCTTTAAACACCTACAGATTAGATCTGGGCCGGTATCCGGATAGTCTTGAGCAACTGATTAAAAGTGATAACAAAAACTGGGATGGACCTTACCTGCCAAAGGACGTGCCACTTGATCCCTGGGGTAACCCATACGTCTTTACCAATCAGGTTGACGGTAGTATTGGCTTTAGCCTTATGTCATATGGCCGTGACGGCCGTGCTGGCGGTGAAGGTGATGACGCGGATATCGTTCACAGATGACAAATTTACCGCAGCTGTTGCAGTCATTTAATGTCAGCCTGGCTGATGTAGAAAAGGCAACAGCATATCAGCGCAAATACGGTGGCCAGCTCGAACAGATTTTGGTGAGCATGGGCAGTTTGTCATCAGAAATGTTGCCGGATGTTTACGCAAAATTATTATCTTTGCCCAGGCTGAGTGATGATCAAATCGCTGACTGGACCTTGCCTTCGCAAGCGAAGACAATGCCACTGACAGCTCTGGCAGATAAAGGCTGGTTGCCGTTTGCCGTAAACGATGCTGGCTGGCAGTTTGTTACCATTGCTCCCTTAAATAAAGATGCCCAGGAAATAGTAACCGGACTAGAGTTGGACTGTTGCTTAATGTTGGCTAGTTCAGAGCAATTTAATAAATTAGCCGCTGTTGCCCAGCAACAAGATGACACTGCGCCCTCAGGTGAACTAACTTCAATTGAAGAGGCCCGCTTACGCGAACTTGCCTCTGAAGCACCTACCGTAAATTTGTTGAACGCATTAATTACCAAAGCGTTGCGTCAGCGGGCATCAGATATGCATATAGAGCCCTCTCAGGGCAGAGCGAAAGTACGCTTTCGAATTGACGGTGTATTACAGGATATTGACATCATTCCGGCTAGCCTTGTTTTGCCGGTAACCACCCGCCTGAAAATTCTCAGTAATATGGATATCGCTGAAAAGCGCCGGCCACAGGATGGTAAAATTGAAATGCGGATAGGTGGGATCGAGCTCGATATCCGGGTGTCTGCGTTACCATTGAATGATGGTGAAAGCGTGGTAATGCGTTTTCTGCGTAAAGACGCCATTCGTTATGATATGAATGTGCTGGGTATCGCAGCTGATATTGAACAACAAATCCTGCAGGATATTAAAACTACGGCTGGTGTGGTTTTGCTGACCGGCCCGACAGGCTCTGGTAAAACCACCAGCCTTTATACGTTTTTAAATAAGCTTAATACCCCCGGCGTAAAAATAATAACGCTGGAAGATCCGGTTGAATATCAGCTTGACGGCATTAATCAGGTGCAGGTACAGGCCGACATAGGTTTTGATTTTGCGGCGGGCTTACGCAGTATAGTCCGGCAAGACCCGGACATTATTATGCTGGGCGAAATTCGTGATAAAGAAACCGCGGGCATTGCCATGCAATCGGCCCTTACCGGCCACCTGGTTTTTTCTACCGTCCATACTAATGACGCACCCAGTGCCTACACCCGCTTGCTCGATTTAGGTGTTGAGGAATTTTTACTAAACGCAGCGCTGGTTTCTATTGTTGCCCAGCGTCTGGTGCGCCGGTTATGCCCTGATTGTGCTAAACCGGCTGACGATGCTCAGGCGCTTAGCGAACGATATCAGTTGGCGCAATATGCCACTGAATTGAATAATGGCAAAGTAGAGCTGCATCAGGCGGTCGGCTGCGAGCACTGTAACTTTAGTGGTTATCAAGGCCGGTTGGCCATTATCGAATATTTACGTTGTACTGACGAAATAAAGGCTATTCCCAAAGATCAGAACTTTATTCAGTTGGCCAGGCGGCAAAACCGTAAGCAAGGTGGCAGAACACTATTGGAAGATGGCTTGCTTAAAGCATTGCAAGGCAGCACCACTATTGAAGAAGTATTAAGGGTTGCCGGCTAATGGCGCTGTTTGAGTACAGTGGGTTTGACAAATCCGGTGCCAGGGTAAGCGGTTCACTGGAAGCTACCAGTATTGAACAGGCAAGGCAGTCAATAAAACAACAAGGCATATTGTTAAAAACAGTAACCGCCGAAAAACCGCTGCAACATAATGCTATGTTTGGTGCTAATCGGGTCGATTTAGCCGATATTGAGTTTTTAACTGCTGAGTTGTCGTTACTGCTAGATTCAGGCCTTAAAATAGATAAAGGTATTGAGCTGTTAAAATCTGCCAATAAAAAGCCCGCTCTGGCCAGGTTGCTCAGTAAAATCAGCACTGAATTACGCAGCGGTAAACAGTTGTCGCAGGTGCTGGCTGAGGTAGACGATTTATTTGATCCACTCTATGTCAACCTGGTCAGTATCGGTGAAAAAACCGGTAAGTTAGCTGATATTTTCCGCCAGTTGGCCGAAGATCTCGCTTTTAAACGCGATTTGCAAAAGAAAATAACCCAGGCTTTAACCTATCCTGCGGTTATCTTATTTGTTTGTCTGGCTTCTGTGCTGTTTATCTTTAATTATGTAGTGCCAAATATGGCGACGATGTTTGAAAGGCAGCAAGATTTGCCGTTATACACCGTGATGCTGCTGTCCTCTTCAGCGTGGCTACAAAAATATCAACTGCTGTTATTTGCGGCCATAGCCATGGTTGTTTTTGTGGTATTTCATTACAGAAAAAACAAGGTGTTAAAACAACGCTGGCAGTGGCTGGGGCTAAGGTTACCGCTAGTTAAGCATGCGGTCATGTTAATAGAGCGGATTCGCTTTAACGGTGGACTGGCGATGATGCTGGATGCCGGTGTGGCGATTGACCAAGCGCTGGAACTGGCAAATGGTAATATTAATAATCTGGAACTGCGTGCTGAAATGCAAATCGCAATTGGCAAGATAAAACGTGGTGATCAGTTGTCAGTGGCGCTCAGGCAAACGCGGCTGTTTCCAGATTTTTTTGCCTCACTGCTCAGTGTCGGTGAAGAGAGTGGCGAACTGGGCAGGATCTTTAAAGAAATTGCCCAGCGCAGCCAACGGCAATTTACTGACTGGGTATCACGTTTTACCAGTTTATTGGAGCCGTTATTAATTCTGGTAATGGGCGGTATTGTCGGCGGCGTGGTGGTTATTATGATGCTGAGCATCACCTCAGCAACTGATGTAGGCTTATAAACGGTTATGGTTAGCCAACGCAGCGCCGGCTTTACCCTGATAGAATTGCTGGTAGTTATTACCATCATGACCACACTGTTAAGTCTGGTAGCGCCACTAATGGTAGAGCAGGTGGATAAAGCTAAAGCTGCTGCTGAGTATCAGCAGTTAGAGCAATATCTTGCAGACAGCAGCAAAGTTGCTTTTTTAAAAGGGCAGCAAGTACAGTTTCGTTTTGACGGTAAACAGCTTGTCAGGTACGTGGGTAGCGCTAAAGCAGAGCTGACATTTGAATACCTGTTTTTTCCGCAACAAAGCCTGTCCATCAATGCCAATGGTTTTACTAATACCCTTTCTATCGACGTCGTGCGTGGTAAAGCTGAATTAAAGCTGCGGCTAACGGAGGGCAAGTGAAGCATTGCCAGGGCCTGACGCTGGTTGAAGTACTGATTGCGGCCGTTATTTTGTTTGCGGCCCTGAGTTTAAGTGCGGTAACCCTGCAAACGTTACGGCAAAGTAGTGCCCAGGCCGATAAAGTGATCCAAACCCTGCAACCGGCCCGGATGGTTACGCTCAGTATTCAGCAACACATTCGCAGCCAGCCACAAGACAATATGTCTGGCAGTGGCAAAGTCGGAGATGTTTCTTATCAGTGGCAGGCCAGCGTCATTCAAACAGGTTCTGCGCCAGAACAGTTGGATGTGGATAGTGGTTCGATAACAGTGCCACCAGAACGCTTTCGCTTATATCAGGTTGAATTGCAACTGGAAATGCAGGGACGGGTAGAACTACTGCAATTTAAGGAGCTGGCATGGCTGCCACTAACTTTTTAAAGCGCGGTTTTACAATGGTTGAACTGCTGATAGCGATGAGCATAATGCTGACGATGCTGGTGTTGACGGCAACGGCATATCAGCTATACACCAACTCGTGGCAGCGGGATTTGTCAAAAATTGAACAGTCTTATCAGGATTTTCGATATAACGAGCTATTGCTTGATGCTATGCAAGCCATTTTGCCACTGGCCGTGACTGACCAAGGCAGTCAGGCGTATTACTTTCTGGGACGCGAAGAAGGCTTTACTGCAGTAACTTATGCGCCTATTTTTAACCTCGGTTATCCGGCTGTAATCCGGGTATTTCGTGAAACGAACGATGATGGCAGCTATCGTCTGGTTTATGAGGAAGCGTCATTACAGCATACTGTGTTAAAAAGTTCAGAACAAACATTGCCATTTACCTATCGTAAAATTATTAATGAAAATATAAGTGATTTATCCTTCAGCTATTTTGGCTGGAAAGATATTACTGCCAGAATAGCATCACAGACAGACATGGATAATGGCGACGGCAGCACACCGCAATGGTTTGATGAATACGATGCGTTAAACCGACGCCTGCACCCACAAAAAGTCAAGGTTGTGATGGCTGGTTTCACATTGGAATTCGCGGTGCCCGATCGCTCCCGTATTAATATTTCACCTGAAGACGCAGAGAATCCGGTATGAAGTCCTCTCCTGGCAAACAGCAGGGTATAGCGTTAATTCAGGTGCTACTGTTAACTGTGCTGCTTAGCGTTATTTTGATGTCGATGAATCATCAGGCGCGACAGCATATCAGGCTGGCAGAAGCGGTGCAGCAGTATACCGCTGCTGCTATGGCGTTACATAGTGCTGAAGCCGAGATATTATTTAGCTTGCTGAGTACCGAAGCACCTCAATTAGCACGGGGTGGCCCGGTTGGTGCGCCAGCATGGAACTTTTATGGTGTGCCTTTTACGTTTCAGGACATAACGCTAACAATTTATGATACCTCGGGTTTGCTTAATGCTGCAAACCCTGGCTCGAAGTTGTTAAGTCAGTTTACCAGCCAGCATACTGGCTCGGAAACATTGGGCCGGCAAATTGCTGCTGCCCTTGCTGACTGGCAGGATAGAGATGACATGATCCGGCTTGATGGCGCCGAGCAGGCAGATTATCCAATGTTTGAGGTGCGCAACGGACCGCTGCAATATACTGAAGAGTTATTGTTTATTAAAGGTGTTACGCCAGAGTTATTTGCCAAGCTTGCGCCGCTGCTAAGCTTGTTCCCCCGGGGCGTTAATATTAATAACCAGCCCGAAGCGTTGTGGCGCTTATATTTATCTGAATACCAGACAACAGAGCTGAACCGGTTACGTAGTGAGGGTAAACTTACCTCAGGCTTGTTTGAAAATCTTACCTCAATGCCAATTGACGAGTTTAACCGCTTCAGCTATGGCCCGGCATACAGAATAGGCTTCACAGTAAAAAATGCCGATGTTAGACTAAGCAGAGAATTAACACTGCGGTTAATGCCATTTCAGCAGCAACCACTTGATATTTACGAATATCGCTTGCGTCATCTTGCCACGGATCCTTTGCATGCAGCACCACATGATTGAAAAGTACATTAAGCAACCTTTACGTTGGTTGCTGCAAAAAAATGTCAGTTACTGGCATCAGGGTTTGCATAAATTTGGCTATAGCAAGGGTAATTTCCAGTTAACGTCATGTCCAGCAGAACAGCCTGGCCGCATCATTATTATCAGTCGGGCCCACTATCAGGAATTTATTCAGCATTACCCGGTAATCCGCTTGCATGAGTTAAAGCAAGTATTGAAAACCGAATATCAGGATAATGACAACGTGTTACATTTTATCGGCCCGCTGGTTGAACAGCGCCGCGCGGTATGCAGTTTTGTGTTATCAGAAAGCATCACAACTCAGTTTAATCGTAACTGTTTAATAATTCCTGAATCACTGTTACTGTGGCGAGCAGTTAAAACTGAGAAATCGGCGCAGCCGATGGTCTATCAGATAACCGCGTTTGCCGACTATTTTTTAAATTGTGCGGAAGCGATACCTGTGTCGCAACGAATTAACCGCTTCTGTCCTGATTATGCCAGCTTTATGCTTAATAATGGGGTGTCTGACCTCGCTCGTTTACAACAGATACCTGATACTCAATATGCCAATTATCTGGTAAAGGCCCTCGCTAAGGCTTTACCTGTATTTACGCGGTTGGCACTATTAAGACGGTCAGCGTTAAGTACAAAAGCGCTGCCATTAAAAGCGATGGCGCTATCTGCCGCTGCGGTAGTCGCGGTTTATATACTGGGGGTGGCAGCGTATTATCATACTGCTATTGATAATAGGCGGGCTGAAATTGCAGCGCTGGGTGGCGAGGTTAACCAGTTGCTGGAGCTACAACAGCAGCTACAAGCCACTGACGCTGACGCCCAAAACTTGCTGCAATGGCGGGCCGACAAAACGTACAGTGCCCAACTTTGGCAGCTGGTTATAACCTTACTACAACAAGATCCCAGCCTGGTATTACAAAACATCAGCTCTGAAAATGGCCGCATTATTATCCGTGGTCAGGCTAATCAGGCAACTGCAGTATTAACTGCATTACAGGCATCAACACTGCTAACGGATGCCCGTTTTGATGCTTCTGTTCGTCGCCAGAATAATAATGATATTTTTGTTATCAGTTTACTGCTGGCTCAGCACGATGCAACTGTGCAACCTGCCGCAACCCCGGTTGCCGCAGTTAACAGCCAAAATCTGAGCGAACAAGCGGAGGCCGGCCATGCTGCGAAATAAAACAGCCCTGATAAGCTTGGTTATTGTATTGGTCGTCATTAAATTTGGCTTATTACCGTTACAGCAGGCCCAGCAGGATTTGCACCAGCAATTAACTGGTTTAGATAAAAGACTACAACGTTCCCAAAACCTGCTACAGCAAACAGACACGCTGCAACAATGGCAAAGTAGCCAGCAGCAACAGCTGCAACAGCTATTACAGCCATTTCCGCAAGTAGCCAGTGCGGCCCAGTATCGGTTGCTATTGCAACAACAGTTGCAGCAACTAGCTGCTGCAAATAACGTATCGGTCACTTTTTTTGACTGGTTAACAGATACTCCGCTTGGGGTTTTTAGTGTACAACGAGGCCGTATTTCGCTGCGCTTAGAGGGGGATGCCGCTAACATAATGCGCTTGCATCTTAAATTAGAACAACAGTTTCCGCATTTTGTAATGCGTGATATCAGGGCAAGCTGGCGTGGCGCACTAAGCCCTGGCAGTCGCATTGAATTAAACCTGTTAATAGAAGCAGATTACGTAATAGTGGAGGCGGTATGACCAATCTGCAGGGCGGGGCATTAACCGCCTCGGGTGTATTTCTGTTTTGTATCATCCACTTTTTTACCACAGTTTACCAGGCCGATGAGCCGCAGTTGCGCGAACTTAATCCCGCAGCTTTAACGCTGGCAGATAACGGTTTGCCATATAATGCTGATACACTGCAGCAATTGGTGGCAGCATGGTCGTTGCCGGTAGCAGCAGATAATGTGCCAGAACAAGCATTAGCAGATCCGCTGGCAGGGTATGACAATACAATGCTTGGTGATACCAGCATAGCCCTGCTGGCGATATATCAGCAGCAACAGCATAAAGCCGTGCTGGCCGTCCAGATACCAGGCCAACCGCTTAACTTTGTGCATTTACTGGCGGGTGACAGTGTTGGCGATATTATATTAAGTCAAGTAAGCCAGCGTGAAGTAACAGTAACAAGGGGCTCGCAGCAGGTTAAGTTGCGATTATTTAAGCCGGGCTCAGCCTCTTCTGAGTAATAAAATAAGAGCTTTTTTTATCCATGAAAACAATTAGTAAACTCAGTATATGTATCGCTGTTAGTCTGCTTATCAGCGGTTGTGCTACCTCTCAGGACGACAGCTACAGTATTAGCTCCTCCCGGATTGCCAGCGGTGATGAATACAGTAGTTCAGCCGGTGATATTGCCCAAACAGCAGATGAAACGGCTGCCAATAAAAACAGTGGTTATCAGGCCTTACAAAACCTCAAAGTGGCACAGCATAGCTTGCGCAGTCAGCAAGATGCTGCCCTTCGTTTGTCTGACGCCGACCAGATAAGCTTTGCGGCTGAAAAAATGCCCACGGACCAGTTTGTTCACACAGTACTAGGTGACTTATTAAAGCTAAATTATGTGATTACTGATGGCATCAGCAATTTAGCGCAACCGCAAAGCCTTAACTTGCAGCAACCAGTATCGAGCAGAGATTTATACCTGTTGACTGCGCAAATTCTTGATGCCAGTGGTATTGCCATTTCCTTGCGCGAGGGCACCTATTTTGTTCATCCGAAAACCCAGAGCAATGCATCAACAGCATTGGGGGTTGGCCGCAGCTACCGGGATGTACCACAAGTGGTTGGGCAGATAATGCAGATAGTGCCAGTAAAGTATGGTATTTCAATTAGTCTTGAGCGAACGTTGCGGGAACTGATTAATGTAAGGGTTACTCCTGATTTCGAAAAAAACATGCTTTTTTTAACCGGCGAAAGAAGTGATATTTTACGGGCGCTTGATTTAGTTGAATTGCTGGATATGCCGGCTAACCGCGGCCGCAATGTCGGCATTTTGCGGTTAACCTATATGACAGCTGACGACTTTATTCAGCAGGTAGGTACACTTTTAGAGTCAGAAGGTATTCCGGCAGATAAGGGCGGTAGCCCGAAAACCAATATCGTAATGGTGCCGCTGGAGCAAATTGGTGCCGTGGCATTATTTGGCAGTGAGCAGTTTTATATCGATCGGGTAAATTTTTGGGCTAAACAATTGGATAAACCCAGCGAAGGCGCCCAAAAAAGCTATTTCGTGTTTCACCCGCGTTTTGCCAGAGCCAGTGATTTAGGCGCTTCTGTTGCGCCATTAATAAATCCGCAGGCTGGTTCAGCAGACAACCGCCAGGGCAATCAGAGCCGAGATACCGCCAGTGCTTTTGATAGCAACACAGCGCAGAATAATCAGGCCCGGGGCGGCAGTAACGCATCGCGTCAGGCTTCGGTAACGGTTAGCAATGACGATATGACCATGACAGTTGATGAAAGGTCTAATACCATTATTTTCTACACTTCAGGTATTCAGTATCAAACCTTGCTGCCGATGATCCGCCGGCTGGATATTATGCCCAAGCAAATTTTGCTGGAAGCAACTATTGCCGAAGTTACCCTGACCGATGAATTATCAATGGGGCTGGAGTTTGCCATTCAAAACGGTAATTTCGGTTACGGTACCAAGGGCGCTTTTGGCGTGCAGAATTTTGGTGGCTTAAGCCTGTCTTATCTGGATGCCGGCAAAGAGCTACTGGCCAACCTGCGGGCCGCTAAAACTAAAGTAAATGTGCTGTCAAACCCGACTCTGGTGGTGCGTGATGGTGTAAATGCCAATATTAATGTAGGTACTGACGTGCCAACAGTAGGCACTACCACGGTAAATCCTGGCACAGAAACTCAGAGCACATCAGTGGAGTATCGTAAAACCGGTGTTTCATTATCGGTTACGCCAACCATTAATGCCCAGGGGTTGGTGGTGCTGCAAATAGACCAGAAAATATCTAATACCACCGATGGCGGCACAGTGGCAGGCAGCCCGGCTATTTTTGAGCGTAGTTTGCAAACTGAGGTGCTGGCACAAAGCGGACAGACCATAATGCTGGGTGGGCTTATCTCTGAAAATACAAATAAATCAACTACTAAAGTTCCATTTCTGGGTGACTTGCCAGGCATTGGTGGTTTATTTCGCAGCCAGAAAGACAGTGTCACCAAAACCGAGTTGGTGATTCTGATCACTCCCAGGGTAATTGACCAGCCAGAGCATTGGCAGCAAATTCGGCAGAAACTGGATAGCGGCTTACAAAACTTAAAAATTAACGAGTGAAAATTAAGCAATAAAAGCAACTTAAGGTAAAATATCTAAAATTTTTGCGTTGACAAACGCTGTATCGGTTATAGAATGCTAGTAAGAATTTGGGTCGACCCACTTTCTTACTAAAACAAGAAACCAAGGCACGATGCCCAAGTGTTTCAATTTCATGAAATTGGAGATAGTTCTAATGAATACAACATTTAAAAAGACTTTAGTCGCTTCAGCATTGTTTGCTTTTGCTGGCGCTGCTCAAGCGGCTACAATCAGTGCCGGTACTGAACACGAATTAACTAGTCAGTATTTGTCAAGTACTGGTGCTAACCATACTATGGCAAATGATTTTGCAGTTACTCTGGGTGCAGAGTATGTTGTTAACGACACCATGACTCTGACCTTCACACAGCCTTTAGCTGCCGCGGTTACTGCAGATATCATTGTTGCTGCTGTTGAAGGTGTTGGTGCCGCAGCGAAGAAAGGTGTAACCTTTTCAGTTATTTCTGGTGGTGCTATAGGTGATTCGTCTGTCACATATCGTCTAACTACTGTGACCAACACTGTTGGTGGTGCTGGTAATGCTACTCCTGGTGTTACTAGTGGTATTGTGTTGCCTTTACCTACTTTCCAGGTTCTGAAGTCAAATCTGACTGGTGGTGCTACTGTATCTTTCTCTGCTAAAACCAACACTGGTTTAGATTTGGATACATCAGGCGGTACTGCTCGTACTCGCTCATTGGCTAAGGCAGTGCAGCAGTTCACTATTACTAGCCCATCAATTGCTCGCGTAATTGATGTAAACGCTGACCGTAAGAGTTTTGTTGACTTAGATGTAAACAATGCCAATGCGAATGACTTTAAAGTAATTGGTACTTTTAACATCGCTACGCTGACAACAGCTGGTGTAGTTTATGCGCGTCCAATCAACGGTGCTGCAGGTGTTAAGCACACTCTTACTGGCGATTTCAGCTGGGTAGTTGATAATGATACTGTTACTACAGGCTTACAGCCTAAAGCTGGCGTATTCGCTACTACTGGTACTTGTGCAAACCCAGTATGGGCTTACAGCACTACTGCCGTAAGCTTAACTTGTGATGCTGTTGCTGCTGATACTGCAATTGTTATTGACCCAGAAGCCAACAAAGCTGGTGTAGCTGTGGCAAGCCAGGCTATTTTGCCATCAACTACCTTCACTGCAACCTCGACAGTTACCTATACTGGCCCAGCAGCAACTGAAAGTGTAATTAATGCTGCTTCAGCAGGTGCATGGACATTAAACGGTTCAGTAGTTCGCGTTCCATACATGGTAATGAAAGATGGCCGCTTTGGTACTATCTTAAACGTAACTAACCACAGCTCACAATCTGCAAATGTAGTGTTTGATTTGTTTGATGAGAATGGTACTAAACTGCAGTCTAACTACGCTGCTGGTACTGCTGCAGCTGGTTCAGTGCATAGTATTGCTGGCTTTGTACGTGATGCATTAGTTGCATCTGGAAAAGACGTAGTTAACAGCAATGTTAAGTACTCTCTGCAAATTACTACTAACGCTCCAGCTAACGATGTAATCGTTTACTCTGCGTACACTGACCAGAATAACGGTGGCGAGCGTGCTATCGTAAACAACGACTCTAAAGTACAAACTAAGTAATTTAGGTTGTCGTTTAAAAAACGGGCTTCGGCCCGTTTTTTTTATTTAATAATCATTATAGATAAGCAAGTTAGTAAAAAATAATTGCTGATTTCCCAATTTTTTGAAGCTTTATTTTTTATACCGGTGTACACTTAAAATCGGTTCGCCGAAAACCAAATTCAATGAAATGAAACACCTTCAGCCCAGTTTACATTGGGCTTTTTTTTGGCCACATATTTATGTCATCGTATTTTTGCTTACTTTATGTTGGTTCAGAGGCTGATATAACAGGCAGAACCACGGGAGTAAATTGCCTTGAACCCGATGCTGACTAAAGTACTAACTAATACATCCTGGCTGGCTTCAGAAAAAGTAGTCGCCATGGCGTCAAGTTTACTGGTGGCATTGGTGCTGGCCCGCAGTTTAAACCCGGCGGGTTATGGCAGCTTAAGTTATTTACTGGCCATTATTGCCCTGGTTGGCCCACTTACCTCGTTAGGCTTAAATGCCATTATTACCCGCGAACTGGTTAATACGCCGCAGCGCCAGCACGCTATCATGGCTACTGCCAGCGGGTTTCGGCTGGCCGGGGCAGCGTTCGGTACCCTGATATGCCTGCTGTTGGCGTTAACTGGCTGGGGCCTGGCAGGGCCTGCAGATCAGTGGGCCTTGGCGATGCTGGCGCTGGCTAACCTTTTTAGTGCGTTTCAGGTAATTGAGTTTTGGTTTCAGGCGCATGTTGCGGCTAAAGCCGTAGCGCACATGCGCCTGACCATAATTGTTATTTTTAGCCTGGCCAAAATAGCGGCCGCATTAAGTGGTGCCAGCCTGCTGCTGCTTTGTAGTTTATTTGCCCTGGAAATGGCGTTTATCGGGGCCGGCTTTTTACTGATATACCGCCGCGCAGCGGGTGCTATTCAGTGGCGGGCGTTGGACGTAAGTTACGGCTGGCAATTATTAAAGCAGGGTTTCTGGCTGGTACTGTCGGGCGTTGCGGCCGTTATTTACCTTAAGGTAGACCAGGTAATGCTGGCCCAAATGGTTAGCCGTGAAGCGGTTGGGGTATACGCTGTCGCTGCCCGGTTATCTGAAGTGTGGTATTTTTTTGCAACCGCGATAGCAATATCGTTGTTTCCGGCGCTGTTAAAGTTAAGACAAAATAACGCGCAGCGTTACCAGCAACGGCTGCAGCAAATATGCGATGTATTGTTTATTGTGGCTCTGCTGCTGGCCATTGGCATTAGTGTTATTGCCACGCCAATGGTAAGCATATTATTTGGCAAAGAGTACCAGGCAGCGGCTGCTATTCTTACTATTCACATTTGGGCCAGTGTGTTTATTTATATGCGGGCGTTGGTAAGTAAGTGGCTGATAGCCGAGAACCTGCTGGCATTTTCGCTGTTAAGTCACGGTATTGGGGCAATAGTTAATATTGCTGCTAACTGGTATCTTATCCCACTGTATGGCGGGGTAGGCGCTGCCTGGGCCACGGTATTATCCTACCTGCTGGCTTCTTATTTAGCATTCTGGCTGGCCGCCAGTACCCGGCCTATTGCCTTAGTAATGACTAAATCGCTATTATTGCCTGTTACGTTGGGGTATCGGTACTGGCGATAATACGCTGAATCTTTACTTCCACTCACCCGATGTTTCTATTAAGATCATGAGCTTTAGTTAGTTAATAACTACCTTTTTGCTTGCCTTTACAGAGCCTTCCCTAACCGAGCATTGTAAACCTTATGAAGAAACTGCTTAAAAAAGTGTTGCCTGCGTCATTAATCCTTAAATTATTAGGCATTAAACCCTCTATAAATTTATATTTTATTCGATTATTTGCTAGCAATGGCTTTTTAGCATCACTTTACTTCACTTTTTTCAGCAGCCAGTTTCGGCGGGAACATAAAGCAGTACTGCAAGGCAGGCTGGCCTATGCCAGGTCGCTAAAACAAATTGGGGTAAGTTGTGTATTGCTCAGGCGCAATATTCACCGCTTAGAAAAAGGCCTGATTATGCAGCCGCGGCGTAAAATCTTTGCCGAGGATTATATAGGTGAAACGGTTAACTGTTATTTAAATGCCCTTAACAGTAAAGAACTTTGTACTGAAGAACGGAAGTGGGCCACTGATGTGTTAGCTGCATATTTTAGTGTAGTGGGTTCCAGCAAACTAATAGATGCCGCCAGGCGCAACTTTCAGGCAGTTAACAGCCCGTTGCAAGGTAGCGAGAGTATTCCATATCCCCATAAAACCCTGCCTGAATGTCCGGTAAGTTATCAGCAACTCTACACTTTATTTCAACGCCGGCGCTCAGTGCGCTGGTACCAGCCAATACCGGTAGCTGATTCTCTTATTCAGCAGGCAGTGCAGGCAGCCGCTCTGGCACCTTCTGCCTGTAACCGACAGCCTTTCCGGTTTTATGTGGTGAACGACGCTGCCAAAGCCGCTACTGTAGCACAGTGTGCTATGGGCACAGTGGGTTTTGCTGATAACTTGCAATGTGTTATTGCGGTAGTGGGGGATTTAAGCGCTTACCCGGATGAACGCGACCGGCATGTTATTTATATTGACGGTGCCCTGGCAGCGATGCAGCTAATGTTAGCATGCGAAACGCTGGGGCTGTCTACCTGCCCGATCAACTGGCCTGATATAGAGCAACGAGAGCAAATGCTGGCGCAAAAACTGGGCTTAGCTTATTACCAGCGGACTATCATGTTGTTGGCTGTGGGGTATGCTCAGGCTGATGGCGGTATTGCTTTCTCTCAAAAAAAGGTCACTCCGACTTTAATTAAAGACGTATCAAAAGACTGAACTGAAGACATAACATGAAATATATCGAAATCCGCGGCGTGCAGTTTGTCAACAAAGGTGCTGAATTAATGTTGCATGCAGTACTGCAACAAATTAAACAGCGTTATCCTGCTGCGGTTCCGGTGCTGGCGCCTAATATTAATTCTCCTTATTTATGCCGGGCAGCTGTTGGTGCGCTGCAGTTAATGCCTTTAAAAAAAGGCTGGCTTGATTTAACTGCTGTCAGTTATTTTTTGCCAAAGCGGCTTCGGCGCTGGTTAATAAGTAATTTGGGTATTATTACCGAAGCTGATATTGATTTGGTACTGGATGCGTCTGGTTTCGCTTACGGGGATCAATGGGGTAGCGCTAACATTAATGCTATGGCAGCGGTTATAGAGCGCAGTACCAGACACGGCAAGCATTTTATATTTTTGCCTCAGGCATGGGGGCCATTTACCAAACAACGAGATCGCAGCATGTTAAAGCGCTGTTTAGTCAGAGCATCGCTTATTTGTGCCAGGGAGCAAACCAGTTTCAACTTTGTAGCAGGGGTACTTGATAACAAAGCTAAACTGGTATTGTTTCCTGATTTTACTAATTTAGTTAAAGGTGTGCTGCCCGATTATTATCATAGCGGCGAACAAAAGGTCTTGATCATACCTAACAGCAATATGAATAGTAGCCGTAATCAACATGCTGCCTGGCAGCAACATTACTTGCGGGTATTAACCGATGCTGTGCAAATCGTGCGTGAAATGGGGCTGGAACCGGTATTATTAAACCACGAGGGCAAGGGTGACGAAGCTATTTGTAGCCAGATACAGCAGCAAGCAAGTGGCAATCTGGCGATTATTAATGAAGCCGATCCGCTAAAAGTTAAAGGTATTATCGGCGCCAGCAAAGCAGTTATCTGTTCACGTTTTCACGGTTGTGTCAGTGCTTTGTCGCAGGGAGTGCCATGCCTGGGTACGAGCTGGAGCCATAAGTATGAGCGGTTATTTGAAGACTATTTACAACCTTACGCCTTGATTAACCCTGAGCAAAACCGTGCTGATATTGCAGCATTATTGTCACGGGTGATTGCCCAAAAAGATGATGAAAACATCCAACTACAGCGCGAGTATTGGTTGCAGCAAAGTGTTGAATTATGGCGGACCGTTTGGCAGAGCATTGATAAACGCCAAATTTAATGGGTCGGAGTGAATAAAAAGGGGGCGGAGTCTGAGGTATCCTTTGCAAACGGTGACTAGCATACTGCGTAAGCCGTGACTAGTTGCCTACGGCAACGGTAACCAGGCCCTTCTTGCCGGTCACTAGCTCGCAAAGCGAGCGGTTACTGCTGCCGAATGCAGCTCGTCACCGTTGCCTCAGGCAACTCGTCACCGGCGGCCTGGCCGCCTTGTCACCAGCAGCGCAGCTGCGCGGCATATCTTATACCAAACAATTCCTTGAACCTTGCCCCCGCCCGGCGGTATATTGCCGCCGCTGTAGCCGTCTACACTGCTGCATTTATTTGCCACTGCTTGTGGTTTATCGTTAGCTGATATCTGGTACTGTCATGACTATTTCTGTAAGCTATAGCAACAAATCAACAGGAGTGATTTATGCAAACGTCTGTGCAAAACCCGTTGCAAACCGCTGTGCAAAGTAAGGGAATGACCCATCTTAAGGCACTGGAAAATGAGTCTATTCATATTTTCCGTGAAGTAGCCGCCGAGTTTGATAACCCGGTAATGCTGTATTCAGTGGGTAAAGATTCTTCCGTACTGCTGCACCTGGCCCGCAAAGCCTTTTATCCTGGTAAAATTCCGTTTCCGCTGCTCCATGTCGACACGACCTGGAAGTTTAAGGAAATGATTGCCTTTCGTGACAACATTGCCAAAAAGCATGATCTTGAGCTGTTAGTGCATATTAACCAGGAAGGTGTGGCCATGAATGTTGGCCCTTTCAGCCATGGCAGTGCTAAACATACCGATATTATGAAAACCCAAAGCCTGAAGCAGGCGTTGGATAAATATAAGTTTGATGCCGCTTTTGGCGGGGCACGCCGCGATGAAGAAAAATCGCGGGCGAAGGAGCGGGTATATTCGTTCAGGGATACGCACCATCGCTGGGACCCGAAAAACCAGCGGCCAGAGCTGTGGAATATCTACAATGGCCGGGTTGATAAAGGCGAGAGTATCCGGGTGTTTCCGTTGTCGAACTGGACTGAGCTGGATATCTGGCAATATATCTATCTTGAAAATATTCAGATCCCTGATTTGTACTTTTCTAAAGAACGACCTGTGGTAGAACGCGACGGTACCCTGATTATGGTGGACGATGCGCGGATTCCTCTGAAAGATGGCGAAACACCGATGTTGAAGCAAGTACGTTTTCGCACGTTAGGCTGCTACCCGCTAACCGGCGCTGTTGAGTCAACAGCAGCAACTCTGCCGGAAATTATTCAGGAAATGTTGCTGACCAAAACCTCAGAGCGGCAGGGCCGGATGATAGACCACGATAGTAGTGGCTCGATGGAGAAGAAAAAGATGGAGGGGTACTTTTAGTACCAGGGGGAAAATATGAGCCACGCTTCAGCATTAATTGAACAAGATATTTTAACGTACTTAAATCAGCACGAGAACAAACAACTGTTGCGCTTTATTACCTGCGGCAGTGTTGATGATGGTAAAAGTACCCTGATTGGCCGCTTATTGCACGACAGCAAAATGATCTTTGAAGATCAGCTGGCGGCAATTACTGAGGACAGTAAAAAGTCGGGTACTCAGGGCAACAAAGTTGACCTGGCATTGCTGGTTGATGGCCTGCAGTCAGAGCGCGAGCAGGGCATTACCATTGATGTTGCCTATCGCTATTTCTCGACCGACAAGCGCAAATTTATTATTGCCGATACCCCGGGACACGAGCAGTATACCCGCAATATGGCAACCGGCGCCTCAACCTGTGATGTCGCTATTATTCTGGTCGATGCCCGCAAAGGCGTGCAAACTCAAACCCGCCGTCATAGCTTTATTTGCTCGTTGCTGGGCATTAAGCATGTCATTGTGGCCATTAATAAAATGGATTTGGTCGACTACTCGCAGGCGCGCTATAAAGAAATACAGGAAGAGTATTTAACTCTGGCCGGCTCTTTAGATATTCCGGATATCCGCTTTGTGCCGATATCAGCCCTGGAAGGCGATAACGTGGTAAACCCCAGTGAAAAACTAAGCTGGTTCCGCGGTTCAACCTTAATGCAGTATCTGGAAACCATGGAAATAAGCGCTTCAGCCGATAGCTCGGAATTTCGTTTTCCGGTGCAATTAGTCAGCCGGCCAAATTCTGACTTTCGTGGCTTTGCCGGTACTATTGCTGCCGGTACGGTTGCAGTTGGCGATACCATCCGGGTATTACCTGCCGGTACTATTTCCACAGTTAAATCGATAGTTACCTTTGATGGTGAACTGCAAGAGGCGCATGCGCCCCAGGCAGTTACGTTAACCCTGAACGATGAAATCGATATCAGCCGTGGCAATATGCTGGTGAAAAAAGATGTGCTGGCGCATGTCTCGTCACGGCTGCGGGCCAAATTGATTTGGATGCATGAGCAGCCAATGAGAACTGAGCGCGATTACTACTTTAAGTTTGCCTGCAAACTGGTAAGTGGTGAAGTAGCAAAATTGCACCACCGGATTGATGTGAACACCCTGGAAGAGCGCGATGCGCAAAACCTGGGCTTAAACGAAATTGGCCTGGTGGATATTAACCTGACAGAAGCGGTAGCTTTTGATGCCTATTTAAAAAATAAGCAAACCGGTGCCTTTATTGTTATTGACCGCTTAACCAACCTGACAGTCGCAGCGGGTATGGTAGATGCAGCATTAGCTGCGCAACCGGAGCCGCA
The DNA here is from genome assembly GCF_000382165.1 of Arsukibacterium perlucidum DSM 18276. Lineage (GTDB taxonomy): Bacteria > Pseudomonadota > Gammaproteobacteria > Enterobacterales > Alteromonadaceae > Alishewanella > Alishewanella perlucidum. The sequence goes on along the minus strand of NZ_KB907702.1, from coordinate 251,382 downwards.
GGCCGAGCAGGAAATAACCGGTTTAAGCAGCTTTGAACTGGAATTTATTCAGTTGCTGCGCAAGCACTTTCCGGAATTGTCACAAAAAGGCCGTAAATGAGCCTTTCGGCCATTGCGCTGATAGCTATGTTAGCGCTGCTGGTAGCAGCACTGGTTCGCTATTCAGTGCATTCGGCCGGCATTTTCGCCGCTATGTTACTGGGCTTGCTGGCGCTGGGTTTGATTGACAGCGCGGTGTTGCTGCGTAATGCCGCCAACCCCGGCCTGGCTACTCTGGTGTTGCTGGTACTTATCTCGTTTTCGCTGGAGAAAACCAGTTTATTGCGACGTTTATCCCGCTTTTTATTTACCCGCTCGGTGCCAGGCTCAATCTGGCGCACTATTGGTTTCTCTGCGCTGGCTTCGTCAGTACTAAACAATACGGCTGTGGTAGCGGCAATGCTAAATGCGGTGCGGGCCAATAAAAAAGTGGCACCTACCAAGTTACTTATTCCTCTGTCTTATGCTGCTATTATGGGCGGTACCCTGACCTTAATTGGCACTTCAACCAACTTAATTGTTAACTCGATGCTGGTTGAAGCCGGCGAGCCGGGCTTTGCCTTTTTCGATTTTACTCTAGTAGGTCTGGGCGTGCTGGCAGGTGGCAGCCTGGTGCTGTTTATTATGAGTTACGCGCTGCCGGATGAAAAAAACCAGGACGTCGCTATTACCGAATACCTGCTGGAAGCCAAACTTAATGCTGACTCGCCACTGATTGGCCAGAGTGTTGAACAGGCCGGGTTGCGCCATTTAGATGAGTTATTTTTAACGGAGATTGTCCGCGATAGCGAAGTGATCCGGCCGGTGGCCCGGTATGACGTGTTAAAAGCCGGCGATAAGCTGATTTTTACCGGTAATGTGCATAAGGTAAATGTGCTGAAGCAGTTTGCTGGTATTAGTCTGTTTGCGGATGAAAATGGCCTGGCAACCCAGAACCTTACTGAAGTTATTATCAAAGAAGAATCGGTGTTAAAGGGTAAAACCCTGAAAAATAGTGGTTTTCGGGCCAGGTTTGATGCCGCCGTGGTAGCAGTGCGCCGCGAAGGCGAGCGGGTAAACGGCAAGTTAGGTGAAATTGAGCTGAAAGCGGGCGATTTTTTACTGTTGGCTACCGGTCCCGACTTTGCCAGCCGGCATAATATCAGTAAAAACTTTTACCTGTTATCCGGGATTGAACCGGAGCATATGTTAAGCGGCTGGCGCGAGCGCTTAACCTGGTGGGGCTTTGTGGCGATGATTGCCGGTACGGTGTTTACCGGTACCTCGCTATTGCTGGCGGCCATTTATTTACTGGCTGCGCTGTTGTTCAGTGGTTGTTTAACGATTAACGAGATAAAGCGGCGCTTTCCGGTTGAGATCTGGCTGATTGTTACCAGCGCCTTGTGTATTGCCAGTGCCATGAGCCATACCGGTCTGGCTCAGGCCATTAGCGACTTTGCCGCCAGCGCTTTAGCCGGTCAGGCACCGATGGTTACCTTTGTCGGTATTTTCCTGCTGACCTATTTGCTTACTGAGATCATCACTAATAATGCGGCGGCAGCGTTGATGTTTCCGGTAGCATACAGCCTGGCCAAAGGCATGGGGGTGGATATTATGCCGATGGTAATGGCTGTGGCGTTTGCCGCATCGGCCAGCTTTATTACGCCCTATGGTTATCAGACTAACCTGATGGTTTTTAACGCCAGCAGTTATAAATTAAAGCACTTTTTACTGGTAGGTGGCCCGGTAGCACTGACTTATGTGGTATTGAGTGTACTGCTGATCCCGCTGGTTTTTCCTTTTTAAGGCCCGGGTTTAACTGAAAACTCTGATCTAACGAAAAACGTATCGATAGTTGCAACAATAAAATCAAAGATGGATTTAAAATGAGTAAAAATATCGTCTGGCATAATGCCGCCGTCAGCCATCAGCAGCGACAGGCCCGCAATGGTCATCAACCTTGTTTACTGTGGTACACCGGGTTGTCGGGTTCAGGCAAGTCAACTATTGCCAATGCGGTAGACCGGTTGTTATTTGATGCCGGTTGCCATACCTATTTGCTGGATGGCGATAATGTCAGGCATGGCCTGAACCGTGATCTGGGGTTCGCTGCTGCCTCGCGGGTTGAGAATATCCGGCGGATCACTGAAGTAAGCCGCTTGATGCTGGATGCCGGGCTAATTGTCGGTACTGCTTTTATTTCTCCATTTATAGCGGACCGGGCCCAGGCCAAAGCGTTAGCAGGTGATGCATTTATTGAAGTGTTTGTTGATACACCACTTAGTGTATGCGAGCAGCGCGACCCGAAAGGCTTATATAAAAAGGCCCGCAGCGGCGAAATAGCCCATTTTACCGGCATAAGTTCACCCTACGAAGCTCCACTATCACCGGATATCCACTTGCCAACTGCTGAGTTAACGATTGAGCAGGCTGCCAGGCAGGTCATCAGCTTTCTACGCCAGCGCGATATTATCAGTGGTCAGCCTGATTAAGCCACAGTTCAGGCCAATGCTGTAACCATAGCAACTATAAGTACGGTAACCAATAGCATTTGCCGGATACAAACAGTCTCGCCGCTGCATTATACATTTCCAGAATTTAGGATAAATGCTATTATCGCCGGCTATTTTTACTGTAGTTATACAAACTGTGGTAAATGAACAACAGTAATCAGCACTGAATAATACAGTCTGCTGGCTAAGTGGAATAAGGACATTGCTGACAATGTTAAAAGTCGCTATCGCCGGAACCGGCTATGTAGGGTTATCAAATGCGATGCTGCTGGCGCAGTACAATGTAGTAACGGCAATTGATATAGTGCCTGAGAAAGTGGCATTGCTAAATGCAAAAAAATCGCCAATTGAAGATGTTGAGATTTCTGATTTTCTGGCGAATAAATCGCTGAATTTTACCGCTACCCTGGATAAGCATCAGGCCTATGCTGATGCTGATTTTGTTATTATTGCAACTCCCACCGACTATGATCCGGAAACAAACTATTTTAATACCAAAAGTGTGGAGGCGGTAATTGCAGATGTAATGACAATAAACCCTGCCGCATTGATGGTGATTAAATCTACGGTACCGGTAGGCTATACCGCCAGCGCCCGTGAAAAGTTTGGCACCAGCAATCTGATTTTTTCGCCTGAGTTTCTGCGTGAAGGTCGCGCTCTGTACGATAATTTGCACCCCAGCAGGATAATAGTCGGAGAACAAAGCGAGCGGGCTGAGCAGTTTGCTTTTATGCTGCAACAAGGTGCGGTGAAACGGGATGTACCGGTGTTGTTTACTGACAGCACCGAAGCTGAAGCAATCAAGCTGTTCTCAAATACTTATCTGGCAATGCGGGTGGCTTACTTTAATGAATTAGACAGCTATGCCGAGAGCCATGGCTTAAATAGCCGGCAAATTATTGAAGGTGTCGGCCTGGACCCGCGCATTGGCAAGCATTATAACAATCCTAGTTTTGGCTATGGTGGCTACTGTTTACCAAAAGATACTAAACAACTACTGGCGAACTACAAAGATGTGCCGAATAATATGATTCAGGCTATTGTTGAAGCCAACCGTACCCGCAAAGATTATATTGCAGATGCAATTTTGAAGCGTAAGCCGGAAATTGTCGGGGTGTACCGGCTGGTGATGAAATCGGGTTCAGATAATTTCCGTGCTTCGGCGATCCAGGGCATTATGAAACGGATCAAAGCTAAAGGTATTGAGGTTGTGGTTTATGAACCTGAATTAAAAGAGTCGCATTTTTACCATAGCAGAGTTATTAAAGATCTGGCTGAATTTAAGCAAATTTCCGATGTAATTGTCGCTAACCGGCAAAGTGACACTTTGGCTGACGTTTCGGATAAAGTTTATACCCGGGATTTATTTGGCAGTGACTAGCTCGTGAAACGAGCGGTGACTAGCTGCCTGCGGCAACGGTAACGAGCTTGCTACGCAAGCAGTAACTAGTTCGCTGCGCGAACGGTCACAGGCCCTTTTTGCCGGTCACTGCTGCCTTTGGCAGCTCGTGACTAGCGACATAGTCGCGAGTCACGGCAGTGCAAACAGCGAAGTCGCGCGTCACGAATTTTAAGTTTGGAGTTTAAATGAAAGTAACTAAAGCGGTTATTCCGGTCGCCGGGTTAGGCACCCGAATGTTGCCGGCCACTAAGGCCATTCCAAAAGAAATGCTGCCGGTGGTTGATAAGCCATTAATTCAGTATGTGGTGCAGGAATGTATCGCCGCTGGGATCAAAGAAATTGTGCTGGTTACTCATTCCTCTAAGAACAGTATTGAAAACCACTTTGATAAAAGCTTTGAGCTGGAGTCTATGCTGGAAAAACGGGTAAAGCGTCAGTTGCTAGAAGAAGTGCAGGCGATTTGTCCGAAAGACGTGACGATTATGCATGTGCGCCAGGGAGAGGCGAAAGGCCTTGGCCACGCTGTGCTGTGTGCCAGACCATTGGTGGGGGATGCACCTTTTGCTGTGCTGCTGCCTGATGTATTAATTGATAGTTATGATAGTGACTTAACCCGGGATAACCTGGCGCAAATGAATCAGCTGTTTGCGTCGACTAATATCAGTCAGGTTATGGTAGAACCTGTGCCCGTGGCCAGCATTTCCAGCTACGGTGTGGTGGATGTTGCAGGCTATGCCTTACAGATTGGCGAGTCAGTGGCGATGACTGCCATTGTTGAAAAACCCCGACCGGAAGATGCCCCGTCTAACCTGGCGGTGGTTGGGCGTTATGTTTTTACCCCTGATATCTGGCAGGCATTAAAAAGTACCCCGCTGGGTGCAGGTGATGAAGTGCAACTGACGGATGCTATTGCCATACTGATGAAAAGCCAGCAAGTTAACGCTTACCATATAATCGGCCGTAGTCATGATTGTGGTAACAAGTTGGGCTATATGCAGGCTTTTGTTGAATATGGATTACGTGACAGCAGCCTTGGGCCTGAATTTAAACACTGGCTGCTGCAAATTGTAAACAAAAAAAATTAAGTTATTGAGTTGAATGACGGATTGCCTGTAACTATGAGAGATATGCTGCTAATGTTATATTCAATTTCGATTAATAACCATGGTTCAAACACCGTGCTGCCATTTGTTGGGAGTGTTAAATGCTAGCTTGGTTACTGGCGTTACCCCGATCTGTTAAACGACTAATTTCTGTTTGTGTCGACCTGGTTTTTCTGAGCGCGGCCCTTGTCGCTGCCTTTTTTTTAACCCAGAACGGCGACGTTACCAGTGTTGCGGATATCGCTATATCCTTTGCGGTAGCGTTGCCGGTTACCTTATTTATTTTTATTAAACTGGGCCTGTATCGGGCTGTCATTCGCTATATTGGTCAACATGCACTGGGCGCAGTACTTACCGGCATTGTCAGCAGTGCATTCGTACTGGCGTTGGCATTTGCAGTGCTGGGCGTACATGATAAGGGCAACCTTATATTTGTCTACGCCATCCTGGCCCTGGTTAGTTCAGGCGGGGTGCGCTTACTGGCCAGAATGTTTTTAGTACAACGTAATAATAATCATAAAACCCGGGTTCTGATATACGGTGCAGGATCGTCTGGCCGGCAGTTAGCTCATGCGCTGCTTAACGGTGAACAGTATCATCCGGTAATGTTTATTGATGATGATACGACATTGCAACGCTCAACTATTCTGGGCATTTCGGTGGGCTCTCCTTCACAAATCAGCTCGTTAATTAAAAGCAAAAATATTAGCCGGGTGCTACTGGCATTGCCCTCGGCTAGTCGGGCCCGTCGGCGCGAGGTACTGGATGCGTTAGATGAGTTGCCCATTCCGGTGCAGTCGATACCTGGGATGAGTGACTTGGTTGATGGCACCATGCGAATTGATGAGTTACAGGACGTTAAAATTGAAGACTTACTGGGCCGGGATGCGGTAGCCCCGAAAAGCAAATTAATGAATGCCGATATTAAAGGCAAGGTGGTAATGGTTACCGGCGCAGGAGGCTCTATTGGTTCTGAGCTGTGCAGGCAGATCATTCGTTATGAGCCTACTATGCTGGTGTTGTTTGAGCTGTCAGAGTTTGCCCTGTATAACATCGAACAAGAGCTGTCTTCTCTGATAGGCCGGGAGGAACTGGCGGTAGAGCTGGTGCCGGTAATGGGCACTGTGCAGCGGCAAAGCCGGCTGGAAACGGTGATGCGTACTTTTGGTGTAAATACGGTATACCATGCGGCTGCTTATAAACATGTGCCTTTGGTGGAATACAATGTGGTAGAAGGCGTGCGTAATAATGTGTTTGGTACCTGGTATACCGCAGAGGCAGCGATAAAAGCCAGAGTAGAAACTTTTGTGTTAATTTCAACAGATAAAGCGGTTCGGCCTACTAATGTTATGGGGGCGTCGAAACGGCTGGCCGAATTAGTGTTACAAGCGTTGGCAGAGCATCAGAATACTACCCGCTTTTGTATGGTGCGTTTTGGTAATGTACTGGGCTCCAGCGGTTCAGTAGTGCCGCTGTTTCGTGAGCAAATTCGCAAAGGTGGGCCCTTAACGGTAACGCACAAAGATATTATTCGTTATTTTATGACAATACCGGAGGCTGCACAGTTAGTTATTCAGGCCGGCGCCATGGGCAAAGGTGGTGATGTTTTTGTGCTGGATATGGGTGAGCCGGTAAAAATAGCTGATTTAGCCAGAAGAATGATCCATCTGATGGGGTTGGAAGTGAAAGATGAAATCCACCCCAATGGTGACATTGAGATCCAATATAGCGGGCTCAGGCCAGGCGAGAAGTTATATGAAGAGTTGTTAATTGGCGAAAATGTGCGGCAGACCGAGCATAGCCGGATTATGGCGGCTGATGAAGTGTATTTAAGCTGGTCGGAAATGGCCCATTTATTGACGCGCTTAGATGAGGCCTGCGAGGAGTTTGCGGTTGAAAAAATTATTGAGTTAATTCGCAGTGCGCCTACAGAGTTTAACTACAGTTGTGCCACCAGCGATTTAGTTGTCAGGGCGGCGTGTGATATCGCAAATGCCAGCCAGCTTGCTGCAGTAGCACTCGATAATGTAGCCACTGTTAATAAGGCCTCCCGCCTTATTCGCAAGCAAATTGCATAATGTGTTTTTTTAGTAATTCCGGTTGAGTATCTTTGGTGTTTAGTTTAAGCTGCTGCCATATCGGTTTTTTATTTTGTTAATTGAGGGACAGACTATGAAAAAATTAGTTGTTGCCGCTGCGGTTGCTCTGGTATTCGGTACCAGTGCAGTTGTAGCGCAAGACCAGGCTGGTGGTGCCGGTGCATCTGGCAATACAATCGGTGGTGTTAGTGTCGAGAAAATTGCTGCTGGTGCAGTAGGTGTTGCGGTTGCTGCCGCTATCATTTCTAACAACAGCGGTACCACTTTGCCAATTATTCCACCACCACCACCGCCACCACCACCACCAACTGAAACCTGTGAAGGTGATGACCCATTAGTGGATGGCGAGTGTATAGGTACTACTACTACTGTTACCGTAACTGGTACTGGCACTGGTACTAACACTGGCACCACAACTGCGACTGTTCCGGTCACCTTTACTTACGCTCCAACCTTGCAGTAAGTAAATAGTTGTGAAAAAGGCCGCCAGCTGGCGGCTTTTTTATTGTGGTTATATTGTATTTTTTAGCAGAATATCGTGGCTAAACAGGCGATTTTATTAACATTTTTCGGTATGCTTAGCGGAATTTCCATCAGATGATTGTATTTGTGATTCGCAACTTAATTCTATTGCTGAGTTTTACGCTGCTAACCGCCTGCGCCGGTACTTACCGTGCTTATATTGATACTCTCAGCTATGCCTTCAGCCCGCCACCCGAGGCCAGTTTAACCCGGGAACAAGTTAGCTCTGCATCTTCTGATTTATTGTATATTCGCCATGGTGAACGGCCACAGGTGGTGCTGGCGCTGGCTTTTATTGAACAGGGCCAACAAAAGTGGATTTCAGCTGATCAGGTAGTATTTGTTATTGAACAAGGGCGGTTAGTTCGAACTGCCGGCCTCAGCAATGACTTACTGTATCTGACCAACCGGGGGGCAGATCCTTTAAAGCGGTTACCGGGCGAGCAATTCCGGGCCAGTTGGTTACGGCTGGCCGATTGGCAACAGGGCGAATATGGCTATCAGATCCGGTCTGAGTTTAAAGCTGCCGGCCAGCAGGAATTAACGTTTTTTGACCGCAACATAACGACCCTGGTGTTTGAAGAATTTCTGGAATATCCAAATCAGGCAAACTTTGTCGGTGCCGCAACGTCCTGGCGTAATACCTATTGGTTTGATAGTGCCAGTGGCCTCCTTATCCAAAGCCGTCAGCAGTTGTCGCCTCAAGCCGAACCCATAGAAATGACCTATATCAGCCGTATTGACCGTTTACTGGAGGAACGCCGTTTATGATGTCTATTTGCCGTCGTTACGGCCTGATTGGTTTACTGACGCTGACCGGTTGTGTTAGTGCAAAACCGGGCGCCGCTGAGGCAGTGGTTAGGGTGCAGTTTAACGGCCAGTCATATATCTACCAGCAGCCACCGCGTTTAGCGGATGTATTAGGGGCTGTAGCGCTAACGGATGATTGGTATTGGCCGGCAAGCGGCTTGTACCGGCTCGACACAGCGCAACCGGAGCAGCTTCGCAGGCAGATTATACAGCAACTGGCGGCACTGAAAGGTAAGTGGCAACAGGATAGTAACTATCAAAATAGTATTGAGCAGTTAAAATTTCAGTTGCAGCAGTGGCAGCTTGCCGAACGGGTAGCCATTAAAATTGATTATGATTTAGCCCGTTTAAAACCAGCCGCTAATCCGCAATTTGAACCCGGCCAGTATTTACTGAGGTTAACAGGCAGGCCTCAGCATATCATGGTGTTTGGTTTGGCCCGGGCAGAGCGGATCACCCATTATGGCAATTCCTCAGTGACGGTGTACGCCGGGCAATTACGCCGGCTTGCCGGAGGCAGCACAGACTGGTTATATGTGTTGCAGCCGGATGGTGCAGTGATTAAAGCCGGCATTGCCAGCTGGAACCAGCAGCATATTGAATTAATGCCTGGTGCGCAGTTATTTGTGCCTTTTGATACCAGCTTTTTTGGTGCTGAGTTTGCCGAAATTAATCAGGCAGTATTAAAGCTCGCCAAACACAGGGTGCTGCCATGAGTTGTGCTTCACGACATTTTTCACGTCAGGGTCTGGCCATTTTGCTGGTTCTGTTATCGGCAAGTGCTGGCGCAAATTCTTCATTTCAGCAGCAGAGTGCCGGCTATTCGCAAGCGGTCAGGGGCGGTACCGGCTTGCTTCAAACCCCGACTGCCAGGATGGCGCCAGAGGGTAATTTATCGATGAACTATAGCGATAACGAAGAGTATCGCTTCTGGTCGGTAAGTATTCAGCTATATCCCTGGCTGGAGTCAACTGTGCGGTATACCGACGTCAGAACCCGTTTATACAGCGACTCACCGGGCTTTAGTGGCGATCAAACCCTGAAAGACAAAGGGATAGACGTTAAACTCCGATTGCTGGAAGAAAGCCGCTATCTGCCGCAGCTGGCAGTGGGTTTTAACGATTTTGGCGGCACAGGTTTTTTTACCAGTGAGTTTGTCGCACTGAGTAAGCGTTGGGGCCCGCTGGATTTTCATCTTGGTATGGGCTGGGGGTACCTGGGAACAGCTGGCAATACCGTAAATCCGTTTTGTGAGGTGCGTGACAGTTTTTGTAATCGCCCGGGTGGTTTTAGCGGTTCGGGCGGCATGATTGACTATCAGAAGTTTTTTAAGGGCCCGGCATCATTATTTGGCGGTGTAGAGTATCAGACACCCTGGCAGCCACTAAAGATAAAGCTGGAATATGAAGGTAATAATTATTCACAGGACCGGGCAGGGATTTTAGCGCAAGACAGTCGCTGGAATGCTGCTGCTGTTTATAGCTGGGGCAATTTTGATTTCAACCTGAACTATCAACGGGGTAATACCGTTGGGTTTGGCGTCAGTTATGCGCTGAATATGCACGATATCCGCCAGTTGAAAATTGAACAGGCACCAAGACCGGTTAATGCTATTGCCAATGACATTGAGTTTAGTGATGTCGACAGGGCAAAGTTGGTGCAGGATTTATTTCATGAAGCCGGCTTTCTGGTTCGGCGCTCGCGGATTACCGATGACGAAATAATCTTGTACGGCAATCAGTTTGCTTACCGCGATTACGAAGTAGCGAATGAAAGAATGGGCCGGATTCTGGCAGCAGTTTTACCGTCTGACATTAAACGCTACCGGATAGTTAATTTTAGCGGCCAGCTACCGATGGTAGAGACATTAATAGAAGCTGAACAGTTGATCCGTGCCGCCAGCTATCAGAGCTTCGAAAATGATATTCGCTCCAGTTATGTCCGCAGCGATGTTAGCAGCGATACCCTTGCCAATTACCAACCGGGTGAAGTATCCGGTTTTGGGACTGGCATGGAAACGTTTTGGATCCAGACCTTTGGCAGTCCGGAGTCGTTTTATATGTATCAGGCCGGGGTTATGTTAACCGCGGGGTATACCTTCAACCGCACCACGGCTATCCAGGGCGCCGCTAAAGTAACGCTGTTCGAGAATTTTGATAAGTTTAATTTTAAAGTTGACGCTCTGGATACGCCTTTACCGCGGGTACGGACCTTTGTGCGGGAGTATGTAACGCGCAGCCCGGTGCAACTTGAGAACTTCTATGGCCTCTGGCAAGACCGCTTAGGGTCTGATTTATATGGCCAGGTATATGGCGGCTATCTGGAAACGATGTTTGGTGGTATTGGCGGCGAGCTATTGTACCGGCCAGTAGACTCCAGCCTGGCGTTTGGTTTTGATCTTAACTACGTCCAACAACGCTCGTATGAAAATGACTACGACTTTTTTGACTACAAAGTATTAACTGGCCATGCCAATATTTACTGGCAGCCGCCGTTTTTAGAAGACACCTTACTGACCTTTAACATTGGCCGGTTTCTGGCTAAAGATAAAGGGGTGAATATTGATTTTGCCAAGCGCTTTGACAGTGGCATAGTGGTAGGTGCCTATGCCGCCATTACCGATGCCTCTTCAGAGGAGTATGGTGAGGGCAGTTTTACCAAAGGCTTTTATGTGTCTATCCCGTTTGATCTGTTCTCATTAAAGCCCGCGATTGGCCGGGGTAAGTTGCCCTGGATCCCGATTTCACGTGATGGTGGCCAGGCGTTAAACAGACCACATTTGCTATACAACTCTACAGAGTTACGTTCACCGTTTCAGGATTAAGCCAGCTTGCAAAGTACTTAGCGGAGAATTTAGCTGGCCACAATAATACGATTGCGGCCAGCTGCCTTAGCCTGATACAGCGCCTGGTCTGCTTTACTCAGCATATGTTTAGCGCTGGTATTTTTATCAGCGATTACGCTATAGCAGCCGATACTGGCGCTGAGATAAGGCGCCACATCTGATTTGCAATGCTTAATTTGCAGAGTTTTAATGTGTTTTTGCACCCGCTCAGCTACCTCAAGACAGGCTTTACTATCGCTGGATGGTAAAATAAGTACAAACTCCTCACCACCATAACGGGCGGCAATTTCACCCTGGCGCCGGCTTTCTGTAATCAGTGCCGCAGCAACCTGCTGCAGCGCTTCATCGCCTGCCTGATGGCCATAGTGGTCGTTATAGGGCTTGAATAAATCGATATCCAGTAAAATTAAGCTAAGTGGTTGCTTGTGACGAGCGCTGCGTTGCAGCTCTTCTAACAGTTTTTCATCGAAATGACGCCGGTTAGCCAGACCCGTCAGGCCATCCTGGTTAGCTTGTTTTTGCAGTTCCTGATTTGCTGTTAGTAACTCTTGCTGGATCTGTTGTAACGACACCCGATAGTTTACATTTTGAATGCTATTGGCAATCATCTCGCCTACCAGTTTAATCCGCCGCAGATCGTTACTGGTCCAGTTGCGCTGTCGGGCAACCATGTCGCAGCCAACAAAGCCGATAAGTTTATTGCCAGCCAGCATAGCAGTGCACAATACTGAACGAATATCTTCGTTATTAAATTCCTCTTGCTCGCTACTGGCTTCAGGCGGCAACTGACTAACATCGGCCACCGCGAAAATATGGTCTTGCTGAATTTTTTCAAAGAAATAGGGTAAAGCGTTATCCGGTATATGTTGTAGGTTGTCTTTGTGCGCAGTGACGCCTTCACGCACCCATTCGTGCGTATTGCTCATTTCGCTCAGGTCATCGTTGAATTGAAACAGGTAGCTGCGGTCAGCATGACAAAATTCGCCCAAAGCGGCCAGCGCATCTTCAACATGTTGATCGAGGGCTTCACTGTCAACATTGATTAACTCAGTTGAAATAAGGGACATTAACTTGTCAAAGGCCAGCGCTTCTTCTAACTCGGCTATGTCGACAGATGGACTGTATGCTGAAGGATTAGCTACTGCGCTGCCAGCGCTGTCTTGTAATGGGCATAACGTTACAATAATGGTAGTGCCTAAACTGAATTGTAATTTGATTAGCTGGCTCTGCAATATATAAGGCGTGATGGAACCTTTGATATCAAGTAAAACTTGCTTGCTTAATGTAGTGCCACTTAACGCCAGTAACAGCGGGTTGCTTAACAGGCTTATTTTATGATGCTGTTGATCTAATAACCTGACTTCAGACAGTTGCGGCAAACTAAGCGGCTTATCTGACTGACTAACACCCAGTAACTGGCGTGCCGCGGCATTGGCAAAAATATCCGCTTTGGCGCTTTCTTTATAAAGTAGCGCTACCGGTAACGGGTCTAAAATGGCCCAAAAGTGAGGGTAGCAGTCTGAGTTGTTAGCCATAAGTCACTATATCTGTTTTTTATTACTATAACGGATTGAGCGCTGATGGCAACTGCGCGGCCACAACCAGGCCGACACAGCTATGCCGTTAGCTGACGCCGGTTTACGCCTGCTGCCAGACCAGCTGTTTAAAATGCTGGCGGCACATTGAAACATAGCTTTCATTGCCGCCAATTTGCACCTGGCTGCCTGCAGTAGCGGCGTTGCCATCAGCGTCCAGTCGCACCACAAAATTTGCTTTGCGGCCACAATGACAAATGGTTTTCAGCTCGATTAATTTGTCGGCCCAGGCCAGCAGGGCTTCGCTACCAGCGAAGGTTTCACCAAGAAAATCGGTGCGCAGGCCAAATGCCAGTACCGGAATATTCAGCTCATCAACAATATCAGTAAGCTGGCGGACCTGGGCTTTACTGAGAAACTGGGCTTCATCAATCAGCACGCAGTCCAAACGGCCTTTAGCTTTAAGCTGCTGCGCGTGGCTGGTAAAGTTAAACTCCGGGTTAAAGATATGGGCGTCCATCGCCAGACCAATCCGCGAGCTGACTTTGCCCAGGCCAAAGCGGTTATCCAGCGCCGCGGTATAAATGGCCACAGTCATGCCTCTTTCCTGATAATTATAAGCACTTTGTAATAACGAGGTGGATTTGCCAGCATTCATTGCCGAGTAATAGAAATATAGTTGGGCCATTGTGCGATCCTGAAAATTGACGGCTAAGAATAGCGAAAGCGGCTATTGCTGTAAACGCTGGTGGTAAATGTTGAGCATTGGCATTCGGGGTAGTAACAGGCATACTTTGCCAGCATAAATTTTAATTATAATAACCTGATAGGGAATACTGATGGAAAAATTGATGTTGCTGCCCGTTTTCGCCCAGATGTTGCTAACCAGTATAGTGATGATTTTAATGGGGCGGCGCCGGATTAACGCAGCGAAAACCAAAGAAATTAACATGAGTGCCTTTCGTACCATGGATTTAAGCGGGGCAAGTGAGCAGGTAATTGCTACCAGCCGTAATTTTGATAACCAGTTTCAGATGCCGATGCTGTATATGTTCAGTGTGCTGTTTTGCTTGCAGTTTGGCCTGGCGGATTTAACATTTCTGGTTATGAGCGTGGTTTTTGTGGCGCTTCGCTACTGGCATACCATTGTCCATATTGGTAGTAACAATGTGCGGCTGCGCTTCAGAGTATTTTTGTTAGGTTGTCTGGTGTTGTGGCTGATTTGGGTCCGCTTGCTGGTTATGGCGTTTATTTAAGCTGGCCTGCAAATAACCTTTTTTAATTTAACGCCTTGGCTTGCACTGCTGAAGCCTGTAGTCTACCTGCCGCTTTTGGCCGGTTGGCGGCTAATAATTTTAATGTTACCGTGCTGCCCAATTTTATTGGCTGACCCGCAAAGGTGATTCAGTTAGCAAAACACCCATTTGGGACCACCGGCAAGCATAAATTAGAGGTTATTTTGATTCGAGTATTTTTAGCTGTAGTACTGATGAATTTATTATTGCCGTTGGCGGCTGCAGCCTTTGCTGAGCCTGTTACTGAGGACATTGCCGGAGTAAAGGCAGCAGAGCCCTTGCTGGCACAGCCGCTAACCACAGAATTACTGGCAGTGGAGCTGGCGGAGTTTGACCGCTATTTTAACGAGCAGATGGCCGAGCATGGCATCCCGGGTGCGGCCTATGCCGTGGTTTATCAGAACAAGATTATCAGTGCCAAAGGCTATGGGGTTAGAGATATCGATGGTGATGAGGCGGTTGATCCCTTCACGGTATTCCGGATTGCATCTGTTTCAAAAACTTTCGCCGCCGGCCTGGCCAGCCTGCTGGAGGAGCGCGGACATTTTCAATGGGATGAGCCGGTGGTGCAGTATATCCCGGAGTTTTCGTTTAAAAATGCCCTTTATAACCCGCAGTTAAAAATTGAGCATTTGTTGTCGCAAAGCAGTGGGGTTATGCCCAATGCCTACGATAACCTGATTGAAGCTAATATTGTGCCGGAGCGGATCTTACCGCAGTTTCAGAAAATTGACCCCTTGTGCAACCCGGGCCAGTGTTACGGCTATCAGAATGTGTTGTTTAGTTTAATTGAGCCGATAATCAGCCAGACTACCGCCAGCGATTACGCCAGCTTGCTGAAGAAAAATATTTTTGACCCGCTGCATCTGCCGACGGCGTCGGTCGGTTTAGAAGCCTATTTACTGAATGAGAACCGGGCCAGCCCGCACATCCGGGCCAGAGGCCGCTGGCATTCGCGCAATGTAAATCAAAGTTACTATCGCTTTGCGCCGGCGGCAGGGGTCAATGCCAGTGTCATTGACTTAAGCCACTGGCTGATAGCCCAGCTGGGCTATTATCCGCAAGTAATGCCGCAAAAAGTGCTGGATAAAATTATTGAGAAACGGGTAAGAACGCCGCGTGATTTGCGCCGGGCGCAATGGCGTAATTACATTAAAGATGCTCATTATGCACTGGGCTGGCGGGTATATCAGTTTGGTAGTGAGCAACTGATTTATCATGGTGGCTGGGTGCAAGGGTTTCGTGCTGAATTAGCCTATTCGCGTGAACGTGAACTGGGCCTGGTTATCTTGCTTAATGCTGAGTCTAATGTGGTAAATGAGCTGACGCCCAGGTTCTGGGCCAGCATGTTTGCAACGTTACAGCAGCAGGATAAAGCCAGACTGGCAAAATGCACGGTAGATACTGCCGGAAAAGCGCAGTGCTAAACAGTCGGCGGGCTTATTGCAGTCGCTTCGCTTAATTGATAAACGTCCAGCAGGAAATCGATACTGATACTTTGGGTCGCGGCAACAAAAGCCTGGCGGCTTTCGCTGCTAAACTTCCAGGCTAGCGGTACCATCTGCAGCAGGTTATCCAGCTGCTGCGGTTCGGTAATAGCCAGCCGGTAGCTTAACTGTTGCCGTTGGGTATGCACCAAGCCTGGCTCTTCCTTTATCACATCACTATGCAGTTTTACCTCGCGGTAAACTGCCTGCTTCATTTCAACTAAATGGTTGGGGCCCGGGTTAACACTGATTAGCCGCCCCTGTGGTTTAAGCACCCGCTGTAACTCTGGGTTATCTGATGGCGCATAAATCCGGATCACACTGTCAAAGCTATTATCGGCAAACGGAAGCTGATAAGCACTGGCGACGGCAAAGCGGATATCAGGATAGTGGCGGGCCGCATATTTAATAGCTGCTTTGGAAATATCAATGCCGCAGAGCCCGGCTGCCGGGCTCAATGCCTGTTGTAACCGCCCGCTGTAGTAACCTTCGCCACAACCTAAATCAAGTATCTTTGCCGGATTGGCCTGCAGTACCAGCTTATTTACGGCGTCAGACAACGGCTGATAGGCCGCACTTTGCAAAAAAGCCCGCCGGGCCTCGATCATCAGCTTATTGTCGCCGGGATCTTTTGAATTTTTCTGCTGCACCGGCAACAGGTTAACGTAGCCCTCTTTGGCAAGGTCAAAACTATGCCTGCTGGCACAACCATACTGGCGGCCGGTTAACTGCAATGGCTGGCGACAAAGTGGGCAAATATACATGCTGAGATCCGCTACTATAAACGGGCGCAGTGTAACAGCTTGGCAGCTTTGCACGCAAAGGCTTGCTATAATGCCGGCAAAATACGCGCGCAAATCGATTATTAAAGGGCAGGACATATGCAAGGTTTAGAATTATGGTCGCTGGATGAGCTGTGCGATCATGCTTTTGATATTTTTGAAGAGCTGGCAGCCGATAATCTCAGTGCTGAAGACTATAACCAGTATCAGCAGCAATATGAGCAGCGCGGTTATGTTGACCTGGTGCTGCCCGGGGCAGAGTGGGTAGAGCTGATAATGCAGGATTTAGAGCCAGAACTGCATTATGAGGCGCAAATAGGCTTAACCGGGCTGGATGGTAATGCCGATAAAGTGCTGGCCCGCATTTTGTTAAGCCGCGAAAAACACGATGCAATGTGCCACGCACAGTGGCGAACCTCCGAGACGTGACTGGCAAATCCAGCAAAAGAACATTATCCGTTTTTTAAAAATCAGCAAGGCCAGTGAGGGGAGATCTATGTTATTACAAGCAAACGACAGTATGGTGTTGCTGATTGATATTCAGCAAAAGCTGGCACCGGCAATATATGAAACCAAGGAAGTTGAGCAAGCGGCGGCCTGGGTACTTCAGGTGGCACTGCAGCTGGATATTCCATTGCTGGCAACGGAGCATTATCCCAAAGGGCTGGGCCATACGGTGCCAAGTTTGCGTGAGTTGCTGCCCGATGATGCGGTAGTAGAGAAAATTTACTTTAGTGCCTACCGCGAACTGAGCATTCAGCAAAAGCTGGCTGGTCTTGGCCGGCGACAGATAGTGGTTATTGGTACCGAAAGTCATGTTTGCGTGTTGCAGACGGTTATTGATTTACTGGCGGCTGGCTATCAGGTGTTTGTGGTGGCAGAAGCCGTGGGCTCGCGTGCTCCTGACAACAAACAACTGGCGCTGAGCCGGATGCAGCAGGCAGGTTGTCAGATTATCAGTAAAGAAATGCTGGCGTTTGAATGGCTGGAGCGGGGCGATCATGAAAGCTTCCGCCAGATCAGCAAGGGCTGGATCCGCTAGGGTTAGCGGTTCAGCTTTTTATGCTGCAAACTTATTCCGCTAACTTATTCTGCTAACAGCCTGTCCAGGGTTGCGGCCAGCCGCACAGCTGCTTGTAACAAGCGTTGCTCCAGGGTTGCCTGGTGTTTAGCCAGGTAGCTATCATCTATTAACATGCCTGGCCGGTAATCCTGATATAACCCTATGGTAATGGTTGCCGATTCGTTGGTCCAGGCCATTAAATCAGTTTGCAGCCATTGTTGCTGCTGAGCTTGGCTCAGGCGGGTAAACAGCTGTTGCTGCTTTGCCGGCTCGTTGTAGCCCAGCTTTGCCAGCATATTACTGTCCCAGATCCCATGTAAGTTTGACGGCTCACCATAAAAATATAGCGCAGTGCGATTACCGCCTAAGTCATCAGCAAAGCTGACGTGCAGTGGCTGGTGTAAGTCGCTGATATAGTGGCTTAGAAACAGCAGCGCCTGCCAGTCTTGCTGGTTTTGCTGCAGCCTTTGTTGCATATCTTCAATGGCTGATACCACACAGCCAACTTTGGGGCAGTGTTCCCGTGTAACAACCGTTTCGCCGCGTTGCAAGTTGATATAGTGATGTGGTTTAGTCCAGGCAAACTTATCTTCGGAGCGCACTTCATCTGGCCAGACACAAGCCGGCCCAAAGCTTTGATAAGGTGTTGCCGTTAATAACTGATCCAGTTTTTGCCGGGTGGCAGGCTGCACCAGCTGATAACTCATGTCGCAGATCATAATGTGGCCGGTGCGGCCAAATGCCTGACTGTCAGCTGACAATAGCAACAACAGTAAAGCTGCAGCGGCATAGCCAGCCATTTTGTGGAGTTTTAGGTGCACAACCATTATTTACTCTCCAACCAGCTGGCTGACCTGCCACAATAACCGGGTATCTTCCGGGCTTGCTACTGGTGTGCCGGCCAGTAAAGGGGCCAACTCAGTCAGGGCGTCACGCATATTATCGGCCAAAGTGTAAGGCGGATTTATGACAAGCATACCGCTGCCACTCATGCCAAAGCCTGCTTTATCCGGGTAGGGGCAATATTCAATCCGCAGCTGGTTTTTTATACCGGTAGCCACAATAGCTGAAATAAAGGCTTCAACCGCCGGGCGTTCAATTACCGGATACCAGATAGCGTAAGTGGCCTGGGGAAAACGGCGATACGCTTCGCTCAGGCCGGCTACCAGATCGGTGTATTCAGTTTTAAGCTCGTATGGCGGGTCTATCAATACCAGCCCGCGTTTTACCAACGGCGGCAACATGGCTTTAAAGCCGGCATAAGCATCGATATTTTCAATCCGGCTATAGCGCCGTTTGGCAAACTGGCTTTGCAGAATAGGAAAGTCGCTGGGGTGCAGTTCGGTAGCCTGAATAGTATCCTGCGGGCGCAGCATTAAGGCGGCAATTTTCGGTGAGCCAGGATAAAACGCCAGTTCATTGTCCGGGTTAAGGCCTTTAATCAGGTTTACATAGCGGGCCAGTGGCAAAGATGTTGGTTGATAATGCCAGAGCCTGGCAATGCCTTGCTGATACTCTGCTGTTTTTTGGGCCTGCTCGCTGCTCAGGCTGTACAAGCCTGCGCCGGCGTGACTGTCGTGATAACACAGCGGTTTATCTTTTTGCAGCAGATAATCAAGAATTGTAACCTGCACCAGATGTTTTAATACATCGGCATGATTGCCGGCATGATAACTGTGGCGATAACTGAGCATGCTGCAGTGGCCCTGATTTGATGACACTTTACAATAATGCGGCCAAGGATACTGGGGTAACGGAAAAATACAAGTAATAGCGCGGTAGCGATGGTAAAATCGGCGTCATTTCGCGTGATGCAGGACATTTTAATGGTTGATAAACCAAAGCACGCTGGCCGCAGCCAGCAGCAACGAACCGTCAAAACGGGCAACAAAAAGCGCCAACAAGAACCACAAAAAAACGTGTTACAAAAGCCGTGGTTGAAAAAAACACCAGCCAGTAAAACTGCTCGACCATCTGTTCATAATGACGAGAGCAAAGTTTATGGCGAAAATGCCTGCCGGGTGTTGTTTAGCCAGCGGCCAGAGGCCGTGATCCGCTTGTATATCTCACAACAAATGGCACCGAAATTTGCCGATGTAATGAAGTACCTGGCCAGTGAAAAAAAGGCCTACCATATTGTTGACGATGCCGAGCTGGAAAAAGTAGCGGCCAGCCAGCATCACGGCGGTATAGTGCTGCTGGTTAAACGCAAACCTGTAATGTCGATAGCAAATTATTTAAATCAGCAGCAGCCAAAACAGGATTGTTTGCTGGCTTTAGACGGCGTATCAAATCCACACAATTTAGGTGCTATTGCCCGTACTTGTGCTCATTTTGGCGTTACCGGCATTATTATGCGTGAACCGCAGTTGCTGCAATCGGGTGCTGCACTGCGCACCGCCGAGGGTGGTGGCGAATTTATCAGCCCGCTCAGCTGCGACGATATGCCGCTGGCACTGCAGCTGTGTAAGCAAGCCGGTTATAGCCTGGTAACAACGTCCAGCCATGGCGGCCAGTCGTTGTATCAAACGGCTTTGCCGCAAAAAGTAGTCATTGTATTTGGCGAAGAGATGTTTGGTGTATCAAAAGCCGTAGCCAACAGCGCTGATATTGCGCTGCAAATTCCGGGCAGCGGCAAGGTCGAATCGCTGAACGTCAGCGTAGCCGCCAGTTTAATTGTGGGTGAGTGGTACCGCCAGCACAGCGAAAATAACAGCTTGCTTTAAAAGCTGCTGAACAGCTGGCGCAGTTGCTGGGTCTGGCGCCGGCTGACTTCTATTTGCTGGCCATCGCGCAGTACCGCCAGCATAGAGCCGGAACTTATCCCTGCTTCGATATGCTCAATGGCATCCAGCCGCACGATATCGGCCCGGCTGGTCTTGAAAAAGTAAGCCGGGTCCAGCTTTTGCTCAATTCTGGCCAATGAGCTGTGCAAAAAGCTTTTGCCATAGCTGGTATAAACCGCAGCATGGTTGCCTATGCTTTCAAAGCGATAAATTTCCTGTAAGCGTATTATGCGATTAATATCGCCGAACTTTAGCAAAATGCCATGATGTTCAGGTAACCATTGCTCTTGTATTTGATGCTCTGCTATTGGCTGCTCTGTGCTATCCGATAGCTGGCTGCTGGCGTCAGTTGCCGGCAGGCGGGCAATGGTTTTTGCCAGCCGTTCTGGCGCAACCGGTTTTAGTAAGTAATCGATAGCATTCAGTGAAAACGCATCCAGCGCATAACTGTTAAAGGCAGTAACAAACACAAAGCGGGTAGTGGCCTGAATGTTATTTGCCAGCTCGATACCGGTTACTTCCGGCATCTGGATATCCAGAAATACCAAATCAATCTGTTGCTGTGCCAATATCGCCAGCGCCTCAGCTGCGCTGGCTGCCTCGGCCACAACTGCGCATTCGGGATGAGCTAGCAGTAAACGTTTTAATTCGTTACGGGCCAGCCGTTCATCATCAACAATTAAGGTTCGAAAGTGCTTAGGCATAGGGCAGCTCCAGGCGCACTATATAATGTGTTTTATTATGCTCAGTGCTGATACTGGCCTGCTCGCCGAACATCAGTTGCAGTCGTTTACGACAATTGCTGAGCCCGGTGCCGGTGCACTGGCTGTCTGATACTGCGCCAAAGGTGTTAGTCACCAGTAACTGCCACCGATTATTACCTAACCTGCTGGCGCTGATGGCAATGCTGCCAGCTGCAGCATTAGGGCTGATGCCATGTTTTACCGCATTTTCCAACAAGGTAAGTAAGCACAGGGTCGGCAGTAATTGCTGTAATACATCGTCAGTAATATTGACCTCAAGCTGTAGGCGATGCTCCAATCTAACCTGCTCTATCTTCAGGTAGTGCTGGCACAGCAGCCATTCTTCCTGCAGGCTGGCGGTTGGCCGCAAGTGCGCCTGTAAATGGACCCGGAATAACTCGGCCAGCTGGGTAAGGGTATCGGCCGCTTTGTGCTGATCCTCAAAAATCAGTGCCCGGATACTGTTTAAGGCATTAAATAGAAAATGCGGGTTTAGTTGATTGGTTAACTGCTGCAATCTGGCTTGCTGCATTTCTTCCTGTAAGGCTATACGGCTTTGGCGCATCTGCCAGCCAAGGTAAAACAGACTCCATAGAATATACAGGCCAAAATGCATCGACCACATCATTATCACCAGGGTAGTGAGCGAGAAGTGCATCTGCAGGCCTTCGGCACTGTCTTTATCGACAATGGCAATTTGCTGCATATCAGTATTGCTAAGTGCTGGTAAAAACGAGATAAAAACGCTTACCAACGCCAGTATCAATGATGCCAGCATCAGTAAACCGGCGAATTTGACAGATGTGCCCAGGTTGAAACCGCGATAATAAAAAATTCTAAGTGGCGGGCGCAGCAAAAAATGACTTACCAGCACAAAACAAGTAGCTTCCAGCAGATAGCGAATAAAGAAAACAACTAGCAGACCTTGTTGCTCATCCATCATAAAAGGCAGGCTGTATAGCAGATAAAAACTGACAAACAGGACAAAGGTCAGCGCCTGGCCGATACGGTAAGCCCGGTTAGTTTGCCAGCACAGCTGCCAGTGCTGGCGCCAGTAAGATAGGGGTTTATTCATAACGAAGTGCATCTATTGGGTTAAGACGGGCGGCTTTAATGGCAGGTGCCAGGCCAAATACTACGCCGATAAGCGTGGTAAAACCAATTGCCAGCAGCACGGCCCATAGTGGCACTAGCGCCTCAGGCATGGCTGGCATCATTAAGCCAATAAAACTGGCAACACCAGCGCCAAGTGCCAGGCCAATAATGCCGCCAAACAGCGACAGTACCAGAGCCTCTACCAGAAACTGAATAAGAATAAACTGCGGTGTGGCACCCAGTGCTTTGACGATCCCAATTTCCCTGGTCCGTTCGGTAACCGAGACCAGCATAATGTTCATTACACCAATACCACCTACTAATAAACTGATACTGACGATACCACCAGCAACCAGGGTAATGCTGCGGGTAATGGTATTAAATTGCTCAATCATTCGCTTTGCACTGACAAATTCAAACGGATCGGCTTCATCTGCGGCAAGTTTGTAATGCTGGCGCAAAATAGCGCGCATTTGTTGCTGTATTTGTTCTGCGTCAGCGCCGGCGGCCGGCCGGAACATTACCTCAATATTGCGGGCCGCCAGTTCACCACTAAGCGAGCGGATGGTGCTGAAAGGCGCAATAATATAGTTGTCCTGATCAAAGCCAAACATACTGCCACGGGTTTCGGCTACGCCGATGATCCGAAACCAGTCACCTGACAAATTAATGAACTCACCAACCGGGTTGGCTGGTAAATCAAGCTGCTTAATTAAAGACGAGCCGATAAACGCCACCCGGCGGCGACGGTCATCGTCACTGCCTGATAAAAAGCGACCTGATTCCGGATATACCCGCACTACATTCTGATAGCTGCTGTCGGTACCGATAATCTGCGATTGGGCAGTGTTACGACCATATTGCACCTGCGAGCCCATACTGAAAGCCTGCATGCTGGCTGTCATATCTTCGACGTTGCTTACCCGGCTTTGCAGTAACAGAAAGTCATCATAATGCAGCCGGTTATGAATGCCGAGCATTTGCTGGTTCGCAGGGGTGTAGGCTCTGAGCGTGATCATATCACTGCCTAAATCATCCAGCTGGCTGGTAATACTGTGGCTCAGCCCCTGCATAATGGCGACAACAGTAATGACAGCGGCAACACCGATAATAATGCCAAGGGTTGTTAACGCGCTGCGCAAGCCGTGGGCCCGGATTGAAGCAAAAGCAGCTTTGCTGCCCTCAAAACCCGCATGTAACAATTTACGCATCGCCGGCAACTCCCGCTGGATTGCGAAAATCCTGTTCAATTTCACCGTCGACCAGCCGGATCACCCGCTGACAGTGATCGGCAATATCCTGCTCATGGGTTACCAGAATGATGGTATGGCCTTCCTGATGCAACTGATCGAACAACGTCATGATATCTTTCGTGGTTTTGCTATCCAGGTTTCCGGTTGGCTCATCGCCGAGCAGGATCCGCGGTTTGGTTACCAATGCCCGGGCGATGGCAACGCGCTGACGCTGACCGCCAGATAACTGGTTGGGTAAATGAGTGGTTTTATCAGCTAAGCCAACCCGCCGCAATGCGTCCAGTGCCAGCGCTTTGCGCTGACTGTTGGCCATTAACCGGTAGATCAGCGGTTGCATTACGTTAGCCAGCACGGTAGCGCGTGGTAGCAGGTTAAAGCTTTGAAAAATAAAGCCAACAGCTTCGTTGCGAAGTTCGGCCAGTTCGGTTTCATTCATGGTTGAAACATCGCGGTTTGCCAGTTGGTAGTGGCCGGCGCTGGGAGTATCAAGGCAACCGAGAATATTCATTAAGGTTGATTTGCCGGAACCAGAAGGGCCGATAATGGCAACGTAGTCGTTTTCAGCAATGGCCAGATCCACCTGCTTTAGCGCATAGAATGTATCATCGGCCATCTGATAACTT
Organism: Arsukibacterium perlucidum DSM 18276; assembly: GCF_000382165.1. GTDB lineage: Bacteria > Pseudomonadota > Gammaproteobacteria > Enterobacterales > Alteromonadaceae > Alishewanella > Alishewanella perlucidum. Next base: position 227,408 of record NZ_KB907702.1, on the reverse strand, counting down.
TTACTGACTTGCTGCAACTGAATTACTGCGTTGCTCATCTCAGTTGTCCTGGCGTTCGGTGTTAAGACGACGACCCTCAGCCAGACCGAGCATGGTGCGGGCCGGGCCGACAATTACTTCATCGCCTGCTTGCAGGCCGGTGACAACTTCCTGCGCAATATCAGTGGCCATGCCCAGGGTCACCGGTTGTTTCACTGCCTGCTCGTCCACAACTTTCCAGACGTAGTATTGCTTTTCACTTTGCTGGATGGCGGCAATAGGTACCTGTATGCTCTGCTGTTTTTGCGACATGATAATTTCTGCCCGGCAACTCATGCCGGGAAATAGTGCTATGTCTTCCGGTTGCAACAACACTTTAACCCGGAATGACAAGCTCTGACTTTGGTTCAGATATCGGGCAGAAGTGGCAATCTGAATAACCTCACCTTTGATAGCCTGATGCGGATAGGCCGCAGCGTAAATTTCAGCCTGCTGACCAATATGTACATTAGCGATATCGGCTTCATCTACCCGCAGTTCGGCCAGAATGGCACTGGGATCGGCCAGGGTCATTAGCGGGCTTCCAATAATATTGGTGCTGCCGGCTATGACAGTTTCGCCGGGTTTAATATCAACGGTGGCAAGCAAGCCGGCAATGGGCGCCCGGTATACGGTTTTACTTAAATTATCTTCTGCCATTGCCAGGGTGGCCAGGCCCTGCTGCAACGCTGCTTCACTTGACCGGACATTAATGCCGGCAATATCAAGCTGACTTTGCAAGCTGTCTATAGTTTCCTGCTGAACAAGCCCGCTGCTATATAACTGTTGTTGCCGGCTGAACTGACGTTGTAAATCAGCCAGTTGTGCTTTGGCCCGGGCAATATCAATTTGCTGGCTTTGCACCATGGCCCGGGTGCGATTGACGTCAGCGGCAAAAGCGGTGTCATCAAGCCGCATTAAAATCTGGCCTTTTGTCACCACTTCGCCTTCTTCAACCAGCACTTCCAACACCCGGCCTGTTACTTCAGAGCGGATCTGGATTTGGGTATTAAACTCCAGATTGCCAGAGGCCAGAATACTGTCGGCCAGCGCGCCTTCACTAACCAGCGCCGTGGTAACGCTGGTAGTTTGTTGTTGTTTACGGTATTGGCTCAGGCTGATTAGCCCAACCAGCACGGCAACAATAACCAGTAATATCAGCAGTTTTTTCATTGGTTAAATCCGTTTAGCCGGCTCAGATAAATACGGCCCATAGCCCATAAATCAGCAGCAGTGGTAAAGAACCCAGCAGGGCGCTTTTCGCTGCGCTATAACCACTCCAGCTATGCAGGCCGACAGCAAATAAGCCCGCTATCCACAGATAGATTAAGTTAAAGTTTTCAGCCCAGGTATACCAGGCAGCACCAGGCTCCAGGCCAAACAGTAATTGGTTTAGCGATAAGTAGTTGACTGTGGTTAGTGGTAGGTTAGGGTCGCTGCTGATCAACACCAGAATAATCAGGCCCAGCATGTTTAGTACACCTGGCATATTGCTCCATACCGCCAGCGCAAACCAGTCACCATAAGGCCTTTTTTGGCCCGGGTTGCCCACCAGCATCAAATATAACGCCATAATAGCCATCATTATCGGTGTTATCACCAGAATGGCTGCTACCGAAATAATGCCGGTTTTGTCCGCCATCTGGCCCATTACTGCCCGGCTTTCTGCAATTTCTGCCGGGGACATACTGTGAGCTACCTGGGCAATTTGTTGCTCAACTACCCACTCAGGGCTCATACCCGAGTAAAAGTACCAGACGCCAAACATATTAACCGCAAGGATCAGCAGCAGGGGAAACCAGCTCCAGCCTTTTTTTTCCGGAAGCACATTAAACAGTTGTTTGGGCGCGACATAAATATCCAGCAGCGCCTGGCTGACATTGTTACTCATGAGTGTTCTCCACTGGTTGGCTGGTTTTGTTTTTATTAAATAAGTTCTTGTCCAGCAGCTTGCCACTAAACGCCACACCTATCAGGGCACACCAGGCAATCACAGAAAAACCAGCCGGTATATTTGCCAGGACAATTTTGCCAAGGTGTTTGCGGTTAAAAAATAGTGCAATCAGGCTTGGGATAAAATAAATAACAACAAACAATGGGATAAACCAAAGAAAAAATCCCACGCTGCTTTGTTGGTATAAATGTAACCACTCTGACGATTCAAACATATCATGCTCCCAGGTGTTAACAAAAAAGTTAAATGTAACGAGTTTTGTCATAATCAACTGCAAGCAGTGTAAAACGATTTGCCTGAATGGGAGTGAAGTAAATGATAAGCGGTTGTTTACGGTGATTTTCGGCAGAATTGGTTCATTAAGGGTGTAAATAAGCGTTAAACGGGCGACTGATACCCAATAAATTGGAAACGCGCCAGTTCTTCACCGGCAATTTCCACTGTTTCAGTAAACATGCTGGCCGGGCGGGCCCATAAGCCAAAATCGCCGTAAAGTGCCCGGTAAATAACCAGCCATTCGTCGGTTTCACTATGGCGGGCCAGATGAAGAACCTGATAATAGGCTCCCTTGTAATGCTGATAAAAACCTGTGGCGATGTCAGGTTCATGGCTGTTGCTCATACCAACCTTCAAATATAATCTGCGCCGACAAACTGTCTATTTTATCTTTAGTCAGCTTACGGTAGCCCCCTTCGGCAAACAGGCGGCTGCGGGCATCGGCAGTGGATAAACGTTCATCATGCAGCTCAACAGGTAAACCGTAACGGCCATGCAGCCGGTTGGCAAATTTACGGGTGCGGGTGGTAAAATCCTGCTCGGTGCCGTCCATGTTTAACGGTAAGCCAACCAGCAGCAATTGTGGCTGCCAGTCAGCAATAAGTTTAGCTATCTGATCCCAGTTGGGGGTGCCGTCCTGCGCTTTTAGCGCGGCTAATAAAGTGGCGCTGCCGGTAAGATCATTTCCTACCGCCACGCCAATACTTTTAGTGCCGTAGTCAAAGCAGAGTACGGTTTTGTTACTGCTCATTACGCGTGGCCAGCCTCTGCGGTTAGCTGCCAGGGTTTAATACCCATTTTAGCGGTGGCAGACTGCCATTTTTCCGCATGGCCGATATCAAAAATGATGTTGTTGTCAGCAGGAATAACTAACCAGCTGTTATCAGCAATTTCCTGCTCGAGCTGGCCTGCTGTCCAGCCGGCATAACCCAGCGCCAGCAGAAATTTCTCTGGTGCAGCGGCGGTGGTTAAGTCAATTAAGATATCTTTGGAGGTGGTGACCATCAGGCCATTATTCAGCTCTAAGCTACTACTGTAGCCACCCTTAGTGCTATGCAGCACGAAGCCACGATCGCTTTGCACCGGGCCACCGGCACACACCGCGCTGTTGGCGACCGGGCTTTTACCATCAAACTCAATTCGTAACTGTTTTAATAAATCGGCTAAGGTAACGTTCAGCGGATGGTTAATCACAATTCCCATAGCGCCTTCGGCAGTATGTTCGCAAATATAGGTGACACTGCGCTTAAACATCGGGTCGTCCAGCGCTGGCATGGCAATTAAAAAGTGATCCTGGAAATCTTGCATACCTACCTCACTATTGCAGTTAGAGCATTGTGGTAGCGGCCAGGCGTTGCTCGATAGCATCGAATAACATACCGGTAATGCTTACCGGAAAGGCCGCCTCGATTTCACGAATACAGGTGGGACTGGTTACATTTATCTCAGTAAGCTTATCACCAATTACATCTAAACCAACAAAAATCAGCCCTTTTTCTTTTAACACCGGCCCCAGCGCCCGGGCGATAGCCCAGTCTGACTCGGATAGCGGCCTTGCTTCACCACGACCGCCAGCAGCCAGATTGCCGCGGGTTTCGCCGCTGGCCGGGATCCGGGCCAGACAGTAAGGCACCGGCTCGCCATCAACTACTAAAATGCGTTTGTCACCTTCACTTATTTTAGCAATATACTGTTGCGCCATAGCATAGCGGCTGCCGTGTTCTGTTAAGGTTTCAATAATCACACTGACATTAGCATCACCGGGTTTTAACCGGAAAATAGAAGCGCCGCCCATGCCGTCCAGCGGTTTTAAAATCACGTCCTGCTCGGCCCGATAAAACGCTTTTAAGCGCGCTGCATCACGGCTTACCAGGGTTTTCGGGGTAAACTGGCTAAACCAGGCGGTATACAGCTTTTCGTTGGCATCTCGCAGGCTTTGTGGCTTATTTACAATAAGACAGCCCGCTTGCTCAGCCCGCTCCAACATATAAGTCGCGTATATATATTCGGTATCGAATGGCGGGTCTTTGCGCATTAAAATAACGTTTAACTCCGCCAGGGCAATGTCCTGTTCTCTATTAAACTGATACCAGCTGCTTTTATCCTCGCGCAGGGTCAGGGTTTTAGTGGTAGCCCGGGCTTCACCTGCCAGCAGGTACAAGTCAGCCATTTCCATATAGTGGATTTCGTAACCACGATGCTGGGCTTCAAGCAGCATGGCAAAGCTGGAATCTTTTTTAATATTAATCTGGCTGATGGGGTCCATAACTACCCCCAGTTTAATTGCGGTCATAATTACCTCAGGCGAGATCGCCAAATTGCAATTGTAAGGCACTGATTGCGCTCAGCGCTGCTGTTTCTGTACGAAGTACCCTTGGCCCTAACTGAATGCCGGTAAAACCAGCCAGACTGGTAGCGGCAACCTCAATGTCAGTAAAACCACCTTCGGGGCCGATAACCAAACGGATATGCTGGCTGGCTGTTAAGGTTTTAATGGTGGCGCTGGCTCGTGGATCCAAGGTCAGCTGCAAGGAATTTGTGCTCTGGGCCAGCCACTGGTCTAAATTAATTGCCGGGTGCACCACTGGGATAACGCTGCGGCCACTCTGCTCACAAGCACTGATGGCAATTTTCTGCCATTGTTCATTACGTTTGCTCAGACGCTCGCCATCCAGTTTTACTCCGCAGCGCTCGGTAAATAATGGAGTAATTTCAGTTACCCCCAGTTCAACGGCTTTTTGAATAGCAAAATCCATCCGGTCACCACGCGAGATGGCCTGGCCCAGATGAATACTAAGCGGAGACTCAACCGGGTTGGCCTGGGCGTCACTGATGTTAACCGTTAGCTGCTTTTTACTGACCTCAGTAATAGTGGCAGGGTAGTTATTACCATCGCCATTAAACAGCTGCAGCGCCTGGCCGGCTTGCATTCGCAGCACCCGGCCAACATGGTTGGCAGCGTCATTATCCAATTGTAAGCTATGATTTGCGGCTAAGGCCTGGGGCGTATAAATTCGTGGGATCCGCATAGCAACTGCTCCGCTCTAAAAGACGTTAATGTTAGCAGGGAAAGCCTTTTTCCAAAATAAAAAACCGCTGCAATGGCAGCGGCTTTGAAAAATAGCCAGGGCGTGTTAGCGGACTGGCAGGTACTGATAACTTGAGTCAATACCAAGTGGGATATTTAACGCCCAGAAACCAAGCAGGAAAGCGGTCCACAATACCAGCATCATCACCGAGAACGGCAGCATCAATGCGACCAGGGTACCAATGCCGCTATTTTTAACATACTTTTGACAGAACACCACGATCAATGGGAAATAGGGCAGTAATGGGGTAATGATGTTAGTAGACGAATCGCCCACCCGGTAAGCGGCCTGGGTCAGATCCGGCGAGATACCCAGCTCCATCAGCATGGGTACCATAATGGCACCAATTAAGGCCCACTTGGCTGATGCTGAACCAACAACCAAATTCACAAAGCCTGATAAAAGCACTATGCCTACTAATGTCATACCTAAGGGTAAGCCCATTTCTTTCAGAGCATTGGCGCCTTTTAACGCCATCAGCACACCCAGATTAGACTGGCTGAAAGCATATAAAAATAAAGCACAGAAAAACGCCATAACAATGTAGTAGCCCATGCCGCTCATGGCATGGCTCATACCGGCAACGATATCGCGGTGGCTTTTGACAGAGCCTGATACATAACCGTAGACAATGCCCGGCACCAGGAAAAACACAAAAATAATGGTAACAATCGACTTCATCAGTGGGGCGGCGGCGGTCAGCAGCGGGTTTACCCCGGGTAAGACATCTTCCGGTTTAGCAGCCCAGGGAGTGTTTTCCGGTAAGACAATGCTTAATGCTAACAAACCTATTACTGCCAGCATTGAAATTGCTGCCGCTTTTAAACCGCGTAACTCATTAGGTTTCAATGCTTCCATCGTCACCATTTGTGAGGTATCGCCATCTACTTTAGTGCCTTTTAAACGGGGCTCTATTACTTTATCGGTAAGAAACCAGCCAATCGCCACAATTAAGAAGGTTGATGCCGTGGTAAAGAAGTAGTTGTTAAGTGGGTTGACAGTGACTGTCGGGTCCAGAATTTGCGCAGAGGCCTGAGTTAAACCTGCCAGTAACGGGTCTAAACTGGATGGCACAAAGAACGTCGCCGAAAAACCACCGGATACGCCGGCAAAAGCGGCAGCAATACCAGCCAGCGGATGACGGCCAGCTGCATAAAAAATGACGGCGCCAAGCGGCACAACCAGTACATAGCCTGCATCAACGGCGACATGGCTTAATATACCAACGGCGATCAACACCGGCGTCAACAACATTCTAGGCGTAACAGATAATATTGAGCGTAAGCCGGCGTTAATAAAACCTGTATATTCAGCCACCCCTAAACCTAACATTGCAACCAGTACCACACCCAAAGGCGGGAACGTAACAAAGGTATTGACGATGTTAGACGAAAAGGTCGTTAAAGCATCACCTGACAGTAAGTTTACTATCTGAATAGCTTCGCCAGTTCTTGGGTTAAGTTCGTCAAAGCTGACACCCGATAAAAGCCAAGATAATACCCAGACAATCACCATCAATAAGGCAAATAATACTGCAGGATCGGGTAATTTATTACCCACCACTTCTATGGTGTTGAGCGCACGATTTATCCAGCCGTTTTTTTCAACGGCGGTAATTTGTTCAGACATAGTTTTTCCTTTGTGCTTTCGTCTCTCTTATATTTTTATTTTGTTAGCTGCTATTGCTTGCAGCTTACCCCTGGAAGGTAAAACGCCTTTATCATACACAAAACACTGGTGCAGGTAAGCGGAAAATAAGCTTATATGCCAATAAAAATAGAAAAGGAGAGCCGAAGCTCTCCTTATTCATGGGGTATGGTTTCGATAAGTAATTACTTAGCGTATTGGCGCAGTAACTCCGCCTTGTCAGTTTGTTCCCATGGAAACTCATTGCGGCCAAAGTGACCATAGGCAGCGGTAGCACCATAAATCGGCCGTTCCAGGTCCAGCATTTCAATCAGGCCATATGGCCGCAGATCAAAGTGTTCACGCACCAACTTAATTAACTGGTCTTCAGACAGCTTACTGGTACCAAAGGTTTCCAGGCTGATAGAAGTCGGTTCAGCGATACCGATTGCATAGGATACCTGCAACTCGCAGCGGTCGGCCAGGCCGGCAGCAACGATGTTTTTCGCAACATAGCGGGCAGCATAAGCGGCTGAACGGTCAACTTTCGATGGGTCTTTACCCGAGAAAGCACCACCACCATGGCGGGCCATACCGCCGTAGGTATCTACGATAATTTTGCGGCCGGTTAAACCACAATCGCCCATTGGGCCACCAATGACAAAGCGGCCGGTTGGGTTAATGAAGTATTTGGTTTTGCTGGTTAACCACTCAGCAGGTAACACCGGCTTAATAATGGTTTCCATTACTGCTTCACGCAGATTCTCTGTGCTGATGGTGTCGCAGTGCTGGGTAGATAACACCACGGCATCAATCCCCACGGGCTTGCCGTCTTCATAAATAAAGCTTAACTGCGATTTAGCATCGGGCCGCAACCAGGGCAGAGTACCGTCTTTACGCACCTGAGCCTGACGCTGTACCAGACGGTGCGAATAAGTAATAGGGGCCGGCATTAAAACGTCAGTTTCATTACTGGCATAGCCAAACATCAAACCCTGATCACCTGCACCTTGCTCGCGTGGATCAATTTTATCAACACCCTGGTTAATATCAGGTGATTGTTTACCAATCGCATTTAATACCGCACAGGAATCGGCATCGAAGCCCATGTCAGAATGGGTGTAACCAATTTCACGCACGGTTTTACGGGTCAGCTCTTCAATATCTACCCAGGCCGAAGTTGTGATCTCGCCGCCTACCAGTACCATACCGGTTTTAACAAATGTTTCGCAGGCAACACGGGCTTTCGGGTCTTGTTCCAGAATTGCATCTAACACTGCATCGGAGATTTGATCGGCGATTTTGTCCGGATGTCCTTCAGATACCGACTCAGAAGTAAAAATATGTTGTGCCATCTGTTGTATTCCACCAAAGTTGGTTAATTCATCACGCTGGGGGCTAAAACTACCATTGCACCTGTAGCTGCAAATCAGCCTGTACATCGCCGCCAGAAAAATAGCCGCTTATTTTAGTGAAACAGACCGGCCTTGGCTAGTAATATTTGACGCCCAGACGTCTTTAATGCCAAAGTTTACGGTGAAGTTAACAGGTCGATCACTGCAGACAGTAAAATATTCGCAGCCAAAGATTATCATTTGCCATCTGGGCGGCAGTAAGTGAAAATAAGGCCCAGTTTTATGCCGTCCCCATTAAAGACACTAGCAGGAGCTACAATGCCATCTCGTAAACAACTCGCCAATGCAATTCGTGCGCTAAGTATGGATGCCGTTCAAAAAGCAAAGTCAGGTCACCCTGGTGCCCCGATGGGCATGGCAGATATTGCTGAAGTGCTCTGGCGCGATTACTTGAAGCATAATCCTGCTAACCCGGCCTGGACAGACCGTGACCGCTTTGTGTTATCAAACGGCCATGGTTCTATGTTGTTGTATTCACTGTTGCACCTTAGCGGTTATGACTTAACCATTGACGATTTAAAGCAGTTCCGTCAATTGCATTCCAAAACTCCCGGCCATCCTGAATATGGCTATGCGCCGGGCGTAGAAACTACCACCGGCCCGCTGGGGCAGGGAATTACTAACGCAGTAGGTATGGCGCTGGCAGAAAAGGCGCTGGCAGCCCAGTTTAACCAGCCCGATTTTGCCGTGGTTGATCACCACACTTATGTGTTTTTAGGTGACGGCTGTTTAATGGAAGGTATTTCGCACGAAGCCTGTTCTATTGCCGGTACCTTAGGGTTGAATAAGCTGATTGCGTTCTGGGATGACAATGGTATTTCAATTGATGGCCATGTTGAAGGCTGGTTTACCGATGATACCCCGGCCCGTTTTGCCGCTTATGGCTGGCACGTTATTGCTAATGTTGACGGCCATAACAGCGAAGCTGTTAAAACAGCGATAGCCGAGGCGCAAGCCCAGACTGACAAACCGACTCTTATTTGCTGTAAAACCGTGATTGGTTATGGCTCACCAAATAAAGGTGGTAGTCATGATTGTCATGGTGCACCGTTGGGCGATGCTGAAATAGCAGCCACGCGTGATTATTTACAATGGCCGCATGCGCCGTTCGAAATACCGGCGGATATCTACGCTGAGTGGGACGCTAATAAAAAGGGCGCCGCCTTTGAGGCGCAGTGGAACAGCTTATTTGCTGCTTATAAAGAGGCGCACCCACAACTGGCAGCTGAGTTCAGCCGCCGCACCGCCGGTGAACTACCGGCAAACTGGGCGGAGCAATCGCAGGCTTATATTGCGAAGCTGCAGGCTAACCCTGCCACTATTGCCAGCCGTAAAGCATCGCAAAATGCGCTGAATGCCTTTGGCCCGCTGCTGCCGGAATTGATGGGGGGCTCTGCTGATTTAGCTGGCTCTAACCTGACTATCTGGGCTGATTCAAAACCGCTTACCGCCAAAGATGCCAGCGGCAACTATATTTATTATGGTGTACGCGAGTTTGGTATGTCGGCAATGATGAATGGTATCGCGCTGCACGGTGGTTTTGTGCCTTATGGTGCAACCTTTTTAATGTTTATGGAATATGCCCGCAATGCTGTGCGCATGGCGGCATTAATGAAGCAGCGGGTGATCTTCGTTTATACTCACGACTCAATTGGTTTGGGCGAAGATGGCCCGACGCACCAGCCGGTAGAGCAGTTGGTTAGCTTACGTGCCACCCCTAATTTAATGAACTGGCGTCCGTGCGATCAGGTAGAATCAGCCGTGGCGTGGCAGGCGGCAATTGAACGCACTGTAGGCCCGACAACGTTAATTTTCAGCCGGCAAAACCTGGTGCAGCAGCAGCGCGATGCTGCCACTGTCAGCAATATTAAACGTGGTGGTTATGTGCTGTTGGACAGCACTCAAACACCTGAACTGATTATTATTGCTACCGGTTCAGAGGTTGAACTTGCAGTGCAAGCGGCAAAAACCATGACTGAGCAGGGCAAACAGGTGCGGGTGGTATCGATGCCATCGACTGATGTATTTGATGCCCAGGATGCCGCGTATCGTGAAGCGGTATTACCAGCAGCGGTAACCAAACGGATTGCAGTAGAAGCTGGCATTGTTGACAGCTGGTACAAGTATGTTGGTTTGGCTGGCGATGTTATTGGCATGACCAGTTTTGGCGAGTCGGCGCCAGCCGAGCAGTTGTTTCAGCATTTTGGGATTACCGTTGATGCCATTGTGGCTGCTGCAACCAAACAATTTAACGGTTAATCGTTAGTAATAATCCAATTCGGGGCCGCTAAGCGGTCCTGCTTTTATGTGGTGATATGGTAATTAAACTGGCAATTAATGGCTTTGGCCGGATTGGCCGCAATATTTTGCGGGCGATTTATGAAAATGGTTGGCAACAGCAGCTGCAGGTTGTTGCTATTAACGAGCTGGCCGATGCCAAAGGGGTGGCTCACTTATTAAAGTATGATACCTCGCATGGCCGCTTTGCCTCTAAGGTGGAGTCTTTTGATGGGGGGATCCGGGTCGCGGGTGACGAGATTGCATTGTATAGCGAAGCTGATCCACTGGAATTGCCCTGGAGTGAACTGGATATTGATATTGCGCTGGAGTGCACCGGGGTATTTCACAGTCGAGAGCATGCGAACTGGCACTTAACTGCCGGCGCAAAAAAGGTGCTGTTCTCGCATCCGGCAGATGCCGATATTGATGCCACTATTATTTATGGTATTAACCAGCACTTACTTAGCAACGACATGACAGTCGTCTCGGCTGGCTCTTGCACCACCAACTGCATAGTGCCGGTTATTCAGGTACTGGATCAGCATTTTGGGGTGGAAAGTGGCACTATTACTACTATTCATGCGTCGATGCATGATCAACAGGTAATAGATGCCTACCATCCTGATTTACGCCGGACCCGGGCGGCCAGCCAGTCAATTATTCCGGTTGATACTAAACTGGCAAAAGGCATAGAACGCATTTTGCCTAAGTTTGCCGGCCGGTTTGAGGCAATAGCAGTAAGGGTACCCACTGTTAACGTTACGGCTATGGATTTAAGTGTTACCTTGCATCAGGATGTCAGTATCGACAACGTAAATAAAGCGCTGCAACAAGCGGGAATAAGCAGTCTGGCTGGTATTCTCGATTATACTGAAGAGCCACTGGTGTCAGTTGATTTTAATCATAACCCGCACTCTTGCATTGTCGATGGCTCCCAGACCCGGGTAAGCCATAAACGCTTAGTTAAGTGCCTGGTGTGGTGCGATAACGAATGGGGTTTTGCTAACAGGATGCTCGATACAGCACGGGCCATGCTGCAACAACATTAATGACAAGGAGCAAATAATGAGCGTTATTCGGATGAGTGACCTGGAGTTAGCAGGGAAGCGGGTATTGATTCGGGAAGACTTAAATGTGCCGGTTAAAGACGGTAAGGTTACCTCGGATGCGCGGTTAAAAGCAGCGATACCCACCATACAACTGGCGCTGGATAAAGGTGCGAAAGTAATGGTGATGTCACATCTTGGCCGGCCAGAAGAGGGCGTGTTTGCAAAGGAAGCGTCACTGCAGCCGGTGGTAGATTATCTGGCAGAGGTCCTTTCAGTGCCGGTAAGGCTGGCCAGCAACTACCTGCAAGGTGTCGAGCTCAGCACTGGCGAACTAGTGGTGTTTGAAAACGTCCGTTTTAATAGCGGTGAATCGAAAAATGATGATCAGCTGGCCAGGCAACTTGCCGCCTTGTGTGATGTATTTGTGATGGATGCCTTCGGCACGGCACACCGGGCGCAGGCTTCTACCCATGGTGTTGCCAAATTTGCCCCTGTGGCTTGTGCCGGGCCATTACTGGTTGCCGAGCTGGACGCACTGGGCGCTGCATTAAAGAACCCGAAACGGCCATTGGTTGCCATTGTCGGTGGCTCAAAAGTGTCGACTAAGCTAACGGTATTGGAATCATTATCAGGTATTGTTGATCAACTGATAGTCGGTGGTGGCATTGCCAATACCTTTATTGCTGCTGAAGGCAATAATGTGGGTAAATCGCTGTACGAGCCGGATCTCATCCCGGAAGCCAAGCGGCTTATTGAACAGGCCAGAGCGCGCGGTGCCATGATACCGGTGCCGACGGATGTTGTAGTGGGCCAGGAATTCAGTGAGCAAACCCCAGCTAATTTGAAAGTGGTAGCGGATGTTACCAGCACTGAAATGATTTTTGATATTGGTCCGGCTTCGATAGCACAGTTAACCGATATTCTGAAGAAAGCCGGTACCATTGTCTGGAATGGCCCGGTAGGGGTATTTGAATTTGAGCAGTTTGCAGCCGGCACCAAAGCATTGGCCGAGGCAATTGCCAGTAGCGATGCATTTTCGATAGCCGGTGGTGGTGATACCCTGGCCGCTATCGATAAGTTCGGCATTGCTGCCGATGTGTCCTATATTTCAACCGGTGGTGGTGCATTTTTAGAGTTTTTAGAAGGCAAAACCTTACCGGCTGTCGCTATACTTGAGCAGCGGGCCCTGGATGCAAAATAAAGATACAAAGTAAAAGCATGGCGATTTAGGCTGTGTCATAAAAAATTCATAATAAAATAAGCACAATGTTTTACCTACAAACTGTACCTTAGTATAAAAGAGAGGCTTTCATGGCACTGATATCATTACGGCAAATGCTCGATCACGCCGCCGAAGTGGGTTACGGCATCCCTGCATTTAACGTAAATAACCTGGAACAAATGCGCGCCATTATGCTGGCCGCTGATAAAACGGACAGTCCGGTGATAGTGCAAGCTTCAGCAGGCGCACGCAAATATGCCGGGGCACCGTTTTTACGCCACCTGATATTAGCAGCGGTGGAGGAGTTTCCACATATTCCGGTGGTAATGCATCAGGACCACGGCACGTCACTGGCAGTATGCCAGCGCTCAATTCAGCTTGGTTTCTCATCAGTAATGATGGACGGCTCACTGGGTGAAGATGGCAAAACGCCGATGGATTATGACTACAACGTAAATGTAACGCGTAAGGTTGTTGAAATAGCGCACGCTTGTGGTGTCTCAGTAGAGGGTGAGTTAGGTTGTCTGGGCTCACTGGAAACCGGTGAAGCCGGTGAGGAAGATGGCATTGGCGCAAGTGGGGTGTTAACCCATGATCAAATGCTGACTGATCCGGAAGAAGCGGCGCAGTTTGTGCGTGACACTCAGGTTGATGCTCTGGCTATTGCCTGTGGTACCTCGCATGGCGCTTATAAATTCAGCCGGCCACCTACAGATGATATCCTGGCCATAGACCGGATTAAAGCGATACATCAGCGGATCCCGGATACTCACCTGGTGATGCATGGCTCGTCATCAGTGCCACAAGACTGGCTGGAAGTGATAAACGAATATGGCGGCAAGATCCCCGAAACGTATGGTGTTCCGGTTGCGCAAATACAGCAGGGCATTAAGTTCGGCGTGCGTAAAATAAATATTGATACCGATTTAAGGTTAGCCTCAACCGGAGCCATTCGCCGATACCTGGCGCAGCATCCGGCTGAATTTGATCCTCGTAAGTATTTACAGGCTTCAGTAACCGCAATGGCAGATATTTGTATTGCCCGCTATGAAGCTTTTGGTTGTGCCGGCAATGGCAGTAAAATTAAGCCGTTGTCGCTCGATGCCATGGTTGATTTATATACGGCGGGCAAGCTGACGCCGAATATAAAATAACCAAAATATTTAATGTGCCATTAAATATTAACAACTATAGTTTTAATGACGCTTAAAACTGGTGATAAACCGGCCGGATCATCGCGGTAAACCTTAGGTTCAGGCAGCTGCATGCTGTTGACAACCTGAGTTTTAACTGCAATGATGCGGACGGTTTACCCTCTAACCGAGGGCTTACTGTATCTGAATTTTGCATCTTATTATTCAGCATAAGCCCTTACACTAATCAGGTTACGTTAATCAGCAATAATTGGTTGGGAACTATGTTTAACAAAAAAATTCAAAAGAGTCTTGTTGCCTCAGCACTGGCTGGCAGCTTAGCTTTTGCCGGCTCTGCCGCTGCAACAGACTTAAAAGATCTTCATCAGGCTAATAGCCAGATCCAACGTGCAGCTTTGCAGTCTCAGGAAAAAATCAACACTATATATGAACAAACTCAGGAATTGCTGGGCGAGTACCGTGTTGTAGTAGTGCAAACTGAAAACTTAAAAGTTTACAACGACTTTTTGCAAACGCTGGTTAACGACCAACAGCGCCAGATCAACTCTTTACAACGTCAGATGGATGACCTGGAAAATACCAACAAAGGTACTGTACCCCTGATGTTCCGGATGATTGACGCGTTAGAGCAGTTCGTAAACGCCGATATTCCTCTGCGTACTGAGCGCCGGTTAGAGCGCGTTGAAAAATTACGTGAACTGATGGAACGTTCTGACGTACAGCGTTCAGAGCAATACCGTCAGATCCTGGAAGCATACAGCATTGAAATGGGTTACGGCTCTGAAATGGCTGCGTTCCAGGGCACCCTGAATTTTGAAGGTCAGGACATCACTGTTGACTATTTAAGTGTTGGCCGCCTGGCACTGACTGCGCAGTCTTTAGACGGCAAAGCAGCCTGGGCTTACAACAAAGAAACAAAAAGCTGGGAAAAGCTACCTGATTCGTACATGAATTCAATCACCAACCTTATCAAGATGTCGCGTCGTGAAGCGACTCCTGATATGGACCGTGTACCACTTTTCGCAGCGGAGTAAGAATAAATGAGAAAGGCTATTAAAACTTTAGTTGTTGCTGCCGCCGTAACCTTATCGGCAGCAGTGGCGTTTAACGCTGCGGCAAATACTGCTCAGCTTGACCAGCTACTAGAGCAAATCAAAAAAGAGCGGGCTGTTGAAGGCCGGATGAACCAGGAGCGTGAGCGTGCTTTCCTGGCAGAGCGTGCTGACAAGCAATCATTGTTAAACACGGCTAAAAAGCAATTTGCTGATGAAGAAGCACGTGGCAAGCGCTTAGCTAAGCAGTATTCAGATAACGACATCTTAATTGCTCAGAAAATCCAGGAGCTGGAAAGCGCCCAGGGTACTATGGGTGAAGTATTTGGTGTGGTTCGCCAATCTGCCAACCAGGCTATCGGTGTTATCACCAGTTCATTGATCAGCGCTCAGTACCCTGGCCGTGAAGAGCCACTGCGTGCTATTGCTGCAGCAACTGAGCTGCCAACCTTAAGCCAGATGGAAGACCTGTGGGTTGCCATGCTGACTGAAATGACTGAATCAGCTAAAATTTCTAAGTTTGATGCTGAAGTGGTTAAGTTAGATGGCGGCAGTTCAACTGAGCGGGTTACCCGTTTTGGTTCTTTCCACCTGACTACTGCCGATCAATATTTAATCCGTAACGTGGATACTGACCAAATCCAGCCGTTGGGTCGTCAGCCGCAGGCTAAGATCCACAGTTCTGTTGCTGATTACCACAGTGCCTCAACAGGTGAGTTAGCCGGTTTATATGTTGACCCTACTAAAGGCAACAGCTTACTGCGCTTAAACCAGCAACGTAGCACACTGATGGAATACTATCACCAGGGTGGTACTGTTGGTTACCTGATCACGGTATTACTGTTTATCGGTTTACTGATTGCCCTTGAACGCTTCCTGGTATTAACCATTGTTGGCGGCAAGATGCGTGCTCAGCTGAAAAACCTGGCCAACCCGTCAGACAGCAACCCGCTGGGTCGTATTCTGAACGTGTATCACCAGAACCGTTCTGCTGATGTTGAAAACCTTGAATTGAAACTTGATGAAGCCATTTTGCGTGAAACACCAAGTATTGACCGTGGTATTGGTTTAATTAAGCTGTTTGCAGCTGTTGCTCCACTGATGGGTCTGTTAGGTACCGTTATCGGTATGATCCTGACGTTCCAGCAAATTACTCTGTACGGAACCGGTGACCCGAAACTGATGGCAGGTTCAATCTCTTTAGCGTTGGTAACAACCGCTCTGGGTCTGATTGCAGCTTTACCATTACTGTTTGTTCACAGCATCGTGCAAGCTAAATCTAAATCTATCTTACATGTGTTAGATGAGCAAAGCGCTGGTATTGTCGCTGCTCATGCGGAGAAGGAGAACGCCTAATGATGACCCAGCTAGTAGGGCTGTGGGAATCGGTACAGGATTTTATTCATACCGGTGGCAACGTGTTATACGTTGTTGCCGTGGTTCTCTTCATCATGTGGTTTTTGATGTTAGAGCGCTACTGGTACGTATCGGCAGTATTTCCTAAGATTAAAAAGGATATTATTGTCAGGTGGGATGCCAGAGCAGATACCACGTCCTGGTATGCCCATAAAATCCGTGATACCTGGATTTCTGAGGCGACAAATGACCTTGATCAGCGGATGTTACTGATTAAAACTCTGGTTGCAATGTGTCCATTGGTTGGTTTGCTTGGCACAGTAACTGGCATGATAGCGGTATTCGATATCATGGCAACCCAAGGTACCGGTAACCCCCGTACCATGGCTGCCGGTATCTCGATGGCAACAATTCCGACAATGGCGGGTATGGTTGCAGCTTTATCAGGATTGTTTTTCAGTTCGCGGCTTGAAACAAAAGTGAAACGGGAAAAAGCAGATCTCGTTGACAGCTTACCGCATCATTAAGAGAGAATTTTATGGCACGTAAACGTATTCGTGAAGACGAGGAAGCGGCAATCGACATCACGCCGATGATGGATATCGTTTTCATTATGTTGATATTCTTCATCGTTACTACTTCTTTCGTGAAAGAAGCGGGGATCGATGTAAACAAGCCGGAAGCAACCCAGGCTCAACAGAAGCCGTCAGCAACTATCTTTATCGCTATTCGTGAGAATGGTGAAGTATGGATGGATAAGCGGATGGTTGATATTGAGCGGGTTTCTGCCAACATTGAGCGTTTAAGAGCTGAATCACCTACAGATACTATCATTCTGCAGGCAGATGTTGGCGCTAAGCACGGTGTAGTAATGGAAGTAATGGATCAGATTAAATCTGCTGACCAGTCACTTGTTATTACCATTGCCGGGGAGAAAAAATAGTTATGATGCGTTTCCTAACATCGTTAATTATCGGTGCAGTGGTAACGTTTCTGTTGTTTCTGATTATGGCTTTGCTTATTAAAGGTAGCGGCGACCGCAGGCCGCCTGAGCAAGAGCGTATTGTTGTTGAAATCAACACTACGCCGCCTGATTCAGATACACAGGTGCGGCGGCCTCCACCGCCACCACCACCGCCACCACCGGCTGAGCCGCCAAAAACGCCACAGCCAGAGCCTGAGATGACTAATACCGCAGGTGCGGTTGGTTTTAACATGCCAGGCATGGATTTAGGTGCAAATGTTGGTTTAAACAACCCTGGTTCATTGTTACGTGATGGTGATGCGACCCCGATAGTGCGGATTGAACCGCGTTATCCGGTTCAAGCAGCCCGTGACGGCTTGCAAGGCTGGGTTCGGTTAAGCTTTACCATTATGGAAGATGGCAGTGTAGATAACGTCGAAGTTATCGAAGCTGAACCGCGTCGGGTTTTCGATCGTGAAGCTATTCGTGCGCTGCGCCGTTGGAAATACAGCCCGAAAGTGGTTGATGGTAAGCCAATGCAACAGCCAGGTCAGCAGGTACAGCTAGACTTTACCTTAGACATGGCCGGAGGTTAACTATGAACAAATTAACGTTATTAACTTCCAGTTTAGTGTTAGCAGCGAGCTTCAGTATTTTCTCACTGCCGGCAACTGCGCAGGATTTAACTGCAGCTGACCGTGAGCGGATTGAAGCGCGTAAAAATGCGAAAACGACGTTGCCCGGAGAGCGGGTAGGTCGGGTAATCACTAAAGCGCTTGAGTTATACAACGAAGAGAAGCTCGACGAAGCTATTGCAGTGCTTATCGATGCAAATCCGAGTGGCGATTTCGACAAGGCATTTCTATACCGGTTTCTCGGTAATATTTATGCCTTTAAAGATATGCCTCAGGCGATAAAGTATCTGGAACTGGCAGTAAAGCCCGATGTACTCGGTTTTAGCGATCAATCTGCGGCGTTAAAGTTGCTTGCTGATTTGCAAATCCAGGAAAGCAAATTTAAAGCTGCGATTGAAAGCTACCGCCGCTGGATGCGTTTTACCGGTGAAAACGATCCTGATGCCTATTTCCGTATTGCCCAAGCTCACTACCAGATAGGCGAGTTTGATAAAGCTATTACGGCAGCAGATAACGCTATTCGTTTCTCTGATAAACCTAACAAAACTCATTATTTGACAAAGATGGGTTCGTTTTACGAGCTTAAACGTTATCCGGAAACGGTTGCCACAGTAGAAGTCATGGTGCAGCTATTCCCTGAGGAAAAAACTTACTGGATTTATCTGGGGAACTTTTACACTCTGGTTGAAGACTACAGCAAGTCGTTAAGTGCCTTTCAAATTGCCTACTCTCAAGGTTTTTTGGAAAAAGAGTCTGAGTTTAAAGCGCTTGGCCAAATGTATGCGAATAATAATATTCCATACAAAGCCGCTACCATTTATGAGAAGTACGTTAAAAGTGGTCAGATCAAAAAAGATCGGACTATGCTGACGGCAATTGCTTCGAATTTCCAGGCGGCTCGTGAGTTTAGTAAGGCTGCTGAGTACTATGGCGAGCTTGCTAAGATGACCAACGAGGCTGATGCTTACCGCCGCCAGGGCATGGCGTTAATGTCTGTCCAGCGTTATTCAGATGCGATTACTGCCTTTAATGCAGCCTTAAGCAGAGATGCCGACCGGCCGGGTAGTATTCATCTGAACATTCTGGAAGCATACTTCTATCAGGGTAAACTGAAAGAAGCCTATGCTGCGTTGCAGGAAGCTAAGAAAGATCCTTCATCGTCCAGACAAGTTCGTAGTTGGGACTCGTACATAAAAGATCGTGCTAAAACTAAAGGTATCAGCCTTTAATTCCGGTACTTGAAAAAAGCCCGCTATATGCGGGCTTTTTTGTTTTTAGATCAGAGCGTTATACGTGCTTAATGATCAGGTTCAGTGTTTCGTAAGTCATGTAAGCGGTATTTATCGATAAGTGCATATAAGGTTGGCCGGGTGATCCCCAGTAAATCTGCGGTTTTAGATAAATTGGTATTGGCTACCGCGTAAGCATGACGAATGGCCTGAGTTTCTGCCAGCTCGCGTACTTTACGAAGCGTATCGAGTTTATTGTGGTTGTTACCATTTAAGCCAAGATCAGCTGCATCAATAAGTTTGTTATCAGCCAGGATTACCGCTGATTTTAGTTTATTTTGCAGCTCGCGAATGTTTCCGGGCCAGCTATGCAGCAACATGGCCTGAATGGCATTGTCGGTAAAGCCATGAATTTGCGAATGGTACTCCTTATTAAACTTATGCAGTAATGCCTTAGCAATGATAATAATATCGTGACCACGCTCCCGTAATGGCGGGATAGTAAGGGTAATTTCACTGATCCTATAATAGAGATCTTCCCGGAATGTCTGGCTTGCGACCATTTCTGCCAGATTACGGTGAGTGGCGCATATTACTCTGACATCTGCTTCAATTTCCTGCCGGCCACCAATCCTTTCAATAACCCGTTCCTGCAGAAACCTTAGCATTTTTGCTTGCAGACTAACTGGCATATCACCAATTTCATCCAATAATAAGGTACCGCCATTAGCACACTCAATTTTACCCAGGGTTGTTTTATTGGCTCCGGTAAAGGCGCCTTTTTCATAGCCGAATAACTCACTTTCTAACAGGTTTTCTGGTATCGAAGCACAGTTAATGGCGACAAAGGGTTTAGTTGCCCGCGGGCTTTGCTTATGGATAGCCCGGGCGAACACTTCTTTACCAGTGCCGCTTTCACCCAACAACAGGGTAGTAATTTCGGTTGGTGCAATTTTTTCGACGGTACGACAGGCTCTAATCATAGCGTCGCTGTTGCCAATGATGTCCAGCTGAGCGCTACTACTAGCCTTTAAGGCCTGGTTTTCCTGCTCCAGCTCGGTAAGCTTAAAAGCACGCTGAATAATAATATTCAGCACGTCGGCATCTATTGGTTTTTGGTAGTAATCGTAAGCGCCTAAGGCAACCGCTTTAAGGGCATGTTCGTTATCAGTATTACCGGTAAGCACTATAACCTTACATTCTGGCAGCGCAGCCAGAATTTCAGCCAGACATGCCAGGCCCTCTGAGGCATTAGCAGGGTCTGGTGGTAAGCCTAAATCCAGGGTAACGACCGCCGGCTCAAAACGCCTGAGCTGGGTCATGGCACTGGCTTTGTCATCAGCAAACACCAACTCGTAGTCACTTAGGCTCCATTTTAATTGTTTTTGGATACCAATGTCGTCTTCAACGACCAGTACAGTTTTCATATTACGTTCCTTGTATGACTGTTTCTTTGCGCTCAGCTAAGCTGAGCGGCGATTTTAACGGAAGTAGCAGCGTAAAAGTAGACCCCTGACCGGGTGTGCTACTGACAATAAGCTGGCCACCTTGTTGTTCGACGAAATGCAGTGCATCGTGGGCGCCAATACCCATACCAGCATTACCTTTAGTAGAGTCGAACGCCTTAAACAGTCGATTTTGAATAAACTCTTCACTCATACCGCATCCGGTATCAGCGATAACCAATTGTAGTTTATCTTGCTTCTCATCCACAGTGACCGTTACGGTACCATGCATTTCGGTGGCATGCTGAGCATTATCAATAAGGTGAAATAACACACTGCTAAAACGATCTTTGTCGATAAAAATTGTGCAGTCCTGTTTAATATCCAGTATCGGCATTGGTGTTCGAACAGCACAGCGGTTGTCAATAACATCCTGCACTAGCCGACCGACTGAAATAAGACTGTCGGTTTGTTGTTCGGGCCTTTTGTTGGTCAACTGACTGAGCATGTTTTGTAAGCGCTGCTGCATCGCAGCCAGGGTACTGAAGCTGTCGTCAACGAACTCCGGGTTATTGCGGTGTTTAGCTGCATTTTTTAAAATCAGGTCGATTTGCGCCTTTACGTTTTTCAAATCATGCACTACAAAAGCTGACATTCTGCTAAACGCAATAAACTGGGCATTTTCACTTAACGTCTGGCTGGCCTGCATTAACAGCAGCTGACTGGATATTTGCTCAGAAACTATGGTCAGAAAGTCTCTTAACTCCCAGTTTAAACTGAGTTTATTCACTTTTGGGGCATTCATTAAACATAGCCCCCAAAGTTTTCCTTTGGCATGAATTGGAATAATAAGCTGAATATCCAAAAGCTGTGATGTCACATGCTCCTGCACAAAGGGATCAGTGCGATCTGACAGGTCAACCAGCCAACTGCGGTTACTGAAGTGCTGTTGATAGGCCGAAATCAACCGGCGCTCATCGGGATTTAATTCAGGGCGGTCATGCAAAACCAATGTACTTATATTGTTGGCTTTAAAGCTGATAATCGCTCCGCGACTGTAGCCAATACTACTTAACCAGGCCTGTAACAAACTTTTATAATGATCCTCGGGCTGGGTAATATCTATTTTCTGTAAAGCCCGGGTAAGCAATAACCATTTTTCACGGTAATCAAATTTATTGGCAAAAAAGTTCTTTTCGATAAAAACTTTAAGTTTTCTTCTGAGGGTACCGGATAACATCAAGTAGATCAGGGCAGCGATACCCAGTATTACAAAGGTTGCCTGAATTAGATTTGACCAGTTACCACCAAAGTAGCGAATATAAAAACCGGTAATTGCCAATAAACATAGATAAACACCTGCCCCCAGTACTAATGAACTTTGCAACACTATATCCCGCGAAATATAGACGTTTATGCCCCAGGCTTTAATCCGACGCACGGCAATAATCATCAAGGGAAGCATGGCACAGTAGACGAAGCCCCGGGCAAACCAGATTTGATCGTCTATTCTGCCAAATAATGCCGATTCAGCCAGCAGGGCGAAATCGTACATGGTGGTAATGGTCAGAGCCAACACCAGAGGCTTATACTGCCATTTTGCATCGCCTGAGCGTCGATACAGCGCTTCAAGCAACGCCAGTTGCAAAATGCAAATTGCCAGATTGCCGGTAAACATATTACTGGCGCTGAGCACAGTGCTGGCGGAAATGAAAATCCAACTACCGATTACAATGAGTAAGCCATAAACATGTGGCTGCCGGATGAATTGGCTGACGCTATTATTTGCCTTACTAAGTGCTGCTAACAAAAACAGTAGTAACATGGCGTTTTTACCGTTTTCAAGCAGGTGGGAGCTGAGGGTGGTAAAAGGTAATGCGCCAGTCCAGCTGTAATAGGCTGCCCAGCAAAAGCTGGCAACTGACAGCCCCAGTAACAGGTATTTTGGCAGATTGGTTACTTTAGTGGTAAGTAGCAAACCGAAGAAAAACAGATAGGCCACGGCAGCAAGCATAAAGCCAATTTTGTCCAGACCAAAGCTTAAAACGTTATCCATTAGCGAAAGCCTGCTTAGTCTGGCTGCTGCATTAAATCTAGCAGGTGCCTGGCTGGAATAGCATAACTGATACCACTTGGGTCGCTTAGTACTGCTTCCCTGCTGGTTTTAATATAAACCTGGTTAATAATGCCGATTACCTCGCCATTAGCAGGGTTATATACAGCGCTGCCACTATTGCCCGGATAGGCAACGGCATCAAGTTGATATACCAGATAGGGCTTGTCTAGCTGCCTTAACATTGCAGTCTGTAAGTTGCGGGCGTTATCTACCGGAATTGCGATAGGTGTTTGTGCTGCAACAATGCCGGTGTGGGTAGCAGGGTATAACCCCAGCACCTGAGTAATAGGAAAGCCGGTAAACGCAATAGACGAGCCCTCTGCGATTAACGGTGCTTTGCTAACAGTTAATGCGGGTAATGTCTCGGCTATGCTTAACAACGCTAAGTCATGGGCTGGTGCATGCTTTTGTTGTTGAATTGGGTGTACTTTAAATACCGTACCGCGACCTGACAATACAACATATTGTTCCAGCTTGCTGTCATCCAGCGGATTAGCAACAACATGATAGTTTGTGACAACGCGGTTGCCGGGGCTAACCACAAAACCGCTGCCAATCAGTCTGATCCGTGGTGAGCCGGTTGGATTAGCAATACCAATAGCGACCACTGAAGGTTTAATTTTTTGCAGAGTTTCAACAAGTTCAGTTGTATGGGCTGGATAACTAAATAGTAATAAAATGCTCAAAACATAAATGTGCTTAACCATAGCAATAGTACTTTCCCTTTCCTTAGTGAACCTTGTCATACTAGCGTATTTGTTTACAAATTGCTCTAGCCGATGCTGGAATCTTACTGATATTAGCCCATACTGAAGCAGAACTTAACATTAAGCTGATAAGGTTGCAGATGCCTAAAGAAATTGTGCCGATATTATCTGGCGGTGGCACTCGTTTAGCTTGTTACATTGGTATTTTAAAAGCGTTGCAGGAACAGCAACTAACCTTCAGGCATTTAGTCGGGGTATCTGGTGGCAGTATCGTGGCTGCCTTGTATGCCGCAGGCTGGAGTTTAAGCCAGATGCATGAGCTGGCAATGACTACAGACTTTCGCCAGTTCAGGGGGTTGTCACTGACTAAATTAATTCGCTTAGGTGGCCTGAGCGACGGTAATGCCTTTGAATCATGGCTTGACCATTTACTTAAGGGCAAACGTTTTGCAGATTTAGAGCTGGATTTACATGTACTGGCTACAGATATTCAGGGTGGTGGCCCGGTTATTTTTAACCGGCAGCTAACCCCTGAACTTAAAGTGTCACAAGCTATCCGGTTCTCGATGTCAATTCCATTGTTCTTTGCTTTTAAGCGCTTTAAAAATCATGTTATGACCGACG
This sequence comes from Arsukibacterium perlucidum DSM 18276, assembly GCF_000382165.1. Lineage (GTDB taxonomy): Bacteria > Pseudomonadota > Gammaproteobacteria > Enterobacterales > Alteromonadaceae > Alishewanella > Alishewanella perlucidum. The sequence continues at coordinate 203,197 of NZ_KB907702.1, read as the reverse complement.
GTGTAATTTTATCTGAAGACGCCTTACACCGTGATTGGTCTGGCCAGGGTCTACCGCTGGTTTGTTTTCGCCTGAAAAGCGAGGCAGACAGTAAACCAGTGGTTACCAGTAGATATTTCCCTGTATTGTCATATGTTTACATGTTAATTCAAACATTTATGAATGCGATATCGCGGGAGTATGTTCATGCTGAATATTGGCATAATACCATTGTTGTTAACACCGGACTGATATCTTCAGTTAACTTTGATATGACACTGGACCAAAAGCAATGGTTATATGATGTAGGATATCAAACGGCTGCAGAAATTGTGCCGGTTAAATTGGCAGAATTATTTGTTTAAGCAATTATTAAATAACTCTTTCCTGCCAAAGGTGCTAATCTGACTATATAACATTGCTGGCGTTTTAGCCGTATATTGCCACAGGATCATCTACACTTATCTGACATTCGGTTCGCTACCAGACAGTACCAATCTTTAATGTCTGATGTCAGTAGGTTATCTCTGGTAATCTGCAGTAACATAGCTATAAAAAACAGGTTAAGAGGGGTCTATGAGACGGCTTAAATCTCTGGCAGATAAACCCATTATTGGTGGTATGGTAAAAAAAGCTATGGCTGGCCTTGCCAGTAATGATGCTAAGACCATTTCTGCTCATTTTTCCAAATATTTGCGGCCTCAAATTGCTAATACCGACGGGCTTCGGCATGAGGTTTATCGTCTACGCCATCAGGTATACTGTGAAGAGTTACATTTCGAAGATATCAAAGAAGGATATGAAGAGTCCGACGAATTTGATAACCGCTCTATTCACTGTTTTATCAGACATCTTAATTCAAACGCGTTGGCTGGTACGGTACGGTTAATTACCTCAGCCAAAGATGATGAACTACTTCCCATTGAAAAATTTTGTTCGCATGCCATCGAAGACAACGATTTCGCACCCTGGAATTTCCCCCGGGAAAGTATCTGCGAAATTTCCCGGCTGGCAGTGCCTGAAAATTTCCGGAAGCGGGCAGTCGATCAGTTTAAAGGTGCAGCAACAGGTGCTTTCAACGAAAAAGCGTATTCTGAAAGTGAATTACGCTGTTTTCCCTATATAGCGGTATGTTTATATATGTCAGCCGCGGCTATGGGATTTCATTCTAACCGTTTTCACGGTTATGTGATGATGGAACCAAGGTTGGCCAGAAGCTTGAGTTTTATTGGCATTAATTTTAAACAGCTTGGTAAACCTGTTGAATACCATGGCAAAAGAGCCGCTTACTATATTAATTCCGATATGTTCAGAACCAGTATTTCTGCAGGTTTCACCCGGTTGCTGCATTCGATTGAGCAGGATCTGTTTGAACAGGATAAAGGCGATGGCGATAACCGTTTTGGGATTAATTTTGCCGGAAAACTGGGATTAAGCTATTGAATACCTCGTCTGGTGAAGATAATTTTGCCGCTGTCGTCACTATACTAACGCAGAACCTCAGTACCGCCAGCCAGGTGTTAGCAACAGCCGCAGAATTGGCAGCATACCAGCTTAATTGTGAAGGCAACATTGGTCAGACCAGAATAGTGGTGAGTATAGGTAATCAACAAGATATTTATACAGTACTTAAGCTGGCCTCTGACCATAAAACAACTAAAGTCGCTTTTTCGGTTCATCCTTTAAGCACCGGTCGTAATTGGGGCTACTCTTCTGCCTGCGCCAATGACCGCAACGCCGTTATTCTTGATCTTTCCAGGTTAAACCAGATTAAGTGTGACGATGAGACTCTGGGTATTTTTACGGTGCAACCAGGGGTCACTCAACAAGATTTACGTGATTATCTTAATCGACATCAACTGAAGTTTATGGTGCCGGTAACCGGTGCGGGACCTGGTTGCAGTATTCTGGGTAATGCCCTGGAACGGGGCTATGGTATTACCCCCTACACCGACCACTTTGCAGCTGTAAATAGCATGAAAGGGGTATTAGCAGACGGTACCAGATTTCGTTCAGCCGTAGCTGAATTAGATGAAACCGAAGATAAATTTGTAGATAAAACCTATAAATATGGTCTGGGGCCTTATCTGGATGGCTTATGGACTCAAAGTAACCTGGCAGTGGTAACCGAAATCAGCTTGCGGTTAAAAGCTGAACCGGAGGCATTTAGTGCCTTCTATTTACAGTTTGCCAGTGAGCATCAGTTTGAACAGGCGCAACAACTGGTATTTACCATTTTGCAGAAGCTGGAGGGGGTAGTAGGCTCGGTTAATATTATGGATCAGCGTCGGGTAACCGCGATGTTGGCGGCTAACCCGAACGGGCCTGCAGTGCATAAGGTGATGACAGAGCAGCAGGTTGCCAAGCTTGCCAAAGATTATGATATTCCGGCCTGGACAATCGCTGGTACCTTGTATGGCCAGAAATCTGTTGTTAAAGCGGCCAGAGCTGAGGTTAAACGTTTTACCGCAGGCCAGTGCAGCAAAATGTTATTCTCAGATAGCTGGCTGATCAATATTGGCCGGGTTGTAATGCAACTGCTTCCTGCAGCCATACTTAAAACGCAGCGCAAAATGTTAAGTTCGCTGGATGGTGGCATTGAAATAATGCGGGGTTATCCTAACCAGGTAGCATTGCCGCTGGCATATTGGCGCAACCCAGCCATTCAGCCGGCAAAAGAGCGGGCGCTTAATCCGGCAGCCGATGGCTGTGGTTTACTGTGGTATGCGCCGCTGGTGCCAATGAAAAGTGAAGTTATGCGGCGTTTTATAGCTCATGTCAGAACGGTTTGTCCAAAACACGGCATTGAACCGATGATTACCTTTACCAGTTTAAAGCACGATACTGTCGACAGCACTATTCCAATTGTGTTTAACCGGGCAGATCCTGCCGCTGTTGCTCAGGCGCACGCTTGTCTGGATGAGTTAGTAAGCGAGGGTTTAAAGCAGGGCTGGGTGCCATACCGACTTAATCTGGCGCAACAAGCCAGTTTACTAAAGGCAGATCAGCCATTCTGGCAAATAAGTGGCAAAATTAAACAGGCATTAGATCCGGATAATATTATCAGCCCCGGCAGGTATCAGCCGGGATACCAGGCCACTAAGCCTGATCCACAGCCATAAAAAAACCTCCTTAAAGGAGGTTTTTTAACAGCTATAGCTGCTTATGCTTTACGACGACGGCGTGACAATGCACCCATGCCCAGCAAACCTAAGCCCAGAATAGCCAGTGAAGCTGGTTCAGGCACAGTTACGGCGTTCAAAATTACGTTGTCTGGCGTAATAAAAGAACCAAACTGTGAAGTAACCCGCGCATCAGCACCGTAACGCTGTGAATTTAAATCAAAATTACCAAAAGCTGCACCGCCTGTTGCGTCCAGAAATGTGCTACCCATACCCAGAATTATTTCGTCAAAAATTATCGAATTAGTTACAGGGTTAAAGGCGATAGTGGCATTAGCAATCAGACTTGGACCAAAGCCCAAATTCGGAACCAATGACAGCCACAGGTTGCCGTCAGTCGCAGTAGCAGGATTAGCGGTGTCAAAGTCTGGGGTGTTGTCTACCCACAAATTAGCGAAACCGCCACTAAATTCAAAAGCGACATCAATTACCCAGCCGGTAGATGATTCAGGTGCAAAAAAACCGGCATTGGTAGGGGTTCCGGCAACAATACTTGTTGCAGTAAAACCACCAAACTCAAAGGTTAACTCGCATCCTACGCAAAACTCTGACTCGTTATTACCATTGATAGAACCAATACGGCCCCAGCCTGATAAGGTGTCACCAGGGTTACTGATAATGCTCTGGGTAAAAAAGTTGGTATCCGCAGCAAAGCTCAAAGGATCAGTAGGGTCCCAGGTTACGCCGTTAATATTAACGGGTGCTGCTGAAGCGGCAAAAGTAGACAAAGCAAATACTGATGCGCCTAAGAAAGTGGTTAACGTTTTCATACTTCATTCCTTGTAGTTACTACGATAATTCGCAACTTGCATCTATTTATGCATTTACTGTGCCTAATTTGTGTTTATTTTAACATCATGAAAAGTAAGGATAATTTTAAAGCCGGGTGGGGCATCAGTTTATTCATGTAAAAATAACTGACAAAAAAGCCGGCTTGCCCCGGCTGTCTTGTAAAAGCAGTGTCAGTTATCCTGACACTGCTATTGTTGCATGGTCAGGCTAGCAAGCCGAACCAGTCGTTTTTGCCCTAATGGTTATTGTTCTAGTTTCTGTTGCAATACTTTGGCCCGCTCCAGAAACTTAACATTGTCGGTTTTTATTGCGGCCAGAACTTTACCGGCCTGTTGCTGCTCGCCATTGTTAATCAGCGCCTGTGCCAGATTTAGCTGCACTTCGGCATGCCCCGGCCGTATTGCCAGCGATTGCTCAAACTGAGCCTTTGCTGCAACATGCTTACCTTGCTCAAGCAGCACTCTGCCGTAAGTGTCCAGTACATCCGGATGATTGCCGTTAATTTTTAACGCTTGCTCAGCATAGGTTTTGGCATCTGCTACTTTGCCAACTTCTAAAAGCACCCAGGCATAATTATTTAAGGCAATAAGATTGTCCGGTGCTTGTTGGACAATTTCAGCGTAAACGGTAACGGCTTTATTAACATCATCTTCTATCAGTAAATTGGCATAGAAGGCATGTAAATCAGTACTGTTTTTGCCGTGTTTGGCAAAATGCTCTTCAATAAACGAAACGGCTCTGCGATAAGAAATATCTTTAGCGTAAGCGCCGGCTATTGCAATAGCTGTTGCAGCATGCGGCGTTATATTGTAAGACGTATTCAGCGTTTCCAGGCCAGGACTAATTTGTTTATTTAAAATTTGAATACGGCCCTTGTGATACAACATTTCGGCACTGTTTGCTATTTCTGCGGGCAGCAGTTCATAGGTTGCCAGCGCGCCTTGCTGATCGCCGTTTTCAGATTGTGCAGCAATTTTAGTCCGCAGTAACACCGGCTCTTTCGGATGAACCTTAAGCTGCTTATCTAATACCACTATCGCATCTTTATAACGCCGGGCGTTAGCCAGTAAGTTTGAATACGCTAAACCGGCCCGAATGTTTTTCTCATCGCTGTTATACCAACGCTCTGCCAGGGCAAGTGCCAGATCAGTCTGATTCGTTCTTACATATGCATTTACCATCAGATTATAAAATGCCGGAGTAAACTGCTGCTGAGTATCACTGATAGGTTTCAGGATACTGACTACTTCAGCAAAGTTATTCCGGCTCTGATACAGGTTGGCCAGTAACATCCGGATCTGATTATTATCGGGGTGAGCTTTATGCGAGCGTTCAACAACATCAAGTGCTACCTGAGGGGTACCTTGTTGTTGCATCGAGCTGAAATAAGCAATTAGTGCCGGTATATAATCAGACCGAAGTTCAAGCGCCCGGGTTAATAACTCATCGCTTTTGGCAATATCTTTTTCGTCCCGGGCCACGGCAGCCAGCATGTACAGGGTGAAAACACTGTCACTGTCGGCTTTTTGTGCTTCGGCCAGCATTAACTTGCCGTTTTCTAAATCCTGCTGCAATAAATAGGTCAGGGCTTTCAGGTTGTAACCTGCGTTACGGGTTTCTGCAGTTTTCAGCCATTCATCTGCCAGCTCTGCAGCCTTGTCAAATTGCTTCTGTCGGATATAACTGCCCGCCAGTACCAGGCGGGTATCATGTAAGCCGGGATCCATCATTAACGCTTGTTCAAGGTTTTTAATGCCTTCAGCATTGCGATCAGGCAAGCCCAGTTTCAGGCTACCTAAAGTACTTAATGACTGGCCATCCTGCGGTACAACCATATTTTCATATCGACTGATAATTTCAGCTGCCAGGCTTTCATCACCCTGGCTAATTAACTGAAAAGCAGTACCGGCAACTAACGATAAATCTTGCTCAGTAAATTTCGCATCACTTAAACTGCTGGCTGCATCGGCGGTGGCACCGGCACGCAGCTGTAACAGCGAGTATAAGCGTTGCGCAGGCGGGTAGGTGTGTAAACTGTTTTTAACCGCACTGAGGTGAGTAAGGGCCTGCTGTTCCAGGCCAAGCTGGTAACTGACGATACCTGCCAGCACCCGGCTTGGTGTATTGGTAAAGCGGGCACTAATGGCCTTGTCGATATGCTCTTTTGCTTTAGCATAATCCTGTTTCTGATATTCGATAGTTGCTTTTAAGTAATTGCTAAGGCCATGGTCTGGGGCCCGTTGCAGAATAAAGCTGAGTTGTTTATCGGCTTCGGCAAATTGTTGCTGCTGCACATAAGTTTGTGCCAGCACCAGCCGCACTTTTAATGCAGATGGCACCTGCTCAATATACCTGGTCAAATTAGCAATGGCACTGTCTGTTTGTTTATCAAACAATTGCAGCTGAGCGGTTAGCAATAATGCTTCTTTGGCTATCAGGCTGTCTGTTGCCACCTGCTGCACACTGCTAAGGGCAGCGCCAATAGTCCGGGCATTTAACAGTAACGCGGCTTCAGCATAGGCGGCTAAATCCGGGTACTCACTATTCACCAGCTGATCAAAAATAACTACCGCGTTTTCAGCTGCACCCAGTTCTACCTCTGCCAGTGCCCGGTAAAACTTCAGATAGTGTTCGGTTTTGGCGCTCAGGTTGCCAGTTTCGCTAAACAAACTTAATACATTTTGGTAGTTTTCAGCCAGAAAACTGGTTTGAATAACTTCTACGGCAATTGTCTCTGGATCTGCGCCGTTCCGCAGGGCGCGTTCGTATTCTTTTTCGGCAGAAACCACATCACCGGTTTGCAAATAAACTCTGGCCAGCAGCAAGCGGTAATCAATATTTTCCGGCGCCTGAGCAATAGCAGATTTAAGTTCAATCACAGCCGCGTTGTATTGGTTGCTTTGGCTGAATTTTAACGCATCCTGATAATGCTCAGCGGCGTCTTTGCCGCTGCAGCCGCTAAGCGCGGCTAACAGAAGTACGGCTGTTAATGAGATTTTTTTCATGGTACTACACTCCCTTGTGTCGAAAATCAGTGTCGAAAATTCATTATTGAACGCTCAGTATCGAAAGCTCAGGCGGTGACAAGCCTGGTTGGGTAAACCCACAGCCAAATTTTTTGATGCTTAACCAAAAATACCCCTGGTATCAATTACCACTTTAGTAGTTACATCAGCTGGTTGTAAGGTCTTAAACTGTTTATGGTCTACCAGCACCACTAAAATATTTGCTTTCTCCAGTGCCTGATTCAGGGTGGTGAGTTCAGCCTTGTAACCAGCCAGTTTAGCAGGTAGTTGCTTAATATTTGGTTCTACTAATAAAATTTCCCCAATATTTTCACTTAACAGCTTTTTCGCGATATCCAGCGCCGGGCTTTCGCGTAAGTCATCAATGTCTGCTTTAAACGCTAACCCCAGACAGGCAATCACCGGTTTTTTAAACTGATCTGCAGCTTGTCTTATTTTTTCAATCACATATAAAGGCTTATTGTCATTAATTTCCCGGGCTTTGCGAATAATTTGCGCCTGCTCAGGCGCCGAGTCGACAATAAACCAGGGATCAACTGCGATACAATGACCGCCTACACCCGGGCCCGGGCTTAAAATATTAACCCGTGGGTGGCGGTTCGCCAGCTTTATCAATTCCCAGACATTAATCTTTAAGGTGTCACAAATAACCGACAACTCGTTAGCAAAAGCAATATTGACATCACGAAAGGCGTTTTCAGTTAATTTGGCCATTTCAGCGGTACGTGCTGTGGTACGCAGGCATTCGCCCCGCACAAACAACTGATACAGTTCAATGGCACGCTCAGCACAGCGCGGCGTAATACCACCGATAATCCGGTCGTTACTTACTAACTCTTGCAGTACCCGGCCTGGTAGTACCCGCTCCGGACAATGCGCTACAAACAAATCGGCTTGCTCACCTTCAGTGTGGGGTAATTTTAAATCGGGGCGCAGTTCAGCCAGCCACTGGGAAATTTGTTCAGTAGTGCCTACCGGCGACGTCGACTCCAATACAATTAAATTACCCTTTACCAGCACCGGCGCAATAGTTTCCAGGGCGGCTTTAATATAACTGAGGTCAGGGCTTTTGTTTTCTTTAAACGGCGTCGGCACCGCTATCATAAAAGCATCAGCTGGCTCAGGGCTGAGTGATGCCTTAAGTTTACCGGTGGTAACAGCTGCCTGTACCAGCATATCTAAATCGGGTTCGACAATATGCACCTTACCCTGATTAATAGTGTTAACAGCGTGCTCAGACACATCAACACCTAATACTTCAACACCACGGGAGGCAATAACGGCTGCAGTAGGCAATCCGATATAACCTAAGCCAATCACAGATACCCGGTTAAATGGCAACATAGTTAATCCTGTTAAAAATGAACTCAGGGTTCAGGCAGCTTGTTTTTCAGCAACGAAAGCACTTAACCGGCCAAACGTCTCAAAAATTTCTGCAGAAATTTCATCATCGTCAAACTCAATGCCAAGTTGATCTTCCAGTTCAGTAATAACGGCGATAATTGCCATAGAATCAAATTCGGCAATGGCACCCAGCAGCGGGGTGTCAGCGCTGAAATCTTTATCTATTTGTAGTACAGTGCGTAAAATATCGGCGAGTAGTTGTTGATTGGGCATAAACAGCGTCCTTTTAATACCTATATCCTGGGTGAGGTTAACCGGTCAGCCTGCTGCTTGCACACTGAAATTAATATCAACCTCATTTTTCTATCGGTTTCTTGATAAAACTGATTTATTATTGCACACAAAGGGATTAAAAGTGAAAGGTCTAGAGGACATAATGGCCAAAAATCTATATCAACTGCTGCAACACGCTCAACAAGCATTTCCTCAGCACACTGCGCTGTACTTTAAGGACAAAAGCTTAAGCTACCCTGAACTGTATAAGCAGGTTAATGCCGTTGCCAATAATCTGCAGCAGCAGGGGGTAAAGCGTTACGATCGGGTAGCGGTTTATTTACCCAAGCAATTTGAAACTATTTATACCATCTGGGGCGCCAATGCTTGCGGTGCGGTGTTTGTGCCGGTTAATCCGGCGCTGAAGCCGGTCCAGGTGCAGCATATTCTGCAGGATTGTAATGTCAGGGTGCTGGTTACCAGTAAAGACAGATTAGCATCTCTTGCTGAAGTGCTGGCCGATTGCCCTGATTTACACACTATTTTATTAACAGATGAAGCTGATGCCGGCCAGGTAGCGGCGCATTTAGCGGTTAAACCGTTAATGCCGGCCAACAATAAACCTGATGACAATGGGGCGCCGGATGAGCATTATACCCAGCAGCACAAACCGCATAGCGGCGCAGTTACTGACAGTGATATGGCAGCAATTCTTTATACGTCGGGCAGCACCGGTAAGCCGAAAGGCGTGGTGTTGTCGCAACGTAATATGCTGGTAGGGGCCAGCAGCGTAGCTAGTTATCTGCAAAACCACTCAGATGATGTCATCCTGGCGTTGCTGCCGTTAAGTTTTGATTACGGTTTAAGCCAGTTAACCACTGCTTTTTTAACCGGCGCCAGTGTGGTACTTCTGGATTTCTTCCTGGTACAGGATGTGGTAAGAGCGGTAGCCCGGCACAAGGTAACCGGTATTGCTGCGGTGCCGCCGTTATGGGCGCAACTTGCCAAAGCTAAATGGCCTGATGGTAGCAGCGACAGCGTGCGCTATTTAACCAACTCCGGTGGCGCTATGCCGCAGGCGCTGCTGAGCCAGCTGCAGAGTATCTTTAGCAATGCTGAACCTTATCTGATGTACGGTTTAACCGAAGCCTTTCGTTCAACCTATTTGCCGCCGGCAGATTTAGCCCGTAAACCCGGCTCTATGGGCAAGGCTATTCCTAATGCTGAAATCCTGGTCGTGCGCGAAGATGGCAGCTTATGCGGGCCAAATGAGCCGGGTGAATTAGTGCACCGCGGCCCTCTGGTAAGCCTGGGTTACTGGAACTCACCTGAGAAAACGGCCGAGCGTTTTAAGTTCGACCCGATGACCCCAGCCGGCATTCAGTTAACCAGCCCGGCGGTGTGGTCAGGCGATACGGTTAAAGCTGATGAAGAAGGCTACTTATATTTTATTGGCCGGCGCGATGAAATGATTAAAACCTCTGGTTACCGGGTCAGCCCTACTGAAGTAGAAGAAGCCATCTATCGCTTAGATCCGGCACTGGTCGATGTAGCAGCAATGGGAATATACGATGGCGTCGATCAGGCTATTTTAGTAGTGGTAGCAACGTCGGGGTCAGATCCAGATGTTAACAGCTGGCAAACTCAGTTAAAGCGTAGCTTACCGAATTTTATGCAGCCAAAAACAATTTTAGTGCTTGATAGCTTGCCGAAAAATGCCAACGGCAAAATTGACCGCAAATCGCTGGCCAGCCAATATCAGGATTACTTTCTTGCCAGTAATAACAGCATGACAGGAGCGTCAGCATGACCACTACTCGCACAAGCGATACTAACCCGAGCAACGCCAGTGCGAGCAACACCAGCACGAGCAATACCATCTCTAACAATAATAGTGCACCGCAACATGAGTTAATGAGCCAGTTCAGGGTAGAGCAGGGCGAGTTAGTCGCTGCAGGTTACACCATGGCTGAAATAAGCCAGTTATTGGCCCGCCCGGCGTTTTATGTCTACGATCGCACTATTATCGAGCAGCAGGTTGCCAGCTTTCGCCAGCATATTCCCAATCGGATAAAGCTGCATTATGCGGTCAAGGCTAATCCGTACTGGCCAGTGGTACAACATTTAAAGCCGTTGGTCGATGGCTTCGATGTGGCATCGCAAAAAGAAATGTTGCTGGCGTTACAAAGTGGTATGCCGGTAGCCGACATTAGTTTTGCCGGGCCCGGTAAGGGCGACGCTGAATTATTGGCAGCAATCATTGCCGGGGTTACCCTGAATGTGGAATCACTTGGTGAATTACAACGTATTTGTCAGCTTGGTGCGCAAACCGCAAACACGCCTCAGGTGGCGCTGCGGGTTAATCCGGCGTTTGAGTTAAAAGCCTCGGGTATGAAAATGGCCGGTGGTGCCAAACCCTTTGGTATCGATGAAGAGCTGGTGCTGGAAACCCTGGCTAAAATTGCAGATATGCCGGTTAAGCTGCGTGGTTTTCATATTTTCTGTGGTTCGCAAAACCTGAAAGCAGAAGCCTTAATTGAAGCGCACCAGCATACCTTTGCCCTGGCAGCTAAGTTGGTGGCAGCTTGTCCATACCGGCCAGAGATGATTAACCTGGGCGGTGGTTTTGGTATTCCTTATTTTGCCGGTGAGCGCCGGTTGAATTTAGCGCCGGTAGGTGAGTCGCTGCAAAGTTTATTGCAACAGTACGATCAACAGCTGGCTGATATCGAACTGGTTATTGAACTGGGTCGCTATCTGGTGGCCGAGGCGGGCTTGTATGCTTGTCAGGTAGTCGATAAAAAGCAGTCCCGAGGCACTACTTATCTGGTGTGTAACGGTGGTTTACATCACCATCTGGCAAACTCAGGCAATTTTGGCCAGGTTATCCGGAAAAACTATCCGGTAGCAATAGCTAACCGCTTTAGCCAGAGTGAGACTGAGCTGGTAACCGTAGTCGGGCCATTGTGCACCCCACTGGATATTTTAGCCGACCGCATGGTGCTGCCAAAGGCTGAGGTTGGTGACTGGGTGGTGGTGTATCAGTCCGGTGCCTACGGCCCCACCGCCAGCCCACAGGATTTCCTGGGGCATCCCAATGTGGCTGAGATATTACTCTGAAAGCAGCCGGTCAGTGCTAACTCGCGCCATTAGCACTGATCTCCTGACAAACTGAATACCGGCAGGGAGGTAGCTTGAAAAATATACTGAAAAAAGCCCTGACAGGCTTGCTCGGCGACTATGAAATTTACTGGGTGTATCGCAAAGACATTGCCTGTGCGACTAATGAACCACAGCTGCCACCGGCCATAAGCTGCAAGCAGTTGTCCGAAGAGGATCTGCTTAGTGTGGATGCTTTTTTCAGCAGGCAAAACAACTACCTGGGCGAGCAGGCAGTTGGTTACGGTTTGTATGCTAATGACGAGTTAGTCAGTGTTTGTTTTTATTGGTTTGGTGAACGTTATAAACAGCGGAATTTTATCAGGTTGCCGCAGGCAGCGGCGAAACTGGTACAAATTATTACCGCGACTGAGCAGCAAGGCAAAGGCTATGCTGCAATGCTGCTAAGCCAGTCAGCCTTAGCGATGCAGCAAAAAGGGTTTCAGCAGTTGTTTGCCAGGGTATGGCACAACAATCATCCTTCCAATGCTATTTTCAGAAAAAATCAGTGGCAGCGCCTGCATTTAAGGATAAGAATATTCCCGTTGGGGCGTGGTCTGACTTTTTCGTTACCATTTTAACTCACTGCCAATTGGTCCCGGGCTAGTTGTCTTTTTTTAGGATCTTTTTAGCCAGTTTAATTATCGCCTCCACTGCATAATGACAAAACACAGCGACAATACTTTTTAGGCTTTTACGGAAAAAGAAAACATCGGCGCAAAGCTTGGTGTCGGTTGCAAAATATTTTTTATGGGGTGATTCACCTTCGGTAAAGTCAAACAGCGTAAACTTATCTTCCGCAAATATCCGCTCCAGAGCCAGCCACTGCAGCACTGTGCCAGCTGACATTTGGGTGTAGTCGGGATGGTAACCCAGGTAAGAGTATAACAATACGCCGTTTTTTACAGGGCAATACAAGTAGGCAGCTGCCTTGCCGTCGATAAACAGAATATAAGCCCTGAGATTATCATTGCTTGCAAGCTCAATGCTTTTTGTCAGGAAATCCTCGTCTGAGGGTAACCCGGCATCCAGTAGTTTTTCCTGATAAGTTAGCTGCGAGAGCGGCAGGGCAATATCAAAAAATGGTTTGATATCAGCTGCTGCACGGTATTCCCGAAAATCGACTTCTCCGTCTTTTTTACACTTGTTGATCTTACGCTTGATCGTCGACAGGCTTTTAGAGGAAAACTTTTTCTTGTATTCGTCAAAGCTGGTGTTCAGATTGATATAACAGTGATTGTAAAAATGGGGGATATAGCGAATTAACTTGCCAATTTTCAGCTTCTGCGTTGGCTGACTGATTTTCTTATCTTTAAATAAAAAACCGTCAGAATCAGGTGCTGGTTTAGCTGGCTCTGTCACAGGGCTGTTGCCGGTTTCAACAGAGGAAATAAAGTCATGCAATACGTTGAGCCTGAAGTTAAAACAGAGCAATTCCCGTAATCCCACCCGGATTTTAAACTTATAATTTTTGATTTCAGCTGTCATTTATACTGTTCCGTGTAGGGTTAAAACCGTGCCTGAATTAGCCGGGTTATTTTTGCAACTGCTCTGTGCAGGCTATAGTTAACGCCAAGCTTTACCAGCGGTTTAGCTGTGGGTAAATCAGCATCTGTGTTAATAATTTCATTAAAAAGCTTGCAGCGAAACTTATCCTGATTGGCGGCAATAAATGCCACTAATTTAACCAGCGTCGCAATATTGCCGGGGTCTTTTCTGCGGCGTGAGCCATCTAACAGTTCTGCACTGTGCGACAAAATCACAAAATCGCTATGTCCGGCCTGGTATGATTTAAGCAGCAACGAACGTAACTCTTTAAAGGTACAGGCAGCTAACTGGCTATGCCTGAGTGTATTATTATGGGTTTTGTATACCGTCATTGGTATTTCAGTAACGTCTGCTTGTCTGAAGCGAGCATTGGCAGCATGACATTCTTCAGTAAAGCCATTATCAGGGCTTGGCATGGATGGGTTATAGCTTGAATCCAGCGCTATACCGGCCTGGCTGAGCGCCGCCAGTGTAGCGGTGTTTGCCGCAAAACTGCCCGCTCTGAATGCGCTAATCTTGCAGTCAGTAACCGATGCCAGAATATCTCTGGCTGCGGTTATAATCTGGTATTGTTCCTGCTGGCTAAATTGGCTAAGCAGGTAGCGTTCACTAAAATCAATTCCTTTAAAGTCGGGTGTGGCGTGCTTTAACCATTCAGGGTGAGCATGTAGTTGTATTTCATTACCACGCTTGCGGCATATATCAACAATCTGGCGTAAATAGCCCGTTCCGGCAGCTTTAGTAAATAAAGGCTCAACAAAGCAGACTGCAGTTAAACCTGCGTCGTTAATAATATCTAACTGGTATTGCAAGCCGTAATTGCCGTTTGCGGTTTTGCCCAGAATATAGGTATCAAAAGCGTTGCTCAGGGCATCCGGCCCTAGCTGCCAGCCCGGACTCCATAGCTCTACATCAATTGTCAGGTATACATTTAGCATCCGTGGCACTCTTTAAAGTCAATATCTATGGCGGGGTTTAGCGCTGGTGCATATTCTATACAAATAGCTTGTAAGTTGAATATTAGTTGTCGCACAAATGCAGCTCACATAATACTTCCGGAAGTTTGGGGTAAACAGGCAACCTGGCACTTTTCCTGTTAGAAAATGCATGGTTATCGGCAAATTCATCATCAGCACCAATAATCAGATTGCCGCTGATATTAACCTCTGGCTGATTTTTACCGGCATGTAATACGAAATTACTGTTCGCGCGTTCCAGTAATAACAAGCTGTTGCTAATCCGCACATTGTTGGTTTCGTGCTTAACTCCCTCCAGGCCAAAACCAATTGCCTGGTTATTCACCGCACCGGGGCCATGCTGCAGCAATGAGTTAGTAATATGCAGCTCACCACCGTTAGAGATATCCAACAATCTGCTACTGCCACCAGAAAGTGAGGCAATAATACTTTTATCAATGACCGTCAACGGCCCGCGTGATTTCAGGCTATGCTGATTACGATTTGCCAGAATAACCGACGAGCTTAGCAGCAGGCTGGCGCTATTCAGGTAAATTGAATGAGCCCGCGCACCTGCCGCCAGGTTTTCAAAGCGGCTGTCAGTAATAATAATCCGGCCGTGTTGTTTAGCGGTTTCCAGTAGCCCGGTCTGGCTGCTATGAAAGTAAACATGCTCTAACGTAAGGCCGCTGCCTTCAAGTCTGACACAGGCGCCGTTTTTACTGTTTACCGAGATAAAACGACATTCAATATTTTTTACTTTCAGGTTATCGCCGCGGGCGACAATGGCGCCTTTGCCATCAGATACCGCACGCTCAAAAATGACATGGCCATGGCCTTCAATAGTAACGTCATGGTGTTTAATATTCAGGGCCGTATTGTAAATGCCACTGCCTAACCTGAGATAACTGCCATCTTGCAGCTGTTTTGCAGCGTCACTGAGTGAACTGTATTGCTTGCCATCCAGCCATATCCCGCTAATGCGGTCATTTGTTGGCAGGGGCTGCCAGGCAGGCATTATAGTTAACAGCTCTTGCTGTACCAGCTTATCAACATCTGCATCTATCAGGCCACTGGCGGAGGGCGGCGGGGAAATACCCTTATACAACGGCGTTTGCTCAATGGTTTTGTGTACCAATATCGGGTGAAACAGATAAAAATAGGCGGCAACGGCATGTAACATCAATGCGCTTATTAAAATATAGGCTTTAACTATAATGCTGAAAAATCGCATTCCTTTTCCTTTTCCTTTTCCTTTTTCCTTTTCCTTCGGAGAACCTGCGAATTGGCGCGCTGTGCATTGCCGTTAAAATATACTGTAATCGCCAACCATATGCAAAGTAAGCCGGTAATTGCGCCGTTTATTCTCAGCCAAACCTCAACCTCAATTTAACCCCTGGCAGGCTGCTATCTGTATAGGGCAAGCTGTTGCAGCCGGTTAAGGATAATTTGCTCGGTTTGTTTAAATTGTTGCCCCTGGTAGCCGCTAAACTGTTGCTGCATCTGCTGTTCCGACAAACCTTCCGGCAAACCGGCAATGTCGGGCATAAAAGCTGCTTCAAATTCTGCCACGCTTAATGTTTTCATTGTTTCCAGGTTAATGTCGCTAATATTTTCCGCAAAATAAATACCGGCGTAATCTGCCGCTAAATCAACAAAACTAAAGCCAGAGCCGCCCTCAGCTGCATCCATAATTTCTTTTAAGTTACCTATCTGTTGTGACAACTGGGCCGAGCTTATAAGTTTTATCGCTGCCGAATATAAAAAATGCAGCGTTAAATCATGGCGACCACTTAGCAGCACTGGTCTGAACGAGGGTACCTGGTTAGCAGGCACTTCGGAATTGGCATAATGAATAAACCGCCGGCTGCCAAAGGCGACAATCAGGGCCCAGGTGGCATCATGATACTGGCTGTTTGCTATATTGTTGGGCTGGCGTTGTTGCGCGATATTGAGCAAGTTCAATGCAAAAAATGCCAACCGGCGTTCAGCGGGGTATTGCTGTTGTAACTGCTTTAACTTTTCGAGATAAAACATGATATCCGGTGCCAGCACCAGCGGTTCCTGCCGCAGTGCGGCCGGGGTATAGGATAGGTTTCGCAGGTTCAACTCTATCGGGCTGGCGTTTTCATCAATAAACACCAGCCGGTTAGCTGTTAGCTGGCCGCTGGCAAATAAGCGAAGCAACTGCTGATCTGCTGGCGCTGTCACGGTTCTTTTAACTGCCTGCTTTAGTATCCAGTTTGCCAGTGCGCCGGGCAGAGGTAATTTGCCCAACCGGCAGTTAATAATAGCAAATTGCTGGCTTTCATTTAGTAGCAAACAGGCAACCGTTACCGAGCGTCCGGTCGACAACAGCGGCGCCTGCGCGTTAATAGCCACACCGTAAGGGCTGATTACGCCATTAAAGTGCGCTGCAGGCAGCGCATAGCTGGCGACATTCAGCAGCGCATCTAACTGCGGTTGTTCAAATATCAGTTCAATCCGGCCATTATTGCTGCGCAGCTGCGCCAGTGTTTGGCTCAGAATACGTTGAGAGGTGGTAACGTCCGCGCTGTTGATACGGCTTTTCGGCACCACATCGTTGCTGCTGATTAGCCAAAACAGCAACAGCAGTAACAGGCTGCCACTTAGCATTAGCAACAGCCAGATTTTCAACCATTTTCTTAACATAACTTCGTGTTTAACTTCCCGTTTAATTATCTTTTTAACTGCGCATTCTGTTCAGCCCGGGGGCGCAGGATAGTGCCTGGCCTGGTTGCGGATTCAACCGCTGAGCCAAGGCGTAAAACCATGCCAGTAATATTAAAATGGCGCTGTGGCCAATAGCATAGCGCAGCATTAATTCATCTGGCGCGGCATAATTGGCCCGGTTACTGCTGAGTAAAAACTGCATCGCAGAAAATACCTGCTGGTATTTAACTATCAGACTTTCGGTAATGGTGTTGAGTAACAGCCATGACAATCCAAAAGCCAGCAAAATAACTATGCACAGCCACCAAAAACGCCGGCGCTGCGGCATCGCAAAATAACGGCCCAGGTAGGCGGCAGCGCCAAACAGCAACGCCAGATAAAGGCTCAGGCCCAATGCACTGCCATAGCTGCCGCCGTTTGCCAGCAGCTCGGTAATATTGTCGGTAGCAGCAAGCTTAATCACGGCCAGATACCAGATAACGGCAAACAGCAGGCTAAATATGGCCCAGATAATCAGTGCCGGGAGTTTATTTTGCTCCTGCACCAGGCGCCCGGCAAACAGGTAGTTTAATTGGATCAGGCTGAACAGACCAATAAATCGAAGCATCAGCTCCAGGCTTTGCGGCAGGCTTGTTACCGGCGCGCCGAGAATATCGTACAGCGACTCGGTGGGTACTGTTAAATACAGCAGCCAGAAAATCAGCGTGCTTTGTAGCAACACCAGTAACGGCAACCATAGCGCGAATACCGCAAACTGCTTAACACGCAGCAATAATGGCAGGCTCATCAGATAAAACATCAGGCTTAAACCGACAGCTGCCATGCTGCTATCGGTTAGCAGCTCGCGCACATTATAAGGTAGCAGCGGTAACTCGCCAATCAACAACAGCGCCAGCACTGTAACCGCCAGATGTATTGCAATTAGCAGTAGTGGTTTGCGTTGTGCACGCGTTAGCCACGGCGGGCCCTTATGTTCTGCAATGCTGCGGTTAGTTTGCACTGTTGCAATTGCCGCTGCCGTTGCAGTGCTGTTTTCGGCTGCCGGCCGGGTCGCACGTCGTTGCAGAAACAGATAACCGGTAAAGCCAATGCCAGCCCCCATTATTTGTAGTAATACATCAGTACTGTCCACCGTTTTACCAGGTAACGCCAGTTGCATTGCCTCGCTAAAGGCGGCCAGGCCGGTAATATATAGCAAGCCAATAATGGCAGATGCCTTACGTTGCCAGCTTTCGCGCTGGGCCTGCCAGGCAAGGGCAAACAGCACGCCTAACGGCAAAAATAGCAGTATTTTTTGTGCCAGGGCGGTAATGGCGCGGTATTCGGTACCAAAGTACAACGATTCCAGCAGCACTTTGCCCTTTACTAGCTGCCAGCGTTGGTTAATAAAGGCCCAGTCAAAGTTAAAATCAAACGGGTACCAAAACAGCAGCAGGATAAAAAAACTGTAAAACAGCACTGCGCCAAGCCATAGCAAGGAGCGGCTGAATGGCGTGTTGTCCGGCGCTGATACACAGCCCTGAACAGCCTGGCCTTTATACTGCCGCCAGAAGCTCAGCATATAACGGCTTAACAGCGCTGCCAGCAGTGCACACAGCACATCACTAATATCGGTTACCCGGCTGTAAACAAACAGCTGGCAGAACTCCAGCACTATTGCCAGCAGCGCTATACGGCTGTAAAACACCAACTTACTTTGTTGTGGCTTGTGCAACTGCCACAGCAAGGCAATGGGCAACCACAGCACAATATCGCTGACAACGGCATAGGTTATTTCGGCCATGCTGCCTTTATAGGCCGAAAAGGGTAACAATACGATGCGGCCATCCTGCCACTTTTTATAAAGCTCTATCGGGCTTAATGTCAGATCAAGTGGCAGGATCTGATACAGAAAAAACAGCGACGTATACCCCAGCAGCAGGTAAAAAAATACCGATGCCTTGCCCCGCATCAAAGCTGCAGCCAGCATAAATTGCTTAAAGCGCTCGCCGAATAGCAAATACAAGCTGATACCGCTAAAGGCACCCAACGACTCAGCAATAATGTCGTTAATTGATACGGTACGCTGCGGAAAAAATAACTGAATAAATTCGATACTGAAGGCCAGGCTTGTGCATAGTAGCTGGATAACCAGTGCCAGCACCAGATTGCGCAGTGGCGAAGCCACTTTAAAGCTGACTGCCGCCAACAGAAATGCCAGCGGAATAAATAACAGTATATTGGCCACCCAATCGGCGCGCGACTGAATGCCTAAATCAAGATAGCGGATTTGGCTGTAACGCTGTATCGCCTCATCGAGGCTGATCCCAACATAATGCAGAGGCACCAGGCTGCCATAGATCACAAACGCCAGGTACACTATCAGGCTCAGTAGCAGCCAATTCTGCAGCGTCGCCTGCGCTGTTATTGCCCCGGTCTGTGCCGCAAGATGCGGTGCTGTATTATGCATAAACATCCCGGTTTATTTGTGCGCCACTGCGTAGTGCAGCAGTGTAGTTTATAACGCTGACTTTATAAATAGATAGCAGTCTTGCTCCATGCAGATGTGCGAACCGTAGTTACCTTGCGAATACTAAAAATTTAAAACGCGGCTCTGGCCGTAACGGTTTAACGGTTGATGCGGGCAACTGACTATTGGTAATAAAAATGACACAATCTGGAGAGGGCATTAACGCCCCCCCAGCAGTATTTTTGTTAGATTAGGCATCAGCTTGTACATTAGGGGCTGGATGAATGCACAAATTACCACTATCACTAGTGGCGCAGACAGCCAAAAAACAGGGTAGGGTATAGTGTTGCTGAATGGTTTGTAGATGAACCAGAGCAAAATAAGCAGTGGTGCATGAGCCAGAAACGTCAAAAAACTATTTTGGGTATATGGCAGTATCATGCGACCAATAAAGGAATTACTTATTAAAGCCATACATGGCCAGATAATAAACGGAGTGATCATCCGCAACCATTCTCTGTTTTCGACATCCCAAATTACAACAGCACAGCACGTTGCAACCAACAAAATCAACAATGGCCATGCAAATTTATCCATTGCGCATATATCCCACTTTTTCCAGGCGGCTAAAGCACCAATATAGAAACATACCAGCATTGAGTTTCTAAGTATTAAATCACCTTCAAGATTAAAGTAATACACAACCAGTACTATGATTAATCCCCAATATGGAATAACTCTAAGAAATATCAGGAACAGCGGTGCTAAGATTGACAGCACAAACAAATCCCGCAGAAAGTTAAGCGGGTAGTTGGCTGGAGTGCCAAACATACCTGTGCTGGCGTTTAACCAATTTATTGCACTTGCCGGATATAGCTGGACAGAAAAAATATGGGAAACGAGCTCGTATCGTTGCAGTAAATAAATGGCAATGACCAGCGGTATATTCCATAAAATTAAAGGTATTAAAATGGATGTAACTTTTTTGCTGATCAATCTTGTAGGATGCAATACAAGAGAACTGCTAAATAACAGATAGGCCGAAATTACCGTAAGCATAGGTACTGTCATGCGAAAAAGTGCATGGGAGAAAAATGCTTTAATAAAATCAAAAGTATTAAGTCCC
This sequence comes from Arsukibacterium perlucidum DSM 18276, assembly GCF_000382165.1. GTDB lineage: Bacteria > Pseudomonadota > Gammaproteobacteria > Enterobacterales > Alteromonadaceae > Alishewanella > Alishewanella perlucidum. The sequence goes on along the minus strand of NZ_KB907702.1, from coordinate 182,669 downwards.
AGCTCGGAAAGCGGTTGATATGGCGGTGTATGTAAAACCACTATGCCAATAACCATCAAATATCGGGTCAGCCAGATCCTGTTTTGAAGTGAATTATCCATAAAATCCATTTTTAAGTGATGGTTAATAAATTGCTGCTATTTCGTCAGTCAAAAAAATGCTGCACTGTTGCTCTACCTGGCTGCGCCAATCAGCAGTAGAAAAAGTATGGTTAGCATCCTCGATATGCTGATGGGTCGCATTTCGCAGGCAGGCGGCCCAGGCTTTATCGTTTTGACAAAGCGTTAAAAATTCCTGAGCAGTCAGGTCATTGCCACTGGTAATAAGCAGGCTTTTACCACTAAAGTTCTGCCACCCTGCCAGCATATGCTGCACATAATTATCTGCTGTGGTTGCAGGCTTAATAATTTTTGGCGCTGCCTTGTCAGTGTTAGCTGGCGCTGCAGGCTGTCTATTGTTTTTGCTTTGCTGCCAGGTAGCAATCAGCTCCCGCAGACTTTGTAGTGGGTTCAGGCCACCGCCTAATAATTTTTGCCAGAACGATTTCGAGCTTAAGCGCTGCCAGTAATAATGTTTTAGCATCACCTTGGCATGGCTCTGTTGTTGCCGTACCCAGGGGTTTACCAGCACTAACCCTGCCACTCTGCTGTCAGCTTGCTGATCACAGTAAATTAATGCGGCACTGGCGGCATCGCACAGCCCCCAAAGCACTACTTTTTTGATGTTTGAATTAAGGTTAAATAAGGCATCTATCGCCAGTTTGATTGCCTGATTATTGGCATAAAATGGTTGCAGCTGGCCCTCGCTGTCGCCCATGCCGGCAAAGTCAAACCGCAAACTACTGAAGCCGTCGCGGGCCAGCGCCCGGCTTAACTTAACAAACTGGCGATGACTACCTACCCGGTATTGCGGGCCGCCAACCATTATCAGTACTGCAACGTCGCTTTGTCCGGGGCTGTATATGCCTTGCAATAGTTCGTCCTGGCAACTGAATTGTAGCGGCAGTTCATTAAACATGGCTGCGCTCCGCTTGGGCCAGACTTAGCTGCAGCAGCTCGTCTGCCTGAACTAACTCTGAGGTATTCCAGAACGGTGCTGTATTTACCAGCTGAAACTTAACCGGGCACTGTTGTTGTAACTGGTTAAGTTGCTTTTGCACTGCAACGCCAGGGGCGGGCAGCTGCGAAATTTCCAGCCAGTGCAGCGGTGTCTTGTTGTTGGTTAATACCGCAGGTAAATCGTACAAGCCCTGTAATACACTGTGATAAAAAACGGGCGCTATCGGGTAGCCGGCAATTTCAATAATGTTACCCTCAGTCAGTTGCTGTTCCAGCTGTTGCTGACTGAGTTTTTCACCCAGAGCCATTTGTTCGGCAATTTTAACCCTGACAAATTGTTGCCAGAATTTTTTTACCTCAAAATAAGGTTGCCACAGTAACACCTTGTTTAACGCTAACGGCAGTGGGCCATTATTCAACAGGTCAAACAACTGCAAGGCACCAAAGCGTATCGCCAGAAAGCTCACCTGCTGATGCCCTGCACCCGCCAGCTGGGCAAGTAGCAGGTTTAAATCAGCCCGCCACAGGCTGATATCGGCCTGATCAAGGTCACCCTCGCTGTCGCCGGTACCAAAATGGTCCATTAAATAGCAGCTAACACCCTGTTGTGTCGCCTGGCGCATAAACTGGCTGATAATATGACGGGATTTATTCATTTCATCAGCAAAAGGCGGCAAAATAATTAACGCATTGCCTGGTTCGGCCTGGCTGCTTAACAGAAAATTATGGCCTTTAGTCATTTGCCGAAAAGTGGTAGTGAAGGCTGAATTACTCATGCTGATTAGTGTTACCAATATATAGCGCCGGAAAATCAGCCTGGCGCCAACTCAATTTAAAAAAAGGCCGGAAATGGCGACTAAACATCAGCTGCATGCTGCCAATATTAATAAAATAAACCGTGCCATAAACTATACTTCCCAGCCGTTTGTGCGATTGCAGTGAGCTAATATTGTAATAATTAATTCTGCTGTACACATAGCGGATGCCGCGGCTGTGCATTACCTGATTGGCATGGTCCCACAACTTGGCAAAAACGTATGAAAAACGGTATTTGGGCATCACAAAAACATCATAATCCCAGGCTGCGTGGCCAGTGGGTTGCAGGATATAGCGACAGCGAACTTCATCTTCCTGATACTGATCGAAATTCAGCCACAAATTGCCGGCAAACTGGTCTTTTTTAAACGCCGCAAAGCAGTGTCCACCAAGCGCGTACCGTTGCTGTAAAGTGGTGGAGGGCCGGTCCATCTCTTTAAGTACCGGGTCATCACTGGCTAATTGTTTTATTTCAATGTCCAGCGCCTTAGTAGCGGGCACGCTGAGGCTGGACGTAACAGGTTGGCGGGTAATGTAGTATTTATGAATTAGTACGCTGTTAAAGGTTAGTTTAACCAGAGCTTTGTCCAGCATATACAGCAGGGTATCCGCCGCCCTAAGCTCCCTGTATGTTTTCTTTAATTTCGCCAGCATCAATTATCTACCTGATTAGCTAAAGCGGCTGCGACTGGCGCATATTATTAGCCAGCCGGGCATGAAACTTTAGCGCTGTGGTATCCCAGGGGGTAAACCGCCTTAGTTTAAATGGCGAGCTCTGGCTGGTTGACACGCCCCAGTCGGTAGCTACTGCAGAGCTAAAGCCTGCTTGTTGAACAATCGCCACTGCCGTTTCATCAAAATCACGGCCAAAACCACCGTTAGGATAGGCAAAATGAACCACCGGCTTGCCCAGCCAGCTTTCAAGATGTTGCTTAGAGTGGCTAATTTCCTGCTGTTGCTGCTCCGGCGACAGCACTTTTAAAATCGGGTGATAAACCGTATGGGCGCCAATGGTCACACCATACTCAGCCAGTTGTTTAATTTGCTGAGGGTTCATCATCAGTGGCGCTTGCTCTGCCGCATTGTTTTGCTGATAAAACTGCTCAATTTTTACCAGCCGCTCGGCAACAGGCAAATATTTAAGCTGCTTCAGCCAGTGCTGTGCTTTGCTACGCCGGCCTGCAAAGTCAGCCAATTGCACAACCTCATTATCCAGCTGTAGTCGCTGGCGCTCAGGCTCAGCAAATAAATACATCAGCCGGTCATTCCACATATTACTGCCGCTGCTAAAACCGGTAGCAATATACACCGTTGCCGGAATACCATATTTAGCCAGAATTGGCTGGGCCACTGTCAGATTATTCAGATAACCATCGTCAAACGTCACGCAAACCGCATTAGCCGGCAACGTATTGTTGTTAAGATGAACCAACGCCTGATCCAGCGATAAGGGCGTAAAATAGTCGCGCAGCAAGCGCATTTGCCAGTCGAATACTGCTGCAGTGGGTTCGCTTGGTCGCATTGGGTCTGGCTCAGCAAAAACCTGATGATAAATCAGAATGCTGAGTTTATTGCGGCCCAGCAGTTTGCCGGCAAGTTGCAGTACTTTATGTAGCATCAGTTACTCCGGGATTGGCTCCGTGCTGCTGCAGCCATAATTCCATTACCACGATAATCCACACCAGTTCACCGTAATAACCAGAATGGCCTTTTTCATAGGTATCAATTACCTGCTCAATAAAAGCCGATTGTAAAATATGGCGCTGTTTAAAGCTTTGCAGGGCGTTCATGGCAATATGCTGTAAGTCTGGCCGCTGTTTCATCCAAACGCCAAAAGGCAGGCCAAAGCCATGTTTACTTTTGGTAAGAGTGGCGTCGGGCAAAAAGCCACGGAAGCTGTTTTTGTAAAAATCGCGTAGCTTTTGCCCAGGCGCTTTCACGCTGGCCGGTACGGTGCAGCTAAAGTCGACCAGCTCTTTTTCAATTAACGGAAAGCGCACTTCAACCCCAGCCAGCTGGCACATCTGGTTTACCTTAACAAAGTCGTTGTCGGCCAGGGTGAACTTCCAGTCCAGATACATCATTTTATCTATAGAATCGTCTGATCTGCAGGCGTGGTAGCGCTCACGCTTTTGCTGTGCCGGCTGGCCGGCATCTACCTGTTGCAACAGCTGAGGGCTGAACATCTGGTTTAAGTCAAAGCGGTTTACAAAGTTATAGCTATCCAGCCGGTCTGGTAGCGGCACTTTAGCCTGGCGCAAATAACTGGCGCCTTTTTTCAGCAGCGGCAGCTTATCAACCAGGCTGTTATTCAGGCCCAGGTTTAATAGTGTCTGCAGTGGGGCGGGCAGGGCGCCATAGCGCTCGAACACTTGTTGTTTCACATAACGCTCGTTACCGGCAAAAATTTCATCGCCACCGTCACCGGCCAGCAGCACCTTGATGCCGTCTGCTTTGGCGGTTTTGGCACAAATAAAGGCAGCCATCGCCGAAGAGTTACCAAACGGCTCGTTAAAATAACCGGCAACTTCAGTAAAGTGGCGGGCTATTTCGTCCGGCTGCAGGTAATGCACGTTGTGCTCGGTGTCAAAGTGCCTGGCGGTTAGCAGGGCATATTCAGTTTCATCATAGCCTTTGGCTTCAAAGCCAATAGAATAGGTTTTGGCCTTTTGGCCACTGTTCTGGCTATGTTTAGCCAGCATGCCGGCCACGGTTGAGCTATCCAGGCCACCACTTAAGAACGCCGCACAATCGCTTGTCGTATTGCGCCGCACCGCTTCCGATATCAGTTCGCGACAGCGCTGCATTAACTGATCAGTAGTGTCTGCAGATGAGGTGAATGCTGGCTGATAATAGCATTGCTGCTGCAAATTACCGCTGTTATCAATACTGGCAATAACACCGGGTTCCAGCTTGCTGATCCCCTGATAAATACTTACAGGCGAGGGAATGCAATGAAAAAACACATAATTAAAAACTGCCTGTGGATTAAGCGGAGCGCCGGCCATGGCTGGCTGCAGTGCCGGCATATTGTCGCTAATCCGCAGTACTTTGCTGTCGCGCTGGTCGATATAGCAGGGAATACTGCCCACATGATCGTTAATGACCCGCACCGTACCATCGATTTTATTAAAAATAATAAGTAAGAAAAAACCGGCAATATGATGGCAAAAGTTAGTGGGGTTGCGTTGGTATAACTCCAGAAACCAATGGGCCGAATTAGCAGGCAGGTAATCCTGGTTATAGGGCCGCAAACGGCCTGAAATAATTACAATTACTTCGTCGTTATCGGCAATAGCCGGATTATTAAGCTTGAGCACAACTTGGTTTATCGCAGTGGATTGTTGTTGCCTAAGACAGATTTCTGGCTTTATTTCAGTACCCTGAACCGTATATTGCCACACCATAAAAATCCCTTTAACTATTTCTGCTTACAGTTTTAATAGCAATTGCCTGAATCGTTCAGCCTGATGCTCACGAGAGAAAGTAGCGATTTGACTTTGCGGTAAAAATCGATATTTTTCATGTTCGAGATTGGAAATTAAGTTTTCAATTGCGCTACATATCTTTGCCGAATCATCTAATGGCGCTAATTCAGCCACCTGAGATTGCATGATTAGCTGCGCAGTGTCGCCGTCAGCGTCAGTCAATGCTAAAACAGGCTTTTTAGCCCGAATGTATTCGTATGCTTTAGCAGGCGTTTGATAGTTACAGTTGCTTGCTTGCATCAGCAGCAAGGCATCTGTGGTCAGCATTTCTTCAAGTGCCTCTACATAGTTCAACGCTGGTGCCAGAGTCACCGCGTCATCAATCTCGAGTTGTTTAAGTATTGGCAGAAATAGTGTGTCATGCCCTGTGCTTCTTAATACAACATTAAGCTTTTGGTATAACTGGGGCTTATTTTTTTTCAAATAAGCAATGGCATTAAAAAAAGGTAACGGATCGCGCTCTGACGGGTAAATAGTGCCGCTATGCAATAACGTCACTTTGTTGTCTGTTTTGGGTTGCTCAATTGCAGTAGCCATACCAAATAAAGCTTCGTCATAACCATTTGGTAATACCTGCCATACGTCTGGCGCTACCTCAGGATAGCGTTCCTGATAAAGTTTCAGGGCTCCCGGGCTGGTAAATATTATATGGCGACAATGCTTCGCTGCTTTTTTTTCTATCCAGCCAAAAAGTTTACGTACCTTGGGGTTTGCCGGATAGTCATCTTGTAGCATTGGGTCCCGAAAATCCGCTATCCAGGGGATGCCAGTAACCTTATGCAACAAAAATCCAATAAAATGCGCCGAGGCTATAGGATAAGTGCTGACAATAACGTCTGACCGGTTTTTTCTGATATGTTTTAGGCCACCAATAAAACCGCCTATAATCCAGCTTTGCCAGCGATCAGGCAGCGCCATCCAGCTAAAATATTTATTTTTAAACGCAAACTGTGTGGCGGTGTCTCTTGCATAGCATCGTAAAACATTTATTTTGGCAGGTATTAACGATAAGTTTTGCTCACTGAAATGTTGATAAGCTTTAGTTGGTACCGTTAATACAGTAACCTCATCACCTTGCTCAGAAAAATAACGAGTAAAAGCCAGAGTTCGATGAACGCCGCTACTTGTCTGAATAGGTGGGAAGTGAAATGCTACGTATAAAATTCGTTTTCTCACAAACTTTCCATGTTCGCCTCTTATCAGGCTATATTAGAACGTTTTGTGCAGCAGCTTGCAACTGTTGTATGTGGCTGAATGGCGTTGACTTAAAGTGTAAAATCTCTAGACTAGACAACTTTAGGCCTGTATCGCTTTGGAAAGTGCAGGATTTTGTGAAGGATTACACTTATGACCCGCTTATTATTTTTTCGTTTTGCAGGAAGCTTGTTGTTGCTTGGCGCTGCTTTGCCTGCCTTGGCAAACCGTTATGACAATAACACCTGCGATATTGTCCCAGGCCAGCCGTTAACCAATGCTTATGGCCCGTTTGATGCAACCAACCCGGCGCATGCTGACAAATTACCAGTAGTTTTGCGAGTGCATTTTACTCCTGATGTAGAACGGTTAGTTAGTGGAGCAACAGGCTCAATAATGGGCGATATCAATTATACGCTTAAAGCGATTCCTAATTATCACCGAGCGCTGGCTGCTATAGGCAAATATCAGCGTAGTGAAAATATAAAGTTAGCCCAGCGCGATAATTTCTATACAGCAGATTGTTATTTCCTCCGTGCTATTTATTTTCAGCCTGCTGATGCAATAGCAAGAATGCTTTTTGCAATGCACTTGCATTTGACTGGCCGGCTTGAAGAGGCCGTTCAGGAATATAATAGAGCGTTATTAATTGCGCCTGATTATAGTGAGTTGCATTATAACTTCGGTTTGTTGTTGTTAGAGCTTAAACGTTATGATGAGGCTCTTGCATTTGCAAACAAAGCGTATGCGAAAGGTTTTCCGTTGCCTGGTTTAAAAAATAAACTGGCGGAAACAGGGCGGATGGTAACAGTGGAACAAAGTAATTGACCCCCTCGGGTAATGGCTTTTACGCCCGCTTTTTTTTTGATAATGCTGTGTTAAAATGTGATGGCGTAGCAAACTCGTTAGCTGGATACCAGTATGCTGATGGTGGCGGGGTTTTTAATCAGTGGCAGCTATTTCCAGATAGGGTGGAAGTTTCTAACGATTTCTTCGGTTTTCGGCCTCTTTACTATAAAGCAACAGCTGACTGTCTGCGTATCAGCGAAGATATAAATCAGCTTGTTGACCCGGCAGAGCCACTTAATTTCAGGGCATTGGCGGTATTTTTACGCAGCGGTGATTTTCTCGGGGAGCATACACCTTTTCTGGCGATTAAAGTGCTGCCCCCTGACGCACGACTCACTTTTGATATTAATGGTATTAATTTACAGGTAAAGCAAAAAAATTCCAGCACTGGCATGGCTGTATCATTGGAGCAGTTGCACCGCGATTATAAAGAAATCTTTTCAGCCAGCATTGCCCAGTCGCGTCAGTTGATTGGCCAGCGTAGCTGTCTGGTGCCGCTGTCAGGCGGCCGCGACTCCCGGCATATTGTGCTGGAGCTGCACGCACAACATCAACAGCTGAGCTGTGCCACCGTAAAACATCAACCACCCAAATCAAATGAAGATTTTAATGTCGCCGCATTGCTGGCCAAACACTTAACGCTTCCACATGTAGCATTGCAACAGTCATTGTCTTATCAGGCTGCAGAGCTTATAAAAAATCGTCTGACAAGTTATTGCGCCTTAGAGCATTCCTGGTTTCTGCCGTTGTATAACCACATTAAACTCACCCAAACGGCGTTTGTGTTCGATGGTATAGGTGGCGATATTTTGTCTACCGGCTCTACACGGTTAACTGCCGAGCGGCTGTTATTGGCTCGCGCTGGGAGGTGGGATGAATTGGCTGAGGAGTTGCTTGGGCCGGAAGGCTATCTTGCTGATATGTTAGCACCATCACTCAGCATTAAACTTTCTCGTCAGCAGGCAGTGGCCGATATGTCGCTGGAGCTGGCACGTTTTACAGACAGCGCTAATCCTATCGCTCAGTTTTTCTTCTGGAACCGCGCCAGGCGCACTATCGGCAGCTCGGCGTTTGGTTTGTTAGGACGCGTTTGTACCCCTGTTACTCCATTTTTAGATCAGCGTTTGTACCACTTACTCAGTAATGTTCCGGCAGAATTTTTTCTACAGCAGGGTAAAAAACAGGTGCATGATAAGCTAATTGCCAGCTGTTACCCTGGTAGCGTCGGGATCCGCTATGAGGATAAGACGGTGACAGATAATCATAGTTATCTGACGACACGAATAAAAGAAAATTTGCAACAAGTGGCTTATTTAAGCTGCCACAAACCTGCCGGCTTAAAAATAAGCCCGCTATTAAGCCGTGTACCTAAAAGAATAATTAGTGCTAACTTTCATCACGGTTCTGAATTTCTGGTCAGGACAGCTTTGTATCTTCATTCATTAGAGCAGATCACTGAACATGGCATTATCTGAACTGGCAGGGAAAATAGTCACCGGTAGTTTATGGACGGTATTAATGCGTTGGTCGTCCCGTTTGCTTGGTATCATATCGGTAATTATTCTGGCACGTATATTGTTGCCGGAAGATTATGGCCTTGTTGCAAAGGCTGTGCTTTTTTCAAGTTTGCTGGAGTTAATGACTCAGTTTGGTTTTAATACTGCGCTGATCCGCAATAAACATGCGACTTCTGAACAATACAATACGGTGTGGACGTTAAATATTTTACGTGGCTTAATACTGGCATTAGCGGTTTGGGGCGGTGCAGGTTATGTGGCTGACTTTTTTAGTGACTCCCGTATCTATCCGCTGATCCTCGTTTATGGAGTCACTATCTTTATCAGTGGTCTGACCAATGTGGGTGTAGTTGATTTTCATAAAAATATGCAGTTTGATAAAGATTTTAAACTGATTATATTATCCCGACTGACGTCTTTTACTGTTACGCTTGCCATCGCTGTAATCTATCGCAGCTATTGGGCGTTTCCGCTGGGAACTCTGGCCGGCGTACTGGTAAGTTTATTTGCAAGTTATCTGATGTCGCCTTTTCGGCCGGTTCTAAGTCTGAGCGCTTTTAATAGTATTTTCAATTTTTCCAAATGGTTTTTTTTGTATGAGTCGTTCAGTGCCCTTGCTACTAAGTTCGATACCTTCTTACTAAGCAAATGGGGTAGTACTGAAGAACTTGGCTTGTATACAGTATCAAGTGAGATTGCTGGCATGCCCTCTACCGAGATTGCTATGCCGGTGGCCAGGGCGTCGCTGCCGGCCTTAGCACAACATGCTGATAACTTAGCAGAGTTCAGACCGCTTTATACTCAGGTGCTGATCTCTGTGTTGTTTATCGCCATACCTGCTTCGGTGGGGCTTAGCGTTCTGGCAGATTATATTGTTGTGGTAGTATTGGGTTCGGTGTGGGCGGGTGCAGCAATTTATATTAAGATTCTTGCGTTTATTGGCATTTCCAGAGTGAACGTAGCCTGTGCTGTGTCTGCGCTTGCTGCCGCTGGCAGAGCGGATGTTTTGGGTCGCTACTCAATGCTTATGTTAACAGTCAAGTGTGTAGCGATGTCTGCCGGTATGTATTGGTTCGGTGCGGAGGGGCTGGCCTGGGGCGCGCTGGCCGCAAGCTTGTCAGGCATGTTATTGATCCACAAGTTGCAAAGTCAGCTGCAATTAATTGCATTTGCCAGTTTGTTTAACGGGCTTTGGCGTGTATTAGTCGCAGCTACGGTGATGTGGCTTAGTTTATATTATCTATCTGAGCTGCAGGTTATTAAGCAACTAGGTGTAACATTGCTAGTTACCCTGACATTAGTATTCACTGGAGTGGTGCTATATGGCACTGTGTTGATTATGCTTTGGTTGCTGTTGGGGCGACCAGATGGCCCGGAGCGTAAGGTAGTCGAGATGATAACAAGCAGGTTTGCGAGCGCATGATCAGTATTGCTTTTACCGGGGACTTATGTCTTTCGGGTGTGAAAGAGGCCCCGCCAGCAACAGTTACACAAGCTTTTTGTAATATACATAAGCTACTAAAACCTTATGATCTGGCTGTTATGAATCTGGAGTGTTCTCTTTCTTTGATTGCCCGGCCAGAGCTGAAAATGAATATCCCATTTGACAGTTGTCCACCGTTAAGTGATTTATCAAATGGTGTGTATTGTCTTGCCAATAACCATGTAAAAGACAGCGGGCCGCAAGCTTTGTTGCAAATGCTGGATTTTATGCGCCAGAATAAAGTTGATACTGTGGGGGCCGCAGAAAATGCCAGCCGGGCGTACCAGCCGTTGCTAAAGAATATTCATGGCATACAGATTGCCATCGTTAATGTCACTGATGCCAGTCATTACGCAGCAACCGCTAAGGAACCGGGTGTTGCCAGGTTAAGGCGGCGGGCATTGCTACGACAGGTACAGCAATTGTCCTCAGAGGTTGATGCTGTGATTGTCGTGATCCATGCAGATCTGGAATTCTCCAACTATCCGTCTCCGTGGCGTGTCAGATTGTCACGCAAACTCGCACAATACTGTAAGTTAGTGATTCATCATCATTCTCACACGTTGCAGGGAATAGAGCATTATAAAGGCTGCGTTATTGCCTATTCTTTAGGTAATTTTGTGTTTCCGGTTCAGGAGTCTGCATATATGCATAACCGGACAGGCGGAGTAAATGAAGGCATGATATTAGTGGCAGGTTTAGAACTTACTTCGGAAGGCGTAAAGGCTTCAGTGTTGCACACCTTGCCCACCCGGATTGGACGCTGGGGTTTTTTGCTGCCAGTATCAGAGACTGATGCACAGCAAACGCTGCGAAACCTGTCGTGTTATTCTGTTGTGTTATCCGATACTAAGGCATTACGACAACACCACGCCAGCTTATGCTATAACGAAGCGCGGAACGTAATGTTTAACACCTGGTACCGTATGCGCCGCGGGCAATTTCGCGAGGCATTCAGTTATCTGTTTTGGCACTTGAAAACTGATCAGCATCGCAATTGGTTACGTGGCGCTTTTAGCTTTGGTTGGTGGTAGCTGACAAGCTCTGGCACAAGTATAGCTTTGAATAATAAGCGCTTGCTTAAAATTTATGTGGCATATCATATAAGCGAATAATTATTTATTGTCTTTTATCTTGTATAAAGCTTGTCTCGCACTTTTTTTGCAAAGTTGAGCAGATGCATTTTTTCAAGTGTAACAGAAATTAACCCTCTAATTTTTTTAGGCATCTTTCTTACATTTCTTGTTCTAAACCTTAGCAATGCAGCAAGATTAAATCGGTACTGCATACCGTTTTTAATTGTATATATGCAGGGGTTGCATAAACCACAAGCTTTTCCGTTGATAGGGGTAAAGCAAAACCATGACTGATTTAAAATATCAATATAGCCATTACATTCAGCTTCGTGCTTCATGTCGAGTTTAGTCGTTTTTAATAGTGGAAAGTGATAATTTCCAAAGACAACACTCATATCATCTGACGATAATGAATCGTCTAATACATAGTAATCACCTTTCACTTTATCAGAGATTTTTTTGTATATAGCACATTTTTCTTTAAATATACTTGCCCTGTCTTCTTCATGAATACATAGCTCTATCCCTTTAAAAGCTATAGAAAATCTGGCCAGCCAATCATACTGGCTACCCATGGATTTCTTTTCTAAAAGACGATTGTATGAACTCGTGATTTTATCGTTCAAGTAAACATCTTTTGTATCTATGATTTTTAATTCTAATAGGGTGCAATTTGTTGTCTTCTGTTTTGCAATAAAGTTAGCAATCTTATCAATAGCTTTTAGCTCATAGTCGACTGAAGTTCTGTTATCATCCAGGTATATTGGCTGTATTATGACATCTTTACTTGAGAGCTGGAGTACTCTAAAGCTGGAATCCCACCCCCCTGTCCAGAATATATATACAATATTATTATCATTAATCGTGCGGGTACTTCTATTGACGACATAAGTCTGAAATTTAGAGGTTTTAAAATTATACTTTTCCATTCACAGTTATCCTTAACTTACTCGGCAGATGAAGCAGAGTTTGTGAAAAATATTTCGATTTATTCGTGTTGGTAGTCGCTACAATTAAATTGCTCAGGCAAAGGCTGCAGCTAACAGCTGTGGTAATTGTAGGGTAATAATTCCTAAAGTGTTAAGAGAAAGTTTTACTTTTAACATCAGTTTTTTTTAGAATGTATTACCTTGTGTTTACCATAGCGTTGGCCGCCTGCTGCGGTAAATATAGCTTACGAATGGCGATTACTGCGACGATGCCGGCGATAGCGTACAGTAAGTCGAAATAGGCCAGACTAACATTATTACCGGTAACCCCATAGCCGATCATCGCCAGAAATATGGCATTGCTTAATTGCACACACCATTGCTGGTCGTGTTTCAGCGCCAGCTTACGGTTGCGACGGTTGATTCGCAATATTCCGAGCAAGATCATGCCGAAAATAAATAAGCCGACATAACCATGATCCCCCAATACCTGTAAATAGATATTATGGGCGGCTTTTGGTGACAGACCCGGCGGTACGGGCGGGGTCTCGATTGGCCCAAAGTCGGGGGTGAACGGGGCGTAGCCGTGCCAGATAACCGGCTCGGTGACTGCTTTAAAGCCGCCACCGGTTAGCGGGTTATCATTGGCTAACATCACTGATATTTTCCAGGCCCAGAGCCGGCCAATAAATGATCTGTCATCGGTTGCTGCGGTCTGGATGGTGCTTTGCCGCTCGCGCCAATGCTCCGGGGTATACTGATAAGCGACCGGTAAAATCAGCACTGCCAGCAGTAGCCAGAGCACCTTGCGTTTAGACTTAAACCAGAATGCCAGCGCTAATATAGCTAAGCCAATAAAGCCACCGCGCGAGCCTGTGCCTATAATTGCTACAATGTTGCCAAAAAATAAGCCCCATAAGCCCAGCTTCAGGTAATGGTGTTTAGTTACATAAATTAAATATAAAATAAGTGGCAGACACATATTAACCGCTACCGAAAAGTCATTGCGGTCACGCAGCGCGCCGGAGCGGCCAGTTACCATATAGCTGCCGCCTGATAATACTACTTTGACAGCCTCCATCGCCGCGTAGGAGGAAATGCCAAGCACTATGGCCCAGATCAGGGTGTCTATATGCAGTTTTTTACTCAGTACCAGGGTGATAAAAAAGTAAAATATTAACACCCGGATAAACTGGTTCCAGTAGCCGAGCGAATACTCAGTATTGACAGCGGTTACGGATGACAGCAAGGTCCAGCCGGCAAATGCCAGCACCCAGAAACTTAAACCATTAAAGGCCAGCTTTTTATCTTTTTGGATAAACAGATAAGACACTGCGGTAACCGCTACGATAGTCAGGTTAAGCCGAAAACTGTTGGAGAAACCAAAGGCCCAGTTGGCTGGTGCTAACAGGGCGATAAAGGCCCAGGCGGCAATACCGATAAATGGCCGTTTAAAGCAGAAATAAATGGCGACAAATAAAAATAATACCAGTAATAAATCACGCATCAGGATTTATCCTGCTTATCGGCCCAGTAAAACAAATAACAGACCGAAACGATTACTGCGAGCAAATACAGCTTGTCTATCATGTTGCTACCTTACTAATCACATAACGGTATTTGCCGGACTTTTCCGGTGCGATCTCGTCGAGTTGTTCAATATCTATGTTTACATTCTGGCCCAGCCGGGCCTGAAAGCCAGCCCGGATTTGGCTGCTAACCTGCGCTGGCAGGCTGCCTTGTGGCCACACTACCTGTACTGTGGTTTGGCTGAGACTATGCTGGATAATTTTAAAGGCGGCGATACCGGCAATATCGCGCAGGATATAAATAAGCGCCAGGCCATGCATCATGGTGCCGTCAGCCGCTACCACGAAGTCGGTACTGCGACCTTCAATCGATTCCAGTAATGGCAGGCTGCGGCCGCAGCTGCAGGGCGTAGTTGCCAGGGTAGCAATATCGCCGGTGCGGTAGCGGATAAAAGGGAATTCAGAGGTGGCCAGGTGGGTTACCACTATTTCACCGGCCTGGCCGGCGGGTAACACCTGGTTGCTTACCGGGTCGATAATTTCCACTACGATATCTTCAAACGATAAATGCATACCACCGGCCGGGCACTGGTGGGCGATAAAACCGGCATCGCGGCCACCATAACCATTAGCTACCGGTGCTGCAAACACCTGTTCAATTAATTCGCGCTGATAGGGATACAGGCGCTCGGAGGTAACAAATACCACCTTAATGCCCAGATCGTGCATGGCCACGCCGTGCTTTTGCGCGGTTTGCGCCAGCAAGTGGTATACCGACGGGTAGCCAAACAACATTTTCGGTTTGGTAGCGCGAATGCGCTGTAAAAACGCCAGCAGCTTTTGCTCACTCATATCAAAAGCCGGAATAAGCGCTGAGCGGAATACTAAGTCACGGATTATCCGGGTTTTGTCCTGGGCGCCGAGCTCAATCGGTGAGCCCCAGGCGACAATTTCCTTGTCGCCAATATCGACATCCCACCAGCGGGTAGCCCGCCACTTGGCGGCGACATCATGTGATACCCGCTCATTACCCAATAGAAAAATCAGCGGCTGACCGCTGGAGCCGCCGGTATTAAAACGTTTTAAACCGCCGGCGTTATCGGCTTTTAACTGGTTAAAATTGTCAGTTATAACCGCCTTGGTCAGCAAGGGTAATTTGGCTAAATCGGCGACATTGCTAAAATCGTCCGGGGTTAACTGCAGTTGTTGCAACAACGTGCGGTAGTAGGGCACATGCTGGCAGGCTGCGCTGATAAAGTTGTGTAACTTAGCATTTTGCTGCTGCTGCAAGGTAGCCAGCGGCAGCCACTGGCTTTGCTCAAGCTGGCGGCGCCGGCGCACGGTGTCATGTTTTTTAAGCCATTCCTGCAGTGGGAAGATCACTGTGGCAATAAAGCGGGTGTAGATACTGCTCATGCTGACTGCTCCCGGCTACTGATAGCAGCCTGATACTGCTGCGCCAGGCGCTGTTTTACTTCAGGCCAGTAAAAGCGCTGACTGTTTTGCAGGCCATTACTGATAAGCTGTTGGCGCAGGGTATTATTTTGCAGCAACTCGCTGGCCAACTGGTACATAGCGTGCGGCTCTGCGGCATTGCAAAGCAGGGCATCGACCCGGTGACTGACCAGCTGGCTGATGCCACCGACATTGCTGCTGACCACCGGTACGCCACAGGCCATAGCTTCAATAATAGAATTGGGGCTGTTATCTACCAGGCTGCTGTTTAGCATGATATCAGCGCTGCGATACAGCTCAGCCATTTGCCCGCTGCTGAGCCGGCCGGCAAAGCGGACAGCCTGGCCAAGGTTAAGCTGTTGCACCTGCTGTTGCAGCTTTGCCAGTAACGGCCCGCTGCCGGCAATAGTCAGGGTTGCCTGCGGCTGGTTCTGATGCAGCAGGGCGAATGCGGCAATGCTGGTGGCAATGTCGTATATTGCTTCCAGATTGCGGGTAACAATACAATGCGGCGCGGTTAAGGCGGTGCTGTCAGGATTTGCCGGGCGCGGGTAAAACAACTGCTGATCGAGAATATTGGGTACTATGGCTACCGGCACGGCAGCGTTGCCCGACTGATAACGGCCAAAAACCTGCTGCAAAAACACTGACGGTACCAAAATAGCACTGGCATGACGCAGCGAGGCGTTAACCAGGCGCCAGCTTTTTGCGAAAAAGCTATCAGCATGGCCACCACGGTAGTTAACAACGATCGGGGCGCCGCGCAAACGGGCGATCCAAATCGCCGGCGCGGCAAATAAATGCCATGACCAGCCTGAGTTGGCCATCAGATGCACCACCTGTGCTTTACCGCAGGCCCGATATAACCGGTACAGGTAAGGAAATAAGCGGAATATTGCCCGCAGCAGCGGGATCTTAGCGATAAAAGCCGGCTGATAGGGCGCATTAACCGCTACCAGTTCGACGATTGCGCCGTCCTGGCGCAGCAGCTCCAGTAATTGCCGGGTTTGATTAGCCATACCACCTGCCGGCGGCGGAACCGGCCCTACCAGGCAGATGCGCAGCTGCTGCAGGTTAATGCTCATCCACTATCCTCTGGTATAAGGCAACATAACGACCGACAGATGCGGCCCAGTTGCGCTCGGTGCGGATAAACTCCAGACCATTGTCAATGATTTGCTCACTTGAGCCGAGTTGCTGCAGGATCCTGGTAGCTTGTTCGGCCAGATCTTCGATATTGTCGCGCTGAAATAACCAGCCGGTTTTACCGTGTTCAATCAGCTCCTGGTGGCCGCCAACATCAGATGCCAGCAGGCGCATGCCCTGTGCCATTGCTTCCAGCGGTTTTAGCGGGGTAACCAGCTCGGTCAGCCGCATCGCCTTGCGCGGGTACACCAGTAAATCGACCAGGCTGTAATATTGCATTACCTCACTGTGCGGCACTCTGCCAGGCATAATGACACTGTCTGTTAACCCCAGCTGGCTGACAAGTTGCTTTAGCTGGGCATCCTGTGGCCCGCCACCCACCAGTAATAGCGTGACATTGGGAATTTTCTGGCGGATCAGTGGCAGCGCTTTAATCAGTAAATCCAGGCCCTCATAAGCATAAAAAGAGCCGAGAAAACCCAGTACCACTTTGTCTTGCAGCTGGTATTGCTGGCTTAGCGCCACATTTTTTGCGCTTAGCAGCTGAAACTGCTGCGGGTCAA
The DNA here is from genome assembly GCF_000382165.1 of Arsukibacterium perlucidum DSM 18276. GTDB lineage: Bacteria > Pseudomonadota > Gammaproteobacteria > Enterobacterales > Alteromonadaceae > Alishewanella > Alishewanella perlucidum. Next base: position 165,566 of record NZ_KB907702.1, on the reverse strand, counting down.
CTGCGTTTGGAATAACGGTAATTTTATCGGCGCTGATGCCACGGCTGATCAGATCCTGGCGCAGGCCTTGGCAGATAGTGGTTACGGCGCAGGCCTTTTTGGCAACGTAGCTTTCCAGGGCATGGCTGAGCCTGTAACGCAGGTCGTGCTCTTTGCAGGTACCATGATCGACTGCCGCGTCTTCCCAGAATGCCCGGATTTCATATACCACTGGAATGGCGGTTTTTTTTGCAGCGCCTTTTGCTGCACTTTTGGCCGCACTCTTAGCAGCACTCTTTGCCGCACTCTTAGCAGCACTTTTGGCAGCCCAGAGCGCCGCCAGGCCATTCAGGGCCGGAGAGTGGGCATGCAGAATATCGGGCTGCTCGGTTTTAATCAGCTGCAGCAAGCGGTTTTTTAAGGCCAGTACCACGGCCAGTTCTTTTAATACCGGCAAGCGCCAGAACCAGCTCTGATAAGCACGGGTGCGGTGAAAAGTGTAGCCTTCAGCTGTCTGCTGGCCGTTATCGCTGTCAGGATGCTTGGGGCTGGTGACATGACAGGTAGCAAAGCCTAACTGTCGCTGCTGCTGTAAAATGGCCCGGGAGCGGAAAGTATAACCACTGTGCAGCGGCAGCGAATGGTCGAAAATATGCAGAATTTTCATTGACTGTTGCGCTCCAGAAAGGCGGCAAACATCAGCAGCGTCCACAGTGGTGCGCTATTGTCTTTCAGGCCACGCTTGTGATCGTCAATCAGCTGTTTTAATTCGGCAACATTAAAATAGCCACTGTTTACCATCACGTCTGATAACAGTTTATCCTGCAGTTTTTGTTGTAACGGGCCGCGAAACCACTCTGCCAGAGGCACTGCAAAGCCCATTTTTTTCCGGTACAGCACATCACGGGGCAGATAAGGCTCCAGCACCTTTTTCAGGGTGTGTTTGCCAATGCCGTCTTTCAGGTTAGCAGAAGATTCTGCTGTAAAGGCCCACTCGACCAGTTTGTGGTCTAAAAAGGGTACCCGTACTTCCAGAGAGTGGGCCATTGACGCCCGGTCGACCTTAGTCAGAATATCGCCGACCAGATAGGTTTTCATATCCAGGTACTGGGCAATCTTCATTGGATCGAGTGTACTGACTTTGTCACCATGGCGGCGGAATACCTGCAACGAGCTGTAACCGTTCAGCCGCGCTTTAAACTCAGCAGAGAACAGGCGGTCGCGCTGATCAGCACGTAAAATAGCAATCGAGTTATGGTAGGCGGCAACGGTGTCCAGTGCCAGTGACTGAAAGGTGGTTTTGGCGCGCAGAAAGCGCGGTGCCCAGTCTAACTTTGGATAAAGCCTGCCCAGGGTGCCAAACAGCGGTTTGCGGATAGCCAGCGGCAGCAAGTTACGAAAGCGCTCTTCCTGCTGGTGCAATTTGTAGCGGCGGTAGCCGGCAAACAGTTCATCAGCGCCGTCACCACTTAAGGCAACCGTAACTTCCTGGCGGGCCATCTGGCACACTCGGTAAGTTGGAATGGCCGAGCTGTCGGCATAAGGTTCATCATATAAATCAGCCAGCTTGTCCAGCAATTCGAAGTCGTTCTGGCTGACAATATTCTCGTGATGATTAGTGTTATAACGCGCCGCCACCTGCCGGGCAAAGTCAGTTTCATTAAACTCAGGGCTGTCAAAACCAATAGAGCAGGTATTTACCGGCTCGTTTTGCAGCCCCGCCATCATGGCAACCACTGCGCTGGAATCAACGCCGCCGGATAAGAACGCACCCAGCGGTACCTCTGCTACCAGCCGGATATCGACAGCTTCACGAAAACGGGAAATCAGGCCATCGCTGAGCTCTTGCTCAGTTAAGGGTTGTTGCCACTGGGTTGGGACATCCCAGTATTGTTTGGGCTCTGGCAGGTCGGCTTTGCCGTGTTGCAGCAGCAGGCAATGGCCCGGTGATAATTTATAGCTGTGCTGATAAATAGTATGTGGCTCAGGCACATAACCAAAGCTGAAGTAATCTTCAATAGTGCTGTCGCGCAATTGTTTATCAAACAGCGGATGCTGCCTTAACACTTTCAGTTCCGAGCCAAAAATAAACTGACCATCGGCTAGCAAAGAGTAAAACAACGGCTTGATACCCAGGCGGTCACGGGCCAGAAACAGGCATTGGCGTTTGGAGTCCCAGATAGCAAAGGCGAACATACCGCGTAAGTGGTCAACGCAATCTTCTCCCCATTCCAGCCAGGCATTGAGAATGGTTTCGGTGTCACCACTGGTATTAAACTGATAGCCCCTGGCCAGTAATTGCTGACGCAACTCGCGGTAGTTGTATATTTCGCCATTAAAGACAATACAAGCCTGCTGGTTAGCACTTTGCATGGGTTGCGGGCTGCCGGCGATATCAATAATGGATAAACGGCGGTGCGCCAGGCCAATGGTGGGCTGAAAAAAGTAATCGCCAGCGTCGGGCCCACGGTGAAGCTGACTGTCGTTCATGGTAGACAGTATTTGGTGTTCAGGCGTTGCCTGACCTGTCAGCTGATAAATTCCTGCAATACCGCACATGGTTTTGTTTGCATCCTTGTCTTTTTATATAGCTTCCGATAGCCGCTCGCCATCGTATCTGTTCTAACTTAATCTGGCCAATCGTTTTAACTATTTAGCCATTTAACAATTTTCTAATGCACTGCTGCCCGGCAGCTCGGGGCTCAGGGCTGACTGTCCGTTGCTGCTTCTTCGGCAATAAATTGCGGCAGCGTGGCCAGGGTTTGTTGCCAGGTAAAGTTTTCCAGGATCCACTGGCGGTTAGCGCAGGGTGCCGGCGGCTGTTGCAACAAGCTCAGACAGGCCTGGCCAAAGCTTTCGGCGTCGTCTGCAATTATGGCGCCTGGCCCGGCCGGGGCATTAATGCCCTCCATTGCCATAGAGGTGCAAACCACAACTTTATTCATGGCCATCGCTTCCAGCACTTTATTCTGAATACCCCGTGCTATCAGCATCGGGGCAACTACAAACCGGGCATTGACAATGTAAGGCCTGATATCTTTAACCCGGCCGGATACCACAACACCAGCATGCCGGGTCAGCGCATTGACTTTGCTATCCGGCTTGCCACCAACAATCAGAAAATGCAGCTGTGGATGTTGTTGCTTAATTTGTGGCCAGATATTCTGGCAGAACCAGCAGACAGCATCAACATTTGCCCAGTAATCCATTGCCCCGGTAAACACGATAAAGTGCTCAGGTAATGCGCTGGCTTCAATTGGTTGCTCTGGATTAAAAAAGTCGGTATCGACCCCATTCAGGATGCTGTGCACCCGATGCTGCAATTCTAACGGCAGTAGCTGGCGAAAGGCTTTTGCTTCGTCATCGGAGACAAAAAGACTGGCGTTAAAACGCTGACAAATTGTTGTTTCGTATTGTTGTAACAGCCTGGCTTCGCGATGGTAGAACCAGCGTTTAAGCCCGCTGGATTTTTCTGCATACTGGCGCCACTTATCTGAATCGATATCAACAAAGTCGATAACCCTGGCCAAATCCTGGTATTTAGCGGCATCTACGTACTGAGCCATCGACGATGAATACACCAGAACCTTAGTGATCTGCTGGTCGTTGACTGTTTTTTTAACCCAGGAGCGCATTGCCGGCCTGAAGTAGTAAGGCATGGTAATGGCTTTATTCGTTAAAAACCCGGTTAAACCCCGCAGCATAGCTTGCCATTTACCCAGCTTGAGACAACAAACGCTTTTACACCATTGCTTAAGCTCAGGGATGTACTGCTGGTCAAAGGGATCATCATAAAAGCAGCCCAGATGAATATCATATTGCTTGCTAAGCGATTTCATCAGGTTGAATGAACGGATTTTATCACCTTTGTTCGGTGGGTAAGGGATCCGGTGCACCAGCAATAACAGTGCAGGCTTGCGCTGACTCATCCGGCACACTTCTGTGATAACGCTTTACAAAAGCCGGCTGCAGAAATTTTGATCTTCATATTTGTATTTCCCTTTGGGTCAGCTGTTTTTCCTGATGTAAGTTTATACATTGTTGCATTATGCTGTCTAACTGTTGCATTGATAAATGCCATTGATGATGCGTCAGCATTCGCTGCCGGCCTGCTTCAGCCAGTTGCTGGCGATAGCCCGGGTTACGCATCAGTTTTACCAGGGCGGTAACGTATTCTGCCGGCGAGTTAGCGATTAAAAAATGCTGGTTGGCAATGGCGTCAATACCACCTGCTGCCTGGTTACTGCACACAACCGGCACCCCCATGGCCATGGCTTCCAGAATTTTATTCTGGGTGCCTCTGGCAATATTAAGGGGTGCTACCATTGCCGCGGTATTAATAATATAGGGCCTGACATCAGCCACTGCACCGGTAACTATAATGCCGGGTAAATTTGCTAACGCACGAATAGCCGCGCTTGGTTCAGCACCGACGATATAAAAGGTAAGGTCGGGGATCTGCTCACGGATAAGCGGCAGAACCCGCCGGCAGAACTGCAGTATGGCTTCCTGGTTAGGGGGGTAATTCATTCTGCCAAGAAAGGAAATACTATGCGGCTGATACGACGCAGTACCGGGGCTGAAATAGTTCGTATCGACCCCATTCGGAAACCAGGCGGTTGGCACTGAGGTGTCATAGCTTTGTAAGGTAGCCAGTTCAGCTTTAGTGGTGCAACTGCATATATCAAACCGCTGCGCCAGGCGTTTTTCTGCCCGCAGCATTTTGCGGCCTTCCAGCCAGTATCCCAGATTTAATGGCAATGATTTAAAGGCACGGTAAGCCAGCCATTTATGCGAGTCCATGTCACCGAAATCCAGCAACTTAGGAATATCGGTTACCCTGCTGACATATTGCGCCATAAAAGCACCGTGGACGATTATCAGGTCAAATTTGTGTGCTTTGAGTAAGCCCTGAATATGCCAGTGCAGCTTGTGGCTGTAAAAGTAGCCCATTGATGATGGCGTTAGCAGCGGCAGGCGCAGCAGCATTCTGGCGATTTGCACCGGTTCTTTGACAACAGCTGCGTAATAATGCTGACAAAAGGCGTTAATACCCTCACCGGCATTGGCCTCTGCCTGATTGCGGGCTAGTGACGCAACATAAAGCTGATGACCCTGTTCGCTCAGGTGGCGGATCATATTAAAGGGCCGGATTTTGCCACGGTGCTCCGGCGGGTAGGGGAAGCGATGACAGACATACAATATTTTCATAAAGATGCCCTGATAGTTTCTGATATCTGACCGGCGCTTTGCCGGTCTAAATACAGCCGGCACCAGATTTCCAGGTTCATCAGCGCAAGCAAGTGATCGGTGTGGTCTTCCTGCTGGCTGAAATGCTGGTTGAGGGTTTGTTCAATCACAGACCAGTTTAATAAGCCCCGGCTTTCAATGGTTTCGCGATTGACAAATAACCGCAGCATCGCGGCCAATTCTTGTTTTAACCAGGCGCCAAGAGGTGCACCAAAGCCACGTTTCGGCCGATTAAGCATGCTGGCTGGTAATACATCGCTCAGCGATTCTTTCAGTAAATGTTTTAAGCGGCCGTTTTTGATGGCAAGGCTTTGTGGTATTTGGACAGCCAGCTCGACCATATTGTGATCCAGGAAGGGCACCCGGCACTCCAGTGAGTTTGCCATGGTCATTTTGTCTGTTAATAACAGCAAATCGTCAGGCAGCTGGCTTTGCCGGTCAGTGTCAAACATTCGCCACAGTTGCTCGCTGGCATGACTGAACTGATAGTGTTGTTTAATCATACTAACCGGTTTGTCGCCGCTTAACAGTTGCTCAGTTTGTTGCTGACTGAATACCTGCATGTAGCGCTGATAGCGGGTTGCATCGTCCAGTTCTGCCGACTGAATAAAGGTTTTGGTTAGCCGCAGAGTGTCAAGCAGCCTGGAGTGGCGATCACTGGGCAGTTTGCCTGCCAGCGGCACCAGCAGTTTTTGGCGTAACCACACCGGCAGCCGGCGGTATTTTTGTAAATAATGCTCACCAAGGTAGCGACGATAGCCGCCGAACAGCTCGTCGCTACCGACCCCGGATAAAATGACTTTTACTTCTTTGCGGGCGAATTCTGATACCAGATAGGTGGTGATAAAGGCACTGTCGGCAACCGGTTCGTCCATATGCCATAGTAATTTTGGCAACAGGCTGACGACATCGGGCTTTACCAGTATTTCCCGGTGGTCGGTACCAAATTGCTCGGCTACCGCCCGGGCGTAGGGCAGTTCGTTATAAAAGTTAGCGGCATCGCCGGTATCAAAACCTATGGCGTAGGTTTGTACCGGGCGTTGACTGTGTTTTGACATCAGCGCCACCATTGCGCTGGAGTCGACGCCGCCGGATAAAAAAGCGCCTGTCGGCACATCACTGACCATTTGCAACGATACTGTGGTTTCCAGTTGGGTGCGAATACGTCGGGCCCAGCTCTGTTCACTGATTTTATCTGTCTGGGCAAAATCAGGCTGCCAATACTGTTGCTGGCGGATACCTTTACTACTAACTAATAAATAGCTGGCAACCTCGAGTTTGGTAATACCTTTAAACATCGAGTAGGGCGCCGGCACATAACCAAGCTGTAAATATTGTTCGAGCGCTTGCGGGCAGATTGCTGCTTCGATACCCGGCAGGGTCAGAATGGCTTTGCTTTCGCTGGCAAATGCCAGATAGCCATCGTGCTGACACAGGTATAACGGCTTGATACCAAGCCGATCCCGGGCCAGCAATAGTTGCTGCCGATTGTTATCCCACAGGGCAAAGGCAAACATACCGTTTAAATGCTGCAGGCAATCAACACCATACTGCTGATAGAGCGCCAGAATAACTTCAACATCTGATTCAGTTTTAAAACTGTAACTGTCTGAAAGCGTAGCTTTCAACTGGCGATAGTTATAGATTTCACCATTGCATACCAGTACCAGACTACCATCACTATTACTGACAGGTTGCTTGCCGCCGGCTACATCAATAACAGCCAGCCTGCGCATACCCAGCGCCACGTTAGTGGTAAGGTAAGTTCCGCTGTCATCGGGGCCGCGGTGGCGGGTGATATCGGCCATTAATTCAAGCCAGCCGGCTGCAAACTGCTGTGGCCGCTTTAATGCAACAACTCCATAAATACCACTCATCAGGATTGTCTCAACTGCCGGCGCTGAAATATTTGATGCCACATTTTTAACTATCCTGTGGTAAATGGCCGCCAAGATACAACTGTCGGTAACCTCCGACCATGGTATCCAGACTAAATTTCTGCTCTGCTGCGGCTCTGGCATTTTCAGCCAGTTTTGACCAGGCAGCAGGAGCTTGCTGACATTGCAGCATCAGTTGCTGCAACTGTAACTTGTTGTTGCTGGCGAACAACCAACCGGTTTGTGCAGCCGCCAGCGGTCCGGCATTGACCAGTTCGGCGTTACCACCAACGTTACTGGCAATAACAGGCAAGCCACAGGCCATTGCTTCCAGAATAGTATTGGAAATACCTTCAGCCAAAGACGGCAGGACAAATACCGATAACTCCGGCAAGATACTGGCGATATCGCTGCGATCGCCAGGTAACCAGCACTGCTCATTCAGACCCGCCGTTGCCAACTGTTGTTGTAGTTGCGACCTGGCCGGGCCATCACCAATAATGACCAGTGCTGTTGCATTTTTAAATGCAGTATCCTGTTGGCACAGCTCAATATAAGCAGCCACCAGCAACTGTTGATTTTTTACATCTGCAATCCGGCCAACGCTGCCGAAAATGATTTTGTTGGCTAAAACCAGCTGCCCGGGCAAAACACTTTGTGGCTGTTTAGTGGGAGTGAAACGCCGGGTATCAACCCCATTACAAATTTGGCTAAGCCGGTCAGCTGGCACACCGACCACGTTTTGCAGATAGTTCCGGCCTTCCTGAGACAAACAGATATAGCGGTGAATTATGCTTTTAAATAGCTGTTTTAAAAACACATATTTTTTGTTCTGACCCGCAAGATCAGTTAAATCCCAGCCATGTTCGCCATGCACCCGCAGTGGCACCCGGGCCAGCAGTGCGGCTAACTGGTACTCCATTGCCGCTAAATTACGGCTATGGCAAATATCCGGTTTAAGTTGACGTAATAATCTGAAACAACGCCAAAAAGACCCTACATCGTGGCCAGGGCTTTTATTCAGACAAAATATTTGCACGTTATCGCGCTGGATCCGGGAAAAAAACGCCTGGTCATAGTCGGCTAAGCAGATGATGCTGTGCCGGAACTCTGCAGGATCGAGCTGATTAATTAAATTCACCACGCCATTTTCCAGACCACCGGTTCTGAAACTCCACAGCACGTGACAAATATGGACAGTCATGGCTGCTGCCCTTGCTGAGCCAGGTTGATTGGTTGCAGAGCGGCTGAATTTGCCGCGCTAATCAGCTCAAACCGTTGCGCTAGCACCTTGTTCAGAATGCTGCGGGCATGTTCGGTGTCGTCGTCATAATAGACGCTTATTGCATAAAAGCTGCCATGCTGGCTAATGTGCAGTACTTTGCCCAGTGCCTGCATCGCTGTAATGAAATAGGGATCGGCAGAGAAGTATTCACCGCTGCCATACCAGTACCAGAGTAATCTTTTCTGGCCATTTAACGCTCGTAAGTCAATTTCCTGCAACGATAATTGTTGATCACTGAATTGTAATTGACGGCGCTGGCTACTGGCAGGGGTCCAGCTTGCTGACTGATAAGGCTGATTATGCCAGCTGATTAATTTTTTATCGTCAGTATGTAAATAGAAAGCGCTGTAGAACAATATGTCATGGTCGTCATGCTGCCAGTTGCCGGTCAGTTGCGCCGAACTGTCAACAAACTTCGGCAGCGCGACTGATTCGGCGACTGGTGTCAGACTTTGTTCCAGCTTTTTGACATTATAAAAGGGCTGTGGCGACAATGGCGGCAGTAACAGATTAACCAGCAGTGGCATTAGCATTATGCTGAGGCCACTGATTAATACTGCTACAGGAGCAGGTTTAATTTGCGGGGCATTGTCCACAATTAATGGCGCCTGTTTGTCAGCAAAAAAGCCGCCGATAAAAAACATGATAAAAATGATAAAACCGAAGAACAGCCAGCCATAAATTAAATGGTCAACGCCTACTGCATATTTCATCTCTGTCAGTGATGCAATTAGCACAATGCCATAGGCCCGCAAACCATTTGCCAGGATAGGGACGATAACGGCGGCCAGACAAAATAGTAACTGTTTAGCTCTGCTGGTGTAGGTCAGGTAGGCGTAAAGTGTGCCCAGGGCAACTGAGGCAATTAAGTAGCGAATGCCGGAACAGGCCTCCGCCACCAGAAATAAACCTGTTGGCGTGGCTAAGTACAGGCCATCCCGGTAAACCGGGATCTGGCTCAATTGCAACACAGCAACAGTAATATCGGCGGTAATATCCTGTAGCCAGGGCACCAGATTATCGCCCATTGGCACCGCAAAAAGCAGGTATAACAGCGGAAACCGCAATAACTTCAGCAGTTGCCAGCCGCAACAAAGCCAAACCAGCACCGGCAGCATAAGCACCACGGCAAGCTGACTAACCACGTTAACTGCCACAGCGTCAGCAAAGTACCAGACGATTACCAGAGCAAATAATAGTGGCAATGCCAGGTAAGACGGTTGAAGCACTGTGGCGGCGATATGCTGACGTTTCCGCCATATTAAAAAGATACTGATTGGCAAAATAAGAATGCCATGGGCATAAGTGTCAGAACGCAACCAGATAGCGGCCATTGACCACAAGGTTTCAGCGAAGCAAAGCAACCAGGCCAGCAAAAACGCAGTTAAGGTAATAGCGTAGGAGCGTGCCGGTTTAGTTAAATGAGGCAGGTTAAAGTTAAGCATTACTACTACCCCAGATAACGTGAAATTTTGGGCCCTAGCCACTGACTAACCGCCAGCGGCAGCTTTTGCCATAGCTTAATAAATAGCTGATATTTAGGGTTGTTCGGGCTTAGGTTTGGCAGGTCACTGGCGTTAATTAGCTGGTATTGGTAATGCAGTTCTTCCGGCTGCATGCCCCAGTGTTTTTTATAGCTGTAAGCACCTGAATCGAGTTTACTTCTGCCAAAGTCATAGCTGTTGCAGCTGCGGTCTGCCCGGGCATGACACATCAACTGATAATACATAAAGTCGTTACTTTTCAGCTCCCGTGCGGCGCTGATACCACCGCCATAGTAGGGCAGAACCTGATCTTTATAATAAAAACTGAGGACGCTGGATACTGCTTTGCCATCTTTACGAACGGTCAGGATCTCGGCATCATCACCAAATACATTTAGCAGAGATTGAAAATAAGCTTTACTGAACACCGGAGTGCCAAGGTTGCGGACACTTTCAGCATACGTTCGGTAAAAGTAATCTAAATTCTGCTCAAGATTGAAACTCAGCTGCTGATTAAGTGATTGACGGATCACTGCCCGTTGTTTCTTCTTAATGCCGGCGAGGATTTCAGCGTCATTTTCTGCTAACGGGCACTGGAAGGTGGCATGCTGAATTCGGGTTGTTAACTGATTATTTTGTGGCTGGCGGTAACGGAGTTCCAGGTGGTCAACCCCGAGCTCATTTGCCAGTGAAATAGCACTCTGCTCAAGATGGCGTTTAACCTCATCCGGACCTATTGCCCCACCATAAACACAAAATGGTGTTGATATTAACGCATCGCCAAATAAGCGGCTTTTAACCCGGGCAAGTGGCAATACACCAACAATCTGCTGTTCCAGGGTGGCATACAGGTAAAAGCCCTGATGCCCCAGATCTGCCAGCACCTGCTGCCAGCCCGCCAGATGAAAAAAGCTACCGTCAACGCTGCTTTTTACAAAATTATCCCAATCCGCACTGCGCTTGTCATTCAGCGCTAAGCCTGATACCTGATACATGCTAATCCTTAGCTTTTAAAATAAGGTTGGTACACTTCGTTTACTGAGCGCCAATTAAAATCCTGCAGCAGACAACCTATTTTTGCTTCCATTTTGCTTAAATTAACATAATGGCGAAACCGAGACTTCAGTGGTGCGCCGGGTACCCGCGGCTGATCCGGGTCAATTTCCCACGGATGGCAGTAAAACATATAAGGAATATCCTTTTGTTTTACGTAACGGGAAATAAGCCGACGGGTTAACCAATAGGGAAGTAACCGAAAATAACCGCCACCAGCAATAGGCAGTTGTCTGCCCAACATAGAAAGTACAGGCATTGGGCATTCCCAAATCCCTTCTTGCCGCATATAAGGTTGCTGGGGCCAGTCTGGGGTTCCATATAAATCATGAATAACCGGGTAAGTGCTGGAACTGTATTGATAGCCGGCTTGTTGCAGGGCAGCGAAAGCCCATTCATTTTGTTTACCAATAGAGAAACTTGGCGCACGATATCCTGTTACCGCATTACCTGTTAACTCTTCAAGCAGGTTTTTGGCGCGACTGACATCTTGCAGAAACTCTTGCGGGCTCTGGCTGGTCGCCTTGCTATGGTTATAACCATGGCTGGCTATCTCATGGCCGCGCTGATGGATGTCCCGGACCAGCTGTGGAAAGCGTTCTGCCACCCAACCCAACATAAAAAAAGTGGCTTTTGCCTGATGGGTATCAAACAGATCCAGTAGCTGATTAGTATTAGTTTCTACCCTGGCTGGCATACTATCCCAGTCGGCCGGGGCAATGTTGCGCTCAAAGGCAGCAACATGAAAATAATCTTCAACATCCACGGTCAGAGCACTGAACACGGTACTACGTTTATCCATTATTACTAACGCCCCTTCCCAAATAAGACAATTTCAACTGTGCGAATTAAAATCATCAGATCAAGCAATAAACTGCGGTGTTTGATGTAGTACAGGTCAAACTTCAGCTTTTCCTGGGCATCTTCAGCGGTGGCGCCGTACGGATATTTGAGCTGGGCCCAGCCGGTCAGGCCCGGTTTAACGTTGTGACGCTGACTGTAATAAGGGATATCTTTCACCAGTTCGTTAACAAACTCTGGCCGCTCGGGTCTTGGGCCAACGAACCCCATTTCGCCTTTTAACACATTCATCAGCTGGGGTAATTCGTCAATCCGGTATTTACGAATATACTTACCAACCCGGGTTACCCGGTCATCATCTGCACTGGCCCAACGGGCACCGTTTTTCTCAGCGTCAGGTTTCATGCTGCGAAACTTAAGAATGTAAAAGGGCTTGCCGTCAAATCCTACTCTTACCTGGCGATAAAACACGGAGGCTCCGGTTTTACGGCCATCTTCAAGATAAATAAGCAGGGCAGTCAGCAGCATGATCGGCCAGGTTACAGCCAGCATCAGTACCGCCAGCACCAGATTGAGTTTGTAATCAAGGTTGGTTTTAAAGCGCTGGTTTAAATCCAGACCATTACCATAAATTATCCAGCTCGGATAAATAAGATTGACCGCAATCTGGCCGGTTTCACGTTCAATAAAGTCGAGGATTTCAATTACTTCAATGCCGCGGCTTTTACATTTAAATAAATCTTCAACCGGCAACATGTTGCGTCGCTCGTCACAGGCAATAACTAACTGGTCAATACCGTTGTCAATCACATACTGAAACAAGTTATCTTTGTAGTCGAAGGTGATCAGTTTTTCGGCCGGGATACAGGCTGATTTGTCACCATCAATATGGGCAAAGCCGACTATTTCAAAAAAGCGCTTGTCGACGTTGCGTCGCATTCTGCGTTCGATGATAGAAGCGCGTTCACCGGCGCCTAATACCAGAATACGGCGGCGACTGATCCGGGTAATGTCGTTATAGTGAAACAACGCTCTGAACGCGGTCAGGCTGAATAAGGCGAAGATTGATGCAACAGCCAGATATAACGCGCTGATATGCAAAAAAGGAAACAGGTTAAATACAATGCCTTCCAGCAACAGCGCACTAAATAGCAGTGTTATCAAAACACGCTTAATGATACCGCCGTGGCTTTCTCTTAGCTTTTGATCATACAAACCCACAGACAACGCACACAACATTACTGTTGCTGCGAACAGGGATGCATTAATCAATCGATAATCGAGTGGAATATGTGGGTTAAGGTTATTGTATAAATAACTGGCCAGTAAACTTGATAAACATAGCAGAGACACTTCGCTTAACAGGAACAGTTTGTCAGCGATGGTACTTTTTCCGTGGCGGCGATACGTGCCCATAACGACTTCCTTGTGCGTTTGTTGCTTATGCAGAGCTTTGTGCAGAGCTTCCGACTACTACACAGTGCTGTCTAATTTAGCCTAAAAATCGTGCTATATCTAGAACTATGTAAAAATTTAATTTTCAAAAATACAGCACAAGAGTAAAGTTTTGCGTTATATTATGCTCGCAGCAAACAAAAGGACGCGTTTTATGATTGCAAACCGACTCTTAGCGGCACTGGTATTGGTGCTGGTTATACTAAGTTCTATCACTGCTTGTTCCAGCAACAGGCAATTGCCCCGTGCCACAGTGCAGAAATCTCTGACCACTTCGGTATCAAACTATCAGTATCTGGTTGGCCCTAACGACAGCTTGACTATCTTTGTCTGGCGCAATCCTGAATTGTCCGGCAGCTTTATTGTCAGGCCTGATGGTAAAATTTCTACCTCATTGGTTGAAGATGTTCCGGTGAGCGGTAAAACGCCGACTCAGATTGCCCGTGATATGGAGCAAATACTGGGTAAATATATACGTGACCCGGTAGTTACGGTTTCTGTTACTAATTTCGTCGGCCCCTACAGTGAGCAGGTAAGGGTTATTGGCGAAGCCACGAATCCGCAGGCCATTAGTTACCGGGAATATATGACGGTACTTGACCTGATGATAGCTGTTGGTGGTTTGACAGACTTCGCTGATGGTAACGGCGCTAAATTGGTGCGAACCAGCAGTGGTGGCCAGGTGACCTATAGCCTGCGACTGGACGATTTAATCCGCGATGGCAACATTAGTGCCAATGTGGATATTCTGCCAGGTGACATTGTGATTATCCCTGAAGCATGGTTTTAGTATTTGATCGACTGGCAATAATGGATATGTTGTTCACGGAGGATAGATGAGAGAGTTGCAACAGGCGATAGAGCTGCTTCATACCTATATGCAGGGTATTTGGCTGCGCCGGCGTTATATCGTAATTACAGCCTGGCTGGTGTGTCCGGTGGGATGGTTTTATGTCTACAGCCTGCCACCGACCTATGAGGCGAATGCCAAACTTTTTGTTGAAACCCGCACTTTTCTCGAGCCATTGCTGCGCGGTCTTGCCCTTAGAAGCAATACCGATCAGGAAATACAGTTAATGGCCAGAACACTGTTAAGCCGGCCCAATCTGGAAAAAATTGCCAGAGCAACAGATCTTGATATTCAGGCGAAAAATGAGAAGCAATTTGAGTCTTTAATTGATTCTCTGCAGAAGAATATTAAAATTTCTGGTTCTGGCAGAGAAAATATTTACGTCATTTCTTACAGCAATCCGGTACCCCAGCGGGCGTTAAGTGTGGTGCAGGAAACCCTGAATACATTTGTTGAGAACCGTTTAGGGTCGAGCAGGGCAGACTCTCAGGCGGCTGAAAGCTTTTTAAATAGCGAAATTGCTGAATATGAAAACCGGCTGGTTGAAGCGGAATTGCGCTTATCTGACTTTAAAAAGAACCGGATGGCCATGCTGCAAGGCAATGAAACCGATTATTACAGCCAGTTGACTCAGGAAAAGCGCCGGCTTGAAGCGGCAAGGCTGGAACTTAAAGAGCAGGAAACACGTTTGGCATCGGCCAGAAGTCAGTTAACCGGCGAAGAGCCGGTATTTGGCGTGATGCCTTTTGCTGGTGGTAATGGCGGTGTCGCAACCCAGTTTGATGAACGGATCCGTAGCTTGTCTGCTCAGTTAGATGGCTTACTTATTCGTTACACTGAAAATCATCCGGATGTACTGGAAACCAAGCGGTTGCTGGAACGGTTGAAGAGTCAGCGTGAAGAAGAGTTACAACTTGTTGCCAGCAGTATGCCGGAAGGAAGAACTGGCAACAGTTTTAACCAGAACCCGGTTTATCAGGAGCTACGGATAAATGTAGCCCGGCTGGAAACTGAAGTAGCGTCAAGCCGGGTGCGGGTTCAGGCTTATGCGGATCAGGTAGAAGATTTGGAAAGTAAACTTAACCTTATTCCGGAAATTGAGGCTGAATTTACCGGCCTTAATCGTGATTATCAGATTACAAAATCTAAATATGAAGCTTTATTAGGCAAGCGCGAGCAAGCTGAATTATCTCGTCGGGCAGAAGCGACTGAACAAGACGTGCAATTTAATATTATTGAGCCACCACGAGTGCCCTTAACTCCTTCTGGTCCGCCACGAGGAATGCTGTATACCCTGGTGTTGTTGTTAGGGGTCGCTGCCGGCATCGCGATGGCATTCTTACGCAGTCTAATTTCACCTGTTTTATCCCGGGCTTCTCAGCTGCAGAGTATTACGGATATACCGGTATTTGGTGTGGTATCTCATACCGAAAAAGGCGCTATTTTAAAGCAGGTAAGGCTGCACTTTGTCTACTTTACCGCGCTAAGCGGGGCACTGGTATTATGTTACCTGGCGTTGTTGAGTAATGAGATGTTGTTTGGCCGCTCAGCCGAGATGTTGTTAAGGGTGATCCGATGAGTACTATTGAAAAAGCGGTAACTAAGTTAAATCGAGATAGCACTGGCCAGACTGACAATAACGGGCAGCAGAATACCCAGCAAGTGCAGGGTGTTGCTGAAAATATTGATGAACAAACAGCGCAACATACAAGTGTTCCTGAAGCTACCGTTGCCAGGGATGCTTCAATACATACTGTGCAGTTAGATTTGGCGTCACTTGAGAAAAGAAACTTTGTTTCGCTGTCTAAAGAGCGCCGGCTGATCAACGAAGAATACCGGGTGATTAAGCGTAAACTTATTAACAATGCGTTTGGTGTTTTAAGTAAAACACTGCACCATCCTAATTTGATCCTGGTTAGTAGTTCCAGACCAGGTGAGGGTAAAACGTTCTCGTCAATTAATCTGGCGCTTAGTATTGCGTTGGAACAGGACAAAACAGTGTTGCTGGTTGATGCTGATGTGTTGCGGCCTAATATCAGTAAAACGCTTAATATCAGTCATAGCTTAGGGCTGACAGATTATTTGCAGTCAGCCGATGTGACGGTACCTGACATTCTGCTGAGCACTAATGTGGAACGACTGAAAATTATTACTGCCGGCTCGCCGCATCATTTATCGACTGAGTTGCTTGCCAGTGAGCGAATGACGCAACTGGTAAATGAGTTTGCTACCCGCTACTCTGATCGTATCGTTATTTTTGATGCCCCGCCGTTGCTTGGCGTTAACGAAACGGCGGTAATGGCGGCAATGTGCGGTCAGGCGGTGGTAGTGGTGGAAGAGAACCGTACCCGTCTGGCAGAGATTGAGCAGTCGGTATCATTATTGCCAAAAGAAATGGCAGTGGGCTTCCTGATTAATAAAGCACACCGGAACCAGGGAAAAGGTTATGGTTATGGCTATTACTATGGCGCAAGTTAAGCCGCGACAATTTGTAACGTGCTGTGGCTTGTTAATAACCTCGATGGTTGCAACGTGGCCGGCGATGGCGGTGGAAACTACAATAACGCCGCAGATCCGGGCCAGCAGTTATGCATACCAGATTGACCAGTTTGATACAGACGGTACTGATGACGGTCTGGCGCTGGCTTTGTCGCCGTCAATAGATTTTTCATTAAGCTCTAAAGTACTGCAAACCCGTTTTAGCTGGCAACATGAGTCGTTGTTTTATGAAGACAGCCAGCGCAGTAACCGCAGCTACGATGAGTTCAGCTTTAGTAATGTCTTGTCGTTATACCAGGACCGGTTAACGTGGGGGATTAACGCCCGCAATAGTTATCAGGTTCGTAACACCCAAAATGGTGTTTTTAGCGATAAAATTACTGCCGGTGGCGAGCTTAGTGAAGCCACTTCTTATGGCAGTTTCCTTAACCTTGCCACCGCATCATACAGTGATCTGAACGCTGTTTTGAGGCTGGAATATAACCACAGCGAAAGTGACAGGCCCGATGTTGATGACGGCTTGCCGGCATTTGACAGTGACAACTATCGTGCCGGATTACTTCTTGCCAGCCGTGATCGTTCCAAAACAGCTTTCTGGCGGCTTGAAGGCGCCCTTGGTAAAACTGAGCGCCGGGACATTCGTCCTTACGACAACCGGCTAGCGCAAGCGTTGATTGGCTTACCACTGTTCTCGCGTTTATCATTAATTGGTCGGGGTAGTTACGAGTACACCGATAACAATAACTTTTACCAGAATGAGTTTGCTTCATATGGCGCAGGTATTGAACTTAAGTTAGGCCGGGTATCCTGGGTAAACGTTTCCTTTAACAGTTCGACAACCAAGCGCTTTGATGAAGAAGATGAAGATAATACGTACTGGGCCACGGAGTTTTATCTGGCACCAAGCCGACGGACGTCGCTGGAAGGCTCGTTTGATCGCCGCTATTTTGGCCGGACCGCCAATCTTGCCGGCCAGTACAATGTTCGCGCCTTAACAATGCGTTTAAGCGTAACCGACACGGTGCAAACGCAGACCTTTTTAGACCGTGAGTTGATAGATTTGGGTATTTTTGTCTGTCCTCAAACGGCAATTGAGTTTACCGACTGTTTCCGTCCGCCAAATGCCAACTACATACCGTTACCCGGTGAGTCATACCAGCAGGCGTTTGATGTCGGGCTTGAACTTGATCAGGAGTTGGTATTGCGCCGCTCAGCTACTTTTGCACTGGGTTACAGTAAGCGGCGACTCAGCGTAAATTTAGTGATGAATGTCAGTGATACTGAATATGTTGAGCGTAACGAAGAGCAAGAAGGTCGCAGTATAAACTTAAACACGGGCTGGCGGTTGTCTGAACGAAGCAGTATTAATGCGGCGCTACGGGTGTATCAGATTGATTACGAGTTTGCTAATCGCGAAGACGACAATATTCTGATGTCAGTAGGATATGACATGACGCTTACAGAGCATTCAGAAATGTCATTGTCGCTGCGCAGGATAGAGCGGAATTCTAATATAGACCGCTTTAATGGCAGTGAAAACCGGCTGTGGCTAACCTATATTTATAATTTTTAACAGTTAGCCACGGCAGTTTTGTTAATTGCTGAACTTAGTTTTCTTTATGCTGGCCGTCTACCAGCAATTGCTTTTGTTTTTTCAGTAGCTGGTCGAGTTCTTTTGCCAGCTTAACTTTCTGTTCTAATGAGCTGTCTAACATTGCGTTAATATCTGACAGCATTGCCGGTTTAGTGTCAGCTGGCTTAGTTTCTGTTATCTGCTGCGGTGGCACCTGATTAGCTACTTCCTGTGATAGTTCGCTGACGACAGCCAGCAAATCTTTCTCCCCGATAGTTGTTAGCTCTTCCAGATAGCCATATAGCATAACCCTGTCCATCAACAGGTTTATTTTTCTGGGGATACCACGACTAAACTGCTGAATATGTAGGTAGCAGTCGTCTTCGATTAAACCTGCTTTTGCCCCTGCCTGATTCAACCTGAATTCAATATAAGCGCGTGTTTCGTCGGTTTGTAAAGCTGTCAGATTAGATGACGCTATAATGCGCTGCCGGAATTGCTCCATATTGGGTGCCTGAATAATAGGGTTAAGTTCATTCTGGCCCAGTAAAAAGCTTTGCAGCAGCGGTTTGCCATTGACCTGAAAATTAGACAACATTCTTAACTCTTCAATCGATTCGAGTGGCAGATTCTGAGCCTCATCCACGATCAACAGGGCACGACGGTGCTGGGCGTGCAGACGCTTTAAGTAGCTGTAAATTGCATCCAGATAGCTGGCTTTATTTTGCTCGGTTACCACCAGGTTAAAGCTTGATGCAATCATTCTGATCAGATTATCAGGCGACAACTTTGATGTGACAATTTGCTTGGCGATAATTTCGTCTTGATTAAGCTGATTAAGGAGCTGATTAGCAATGGTCGTTTTGCCGGTACCAACATCACCGGTAATAACGATAAAACCTTCACCCTGGGTTAAACCATATTGCAGATAAGCAAGGGCGCGCTTGTGTAATTTACTGGCAAAAAACCAGTTGGGATTCGGTGTAAGCTGAAAAGGGCGCTGATTTAAACCATAGTAGGATTCGTACATAGTAATGTCCTTATTAATAAGTGAGCAGGTATTCAAATGATTATCCTTGATCTTTGAATACAGCTCTGCAAATGCACTATGCTTGCAGTGTATACAAATTCTCTGCTAAAGACGATAACTGCAGCTGGTTTTGTGTGATTTGCCTCTAGACAGTGCGCTAAGCTTAACCCTGGTAACTTAATGAATCAGGACAAAGAAAGTTATCGAAAAATCAGGGGGCTGGCCGCTTATTAGCTGGAATTTTAAGCGGAGAGTTTAAAAAATGGCCGAACAAAATTTTGGCTAGAAAAAACTGTTGACACATTTACGGTGTCACCCTAGAATGCGCCCCGTGTTCAGCGATAACGTTTCGGCGAAATGGCTGGGTGCAAAAGTGTGGGGCTATAGCTCAGCTGGGAGAGCGCTTGCATGGCATGCAAGAGGTCAGCGGTTCGATCCCGCTTAGCTCCACCAAGATTTCCAGTGCGTCCCCTTCGTCTAGAGGCCTAGGACACCGCCCTTTCACGGCGGTAACAGGGGTTCGAATCCCCTAGGGGACGCCACTTTAGCTAAAGCACCATGTTCTGATGTGTACTGTTATGTCCCCTTCGTCTAGAGGCCTAGGACACCGCCCTTTCACGGCGGTAACAGGGGTTCGAATCCCCTAGGGGACGCCATCTGAATTTTATATCTATTCCTTATTGCCCATTCTATCGCCGTGAAGGCGGTGTCAGAACACCGCGCAAAGCCCATTTTCCCCAAATTTATTTCTTCTCTAATTCTGTCAGTAAATCCGCCATAAAGTCACTAATCATCGGTTGGGCTGCGATGTTTGGATGAATACCATCTGCCATCATTAAATCGCTATTAATCGCAATACTATCCATAAAAAACGGCCATAGTGTAATCTGATGCTGTTCGGCAAGTTGTGGATATAGTGCTGTAAATTGTCTGACATAGCGTGGTCCATAGTTGGGTGGGATCCGTATTTGCATTAGCAACGGCTGGGCATTATGCTGCTTTACCAGCGTAATGATTTTACTGAGGTTTGCCTGAATGAGCTCTACCGAGAAGCCCCGCAAACCGTCATTGCCACCCAGTTCAATCATCACAGCAGCTGGCTGATGCTCTGTCAGCAGCGCCGGCAGGCGGGCCAGACCACCGGCGGTGGTTTCACCACTGATACTGGCATTAATAAGCTGCCATTCAGTGTTTTTCTGCAGCAGCGCTGGCCAGCCCTGGTGTTGTTGCATACCGTAGGCGGCACTCAGGCTGTCACCTAAGATTAGTAATTTGTCAGCATAAGTTATGTGACTGGTTAAACAGATAAACAACAAAAAGATGATGCGCATGAATAAAACACCTGAATTACATATTAAAGCTATAAACCTTGCTAAACGTGTCAAGGTCCCGGAGGGATCACTGACTATCCTGCATGATATCAGCCTGACAATCAATCGTGGGGAAACGGTTGCGATAGTGGGCGCCTCCGGCTCAGGCAAGTCGACGCTGCTCAGTTTGCTGGCGGGGCTTGATACACCGAGCGACGGTGAAATACATATGGCAGGCAAACCTTTGCATCAGATGTCAGAAGACGAGCGGGCAGGAGTAAGAGCACGGGACGTGGGTTTCGTGTTTCAGTCATTTTTGCTGCTACCCAGTTTAACAGCGCTGGAGAACGTTACGTTACCTGCCGAGCTGTCGGGTGACAGAAAGGCGCGGGAGCGGGGCCTGGCCTTGCTGGAACAGGTAGGGTTGACTGCCCGGGCCGATTTCTATCCTTCGCAGCTATCCGGTGGTGAACAGCAGCGGGTTGCGATTGCCAGGGCATTTATTACTAAACCAGCAATTTTATTTGCTGATGAGCCTTCTGCTAATCTGGATGCCGTGACCGGCCAAATGATTGAAGACTTATTATTTGAGCTGAACGATAGTCAGGGCACAACGCTGGTGCTGGTAACGCATAATGCTGAGCTGGCAAAGCGTTGTCAGCGGCAGTACCAGATGCGGTCAGGTAGCTTTGTGCCAGCAGATACTGCAACAGCGGTAGCAGCAACAGAGGTGGCAGCCAATGTGGGCTAGTATTGCAGGTCGCTTGTTTTGGCGGGAATTAAAACGGGGTGAATTATGGGTTATCGCCTTCGCCTTGTTTCTGGCGGTAGGGTCTGTTGTTAGTTTAAGCGGTATTACTCAAAGTGTTAAAAGTGCTTTGCAACAACGCAGTGCCCAGTTTACTGCTGCTGACAGGGTGTTGGGATCAAGTCAGCCGTTCGACGATGCTTATTTTAGCGTGGCAAGCGAGTTGGGTGTCGCAACAGCCCGCCAAATGCAATTTGATTCGATGTTGTTTGCCGGTGAGCAAATGCAGCTGGCGACGATTAAGGCAGTCAACGATAGTTATCCGCTGCGCGGCGAATTAGTATTACATCGCTCGGCGAGTATCACCTCCGGTTCGCCCGGGCAGTTAGCCCCGGGTGAAGTCTGGTTTGAAGCCAGGTTACTGGACTTACTGCAAGTTAAACCCGGCGATACCGTTGAGCTGGGAGAGGCCAGGCTGGTTGTTGCGGGTGTTATTGTTAATGAACCCGATGCACCGCTGAGTGTGTTCGGTGGCTCGCCCAGAGTGATAATGCATCTGGCCGATGTAGCCGCAACCAGTATTGTGCAGCCCGGTAGCCGGATTAGTTATCGTTATTTATTCGCAGGCACTGCCAGTGCGCTGGATGCGCTTACTGATGCGCTTAAGCCCAGGCTGACAGTTCATCAGCGCTGGCGTAATCTTGACCGCGAATCTGCCATTGGCAGCGCGTTGGAGCGGGCAGAGCGTTTTCTGCTACTGGCAGGCTTATTAGGCATAGTGTTGGCGGCTTGTGCGGCTGCTGTAGCGGCCAGCCGCTACAGTCAGCGCCACACCCAGGCGGTAGCGATTATTAAAGCCCTTGGCGCAACCACAGCCAAAGCCAGGTTACTGTACAGCAGCCACTTGTTACTGGTGGTGTTATTTAGTTTAGTGTTAGGGTTGATGGGCGGCCAGCTGGCAATTTTTGCTGCTGAGCTGGGTATTGGCAACTATATCAGTGATTACCGGCCAGAATTCAGTTTCAGACCACTATTGCTAGGCACCCTGACGTGCATTATCTGCGCCTTGCTGTTTGCGGCCAGGCCCTTGTGGCAACTGGCAAAAACCCCGGCCATTGAAGTATTAAAGCAACCTGCGGCTGTAATGAATCTGGACAAATGGCAGATGCTATTTGGTGCCGCGGCTATCTGGGGCTTAATGTGGCTATTCAGTGGCGAGTTGCTGATTAGTGTCGGCTTGTTTTTACTTTGCGCGTTGTTTGCTGCGATTTTGCTTGGCTTCGCTGCGGTTATGGTTAAGCTTGCCCGGCCTGTAGCGGCGGGGCAAAGCAGTGCTGGTCGGCTGGCGTTAGCAAACCTGCGCCGCAGATTATGGCCAAATAGCTTTCAGTTAATCACTTTTAGTCTGGCTATTTTTCTGACCTTACTGCTGTATTTTTTACGGGCAGAATTGATTGGTCAGTGGCAGCAACAAATACCAGAGGGAGCACCGAATCATTTCCTGGTGAATGTCAGCGCCGAGCAGCGCGCTAAGGTAACGGCATTTACCGAAGCAAACAATTTACAGCCTGAGCCTTTTTATCCGGTGGTTCGAGGCCGTTTGCTCAGTATTAACAGCGAGCAGCTGCAGCAAGAGGCGACCAAAGAGGATCGCAGCGAGCAACGGGTTGGTGTGGGGCGCGAGCTTAACCTGACCTGGCTGGCGCAAATACCCGCCAATAACAAGATTATTGAAGGGCAGTGGTTTAATGATGCTACTAATGCTGAGGTATCAGTAGAGCAGGAAATAGCGGAACGGTTACAGTTAACACTCGGCGATAAGCTCGATTTTTCAATCGGTGGTCAGCAGGTAAAGGCTACAGTAACCAGTATCCGGCAGGTTGACTGGAATAGTCTGCAACCTAACTTTTACATGATTCTGAGCCCCGATGTGCTGGCAACGTTCCCTGCGACATATATTACTGCTTTTTATCTTGAGCAGGGCAGCGGCAATCTGATTAATCAGCTGGCCCGGCAGATGCCCACGGTAACCGTGCTAAGTGTCGATGCCATTATTAATCAGGTAAATGACATTATTGCTCAGGTGACTATTGCCCTCAGTTTTATCCTGATAATCATTGCGCTTGCGGCAGCACTGGTACTGGTAGCGCAGGTGCAGGCTACACTGGAACAACGTGAGCAGGAGTTAGCAATTTTACGTACACTTGGTGCCAAGTATGTGTTTTTGCGAAATGCCTTGTTGCTTGAGTTCGCATTTCTGGGCGCGCTGGCGGGTTTGTTTGCCACCGTGCTGGCTGAACTGTTACTGATAGTGTTGCAACAACGGGTTTTCGATATGCCGTTTCAATTCCATTTCGCACTGTGGTGGATGGGGCCGGTTATTGGCGTGGTATCGGTCAGTTTATTGGGATGGTGGCAGTTGCGGCGTTTACTGCAGATACCCGGTGCAATCCTGATCAGGCGGGTTATTCAAAGTTAATTGGCGTTGTTTATAAATCTAATTCTGCCAGCGCAGCTGGCAGGGTTGGATACTGAAATTTAAAACCTGCATCCAGCGCTTGTTGTGGCACTACCCGTTGGCCGTACAGCAAGATATCTGCCATTTCACCAAACAGAAGCCTTAGCATAAAAGCCGGCATCGTCAGTTTGGCCGGCCGGTTCAGCCGTTGTGCCAGCGCCTGACTAAATTGCTTATTAGTTACAGGTTTGGGAGCGACAGCATTAAAAGGGCCTTGCAAAGTAGGGGATTGCAACAGGAAGTCTATCAGCTTAACAATGTCATCGATGTGGATCCAGGACATATATTGCTGGCCATTGCCAAGCGGTCCGCCCATACCGAAGCGAAAAGCTGGCAGCATTTTGGCCAACGCTCCGCCCTGATCTGATAGCACTATGCCTGTTCGCAGCAAGCATACCCGGGTTTTGTCGCTGCTCGCTCTTTGCGCCAGGTTTTCCCAACGGGCACAAATGTCGTGGCTGAATTCAGGGTAAAAGGCGTTGTGTTCCTCACTGATATACTCGGTGCCCTGACGGCCGTAGTAGCCAACTGCAGAACCATTGATCAGACAGCCTGGAGGCGTGGTTGCCGCCTGGATGCATTCACTCAGTTGCTCAGTCAATTGCCAGCGACTATCGCAGATGCGCTGCTTCTGTTTATCGGTCCATCTTTTATTTGCAATGGGTTCGCCAGCCAGATTAATTACTGCATCAAGCTGATTAAAATCAACTTGCTGCAGGGAATTAACGTAGTTTAGTGCAGCAGAATGCTGCTGGCTGGCAACAGCCTTGCGGGTTAATACTGTTATCTGATGTTGATCACGCCAGTATTTAAGCAGGGCAGAACCTATTAAACCTGTGCCACCGGTCACTAAAATACGCATGATCCACTCCTGTTGATTAGCAAACTGCTGCTAAGTATAGCGGGTTGTTGCCAATTTATTATTTGTTTACCGATAAGGTAAGTGAAACTGAGTCAGCAAATCGCAGGGCATGAGGCTTGTCTATTTCCACTTCAGCAAAGTGCACTGCAGGATGAGCGCTGGCCAGAGCCAGTACATCAGCAGTTAATTTTTCCAGTAAACTAAAGCGATTCATTTCAACAAGTTCGATGATTTGCTTGGTAATGGTACGATAATTAAGAGCATTACTCATGTCGTCGCTATTGGCCGCATTATTAGCACTGTACTGGATTTTTGCATTAATGATGACATCTTGCTTGTTATTGATTTCATCGTCTTTAATACAGATAAAGGTTCGTAAACGCAGGTTTTTAATTTTAATTGTTGCCGGGTTAAGTTCCATGATGCTCTGTCCTCAAAATATTCAGAAACAATACGGTGGGTGATGGGGGGGAGATCAGTGTTTGTTGCGGTCTTATTTGTTGCAAGGTTATTTATTCCGGAAAAATAAGTTCGAATCTGGCACCACCCAGCGGGCTGTCGCTAATTTGCATGCCTCCGGAATAGGATGCAACCAGTTCCGCCACAATTGATAAACCGACACCATGACCATCTTTATAGGTATCAAGCCTGGTACCGCGGGTAAACAGTTTCTTTCTGGCTTCTTTGGCAATGCCGGGGCCGTCATCTTCAATAACTAAATTAAGCGGGTTCAGGCTGACGGTAAGCTTTACCTGGTGTTTACATGCTTTGCAGGCGTTATCGAGCAAGTTACCCAATATTTCCATCAAATCAGTCTCATCGCCCCGAAACGTTGCATTTTCCGGACAGTCTGTCTGAATATGCAGATCTTTATCCCGGTAAATTTTTTGCAGCGCGTTACAGAGCTTTTCAATATGGGGCAGAATTTCAAATTGCTTTTTCCAGATATCCTGGCCGGAGCTGCTGGCCCGTTTCAGTTGATGCTCTATCATGCCACTTATCCGGTCGAGCTGCTCTTTTAGTTCCGGTTGCTGGCTAAGAGCTGAGGTATTTAACACTGCTACCGGTGTTTTTAATGCATGTGCCAAATCGCTCAGGTGGTTTCTGTATCGTTGTTTTTGCCGGTTCTGATTCGCCAGCAATAAGTTTAAATCTTCTTTAATGGTGGTGAGTTCTGCCGGGTATTGGCCATTAAGATGGTCTTGTTCGCCGCCCTCCAGCTTGCGGATTTCCTGATCAAGCTTACTCAGCGGCTTGGTGGTCCAATAATAGGCCAGCACACTTAACAGCACCAGGGCAGCACCAATCCAGAAAAACCAGGTAAGCAAAGTATTGCGGAAGCTCAGATAAGGTGCCTTTAACATCGCATCAGTCTGAACGATATGAATAGTTAATGGCTGGGTTTGTTCACCGGAATCAAATAACAGCGCGATACTAAGTACCCAGTATTCCCTGGATGCGCTGACATAGGGATAAAACAGATGCTCGCCCGGAACAAGAGTCGTGTCTGGCGGGTTAAAGTTCTGATTCATTGAGGAGTCCGACTGCCAGACGATGCTATCAACATAACTGCTGTATCCACTCGTGCTGCCTGCAAGGGGTATGTCGGCATCTGTATTGGTATTGGCAGCGCTGGTAATATAGGCACTTAAACCTGAATCGGGCCGGAAAAAATCCGGTGACAAGGTATTATTACTCAGCTCTATTTTTCCGTCGTCAATTTTCAGATCAGATAAAATAGCGTACATGTGCACTTCAAGTCTTTGCTCGGCATTGGTCAGCAACTGGGTGAAAAAAGCCTGATCAATCGCAATAAATGAGCTTGGCAGCAACAAAATAAGCAACACTATGCTAACCAAGCCCTGTCGTAGCTTGAGTGACAAGGTCATAATTAGCTGATTGTCAGATTAAAGCGGTAACCGCGGCCACGTAATGTCTCTATCGGTTTTAGCTCGCCTTCGGGATCGAGTTTTTTACGCAGACGTAAAACAAACACTTCAATAACATTGCTGTCTAAATCAAAATCCTGATCGTAAATGTGCTCGGTTAATTCAGTTTTAGAAATAACCTTACTGGGATTGAGCATAAAATATTCCAGCACTTTATATTCATATGCTGTCAGGATAACTTCATCATCATTAACCCAAACCTGCTGGGTCCGACTGTTCAGCGATACTGCGCCGGCACTCAGTGTCGGATCAGGCTGGCCGGCTGCGCGGCGGATTAAGGCATTGCACCGTGCTAACAATTCTTCCCCATGGAATGGTTTGGTCAGATAGTCATCTGCACCTGCGTCCAGCCCTTCTACTTTCTCCTGCCAGCTGCCGCGGGCAGTTAAAATAATAATCGGGGTTTTAATATCTTTTTGTCTGGCTTTACGAATAAGAGTCAGGCCATCCATTTTTGGCAAACCCAGGTCAATTACGGCTAAATCGTATGGATATTCAGCCAGTTTAAACCAACCATCTTC
Organism: Arsukibacterium perlucidum DSM 18276; assembly: GCF_000382165.1. Classification (GTDB taxonomy): domain Bacteria; phylum Pseudomonadota; class Gammaproteobacteria; order Enterobacterales; family Alteromonadaceae; genus Alishewanella; species Alishewanella perlucidum. Next base: position 138,522 of record NZ_KB907702.1, on the reverse strand, counting down.
GCCGTCTCTGGCGATATCAACACTAAATTGCTGCTGAGCTAATTGTTGTTTAATTTGCTCAGCTAATAAGGTTTCATCTTCTACCACTAATACCCGCATTATTTATCATCCCTTTCAACCCGGCCGGTGCGATTATCGACCAGTACGGTAATTACTCTGCCATCAGCCTGAATTAAGCGCACCCGATAATGCCTGCTTTCGGTCTGCACTTTTAAAACTTTGCCCGGATAACGTTGCTGAGCAAGCGAAGCCGCCTGCTCTTTAGTGACTCCTGATTGTGTATTACCAAGTGCCAGGGCGTCAGGTGTTAGTGATAACACAGACAACAAGACTAGCAACAGCAGTGAACGAAGCATGCTATTCTCCACATATGGTTTCAGTTGTATGTTACCTAACTATCTCGTACGCAACAATAAACTTAATTCTGCGATTAATCCCCAGCCTATGCCATTCAGCATTAATTGTCGCTGAATAGAGACACCAATAACATGTGCAATAAAAAGTTAAATAAAAATTGCAAAAGTTAAAAAATATACTAATTTATATTTGATTGGTATTAAAAATGTTGCTTCTCTGGGTTTTGTGCCAGGTCACTGTTTAAAGGGCCAATCTAAACAGTTGTAGTGGCTTAAACTTTTTACCAATAGCTTTGCAGGGATGCAACCAAAAAACAGTAAGGAACACTCCATGAAAAATGTAGCAATAGCATTGTTATTAACCGGGCTGACGTTAACTGCAAACCAAACCCTGGCAGCTAAACCCGGTGCCACTCTTGATAAACAAACTGCCACTGCGCAACAACAGCAGAAATTAAACCTGAACAAAGCCACTGCTGAGCAACTTGAGGCAGTACCAGGTATAGGTAAGGCTAAAGCTCAGGCAATCCTGGCTTATATTCAGGAAAAAGGCCCAATTACCAACGAGAAGCAATTAACAGAGGTTAAAGGTATTGGTGATAAGCTGGCTGCAAAAGTTGCCAGGTATGTCAGTTTTGAGTAATTACCAGCTTTGAGTAATTATCAGACACCGGTTTAAGGGCGAAGCCTTAGGCTTAATCTCCTAAGGCTTTCATTTGCTCATTTGCCCACTGCACCGCAGTATGATAGGCATCAGGTACTTTTTCTGTGGCAATACCCAGTTGATCGATCGCCTGATTAGCCTGTTGCCACTGTGCAGTTTCATAATATTTTATCAGGGTTAAATAGTCGGCAAGCACGCCGGTATTTTCAACCAACGCATCTTTAATTTCTTTAGCCAGAGGCAGCTTTTCCATTACGCTGGCAATGGATTCATCTAAGATTGCATCCATTAGTGACATTAACCCGGTTAAAAACGCTTTGCCGGTATCTACTTTGCCGTCAATGCTGGCTAAGCCCTCAGCAAAGCGGGCCCGGGTCATCGACATACGCATCAGTTCAGCCGGCTTATCGCTGCTGATTTGGGCTGTGAACAACAACGACAGGAATTTCTTAAGTTCAACCTGGCCGAGTACTACTAATGCTTGTTTAATCGTTTCTATTTCAGCCCGGCGTTTAAAAATGGATGAGTTACTGTAGCGTAATAATTTATATGACAAACTAACGTCACGCTGAAAAATGTTGGTGATTTTTACCAGATCCAGTTCTGATTTTGATGTTTCGTACAGCAATTCTGCTAACGTCATTTGTGCAGGTGATAAGGCTTTAGTCTGCATCATTTCTGGTTGCGAGAAAAAGAAGCCCTGGAAGTAATAAAATCCCATATCTAACGCCTGCTGAAACTCTTCGTTTGTTTCAACTTTCTCTGCCAGCAATTTTATATGTGGAAAATCAGCTATCGCTTCCTGCACACTTTTAATGGTTTCGATGTTGGTATCGCGAAAATCAATTTTGATAATGTCGATATAAGGATAAAAATGGCGCCAGACAGGTTGATGAATATAATCATCAAGCGCCAGGGTGTAGCCCTGTTCTTTTAAATGCTGACACTCAGCCAACAGGCGTTTGCCGGGCTGCACCGTTTCCAGAATTTCAACCACTACCTGCTCTTTCGGTAGCATGCTGGGATATTTTTTTAGCAGAGAATCCAGGGTGAAATTAATAAACCCCGGCTTATCGCCCAGAAAATCTTCTAAACCAAAACTAAACTGGCTGCCTGCAATCATTTTTGAGGTTGCTTCGTCGCCGTCAATTTCGGGAAACACATTGCTCAGGCCGTCCCGGAATAATAATTCATAGGCGTACAGTACTTTATTACGATCGAGAATGGGTTGGCGGGCAGCATAAAAATACATATTGCAGGTATCTCAAGTGATTTCTTACGGTTAATTTAGCAAATTTTCCCCACAACGCGATAGTACTTTATTACGTAGTGGGGATTTGGTCTGCTATCTCTGGTCTGCCAACTGTTGTTCCATCTTGCTAAACATCGTCAGCACACTGGGCGCAGGACCCCGACTGAACTTACTAACGATAACGATTGCCAGGGTGCTGAGAATAAAGCCGGGAACAATTTCATACAGCGTGCTGCTTAAGCTGGCGCCATTTATGGTGACAGGCGCATAGATCCAGATTAAAACGGTAAGCGCACCAACCACAATGCCACTTAAGGCCCCTGCAAAAGTCATTCGCTTCCAGTACAGGCTAAGAATAATCATTGGACCAAAGGCGGCACCAAAACCAGCCCAGGCGTTGCTAACCAGTTGCAGCACTGAACTATCCCTGTCGTAGGCCAGCGCGATAGCAACCAGAGCCACGGCCAGCACTGACACTCTTCCTACCAGCACCAGCTCGCGCTGGGTCGCATCACGTTTTACAAACGCTTTGTAAAAATCTTCGGTCAGGGAGCTGGATGTCACCAGTAACTGAGAGGATATGGTGCTCATTATTGCTGCTAAAATTGCCGCTAATAAGAAACCGGCGATAAAAGGGTGAAACAGAAATTGGGAAAAGACGATAAAGATAGTTTCAGGGTCGCTTAGTGTCATTTTAGTTTGTGCTACATAGGCAATGCCGACGAAGCCGGTCATTAATGCGCCGACAATAGTGACCAGCATCCAGCTCATGCCAATACGACGGGCTGTTTTAATATCCTTTACCGAGCGAATAGCCATAAAACGGACAATAATGTGCGGCTGACCAAAGTATCCCAGGCCCCAGGACAGCGCAGATACTATCGCTATCAGCGATGATGTCCCAACCCAGTTGATCAGCGCCGGATCAATGGTTTCAACGACTTGTTTCACCTCACTAAAACCCCCAAGGTGATCAAGCGCAACCACTGGCACAAGAACCAGGGATACAAACATAATACAACCCTGAACGAAGTCAGTCATGCTAACGGCCATAAAGCCACCGATCAAAGTGTAAATAACCACTACACCAGCAGTAACATATAAACCAAGTTCATAACTGAGATTAAATGAGCTTTCAAATAGTTTGCCGCCGCCAACTACACCGGATGAGGTATAGAGAGTAAAGAAAATAACAATAACTACAGATGAAACAACCCGCAATAAGCGGGTTTTATCTTCAAAGCGTTTTTCAAAGTAGTCGGGGATGGTAATTGCATCATGGGCTACTTCGGTATAAACCCGCAGTCTCGGCGCTACCACGATATAATTGATGTAGGCGCCAATCAGCAAGCCAACCGCTATCCAGGCGCTGCTTAAACCGGTCAGATACATGGCGCCGGGTAAGCCCATTAACATCCAGCCACTCATATCTGAAGCACCGGCAGACAAGGCAGTCACGCCCGGCCCCAGTTTCCGGCCGCCCAACATATAACCAGAAACACTCTCATCGGTATTGCGATACGCGTATAAACCGATACCTATCATGGCCGCAAAATAAATACCCAAAGCAAAAATAGTTGCAGTTTCCAAAGCACAGACTCCTTATTATTTTTTTTCATGCTAACAAGATGAACCCTGGCTTACCAGAGCTTTATGCCAAAGAAGACAGCGCTGCAGCTTACATTATTCCGGGTAGAGCGGGGCAAGTGCGTCATTTTTTACCGGTTGATTGTTACCTTGTTGATAATCTGACCATGCCTGCAGCAGCGCATCACCTTGCCAGTGTGCCGCGCTGTCGCTGTAGAGTGCGGCATTTAGTTGCTGTAACTGGTTGCTGAATGCTCCCGGGCCGATTTGCTGGCTAAGCGCACTTAACGAACCCTGGCTCATTATTTTATGGTGGCGGGCCCATAGCAGTAGCTGTTGGCGGGCAGCGGCCTTGTTATGAGTGCGACAAGCCGCCTTTAATGCTTTACTGTTAAATTTTTGTCCGCTGCTCTGCTCGGCGCCTGGCCCGGTGCCAGCTTGTTGGCGCGTTATCTTAGGCTGCCGCCAGATCAACAATGCTACGCTTAACAGCCAGCCAACCAGTAACAGCCAGCTGGTATAATTCCAACCCCAGCCAGAGTCTGGCTGGGGCAGGGGAGCAGACTCTATGAACGATTTAGCCGGCTCATTGCTTATTAGCGGCGTATTGGGCCGCTGCGGATTTGGCTGCACCTGTACTTTCCGCGAGGGCAAAATGGTTTGTTCTAACCGGTTGGTCTGGCTGTTCCACCAGGATATTTTAACCTCGGGCAGGGTAAACTCCCCCGGCGTATTGGCAATGATGGCACTGGTAATGACTTGTTGCGCCACCAGGCGACCCGCCCGTTCCGCACCTTTAACTTGTGGTTGTTCCTGATACACCCTGAAACCATCGGGTAGTTCTATAGTTAGTTCAGGTAACTGGTTGGCTGCTACATCTACTGCTGACAGGGTAATAATCCGGGTAACTGGCTCACCCTGTACCAACTGAGCTTGCTCAGGTTGCCATTCTTCATTAAGTGTGACCAAACCAGCAACCAGCCAGTCGCCTTTGAAGCCTGCAGGTTGGGCCTGTACTGTTATCGGCAGTGCTTCAGCTTCCCGTACTATGGTTCTGCTTCTGGCAAAATAGCTTTGGCGGGCACTTTCCCTGTCTATTACGTCACCGCTGAAAGTGGGAGGGGCGATAGTAAACTCACCACTGCGCTGTGGCGTAATGGCATAGCGGCGGGTAATTGAGCGATAACGTTCACCGTCAATCAGTTCTGAGCCTTCTTTATCCTGGCCGACCTGCTGAATAAGCGCGTCATCAAGCTGCGGTTCTGACAAACTGCCCCGCTGAATATCGCCGCTAAAATAGATAGTAACGTCGTAGTACACCATTTGCTGCACCATCAGCTCGTTACTACTGAGTTTACTTTGCAGGAAGACGTCACGCAGGGTGCCAGAGCCTTGCTGCACTGGCAGAATTTCAATAGTTAATGGTTCGCTGCTGACGTTATCAATGCTAAAAGCCGGAATGGTAAAATTACCGCTGGCTTTAGGCAGTAGTGTAACAGTCCAGGTAGTACTGTGACTGGCATCGCCATTAATCACTCTGGTGCTCTGATTGACCGATGGCACCATCACAGTAAAATTATTGTCGAGGACTCTGAAGTTGATACTGCTGGCCGGTAATCTGCTGTCGGCGGTTACTTCTAACAACACACTTTCACCCAGCATGACCGGATTTTTGTCTAGCCGGGCATTAAGTTGGCTGATAGCAAAAGCTGGCGCACTAAGCAGCAAACTAAGTAGCACACCTAACAGTGCACTCCACATTAAGCTCAATGACAGACCACGTACTACCATTCCTGTTCTACTCCTTTAGGTAAAGCGTATTGTCGGCGTTTCTGATACTCAAGGTTCATTCGGTTGCGGAGCAACAACCCCGGGTCGTCCTGCACCTTGCGTAATAAATTGTCCAGTTGCTGCTGTTCTTCCTGATTAGCATTAGGCCACATTTCACGAATTGCCTGTTGCTGTTCAGTGTCAGTCAACTCTTGCTGTTGCTGTTGTTCGGCTGAGGCTGCTTGCTGTTCATCAGGCGTTGGCTCAGTTTGTTCCGGAGTTTGCTGCTGGGGTGCGGCATTTTGATCTGACGGTTCGCCGGCAGTGTCATTTTGCTCTGGATCACTTTGCCCCTGTTCTGCGCTATCACCTTCAGATCCGACTGAGCTGTCATCAGCGGCTTGCTGCCCGGCATTTTGTTGTTCAGCGTCCTGTTGCTCGCCGTCTTGTTGTTCACCATCTTGCTGCTGATTAGGCTGTTGCTGTTGCAGCTGGTTTAGAAGTTCAGCATTTTGTTTTGCCTGAGTGTGTTCAGGATCAAGAGCCAATGCTTGCTGGTAACTGGCCAGTGCCTGCTCAAATTTTTGTTGCATCGCCAGGCTGTTGCCTAAATTGGCATAGCCGTCGGCGCTTGGTTGCTGCTCTACAGCTCGGCTGAATGCTTGCTCTGCGCCGGCATAATTGCCCAGCCGGTATGCCGCATTGCCTTGCCACAGTGGATCTTTAAATTTCTGTTGCGCGCTGTGGTAATCTTGCTGCTGATAGTCAGTTATCGCCTGCTCAGCAGGAGTTTGCCAAAGATCTCGCCAGACATCTGCGTCAGCATTTGGGATATAACAAAGGGGTAATAACACCAGCACTGGTGCACGTTTGGCCAGATATAGTGCCAATGGCAACAGTAACCATACCAGATAGACAGCGTTGTCCTGCCACAGATCGCCGGCGAATTGCTCAGTCTGCTCTGCCTGTTGCTGAAACTGGCTGTTTATTTTTGCTAACAGTCCGGCTATATCGCTGTTACTGCTGCCGGCGGCGGCGAAACTGCCACGGCCTTTGCGGGCAAGTGCTGCCAGTTGGCTAGCCGGCACTGTTGGAATAACTACAGCACCACGGGAGTCTTTCAGCAGCTGGCCGTTTTCAAGTTGTACCGGCGCACCTTGTTCAGATCCAAAGGCTAAAACCGACAGTCGGTGCGGCCAGTTATCCAGCCGTTGCATAATTTCCGGGTAAGCAGAAGAGGCGAAGCCATCTGTAAAAAGCACGACATCCCCGTGGCTGTGCCCGGCCTGGCGCAGCAGCTTATCTGCCTCGTCTAACGCTGCCGCAATATTAGATCCCTGCACCGGCATTAATTCCGGTCTCAGTTCATTAAGCAGTAACCGGACATTGTTAAAATCGGGAGTCAGTGGCGAGATCACAAAGGCATCACCGGCAAAGCTTATCAATGCCAGTTCGCCTTCAGCCAGTTCTTCAATAAAGTCGAGCGCTTTAAATCGTTGCTGACTAAACCTGTCTGGTGTCATGTCGGTGGCGCGCATCGATATCGACATATCGACAATCAGCACGGTGGCTTTATTCAAAGTAAAAGCTGGCTGTGGTTGCTTCTGCCAGCTGGGACCTGCCAGCGCTAACACACTAAGCAACCAGCAAATTAACAGTACCGGTAGCGCCAGGGGGTTGCGCTTAAGCAGTAAATTGCCACTGAGCATCAGTTGCTGTAAGTGCGGGGCAATAACCCGCTGCCAGGCACTGCTTTGTTGCCGGTAGTGTAAAATCAACAGCCACAATGTAAGGGCAGGCAGCAGAGCCAGCAGCCACCATGGGCGTAATAAATGAAAATCAGCCAGCAGGTTCATACAGCCTCCGCCAGTTAATCCGCCTGATTGCCAATCCAAACGACAACACTAATGCCACCGCCAGTGGCCAGTGCAGCAAGCTGTGCTGCGGCCGGTACGTCAGGTTATCACGGCTGATCGGTTCCAGTTGATCCAGCAAACGATAAATCTGTTTTAATTCAGCAAGGTTGCGGGCCCTGAAATACCTGGCGCCGGTTTCACTGGCGATATGAGTTAACAATTGTTCATCTAAATCCTGAGAGGGATTAACGGTGCGCCGGCCAAAAACGGTTTGCTGCACCATCTGCTCCGCACCGACACCTACGGTATAGACCTTAATGCCAGCAGCTTTAGCCAGTGCCAGCGCTTCCAGTGGCTGGATATTGCCAGCATTGTTAGCACCATCACTTAACAGAATAAGCACTTTATTACTGGTTTCGTATTCATTTAAGCGTTTAACTGCCAGACCAATAGCTTCGCCAATAGCCGTGCGCTGGCCAACCAGTTTCAGCTGGCTGTCATCCAGAAAGGTTTGCACAGTAGCCAAATCGTATGTCAGCGGCGTTTGCTGATACGCCGCGTCGGCAAACAGAATAAGGCCCAGGCGGTCACCTTTGCGCTGCAGGATAAAGTCACCCACCACCCGTTTCACCGCCGATAACCGGTTCATCGTCTGGCCATCGAGCACCATGTCATTCATATCCATTGAGCCGGATAAATCAATAGCTAACATCAAATCACGGCCTTGCTGGGGCAGGGTGACCGGCTCACCCAGCCACCGCGGCTGGCATGCTGCTAACACCAGCATTATCCAGATTAGCGCTTGCGGCAGTGAAGCAAAATGGCGTTTCCAGCCCGGGCGTTGTTGTTGCTCGCCTGCTAACCGGGCCAGGGCCGGTAAGGTTAGGGCACCACCACTGTCTTGCTGGCGTTTTTTCAAAAATAACGGCAAAACAATGAGTAACAGTAGCCAGGGATAACTAAGCTCAAACATCAGCTACCTCCGATGGCAGGAGCTGACTCTGGCTGGTAGCCAGTGTTGCCGGGCGCAATTGTTGCAGCCAGCTTTTCGCAAACTGATAAAACTGCTGGTTCTGCTCAGGCTCAGGCCCGGCCTGATAGAGCAAGCTGCTCAGCGGCGGCAGCGCTTTAGCCGGCAGTTGTTGTTGTAAAAAATTATGCCACTGCGCAGTACTGGCTGTAAGTACCGGATGGGCTGGCGCATAGTGTTGCACCACCCGCTTTAACAACTGGTTAATCTGGCTTGCAGTGCCAGGCTGTAGCTGGTTAAGTAAAACGATTGCCTGACGCTTTGCCGCCAGATAGCGCCAGCGCTGGTAAAGCTTCCAGCCGCCGTAGGCTAGTGCTATCAGGGCAAGCGTCAGCAACATATAAACTCCCGGCGCAATTTGCCAGGAAAGTTGATAGGCTGGTTCGGCAATGTCCACCAGCTGCTCAAGGAGTTGCTGCTTAGCGGCCATGATGAATTTGCTCCAACTGACTGATAATGGGCGCACCGGCGCTGATATCTAACCATTTGCAACCGACTTGCTGTAAGGTCAGCGCCAGCTTGCTTTGTTGTTGCTGTTGCTGTTGCTGATATCGTAAGCGCAGCCTGGGGTCGGCCAGTTCTGCACTAACCACCTGCTGCTGATTACGGATAGCGGCAATGCCCCGGGCTGCCTGCGGTAACGCCAGTTCCAATGGATCACTGATCTGACAGCAGGTTACTTCGTTATGCTGACTAATGGCCCGGATATGGCGCAGTGCCTGCTCATCAAGTTGATTAAAGTCAGACAGGATATAAACCAGACTGCCCGGGCGGCTGAGACGTCGTTGCTGACCCAGTGCCTGGGATAAGGTTAAACCATTAGACAGGGCAGCGCTGTGATGACACTGCTGCAAGGCTTGCAGATAGCGAAGTACGCCATGGCTGCGGCCCTGGGGTTTTAATTCCCGGTGTTGCTGATTGCTGAATACCAGGCCGCCAAGTTTGTCGCCATGTTGTTTGACATGCCAGGCGATAACCGCTGCCAGATGCGCAGCCTGCACAGATTTAAACAACAAACTGCTGCCAAAGCGCATGCTGTCAGTTAAATCGGTAACAATAAATACCGGCCGCTCTTTTTCTTCCCGGAATAATTTGGTGTGTACCTTGCCGCTGCGAGCAGTTACCCGCCAGTCGATAGTGCGGACATCGTCGCCAGGTTGATAATGCCGGACTTCGTCAAATTCCATACCCCGGCCTTTACTGCGAGCCAGATAAGTACCCGCCAATTTACTCTGAATACTGATGGTGGGCTTCAGGTTCAGCACTTTGGTATGACGTTGATACCATAGCAGTTCGGGCAGCCCAACAGAGCTGCCATCAGCGCTTAACTGTTTAAGCCATTGACTGGCTGAAAACACGGTGTTCATAGTGTTATTCAGGGTACGGGAACACAGTTAAGGATTTCAGTCAGCACATCGTCAGTAGTAATGCCTTCTGCCTCTGCGGTATAAGTTAAGATCAGGCGGTGGCGCAGCACGTTGTGAAACACGGCCTGAATATCATCCGGAGTAACAAAGTCACGATCTGCCAGCCAGGCTTTGGCTCTGGCACAGCGTTCCAGCGCAATAGTCGCGCGGGGGCTGGCGCCATAGCTTACCCAGGATGCCAGCTTGGCACTGTAAGCTGCGCCATTGCGGGTTGTCATGATTAACTGCACGATATAATCCTCGAGGCTATCCGCCAGGTGCAGTTTTAAGGTGGCCTGACGGGCACTGAAGATCTCGGCCTGGCTTATTGCAGCAGGCTGGCTTTGTGCTTTATTCAGGGCTTCGTTACGGGTTAACCTGAGTATTTCCCGCTCGGTTTCGGCAGTAGGGTAGTCTACTTTAAGGTGCAATAAAAAGCGGTCGAGTTGGGCTTCCGGTAACGGATAAGTGCCTTCCTGCTCCAGCGGGTTCTGGGTGGCCATTACCAGAAATAACTCTGGTAGCTTGTAAGTGGTGCGGCCAACGGTAATTTGTTTCTCGGCCATCGCTTCCAGTAATGCTGACTGCACTTTGGCCGGTGCCCGGTTAATTTCGTCTGCCAGAATAATATGATGAAACAGCGGACCAGACTGAAACTCAAACTGGCCGGTTTCCGGCCGGTAAATATCGGTACCGGTTAAATCTGCAGGTAATAAGTCCGGGGTAAACTGTACCCGGTGGAACTCAGCTTCAACCCCGTGTGCCAGCGCATTTACTGCCCGGGTTTTCGCCAGACCTGGCGGGCCCTCAACCAGTAAATGACCATTAGCCAGTAAGGCCAGTAAAATGCCTTCAGTAAGTTCAGGTTGGCCTAATACCTGACTATCGAGATACGACTTTAAGGCGGAAAACGCATTTACCATAATGATATTAGTCTTTTGGTTAAAAGTTTTGGTTACTTTCTGCACAGTTAGCTTTAAAAACAGCTAGGCTATGACGTTATAACCTAAATAAGGTTCAGTTTGCATTAAAACAAGTGTTTTAATTGGCAGCAACTGTCGTTACAATCAAATTATCTTTACAGGTCAGACCTGTTTTGGCTTCGACTATTTCGCACGATAAAACGAACTTCATAAGAGGAAAGCTATGTCAGCGCCCATTAAACTTCATACCCGCAGTGGTGATCGGATAGCGATTGTCTCGGGCTTACGTACGCCTTTTGCAAAACAAGCTACAGAGTTACATGGCGTTTCGGCGCTGGACCTGGCTAAACTGGTGGTTAACGAATTACTGATCCGCAGTGAACTGGATGCCAGCCTGGTACAACAGGTTGTGTATGGCCAGGTGGTACAAATGCCTGAAGCGCCAAACATTGCCCGGGAAATTGTGCTTGGCACCGGCATGGGGGTGCATACCGATGCATATAGTGTTACCCGGGCTTGCGCTACCAGCTTTCAGTCAGTTGCCAGTGTTGTTGAATCGATGATGGCTGGCACGCTTGATATTGCTATTGCCGGCGGCGCTGACTCCAGCTCAGTGCTACCTATCGGGGTCAGTAAAAAACTGGCCCGGGCTCTGGTAGATATGAATAAAGCCAAAACCTTTGGTCAGAAACTCAGTATTTTACGTCGGTTGGGTTTGAAAGATCTTATGCCAGTGCCACCAGCTGTTGCTGAATACAGCACTGGCTTATCAATGGGCGATACCGCCGAGCAAATGGCTAAAACCCATGGCATCAGCCGCGCCGCCCAGGATGAAATGGCGCATCGCTCGCACAGCCTGGCAGCAAAAGCCTGGCAAAACGGGTTAATGGCTAACGAAGTGATGACAGCCCATGTCGAGCCTTATAACAAATTCCTGGATATCGATAACAATATCCGGATGGACTCAAAGCTGGAGTCGTACGCTAAGTTGCGGCCGGTATTCGACCGCAATCATGGTACCGTTACCGCTGCGACCAGTACGCCACTTACTGATGGTGCTTCGGCGGTGTTAATGATGACAGAGAGCCGCGCCAAAGCCTTAGGTTACAAGCCACTGGGCTTTGTTCGCAGCTATGCGTTCTCGGCCATTGGGGTGCATGAAGATATGCTGATGGGACCGTCTTATGCCACGCCGATTGCACTGGACCGGGCCGGAATGAATCTGAACGACCTTACCCTGATTGAAATGCATGAAGCCTTTGCCGCTCAGGCTCTGGCCAACATGAAAATGTTTGGCAGTAAAAAGTTTGCCGAAGAAAAACTGGGCCGCAGTCAGGCGATTGGTGAAATTGATATGGCCAAATTTAATGTTAACGGCGGCTCGCTGGCTTATGGCCATCCGTTTGCAGCTACTGGTACCCGCTTAATAGTTCAAACCCTGAATGAACTGCAGCGTCGGGGCGGCGGTGTTGGCTTAACTACCGCTTGTGCTGCGGGGGGCTTGGGTGCTGCAATGATTGTGGAGACTGAATAATGACTAATATACAACAAAGCAGTTTTAGCCTGGCCATCCGTGACGATAAGGTTGCGGTGATCACCATGGATATTCCGGGTGAAAGCATGAATGTGCTGAAGGCCTCTTTTGCCGATGAGATTGACGCCATTCTGAATACACTGCAAAGCGACAGCGCGGTCAAAGGGGTGGTGATTATCAGCGGCAAAAAAGATTCATTTATTGCCGGTGCTGATATTTCTATGCTTGATAGCTGCGAAACAGCAGAGCAGGCCGAAGACATTGCCCGGATGGGCCAGCAGATGTTTGACCGGCTTGAGCAACTGAAAATACCGGTGGTAGCAGCGATCAATGGCCCTTGTCTGGGCGGTGGCCTGGAGCTGGCGATGGCCTGTCATTCCCGGGTTGCTACTGATTCGGCAAAAACGGTACTTGGTTTGCCGGAAGTGCAGTTAGGTTTGCTGCCGGGTAGCGGTGGCACCCAGCGTTTACCGCGGCTGGTTGGCGTGCAAAAAGCGCTGGATATGATGCTGACAGGTAAACAATTACGGGCTTCGCAGGCTAAGAAAGCCGGCCTGATCGACGAAGTCGTACCGGTAACTATTTTACTGGACGCTGCAGTAAAACGTGCGTTGCAGGGTAAAGCTAAAAGCGTTGCCAAAGACAAAGGTATGCTGGCGAAATTGCTGGAGAATACCGGCCCTGGCCGTAATTTATTATTCTCTCAGGCCCTGAAGCAAACGTTAAAGAAAACCCAGGGCAATTATCCGGCGCCGGTGCGGATTATTGAGGTGGTACGCAAAGGCCAGGATAGTGGCTATGCCGCAGGCCTGGCAGCAGAAGCTAAAGCCTTTGGCCAGCTATGCATGACCAAAGAGTCGGCCGCGCTGCGCAGTTTGTTTTTTGCGACGACTCAGATGAAAAAAGAAACCGGGGCCGGTGATACTCAGCCTCAGAAAGTACGCAAGGCTGCGGTATTAGGTGGCGGTCTGATGGGCGGTGGTATTGCTAACGTCAGTAGTACTAAGGCCGGAGTACCGGTACGAATTAAAGATATCAACCAGCAGGGCATCAGTAATGCGCTGAAATATAGCTATGATTTGCTGCAGAAGAAATTTAAACGCCGCTTTATCAGTAAAGCTGAAATGCAAAAGCAGTTACTGTTATTAACCGGTACGACAGATTACAGCGGTTTTCATGATGTCGATTTAGTCATTGAAGCGGTATTTGAAGATCTGGCGTTAAAACAGCAAATGGTAGCGGATATTGAGCAGCACTGCGCAGAGCATACCATTTTTGCCAGCAACACCAGCTCATTACCTATTGGTCAGATTGCCGCTAAAGCGGCGCGCCCAGAAAACGTAATTGGCCTGCATTATTTTTCACCCGTTGATAAAATGCCGTTGGTCGAAGTTATCGCCCACGATAAAACCTCAGCGCAGACTATTGCCACTACCGTTGCTTTTGCGCGTAAGCAGGGGAAAACGCCAATAGTGGTTAAAGACGGCGCCGGTTTTTATGTTAATCGTATTCTGGCGCTGTATATGAACGAGGCCGCCAACCTGTTGCTGGCGGGTGAGCCAGTCGAAAAAATCGATAAGGCACTGGTGAAGTTCGGTTTCCCGGTCGGCCCCATCACCTTACTGGATGAAGTGGGTATTGATGTTGGCGCCAAAATTTCACCCATCCTGACTGAGCAACTTGGCGAGCGCTTTGCACCTCCAGCCGCCTTTGACAAGTTGCTGGCCGATGGCCGTAAAGGTAAAAAATCGGCCAAAGGCTTTTATGCGTATGGCAAAGCGGCGAAAAAAGGTGCTAAAACGGTCGATAGCAGCGTGTATAACGTACTTGGCGTTACGCCGGGTGGCAAGCTTGCTGGTGACGCCATCGCCAGTCGTTGCACTGCGCAAATGCTGAACGAAGCAGTACGTTGTCTGGATGAGGGGGTGATTGCCTCTGCCCGTGATGGTGATATTGGTGCCATTTTTGGTATTGGTTTCCCACCGTTTCTGGGGGGGCCGTTCCGTTATATCGATACCTTGGGTGTCACTAATCTGGTGGCAACCCTGCGTCAGTTGCAAGCTGAACATGGTGAGCGTTTTGCACCTTGTCCGCGCTTATTGGCAATGGCGGAGCAAAACAGCCGCTTTTATCAATAGTTTTTGCAAAAATTCAACTAAAGCTTAACAGTTAACAGCAGCAGTCGCCGGTATAATATCCGGCGACTGCGTTAACATATTTATTGGGGAGTTACCGGTGTTATTAGTACCTGTTGTCTGGCTGTTTGTTGCGTTTGGGGTTTATGTTGCGGCACTGCGCAGTGGCATGCAGGCGTTACAATGGGCGTTGGCTGCACTTTTTACCGGGCCGTTTTTATTACCGTTGTTTAATAGTCATAAGCGGTTGTTACTATGTAAAGTTCGCGGCAAAAATAGTGGCTTGTTCCGGCCATAATTGAACCCGCTCTAAGCTGCCAGGCGGTTAATATGCCGGCGCAACTGTTGAATAATCTGTTGCAGCAAAGGCTCATTGGTTGCCTGATGTAATGTCGCAGCAAATAACTCTCTGCTCATCTGGGGCGCGCTGTCCACTTTTCTGAGGCTATTGCTCTGTAATAATGGCTGTACCATCACTTGCGGCAAGTAAGCTGTTGCAGGGCTTTGCAGCATCATCTCCAGGGCAATTTTCGCACTGCCGGTTCGCAGAAAAGGTGGTGGCATATCGGCAAAGTGCTTGGCGTGCTGAATATCAAATGACGTGCCCCAGTCGACCAGGATGTAATGTTGCGCCATGGCCGTGTTTGGCTCAGTATGATTGCCACTGGTCACTGCTATCAGTTTAATATCGTCCAGTTTTTCTACCTGTATTTCGTCAACCTTGGGTGGGTCAAACACCACAGCCAAATCCAGGTTGCGTTCCAGCAATAATCTGCCTATCTGTTCTCTGCCCAATGATTCAGCACGCCAGGCCAGTTCAGGATATTGCTGCTGCACCTGGATAAAGCCTGGCAGCAGGAAGCTATCCCATACATTAGCAGTTGCCGCGATTGAAAGCTGCTGAGCTTGTTTGTTGCTTAATGCCACCTCTTGTTTAGCACGTTGCAAGGCAGTCAGCATGGCCTGAGCATGCGGTAATAAACGTTCCCCGGCGGCGGTAAGCTGAATATTATTACGATAGCGACTGAATAAATTAACACCAAGTTGCTGTTCTAACTGGCGAATGCGAAAACTAACAGCAGATTGAGTTAAATACAGGTTTTCAGCCGCCTTACCAAAATGGCGGGTACGCTGTACTTCCAGAAAGGTTTTTAACAGTTCAGTATCCAAGGGAGAGCCTTAAAGTTATTTATCGTGTCAATAAAAAATATTTGTTTTACGACTGGAATTTTGTTAACCATACTCCGCACAGTTTAAACAGGCTGGCTTTATATTCAACGACATTAGAGGAAAAAAGTGATGCAGCAAAGTTTTGTCGCTACTCGTCGCTTTTTCGATGACCGCAATTTCCCTCGTGGTTTTACGCGGTCCGGGCGCTTTACACTGGCAGAGGGTAACCTGCTGGAAAAACATGGTTTCGCGATGCAGCAGCTGGAACAAGGTGCGCGTGAACCGGTGAACGAGGAAGAGCAACGGTTTATTCTGGTTTGCCGGGGGGAGGCTGAAGCAAGTTCTGCCTTTGAAAAAACCTGGGTTAAATACAAACAGCGTCTGAATGAAAAACGCAAATTTCATACTGTTTTTGGTAAAAAACGCATCGCAGATGGTGCCGACGATTTTTCATACGTCGAAACAGACACTGACTAAAGCCCTGCGGGGCTTTTTTTATAGCTGTTAGCCTGGAATGGCTGTTAAGCGGGTGCGCTGTTTCTGGTCTGCTAAAAATGCGGCAAAATCTGCTGCAGAAAGTGGTTTGCTGTAATAATACCCCTGAATAGTTTCGCAACGTAATTTGCGCAGCATATCCAACTGATCTTTGGTTTCGACCCCTTCGGCTACCACATTTAAACTTAAATTGTGGGCGATGGTGACGATGGTATCCACCATATTCCGGCCACGGGCATTATCCATATCATCGATGAAAGCTTTATCAATTTTCAGCGTGTTAAGTGGGAATTGCTTTAAATAGGCCAGTGATGAATAGCCGGTACCAAAATCATCCATCGCCAGATGAATGCCGCGAGCCCGTAACTTTTTCATGGTATCTATCGCCAGCTTAGGCGACTGCATTACTGTACCTTCGGTGATCTCAAGTTCCAGATGGTAAGAAGGTAGCTCGCATTGCTCCAGTACGTCATCGATTTGCTGGCATAGGTTTGGCAGCATAAATTGCTTGGCTGACAGGTTGACCGCAACCCGGCCCTGAAACAAGCCCAGTGCCAGCCACTTTTTAACATCTTCACAGGCTTTGCGCAGCACTACGGCACCAATCTCAACAATCTGGCCTGTTTCTTCTGCCACCGGGATAAAACTGGCTGGACTAACCAGGCCGCCTTTAGGGGTAATAAACCGCACCAATGCTTCCATGCCGACAATATTACCGGTCAGAATATCCATTTTCGGCTGATAGAACACACTGAAGTAATCTTCTTTTAAACCATAGCGAATTAAATTTTCGACTTGCAGCCGTTTTACCGCTTGTTTATTCATGCTGTCATTAAAAAACAAATAACGGTTAGCGCCATCGTTCTTCGCATGGTACATCGCTGTGTCGGCATTTCGCAGCAGTGCCTGCGGATCGTTGCCGTCGTCCGGAAACAACACGATACCAATACTGCTGGTTACTGCCAGCTCATGCTGGCTGATAAAAAACGGCCGGTTAATTTGTTCCAGTAAGCCTTTCGCCATCGAGGTGATGGTATGAATATCGTTAGTGTCGTTAAGTAAAACTGCAAATTCGTCGCCACCAAGCCGGTACAACTTATGCTGATAGCGGGGGTCGGTATGCAGCCGTTGTGCTAACTTACACAGCAGCGTATCACCCAGTTCATGGCCCAGAGAGTCATTTATTTTCTTAAAGTTGTCTAAATCGAACACCAGCAACGCGTGCACGGCATCAATGGTTACCAGGCTGGCCAGTTTAGTCATAAATACTGCGCGGTTTGGCAAACCGGTCAGGGTGTCGTTGTTAGCCAGCCTGCTTAATTCTGCTTCCCGCAGTTTGCGCTCAGTAATGTCTGACAAGACGCCTACATACTGCTGCGGGTTGCCTTCCTCGTCTTTAATAACGTCAAAGGCCAGCTCGGCCTGATATATCTCGCCATTGTCTTTCTGTTCGCGAATTTCACCGCTCCAACGGCCATGTTTAGCCAGCTGGAGCTGAATATCCTGCATAAAGCGGCTGGGATAGAGGGATAACTCAAAACGGCTGTTGATTACTTCTGCGCGATTTTTGCCGGTAATGCTGCTAAAAGCCGGGTTAACCTCGATAATATGAAACTGGGTATCACAAACCAGAACGGCATCAGATATATTTTCGAGACAGCGGGCAAATAATTGCATTCTGCCTTCAGCTTCTTTTAACTGATGAATGTTTTTCAGGGTACCTGTCATCCGGCTTGGGCTGCCATTACTGGCGTAGGCAACGACCTTGCCGCGGTCAAGCACCCAGATATAAAGGCCTTCAGCAGTGCGTAAACGGTATGTCGCTTCAAAGAAAGCACTACCACCATTGAGGTGGTTATTCAGCAAATTGATAACCCGCCCCAAATCCTGAGGATGAATTTGTTGTTTATTGGGGGGGAAGTCACGGGTTTCCGGGGTTAGTTCCACCGGTTTTAACCAGGAACTGGAGCGATATAATTCTCCAGACAGAATTCGCCAGTCCCATAGTTCGTCACCGCTGCCCCATAGTGATAGTCGCAGCCGCTCTTCACTTTTAGCCAAACGCTTATGGTAGCGCCGCATTTTGACAATGCTGGCATGGGCCAGCAGCAAAGCGGCACAGGCAAAAATTAATACCGCAGAAAAGACATAGGGCTGCACACCGTCCCAACTCAGCGCAGAAAGCCCGAACGGAAAAACAGCCAGCAGTAAAAAAGTAGATTTAGCGCTAAAAAACTGACGAATGCCCACAAATTACAACATTTTTATTGTTATTACGTCTAAAGTAACCAAGTTTGGGAAAAGTGTCAAAATCAATTTACGCTACCGCAATTTTTCGCTGGAGTTCAGCTCTGCTCATTGTTTTGATGTGACTGATCCCGTTGTTGGGGCCGGAAGCCAGCAACAACATATCATAATCATCTGCTAACAGCTGTTTCAGCAGATCGATAAAATGCTGTTTATCTAATTTATTGAGTGCGCTGATTATTTTATGAGTCAGGTCAAAACTGGTGTCGTCTTGACCCAGCGCCAGCCACAGTCGTTTCGCCCGTGAGCCAAGGCTGCTGTCACGTTCAGTCAGCTGGGCTGTTAAACCGTGCTTCAGATCAACGAAAGTAGCTTCTGTCATATCTTCAATCTGTGCCAGAAAATCCTGGAAAAAAATCAAAGTGGCCTGATATAACGCGGTGCACTCGTAGTTAGGAGACTGAATATAAAAAGCAATACCGGGCAGGGTGTTAATCGGCACATAGCCGGTGCCGACTAAATAACCCATTTGTTGTTCGGTGCGCAACTGATGAAAATAATGGGGTGACATTAAATGGTTAGCGAGCATAAACAATGCCATTTGGCTGGCGTTGGCCTGCCCGGCTGCAAGGTATACTACTATTGCGTGATCAGTGCTATCTGTCTCGGTGTGCAGCCAGACCGGGCCTGTGCCTTTGATGCTGTAAGTTTTAGCCGGAATTTTACTGCCTGTGCCGGCTTGTTGTGCCAGCCAGTTGTGTAGCATAAGCTCCAGATCAGCAGCACTGCTTACTGGCCAGTTGCCGATCAGTAACGCCTCCAGATGAACGTCTTTTAATAATTGTGCTGAAAAGTGACAGAATTGGCTGAAGCTCAGCAGTTCCAATTGTTCGATTAATACTTCAATTTCCGGATTAAGCGGCTGGAGCAGCGCTGACAGCTGGCTGAATAATCTGGCAACAGGCTTACTTTTACTACTGTTGGCCCAGTGCCTGCAGAGTTGTTGTTTAAGCTCAGTAAACCGTAGCTCAGAAAATGTCACATCATTTATTTGCAGTAAAATATTCTGCAAAAGTTGGATCTGGTTAGCCGCCAGGCCTGAGGTGTGGATGCTGATACCTTGTTTCTGCACATGCAGGTTATAACTGAGCCCGGCATTGGTTGCGGTATAAAACTGTTGATTAATATGATCCTGAAATAACTCCAGCCAAAGCCTGCTGGTAGCCAGCTGGCCATTGTTGGCAATGCTTTGCGGCAAACTAAGCTGCAAAAATATATGGCCTTTAGGTGTATTAAATTCAGTGTCGGCTTTATACCAGATACTTAACCCCGGTTTATTGCAGATTTGCTCTGGCACAGCCATATGCTGATTTTTTTCCAGTAAGCTAAGTTGCTCGGTCAGATAAGGGTTGGTACCGGGTAGCGTAATCTCAGCAATCGGGCCGGTATTCTGTAAGCTGTGCAATAGTGCATCATTTAATCTGGTGACGGAATAGGGTGTGTTGTACCATTTTGCTTCTGACAGCACCGGCACGTCGGGTGCTATCAGCATCAGCCGCATATTGTCCGGCCTGAACCAGCTCAACAGCTGCTGATAAACTGACTCAGCAGGTAACTCCATCCGATAGTCACCAAAAATAGTATCTTCAACCGGATAATGTTGCAGATTTACCGATAACTGACTGGCTGTTTGCAGGGCATCAGCGGGTTCCTGATAAATGAAGGACCAGTGTAGTAGTTTTTGTCGTTCAAAAAATAAACTTTGTGGTAGTGAGTGCTGCTTTATTCTGGCCAAAGCACTGTAAAGCGCGCGTAATACAGCTTCTGTGTTGGCACGGCCTGCTTTGGTCAGTTCAAAAGACACCGTAAAGTCTTTGTAATTACTGCCATCAATACCACCACCGGCGCTAAGTTGGTTTACCAGTCCGGCATTTTTCAGGTAACTGAGTAATGAGCCGTCGCTTTCATCCCCGAGAATTGAGGCCAGAAAACTGACTATTTTATGCGGATACCAGGGTTGAATGTCAGGTAACGCAAAGCTGACAACCAGTTTGTCGGAGTCTTTGTGTGGTTTGATATTCAGTAAAATTGCCTGGTGCTCTGCCAGATAAAGGGGCTCGGCCAATGGTGCTTTTGCCGGTAGCTCTGCGGGTAGGGCGGAAAAATACTGTTTTACCCACTGCGCCATGGTCATTAATGAGCTGGACGAAACCAGACACAAGCTCATTCTGCTGGCGCTGTATTGCTGCTGATAAAACTGCAACAAGGCTGCACGCAGCGTTTGTTCAGGTTTATCATTGAGTGTATTTAGGTTACCTACAGAAAACTTGGCAAAAGGATGAGCAGGATTAATGGTTTCTTTATGTACCTGATAAATTCGCCTGCTGTCATCTTTAAGCTTCAACGAGTATTCAGCCTCAATCGCATGTCGTTCTTTTTCAACATAGGCTGCAGTAAACAGAGGGCGGCAAAACATATCTGCAAAGCGGGCAATGGCTTGTTGCAGCTGCGGCGGATCGATATCAAAGTAAAAATGACTATGCTCTGTGCCGGTCCAGGCGTTATGGCTGCCACCATGTTGACTGATAAATTGCTGGTACTCACCGGGATCGGGGAAGTTTTCTGAACCAAGAAACAGCATATGTTCCAAAAAGTGTGCCATTCCCTGATAATCAGCCGGGTCATCAAAATGGCCGACGTTAATGGTCAGCGCGGCAGCAGCTTTTTCGGCGCTGTTATCTTTTACCAACAATACAGTTAGACCATTGTCGAGTGTCAGGTGTTGATAGGCTCTGTTATCGTTTGGGCTTTGCTTTATATGTACTTTTTCCAAGAATTATCCTATGTCGGTATGGTAGTACTGCAAGATAGCCGATCTTTGATAGCATTTAGTAATAAACAGGCTATTTGTTATGCGTTAATAGCAGTTACGTTAGTGCCAGACTTTATTTATCATAGCGCACAATTTTTGCCCGGCGTATGCTTTTTAACAATGGCACACAAAAACACACTGACTAAGTAGTACGGTATCAATATAAATGGTTAACATTGTTATTATGCGTCATGGTGAAGCTGAGCCGTTGACGACGCAAGACAGTCAGCGTCCGCTTACCGTCAGAGGTAAACGCGAGGCATTGCAAATGGCGCAGTGGCTGCAAAATTGCTACAGCTCCTTTAGCAACGTTTGGGTCAGTCCTTATTTACGTACTACTCAGACTGCCGAAATTTTGCTGAGTAAGCAAGGAACCGTTTGTCAGTTGCAGACTCAGGCTGAGCTGGTACCTGACGGTAACCCGACGCTTATGCTTGATTTAATTGATGCCAGATTAAGCGAGCAACCCGATGCCACAATTTTGCTGGTATCTCACATGCCTTTGGTAAGCTTTATGGTTGAAGCCCTGACGCAACGGGGACAAACACCGGTTTTTAGTACCGCTTCATTATGTTGCATCGATTATCAACCGGCAAAAGGCGGTCGTTTACTGGAAAAAATTGCGCCGCAGGATCTGGCATTGCTATCACATTAACTCCCTCAATACACGATAACTGCAACACCAGGATTACCACGCCAGTGCTACTGGCGTAGCTCAAATTCAGGCTGATTAATTTTTAGCAGCAGTAATAAGGCGCCATGTTTGCCCCAACTTTTTGGTGCGGTATGAAACGCCCGTACATTGGGATGCTGGATTAGCCAGTTAGGTACTTTACGCGCCAGGATACCTAATCCTTTACCGTGCACCACGCAGGCACAATTAAACTGCTGCTGCTGGCAGTAGGCAAGTAAGCCCGCCAGTTCGGTTTTAGCCTGCTGTTGGCTTAAGCCATGTAAATCCAGCACCACCTGCGGTTGAAACTCTGCCCGCTTTAAGCGTCCGGCCAGGCGGGGATCATCACCCGGTTGGACATAAGAAAGTGAGCCGCCGTCAGTAACGAAACCTTCATAGCCATCTGAGAAAAAGAACAAGTTCTGCTCGTTATCCGGCATATTTGACCCTGGCCGGGCTTTTTTCTTGCTGGCTTTACTGACAGGGACTATCTTGTCTTGCAATAGCGGGCGTGCGCCAGTAACCGACTGGCGAAAAAGGTCGCTGTCTTCGGCTGATAAGTGGGCTGGTGCAGAAAGCTTCTTTCGTTGCATCGCGCAAGTCTATACAATCTGCCCATTTTTTACAAAGAGCGAATACTGTTATGGCCGATTATAACCCGATGTTTTCAGAATCAGAGATTAATGACGCGCTCGAGGCGCTGGTCAGCGTGCATGACTGGCTGCGTTTTGCGGTAAGCCGTTTTAATGAAGCCGGGGTATATCTTGGTCACGGCACCGACAACCCTTGGGACGAAGCCGCAGCCCTGCTGGCGCATTGTCTGTTTTTACCACCGCTAACTGATGATAAATTGCTTGGGGTCAGGCTAACGATGCCCGAGCGGCGGGCCTTTATTGACCTGCTGACCCAGCGTATAGAGTTGCGGATACCTGCGGCGTATCTGACCCATCAGGCCTATTTTTGTCAGTTACCTTTCTATGTCGATCAACGGGTGCTGGTGCCGCGTTCACCGATTGCCGAACTAATAAACGAAAAATTCAGCCGCTTTGAGCTTGCTGCGCCGCCAGAGCGGATCCTCGATTTATGCACTGGCTCAGGTTGTATTGCCATCGCCTGTGCCTATGCCTTCCCTGATGCTCAGGTTGATGCGGTAGATATTAGCCCGGATGCATTAGCCGTGGCCGATATCAATATTAACGAGCATGGTTTGCTGGACAGGGTATATCCGATTTTATCTGATGGGTACGATGCGCTTGCTGGCCAGCAATACGATCTTATTGTTACCAATCCACCCTATGTGGATGCTGATGATATGGCTGATTTGCCAGAGGAATACCGGCATGAACCGGAGCTGGGGCTGGCATCCGGCCATGATGGCCTGGAGTTAACCCGGCGAATTCTGGCCCAGGCGGCAGCGCATCTGACCGAGCACGGTTATTTAATTTGTGAAGTGGGCAATAGTATGGTTGAATTGCAGGATAGATATCCAGACGTCCAATTTAACTGGCTTGAGTTTACTGCCGGTGGCCTTGGCGTGTTTGCGCTGAGTAAAGCTCAGCTTATTGCCCACCAACACTTGTTTGAGGAGAACTAAATGGCCGGCAACAGCATTGGTCAGTTATTTAAAGTTACCACTTTTGGTGAAAGCCATGGCCCTGCGATTGGCGGTATTGTTGATGGTTGCCCGCCGGGAATGCAGTTAACGGCTGAAGATTTACAAACTGATTTAGATCGTCGCAAGCCCGGCACCTCACGTTACACCACAGCCCGGCGCGAGGACGATCTGGTAAAGATATTGTCTGGTGTGTTTGAAGATACTACTACAGGTGCCAGCATCGGTTTACTGATTGAAAATACTGATCAGCGCTCGCAGGATTATTCCAATATTAAAGATTTATTCCGGCCTGGCCATGCCGATTATACCTACTGGCATAAGTTTGGTATTCGTGACTATCGGGGGGGCGGTCGTTCTTCTGCGCGGGAAACTGCAATTCGGGTAGCGGCAGGCTCTATTGCTAAAAAATATTTAAAAGAGCACTGCGGTATCGACATTCGCGGTTATCTGGCGCAATTAGGTCCGGTAAAGGCGGAAAAGCTAAACTGGGATGAAGTTGAAAACAATCCGTTTTTTTGCCCGGATCCGGATAAAATTGCCGAGCTGGATGAGTATATGCGCCAGCTTAAAAAAGCGGGTGATTCAGTAGGGGCCCGGGTTAATGTTGTTGCAACCGGCATGCCTGTCGGATTGGGAGAGCCGGTGTTTGACCGGCTGGACGCTGATATTGCCCATGCCATGATGAGCATCAATGCGGTAAAGGCGGTGGAAATAGGTGACGGCTTTGCCGTTGTGGAACAACACGGTTCAACTGATCGTGATGAGTTAACGCCGCAGGGTTTCAGCTCCAACCATTCTGGCGGCACGCTGGGTGGTATATCGTCGGGGCAGGATATTAAAGTCAGTATTGCCTTAAAGCCGACTTCCAGTATCAGTATCCCGGGTAAAAGTATTAATGTTAACGGCGAAGTGGTTGATATCGTAACCAAAGGCCGGCATGACCCCTGCGTTGGGATCCGGGCGGTACCCATTGCTGAAGCCATGCTGGCTATAGTGTTAATGGATCACTTATTGCGTCACCGGGCGCAAAATGCCGGGGTCAGTGTAAGCACGCCTGATATTGCCAGCGCTAACCGATAATTAAACGGCACTCGTCAGGATCTTATGACCCTATGACCTTATGACATTAATCGCCGCCAGGCCAGCGTTAGCGCTGGCCTACTTTACCTATTTTGGTGTGCTGGGTATTTTTGTACCTTACCTGGGGCTGTTTCTGGATGGTCGCGGTTTTGACTCCCGCCAGATAGGCCTGATGCTGGCCATTGTAACGGCGACCCGGATTGTCGGACCAGCTATCTGGGCCGGCTTAGCAGAGCGCAGCAGTAAGCCACTCAGGGTGATGCAACTAGGTGCCGTACTGGCCTGCATTGGCTGGTTAGGCAGTTTTATCGATGCTGGTTTTGGGCTGTTACTGGCCGCACTGGCGTTGTTCAGTTTTTTCTGGACCGCCATATTACCGCAACTGGAAGTCTCCACTTTTTTATTTCTGAATAATAACACTGAGCAATACAGCCGGATCCGTTCTGCGGGAAGTGTTGGCTATATTGTGCTGGTGATGCTGGGCGGCTGGTTTTATCAGCTGTATGGCAGTGAGTTTATGCCGGCCACTGCGCTGGCATTTTTGTTACTGTTAGTGTTTTGTCTGTTCAACCTGCCAGCCCTGACCCCAACACACGACGCCACAACCACAGTATTGTCTTACCGGCAGCTGGCTAAACACAAGGTATTGTGGGTTTTTATGGGCGCAGCACTACTGATGCAAATCAGCTTTGCGCCTTTTTACGGTTTTTTCACTCTGTACAGCCGCGATTTAGGCTATTCCGGCAGCCAGACCGGTTTGTTGATCAGCCTGGCGGTAGCCGCTGAAATTGTGGCCTTTTACTACGCGGGGCGCCTTATGCGCAATCGCAGCTATCGCCTGTTACTCGGCATTTGCTATGGCTTAACCGCCATTCGCTGGTTAATGGTCGCCTTATTGGCCCATTCAGCCTGGTGGCTGGCGCTGAGTATGTTGCTGCATGCCGGCAGTTTTGCTATTGCCCATAGCTGCGCCATGCAGTTTATTCAGCAGGTATTTCCCAAAGCGCAGCGTGGCCGGGGTCAGGCCATTTATGCCGGGCTGATTTTTGGCGGTGGTGGGGCTATCGGTGCTTATCTGGCTGGTTTTAGCTGGCAAAATGGCGCGGGTGCGACAGAAACTTTTATCTTCGCCGCCGGCTTCGCGCTGCTGGCGTGTCTGTTGGTGTTAACACTGCCAAAAAATATAGCGAATATAGAATAAAAACAGTTATTTGCTGAGGGCGTCGAACCGGATTGCCCACGCCGACACGCCGTAAATACATCCATGTAGGCTCGTTTCCGCCCGTCCAGGGCTTCAACGGTCGGCTTAGGGCATTCCGATTCTCGCTTTTGAGTCCTGACTTACCATCCTAAGGTAAGCTTTAGCGAGTCAACCAGCTAAGTATTGCTTTAAACACTTTGCGGTTAAACGGCGGATAAATAAACTGGCCACTGTTGAACCGGCCTTTCTGATGGACGGCTTTCTGGTGCGAGAACCGTAAAAAGCCTTCTTTACCATGGTAGTTACCCAACCCCGACGGACCAATGCCGCCAAAGGGCAGGTCGTCTTGTGCCACGTGCACCAGGGTATCGTTAATACACACGCCCCCGACATGGGTTTGCTGTAGTACCTGTTGCTGAACCGCTTTATCATTGCTCATTAAATATAGCGCCAGTGGCCTTGGCCGCTGCTGAATGTAGTTAAGGGCATCATTAAGTGTTTTGTAGGGAACTAACGGCAGCAAAGGGCCAAATATTTCCTGCTCCATTAAGTTGCTATTATCATCAGCGCCGATAATTAACTGCAGCGCCAACCGCCGCTCACTGTTGGCCCGCACGGGTTCATTATTACCACTGCTATCAGCACAGTTAACTACCCGGGCGCCGCTGCTTTGGGCATGTTCAAGCATTGTCATCAGCCGCTGATACTGGGCCGGGTTAATCACTGCACTGTAATCCGGGTTAGTGGCAAAATCCGGGTAAAACCCGCTAAAAGCCTGGCAAAGTTCGGTTATCAACAGTTCCAGCTTGGCAGCGGGAACCAGAATATAGTCGGGCGCAACGCAGGTTTGACCGGCGTTGGCGGTTTTGCCGAATAAAATACGTTTCGCTATCTGTGGTATGTCGGCATCAGGTGCAATCAGCACCGGGCTTTTGCCGCCCAGCTCCAGGGTTACCGGCGTCAGGTTTGCAGCAGCGGCCTGCATGACTTTACGGCCGACCGCGGTCGAGCCGGTAAACAGCAGATGATCAAACGGCAAGCGGGAAAATTCAGCGGCAATCTCTGCTTCTCCTTCAATGACAATAACCTCAGCCGCTAATGCCTGCCGGCATATTTGGCTTAGCACCTTATTGGTCGCCGGGGTATATTCCGATAGTTTCAGCATAGCTTTATTACCAGCGGCAATGGCGGCCATTAGCGGGCCAAGCGCCAGGTAAATGGGGTAGTTCCATGGCACGATAATGCCTACAACGCCTAACGGCTGCAGCATAACTTTGTTGCTGGCAGGCAAAAAGCTGTAATGGACATGGCGTTTTTCCGGCTTTAGCCAGTTTTTTAACTGCTTTATATGGTAATCAATGCCGCTTAAGGATGGCATAATTTCCAGCAAACGGGTTTCGTCACTGCTGCGATAACCAAAGTCACTGCTTACTGCGTCACATAACGCTTCACTGTATTGCCGGATAGCCTGGCGCAGCGCTTTTAGTTGTTGCTGGCGCTGCGCCAGTTCCGGATAAGGGCGGAGGCTGTAAGCCTGTTGTAGTTGCTTAAATTGCAGCTCGAGTGCTGACATTGGTGTCCCTTTCAGTCGTGTTAGCTATCTGGCTGTACTCTAAACCAGTCAGACCAGTGCGGCAAGCACGTGTCGCCCGGGTGACGAATAAGTCGGATGACAATAGACATCGGCTGGCAATACTGGGCAAGTACAACGGAAATCGTTACAATGCGCGCCATTCGTTAACAGTCATCCGGACGCAACTGACTCCATGATTAATCTATTTCGCTTAGGTCTTATTATTAATCCGTTGGCGGGCCTGGGCGGTAGTGTTGCCCTAAAAGGTAGTGACGGTATGGCGACAGAAGCCCTGGCGTTGGGCGCCATACCGATGGCCGGTGAACGGGCAGCCGTGGCACTGCAGCAACTGCTGGCTTTAAAAGAGCAGTTTCAGGTAGTTACCGTTGCTGGCGAAATGGGCGCTGATTTGTGTCAGCAATTAGGGCTGAATTATCAGGTATGTTATACCCCGCCAGCAGTTGCCACCACGGCTGCAGATACTGAGCAGGCGGCGCTGGCAATCGCAGAGCAGGGTGTTGATTTGCTGCTGTTTGCTGGTGGCGATGGTACAGCGCGGAATTTATGTAGTGTTATTGGCAGTAATACCACAGTGCTGGGTATTCCGGCCGGCTGTAAAATTCATTCCGGAGTTTATGCTATTTCACCGCAGGCCGCAGGCAAGCTGGTACAACGGCTGATTAGTGGCCAGTTAGTTACCCTGGCTGAGGCGCCGGTAATGGATATTGATGAAACAGCATTTCGGGATGGTGTGGTAAAAGCCCGTCGCTACGGCGAAATGCGGATTCCGGCAGAGCTGCGCTATGTGCAGAGTGTTAAAGCCGCGGGTACGGAATCTGAAGAATTAGTGCTGGACGATTTGGCCGCTTATGTCGCTGGTTTAATGGAAGATAATGTCCGTTATGTGATGGGCTCTGGCAGCACTGTCGCGGCAGTCATGGCAGAGCTCGGCCTGGCCAATACTCTGCTGGGTGTTGACGTGGTAGAGAATGGTGAGCTGATAGCCAGTGATGTGACGGCAACCCGGTTGCTGGAACTGGTTGCAGATTATCCGAGCAAACTGGTAATTACCCTGATCGGTGGCCAGGGCCATGTTTTTGGGCGGGGTAACCAGCAGTTGTCACCCGCAGTGATTAAAGCGGTTGGTCGTGAGAATATTATGCTGCTGGCCACCAAAACCAAGTTACAACAATTGAATGGCAGGCCATTGCTGGCAGATACCGGTGATCAGGCACTGGATAAAGCTCTGCATGGTCTGCTAAATGTGCTGACCGGTTATAACGATTATGTTATTTACCGCTTAGGTTATGAGGATGAGGAATAGCATGAGTCAACTGGCGAAACCAGAGCAGTATATTGATGCCGCAGCAGATTATTTTGATAGTCTGATCCCACAAGCCACTGACGATCAGTTATTTGCTGCCGGTTATTTACGCGGTCATTTCGATTTGGCTGTGGGCAGCCTCGAGGTCATGGCTGAGCCCTTTGATAAACCCCTGTTGTGTCACTGGGTGGAGCAAAGTCTGGCAAAGGCGATAGCAGCAGGTGAACTGACCACAGATGATCAGCGACATGTGCAGCAGCTGTGGCAGCGGTTGCAGCTGCTATAAGCTTCACTGGCAAGACATTCGCGCCGCGATAGGTTAGTATGTTCGCCGAATTTAATTACTGCCTGGCACACTATTTCTGCCGGCAGCCCAGCAAAAGTGGAATTTATGTCTGATAAATATGCAACGCTAGAACAACACGCCAGCTATGGTATTGGTTTACAGATGGGCCAGCAACTGGCTGACAACCCTTTCGACGGCTTAGATATTACTGCGGTGGCCGCTGGCTTAGCAGCTGCTTATAACGAGCAGGAGCCTGAGGTAAGTGAAGATCAGATCCGGGCGGCATTTGGGGTGATCAGCGAGCGGATGCAGGCAGCTGAGCAGGAAAAAGCCAAAGCGCTGGCCGAAGCAGGGGAAATGTTCCTGGCAGAAAACGCCAAGCGTGCCGAAGTGACTGTTACCGCTTCTGGTCTGCAATATGAAGTACTGGTAGCTGCTGAAGGCGAGAAGCCAACAACTGCCTCAACCGTACGAACGCATTACCATGGCACCCTGATTGACGGCACGGTGTTTGACAGTTCTTATCAGCGTGGCGAGCCGGCAGAATTTCCGGTTTCAGGCGTTATTGCCGGCTGGACTGAAGCGTTACAATTAATGGCTGTTGGTTCAAAGCTGCGCTTATTTGTGCCGCAGAACCTGGCCTATGGTGAGCGCGGCGCAGGTAATGCAATCGCCCCATACAGCACTCTGGTATTTGATGTAGAACTGCTGGCTATTCTGTAACGATAACTGCAGTTGAAAGTAAACTGAGCCCTGCCATAGCAGGGCTTTTTGTATGAGGCTTTTAGCAAGGGCCTTTTAGCAAGAGCCTTAGCGGTAGGGGTTATTTGAAATCCGGCCGAGCTGGCCAATTAACACCACAACGGCTGTCAGCAAATAGGCTGCCAGAATCAGCATACTCCAATATGCCATACTCAGGCCTAAAAACTGCCAGTCTACTGCGCCACAACTACCCGTTACTTCAAATACCCCCGGCAACCATTTATCCAGAGCCAGCCAGGCAGGAAAATCAGCAAATAAAGCACAGCTGCTAAAACCACCCGCAGCCAGAGTCTGTTCAATATTAACCAGTTCAACCGCATGATACAGCCCGATGGCCGCACAGCTCAGCCACAGGGCGATAGCCAGCACCCGAATACTGCTTTGTTGCGGAGCCATTACACCAATAAGCCCCGCAAGCAGAACACCGGCAAAGGCGGCCCGGATATAAATACATTTTATGCAGGGTTGCAGATTAAGCACATATTGAAAATATAAGCCGCAGGCCAGCAAAGCCAGGGCACTTACAATCAGTAAAAACCAGGACAGGCGATGGCGTGATATTTTTTTTATTGTAGCCAGCATAGATGTTCCTATTGGTATAACAATCAGCTAATTGGCTAATTTAAGGGATTTATCAACATTACACAATTGTTGTGTTAGTTCAGTCTGGCTATTTTTAAGTGCCGACTTGTTAACTGGCAGCGCTCTGGTACAATCAGTCAACTTGTATGATGACCCTGACGGATTTTTTGGCATGACCAATCTGATTAAAGCGCAAAGCCCTGCCGGTTTTGCAGAAGAGTATATAGTTGATTCGATCTGGAACGGCAAATTTGCGCCTGGATCAATTTTACCGGCAGAGCGCGAACTGTCTGAATTGATTGGTGTAACCCGGACCACCTTGCGCGAAGTACTGCAGCGTCTGGCCCGCGATGGCTGGCTTACTATTCAGCATGGTAAACCTACCAAAGTGAATAATTACTGGGAAACCTCAGGCCTGAATATTCTGGAAACGCTGGCCCGGCTGGACGAAGACCAAATGCCAAAACTGGTCGATGATTTGCTGTCAGCACGGACTAATATCAGCGCTATTTATATTCGTGGTGCTATTAAAACGCATCAGCAAGAGGTGATAGCCGCATTTACTGGTGCTGAAGTGCTGGATGATTCGGCGGCTGCTTTTGCTGAGTTTGATTACAATCTGAATCATGAAATGGCGTTGCATTCATCAAATCGGATATATGTCCTGATCTTAAATGGTTTTCGTGGCTTGTATAACAAAATTGCCCGCTTTTACTTTTCGCATCCGGCAGCACGTGAGCTGGCCCGCAAATACTATGCACAGCTAAAACAATATGCTGAAGCTGGTAAACACGATGAAGTGGTAATGGCAGTGCGTAAATACGGGATTGAGAGCGGTAAGATTTGGCAGGAGTTAAGGCCGGATATACCTAAAGACCTGATTGAATAACGTCAGATCTGCTTACGTAAGACAAAAGGCTGCTCATTGCAGCCTTTTTTGTGAGCGTTATTCGGCCAGATAGCGTCTTGCTAAGCTTGTTGTTTTAGGCGCTGCCATTTATGATATCAGGTTATAAGATATCTCTTTTAGCTATAAGCGGCAGAGCCGTGCGCAATAGGTCCGAGGATGAAACAAGCACCAGTAAGCCCCCAAACCAAACCTGCAGCTAGTTATCTGGATATTTATTTAGATAATAATGCCACCACACCGGTGCTGCCAGTCGCGGCGGCGGCGGCAATGCAATGTATGCAGCAGCAGTTTGGCAACCCCAGTAGCAGCCATACCACCGGCATTAAAGCCAAAGCAACCCTCGAGCATGCCCGCAGCCTCGCCCGGCGGGTTACCGGTGCCGGCGATGGCCGTATTTTGTTTACCTCGGGTGCCACTGAGGGTATTCAAAGCTCGGTGGTATCTGCTTTGCTGGCGTTGCGGGAGCAGGGAAAAGGCGGGCCGGCAACCCTGCTGCTGTTCGGTGCTACTGAGCACAAAGCAGTGCCAGAGAGCTTGAAACACTGGAACAGTGTGTTGCAGCTTAACGCAACAATAAAAGCTATTCCGGTTGATCAGAATGGTCAGTTGGATTTTGCATTTATTCGCCAACATGCTCCGGCTGCCGGGCTTATTTGTACCATGGCCGCTAACAATGAAACCGGCATTAAACAGCAATTAACTGAACTTGAGAACTGCATTCGTGCTGCAAATCCAGCTGTATATTGGTTAGTGGATTGCGTGCAGGCACTGGGTAAAATGTCGCTTAAACTGGCCGATACCACTATCGATTATGCGCCTTTTAGTGGCCATAAACTTTATGCACCCAAAGGTATAGGCTTTTTGTATGTCAGAGCCAGTGCGCCTTATCAGCCGTTTATTACAGGTGGCGGTCAGGAGGGCGGCTTGCGCTCCGGCACCGAGAATTTACCGGGTATTGCCGCGCTGGGGGCTGTACTGGCCGAGCTGCAACGTACTGATAGTAAAATATTTCAGCCAGAGCAAACGCTGTGGGATTACCGGGCCGATTTAGTTGCGGCACTACGCTACGTATTTCCGCAGCTGCTGCTGAACAGTGAGCAGCCTTATATCGTGCCAACCACGGTGAATTTTTCAGTGCCGGGTTTTTACAGTAAAGACATTATGGATTTGTTTGACGCCGCGGGGATCCGGATAAGTTCCGGCTCCGCCTGTAGCTCAAAAGTACCCAGCAGTTTTGTACTGGATGCGATGGGCTTAGCTGCCTGGCGCAGCCAGGGTGCTATTCGTTTGTCATTTGGTCCGGCGATGACGGCGATGGAATGTGCAGATGCCTGTAACGCTATCCGGGCATTAAAATCAGTGGTAAATAAACATTGTCTGGTGGTAACAGATGCAACGCCAACTCTGGAGATCCACGCCAATGGTTTGGTGCAACTGAAGCATGAAGATAGCTGCAGTTACCTTTTAATTGATGCGGCCAGTAGCCAGGCATTGGTTATAGATCCGGTTGCGGCGCTGGTAAACCGGATTATTAATATCGTTCAGGGGCGGCAGTTACAGTTGTTGGCCATTCTGGAAACGCATCAGCATCCAGAGCAACAGCCAGAGCAACAAAGCGCAGCGCTATTGCTGCGTCAGGCGTTAAACTTTAACCAGGATGATTGTGATGAATTTGGCTGGCCAACTGGCACAGAGCAGCTTAACCTGGCAAATTTACAGTTGAGCCGGCTGGCTACGCCCGGTCATTGTGCCCATGCCATCAGCATTATTCTGCGCCGGCAGCAAAAAGCGATAGCGGCTTTTGTCGGAGATGTTATTTTACCAGGAGGCATTGGCCGCACTGATTTAGCCGATGGCAATGCTACGGTGTTACAACACAGTATTCGCAAGCTGGCAGAACAAGTCGAGCCAGATACTTTACTGTTATCCAGTCACGATTACGCCCAGCGTTTTGCCACTACATTGCAGCTGGCGCGGCAGGAGAGTGAATTATTCGATAAAGTACTGGCGGGGCAAGCTGCAGCAAACTGGCAGCAGCAATTAAACGCCCAGACTGCCTTATTGCAACAAGCCAGCCATTATTATTGCGGCCTGGTCGAGGTTGCCGTAACGGATGCCAGTCGTTTGCTGGATAAAACTGAGCTTGCCGGCGTATTGCAGCAACAACCAGCGCTGCAGGTGGTTGATGTGCGGGAGCCACATGAACAAACAGCCGGGCCTTTGCAACAGCATCTGCCTGCCGTAACAGAAGTGCTGGCTGTGCCTTTATCGAAGCTATGCGATGCGTTAATTAGCGGGCAGTTGACACCCGGGAGGCCGTTACTGCTGGTATGTCGCAGTGGCAATCGTAGTTTGCTGGCATGCAAGGTGCTGCGCCGGTTTGGCTTTGCAACAGTGTATAACTTAAATGGTGGCATGGCGATGCTGGTTTAAACCCGCCAGGGCTGCAGTAAAAGGCAAAAAAAAGCGCCGTTTGCACGGCGCCAAGTTTGCTCCACCAAGCTTTTACTTCCTGATCAGTAGAAAAATTGCTGTAACGGATTTAATAAGCGCGTCAAACCTTTATTAAACTTTAACGGTGCGCTTAGCACTGATAAACACAAACAATCTTCGTCTGCCAGTGTTCTGGGTGTGTGGGTGTCGTCCGGTGAATTAATCAGCAAATCACCTACACCATACTCGCCATTCTCATCGACTATTTTGCCTGCCAGTACTAATGTCATTTCCAAACCAAGGTGGGTATGATTTGGTACCTCGGTTCCTTTATCGATATAAAGCAACGAAACATGCTGCTTATCAGCTGTTGGTAGCTTAGCTGTTGCAATACCGCCCAGCTGCAGCCACTTGTTTTGCTTTTCTGCCAACCTTGCCAGCGCTCTGGGGATCTCGAAGGTTCTGCCATTGACAGTAACACTGGATACCTGAGGCGAAGTGCTGGCAAGCCCTGCACGCGACGGCGACAATGCTGGCTGGCTGGTAATAAAATCCAACATACTCTGCCACTCTTGCTCAGCGTCCCGACTACTAACTTGCTGCTCTGTTAGCTCTGCTGCCTGATCATTAGTAATATCTTTACTCAAATGCTGGCAATGCGGGCATAAATCAATGTGAGCTGAAACCGCTAGTGCAACGTCAGCAGATAGTGACCCTTCAACATATTGTTCCAGTAACATTAAACCTGGGTGAAATTTAACTGCGTGTGTCATCTAATGCGCCTCTCAATCTGTCCAGAGCCAGTCTTATCCGGGATTTCACTGTGCCTAAGGGTATTGCTAATTCGTCAGAAACTTCCTGATGGGATTTTTCTTCAAGGTAAACTTTTTGCATAACCATACGTTGCGCCGGTGGCAGGGCGTCAAAATGAGGAGCCAGTTTTTCACTCATCAACATGGTATCCCAATTATCAGAGCTGTTGCTTTCCTGCTCCGGATAATCGCCATCAAACCATAAATCGTCAGCACTGATATCGTCTTTGCGGCTTTGTTTTTTGCGTAACATATCAAAGCGAACGTTTCGGGCTATGGTGAAAATCCAGGTTGAAGCGCAACCACGGCTGGCATCAAACAGCCTGGCTTTACGCCAGACGTTCAGCATTGCGTCCTGTACCATCTCCATCGCTTGCTGTTCATTGCCGAACATTTTAATGCCGAAGGCCCGCAGTCTTGGTGCAAAATACTTGAACAATTCAGCATATGCTGCTTTGTCCTGGTTTATCGCAACCAGCGTCAGGGCGTCTTCCCATTGACCGGTTCGTAGCTCGTTATCAGTACTGATAGTCATAAGCTGGCTATTTCGCTTCTGCTTGGATAAAGCATCATGATGCCCTGATAGCACGGTAGTTTCCAACATATTTGTATATCCCGGCTTTGTGAAGTTACTTACTGTATTAGCGATTGGCTGTTTATACGCAGCAGTGCTGATGTCGGTTTGTAATTTATTTATTCATAAAATCGAAAGGATTTTGCTTTTTATTGCAATTAACATCCTATAAATTTGATGTATCATCGGCGGACATTTGGGCGAAAGCATTAAGGAAAAAATATGAAAAATGTTCTGGTGGTAAACAGTTCAATAAGTGGTGACAACGGTCACTCAAATAAGTTAAGCAAAGCGTTTCTGGCAAAGCTTGGCAATGACATAAACCTGACGGAAGTTGACCTCAGTGCTGCGCCGCTTCCTCATCTGGATATGAAAGAAATAGCGGCCTGGATGACACCTGCCACAGAGCGTACTGCTGAACAAGTGCAGTTGGCTGGTTTATCTGAACAAGTTATTGAACAGATAAAAGCAGCTGATGTTATTGTTTTTGGCGTGCCGATGTATAACTTTGGTATTCCGTCTCAACTTAAATCAATGCTGGACCGGCTGGCCCGGGCCGGAATTACCTTCAAATATACTGAAAATGGCCCGGTTGGCCTGCTTGCTGATAAACCAGTGATCATTCTGGCAACCCGCGGTGGGGTATACCAAGGCACGACAGCAGATAGTCAGACGCCTTTCTTAACCAGCTTTTTTAACTTTATTGGCTTAACCCAATTGCACTTTGTCTATGCAGAGGGTTTAAATATGGGTGAAGAGGCTGCAGACAAAGCATTAACAGCAGCCCGCCAACAATTAGACCGCTTAAGCAATAAAGTGGCGGCATAATCTGCTGTTGTATTGAATATCAAAAGCTCCTGAAAAAAATGCGCGGCTTTATTCCGCGCATTTTTTTTTCATAAAATCCGCTCACTAATCTGGCTTACTGACAGCCTAAATAACAGTAGCTACAGGTAAATCTGGCTCATATCTTTGCTAATCAGCCGCATCCAGTTGCGTTCGGCTGCAAGGCTTTGTATAACAGGGCGTCGTTAATTAAGTACAAGACTATTAATATGAACATATTCCATCACCCGCTGCTTGGTGCAGTGACCGCCGGTTTACTGCTTACCAGTGGTCTGGCAATAGCCAAAACAGAACCGCAAACCTGGAACAGTGCACCTGTTACCGCGCAATCGGTTTATCAGACTAATCCAGCTATTAAGCTGACACTTGAACAGATCATGGCTGATCCTGACTGGCTGGGGCGCTCGCCACAGGATGCATTTTGGGCGTTTGACAGCAGCAAGGTGTTCTATCAGCAAAAACGTGCTGGTAGTGAATTGCGGGATCTATATCAGCGACCGTTAGATGGCAGTGACAATGGGGTAGCGGTGGCTTTATCGCAATTGCACCAGATTGGCAGCACAAATGTGCAATATAGCGCTGACCGGCAATTGCAGGCATGGGTATTTGAGGGCAATATTTTTGCCCGCAAAGCCGATGGCCAGCTCATTCAGGTAACCCGCAGTAATGCAGGTTTTAGTCACCCTCAGTTTCTGCTGGATAACCGCCTGGTTTATCGTCAGGGTTGGACATTTTTCAGTGTTGATCTAAGTAGCGGGCTGAGCAGTGAGTTAATTAGCCTGAAAACAGCAGATAAGCCAACTGCACCAGCCATACCAAGCGGTTACCTGGCACAGGAACAACATAAGCTGATTGAATATGTGGCGAAAAGCCAACGTGATAAAAATGAGCAGTATCAAGCGAAAAATGCGTTGCGTGCGGCAAACCCGTCAATGGCAGCTGTTGCTGCTTATTTTGGCAAAGATCAACAAATTGTCGACGCCAGTTTATCGCCTAAAGCCGATTATTTGCTGGTGGCAGTGCGTAAAGCCAAGCCGCGTAATGAAAAAGATATTATGCCCAATTATATTACCGCAAACGGTGATATTGCGGCGCAACCGGTAAGATGGCGGGTTAACGATTTTAAACCTGAACCACAACGTCTGTTGCTGGTGTCCTTAACCGACGGTAGCCAGCATCCATTAAGCTATACCAGCTTGCCAGGCTACAACGAAGATGTGCTGGCTGAGGTAAAGGCTGAAAACGCTAAAGCAAAAGGCGAAAAGTACAAAAGTGCTAATGTGATCCGGGATATCGGCCTGATGACTGACTGGTACTGGAGTCAGAGCGCGATGCGTTGGCACAATAGTGGCGAACAGGTGGCCATAATGCTGAAAGCCTTTGATAATAAAGATCGCTGGATAGCCACCGTTGATTTTGCCAAAAAAGCCCTGGTGCCGCAGCATCGTCTGCATGACAAAGCCTGGGTAAACTATGCTTTTAATGATTTTGGCTGGTTAAACAACAACCAGACTTTGTATTTTCTGTCTGAAGAAAGCGGTTACTCGCATTTGTACACTAAAGCATTAACCAGCCGTAAAGCTAAAAAGTTAACCTCTGGTACCTTTGAAGTCAGCAATCCTACATTAACCGCCGATGATAACCATATATATTTTAAAGCGAATGTCTCGCACCCAGGGATATACGAGGTTTACCGATTAAATCTTGCTAATACTAAAACTGAGCAACTAACTCGCTTAGGCGGTATGACAGACTTCACCCTGTCACCAGATGAGCAACAGTTACTACTTACCCATTCAACCAATCTGATGCCGGAAGATTTATATCTGATGGCCGCTAAGCCAGGTGCTGATGTGCTCAGGCTTACCGATACCGTATCCGCTGAGTTTAAACAACTGCCGTTAGTGGCGCCGCAGGTTGTGGCAGTGCCGTCCAGCCATACCAAGCAACCTGTATACAGTAAAGTGTATTATCCTGCTGATTATCAGCAGGGTGAGTCACGCCGGGCTGTTATTTTTAACCATGGCGCCGGTTATCTGCAGAACAGTGATTTGGGATGGTCTGGTTATTTCCGCGAGTTTCTGTTCCACAACTTGTTAGTGCAGCAGGGTTATGTGGTGATGGATATGGATTTTCGGGCTTCAAAAGGCTACGGCCGCGACTGGCGCACAGCTATTTACCGGCAGATGGGGACGCCGGAAATTGAAGATTTAGCTGATGGTGTAAACTGGCTGGTCGAAAATGCTAATGTTGATCGCAAGCGTGTTGGCACCTACGGTGGCTCTTACGGCGGTTTTATGACCTTTATGGCACTGTTTAAACAGCCTGAGTTGTTTCAGGCGGGCGCTGCACTGCGGCCGGTAAGTGACTGGGCGTATTATAATCACCCTTATACCTCTAATATTCTGAACACCCCGGATATCGACCCGATTGCTTATCAGCGCAGTTCGCCCATTTACTTCAGCCAGGGCTTAAACAAGCCACTGCTGATTAACGCGCCTATGGTGGATGATAACGTGTTTTTTCAGGATGTGGTGCGCCTGGTACAGCGCTTAATTGAACAGGAAAAGCAGGATTTTGAGACGGCGATTTATCCGGTAGAGCCACATGGTTTCCGCCAGCCAAGCAGTTGGCTGGACGAATACCGGCGGATCTATAAGTTGTTTGAGGAGAACTTGTAAGACACAGACAAAACGGAGATGAGGCAGGAAACCCGATTTTGTCGGCGCAGAGTGTCTGAGCCCTGCCGCAGGCAGCAGGGCGACAAAATTGTCAGGAACGATTTTGAACAGCTTTAGCTGGCCTCAGGTGCCGGGCAGGACAGACCGGCATAGTTGCTGCGACGAGCACAATCGGGTATTGCTGGCGAAATCTTTGTGCTGAGGTAAATAAAAAACGTCTCTGTTGAGACGTTTTTACTTCGATAACTTAATTAAACACTGCTACGACTTTTTCAACAAATCCCGGATTTCTGCCAGTAACTTAGTATCTTCCGGTACTTCGGCCACCGCTGCCGGCTTGGCTTCTTCTTTGGCTTTCATCGAATTCATTGCTTTAACACCGACAAATACCGCAAAAGCAATAATGATAAAATCAATAACGGTTTGCACAAACATGCCGTACTTAATAACGACTTCAGCCTGGCTTTCGGTGGCTTGTTGAATTACCAATGCTAAATCGCGAAAGTTAACCCCACCCAGCAGTACACCAATTGGCGGCATAATAACGTCATTAACAAAAGACGAAACAATTTTGCCAAAAGCGGCGCCAATAATAATCCCTACTGCCATATCCACAACATTGCCACGCATTGCAAAACTTTTAAATTCACTTAGCACACTCATTTTTAACTCCTGTTTTATTATCGTTATTAGCTGCCGGGACGCGTTGTGGTGCCAGGCAGCTAAAATCACTATAGACAGCTGTTGCTAATTTACCAGTGTGCTTAAAAATTAAATTGTGGCTCTGGCCAGTTAAGCTTGCCACTGGCTGTTACAAAGTCAGTATCTGCTGTAAATTCAAGCGTTTTACCAGAGTAGGGGTGTTGTATCTGTAAGCTGGCGGCGTGAAGAAGCAAGCGGGGAGCCGCAACTAGTACCGGGGATGGGGCGTAGAATGCATCACCTAGAATGGGGTGGCCTAATGTCAGCATATGTACCCGTAATTGATGTGAGCGGCCGGTAACCGGCAATAGCTCTACCAGAGCGGCAGCAGCCAGTTGCTGTAATACGCGATAATGAGTGACAGCGGCTTTACCTGTCTGCAGGCAGACCTTTTGGCGCGGAGCCTGTTCTGCATCGACCGTCAGTGGCCAGTCGATGCTGCCGCTTGCCGGGGCCGGCTTGCCGGCGACTACCGCCAGATAACGCTTTTTCACCAGTCGCTCAGCAAACTGACGTTTCAATTCACGTTCTGCTTTGCGCCTCAGCGCGATAACAACTACGCCTGATGTGCTTAAATCCAGCCGGTGCACCAGTTGCGCCAGCTCAAAATCCGCTTTAACCCGGCTGAATAAACTGTCTGCCAGTTCTGGATCGCGTCCGGGGTTGGTCAATAAGCCACTGGGTTTGTTCAGGACAATAATGTCTTTGTCCTGATATAAAATATCAAGCCACGGCTCTGTGGGGGGCATGTAGCAGAATGTATTGACCATAGCGCAGTATTAGCAAAAATCAGGCCTGCAGCATAACGGATTTTGCCCTGCAGACAAACTGCTTATCAGGCATAATGGCCGCTATCCGGATACCGAATTCTGAAATTTCAAATAGTGGGTGTAATTTTAATGGCAGATATAACTGAACTGGCAGTACTGCCGGCAACCGACCAGCCTTTTGACATCCTGTACCAGGACGAACAACTGCTGGTGGTCAGTAAGCCAGCCAAACTACTGACAGTCCCCGGCCGGCATCCGGCAAATAAAGACTGCCTGATCAGCCGGGTGCAGAGGGAGTGGCCGGGGGCAACGGTAGTCCACCGCCTGGATTATGACACCTCGGGCATTGTATTGTTGCCGCTGACCAAAAGAGCCCTCTCTGAGCTGAGTAAGCAGTTTCAGGCCCGCACTATCAATAAACAGTATCAGGCCGTGGTGGCAGGCCTGCTTGCAAATGAGCAGGGTGACATTAATCTGCCGATTACGGCGGATCCGGCAAACCGGCCACTTTATAAAATTTGCGACAGTGGTAAACCGTCCCTGACTTATTATCAGGTACTAAAACGAGATGACGCCCACCAGCAAAGTCGTGTGTTATTAACGCCGGTGACAGGGCGCTCACATCAGCTGAGGTTGCATCTGCAAGCAATTGGCCATCCAATTCTGGGCGACACTTTATACGGCAATCAGGCTGTTATTGCCAAAGCAGAACGCCTGCTGTTGCACGCTTGTAGCATCAGCTTTAAGCATCCGCTAACAGCTGAGCAGATAGATTTAAGTTACCCAGCAGAATTTTAACTAATTATAGGAATATACTATGGAAGCCAATCACGTCGAAATTCGCCATCTTACCAATCAGGATATGGCTGAACTTCGCGCAGCGTCGGAGCAAGTGTATCAAACCGGCCCGTTACTCACCTGGACTGCTGATATAGTTGATACCCTGTTAACCAAGTTTCCTGACGGCCAGATTTGTGTTTGTGTCGATGGCAAGGTTGTTGGCTGTGCTTTTTCACTCATTATTGATTACAGTAAATTCAGCGACGATCACACTTACGAGCAGATAATTTCCGGTTTTTCTTTTGATAATCACGATCCTAACGGTGATGTGTTGTACGGCATCGAAGTGTTTATTCATCCGGATTATCGCGGTCTGCGCCTGGCCCGTCGTTTATATGATGTGCGCAAAGAATTATGTGAAAACCTGAACTTACGGGCCATTATGGCTGGCGGCAGAATGCCGAATTATGAGCAGCATGCCGCTACACTGACAGCTAAAC
Source organism: Arsukibacterium perlucidum DSM 18276 (assembly GCF_000382165.1). Taxonomy (GTDB): domain Bacteria; phylum Pseudomonadota; class Gammaproteobacteria; order Enterobacterales; family Alteromonadaceae; genus Alishewanella; species Alishewanella perlucidum. The sequence goes on along the minus strand of NZ_KB907702.1, from coordinate 97,121 downwards.
AATATATCGAAAAAGTAAAACGCAAAGAGCTGTACGATCCGGTACTGAGCTTTCAGTTGGCCAATGGTTTCCACGTTCGTAAGTTGCTTAAAGGTTATATTCCGGGCGATGTGGAATCGCAGGAATATGCCACCTTACTGGAATGGTTAAATATTTATTACACCAAGTCGGTAAAGCTGATTAATGCGCCAAAAGCCGACGTGCGGTTAGGCCTGGTGCAATGGCAAATGCGCAGCATGGAGAACATTGACAAGCTGTTTGAGCAGATGGAGTTTTTTGTTGATGCCGTGTCGGATTACAAAAGTGATTTTATTCTGTTTCCGGAGCTGTTCGCCGCGCCGTTAATGGCACACTACAATCATTTAAGCGTCACCGAAAGTATTCGCCAGCTGGCCAAATATACTGAAACCATCCGCGACAAATTTGTCGACTTTGCCATCGCTTATAACATCAATATTATTACCGGCAGCATGCCGTATTTAATCGACGGTAAGCTATATAACAGTGGCTTTTTATGCCGGCGTGATGGTAGCTGGGAGCAGTATGACAAAGTACATGTTACTCCGGCAGAGAAACGGAACTGGGCGATGACAGGTGGCAGTAAGGTTGAAGTGTTTGACACCGACTGTGGCAAAATTGGCATAATGATTTGCTACGATGTCGAGTTTCCGGAATACGCCCGCTTGTTGTCTGATCAGGGAATGAATATTTTGTTTGTGCCGTTTTTAACTGACACCCAGAATGGTTATACCCGGGTGCGGCATTGTGCAATGGCCCGGGCAATTGAAAACGAATGTTATGTGGCGATTGCCGGTGCGGTGGGCAACCTGGCCCGGGTTAACAACATGGACATTCAGTATGCGCAGTCAGCGTTGTTTACCCCATCAGACTTCTCATTTCCCACCACTGGTATTAAAGCGGAAGCTACCCCAAATTCAGAAATGTTGCTGATTGTTGATGTTAATCTGGATTTACTAAAAGAACTGCATACACATGGCAGTGTCCACACCATGAAAGACCGCCGGCATGATGTTTATCAATTGTCGTTACTCAACCCACCCAAAAAGAAAAAATAGCACTTTTCCAGTTCGTATCACTGGGTTTATAACCTATGCCATCAGCCAACTATTTATCGGCTGATGGCTTGTATTGATCTGGTATACACCTCATCATATTGATTAGTCGCTGCACTAACACATAGCAGACAGACTTTAACGAGGTGTTATGCGTTGGTTCAGTAGTTTCGCCATACTGGTTTACTTAAGCTTATTATGCTCGCCACAAGCATTGGCTGTGCATGATAGTCGTTTATCACCTCTGGCAGACACCCAGTTGCAGGGGCTTAACCCTGCCATTAATTCAACCCTTAACCAGCACGCTCTGCTGGCAGACAATGCCGCGGACGACGAACCGAAAGCGGCGCTGCCAGCTGCTAACAGCAGTTGTGCTGATGTCCTGTTTCCTGCTGCACCTGTCGTTACTTGTGACCTGGTAACCTTTACCCGTAACGGCCATCCGGCAAGAGCGCCTCCCGGCGTACCTTCACCCTGATACTTAAACCGCAACAGCTGGTCTGTTGCCATTGTTTCTGCCCCGCTATGGCCTTGCTGTAGTGGTGCTGAGTATGTGAAGGACAAAATAATGTTAAATAAAAACCCGGCCTGGCGCTATCTGGTCGTGATCGCCATGCTATTGATTTGTATGTTATACGCGTTGCCTAATTTATATCCGGAAGATCCGGCGCTGAACATCAGTGCCGCCCGCGGTGCTGTGGTTGCAGAGCACAGTGTTGTAGAGCTGGAGCAAGCTTTTGCCAAAGCAGATATTGCGGTTAAATCGGTGCAACTGCTGGATGGTAAAGTGCTGGCCCGGTTCGCCAGTGCCGAGCAACAACTGCAAGCGCGCGATCTGGCAAAAAATGTACTGGGTAGCAATTACATTACCGCGCTTAGCCTGGCACCGGCCACCCCTGACTGGCTGGCCGCAATTGGCGCAACACCAATGAAGCTTGGGCTGGACTTGCGCGGTGGTGTCCATTTTCTGCTGGCTGTCGATATGCAGGCTGCGCTTGATAAACACCTGACTGATCTGGTTAGTCGTTTTCGCACCGATTTACGTCAGGCACAAATTCGCTATCTTAGTGTTAACGCCGGGCCGGCTTTAGCACAGGTGGTAATTAAATTCCGGCAAGCTGACGATATGCATGCTGCAGTGTTGCTGCTGAGTGGGCAGGATCGCGAATTGCTGCTTACTGAAAGCCAGGACAAGCTGAGCTTGCAAGTTAGCTTAAGTGAGCAACGCCAGCGCGAAATCCGTAATTACGCACTGGAGCAAAACATCACCATCCTGCGTAACCGGGTCAATGAAATTGGTGTCGCCGAGCCGGTCGTGCAGCGTCACGGCGCCGATCGTATCGTGGTGCAGTTACCTGGCGTCCAGGACACCGTGCTGGCTAAAGAGATCCTGAGCGCGACCGCTACGCTGGAGTTTCGCCTGGTAGACACCGATAGCGATCTGGCCGCGGCGTTAGCGGGGCAGTTGCCGGTAAATGCTGAATTATATTACCACAATGATGGCACGCCTTTACTGCTGGATAAACGAGTACTGTTAACCGGTGATCATATTACTGATGCTACGTCAGGTTATGACGAATACAGTCAGCCCAAGGTGAGTATTAAGCTGGACACCGCTGGCGGCAGCTTAATGTCCGACGCGTCAAAAGATGTTGTAGGCCGCAGGCTGGCCTCAGTGTTTATCGAATACAAACCCGGCAGTGAGCTAAATGCTGATGGCACATCTGTATTGGTAAAACAGCAGGAAGTGATTAACGACGCAACTATTCAGATGCGCTTAGGCCGGGATTTTGACATTACCGGCTTAAGCTCACCTGCAGAAGCCCAGCATCTTGCCAGCTTATTGCGGGCTGGCGCCCTGATAGCGCCAATTCAGATTATTGAAGAGCGCACCATAGGCCCCAGCCTGGGTAAAGAGAATATTGAACTTGGGATCAGCGCTATTCAGTGGGGCCTGGTAGCAGTGCTGCTGTTTATGGTGGTGTATTACAAAGCATTTGGCTTGGTGGCCAATATTGCGCTTGGCGCCAACCTGATCCTGATGATTGGCATTATGTCGATGATCCCGGGGGCAACCCTTACGTTGCCTGGCATGGCCGGCATTGTACTTACCGTTGGTATGGCGGTAGATGCCAATGTGCTTATTTTTGAGCGAATACGCGAAGAGCTTGCTGAAGGCCGCTCGGTTCAGCAGGCGATTCATCAGGGCTATGACCGGGCTTTTGCCACTATTGCTGACTCTAATATTACCACCTTGCTGGTCGCTCTTATTCTGTTTGGGGTGGGAACGGGGCCGGTTAAAGGCTTCGCCATTACCCTGGCAATTGGCATTATCACCTCAATTTTTACTGCTGTGGTCGGCAGCCGTCTACTGGTTAATTTAATTTGGGGCGGCCGTCGTTTGCAGTCGCTGCCGTTGTAGGGAGTAAGGTATGCAAATATTTAATTTTAGCCAGCCGGTTAATTTTATGCGGCTTAAATGGCCGGCGTTGCTGTTATCCGTGTTATTGCTTATTGGCTCTGCTGCGTCAATGTTCAGCCAGGGTATTAACTGGGGCCTCGATTTTACCGGCGGCACCGTGATCGAAGTGGGGCTGAGTGAAACAGCAGACCTGACAGCGATGCGCCAGATGCTGGCCGGCGCAGGCTACCCTGATGCAGTTATCCAATTGTTTGGTTCAAGTAAAGATGTGCTGATCCGTATTCCGCTGCGGCCCGATCTGGAGCAGGCTAAAGTAGGGCAAGCAGTCCTGCAGGCGCTAACCGGTGAGCTGGCTGAACCGGTTAGTCTGCGTCGGGTAGAGTTTGTCGGGCCGAGTGTCGGCGAGGAGTTAAAACAAGACGGCGGCATGGCAATGCTGGTGGCACTGCTTGGTATTCTACTGTATGTGGCTGTGCGCTTTGAATGGCGCCTATCTGTTGGCGCAGTGCTGGCACTGGGGCACGATGTGATCCTGACGCTGGGGCTGTTTTCAGTGTTGCAGCTGGAGTTTGATTTAACCGTTCTGGCCGCTATTCTGGCGCTGATTGGCTATTCAATTAACGATACCATAGTGGTGTTTGACCGGCTGCGGGAGAGTTTTCGTAAGCTGCGCGATGCGACAGTCGATGAAACTATTAACCACGCCATTACCTCTACGTTAAACCGCACCGTGATAACCTCGCTTACCACAGTGCTGGTGTTGCTGGTGCTGTTTTTTATGGGGGGCGCGTTAATTCATGGTTTTGCCACGGCGCTGTTGTTCGGTATTGCCATCGGTACTTACTCTTCAGTGTATGTGGCCAGTGCTATTGCTGAGGTATTAGGCATTAGCCGGGAAGATATGTTGCCGCCCCCTGAACAGGACGATGCAGAAATCTCAGAGTTACCCTAATACGGCACAAAGCGGCCTTTACAGCTAATGCTGGTCAGTTAAACTTAACTGTTGCCAGCTTTGGCGTAGCAACGCATATTTTTCATGTTTTCGTTAACAAACCGGTAAGTTTTACCAACAGGTTTTTACTACTAGCTGCGTTCGAAAGTTGGGTGTTTCCGGCCAATGTTAACTATGCTACCGTCAGTAGGCATCTTCATTAATCTTAGGAATGGCCGGATGGCACACCACGTTGCTGCTGCGGACAACATCAAAGTTCAGGACAAGGCAGATCCAGCTGATGGGGTAATGGTCTTTGCCGATGACAGGAGCACGCCAGAGGTTGACTATCAATATTGGACGGTGCTTATTGTGGACGATGATCCTGAAATTCATCAGGTAACATTGCTGGCATTGCGCGATTTTAATTTTCAAAATCATAAGCTTAAATTTATCAGTGCCTACAGTGCCGCTGAAGCAAAACCGATCCTGGCTAACAATAGCGACATCGCGCTGGTATTGCTGGATGTGGTGATGGAAACCGATGATGCAGGCCTGACCCTGGTGCACTATATCCGGGATACCCTGCAAAACCATCTGGTACGCATTGTCCTTCGGACCGGTCAGCCAGGTCAGGCGCCGGAGCAAAAAATTGTGCAGGACTATGACATTAACGATTACCGGGCGAAAACTGAACTGACTGTCCAACGCTTAACCACAACCGTGTTGTCGGCGCTTCGTGCGTACACTGTTATTGCGGATCTGGCTAAATTAAATGACACCCTTGAAGCCAAGGTTCAGGCCAGAACAGCCGAACTGGCTGTTAGCAATCAGCAGTTACAGCAGTCGCTGGCAGAGCTGGAGGCTGGCCAACGGGCGGGTAAGCAGGTCCAATTTAACATGCTGCCAGCTGCCAGTTTCCAATGTGGCGATTATCATTTCAGCCATGCGTTGTATCCCTCGGCCTACATGAGCGGTGATTTTGTTGATTATTTTAATGCAGATCAGCATCAGGTAGTGTTTTACATTGCTGATGTTTCGGGGCACGGGGTGGCGTCTGCTTTTGTCACGGTATATTTAAAACGTTTTATCAGCTCTTATTATGAACGTTACCAACGAGGCAGTATTGATACCTTACTTGACCCTGCAGCCATGCTAACTGGGCTAAACAGCGAATTATTGCGGGAAAATATAACCAAATATATAGCGTTGTTTTATGCCGTACTTGATACCCAAAGCCATCAGCTGACCTATGCTAATGCCGGCGCTTATCCATGGCCTTTACTTCATAATGATCAGCAACAACAGCGCCAGGCAGATTACCTTGAGCTGAAAAGTACCCCGGTTGGGATGTTCGACTTTACTGAGTATCAGAACCACTCGCTTTTCATGCCAAAAGACGGTGGTTTGTTGCTGTGCTCGGACGGCCTGTTAGATGTGCTGCCACAACAGACAACTGAGCTGAAGCTGCAGTTTCTGAAAGAGCACAGCACGGTTGCAGCTGATATTGCCGGCTTGTTACAGGCACTGCAGGTAAAACCTGATCAGACATTACCTGATGACCTGACTATACTTAAAGTGAGCCGGTGCAATAACAACCAGTAAAGCAACCATCAAGCGAGTAACAGATGAGCGAGCAAGAACAGATCCTGTTTGCCAGCATTAATAACTGCTGTTATTTCAAATTATGCGGTGAGCTTCGCTATACCAATGCCACCGGCATGGATGATTTAATTGAACGGCTGTTCAGCACCTCAATACAATGTGGTCAGGTTGTGATCGATTTAAATCAGGCCACCTTTATCGACAGTACCTATGTTGGTTTACTGGCCAGCTTGGCGCGCTACTGTCATCAGCAACAGCTACCAAAGCCCACCCTTTTTTCTACCCAAAGTGAAATAAACGAACTGCTGTTTGGTTTGTGTCTGGATCAGGCTTTTCAGATTATTCAGCAGCCGACCAATTTACCTCTAAGCAATTTGCCGGCAGATATAACAAGTATCGCCGCTCAGTCATACAGCGAGCAGCAGCAGGGCAGTATGATTTTGCGGGCACATCAAGCGTTGATTGAGCTGAATGACAAAAATAAAGCTGAATTTCAGCCAGTGGTTAACTTGCTAAAACAACAATTAAAATAACTACTAACACAGTAAAATGTTCGTTGATTAACTTAATATTTGTAACATTTGGATCTGACCCCTAACGGGTTTGAATGCTGACTGGTAAATACCGAATCATTAAAGTAAAGATCGGATAATAGGAGAGATCGTTATGTCATTAAGCAGGGCTATTGCCATATCGAGCTTACTTGGCTGGTTATTTTCGCTGTCAACCCCGGCTGCCGGGGCCGAAATTATCGTATTTGATCAGGTGCATGTGTTGCCAATGAATTCGGTTCAGGTTTCGCCGGAGCAACGGGTACTGCGTAATCAAAGGGTAGTGGTAAAGGGGGACCGGATTATTGCCGTCGGTTCAGCAACAGAGGTTGCAATTCCGGATGGGGCAATGCGGATTGATGGCCAAGGCCGCTTTTTACTGCCCGGTCTGGCCGAGATGCATGGTCATGTGCCGCCGCTGGTTGATTTCAGTGGTATGCCAGAGCGCTATCTCAACGATGTTCTTACCCTTTATCTGGCAGGTGGTGTTACCACAGTGCGCGGCATGCTGGGCCATGATCAGCAATTGCGTTTAAAAGACGACATTGCCAGTGGCAAACGCTTGGGCCCCACCTTATATCTGGCTGGCCCCAGTTTTAATCAGCGCACTGTTACTTCGACAGAGCAGGCACGTGAGCGGGTGCAACAGCACAAACGCGAGGGCTGGGACCTGCTGAAAATTCACCCGGGTTTAAGCCTGGAGCATTATCAGGCGATAGCTGACGAAGCCAATAAGCAAAATATTGATTTCGCCGGCCATGTGCCCGAGGCTGTTGGCATTGAGCAGGCAATTTTGCTTGGCAGCCGCACTATCGATCATCTGGATGGTTATATGGCCGCGCTGGGCGGCTTTGATAAAGTGTTAACGGCTAAGGACATGGCAGCTCTGATAGCGTTAACTAAAGAACATAATGTCGCAGTAGTACCTACCGAAGCGCTATGGCAAACCATTATCGGCGCAGCTGATAGCGAAAAGTTACAGGTTTATCCGGAGCTGCAATATATGCCAGCCCGGGTAATAGCGGGTTGGCAGCGTTATTTACGGGCAGCCAGTGGCAGCTACTATACCGGTGCTACGGCTGCGGTACATGCTGAAAATCGGAAATTGCTTTTGGCGGAGTTATATCGCGCCGGCGTAACCATTTTGCTTGGCACCGATGCGCCACAGTTATACAGCGTGCCAGGCTTCTCGTTGCGACGCGAAATACCCAAAATGACCGCAGCGGGCATCAGTAATTATGACATTTTGCGCAGTGGCACCGTGCTGGTAGGCCAGTATTTTGCTGATAAAGACCAGTTTGGCCAGGTTAAAGCAGGCCAACGTGCTGATTTATTGCTGGTTGACGCTAATCCACTGGACGATTTGAACGTGCTGTACCAACCTGCCGGCGTTATGGTGCGTGGTCAGTGGTTAAGCCGTGAAACCCTTGACGCTATGCTGGCAGAGATTGCTCAGGCACGGCTGGCGGAAAGTAAAGCGTAAACCTAACAAGAACAGCGCCACCATGGCGCTGTTCTTAACTAATATCAGCAGAATTAACTGTTGAAATCAGTTAAATAAATTCTTTAATACCGTTATCCGTTCAGCCGCCGGCAGTGCTGCCAGTTTTTGCTCCAGCGTCCGGTTTAAACGAATAACCGAGCCACGTTGAAAGCGATCCAGCTGTTGTCTGGCCGTTTGTTCCTCAGTCATTGTTGCAGCGGTATTAAGCGGCTGGAGTAAAGCGCGACATTCGGTTTGAGTAGGCGTGAAACCCAGTTTACGGCTGTAGGCAGCTAATGTCATTTCAGTTGCATCGCCCGCAGCCAGTTGGCAATATTCAGTATTCGAATAAGTATAGGTATTGATGCTTGCTTCACTATTCATTGATGCCAGAGCCAGAGTTACTACTGCAGTTACCATTGCTAATTTCATTTTAAGTCTCACCAGGTTTGTTTTAACTGCGATGATCATACAAGCTGAAGGTGACAGTTCTGTGTAAGATAGACGAGATAAATTGCTGCTTAAGCATTAGAAAAAATAATGAATCTTTCAGAGTGCTGTTTGTGGGCGAGGCGTAGCATTGTTGGTTTCTTCCGGGAAGAAAGTACAACTTAATGAATTTATTACCGCAGTCAGCCATTTTTAGACGACTACAGTGGGCAAATGCTTAACTATCCAAACTTTTTAAACGTCTGATATCAATACGCTAATTATCATTGACCACCCCAAAATATTGATAGTCAGCGAACTGGCACGGTTCTCGCTCTGTCAGTAGTAAGCTAATTATTTATCTTTTGAGGTGCAAAATGCGCTACCCGGAACCCTATACCTGTCCGATGCATCCGGAAATTCGCCAGCAGCAAGCTGGTGATTGCCCAATCTGTGGTATGGCGCTGGAGCCAGAAGATGTCAGCCTAGAAGACGGTCCCTCTGCTGAGCTGCAGGATATGACCCGACGGTTCAGTGGCGGTCTATTTTGAAGCAGCTGCTGTCATCGTAGTGCTGGTGTTGCTGGGGCAGGTGTTAGAATTACGTGCCAGAGAGAAAACCTCTGGCGCGATTAAAGCCTTGCTGGGGGGCTCTCCGGCCAGCGCGCGCAGAATAGATGGGCAAGGGGCTGAGTCGGATGTCGCCCTTGAGCAGATAAAGGTTGGGGATAGGCTGAGAGTTCGCCCTGGCGACAAAATACCGTTAGACGGCGAGTTGCTTGAGGGCCGCTCAAATGTTGATGAATCTATGGTGACCGGCGAGCCACTGGCAGTTAAAAAAGAACCGGGTGCCCAGGTAATAGGCGGCAGTATTAACCAGCAAGGCAGCTTTATTATGCGTGGCGATGGGAACCGGCAGCGATGTCGTTATCGTCAGTCAGCGTCATTGTTAACGCGCTGAGGTTAAGACGTATCAAATTAGCCGCGGCCAGCCAGGGTTTGTGATCAGTAGTTTTTTTCATGACATTTTAAGTTTTCAGCAGAAAATGACTGATAGCGGCTATTATTTCGTGGTAAGGTATTTATCTAATCTGGTTAGAAGGTCAGTATGTACCGTAACGTTTTATTGCTTCTGATTGTTTTTACTCTCAGCTTTCAATCGCTGAGCGCATTGTTGCATCCAGATAAAACACACGCTACTGAATCATACTCTCATGCTGCTTTGCACTTTTTGGGAGAGGCGCATACCCATGATGCTGAAGATCCTGAACAAATCGAGTTGGGGTTTTCAGCTGAAGCCCGACACCACGTGGCGTGTGATATTAATGGCGCTATAGCTGCTTTATTACAACATAGCATACTAAAAAACAGCCTGGTGCAAACGATGCCCGATAATAGCTGTTTGCAGTGTTTACCCGAGCCCTATTTACAGCGCGTTACACCTCCGCCCAGAGCCTGAGAATACCATCCATAACATGTTAAGCCCGCTATTTTTGTATCGGGACTTGTTGGTTGTGCTTCACACTCTGGAATTTATATGACAATGCTTTGCCGTAAGCCATTTAGCATGGCGCTATTTATTCGTGCGCTGATACCGTACCTGATTATTGGTTTTACCTTAAATGTGCCACTGTTGCATGCCGCGCCCGGTGCACATGGCCCGGATGGTGAGCATCTGACCACCGAGACCAGCCAACCGTTATCGCTGCTGCCACGCTTTGAAGCCTTTAGCGACGTATTTGAACTGGTGGGTGAATTGCAGCCGGATGCGTTGGTGTTGCATCTGCATGATTATCAGAGCAATCGCCCACTGGCTAATGCGCAAATAGAACTTGAAACTGCCAATCTGAGCAGCACAGCGAACTTCATTGCTGATAAAAATCACTATGTGATTGATGACCCCGCGCTGCTGGCTGGTTTGCAGCAACCCGGCCTTCATGAAATTATTCTGACCATCATAAGCAGCGATAATGCTGATTTGCTGACCGCCAGCCTGGATTTCTCTGCTGTAACCAATGATGACCACGGTTCAGAAGATCATCATCATGGCCACTTTCCCTGGTGGAGCCTGCTTCTGCCAGGCCTGCTGCTATTTGGCGCCGGTATGTTGGTTGGTCGTCGCGGAGCTGGCAAATGAACAAAATAACAGTCACGTTAACAAGCGCATTAATATTTGGCGGCTTAACGCTGGGTAGCAGCTTACTGGCAGTTGCCGCTCCCGGCGCCCATGGGCCGGATGGTGAGCATTTAACCGAGGCAGCCCCAGCCCAGGGCGATAGTGTGGGCCGCCAGGCCGATGGCTCAGTGCAAATGCCAATGGCAACCCAGCGTCAGCTTGGCATTTTAACCCAATTGGCGCAAAGCAGCATCACAGCCGAGTATATGCAACTGGACGCTGTAGTGCGGCATCATCCGTCTGGTAGAGCTGTGGTACAACCAAGCAGTGACGGCAGGCTGGATAGCGGGCCTAACGGTTTACCGGTTTCAGGCCAGCGGGTGCAGGCAGGTGACGTGCTGGGGTATATCCGTTATCAGGACACGGCGTATGAACTTGCCAGCCAACAGAGTGAACTAATTGCCCTGCGCAGTGAAGCTGAGCAAGTGCTAAGGGATATCCGCCGGCTTGAAGCACTGGGCGATCTGGCGCCTACACAGCAACTGGAACAGTTGCAAACCCAATTGCAACGCATACAGCAGCAAGAGCAATTGCTGCAGCAGGGGTTGGAAAAGCCCGAGGTATTGCTGGCACCGATGTCAGGTATTATCCACAGCGAAAATATCAGTCGCGGCCAGTGGCTGCAGGCCGGCACCACCTTGTTTGAAATAATTGACCCGGCACAACTGATGATTGAAGCAGCAACAGCTAATCCCCGTTTATTGGCAGATATTGATACTGCTGTTGTTGAGCATGCACCTGAAATCAGCCTGCTTTATACCGGCCATGGTGCGCGGTTAAAACAAGGCCAGATCCCGCTGTATTTTGAGCCGGCATTGCTAAGCACGGCGGCCAGCACGCCGCTTATTCTCGAACAACCTGTGCGGTTGCGAGCCAGGCTAAAGCAACAACAGCAGGGCATTGTATTACCCGCGCAGGCAGTGGTGCGAAATAGCGCTAATCTGGCGGTGGTGTGGATAAAACTGTCGGCAGAGCGTTTTTTACCACAGCAGGTGCAATATAAAGTGCTGGACCCGGAACATGTGCTGATAGTGCAGGGCTTAGGGGCAGATAATCGCGTGGTTGTGCATGGCGCGTCCTTACTTAATCAAGTGCGTTAGGGAGCCATCGTTATGTTTACTGCGTTGGTTCGTGCCAGTTTACGGCATCGTATTTTTGTTATTGCCACTGCGCTGATGATGCTGTGCTATGGCCTCTGGCAAGCGCCCCGGCTGCCGGTTGATGTGTTTCCGGATTTAAACAAACCGGTTATTACCGTTCTTACCGAAACCGGCGGCATGGCGCCGGAAGAGGTGGAGCAACTGATCACCTTCCCGCTGGAAAACATGTTAAACGGTGTTACCGGCGTAACCCGCATTCGGTCGACTTCTGGTATTGGTTTATCCATTTTATATGTTGAATTTGACTGGGGTACCGACATTTATCGCAATCGCCAGCTGGTGGCTGAACGGCTTAATCTGGCCAGTGCGCAACTGCCGCCGGCTGTGGTGCCAACGATGGGGCCTGTTTCCTCTATTATGGGGGAGATTATGTTGTTGGCGCTGCCCTTGTCTGCCGAAGGTGGGGCTACCCCGATGCAGGCCAGAGAGTATGCCGATTTTGTGTTAAGGCCTCGTTTGCTGGCCCTGGCCGGCGTTTCCCAGGTTATTGCCATTGGTGGTGAAGTACGCCAGCTGCGGGTCGAGCCGGATACCCTGAAATTGCGCCAGCTGGGGGTAAGCCTGGAGCAATTGCAACAGGCATTGACTGATTTTGCTGCCAATAAAGGCGGTGGTTTTGTCGACCTGGGTAACCGGGAATATTTGATCCGCCATCTTGGCCGAACCCAAAGCCTGGAAGATCTGCGTCAGCTTGCAATCAGCTGGCATGATGGGGTGCCGGTAAAACTGGCGCAGCTGGCGGATGTTAACTACGGCGCTGCGGTTAAGCGCGGCGATGGTGGTTTTAATGCGATGCCGGCGGTGATTGTTAATGTCCAAAAGCAACCCGGTGCCGATACAGTGCAGCTGACCGCAGCGGTCGAGCAGGCTCTGGATGAAATGAGTGCGGCGCTGCCAGCGGGCTTAGCCGCACCACAGGTGTTGTTCCGTCAGGCAGACTTTATTACTGCATCTGTTGCTAATGTTACTGAAGCGCTGCGCGACGGCACCATCATGGTGGTGCTTATTTTGTTTATTTTTCTGTTATCGGTGCGTACTACCCTGATTTCGTTACTGGCGATACCTCTCTCGTTAGCGGTAACGATGCTGGTATTTCAGTGGTTGGGGTTATCCATTAACGTGATGACCCTGGGCGGCTTAGCCATTGCTATTGGTGAACTGGTGGATGACTCGGTGGTGGATGTAGAAAACATTCTGCGCCGCTTAAAGCAAAATGTACAAAGTAGCTCACCTCAGCCGGTATTGCAGGTGATCTGGCGCGCCAGTGTCGAGGTACGCTCAGGTATAGTGTACGCCACCGCTATTGTTATTCTGGTGTTTCTGCCGCTGTTTGCCTTGCCGGGCATTGAAGGTCGGTTGTTTTCACCGCTGGGTATCGCCTACATTGTCGCTATTCTGGCGTCTTTACTGGTATCAATGACCCTGACACCAGTGCTGTGCTACTACTTACTGCCGAAAATGAAGCAATTACAGCAGGGTGACAGTGCCTTACTTAAAATTCTGAAACAGGCGCAGCAGCGTTGGCTTAGCTGGGCCTTACCAAAAGCAAAGTGGCTGATTGCTGCAGCAACGGCGCTAATGTTGATCATAGCTGTTACTGTAGTGGCGTTGCCAAGGGCCTTTTTACCGGCATTTAATGAGGGCTCTTTAGTACTGGGCGTGCTGTTTCAACCCGGTACCTCATTGGGGCAAGCCAACCAGATGGGACAGCTGGCTGAGTCGTTATTATTAACAGTACCAGAAGTACATCAGGTGGGGCGGCGCACTGGGCGGGCGGAACTGGATGAACATGCGGAAGGGGTACATTCTTCTGAAATTGACGTTGATTTAATAGCATCAGCTCGCTCCCGCGAGGAGGTACTGGCCGAAATCCGGCAAAAACTGTCAGTTCTGCCGGCCCAGGTAGCTATTGGCCAGCCTATTTCGCACCGGCTGGACCATTTATTGTCCGGGGTACGGGCGCAATTGGCGGTTAAAGTGTTTGGCGATGATTTGGATAGCCTGCGAATAAGTGCTGAGCAGTTGCGACAGCAATTGGTTCAGGTGCCGGGGCTGGTAGACGTGACGGTGGAAAAGCAGGTGTTAATCCCGCAACTGACCGTGCGGCTGGATCAGGCTAAATTGGCGCAATATGGCCTGACACCCGGCGAAGCACTGCGACAACTGGCAATGTTGACAGACGGCGCGCATATCACCGACATTATTGATGGCGTTAAAAGATATGAGCTGATCTTACGTTTACCAGAGCTGCGGCGCACGCCTGATGAGCTGGCAAAGGTGTTATTAAATACGCCAGCCGGCACTATACCGGTGTCGGCCATAGCGCATATAGAGATGCTGGATGGCCCAAATCAGGTTAACCGGGAAAACGGCCAGCGGCGGATCGTTATCTATGCTAACAGCGAGAATGCGGATGTCAGTGAGTTACTGGCCGCAGTGCGAGGCATAGTAAACAATACCGGGCTGCCACAAGACAGTTTTGTCAGCATTGAAGGTCAGTTTCTGGCGCAAGAGCAAGCTATGCAGTTATTAGTGTTGTTGTCTGTGTTGTCGTTCAGCCTGATTTTTCTGGTGCTGTATGTCCGTTATCAGTCGCTGATTTTCGCCGGCATTATCATGTGTAGTTTACCGATGGCCCTGACCGGTGCTTTAGTGGCCATGTGGCTGACTGATACCCCGCTGTCGGTAGCCTCGGTGGTTGGCTTTATTACTCTTACCGGTATTGCAGCGCGCAATGGTATTTTAAAAATCAGTCATTATCTGAATTTGTGCCGGCATGAAGCTGAAGTATTTAGTCCGGCATTAGTGGTTCGCGGCGCCCAGGAGCGTTTAGCGCCGGTGTTAATGACTTCGATGGTGACGGCTTTTGCGCTGGTGCCGTTACTGTGGGCTGCTGATCAGCCGGGAAAAGAGATTTTACACCCGGTAGCGGTAGTGATTTTTGCCGGGCTGCTTAGCTCAACGCTACTGGATACCTTGTTGACACCATTGTTGTATTGGTTGTTTGGTGAAAAGCCGACCAATGAGTGGCTGCAACAGGACTCTGACGAAGTAATGTAAGGTTTATATTGAGGTATGTTGACAACGCCTGTAGCAAGTTTGTCATTGATAAACAGAGAGATAAGTTATGAAAAAACAGTTAGTAATGGTATTGCTAATGGTTGGCGCCATGGCGTTGTTGTCTCCTCAGGCACTTAGCCATAGCGCCGCTAAGCCGCAGCATGGTGGTGTGGTGCATAGCAAATACGATCTTAACTTTGAGCTGGTGCGTGAATCAGACAGCGTCAGCTTGTACCTTGATGATCACGGTGAGCCAGTTGCGACAACGGATATAACTGGCCAGATCATGGTATTGGCTGGCGGCAAAAAATCTGAAGTCAGATTGACTGCTGCCGGGACAGGCAAACTTGTAGCGTCAGATGTGCAAATTCCGGATGGCGCTAAAGTAGTGGTTACCCTGACGGATAAAAGTCAGCAAGTAATGACAGTGCGCTATAGTTTTTAAGGCAACAAATCGACGTAAATATTAGATCACTGGCAAAGCCATGCTAACTGCTCGGCCTTTTAGACTAAATGGCCGCTCACTGAGCTTTTTAGTTAGCGTATTATTGAATGCTAAGCAGCGCCAGGCATTAATGCCTGAGCGCAGCTGAGGAAATCAGTTATTGGCAGCTGCCACAGCATATTTGGCGGTTGTCATCGCCAGCTTTATAAACCGGTGGCCGGGTATTTTTGTTTTTGCACACCAACGATTTTTGGCGCGATTATTAAGACTTGCAGGGCAAAGGGGTTGAGTTTAACGCACAAGCCTGGACAACCGCTTAAAGATTGCTGCACCGGCTGATGTTGGCTATGCTGATGCTAATTTCAGCATCTGGCCTATATCAATGAAAACTATCCTATTTATACTGATGCTGTGGCTTGTTGGCTGTAGCACGGCAACGGACACAGTTTTACTGGCTGAGTCGGAGCCTGTTAATGCCGAAAAAATTAAGGTATTGAATCTAGGCAGTTTTCACTTTGGTGCGACCAGTGACGCCAACAGCGTTGATTTTGACGAACACAGCCTGGCTAACCAGCAAGCGGTCAGAGACATTGCAAAGTCAATTGCCCGATTTAAACCTACTATCGTTTGCCTGGAGTTTTTACCGGAGGATATAGCGCGCATCAATCAGGCCTATCAGGCATTTTTAGACGCCCCTTCGCGTTTAGATACCCGCTATGGTGAGCTGAGTATGCTGGGTTTTGATGTTGCCAGGTTAAGTGGCTTGGAAAAAGTTTACGGCATCGACCACCATCTGGGCTACAACTACAGCCTGGGTGATTTTATCGAGCGTAGCCCTGAGCTGGAAAACGCCGTTGACCGACAAACTTACCTGCAATTAACCCATCAGCCTTTTTTACATTACCCCGGGTTAGCTGAGCTTAATCAGCACTTTGAGCAGCTCTCGTTGCTGCAGCAGTTACAATTAACCAATCATCCGTTAATGCTGGATCACTCACTTAATACCAATGCCGATAAACTGTTTTACGTCGGCATTGGCGATGGCTTTGAAGGGGCAGAGCAAGCGGCGCAGTTTTATCTGCGCAATATGAAAATTTATACCAATTTAAACCGCATTCCGATGAACAAACATGATCGGGTGCTGATTTTGATGGGCTCTGCCCATACCGCTATGCTAAGAGAGTTTATGCGCCGCAGCCCCAAATTCGACATGGTCAATACGCTGGATTATTTAACGCCCAGGTAACGCTAAAAGCCGCTGTGTTGATTTCACGCCGGTTTCACAAGCTTGCCATTATGCTGAGTGCCAATTTGGTTAACGAAAAAGGTACCTTATGGCTGGAAAATATTATGGTTTGCTTTGCATTGGCTTCGCGGTGCAGCTACAGGCAGCAGATATCAGTGGCACAGGGCATGCAGCGATTGATGTGTTACCCACAGCAGCGGCAGATTGGCAAAACGCTATTGCCGAAGCTATCAGAAAGTTTGAGCAACGATCGCGGCGGGATTGGGCATATCGCATCAGCCGTTATGAAAACGAAGAGGGCGATATCAGCAGCAGTATCGAGCAGTTTGAGCCGACAAAAGTGCCTGCCGAACAATGGCAGTTGCTGAGCATTAATGGCCGCGCACCGGATAAAAAACAGCAGCGAAAGTTTGCCTCGGCAAAACAACAGCAGGCCAAAGACGCCGGGCAACAGAGTTTTTCTGTGAAGTTAAGTGAGCTTATTCAACTGGATAGCTTGCAACTGACGTTTGACAGCCCGCAGTATCTGCAGGCCAGTTTTGGGGTGTATCTTAGCCAGCTGGGTGATGATGTAAGTAAAAAACTGCAAGGCTCGCTGCGTTTTGATAAAGCACAGCACTATATTGACAGCATTGAGATTAGCAATACGGCACGCTTTTCGCCGCTGTTTAGTGCCAATATCCGCGAGTTTAACCTGACGTTACGCTTTACTAAAATCGACAGCGCAATACTGCCACTACAGCAGCAGATGAGGATGAAGGGCACCTTTGCCTTTTTTACGCAAATTGATGAAGTTTCGACCGACACCTTCTCTGATTATCGCTATGTCGGCCTTACGGACCAAACCCGACACTGACCATGGTACCCGTACTTATTCTAACGGGGCTGCAGTTACCGTGGTCGCTGCTGCCCTGATCGAAACGACCACCGCTGCTGACGCTCATCTGCCAGCCCTGATGCTCGCACAATCGTTTGACGATGGCTAAGCCAAAACCAAAGCCGGTACTGTGCCGGCCTTTTACCCCAGCCTCGGTAATATGCGGGTAAATATCGGCCGCTATGCCCGGGCCGGTGTCGCGGATCTGCAGGCAGTTATCACTAAAGGCAATGCTTACCTCACCGGCTTCAGTGTATTTAAAGGCATTACTCAGCAAATTATCCAGCAGCACTTTTAGCATATCGGCATTGGCATTAATGTTAACCTGGCAACTGTCACACAGCTGCACTGTCACTGGCTTACCTTGCAGTAGCATGCTGTTATCTAAAATTGCCCGTTCGAGCAGCGGCATCAAATCAGTGCGGCTATTTTTGTCGGCGGCATGCTCTTGTCTGGCCTGAATAAGCAAGGTTTGTACGGTTTTTTCCATTTGTACCGCAGCATCGTATATGCGCGTTATTAGCAGCTGATCGGCGTCAGGTTCTGTTCGTGTGTGAGCAGTGTGTTGCTGAGTAGTTTGTTGATAGCCGGTTTGTTGGCTTTGCCATAGCTCCACCGCGTTTTTAATTACGGCCAGCGGGGTGCGCAGCTCGTGGCTTACATCGGCGGTAAAGCTTTTTTCGCGCTCAAGCGCGCGGGCGATACCGCTCAGGCTCTGCTTCAGTGTGCGGGCTAAAATGCCCACTTCGTCATTAGCGAATTGGTTGGCAAATTGGTGGGAAAATTGCTGCGGCAACTGCTGTGGAGCAACGCTATCGACCAGTGCTGCCAGTTGTTTCAGCGGCCGGGTGGTGCGGCGGCTGACAAACCAGGCGATAAGGCAGGCAATGCTGCTGACAAGTAGCGCGCTGCTAAACAAAAATTGCAACACACCACCACTAATAGGCCGCACCAGTAACTGCTGGCTCACTTCGGCCAGCAGCAACACCTCTGGCTGAGCAATCACCGTGTACAAATGATAATGCAAGCCCTGCTGGCCGAAAAACTCTTTGCGCTCTGGCTCTGCCAGTGCTTTGTAGCGTATTTCATCGGGCAGGGTGTCGCGGTTAAAGTGCAGTTGCATTGAGTGGCTTCTTGGCGCGGGCCAGCTACTAGTTTGCTGATATTGCGTACTAAGGTAGGCCGCTTCCTGCTGCAACTGCTGTTCAATAAAACTGTCTTCCAGCGTATACATCAGGATAAAAGAAATAAGGCTGTAAACGGCAGAAATAACCAGAGTGAAAACACAGAACTGCACGACGATACGCCGGCTTAAACTGTGAAATTTGGTGCTGTTGTTGGCGGTTTTTGCGCTCATGCTGCGGCTATCTCCAGCGTAAAACCGACGCCAAATACGGTTTTTAACAGCGGATAAGCAAAAGGCTTATCCAGCACTGTGCGTAACTGATAAATATGCGAGCGCAGCGCGTCAGACTCTGTCGGCTCATCACGCCACAAATGCTGGCTTAGTTCGCTGCGGCTGACCACTTGCGGATAAGCCTCGGCCAGGCGCAACAGAATGTTATAACCCATGGCATTGAGTGCCAGCTGCTGGCCATCGCGTTTGGCTATTCTGCGCTGTTTATCCAGCACTAACGGCCCCAGAGTTATCGTGTGCTGCTGTTGCAACAGATGACGGCGCGACAACGCCAGGCAACGCACTTCCAGCTCCTGTAACGCAAACGGTTTGGTCAGATAATCGTCGGTGCCAACATGAAAACCAGCCAGCTTGTCATCGATGCTGTCGCGGGCGGTGAGCATCAGTAGCGGAATATGGCGGTCGGCCTGTTGCCGCAGCGCTGTGCATAACTGCAGGCCGTCCATACCCGGCAGGTTCAGATCTAAAATGATCAGGTCGTAATGCTGTTGCAGTGCCAACGCCAGCCCCTGTTTGCCATTGCTGGCAAAATCAAAGATATGGCCTTTTTGCTCCATATAGCCGGCAATGTTTTTCGCAATACTCAGCTCATCTTCAATCAGCAGTACCTGCAGGGCAGCGGGCTTGTTCATCACTCAATCCATTCGGGTCTAAATCAATAAAGTTTAAAGCTACAAAGTCGCTAACAGCGCTGTTGCTGCGGCAAAATCGGGCTTAGCGGCCAAGATCTGCTGCAGGGTGGCCCGTGCTGCGGCTATGTCGCCCAGTTTAAGCTGAGTTTGTGCAATAGTCATGTCCAGCGACGGGTTGTTAATGGCGCTTTGGCCCGCTTGCATCAGCGTTAGCGCATGCTGCCATGCTTGTGTGGCTTTGGCAGTATTAACGTAGTAATACCCGTACATGCCGAGCAATTCAAGTTGATACTGCGCGGCATCGGCCGCTAACAGCTGCGCTGCCGTAATGTTGCCGTTTAAAAGCTCAGCCACCAGCGCCAGGGTGGCATCATCTTTGTGCGGCGCCATCGGCTGTGGGGTAATGCCCAGCGATTGCAGCAGCGCGTTGGCAGTCGCTACCGTCGAGGCCGGGTTTTGTCCGGTGATCAGCCGGTTATCCACGGCCACATGGCTTAGCATCATTGGGCTGTGCTCAAAGCGGCCGCCGCGCTCAGTCAGCTTGTCTTGCAGCATAAAATCAAATTTGGCCAACCACTTTTTACCAAATAAGCGCTCCTCTTCGTTGGTAAAGCCGTTTACCGCTTTATTGGCCACCAGATAGCTGCCGTCTGCCAATGTAACGTTAACCAGTGCCGCAGGGCCATGACATACCGCGGCCACTGAACCCTGCTGCTGATAAATAGCGGCGATCAGTTGCTGCAGGGCTGCATCTTTTGGTAAATCAAACATGGCGCCTTTGCCACCAACAATAAAAATGCCGTTATAGTCGCTGGCTTTTAGCTGCGCTGTACTATGGGTATTGTGTAACTTCGCCATAATCGCCGCGTCGTTCAGCACCTGTTGATTATAAGGTTTGGCCGCATCGTATTTATCGGCCTCTACAGTGCCGCCTTGCGGGCTGGCAATATCAACGCTAATGCCATGCGCCTGAAAGACTAAATACGCTTTGGCAAATTCATCAAACTCATAGCCCGGCGCTTGTTGCTCTGGCTGGCCATAGCCACTCAGTACCATAATAATACGCTTGCTGTCGGGCGCTGCTGCCATTGCTGTTTGAGTGGCCAGCGCGCAAAGCAGGGTAGCGACAATCAGTATATAAATTTTAAGTTGTTTCATTTTAGTGCTCCTTAACAATAGGGTTGCGCTGCCAGCATGGCAAAGCCGTTGTGAAACGAATGTGAAAAAATGAATGAGAAAAATGGCGGCGCTGTTTTTTGGCCATGGGTTTTACTCCGCCAACAGCTGGCGCACCGAGCCGGACAAATTGTGTTTACTCAGCAACATACCCAATGCCGTCACCAGCGTGACAATAACGGCCAGAGTGCCCAGCAACCAGCCCATATCAGGCTGGTAACTCAGGGAGAACTGCGACTGATAAATCAGTAATCCGGCCAGCCAGGTGGCAACAATGGCGCCACAGGCAGCAATAGCGCCGGTTACCAGCCACTCGATGCAGTTCAGCTGCAGGCAGGTGCGTTTTGACAGGCCAAAACTAAGAATAATGCTGTTCTTTTTCTGCTCTTTGGCTTCAACGGCATGCACCGAAGACAGCATCACAATGGCTGCCAGCAGCATAATTAAGCCGGCAAAGCCGCTGATAAGCCGGGTTACCATGGCAAGGCTGCTGTCAAAGCGCTGGGTTAGCTCTTGCAGCGATACCATGCGTAGCGACGGGTGTTGCTGCCACAGCTGGCCAAGTAACGAGAACTGCTGTGGCTGCAGCTCCAGGCTGGCCATGCTGTAATGCGGCGCGCTGATATGTGCCAGCGCTGCAGGCGGCATTTGCAGCCAGAAGGTAATAGCGCCGGCGCCGTTTTGGTAGGCATGCGAGGCCACAATGCTAAACTCAATATAGTGCCCGGCAATCACCAGCCCTAACTTATCGCCCAGCTGCAGACCAAGGTCGGTCATCACTTCCTGCTCCACCGACAACTGCTGCCAGTTGTCAGCTGCGCTGTGCCACCATTGGCCGTTAACCAGCCGGTTATTGCCGAGCATATCTGCGCTCCAGTGCAGCCGCACCGGGCGGTTAAAGGCTGCCAGACTGTCGCTGGGTTTTTGTATCACGTCAGAGAGCAGGCCGCCGTTGATATGGCTAAGTTGAGCGTAGATAAACGGCTTATGCTGGCGAATGGTCATGTTGTGCTGCGCCGCCCACACCTCAATGTCTGCCATTTGCGCTGCACTTGCCTGCGTTACCAATAGGTTGCCATCATGCGCCCGCTGATGGGCCGCCATATTGTCGCCCAAATCTTTTAGCAGCATCAGGGTAAACAGCAATAAGAAAGCGGCCAGCCCTATGCCTAAAATCTGTGTAGTTTTGCTCAGCAGGCGCTGCTTCATCATATACAGCGCAAACGGCAGCAAACCGGAAAACGGCTGGCTCAGCTTTTCGCCCAGCGACAATGCCAGCCAGCTCAGCGCTAACAGCAGCGCAATGCTTACCAACATCGAGCCGAGCAGCATGCTGGTCAGCAGGCCATTATCTGAGTAATGTGCCGCCACGCCTCCCAATACCAGCAAGGCGCAGCCAAACAGCACGGCGGTACTGATGCTGCGCTGCTGTTGCTGAATTAACTGCCGCACCGAGCATTGCCACAGCGCCAGCCACAACGGTAAGTTGAAGACAAAAAAAATCGTCGCGCTGGCAAACACAGCTTTTGCCGCCAGCACTATGTCGGGCTGCCAGATTAACGTGGCGAAGCTGCCGGCCAGCTCTTGCCCGGCAAAGGCATGCGCCTTTAACCATTGCAGCGCCAAGTAGTGACACAGCGCAGACAGCAGCAGTACCGGCGGTAATAGCAACAGCAGGCCGAACAGCCACTTCAACACAGAAATTTGCAGCACCCTTTGTTTCGATGCACCCAAGCTTAAACACACCGCACTGAAAAACTGCTGTTGCGGCAGTTGCGCCCGGCTAAGCTGCTGCATGGCGATGGCGGCCATAAAAAATAATAATATCGAGGCTAAACCAATAAAGTTTTCGGTACGCTGCCAAAACAAGGCAAGCGGGTGGGCGCCGTGCTTATGGTGCAGCTGCGCCGCTGGCAAATGCGTTTTTTGCCACTGCCGGATAGTAGCGATTTGCTGCGCATTGGCGCCAACCAGATAGCGGTGCTGAATAATATCGTCGGCAGCACGAAACTGCTGCAGATCCTGGCGGTGCAGCAGCGCGCGCATTTCCACGGTGTGGCCCTCCATCAGCCGGTCTGGCTCATGCAGTAAAATGCGCGTTACACTCAGCTGCTGGCCGCCAATACGCAGTTGTTCGCCAATGCGCAGCCCCAAAGCGGCCAGTAAGCGCGAATCAAGCCATATTTCACCAACCGCCGGGCCCTGGCTGCTGGCGCTGTCAGGCCCGCCGGGGAATGCCGCACTGCGCAGTTCACCTTGTAGCGGGTAATCTTCGGCTACAGCTTTTAGCGTTGCCCGTTGCCATTGGTCGTTTTGGGTCAGGGTAGTGGTTAAACTTTGGCTTAGCACGATTTGCTCTGCCATCGAAGCGAGTTCGGTGTATTGGCTGGCCGTTAGCGCAAGCGGTTGGCTTAGCACTAAATCGGCGCCCAGCAGGTTGGCTAAGTTCTGGCCCAGGTAAGCCTGAATGCTGGCGCTGGTCTGGCTTAGCGTAACAATAAACAGTAGCAGAATGCCCTGTACCCAGCTCAGCACGCGCTCTTTGCTGTGCCGCTTTTGCTGCTGATAAAAATGCCAGGCCAGCTGCAGGTTATGCCGTAATTGCTCAGTAGCACGCATCTTGCACCTCACTCTGCGGCTTTGCCAGCACGGCACAGTTGCCATTGTCAAAGGCCAGCACCTGCTGTGCCCGGGCGGCCAGTGGCGGGCTATGGGTTACTATTACCAGCGCCGCACCGTTTTGCCGGCAGCAACTAAATAGCAAATCGGCCACGTCGGCGGCACTTTTGCTATCGAGATTGCCGGTGGGCTCATCGGCAAAAATAAACTTCGGTTGAAATACTAAGGCTCTGGCAATAGCGGCCCGCTGCTGCTCGCCGCCGCTGAGTTGCTGTGGTTTATGGTTAAGCCGATGGCCCAGGCCGACTTTTTCCAGCCAGTCGCTGGCCGTGGCTTCGGCATTTTTTTCGCCGCGTAATTTAAGCGGCAAGGCCACATTGTGCAGCGCGGTCAGCTCCGGCAATAAATGAAACTGCTGAAACACAAAGCCAATGTCTTGTCGCAGCTGCGTCAGCGCCATGCTACGCCCTTGCTGCAGGTAAGCCACCTGGCCGGCACTTGGCGGCTCCAGCCCTGCCATCAGCATTAATAAACTGGATTTACCCGAGCCCGACGGCCCGGTAATGGCATAAGACCGGCCTTGTTCAATGCGCAGGCTCAGCTGCTGAAACAACTGCACCTGATGGCCGTGATGGCTAAAGCTTTGACTGACATTCGTCAGTGCTATGGTACTTAAAGCGGATAGCGACATGCTGTTACCTCTTCAATGGTTTAGTCATCGAAGCGTAACGGCCATGGCGTGAAACAGATGTGAAAACAAACAACTCATTACCGCGGTCAGCTTTGCATGCTGTTGCACAAGCTTGGCTCTTCGTCACTCACAGATTATTCGGATTATTAGGGTCAGAACAAAATTAAACTTCATCTCAATTGGCGCTCTTTAACACGAAGTCGAAATGATGGTTTTATCTTTTGGCGTACATAATGCCAAAAAAATGAATAGCTATCAGCCACCAAATTAACTGTTTAAGGACCATATGGATATCATGAATTCCGGGAAAAACCTGATAAAAAGCGTCTTTGTCTGGTTTTAGCTCAATGCCAAACACGGTAAGGGGGATTTGATAATTGTTAATTAGCGCTAATCCTGTCGCCGCCAAGAGAAAAATACAGGTGTAAAGGCTAAGGTGAGTTAGTTTGATAAATATCGAGTGCTTTTTCGAGGTAGGAGTGACGCGCTCAATACTGGTTTTGCTAAGGTACGGAAAAATGATACGCGCAATGGTGAACAGCAGCAGAGTAATGCCTAAAACAGCATGAAGTTCAACGGCGTCCTGCCTGTGCTCGAGTTGCCCTTTGATATCCCAGTCCACATTATGCAGCTGAGACGATAAATTCAGCAGCATAAAAAGCAACAATAAAGCTGATATCCAATGCAGCGCTCTATCGATAATATACGACTTAGATTTCATTATTATTCCAACCGGGTATAAACACCGTCATGCTAAAGGCGTTTGGTCAGCAAGTAAACATATTGTGAATTAAATAAGGTCTGATAACTAAAATGTCTGACGTCGCGACTTGAATAGCCGCAAGCTGCTGCGGCCTCGGCTATGGGCCTTCCGTTAGGGGTAAACCTCAAAATAGCCGAAAAAGTGAATTTAATGTCATTTCGGTCGGAGTTTTGTTTGCTACAGTAGCCAAAATTAGCTGACGACGAGGATTTTATGCACTGGCTGCGTCAGCGCAGTATGGACACAGAAAAGGTGTTATCTATTTGTACCGGCGCCTATCTGCTGGCGCACAGTGGTTTGGTTGACGGTTTGCCGCTGGCAACACATTGGCGCTTTGCCGCCGATTTACAGACGCGATATCCCAAAGTGCAGGTAAACGCCACCGGGCTCTATGTTAAATCGGGCAAGTTTTACTCGTCCGGCGGCATGACCGCGGGTATCGATTTATGTCTGGCGGTGATTGAACAAGATCTTGGCGTAGCCATTGCTCAGGCGGTCGCGCGGGAGCTGGTGATGTATCTGCGTCGCAGTGGCGATCAGTCACAATATGCCAGTCCGTTAAAAATTCAGCACAGTGGCGAGCAGCGTTTTATCCAATTACAACAATGGCTGCTGGCTAATTTAACTCAACCCTTAACGGTAGCTGATATGGCTGAACAAGTGGCGCTGAGCGAGCGCCAGTTTCGCCGGGTATTTGGCGAGCGGTTTGCCATGGCGCCGGTACAGTATCTGCAGCAACTGCGGCTGGACAAAGCCCGTAGCTTGTTGCTGTGTGACGGTTACAGTCTGCAGCGTATTTGTAGTGAAGTGGGTATCAAGGACCCACGCAGCTTGATCCGGTTGTTTAATACCGCTTTTGGCTGCACTCCAGGCCAGTACAAACAGCGCTTTTGTTAGTGCCTCAATAACCCTAACGCAAAAAGGTTTTACTATGTTCAACAAGTTTCGGATTCTGGTCGTCTTGATGCTGCTAGTTTTTTGCAGCAACCATGCCAGCGATAATGCCACTAGTGTCGTTAAGCAAACCATCACGCTGGGCGATATCACCTTACACTATGAGTTTGCCGATGCGCGAAGCGGGCAGCACTAATAAGTTAAAGTTTGATAATTACTTTCTGGTTTATCACGGTGGCTGGGTTGCTGCCATGGTGTTGGATCATGATATTCGCACGAGAACGGCTAACCGATATAGCCTGAATGATGCAATGCGGATGCTATATCAGCATTATCCCCGCAATAAAAAGCTGTACCGTAGTGAAGATATCGTCACCGTACTAAAAGCCACAAGCGGCCTGGACTATCAGCTGTTTTTTAAACGCTACATTGATGGTATGGAGCCCCTGCCGGTGGCCGGGCACTTCGATCTGGGTAAAGCATTATGGGATTTTGAATTTAACCCGGCAAAACATTATCAGCATGCTAATTTGTATCAGGTTTTGGGAATCACTATTGTTAAGGCTGATCAAGTTAGCCCGCCAGCATAGTTTGTGCAGTATTGTATGGATGTAACGGCTAACAACAGGAGCAAATATGACAGATATCTATATGCAGGCGGCTATCGCCCAGGCGAAAAAAAGTTTAGCTGAGGGCGGTATTCCGATTGGCTCGGTGTTGGTTATTGACGGCAAAATTGTTGGCGCCGGCCATAACCAGCGGGTACAGAAGGGCAGTTGTGTACTGCATGCGGAAATGGATTGCCTGGAAAATGCCGGCCGCTTAACCGCTGCCGATTACCGCCGCGCTGCGCTGTACTCTACCTTGTCGCCCTGTGATATGTGCAGCGGCACCGTATTGCTATATGGCATCCCAAAGGTGGTGATTGGTGAAAACCAAACCTTTCAGGGGCCAGAGGCTTATGTGCAAAGCCGCGGCGTTGCGCTGGAGAACCAGCATAATGCCGAGTGCATTGCGCTGATGCAGGATTTTATCGCCGCCAAGCCGCAGCTGTGGTTTGAAGATATTGGCGAGTAAGAGCCGCCTTCACTGACACTGAACCCGACAAAATTTTTTTACAGCAGTTTGGGACACGTTTGGGCATTCAGCTTTTGTCATAATGTGCCCTCCAATAACCCGGAGGAAACGCATGTCCAATCAACGCAGTTTTGAAGTCGATGTTATTCGTATGGTGGCACTGATAGGCATAGGTATCGTCAATGTGCCCTTTATGGCTATTCCAGTAACCGAGATGTTTAGCACACCGCAAAGCAGCTGGGATCAACTGGCAACTTTGTTTGTTGAGGCCTTTTTTCTGTTGAAGTTTTTTTTACTGTTCTCCTTTATTTTTGGTTGGGGTATGGCGATACAAATGCAGC
This sequence comes from Arsukibacterium perlucidum DSM 18276, assembly GCF_000382165.1. Taxonomy (GTDB): domain Bacteria; phylum Pseudomonadota; class Gammaproteobacteria; order Enterobacterales; family Alteromonadaceae; genus Alishewanella; species Alishewanella perlucidum. The sequence goes on along the minus strand of NZ_KB907702.1, from coordinate 70,054 downwards.
AGGCAGCTACGAAAGGTTTTAGTTTTACCCAACGCTACCGCCGCAGAATGGTTGGGCTGTTGTTATTAGGGCTGTTGCATGCCACCTTGGTGTTTAGCGGTGACATTCTGGTGTTATACGCCCTTTTTGGCAGTTTACTGTGGTGCTTAAAAGAGGCCGACAGCAAAAAATTACTTAAGATAGCTATGTGGATGCTCCCGCTTAGTGTGGTTTGTCTAAGCGCTATGGTAATTATTTTAGCTGTAGCTCTCGAGGGGGAGATACCGGCACCGGCATATAGCCTGGGCGGTAACTATGCTGAAACGGTACTGTCACGCCTTGACGATTGGCCTGTCACCTTTGTTGCGCTTATTTTTGTGCAAGGTCCGCTGGTTTTCGCTGCTTTTAGTAGCGGCTACGCTGCAGGTAAAAGCCACTTTTTTCAACCTGGCCATAAGGCGTTTACCCAGCTTGAACACGCCATGCCCTGGTTGCTTGTGTTGGGTTTACCGTTGAATATACTCTTTGCGCTGGTGGTCAGGGGGTACTTGCAAACAGACTGGCTGCAATTTCTGGGGTTTATTGGTATTGGCTTAGGTGCCCCTATGCTGTCTGCGGTTTATCTGTATCTGTTGGTTCGTTTAGCGCGGCGGCTAACACATATCCCCAACATTTTATTGCTGGCAGGGCGAAACTCCTTGTCCAGCTATATGCTGCAGGGGGTGTTAGCGGGCTTTGTGTTTGCCGGATATGGCCTGGGTTGGTTCGGACAATTTGGCCAGTTTGCTTTACTGGGTATTGCAATCATCATTGCACTTGCCGCGATGTTGCTGGTCGGTCTGTATGCACAGTTTTTTGGCCGGGGCCCGATGGAGGTTGTGCTGCGAAAGATCAGCGGTGTTTAAGTCAGATACGCCTGAAAGTGCGCGTTAGCAGGCTATCGGCAGCTGAAATAAAAATGTCGCACCTGCTTCGTCGCAATAATCTAATAGTTGCTCTGTTAAAAAGCCGTTTGTATCAATTGTCAGGCCACGCTGCCTGGCAATTTTAAACAGGCCGTCAAATGCAGCGAAGTAGGAGGCGGCACTTTTTAAGGTTATCTCCGCAGATAAAAAGTAACCTTCTTTTAGTAACACGTCATGGCTGTCTTTACTGGCATGCCAATCGCACACTGTTATGTCGATATGTTGCCAGCCACGGTCTAGTTGTTGTATCGGGGTAAGCACGATCAGGTCCTCGCAGCCGGCACCAAATTTTTCCAACAAAAGCTCCCAATCGGCATTGTCCACCGCAACCGTTTTAGCGGTGCGTTGCGTTATCCAAACTAACTCTGCGGGTATGTTCTCGGCCAGGTTTTGCTCCAGTTTCCCCTGGGCAAAAGGTTGGGATAGTTTAGCGACTAACGCTGCAGTTTGCTGAGGTGTGGCGTTATTTGCCATGTGTTTTATCGATTTAGCGGTTAAGCCAAGTGTTCGTTTTACGGCTTTGGCAAAGGCCTGCGACTCAGAGAAACCAGCCTGATGTGCAATTTCAGTAATGGGTCGCTCTGGAAACCTAAGTAACTGCTCTGTCGCAAATTGCAACCTTATCCTGCTTAAATAATGCCCGGGTGTTTCGTGAAACAGCGCTTTAAACTGACGATGAAAATGCGCTGGCGAAATAGCACTTTGCCGGGCAATTTGCTGCCATGTTAGCTGCTGCTCTAAATTCTGCTGCATTGACTGCAGCGCCTGCTCAAAACGTCTTTGCAGATGCTCAGGTAACGATGCCAGTAGTGCTTTTTCAGGAATTAAGCTGTAGTTAGTTTTCAAGGTGTTTCACACTCGAAATTATGCTGGGTATGGTATCAGCTTACACGCCACAGTTTTGATAGTCGTGTTTTTTTATAGCCCAGAGTGGTTAGCTCCATGTGCCAGGTGTGCACTACGTATACTGTGACCAGGGCTTGATGCATATCAAGATTTGAAGCGGCTTAACCCCCTATACTGCACTGCATTGTCAGAGTATAAAACGAGGTCAAGATGCAAGGGTTTAAATGGGATGCCAGGTTAATCAGTAAATACAACATTAATGGCCCGCGTTATACCTCGTATCCAACGGCATTGGCGTTAAGCCCCCAATTTGACCGTACGCACATTCACACCGCGATTACCCAAAGCCCAAATCAACTTAGCTTGTATTTGCATATCCCGTTTTGTCATAAACTTTGTTACTACTGCGGCTGCAATAAAGTGGTTACCCGTCATCAGCATAAAGCCGATACATACCTGGATGCCTTAGCGCAGGAAATGGCGCTGTATCAGCCGCTGCTGCAGGGCAAAAGTATTAATCAGCTGCATTTAGGCGGCGGTACCCCAACCTTTTTAACAGAAGTGCAGCTAAGCCGGCTTATGGCGCTGCTGCAGCAACACTTTACTATTGAAGCTGATGCTGAAATTAGCATTGAAATAGACCCGCGCAGCTGCAGTGACGATAAACTGCGGCATTTGCGCACACTGGGCTTTAACCGGGTCAGCTTTGGGGTGCAGGATTTAGATGAAAAAGTGCAGATTGCCATTAACCGCCTGCAGGATACCGATCTTATCCGCCATCAGGTGCAGTTAAGCCGCGAGCTCGGCTTTAGCTCGATCAATCTGGATTTAATATACGGCCTGCCATTTCAACAACCGGACAGCTTCGCCCAAACGGTTGATGAAATTATCCGTCTTAACCCCGACCGTATATCGTTATTTAGTTACGCACATTTACCTGAGCGTTTTGCTGCTCAGCGCAAAATAAGTGATGCCAGCCTGCCGGATGCGCCGTTAAAGCTTGAATTAATGCAACTTGCCATCAACCGTTTTGTTGCCGCCGGCTATCAGTTTATCGGTATGGACCACTTTGCTAAAGCTGATGACGCCCTGGCCAAAGCGCAGCAAGCCGGTAAGCTACAGCGCAACTTTCAGGGTTATACTACCGCCGGCCAGGATGCGTTAATTGGCCTTGGCGTATCCAGCATCAGCCAGGTAAGTGGTGTGCTGTGGCAAAACAGCAAAGAATTACCTGCTTATTATGCGGCTATCAGTAACGGCCAACTGCCAACCGAGCGCGGTTTTAGCTTAAATAACGATGATAAACTTCGTGCCGCATTGATCAGCCAGCTTATTTGTCACTTTGAGCTGGATGTCGACGCTTTTAGTCAGCAGTGGCAGGTAAGCGGCTTCTGGCAATATTTCGCCGGGGCGTTAGAGCGCTTGCAACCCTTTATGGAAGACGGCCTGGTTGAGGTGTACGCCGGACGAATAAAAGTGACTGACAATGGCAGGCTTTGGGTACGTAGTATCTGCGCCTGTTTTGATGCCTATTTAACTCAGGGCCAGCAGCGCTATTCAAAAGTAGTGTAGTGTTGCGCTGTATTGCGGCAGATCAAAGCAGGCTTGGCTGCGGCCGCTAAAATACCTGCTTTTTACTCGCGACAGAGAAATACATGACTATTCCTGAACTCCTTTGCCCTGCAGGCAGCTTAAAAGCCCTGCGCCTGGCGTTTGCCTACGGTGCCGATGCGGTGTATGCCGGTCAACCACGCTATAGTTTGCGGGTGCGCAATAACGAGTTTGATTTAGCCGCGCTTGAAACCGGTATTAACGAAGCCCATGCGCTGGGTAAAAAGCTGTATGTAGTGGTTAATATTGCGCCGCATAACAGTAAGTTAAAAAGCTTTATTGACGATATGGCGCCAGTAGTGGCGTTAAAGCCTGATGCACTTATTGTATCCGACCCTGGTGTGGTTTATTTGCTAAAACAACATTTTCCACAAATGCCGCTGCACCTGTCGGTACAGGCTAATACTGTTAACTGGGCGGCGGTCAAATTCTGGCAGGCACAGGGCGTTGAGCGGGTAATTTTATCACGCGAGCTGGCGGTGGAAGAAATAGCGGAAATTCGCCGCGAAGTACCCCAGATGGAACTGGAAGTCTTTGTGCACGGTGCGCTCTGTATGGCCTATTCCGGCCGCTGTTTGTTATCAGGCTACATTAACAAGCGCGATCCAAACCAGGGTGCCTGTACTAATAGTTGCCGCTGGCCTTATCAGGTACATGCCGCTGTGGAAGATGAAGTAGGGCAGTTCAAACCAATAAGCACCCCTGCGCTATTGGAAGAGCAAGGCCGCCCCGGCGAGCTGATGGCCATTGATGAAGACTTGCATGGCACTTATATATTAAATTCCAAAGATTTACGGGCTGTTGAGCATGTACCGGCCCTGACCGCGATGGGGGTGCATTCCCTTAAAATAGAAGGCCGTACTAAATCGCCTTATTATGTGGCACGCACTGCTCAGGTGTACCGGCAGGCTATTGATGATGCGGTTGCCGGTAAAACCTTTGACTCTGCTTTATTACATGAACTTGATGGCATGGCCAACCGCGGTTTTACTGAAGGTTTTTTGCGCCGGCATAAACCGCAGGATACCCAAAACTACGCCACCAGCCACAGTGCCGGCGAGCAACTCTTGGTTGGCGAGTTTATTAGCGGCCAGGACAGTAACGGCTTTGCCCTGCTGGAGGTGAAAAACCAGTTTGCGGTGGGCGATAGCCTGCTGCTGATGACGCCAGAGGGCAATCAAAACTTTACCCTGCAAGCACTGCGCGATAAGCAGGATAACGCCATTGTATTGGCGCCTGGCGCTTGTTATCAGCTTAAGGTTAAGTTGCCTGCACAGCACAATCTCAGCTTTGCCATGCTGTTAAAGCAGCTGCCTGCAGAGGCATCAGCAGGCAGTGATCTCGCCATTAATGCGGCAGCTGGGGTGGTGTAATAGCATGCCTGCCGTAATTGAAGTTAGCTGCATTAATTGTGATATGTGTGTGCCCGAGTGCCCGAACGATGCCATCAGTATGGGCGTCAAGCATTATCAGGTTGACCCGCAGCTGTGTACCGAGTGTATCGGTTACTACGATAAGCCAACCTGCATTGTGGTATGCCCGTTGGATTGTATTGAATTGGTTTAAGCAGAAACAACAACGCCGCTCAGTGAGCGGCGTTGTTGTTTGAATTTGTTGGTGCGTCCTAGTGGACTCGAACCACCGACCCCTACCATGTCAAGGGGGTATATTTATGCTTTGAATAACACTGGAAATAAGGCTAAGTAGCCTGAAAGCCTTATAATATAAAGACTATAGCACTATAAAATATTTTTTCAAGTTAGATTTTGGTCGCTTTGAAAGCCTTTGGAATACTATTTGGTCACTAAAAGGCCACAAGTTAAAAGTTTCCATATTGACCATTATTCAAATTTTTGCAAGGTAGTGTGCGCTATAAATGCATAAATATCAGTATATTGCGCACTTTTTGCCTTGCAGTGCTCACTGTGTATTGTGTGTTTGATGGTTTTTGATATATCAATGCGATCTTATTAGAAGACAATCTGGTCGCTACTAGGTTAGGTGGGTACTTGAGAAGGGAACGAATCTATAACATAGGAAAGGATGGTTTTATTGTGTTGATTTTAAACATGTTTAACGTCTTAGAGGTTATGTGATCCCAATTTTAGCCTGTGGGGAATGCTTGATAAAGGCTTATAAGAAAGAATACTGTGACAAGTTAAAAGTTTCCAAGCATAAACTCACATTTTAGTGCTTTATCGACGATTAACTAATGCTCAAAAATGGCTGAAAAACGATATCGGAACCAGGCATTAGCGCATGGTTCCGATGAAAAAATGAGTTACTGACAACTTCCGCAGCACATTTGGCGATCATCATCGTTAGCACTGGCTTTTGGCTGGACAAATAAGATTTGGTTTTCCAGTAAAATATGCTGCATTAAGTCTTCTTTCAGCTCCTGCAATGCCAGATACAGTGCTGTCCAGGTATTGCAGGCATCGGCCGGCAAAGTAATGTTATTGGTTAACTTATCCAGAGTTTCCAGGGCATCCCCATGCTGTAGGTGTTCTTCTTCCATTACGCTAATCGGCCCGGCCGGATAAATGCCACCTGCCAGCATCGGAAATAAAATCTGCTCCTCTTTTACCATATGGCTTTCCAGCTCCTGATACATGTCTTCCAAGTGCTGTGTTAGGCCTGTCGGGCAATTCGGATCCTCAGCATGCACATGCTCAACCCGCCGGGCCAGTCGGATAACCTCGGGCAGTTGCAGACGGTGGCGCTGGTGAAAACGCTGCAGGATATGTTCGATAAGCTCCTTTACCGGTTTACTGCGCCAGTCGGTTATCTCGCCTTCTTGTTGTTGTAATTGCCTGAGCGCACTGAGAATAGGCGTTGCATCCAGTTCTTTTGCAGCCAGTGCGTCACGCAGGCTGTGTTGGCCGCCACAACAAAAATCCAGTTTGTACTGATGAAATACCGCGGTAGCACCGGCAATGGTAGTAGCTATCTGGCCTAAAGACTGGTCTAAAAATGATACATGGTTGAATGACATACTTGCTCCTGCTTACTTAGTTGCTTAATTGATTAAAGGGGCCGCTTTAAACCGGGCGGTTAACCGCTATTAACAAGACTAAGATGGCAAGAGTCAGGCCAAAACTACCTCCTTTGATTTATATAGCTTTATTATGCACTGTGGTAAATTGCACCCAGTTAAATAAGGGTAATATCTACCCAAGGGTAAAAAATACCATGCTGGAAGAAAGTTTAATTGCTGATTTGGTAACAGAATTGCCTGCGGCCGTTCGTTTGCAGCGTTTGGTGAGTACCCTGCGTAGTCACTTTAGTTGCGGGGCAGTAGGCTTGCTCAGGCTGGAACATGATGTGCTTAAACCTGTGGCATTGCATGGCCTGGTGCGTGAAGCCCAGGGCCGGCGCTTCGTGGTAGCCCAACACCCCCGGCTGGCAGCCATTCTTGCCAGCCGCAACCCCGTCAGGTTTGAGCCTGAGTCTGAATTACCCGACCCTTACGATGGCCTGTTAGCCGAGCAACCCGGCCAGGCGCTGCTTGTGCATGATTGTATGGGTATTGCACTTTATATCGAGGGGCGCTGTTGGGGCGTGTTAACGCTGGACGCATTGCAGGCAGGTAGTTTTTCTCAGGCTGCGATATACGAGCTGCAGCGTTACAGTTTGCTGGTAGAAGCCGCAGTGCGGATGACGGAACTGGAGCAAGCTAACCGGGCTTTACGGCTCAGTCATCAGGCCGACGAGCAGCAATATGAACCGGCCGCCAAACAACGCTACGAGCTGATTGGCCAGAGTAAAGCTTTGCAACAAATTTTGCAGGAGCTCACGGTGGTGGCAAGCTCTGATTTGCCTGTTTTGTTGCTTGGTGAAACGGGTGTGGGTAAGGAGCTGTTTGCCCGTCATTTGCACCGCAGTTCCGCCCGCGCCACTAAGCCGATGATTTACATTAATTGCGCGGCACTGCCGGAAAGCCTGGCAGAAAGTGAGCTGTTTGGGCATAACAAAGGTGCGTTCTCAGGTGCCCACAGCGAGCGGGCCGGCCGTTTTGAGGCAGCCGATGGCGGTACGCTGTTTTTGGATGAAGTAGGCGAGCTGCCACTTTCGGTGCAAGCCAAATTGCTGCGGGTACTGCAAGACGGTGAAATTCAGCGCCTGGGCTCAGACAAAACCCGTCAGGTAAATGTGCGGCTGGTTGCGGCAACGAATCGTGATTTAAAGCAGCAAGTTAAAAGTGGCGAGTTTCGGGCCGATTTATATCACCGCTTATCGGTTTATCCTTTACCAATTCCACCGCTGCGCGAGCGACCGGACGATATTCCGCTGTTGGCCGGCCATTTTCTTGAACTGAACCGCAGCCGGTTGGGGCTGCGGGCGCTCAGATTATCCAGCGACGCCGAGCTGGCGTTGTTAAGTTACGACTGGCCGGGCAATGTACGTGAACTGGAGCATGTAATCAGCAGGGCGGCGATTAAAGCATTAAGTCATGGCGCATTGCGCACCGACATTGTTACCCTTGAGGCGGCATTGCTTGATCTGGACACCGTGCCGGCAGCCATTGCGCACAATGAAACAAATGGTGTGTTGCAATTAAGCGCTATACCGTTAAAGCAGGCAGTTAATCAGCTGCAACGACAAATGATTCAACAGGCAATTAGCCAGCACAATGGTAGTTGGTCGTTAGCTGCCCGGCAGCTTGAACTTGACCCTAGTAACCTGCATAAACTGGCACAAAGGTTAGGGCTTAAGTAAATGGTGAAAGACAGAATGTGGCACTATAGTCGGGCGCTGTTCTGGCGGGCGCTGGCAATAATAAGCTTAGCACTGGGCCTGTTAGGCATACCCTTGCCGGGCCTGCCAACGGTCCCTTTTATTTTACTTAGTGCCTGGTCGGCAGGAAAAGGCTGGCCGGCGCTGGAGCAACGCTTGTTAACTCATCCGCATTTAGGCCCACCGATCCTGGCCTGGCGCCAAAACGGGGTGGTACCGCGCCGTGCTAAATATCTGGCCTGTGGCATGATGCTGCTAAGCGTGCTGTTGTTGCAGTTATCGACAGCGCCGTTATTACTAAAACTGCTGCTGCCCTGTTTTCTATTGTTGGTGGCACTTTGGCTATGGCGCCGCCCGGAACACGTTACTCAGGATAATGATTATGACAAAACCGACTAATCCGTCAGAGCTTAGCCCCGAGCAGGCGATGCGTTACAGCCGTCAGTTAATGCTGCCGGCATTGGATTTTAGGGGCCAGGAAGCACTACTCGCCAGTAAAGTACTGCTGATTGGCATGGGTGGGTTAGGCTGTGCTGCCACACCTTATCTGGTAGCAAGTGGTATCGGCAGTATTACCCTGGTCGACGATGACACTATTGACCACAGCAATTTACAGCGCCAGATATTGTATCGCGAAGCCGATATCGGGCAGAGTAAAGTACAGCAAGCTGCAGCCAGTTTGCGCCAGTTAAATTCCGAAATTGAAATACAGGCTTTGCAGCAGCGGTTAAGTGCTGACAATTTGGCAACGCTGGTACCGCAGTATTCACTGGTGCTGGACTGCACTGACAACCTTACCACCCGCAATGCCATTAATGCAGCCTGTGTTAAGGCCAAAGTGCCGCTGGTATCGGGCGCCGCTATTAGGTTAGAAGGCCAAGTCGCCAGTTTTAGTATGCAAGGCGACGGTGCCTGCTACCACTGTTTCAGTCAGCTATTTGGCGAGCAACAACTCACCTGTATGGAAGCGGGTATTTTAAGCCCGGTAGTCGGTATTATTGGCACTGTGCAGGCATTAGAGGCAGTAAAAATCCTTGGCGGAGTAGGCACACCACTGTATGGCAAGTTGCAGTTATTTGATGCGCTAACCGGGCAGTGGCGCCAGTTTGGTTTAAACAAAGATCCTGGCTGCACTGTTTGTGGTTAACGCTTGCTGCGATTACCGCAGTGCCGGCTTCGCCGCTTGTGGCAATATATCGCTATGCACCATCTGCAGCAGTTTATAGGCATCGCCTAAATCGCAGTTTTCATGGTCGCGTTTTTTATAGCCCAGAGACGTCAACTCGATATGCCAGGTGGGCACTACGTCTATCGTGGCCAGGGTTTGCTTAACGCAATTTAATGCACAGCCATCTACGGCTAAAATAGGCCGGCCAGACTGGGCAACCTTTACCAATTGCTTAACCTTACCGCCAACTCCGGCAATACAGGACATTTGCGCTGAGCCTTCGCGGTCGAGCACTACCGCTAAATCATTGGCCAGTTGGGCAACATTCGAGCAGCCAGAGCAGGAATAGACTAAAGGCTTGTCGTTAGTTTCGGTTATCATAGCGGGCTCCCCCCTGTTAAATAGCGTGGTCAGACTATTTATCCAGTGTAGAGGCCATAGCAATCCGCGACTTGATACAAATCAAAGCCGCGGCACGCTTACCTCTTCAGAGGTACAGGGGGTTCTAGCCCGGCCGGCCATCTGGCCTGGGCGAAGTGAGTACCGGGAAATACACCACAACATACAGCAAGTATGCCAGCACCCAGCCGCCGACGCCCAGCCACAGCCACTGCATCGTTTGCGCTGGCCAGAGCCAGATTAGCAAGGTGCGGCTGACAGCAGCGGCCAGTACCAGCAAAAATGCCAGTGACATAATAGTGTGTGGTTTGAGCATCCGGCCGCTGTGGCCCAACGACACCCGGGCCATCATGCTTAAAATCATACTGCCCATAGCGCCGGCTGTTAAGGCGTGCAGCGCGATGCTATTGCTGATATTAACCCCGGCGTAGCGGGCGCTGTAAAGTGCCATGCCAATTGGAATACACCAGTACGCCAGATGCAGTGACCACAGCAGCGGCACTTTTAAAGTGATCCAGATTTTCCAGCGCAGGCAGCGCAGGGCAGTGAAGATGGCGCTAAGTGCAAATAAACCACTCATTGCTATAGGCGGCAGGTACTTAGTCAGTGCAAAAAAGTGCAGCACAAAAATAAGCCATAGTGAACCCAGCGCGGCGCGATCCAGCCACAACAGCGGCTCCGCTTTTTTGGTTTGAGTGCCGTTGGCGGTAAACATCGGTAATACCCGGCCGCCAACGATGGCCATCAGTAACGTTACTAACCAGACCGCATTCTGGCTACCCAGTTGAATCAGCTCAAAGCGGTTAGTGGCAACGCCAAGATACATCAGGGCATTACAGGCGGTAAGTAATAACAACACCGGCACAAAAAACAGGTTGCGGTGCTGCCCAGCCTGGATTAACGGCCTTGCCAGCAACCAGGCACAAATGGGTAAAAAACTTAAATCTACCGCCGCCACCAGAGAAAGGGGTAAGCCCTGGCCGAACAGCAGTAGCAAGCGGCCTGCCAGCCACAACAGACTGATAACCAGCAAACTTTTACCATGTGGCGCCCGCAGGCCGGTCCAGTTTTGGACTGCAGTCAGCAAAAAACCGATGATAATGGCACAAACAAAACCAAACAGCATTTCATGGCTATGCCAGAACAGGATGTTGGCAAAAGGGTTTAGCTTAATATGGCCAGAGAGCGCCAGCCCCCATAACAGCATGGCAAGGGCACTGAAGGCTGCGCCAAATAAAAACATCGGCCGAAATGCCTGGCGCAGCAACGGTAACAGCTTTTGCTCAGTTGCCAAGTCGGTAATTTGCATGGTTTTTCCTTACCTTAAACAGGTGGGTCTTCATCTAAAAGAAAATTGTCAGAGCGGGCCGCAGCCAGTTTTTGCTGATACTGCGCCGCCTGATTAGCAAAGAACATGGTGATCATACAAAGCGCCAACACGCCGTATAAAATCATAAAACAGCCGGTGACTATGCCAAGTGCATCCTGTGCCAACCCAAATACTATTGGCAGGGTACAGCCGCCCAGGGCGCCGATAGCCGCAACGAAGCCACCGGCGCTACCCATATGATGCGGGTAGTAATCGTGAATAACCTTGTACACGCTGGCCCGGCCAAAACCCTGGGCTACGCCGATAATAAAAATCAATAACGTAAACCACCAGACATTCATCGCGATTTCCAGTTGCACGTCTTTTTCCAGACCGTGCACAATTAAGGTGGTTGGCGGATAACTTAAAAAAAACAGACAGACGATACAAACCCAGAACACACTCCAGTTTACCGCCCGTCCACCATAGCGATCGGCAAACCAGCCGCCCAGGGCTCTGACCATAGAAGAGGTTGCGACAAAAAACAGGGTAAACGCCATGGCTTGCTGTTGGTCCATGGCATAGGCTTGCATATAGTACTGGGGCAGCCACAGCAGCAGCGCTAAAAAGCTGCCGAACACAAAATAGTAATACAGCGAGAAACGCCAGATCCTGGCGTCCCGAATGAGTAATGTTAACGGAATGGCTTCACTGCGTTGTTGGTTGATTTTAGTGAGTTTTGGTGCAGTTAACCAAAATAGCAAACAAAGTAATAAGGTACCTGCTGCATAAATAGGGCCTACCCAAAACCAGTCAAACCAAGCCAGGATCAATGGAACCAGTACAAAAGTAATAGCTACTCCTGCATTGCCTACGCCAAATAAACCCATGGCCAGCCCTTGTTGCCCACTGGCAAACCAGTCGCTTACATAGCGGATCCCCAGAGTAAAAGACACCCCACTAATGCCAAACCACAAACCCAGCGTCAGATATCCCAGATAGCTGCTGACATACGGCAGCAGTAATAAAGAGGGGCTAAGCAACAACATTAGCCATAACCACAGTGTGCGGGCGTCGTATCTGTCGGCTAGTTGGCCAAGAGGCAGTCGAAGTATGGCGCCGCTTAAAATCGGGGCCGCCAGCAAAAAACCATATTCGGTGGCACTTAGCGCAAGCTGCTCCTTGATATTTAGTCCCATCACCGCGTACAAGGTCCAAACAGAAAAGCAACCGGCAAAAGCCAGTGTTGCCAACGCCAGTGCTCGCCAGGCTAATGGATGTGTTGCCTGCATAGGTTGTTCTCCAAGACCATACTCTTGTTAGCTTAACTGACATTAATCTTGTTGCGGCAACACTTTGGCAGTACCTCTGAAATCATCTGCCGCCGCCAACGGTCATTAGCGCTACCACGTAGTAGGTAATAACTACAGCTAACCCAAGGTCTGCCGCTGGTTATGATGTTACCCATATTTAGGTATCTAATTGATTAGGTTGTTATTTTTGTATTTTTTGCTTGTTTTAAATCAATGATTTCAGCCAACTAACTCTCTACACTTGCCAAAGTTAACATCACAAAAGTGTTTATCCCGGAGGTATATATGTCTGGAACGTCGTTTCCGGCAAGTGACAGCGGTAAATTAAACCTGCTGAATTTTGCAGAACAAAAAATTAAAATGCTGCACCTAACCTGGTTCGCATTCTTTTTAACCTTTGTCATCTGGTTTGCGCATGCGCCCTTACTGATGCATATAAAAGAGGCATTGGCACTAACCGATGCTCAAATTCGCGCTTTGTTAATTTTAAACGTGGCTATGACTATACCTGCTCGGATTGTTGTCGGCATGCTGGTAGATAGGTATGGTCCACGCATCATGTATTCATTGTTGTTATTTATTTCATCTTTTCTTTGTATTGGTTTTGCCTTTGCGACGAATTATGAATCCCTTGCGGCATTTCGGTTTTTACTGGGTTTTGTCGGTGCCGGTTTTGTTGTGGGTATTCGCATGGTAGGTGAGTGGTTTCCGCACCATCAGGTAGGCACGGCAGAAGGGATCTATGGCGGTTGGGGTAATTTTGGCTCAGCCGCTGCAGCCATGACCTTACCCACTATCGCCTTAATGTACGGTGGCGACAATGGCTGGCGGTATGCTATTGCCTCCATTGGTGTGGTGAGTGCAGTGTATTCGCTGATTTATTACAAGTTTGCCCGTAATACACCCAAAGGGTCAATGTATTTTAAGCCGAAAAAAACTGGCGGTATGGTGGTAACCAGCTGGCGCGCCTTGTGGGCGTTGATCTTGATGAACATTCCTATGTACCTAGCGCTGGCTATTTTATCCTGGCGTTTATCGCCGGCAGGCGTCAATTTGTTCTCGGCTAATGCCATGTATGGTATTTGGGTCGCCCTGGTATTGTTGTTCTTGTTTCAAACGCAACAAATTTGGAAAGTGAATGCAGAGCATTTACGTGAAGGCGTGCCTGAGCATGATAAATACAGCTTTAAACAGGTTGCCATTTTAAATGTTGCTTACTTTGCCACCTTTGGTTCTGAGTTGGCAGTGGTATCTATGCTCCCGCTGTATTTTCTGGAAACCTTTGATGGTATGACCGCGGTAAAAGCCGGTTTATTAGCATCGGCGTTTGCCTTTATGAATCTAGTATCCAGACCTATGGGTGGTTGGTTTTCAGATAAATTTGGCCGCCGTAAAAGTATGGTGATTTTGATTTCAGGTTTGGCATTGGGTTATTTTGTGATGGGGTTAATGGATAGCCATTGGTGGATACCGGTAGCCGTCCTGGCTGTTATGGCCTGCTCATTTTTCGTTCAAGCGGGTGAGGGCGCCGTCTTTGCTATAGTGCCATTAATTAAACGCAGTATGACCGGACAAATTGCCGGCATGGCCGGTGCATATGGTAACGTTGGCGCTGTGGTATATTTAACGGTGCTAAGTTATGTTGATTTTAGTACCTTTTTCTATGTTATTGCTGCCTCCGCACTAGTGGGCTTGGTTGCAGTATGGTTTTTAGAAGATCCGAAAGGCCACATTGTAGAAGTAGGTGAAGACGGTACTGTGCATAAAATTAACGTAGGATAAAACAGCATGAGCAATGGGGCGAGCCCACAGCAGCAACTACAATTGGTTTATGCCTGCCTCAGTGAGGCAGGCCGCAAAGCCGGTAATGAAGATACAGTGGCCGCCCAGTTGCCAACCGATGAATATATTTTAAATTATAAAGGCGCGTGTTTTGCTCTGGCTGATGGCGTCAGTACCGCTGAAGCGGGTGCGGCCGCCAGTGAGCTGGCAACCCGCCGCTTTTGTCATGAATACCCGCAAACGCCGGATACTTGGTCGGTAGCTCATAGTGCCGAGCAATTGCTTGCTACAATTAACAATCAGCTCTATCAACTGAGTCATAAATTTGCTCAGGAACAAAAAGGTTACCTTTGTACCTTTAGTGCTTTGGTACTGAAATCTCGCACAGCGCATTTTTTTCATGTTGGTGATAGCCGTATTTATTTATGCCGTAGTGACGAGCTTACGCAGCTAACGCAAGATCACACTACGGTGTTGTCCGCGCAACGCCAATTTCTGGGGCGGGCCTTAGGCATGGATGCAAAAGTAGAACCTCAGCAGGGTAGCATCGCCATAAAAACAGGCGATAGGTTTTTGATTAGTTGCGATGGTGTACACGAATTTATTGCCCAGCCTGAAATGCTAAAGTTACTGAGTAGCGACTTAGCCGCCGCTGATATATGCCGTAACCTTTTAGATGCAGCTTACCGTAACGGTAGTGATGATAACATCAGTGCTGTAGTCATTGAGGTGCAACAACTGCCAGAGCAGAGCCTGGATGATTTAAGTCAGCTGTTAACCCGTTTACCTTTTCCCCCTGCATTAAGCCCCGGTATGAAGCTGGATGGTTATCAGGTTGTAGCGTCTTTATTTGCCAGTAGTCGCAGCCACCTGTATCTGGTTATTGATGAGCAAAGCGGGCAACAACTGATCATGAAGAGCCCGTCTAAAAATTACGAAGATGATGTGCAGTATATTGACCGTTTTATTCGTGAAGAGTGGATTGGGTTACGCATTCAGTCTGAACAGGTAGTAAAGGTGGTACGGCAAAGCCGGCCGCGTAGTTTTTTATATTATTTAATGGAACATATAGCTGGGCAAAGCCTTGAAGAGTGGTTATTAAGCCAGCCAAAACCGCTTAAGCCGGCGCTGGCTATTCGTCTGATAAAACAAATTGCCCAAGGTCTGCAAGCCTTTCATCGCATGGGGGCCATTCATCAGGATTTAAAACCAGGTAATATAATGTTGTTGGATGATGGTAGCCTTAAATTAGTGGATTTTGGGTCAGTGTATGTCAGCGGTCTGGCGGAGATGTTCAGTCCGCTGCAACAAGATATTGCTTTAGGTACTGCCAGCTACTCAGATCCTCATTATATATTGGGCCATAATTCGGGAGTGCAGGGTGATATATACGCGTTGGCTACCATAGCTTATGAACTCTTTACGGGCGGTGAGTTGCCTTATGGTGCGGCCATTGAAAATTGCCAGAACGCAGCGGATTATGACAAGCTGCGCTATCGCCATAGCCATCAATTTAACCCGGTGATCCCCAGCTGGTTTGACCGCGCCTTACAAAAAGGGGTGAGTTTGGACTTATCGCAGCGCTATCAAAGCATTAACCAGCTGCTGACTGATTTACAGCAACCTAACCCTGAGTTTTTGCACGAGGAAGTAAAGCAGCAGCACAAAACCAACCCGCTGCTATTCTGGCAGCTGCTCTCCGGCTTCTGGTTTATTACCCTGTTGCTGGTGGTATGGTTGTTTTTGCTTAGGCGTTAGCTTTTTGGCCGAAACGGCTTGATCACTTCTTCATTGCATTGCAAATAAGGCCCATCCATTAAATCTATGCAATAAGGCACGGCGGGAAATACCGCATCTAAGCATTGGCGAATGGCTTTCGGTTTGCCTGGCAGATTAATAATCAGGCAGCTGCTACGCAGGCCGGCAGTTTGGCGCGATAATATGGCGGTTGGTACATATTTTAAAGATTCGGTGCGCATCAGCTCACCAAAACCGGGCATCATCCGCTCACACACCGCTTCGGTTGCCTCGGGCGTCACATCGCGTTTGGCCGGGCCGGTGCCGCCCGTGGTAACGATTAAGCAGCAGCCCTGCTGGTCAGCCAGCTCACGTAGCGTTTGCTCTATTAATGGCTGCTCATCCGGGATCAGCCGGTATTCGGCTTGCCAGTCGCTGCTTAAATAATCTGTTAAGGTATCGATAATAGCCTTACCGGATAAATCCTCGTAAACCCCGGCACTGGCCCGGTCGCTAACGGTGACGATGCCAATTTTGGCGGTTTGGTTGGTCATTGCAAATCCTGTATTTAACTGAGGTTGCTACCACGTTGCGCACAGCCGCAGAGTGTCTGAGCCGCCACGGATGGCGGCGAGTTGCTGCGGCGAGCACAAGGTGTGTAGCAACCGTTGGGTTATAAATGAATTTTTACCCGGTTGCCATCCCGGCCAGGTTTAGCCAGTAGCCATTACTGTCGCTGGCGCTGAGTTGTTGCGGCGCGCTGCCATCAAGGTTAGCTTTAAATTTGGCCAGCCAGTCAAAGGTGCCGGTTAGCTGTGGGCTTAACCGTACTATATCCACGGTGTTGTGCATAGTGTTTAGCTGGTTTACCAGGTTATAGCGATAGCCTGACTGGGTCTGAATACCGTTTAGCACAAATACCTGGGTGCCATCCTGACTGCTGACTTCGCGCCCTTGCGGGTAGTTAATACAACACAGCTCACATTGATCTTTGCTGCGATTCTCTGAGCGTGCGGTAAAGCAGCGACCACTCCAGGCCAGTGGCAGGTGACCGAAGCTGAATACTTCGGTAGTAAAACAATCGCGGACGTCGGCGATAACGCCTTGGGCCAGCACATCGCTTAACCACTGGCCGGAAAGCTCCACCGGCAATACCCAACGAGTCAGCCCCATACCAATCAGCCGGCGTAATGTATGCTGGTTATAACAGTTAATTGCCGCGCCGGCGACAAAGGGCAAGCCTTGTTGCTGCAGCATGCTGATAGCGCCAACGTCATTGGCTTCTACTAAAAACTCGACGTTATCGACGTATTTGCGCAGTTCGCGCAGCTCCCCCGGTGCTTCATATAAGGTCATCGAAGATAAACACACTTGTTTTCCGGCTTCGCGCAGCATTAGTGCTAACGCCAGGTAATCTTCATATTTTAGCTCACGCCGTTTGCTGCAGACGGTTTCGCCTAAGTAAACAATATCAAAATCGCTATCAGCGACCTCACGATAAAACTGCAGCATTTGTGCTTTGGGCCAGAAATACTGTACCGGGCCTAATGAGAATTGCATGACATTATTTCCACTTTCGATGATAGGCACCCAGGGTGGTCTGACTGCCTTCAGACAAGCCGGCGAGCACCTGTTGCCACTGTGGTTGCACCTTAAAATCATCTGGGGCGCTCATTACGGCATCAATGGCAGCGCGCCAGACTTTGGTTATTTGCGCCACATAAGCCGGGCTGCGCTGGCGACCTTCAATTTTAAGTGACTTAATGCCCTCGGCATACAATTGTGGCAGTAAATCCAGAGTGTTCAGGCTGGTCGGCTCTTCCAGCGCATGGTAAGTATCGTTGCCGACATTAAAGCGGCCTTTGCACAGGGTGGGGTAGCCAGCGGTTTCATTAGGGGCAAAGCGGTCAATTAAAATACCGTTTAAGCGCGACTCCAGGGTGCCGTTGTTGTCTTGCCATTCTACAAACGCCGCCGGTGAGCAGGCGCCTGCGGTGTTGGGTGACTGGCCAGTCATGTACGAGCTTAAATAACAGCGGCCTTCGGCCATAATGCACAGGCTGCCAAAGGCGAATACTTCCAGATCAATTTCACAGCTTTTAGCCAACGCCCGCACCTGCTGCATCGACAACACCCTTGGTAACACCACCCTGCTAATGCCAAACTGGCGGTAGAAATTAATGGCCGCGGCATTGGTGGCCGAGGCTTGCACCGACAGATGCCGCTCCAGCTTAGGATAGCGCTCGGCGGCATAGGCCAGCACGGCAATATCGGCCAGGATCAGTACATCGGCCCCGGCATTGGCGGCAATATCTACCGCTTGTTGCCAGCGCTGGTAATTATCCGGGTGGGCAAAGGTATTTATTGCTACATGTAATTTTTTACCATGCTGATGGACAAAGCGGGCCGCTTCTTTTAGCCTGGCTTCGTCAAAATTCAGCCCGGCAAAATGACGGGCGTTGGTGTCATCTTTTAAGCCGATATACACGGCATCGGCGCCATGTTCGATGGCCGCCTTTAACGCCGGCATACTGCCAGCCGGGCAGAGCAGCTCCATTTCTAGCCTCTTTATTAACTTTAACAGCGCCAGCTACCTCCGACAGGGAATAGCCGGCACCGCGGTATTGTGGTGTTATTATAGAGCCCGATTTGAATGGATTGCTTACATATGTTTGATATTAAAAGAGTTAACTCTAAGTTGGTAGCGACACTACCCCCAATGCTGCGCGCTGCTACCCGCTGTGCGCCCAAAGTGCTACAAAGCAGCATGTTACAGTTGGCATTAAACCGGTTTTTCCAGCCTGAGCTAAGCGCCGGCGAACTACATTTTATGCAGCATAAGACGGTGGTGATTAGCGTTGCTGATATTGGCCTGGAGTTTGGTATTAGCCTTGATGGCAATAAGCTGCAGGTACAGCTAATGCCCGCTCAACAAGACCTGCTGTTAAAAGCAGAACTGGCTGACTTTATTGCCATGATCAGCAATACCACTGATCCGGATACGCTGTTTTTTCGCCGTAGATTACAGATGTTAGGCGATACCGAGCTGGGTTTGTACTGCAAAAACCTGCTCGACAGCATAGGGCCAGAGCGTTTACCTCCACTGGTGCCCGGCTTACTGCACTGGTTAGCGCAACAGCAATCCGTGCTAAAACCTGCTAAGCCTGCGATAGATCAAGCTTAGATTTTTCAATTGCTTTTATACTGGCCACCAGTAAGCGGGCTGTCATAGCAGAGCAATATCAGAGGCAACAATGCAAAGCATAAAATGGGACCCTAAGTTAATCAGCAAGTACAATATTAACGGCCCGCGTTACACCTCTTATCCGACGGCGCTGGCACTTAGTAGTAACTTTGATCCGGCGCAAATTCAGGCTGCGATTAAGCAAAGCCCAAGCGATCTTAGCCTGTATTTGCATATCCCGTTTTGCCACAAGCTTTGTTATTACTGCGGCTGCAATAAAGTGATCACCCGCCATCAGCATAAAGCCGATACCTACCTGGATGCCCTGGCGCAGGAAGTGGCGCTGTATGCCCCCTTGTTACAAAACAAACAGATTAATCAGCTGCATTTAGGCGGCGGTACCCCCACCTTTTTAACTGAAGTTCAGCTAAGGCGCTTGATGGCTTTGCTGCATGACAACTTTGCTATTAATAGCGATGCTGAAATCAGTATTGAAATAGACCCACGCAGCTGCAGTGATGATAAATTACGCCATTTGCGTACTCTGGGTTTTAACCGGGTGAGTTTCGGGGGGCAGGATTTAGATGAAAAAGTACAAATTGCGATTAACCGGCTGCAGGATACTGATTTAATCCGCCACCAGGTGCAGCTTAGCCGCGAGCTCGGTTTCAGCTCGATTAATCTGGATTTAATTTACGGCCTGCCATTTCAACAACCGGCCAGCTTTAGTGAAACGGTTGATGAAATTATCCGGCTGAACCCTGACCGTATTTCACTATTCAGCTATGCCCATATCCCAGAGCGTTTTGCCGCACAGCGTAAAATTGCCAACAGCAGCCTGCCGGATGCGCCATTAAAGCTGGAGCTAATGCAGCTGGCGATTGAGCGTTTTGTCGCAGCAGGCTATCAGTTTATTGGTATGGACCACTTTGCCAGGCCAGACGATGCCTTAGCCAAAGCGCAGCAAGCGGGTAAATTGCAGCGTAATTTTCAAGGCTATACCACCGCCGGCCAGGATGCGCTTATTGGCCTTGGCGTATCCAGTATCAGCCAGGTAAGTGGTGTGCTGTGGCAAAACAGCAAAGAGCTGCCCGCTTATTATGCGGCTATCAATAATGGCCAACTGCCAACCGAGCGCGGTTTCAGTTTAAGCGCCGATGATAAAATCCGCGCAGCGCTGATCAGCCAGTTAATCTGCCATTTTGAATTGGATATAGAGGCGTTTTGCCAGCAATGGCAGCTTAACAGTTTCTGGCAGTACTTCGCCGAGGCGCTAGCGCGCTTACAGCCGTTTATGGAAGACGGCCTGGTAGAAGTGTATGACGGGCGGATTAAAGTGGCTGAGGGTGGTCGGCTGTGGGTGCGCAGTATCTGTGCTTGTTTTGATGCGTATTTAACCCAGGGCCAGCAGCGGTACTCAAAGGTGGTTTAACGCAGTAGGGGCGCAAGTTTGCGCCCTGTTCGTTCTTGCCTCTGTTCTTTCTTGCGGCCTGTCTATTATTACGCTCTGCCACCAACGTTTTTAATTCGGGCGCAAATACTGTCCGTCGTGGTGGGCTACATATTCCCTACAATATCAATACAACGCCACCAGTTCACCGGCTTTATTGAAAGTCAGAAAATCGGCAATCATGCCACCCTGAATTTTTTCGGTCATCATTTTCAGTGGCTGCGCTGCTTCATCGTTATTAGGGGCAAAACCGCCGCGCCCGCCAATGGCTGAGACAAAGGCGATATCCCAGTCTACTCCGGTTATGGCTGACTCTGCTACCAGAGTACTAAATTCGGTGACTTCATCCGGCAGTTTATCGACACATAGCACCGGTGCTAAGGCGCCGCCCTGACCTTGTTCAAAGTTACTTTTTTGGGTGTCGGTAAAGCCATTGGGTAACTCGGCTTTGGCAAACACAAACAGCAAACGCTGCGGCTCGTCCTGCATGGCCGCCGCTTTTATTAAGTCAGAGTAAGATTCTATATTCATGATTCACGCCTGCTAACAGTTTTCGCCAGTGTAACAAAGCCTGTGTGGTGAAAATACCGGCTCTGGTGGGGTAGGGGCTAACCCTGAAGAGGTAGTCACCTTTGCCTGCTTAGTAGTTGGGTGGATTTTACCTAAAATAGTGGTAATTCTCACCCCGGGGCCGTTTTATGACATATTTTATCAGCAACTTGTCGATTAGTCGTAAACTGATGTTATTACTGTTGCTGCCCGCACTGGCCGCGCTATGGCTGGTGCTGGGCCGTTTTAACGACAGCTGGCAGCAAGTAAGAGTAGCTGAGCATGTTAGCCAGGCTATTGAGGTGTCAGCCACAACCAATGCGTTAGTGGCAACCCTACAAGCTGAGCGCGGTGCCAGTGGTGTTTATCTGGCCAGCAATGGTAATCGCTTTGCCCAGCGCATGGCGCAACTGCGCCAGCATAGTGATCAGCGCTTACAGGCGTTTTTAGCTTTGCAATTGCCAGAGCTTAGCGCGCTGCAACAACAGCTTGGCGAGCTTAATGCGTTGCGCCGGCAAGTTGACCAGCAAAGCATTAACAATGCTGCATCGGCTGAGCGTTATACTGCACTCATTACTGCCATGATTGCGCAAAACCATAAGTTGGAAGCGGCATTGACGCATCGGGATATGGCGCGGCAACTGGCGATACTCAACCAGTTTATAGAAATGAAAGAGCGCGCCGGGCGCGAGCGCGCTATTTTAGGCTTGGTATTTAGCCGTGGCAGTTTTAATAGTGAATTACTGGCCCGCTTTAGCAATAATTTAGGTGCTTATAACGCCTTTGCCGAAAACTTTTTACGTATGGTCAGCCCACAGCAGCAAAGCGCTTGGCGTACCCTTAGCCAGCATAACAGCTTTGCTGAAGTGGCCCGCCTGCAGCAACTGCCGTTTAACAACGCACTGGGGGAGCCGCTTAACGTAGATGATGGCCAGTGGTTTGACCTGGCTACTAGCCGTCTGGCGCAAATGACAGAATTTGAAACCGCACTTAAAGCCGGTATTGCCGACTCTGCTGAGCAACTGCAGCAGCGGTCTGTGCGCCAATTAGGGGTGTTAGCGGCGGCTATTGTGTTGATAAGTGCTGTGCTGGCGGTTGTCGCAGGTATCACCATGCGCAGTATTTCAGCTGCAGTACGCAGTATTGAAAGCACCATTACCGCACTGGCAAAGCGCGACCTTACCGTGCGTAGCCACTATAAAAGTAAAGACGAGTTTGGCCGCATAGCCGACAGTACCAACAGCATGGCGCAAGAGCTGCAGCAGGTTATTCATGAAATTGGCGGCGCTACTGCGCAGGTCGCTGCCGCTGCCGAGCAATCTTCGGCAGTAACGCTGCAAACCAGTAAAGGCGTACAGCAGCAACAGCAAGACACCGAAATGGTGGCCACTGCGATGCATGAAATGAGTGCAACCGTGCGCGATGTTGCCGCCAGCACGGCAGAGGCGGCAGAGCTATCGGAAACCGTGCAGGCCGGTGCTGCTCAGGGGCAGCACCGGTTAGAACAAACCATAGCGCTTATTCAGCGTTTATCTGGTCAGGTTGACAACACCGCCACAGTGATTGACCAGGTAAAACAGGACAGTGATGCCATCACCTCGGTACTGGATGTGATTCGCGGCATTGCCGAGCAAACGAATTTGCTGGCGTTAAATGCGGCGATAGAAGCGGCCCGGGCCGGCGAGCAGGGCCGCGGTTTTGCCGTAGTGGCCGACGAGGTGCGCACGCTGGCGCAGCGAACGGCGCAGTCAACAACCGACATTCAGCGCATGATAGAAGGCCTGCAGCAAGGCGCAACTCAGGCCACTGATGCGATGCGGGTAAGTTTAAGCCAGGCGCAGGAAGGCCGCGATAAAGTAGCTGAAACCGGTGATATTCTGGCGCAGGTGCTACAAGGAATTAATGGCATTAATGATAAAAATACGCAGATCGCCTCAGCGGCCGAGCAGCAAGCTGCGGTAGCTGATGAGATAAACCAAAAAATTCTTAATATTAGTGATGTAGCAGTACAAACCAGTGCCGGCGCCGAGCAAACCGCCAGCACCAGCCGTGAGTTGGCGCGCCTGGCCGAGCAATTACAACAAATGGTAGGGCGTTTTACTTTAACGTAAATTCAAGCTTTATGGTTAGGGTAAGTGTCGACAGCGCGTTCTGTTGGACGGTTTTTTCAGTTTTTTCGGTGCAGGCGCTTTAAGCCGCGAAACGTTATAGGGTTAGCTAGGTAAATATGCCTTGTCTGCTGGCAGAATTTTATTGCGGATAAGGCTACGTTTAACACTTAGGCATAATTTGCCAAAACGTCTTAGTTCATCAAACTTGGGCGTGCGGCCATTTTTTATGGCGTGCTCCCAGAAAGACACTTCGGCGTCCACCATCTCCAGCAGTTTTTTCGGACAACCCTGGCAGTCAGTGTTAGTAATGCCACAAACAAAGGTTGCAGGCTCATATAAGGGTAGGGTGGCTTTAACCTCAACTAATAATTGCTGCATGGCGGTCGTCAGATCTGGTTTAATCGACATAATACTGACATTGTGTTGCTGCTAATAAACCTATGGTACCAATTACCTTAGTATTGAACTATTACACAGAGTGAGTATTCGAGGGGGCTTCTAACCTTTAATCAGTCTTGTTGACTTGGCTTTGTTAAAATGTAGTGCTATTTCTGTGATTGCCCTGCGCAGAACGACCATCGGTTGCCATTTCGGTAAACTGCTCAATGCTAATGGGTTTACTGAAGAAAAAGCCTTGAGCAGAATCGCAGCCCAGTTGTTGAAGCAGCTTGCACTGCTGTTGGTTTTCAATACCTTCTGCAACTGTCTTTAAGCCAAGTCCTTTTGCCAGCGCAAGTGTCGTTTCTACAATGGCTCTGTCTTTTGCATTAGTTGTTACGTTATCGATAAAACTTTTGTCAATTTTAAGCAAGCACACACTAAATTGCTGAAGATAAGCTAGTGAAGAATGACCAGTGCCAAAATCATCTATTGCCAAACAAATGCCTAATTGTTGTAATTTTTCTGCGTTTTGTATAGCGACATGAGGCTGTGAGATTAATGCTGTTTCCGTTATTTCCAACGTTACGTTTAATTCAGTGAGTGGGTGATTTGCCAGTTGTGCTTTAATTGAATCAACGAAATAGGGATCCTGAAAGCTTGCGGCTGAAATGTTTACCGACAATTTGCCAGCATAACGATGCTGTTGTAATGTTTGTAACAACATTAAACTTTGTTTTATAACCCATTGGTCAAGCTGCTTTGCTAAGCCATAACGTTCAGCCAGTAAAATGTAACTATAAATATTTACGTTTGGCGAGTCGGGATGCGGTAATCTTAATAACACCTCTGCACCAATACAGTCGTGAGTGCTCATGTCAAACTGAGGTTGTACAACAATTTTTAGATGAACCGGCTGCAGCAGCTCCTGGCGCAAAATAGTTAGCTGTTTTAGTTGTTTCTCATGTTCCAGTTTCATTACCGGCTGAAATATACAAAAATCTTCTTTATGGTGTTTAACATTTCGCATGGCCATATCAGCATTGCTTAATAAGTCTGACATGTTTGAACCATGAACGGGGTAGAAACAAGCAGCAAATCGGCATCTAATAACCGTGTTAAATAAGCCGGTATTTATTGCGCCATTTAGTTGTTGCAATTTTTTTTGAATCAGCTGTGTTAAACAATGAATGTTTGTATCAGGTAACATAGCGATAAACTCGTCACTATTTAACCTTGCTACAAAACTGCTTTTTGGTAGAAGTTCTAGCAACTTATAAGCAAAATTTGCCAGTAACTTGTCACCGGCAATTAGACCGTATTGGCTATTTATTTGCTTAAAGTCATTAATGTTAATCATTAATAAAGCAAATTCGCGAAGCTGCCATTTTTGAAACTGCAACAGCAAACTGTGACGATTAGCAAGCTTAGTTACGTTATCTGAAAAAGCCAGTTGCTGGATATGTTGCTCAGCCTGTTTTAATGCAGTTACGTTCTCCTTGACGGCCATTAAACGCCAAACTTCGCCACTGGCATTTTTTATTGGCACTATGCTGATTTTCTCACTAATAAGGTCGCCGTTTTTGCATTTGTTGATTAACTCACCACACCAGCTGTGGCCTTGATCAAGTGCTTTGCGAATGTCTACATAGGTTTTTGCCGATGTTAAGCCCGATTGCAGTAGTTTAGGTGTTTTGCCTATTACTTCATCAGCACTGTAGCCGCTAATGTTACAAAAAGCTTGGTTAACAAACAGAATATTGGCTTGAAGATCGGTAATTACAACTGAATTGCTGCTTTGTTTCACAGCTTCACTTAGCAGTTGCTGTTGCTGCGCTATGTTATTGGCATTATCGAAATGGCGTTGTAACGTTTGCGCCGTGCGGGAAACCTCATTAAACAAAGCGCCCACTTCGCCACGCTCAATTAAGCTGGTGCTGTCATATTCTGCTTTATTGGTAAGGGTTGAAGAAAGAAAGTGTCGAAGTCGCAGTAGCACGTTATTAAAATAACGCACCGTTGCCAGCTGATATAACAACATCACTAAGATAGCAGCGGTAATAACATAGAATTTATCTGCAGCACTAAATGCTGGGTAAACGTGAAATAACCAGTTAATCAAGAATAGAAGTAGTGCCCATATTACTGCACCCAGCCACAACCAGTGGCTAAAAGATATTCTGTATCGTTGCAGCAGCAAAAGCCAGCCGGTTAACTTCATATAAAAGTCTGCTTTTTCTCATCACTTAAAGCAGAGTGTAGTGCTGGTATTTCGTTATTGCTATGCGATTTTTGTAGGGTCTTTTGCCAGAAAAAGCGGCTGAGTAAATTGAATTTTTCACCAAGTGAGCGCAAATTGTTGGCAAGCTGCTGGCTGCTCTGGCTTTGCTGTCGCGTATCTTCTGCTAAATCCCGAATAATATAAACACTCTGGTTAATGCTCTCTGCCACAGCCCCTTGTTGTGTAACGGCGGCAGCAATTTGTTCATTGGCACCAAGAGTATCTAACGTGCTGTTACTTAAAATATCGATTAAGCGATTAAGCTCGGCAATTGCCGATACACAATCAGCTGTCTGAACCGCCCCTTGTTTAAGCACCATGCTGCTCTGCTGCGTATTACCGTCAATAAGTTTGCTTATTTGGGCTATCTCACTGACTGAGCGTTGTGTGCGGTTCGCCAGTTGCCTTACTTCGTCGGCAACCACAGCAAAACCTCGGCCTGCTTCTCCGGCGCGTGCTGCTTCGATAGCTGCATTTAAGGCCAGTAAATTGGTTTGGTCAGCCAGGGCGGTAATAACGTCCAGAACACTGCGAATTTGTTGGCTGTTTTGGTTTAACTTGGTAAATTCCAACGCTGCTTGCTGCAAGGTTTTGTCTAGTTTATTTAACTGCGCTGTAGTGGTCACAGAATGCGTATTGCAGTGTTTAATAGTTACCTGCAGCTGCTCACCATTAGCGGCATTATCTCTGGCGTTGCTCGCTACATCCTGAATACTGGTCACCATCTGATGCATTGCTGTTGCCAGAGATTCAGTCTCGGCAAATTGGCGGGCAATATTTTGGTTAAGCTGTGTCATATTGTCATTTATCGATTCGCTGCTGCTCTTCAACTGCTCAGAAACATGTTGCATTCTGCCTGCCAGCGCTGCGGTGTCACTTTGTTTGCCCTGAATCAGGTGGTCAATTTTTGCAACCGGCATCCGGCTACCCGTATAAATGTATTGTAAGGCTTGGCTAACAACTTCGGTTTTAGCGGATGTTGTTTGGCATGTGTTCATTGCGAGTAATTTCTGTGCGAGTAACGCTGTGGGTATGATTGACAGCGCTAGTAGTATTGCGTTTGTACTGCTCAGTGCGCCAAACATAGACAAAATAATCACGCTTAGCAGCACCGGAGCCATAGCAACAAGTGCGAGTAGTGTTGGATTAAAGCTATTTATTTGGATGTTTTGCTTATCATTGATACGTTTATAGAGTTTTTCTGCCCGTGCTATGCAATTTGCGTCTGCTTTACGTCTGACAGATTGAAATTCGACAATTTTACCGTCTTTGTAAATAGGTGAAACATACGCATCTACCCAATAATGGTCCCCATTTTTACAGCGATTTTTAACAATGCCACGCCAAGACTGACCATTTTGAATGGTCTGCCACATATGTTTGAACGCAGCTGCAGGCATATCCGGGTGTCTGAGAATATTATGGCCGTGATTAATAAGCTCTTTTTCGGTATAACCACTGATGGCGATAAAATCTTGATTAACAGACGTTATGCGGCCTTTTAAATCAGTAGTTGAGAGAATATTTGCATTTTCACTAACAGAAACATTTCTTTGTGTTGTAGAAGGACATCGCATTGGAAGTACCAAACATGAATGATGTTCAACAACAGTATCAAAAGGAATATTTTAAGACACTTATCTTCAAGAGATACAACATACTCCAAGAGGGGTATATACTTAGTCAGTATATTTTAAGTTTTGTGAGCTATTTGAGCAGATTTAAAAAACTTTTTATATAAAAAGAAAGAAAATACGGAAGCGTAACGATTACCACCAATGACACAACAAGAATGCTTAGCGCTTTGTCGCTATTAGCAGATAGTGCAGGTAATATTTAAACGGTCTAACGTGGGGTAACCATGCAAGTATTTATAACGCTGGCATTTACATTAACTACTTTAACCACAGCTCCGTTGCTATTAGCTGGGGATGCTTCACATCAGCATCATGGCCATATAGCCGAACTGCAGTTGAACGACGGTAAAAAATGGCCGACAGATCAACCTCTGCGAGATGCGATGTTAGTGTTACGCACTCATCTGCCAGTACAGCTGGACAGTATCCACAATAATAAGCTGGCAGCAGAGGAATATTTGCACTTCGCTGGGGTGGTTGAGCAGCAGGTTAATTTCATTATTAAGAACTGCGCGTTAGCACCGGAAGCGGATGCTCAGTTTCATCTCATTCTGGCCCGGCTGATTAATGCTTCATCAAAGATGAAAGACCCTGAGCTTAAGGTTCAGCGACAGGGTGCTATTGAAGTGTTACAAGCATTGCAGCAATATCCGGTATTTTTTAAGGATGAATTATTTGTACCTATTGTCCACTAACTTTAGTTGTTCAGGTGGTTGTGAGATAGTGGTTTATTGAGGGTGTTCAATATACCTCAGCGTCAAAATAGCACCCTTAAAACATTATTATTGCGCCCAAATCTCATACTTTACTCCTGTTTTTTTATCGGCGGAGTGTCATCCGACTGTGTTGCCATTACAAGAATTAAGCTAGATATTAAGTTATTGTTTTTATGGGATTTATGCATTTGTAGATAGGCCGCAGGGTAGTTTTAACCTGGGCAGCAATAGGTGGAATTAACACATTGGGTGAAAATAACCCGGAAGCCTGGCTGGTATGGTGCTTTCTACCACTTTAGCGATATAGGCATAATAGTCTGCTTGTTTTAAGGTAGCGCCTAAACGCAGTGCTGATACGCAGTTTTAAGGCCCTACAAATGGAATACTATTTACCGCTAAAACACTTACATATGCTGTCTGCTTACTTAAGTGCAGCCTTATTTAGCGGCAGGTTGCTGCTGGATATGGCCGCTAAACCTGACTGGCGCCAAAGCCCGCTGCGGTATCTGCCACATATTAACGACACCTTGTTACTGACGCTGGCACTTACCCTGCTGGCCATCGGCCCCTGGCAGCCTTTTACACACCAGTGGCTGGGTTTTAAAATTTTATTGCTGCTGGCTTATATCGGCTTTGGCATTGGCGCTTTAAAGCAAAGCCTGGCCGTGCCAACCCGCACAATATGTGCGGTGTTGGCCCTGGCTCAGCTTGGCGGAATTTTTTACCTGGCGCGGTTTAAACCGTTGTTGTTTGTTTAAACTGACTTTCGTGCTACATTTTAGGTGCTTTGTAACACATTTTGGGTGATTAATGAGTGAAACGACATTTACATTTCGGGTTGATGAAGCACTAAAACAACAGTTTGCTCAGGTCGCTAAAGGCCATGATCGCTCTGGCGCTCAGCTGCTACGCGAGTTTATGCGCGACTATGTTTTAAGCCAGCAGCAAGCGGCTGAGTATGACTCATGGTTTCGTCTGCAAGTTCAGGCAGGTATTGCTGCGGCTAATGCCGGAGAGCTGATGCCGGCCACTGAAGTAGAAGGCCGCTTTGCAGCGCGGCGCTCAGCAACGCGCAGCCGTATTAATGCGGGCAAATAATGCCGCTGTATTGGACCAATGAGGCAATAGCCGATCGCGAAACAATTTACGACTATATTGAAGCCGATAATCCGCTGGCGGCATTAGCGCTGGACGAATTATTTACTGAGCAAGCTGAGCATTTGCTGGCTCATCGTGCCCTTGGTCGTCCAGGCCGCGTGGCCGCTACCCGTGAATGGGTCGTACATCAACATTATGTGTTGGTTTACGATACCAGCTCAGCCGATGTGCGCATACTCAGAGTACTACATACACAATTACGCTGGCCTGGCCCAGGTCGCTGATAACCGCTCAGTTTGCTTGATTGCGGCAGGTTGGTAGAGGCACATTATTGTGCCCCGGTTTTTTGCGCTCCAGATCTAATCCGTTTTAAGCGCTACGCTGTGCTCTGTTGCCAGTTTGCTCCCGCTGATAATACCGCAGGCTGTGCTCTTGCCGGCGGCCACTGCTAAAAGCCGATATTCGCTTTAAGTAACCGATAACCCGGGTGCCGTAGTCAATATCTTTACTGCCACAGCTGGCGCAGGCGCAAAGGGTGCGCTTGTCGATGGCTTCGCACTGGTTGCAGATGGTAATTTTAACGTTAACGCAAAAATAATTGCAGCCGGTATGGGCGGCGATATTTAATAGTTGCAGGTAGCCGGTTTGGTCGAGCTTTTCGTCCAGGTTTAAATGCAGGGCCGAGCCACCATCCAGATAATCGAGTAACTCACGGCCGTGCAGCTGGAATTTATCCAGGGTATTACTCTGCTCATCTTCTACCACATAAAAATACGAGTTATAGCAATCGCGCGGCACCAGATAGCCATCTTCCCGGTCCCATTTAGCATTCTTAACGCCCAGGTTTTCTGCCGGCACAAACTCGGTATTAAACATATATCCATACTCGGCTTTAGCAGCTTTGTTGGCATCAAAGATGACTTTTAACTGCTGCTGAACAAAATTGATGTAGGCAGGGTTATTGCCGGCTACCAGCCCTTGTGATTCTGCCGCTTCAACCATGCCATTAATGCCAATGGTTAAAAACTGCTTATCCAGGCTTATAAAGCCAGCGTCATAGACTGTTAGCAGGCCGGCATCTTTGTATTGCTCCATCAACTGGCGGTAGGCTACCTGATACTTGTGAATTTTACTGATCTCAGTGGCTAAATCGCGGCCATCCTGTACCAAGCGGTTCATATTAACGGTAATAACATTAATAGAGCCGGTGGCCACGCCGCCGGCGCCCAAAGAGTAGGAGAAGGTGTTGTCGCTGATTTCGCTGCGTAACCGGCAGCAGCTGGCCAGGGAGTCAGCGTTTTCCGACTGATAAATAAAGAAAGCGTTGCCTGCGGCCATTTCCCGGGCAATGTCATTGGCAAAGGCTTTGTCTTTGCACTGGCCATTATCGGTTAGCATGGCAACGGTCACTACCGGAAAAGTCAGTACCGTTTTTTCTCTTTCTTTATTAAACCACTTTAAAAAGTATTGCTGCAAAGCTGATACTGATTTCCACGTTGGCTTAACAAAATCCGGAAAGACAAAGTTGCCAAACATACTGTCGAAGTAGTGCTGATCATAAATTGAGATATTCCAG
This sequence comes from Arsukibacterium perlucidum DSM 18276, assembly GCF_000382165.1. GTDB lineage: Bacteria > Pseudomonadota > Gammaproteobacteria > Enterobacterales > Alteromonadaceae > Alishewanella > Alishewanella perlucidum. The sequence goes on along the minus strand of NZ_KB907702.1, from coordinate 39,228 downwards.
AACACACTTTGATAGCCACGCGCGGCCGCTGGCTGGTTTAGTGCATACACCACATGCTGCAGATGATTGGCAATTTGCTTAGGGTGGGTTTGCAAGTAATTGTCGCCGTAGTCTTTGCGGGCAAAGTAATCAAAGTAGGTTAAAAACTCTACCGTTGCCACCGCACCGGCAAACTGGCTGGATACGGCAAAGACAAAGTTAACGAAACAGCCGCAGAATGATTCCAGATGTTTCGGCGCCTGCGATTCGCCACCCAGTTTGGTTAAACCATCCCGTAAAAACGGATACATGGTTACCGATACGCAATAGGGTTTTAAGCTGGTTTCATCATGCACGTATATTTCGTGGTCGATTATTTGACGCAAGTATTCCGCCGCCAGTTCAGCACCAAACAATTCACTGATTTTATTGCTGATCAGTGCCCGGTTAACCTGGATAAACTGATCTTTCATCAGTTCTGCTTCCAGCGTCGCAATATTTTTCTGGGTGACGTTGGCATTGGCATCCAGTTTAGAGCCATCAGCGGCATTGTTGGCATGCAGGTAATCATCGATAAAGCTTAATTTTTGTTGGAGTTGGGTAAAGTTTAGCGCTTGCATAGCATATCCCTCAGCAGGTTATTGTTTAATAAATAAATGGTTCAGGCATTGGCCTGTACGTAAATCGGTAAAAATCTGGTTTGTGTGCGGGCTGTTCAGGCCGCCGCGCTCTGCCTGCCAGCGGCCGGTTTTCAGGTAGGTTAGCTGTTGCTTAAGCGAAGGGGCGACATCATCCAGCCCGGTGTAAAGGCAGGTATTTAAGCCAGCACTGCGTGCCAGAGTTAACAAGGCCAGTAAATGTTGCCCCTGCCATTCGCCGCCTAAGAACAGCACACAGCTAATTAAGCCCTGATAGCTTTGCAGGCGGTGGCTAAAGTATTCGGACGTTAACAGGCAGCCGATATCAGGGCGCCAGCTGTAGCTGCTGTGGCAGCCTTTACAACCGAGTGGGCAGCCGGCAATGGTAAAAGCCAATGACACTTCACCCGGTACTTCCTGAAAGACAATTTGCTCATCGGTGAACTTCAGCATAAAACCCTTTATGTAGTGTTGCTATTTGTATTTCGCACTATATGTTGTGTTTTAGCTTAGTCTTCGCTGCGGTTTAAAACTTGATCCAGATCAAGTTTTAATAATGCTGCCGCAGGCAGCATCGCGCCAGGGCGCAGAATTATTGGTTTTGTTACCCCATTGGGAGTATTGCCGCGAATAAGCTGTGAAATAGACGGGCGGGCATAAAAAAACCGCCCATTCCAAGGTGGAAGGGCGGCAGAGGAACCAACGCTTTTCTGTGGCAGAGCCGGGTTGGTTGGTGGAGCTGGGAAGCGTGGCTGTTACAGTTGGTAGCTAAGCATTAACCAGACTTTGCTGGTATCAACGGCCAAAGTATCGGCATTGTAATAAGCCACTTTTATCAAGCCCGATAATTTCTTATTAACCGCATAACTGGCACTGGCATTCCATTCATCGCCATATCTGCTGCTACCAACATCGCTATCAAAGCGGTGATAGGCCAGGGCAAGCGCAACATTATTAAATTTACCGCTGGCTTGCAGCCAGTGATCACGCAAGCCACTATTAGGGGTATTTAAAAACATATCGGCAAAGCCGGAAAAGGCATGCAGGGTTGCCAGCGGGGTTTGAAAGGCGCTTTGGCCATTGCCGGCTAAGCGTTCTTGCCCTGCCTGCAGGGTGATACCGTCCAGCGCCCAGCTTAAGCTTAGCCGGTGGTAATGGTGGCTAAAACTCAGCGGCGCATTATGGGCATCGTCTTGTTTTGCCAGCGCTAAGTGCCAGCTTAATTTCGGTCCGGTTGTTAACTTGCCCTGATAATCTACGCCAATGGTACGGCTGCTACGAGCGGCCCAGTTAGCAAAGTCAAAATCGTAACCAAAAGCGGCCAGCTGATGCGCCGGGCTTAATTGCCATTGCAGCAGGGCAGTATTAAAGCTGCCGTTCTGATCAGCCGCAGCACCTTTAGGGCCAAAAATCCGGTTAACGTTGTAATAATGGCCAAGCTCGGCACTGACATTTTTACCAATCTGTTGTTGGATCCGATAGCCATCCAGAGTTTGCTCATTCTGGCGCCAACCCACTCCTCCCAGAAAACGTTGATTTAGCTGATTTACCAACTGGCGACCTGCGCTAAGCGTTGTGCCGTTGTTGTTTTGATAGCGCAGCAGTGCCTGATTAATATCGGTGCCCTTCGGATCGGCCACCACGCTATAGGCTGTTTTGCCATTTACCGTGCTGTTGTAATTATCGTTACCCAGCAAACTGACGTTATCCAGCTGCAATAAAGCACTAAAGCCGGAAACTTTGCCGGTATTGACTGTTAAGCGGCTACGTAGGGAAGAGGCAACGGCGTCATCTAATACGTTGTCCTGCTCGACATATTCTAAGCGGTAGCGAAAATGCGCAGAGACTGTGCTTTGTTTCAGCGCTTGTTGCAGTTGTTCAGATAAGTCATTGCTTTGGCTATATGCCGGTAGCGCTAAAGTGGCAAGCGCAGCAGAAATAGCAAGGGGTAAAGTAACAGCGGAGGTTTTCATAGTGAGGTTCCTGACAGAACAAATGATGCGGAGATCTTAGCCTAAACCTGACTTTTTTGTAATAAGTTTAATGGGTTACCTACTTGAGGGTAGGGCGCCCTACCATGAAAGTACGGGCGCCCCAACAAACAGTTATTGCATTAGCGGCGAGCCCGACAGTTTAAAATCGTAGCCGTCGATTTCTGCCTTTACAATCAGGGTATGAATATACTGCGCCACCGCTTTGCGCCTTACTTTTTCATTCAGGTATTCGGCTATTTTTTGCTGTACGGCGCTAAACGGCAACAGCTTGCCGGGTACTTTGCGGGCGATAAACACAATATGAAAACCGTAGCGGCTTTCGATACCTTGCGGCATTAAGCCCGGTTCGGCGCTGAATATTTGCCGCTCAAACTCAGGTACTGTCTGGCCACGGCTGATCTGGCCTAAACTGCCGCCGGTTTCTTTTGATGGGCAGGCCGAATAATGCTTGGCCAGCTCAGCCAGACTGTCACCTTGTTGCAGCTTTAAAATTAATTGCTCTGCTAATATTTTGGCTTCTACCCGTGCTTTGTCATCCTCTGGTGCTGCCGCCAGCAGAATATGGCTGACTTCCAGCAAGGGAGAGCTGGCAAAGCGTTGCGGGTTTAGCTTGTAATATTGCAGGCATTCTTCTGCTGATGCGGTTGGGATCGGCAGTTCGCGGTTGATCAGAGCATCGAGAAAATCATCATCGCTGGCGCTATTTAGCTCGCTTTTTACACTAAGACCCAGCGCTTTGGCGCGCTGGCGCAGCAGCTCGCCGATAATCAGCGATTCGGCAGCTTTTAGCATGGCGGCCCGTTTGTCGGCTGCCGGGTGGTATTGCATTTCAGCCATAACGGCCGCTTCGCTGATACTGGCATTGTTTACTTGTATCATATTAAACCTCTGTTCTGAGTAACGTCCCGCCAGGCTGCTTTAAGCCGGTATTGCACGCAAAGACGCCGTAAATCCGTCCCTGGAGGCTCCTCTCCGGCATCCATGCCGGAGACGCTTTGCTTAGCAATATCGGCTCGCTGCCTGGCTGGTCATCCGATCTTGCCAGGCCCAGGTTGGAACCTCGATAGCGCAGCCACAGAGTGTCTGAGCGCAGCGAGTTGCTGTGGCGAGCACAGCGAGTGTTGCAACCGTCAGGGCCCGAAACCAAATCGCTATTCGTATCCTTTACCGCACAAAACGCTGGCGTACTATCTGGTGCTGGCGGCGCACATACTGCACCGGCACACTAAGTATGTGCACTAAGCGGCTGAACGGGAACACCACAAACAACGTCATACCTAAAAACACATGGGCTTTGAAAATCCAGTGCACATCGCTGATCGCTTCTGCTGCGGCCACGCTGTTAAAGGTAACGGTGTTCTGGGCCCAGGCCATCAGTTTTAGCATCTCGGCGCCGTCTAAATGGCCCATAGACACAAAAATTGACAACAGCCCCAGAATCAACTGGGCGTACAATAAAAACAAAATAGCGATATCCATAGGGTTGCTGGTGGCGCGGATGCGCGGATTAAACAAGCGACGTTTGATCAGGATCGTCAGGCCGTAGAAGCAAATCAAGCCAAAGATGCCACCGGCAACGATAGCGATCATTTGCTTCATTTCAGTTGTGATACCAATCAGATACCACAGCTCTTTCGGCATCAACAAACCAGCAAAATGGCCTAAGAAAATGCCCAATATGCCGATATGAAAGGCGATACTGCCTTTACGCAGCTGCTTGCTTTCCAGGATCTGGCTGGAGCTGGTTTTCCAGGTGTATTGCTCTCTGTCATAACGGATCCAACTGCCAAGCACCATAATGGCGATGGCTATGTAGGGATAAATGCCAAAGGCAAACAGATTTAAGTGTGCCATAATCATGCTCCTTTAAGCGCGCTTTGCAGCGGCCTCTTTGTAAAGTGCCGCGCTCAGCGGATCAGTTGCTGGTAACCCATTTCCGAGTAAATCAGTGCTTAGTGGAATAAACTGATCACGTCTTTGCCCGGCAGTAGGTTTATTTCCGCTACCACAGGCTGAGTCGGTCTGGTCGTTGCCCATAAAGCTGACCATTTCCTCTTCCCATACCTTATCCAGCTCCTTCGGCGTATCGTCGCGCTTTTCACTGGCAATTTGCGCTTTAATATCATCCAGATCCACCTCAGCTGCAGATAGCGCCACCAGGGTAGAAAAAATGCTGGCATAGTCAGACTTGCGCTGCTCCAGGCGACACAGCAGCACGGCTAATACTGGCGCAATTTCTTCCAGACCGATTTGGGCGTTTTGTTCACCCTGAGTCGATAAAAACTCCAGATACAGCGGCAGGTAATCCGGCAGCTCTTTGACGCCGATATCCAGCCCTGCCTCGCGGTATTGTGCCAGCAGGTTCACCATCGCCTGGCCGCGATCGCGCGACTCGCCGTGGATATGCTCAAAAATCAGCAAGGATAACGAGCGGCCGCGTTCAAACAGGCTGTCGTATTCAGACTGCCAGTCCATCAGCTCGCCGCCGGTGCGGGTCTCGATAAAAGTACTTAAGCCTTGCTGTAGTGCCGGCGTAATAGTGGCGTCTGCCACTATCGCCAGCAATTCGGCTTTAGCATCGACTAATGGCTGCTTTGGGTAATCCAGCAGCAGCGACAACAATTGTAGTATTGGCATATGTTGTGAGGTCATTGCGTTTAATCCTTAAGCTCTACTGGGATAACCTGACGCACACCTTTGGCTTTAGTGCCAAACAGGTTTACGCCGTTATTGCCATCGCCACAGCCATTGCCGAAACTAAAACCACAACTGGATTTCAGGTCATAGGCATTTTCGGCATAGGCGCGGTGGCTGGTAGGAATGACAAACCTGTCTTCATAGTTGGCCAGCGCCATATAGCGGTACATTTCTTCAACTTGCACCGGGGTTAAGCCCACCTGCTGCAGTACTTCGGCATCTTCCACACTATCTACCTGCTGCGAGCGTTTAAAGGCGCGCATCGCTATCATCCGTTCCAGCGCACGCACTACCGGTGCTTCATCACCAGCGGTCAGCATATTGGCCAGGTAACGCAGCGGAATACGCAGCGATTTCAGATCCGGAATTTCACCATTCATACCTACATGGCCAGCCTGTACTGCGCTTTGAATGGGTGACAGTGGTGGCACATACCACACCATCGGCAGCGTGCGGTACTCAGGGTGGAGTGGCAGTGCTACCTTCCATTCCATCGCCATCATATATACCGGCGATCGCTGGGCAGCTTTAATCCAGTTGTCAGCAACGCCTTCTGCTTTAGCCGCGGCAATAACTGCCGGATCGTTTGGATCCAGAAAGATATCTAATTGTGCCTGGTACAAGTCTTTCTCGTTCGGGGTATTGGCTGCCGCTTCAATTTTGTCGGCGTCATACAACAACACACCTAAATAGCGGATTCGGCCAACACAGGTTTCCGAGCATACCGTTGGCTGGCCGGCTTCAATCCGCGGGAAGCAGAAAGTACATTTTTCGGATTTACCGGTTTTCCAGTTGTAATAGATTTTTTTGTAGGGGCAGGCCGAGACACACATCCGCCAGCCGCGGCATTTGTCCTGATCAATCAGCACTATGCCGTCTTCCTCGCGCTTATAAATGGCGCCGGAAGGACAGGCTGCAACACAAGCCGGGTTCAGGCAGTGCTCGCACAAACGCGGCAGGTACATCATAAAGGTCTTTTCAAACTGACCGTAAATGTCCTTTTGCACCACGTCATTGAAGTTCTGATCTTTTTTCCTTTTGGCAAACTCGGTGCCGAGAATTTCTTCCCAGTTCGGCCCCCATTCAATTTTTTCCATCCGTTGGCCACTGATCAGCGAGCGTGGCCGTGCTACCGGCTGGTGCTTGGTATCACCAACGGTGTGTAAATGCTGGTAGTCAAAATCGAACGGCTCGTAGTAATCGTCAATTTCCGGTAAGTCCGGGTTGGCGAAAATATTCGCCAGAATACGGCGCTTACCGCCGATTTTTAATTCCAGCTTGCCGCTTTTATTGCGCACCCAGCCGCCGTTCCATTTCTGCTGGTTTTCCCATTCTTTTGGAAAACCAATGCCAGGCTTGGTTTCAACGTTGTTAAACCAGGCGTACTCGACCCCTTCACGCGAGGTCCAGACGTTTTTGCAGGTGATGGAGCAAGTGTGGCAACCTATGCACTTGTCTAAATTCAGCACCATGCCGATTTGGGCTCTAACTTTCATATTGCTCACTCCAACCTTATTTAGTGTCTAACCAGTCGACTTTGCCCATCTTACGGATGATGACAAACTCGTCCCGGTTACAGCCAACGGTGCCGTAGTAGTTAAAGCCATAGGCCTGCTGGGCATAGCCACCGATCATATGGGTTGGCTTCATTACTGCCCGGGTAACCGAGTTATGAATACCCCCCCTGGTACCGGTTAATTCGCTGCCAGGCACGTTTACAATCCGCTCCTGAGCGTGGTACATCATGCTCATACCCTCGGGTACCCGTTGCGATACCACAGCGCGGGCGGCGATGGCGCCGTTAACGTTGAAGATGTCAATCCAGTCATTATCTTCAATGCCAGCGGCGGCGGCGTCTATTTCACTGAGCCAGACAATAGGGCCGCCACGCGACAGCGTTAGCATTAACAAATTGTCGGAGTAAGTGCTGTGAATACCCCATTTCTGGTGTGGTGTGATCCAGTTCAGCACGATCTCTTTATTGCCGTTTGGCTTTTTGTTCAGCACCGGTTGCACGGTTTTTAAGTTAATCGGCGGCTTATAGCTGCACAGCTGCTCGCCAAAATCGCGCATCCACTCGTGATCCTGATAAAACTGCTGGCGGCCGGTAATGGTGCGCCATGGGATCAGCTCGTGCACGTTGGTATAGCCAGCGTTGTACGACACATGCTCATCTTCCAGGCCAGACCAGGTAGGCGAGGAGATAATCTTCCGCGGCTGGGCGACGATATCGTTAAAACGAATTTTCTCGTCGGCTTTGGGCAGCGCTAAATGGGTGTGGTCGCGGCCGGTAATTTTACCCAAGGCTTCCCAGGCTTTAACGGCAACCTGGCCATTGGTTTCCGGTGCCAACGATAAAATCATCTCGCAGGCGTCGATGGCGCTGTCAATCTTCGCCATGCCTTTGTTAATGCCTTCCTCGGTGTGCACGCGGTTCAGTTTTTTCAGGAAACCCACTTCATCTTTGGTATCCCAACCGATGCCTTTACCGCCATTGCCAATTTTTTCAAGCAAGGGGCCGATAGAGGTAAAGCGGGCATAGGTATTAGGGTAATCACGCTCAACAATATTAATATGCGGCATAGTCATGCCGGGAATCGCCTCACATTCACCTTTCCACCAGGCTTTTACGCCATAAGGCTGCGCCAGTTCGGCTGGGGTATCGTGGTGCATTGGTGTGGTAACCACATCCGTTTCTACGCCTAAGTGGCCAACCGCGGCTTTAGAGAACGCCTTGGCAATACCTTTAAAGATTTCCCAGTCGCTACGCGCTTCCCATACCGGGTCAATAGCAGCGGTTAACGGGTGAATAAACGGATGCATATCCGAGGTATTCATGTCGTCTTTTTCATACCAGGTAGCGGTAGGTAACACGATATCTGAATACAAACAGGTGGTAGACATGCGGAAGTCTAAGGTAACCCAAAGATCAACTTTGCCCTCAGCTCCATCGTCAGTCCATTCAATATCCTGTGGCTTTTTGCCACCAAACTCGCCTAGATCTTTACCCAGCAAACCGTGTTTGGTGCCCAGTAAGTGGCGTAGCATATACTCATGGCCTTTGCCGCTGGAACCAAGTAAGTTAGAGCGCCAGATAAACATATTGCGTGGGAAGTTTTGCGGGCTTTCCGGTTGCTCACAGGCAAATTTAATCTTGCGGCTTTTTAACTGCTCAAGCACATAGTCTTTTAGCTCAACGCCGGCGCTCTTAGCTTCTGCGGCTAGCCCCAATGGGTTAACCCCAAGTTGCGGTGCTGATGGTAACCAACCCATTCGCTCGGCGCGGGCGTTAAAGTCGATAATGCTGCCGCTCCATTTTTCTTTATTGGCCAGCGGTGATATTACCTCGGTCATGTCGAGCTTTTCATAACGCCATTGGCTGGAATGGTTATAAAAGAACGAGGTGCCGTTCATATGACGTGGTGGCCGTTGCCAGTCCAGGGCGAATGCCAGTGGTGTCCAGCCGGTTTGTGGCCGCAGTTTTTCCTGGCCGACATAGTGCGCCCAGCCACCGCCACTTTGGCCAACACAGCCGCACATCATTAGCATGTTGATCAGGCCACGGTAGTTCATGTCCATGTGGTACCAATGGTTCAAAGCTGCACCGACGATGACCATCGAACGACCACGTGTTTTATCGGCATTGCGGGCAAATTCGGTAGCAACCCGAATCACATCATCAGGTTTTACGCCGGTAATAGCTTCTTGCCAGCCTGGCGTGTAGGGAATATTGTCGGTGTAAGACTTAGCACGACTGTCATCGCCTACGCCGTTATCGACGCCGTATTGCGCCAGCATTAAATCGAATACCGTCGCGACCAATGCAGTGCTGCCATCGGCCAGCTCAACCCGCTTGGCGGGGATTTTGCGAATTTGCACATCAGCATGCGCGGTGTGCTGGAAGTATTGGTACTCGTGCGGCGCGCCACCGAAATACGGAAATGCTACATCGACCAGCTCATCACGGTTATCTTTTAGCGATAGCTGTAAATCCAGTTCGCCATCTTTATCTTTTTGCTCCAGGTTCCATTTGCCGGCCTGACCCCAGCGATAACCAATGGCACCGTTCGGGCTGGTTAAGCGGCCATCGCTATTAAGAGCAATGGTTTTCCAGTCCGGGTTGTTGTCTTCACCCAGGTTATTGACTAAATCGGCTGCACGTAAAAAACGGCCTTGCGTCAGATGCTTGTCACCTTGCTCCAGCATCACCAACATCGGCATGTCGGTGGTGCGTTTTACATAGTCAGTAAAGTAGGCGCTTGGGTTATTAACGTAAAACTCCTGCAAAATAACATGGCCAAAGGCCATCGCCAGTGCCGCATCAGTACCCTGGCGCGGTGCCAGCCAGGTGTCACCAAACTTGGACGCTTCGGAATAATCTGAGGTAATTACGCAGGTTTTAGTGCCTTTATAGCGAACTTCAGTTAAAAAGTGCGCATCCGGCGTGCGGGTTTGTGGCACGTTAGAGCCCCAAACAATAATGTAATTTGAGTTATACCAGTCGGCTGATTCCGGCACGTCGGTTTGCTCGCCCCATATCTGCGGTGAAGCCGGTGGCAAATCGCAGTACCAGTCGTAAAAGCTTAAACAGTTACCGCCAATTAACGATAAGTAACGCGCACCAGCGGCGTAAGACACCATCGACATCGCTGGTATGGGTGAGAAGCCGGTGACCCGGTCCGGGCCATAGGTTTTAGTGGTGTACACATTAGATGCGGCAATCAGTTCGTTCACTTCATCCCAGTCGGCGCGGATAAAACCGCCCAATCCGCGACGTTCTTTATAACTTTTCGCTTTTACCGGATCTTTAACAATCGATTCCCAGGCTTTTACCGGGTCTTTATGTACCGCTTTTGCTTCGCGCCACAGTTTCATTAATTGCTGGCGTACCTTGGGGTATTTTAAGCGGTTGGCGCTGTAGATATACCAGGAGTAGCTGGCGCCGCGCGGGCAGCCGCGTGGTTCGTGGTTCGGTAAATCTGGCCGGGTGCGCGGATAATCGGTTTGCTGGGTTTCCCAGGTGACCAGGCCGTCTTTCACATAAATTTTCCAGCTACATGAACCGGTACAGTTTACACCATGGGTAGAACGGACAATTTTGTCGTGCTGCCAGCGCTGGCGGTAGCCTTGCTCCCAGCTTCTGTCTTCGTTGGTGGTAACCCCGTGGCCGTCGGCGAAGGGTTCTTTGCGGGTTTTAAAAAACCGCAGTTTGTCGAGTAGATGACTCATGGTTTACTCCTGGTCTTGTCCTGCATGAACAGACATTTTGCTTTTCTGGTATGCACACTATAGAAACAACAACAGGAATAATGCTTGATTTGGATCAAGGCAGCCAGTGCGTTAAATAGCTGATAAAAAACGAAAATACCCACAAGGTGGTAGTGTGGGTGGCGCTGATATCGCCGACAATACGCCAGTGGCTACCTCTTGTGCTGTGTTGGCGGCCGGTGCAATTACCCCGGCGGGGAAAAGGGGGTAGCTCATTTGTGCTGCTATTTTTCAGATAGGCGCAGCACGCTAGCGGATTAACAGGTATGCTTTAGGCAGTAAAACAAGCGGAGTGGTTATGCGACAGTTTTCTATTGTTACCCGGATTAATATTGCCCTGGCTTGTATTGTTACCCTGGCCATTGGCACCATGTTGGCGTCGTACTGGTTGTCGGATAAAGCCGGTAACGATGCCCATGCAGTGAATATCGCAGGGTCGCTACGGATGCAAAGCTACCGGATGGCCTGGTTAAGCCAACAGCAAGACCAGGCGCAATTACAGCTGGCCCGGCAGAAGTTTGCTATCAGTTGGCAACATCCGGTATTTCAGCGTTTTTTACATGATGAACATATTTTGCAGCAGTTTGAAACAGCCCGGCAGCACTGGCAGGAGATTGAGCCGGCGTTTTTACAACAGCCTGTTAATCCGCCACAAATCGAGCAGGCGCTGCAGCAACAAATCAACTTGCTGGAACAACTGGTGTTTTATATCCAGCAAGACGCCGAGCAAAAAGTGCGTAGTTTTCGCACCCTGCAGTTGGTGGCCTTGTTAGCCACGGTGCTGTTATCTGCTATTGTCATTTACTGGTTAAAGGTGATGGTGCAACAGCCACTGGAGGCGCTGACGCTGGGCGCCAAGCGGGTAGCAATGGGCGATTTTACCCACCGGCTAAGCATTGAAAATAACGATGAGCTCGGTACCCTGGCGCACAGTTTTAATAAGATGAATGATTCGGTTTCCTATATGTACGGCAATCTGGAAAAACGGGTCGATGAGCAAACCGAAGCACTGCAACATACCAATACCACCTTACGCTTTTTATATAATACCGCCCAGCGCATTAGCGAGCACGCCCCCGAGTTTGTCGACTTTAATAAGATCATCGCAGAGCTGAAAACCGTAGTGAAGGTCGATAATCTGGAGTTATGCCTGTTTACGGAAGAGGGCGATAAACCCTATATGCAGGTATTGCCGGATGATGGCAGCATTGACCCTTGCGCCCAGCAAAACTGTGGTGATTGTTTGAGCCAACCCGCAGCCGAGGGTTGTGATCGCAGTAATTACAATTATTTGTTGCACCGCGATCGTAAAAAATATGGCGTGCTGGTGGCCCGGCTCGCTGACGGGCAAACCTTAGCGCTGTGGCAGCAACAATTACTGGCGGCGGTGGCCGACCAGCTGGCGCTGGCGCTTAACTTAAAATCGGAAGAGCAGCAGGTACGACGGTTAGCCCTAATGCAGGAGCGGACTGTTATCGCGCGTGAGCTGCACGATTCATTAGCTCAGGCGCTTTCTTACCTGAAAATTCAGGTAACTCGCTTAAATAAGGCCACGGCAAAGGATGATAAAGCGACTATTGCCGATGTATCGACAGAGTTAAAACAAGGGCTGGATGCGGCCTACCGCCAGTTACGTGAATTACTCACTACCTTTCGGCTTAAAGTGGATGGCAGTGGTTTGCTAAATGCGCTGGACATGTCGGTAAAACAATTGAGCGCTCAATCGGGTATGCAGATAAAACTGGATTATCAGCTGACCAATATTCCGCTGGCCCCGCATGAAGAAATTCATTTGTTGCAAATTATTCGTGAGGCCAGCCAGAATGCGGTTCATCATAGTGCCGGTAGCGAGATCCTGATCAGTTTGCGGCAAAAGCCAGACGAGTCTATTGCCCTGGTCATTGAGGATAACGGCGTGGGTATTCCGCAGTCAGCGGAAAAACTAAACCACTACGGCCTGGCCATTATGCAGGAGCGTAGTAAACATCTGGGCGGGGAGATAGCGATAAAACGTCGAGCCGAGGGCGGCACCGGGGTCTATTTTAATTTTACGCCGGAATATCTGGTACAGCAGCAGACGGCGTGATGGTAAAAAATAGGGGCGCCTGTTTTTATGAAAACGGGCGCCTGCTTTTATGAAAACGGACGCGTCTAATGGTTTGTCGACAATTACGGATTATAAAACTCACCGTTTTTACGCAAGTAAAAGAACCAGTTGACCAGCAAACATAACGCATAAAACACCGCAAACCCAACCATCGCATATTCCGGGGTAGCGGCTTTGATTTGCTCGCCAAATACCTGTGGAATATAGAAGGCACCGTAAGCGGCTACTGCCGAGGTCCAGCCCAGTACCGGCCCTGCTTGTTCTTTCGGGAATACCACAGCAATGGTTTTAAAGGTAGAACCATTACCGACACCACTGGCAGCAAATAAGCCTAAGAAGATCAGGAAAAATGGCATAAAGTATTGCTCTGGCGTTGCTGACTGATAAGCCATGTGCATATAGTATGCGGCGCCCAAGGCACAGCCAACCATAATTACAGAGCAAATTTGTGTAACAAAAGCGCCACCCCATTTATCAGATAACCAGCCACCGGCTGGGCGTATTAGCGCCCCAATAAAGGGTGCTAACCAAGCATAAGTCAGAGCGCTGGGTCCATTTGGATTTGGCGTATTGTGGGTCATAACGCCATCAACCATGATGTGGCTATAGCCAAAAATAACTTGTATAGATAATGGAAAAGCAGCAGCAAAGCCGATAAAGGAGCCAAAGGTCATAATGTACAGCACGCTCATCACCCAGGTGTGCTTGTTATTGAATATTTTGTATTGACGATCCAGGCTGGTGCGAATCGCCCCAGGCAGAATTTTCAATGCCATAACAGTAGCAAACAGGATCATTACCAGCACCAGCTCTTTGGGAATGCTAAAGCCAGAGCCATTGGCGGCTTCTGGCAAAATTAGCCACAAACCGGCTATTGAGGTAATAAAGCCAATGGCATACATTAGCAGAATAATCGAGAACGAGCCCACGGCGCTGGGCAGTTTTGGCGTTACCTCTTCAGTATGAATATTATTCATCCCAAACCAGATAGCAAAGGCCAGCGGCACCAGAAATAATAACCAGACAAAACCGGCGTTCTGGATCCAGGTGTCGCTACCGGCTGCAATGCTGCCAATCAGGGTGCCACTGGCTTTTTGCAACACCATCGGCTCACCGCCACCTAGCAGGCTAAAGGCGCCAAAGGTCATAAATAGCGGTACCAGAATTTGCATGCTGGTTACGCCAAAATTGCCCAGTCCGGCATTTAAGCCCAGGGCCAGCCCTTGTTGTTTTTTCGGGAAAAAGAAACTGATATTCGACATAGATGCAGCAAAGTTACCACCACCAATACCGGATAACAGCGCCAGCAACTGAAACACCCAGAATGGGGTGTTTTGATCCTGCAAGGCCAGGCCAGTGCCGAGCGCAGGGATCATCAGCAAGCTGGTGGTCAGGAAAATGGTATAGCGTCCACCACAGAGCCGGACAAAAAAGCTGGCCGGAATACGCAGCGTCGCACCACTTAAACCGGCAATAGCCGCCAGGGTAAATAATTCAGATGCCGAGTAAGGAAACCCCAGATTAAGCATTTGCACGCTGATGATGCTCCACATCATCCACACGGCAAAGCCGCAGAGTAAGCTGGGGATAGAGATCCACAGATTACGGTTGGCAATACGTTTGCCCGTTGTTTGCCAGAAGTGTTCATCTTCTGGTTGCCACTGTTTCAGATCTGACATAGTTAACTCCTGTTGAGAACAGCAAATTTAGCTTTGGGAACTATGCAGCGCTGCAGCCAATGTCACAATGGATCTTCGGAGTTAGTCAGCAAAGCCAGAGGGTTAGTTAGAGGTACCTACAAAGTGGTAAGTGTTGAATGCTGAGTTTTTAATGTTGAATTTTATCAATTACATAGTGTTTTCTTTTGGTGGTTGTCAGACGGCAGCTGGCAGCAGGAGAAAATATGCTGATCTGTCATTTTACTGATTTATATCAAAGTTCGCTCTGGCTTGTTATAAGCTAATAGCACAAAGCTACATTGTTAAGTCTTGGAGAGCGACATGTCAGAGCAAAAATCCAGCATTATGTTGGTCGATGATCACCCGTTATTGCGCAAGGGGTTAAAGCAGTTACTGGCGCTGGAAGATGAGCTGGAAGTGATTGCTGAGGCCAGTAGCGGGGCAGAGGCCATTCCAATGGCGGTAGAGCTTGACCCGGATTTAATTATTCTGGATTTAAATATGCAGGGCATGGATGGTATTGCCACCTTAAAAAAGATGCGGGACGAAGGCGTCAGCTCGCGCATTGTGATGCTGACCGTATCAGACGCTGATGAAGATGTGGTTAATGCCATCAGCAACGGTGCTGACGGTTACCTGCTAAAAGACAGCGATCCGGAAATACTGCTGGAGCAAATTAAGCGGGCGCTCACCGGCAAAATGGTGCTAAGTGAAGCCATTACCCAGGTGCTGGCCACAGCGCTGCGCCGCCCGGCAGTAAAAACGTCGGCTGAATTAAATAGCCTGACCAACCGTGAGCATGAAATTCTCAGTTTTATCGCCAAGGGCTTAAGCAATAAATTGATTGCCCGTGAGCTGGATATTTCCGATGGTACGGTAAAAGTGCATGTTAAACATCTGCTGAAAAAGCTTGGCCTGCGCTCGCGGGTAGAGGCGGCTGTCTGGATGGTAAACCAGCAAGGAGCGAAAGCCTGATGCCAATGCCCCAGCATGAAAAAATCCAAACGCCAAAAATGTTAAGCGCTGAACAGGCGATCCAGCAAATGTTAGCACAGGTGCTGCCAGTGCAGCAGCAGGAAGCCGTAACGTTAAGCAAGGCTTTAGATCGGGTGTTGGCTGAGCCGGTTTGTTCAACGATTAATGTGCCGGGCTATGACAATGCGGCAATGGACGGCTATGCGCTGCGCGCGGCTGAGGTGAAACCTGGCCAGCCATTGTTGGTGGTGGGCGTCGCTTTGGCTGGCCATGCCTTTACCGATAGCGTGCCTGCAGGCTGTTGCGTGCGTATCACCACCGGTGCTGTGCTGCCATCCGGGCTGGATACTGTGGTGATGCAAGAGCAGGTTGAGCTTACAGAAATTGAGCATAAGCAAACGATATTGTGTCAGTTCCAGCCTTCAGTTGCTGAGCATGTGCGCCGCGCCGGTGAAGATATCGCCGAAGGCCAGCAAGTATTTGCTGCCGGGCACAAAGTACGGCCAGCCGATCTGGGCTTGCTGGCGTCATTAGGCTTTGCCAGCATCAAAGTTAAGCGTCGGCTTAAAGTCGCCATATTTTCTACTGGCGATGAGTTACTGCCACCGGGGCAGCAGTTGGTGCCAGGCCATATCTACGACAGTAACCGCTTCGTAATGGCCGCCATGTTGCAGCGCCTTGGCGTAGAAGTAGTAGATTTAGGCTTGCTACCAGACGATTTAGCCGCGATAGAGCAAGCTTTTGGCAAGGCGATGACCCAGGCCGATGTGCTTATTACCAGTGCCGGCGTGTCGGTAGGCGAAGCCGATTATACCCGGAAAATTCTCAATAAGCTTGGCCAAATCAATTTCTGGCAGGTGGCAATAAAACCGGGTAAGCCGTTCGCCTTTGGTAAACTGAATAACTGCTGGTTCTTTGGCTTGCCAGGTAATCCGGTAGCGGCCGTGGTAACCCTGGAGCAGTTAGTGCAGCCGGTGCTGCGTAAACTCAGTGGTGAATTAGCCGACAATACGCCGGCTTTGCTGCAAGCAGTGTGCAATGAGCCATTGAAAAAGCAGCCGGGTAGGGCAGATTATCAGCGCGGCTGGTGCTGGCAGGGTGAAGATGGCCTGAATGTCAAAACCCTCGGCAGCCAAAGCTCGGGCATGCTGAGCTCTATCGCCAATGCCAACTGTTATATTGTGCTGGAGCGTGAAAGTGGCAGTCTACCTGCCGGGGAAAGGGTCTCCATACTGCCGTTTTCAGATTTATTGCGTTAATCCACGAACGTAAGGGCGCCTAAGGTTTATAAAAGTGGGCGCCCTGTAAACTGTCGGCCCTAGCTATGGCCGCCTTGTTAAGCCCCAAATACTTACCCTTATAACCCAATACGTCGTAAAACATAGCACCAGCAAAACGGGTCCCACAAGTGTAATGACATTTCTGATTGGTTCGGGAATAATCTGAGACTGCCCAAGAAAAAAAGAGACTGTCGCGATAAGCATGGTAAAACCTATCCGCCAAACGTGGCGAACTAACTGCGATTTGCGACTAAGTCTTCCTCTTGTTATCTGGCGGATATCTGAAATTGCTGCCAAAAGCGATATCGAACCAAACACAATAATTACTGCAATAGGTTTGCCGTCGATTGAATCTTTACCATTGTGCAATGAGCTTAAACCGATATAAATTGCGTAAATGCCAATGACAAAGCCCAAAATCATAAATACTGAATGTACTATTTTTGCTTGTTTTTTTGGCGGATGAACGGCTAAAAAGCGGTAGTAACAAGATAAAATGTGACAAGTCCGGCAATCATATTGAGAGTTTCTTTGCCGATAAACGCCAGCAGAGCCCCAGAGCTAGCCATAACGATCATTGACAGAACAAAAGTAAGCCCGAATTTTCTATGTAAATTGCTGCCTTTCGTTACAGCAAAACTTAAAGCACCGCTAACAAGTGCAACCGTGCCTGTCAAAATATGCAAGTAAGTAAGCACAATACAACCTCCGTTATTTGTTTAAACTGCAAAAGACATAGCTGTGCCTTTTAATGCCCGCGCCGCAGTTAATAGTTGTGCTATGCGCCGATCTTGGGGATCCATGAAGCACTGCTGATCGCAAATACACCTATAGCCATCGCGGCGCAAACTACAAAGATGAGACTGGCCACGGCACTCTGGTATCGTTTGTTTTTAGGCTTGCTGGCCCAGAAATACAGTTCCAGCACCGCTAACGGCAGCAAATATTGGGCAAAGGACACCACTTCGAGGAATGGGCCGGTGAAGGTTTTGCCGTCGATGCCGATGCCGCCTGTAGCGATAAACCAGCCAAATACCATCAATCGCAGAAACCATACAGCGCTTACCACCAGAAACAGCCGCAGTGCCCAGCGACGGTGTGCGGCAAAATTGCGTTTGATTGCATAGTAAAGGGCGATGGGCACAAAAAGCATTACCAGCACCCCGCTGCCGGTGACGCCAATATCTTGGATCAGTGAACCGATGACCCGCTCCCGTGACCAGGTGAGGTAAACTCCAGCGATGCTGACAATCACCGAAGCGATCATAAAGAACCAGCCGCTGCTACGGTGCAGTAGGGGTAGCTTATTACGGATGGCCGGCACCAGCTGGATTTGGCCAGCGGCAATAATCAGGCCCGCCACCAGAATATGGATTGCCAGCGCTATATTGCCAATGCTGTCTCCTGCGATAAAGCCATTTGCCAGATGGGTTCCTGCAAAGCCGCCTACGCCATCTCCGACAAACCGCAGGCCGTAATAGCCCGCGATATAAGTCACGAACAGCCACTGGCCGATGGCTGTGACGATAAACCAGGTTTTTGCGGAGAGGGTAAGCCAGTCTGGTCTACGCTTCTGGCGCACAGGCGTGTTGGCGTCAATTGTAATATCGGTCATTGTGTTTCCTTGAATTTTGCGGGTATATATCCGGCACTGGTTGCTATATATCATCGGCATAGCCACTTTATTTTCGTTTAACATGATCTGACGTCTTGTTCCTTTGAAACGCTGGCATCCTGCCAGCCAATACGCCCCTTATCGCGCTGAATTTGGAATTCGGCGCATGGTTTTATGTTCTGAATAAGGTTTTTAAAGCTGTTACTTTTTGTAACATAGCAATCAGCAAAAAAGATAATTGCACTTTGACGCCAACTTAAAGCAACTGTTAGCATTAAGCGTTGAGGCTTGTGGGGGATGCACGGTGTATCAGACTATTCATCTAGTGTTGTTGGTTGTCAGTTTTGCGTTGGTGTGCAGCCAACTCTTTGTGCGGCAAAAACAGCTGGTGCATCTGTTATTTGCTGCGTTTAGTGGTTCTATGGCTATTATGGCGGTTAAACGCCTTGGTGGTGACGGCTTTGGTTTTTACCAGTATTTGCTGGCGATGGGCATTTGCATGACTTGCAACGGCTATTGGCTGGTGGCCCGGGCGTTGTTCCGGCAAGGCAGGGCTATTTTATTGCGGCATATTCTGGTTGCCGCTGCGATTGGCTTATTAATAATAAGCTTGCAGGCCATGCAGTTACTGCAACAATTCTGGCCGGCAAGTCAAACACTTCTGGCTTCGGCCCGTGTTGTTTGTAAAGAGCTGCTAATCTTGCTGTCTTCCGCCATTTTAATGCTAACGCTCTGGGAAGGTTGTCGGGGTTATAGCCAGGCCTGCGGTGCTGAACGCTGGCATCGGCAGCTGTTTCTGGCTACCTATGGTGGCGCTATTGCAATTTTTGGTGTTATCGCAAAAATATGGCTGCCAGCCGAGGGGGCTGCGTTGCAGCATGATTTACTTAGCGCTGTTGCGGCTTTAACCATACTAGTGGTGACACAATGGCTAATTTATTGCCGCTTTAATAAGCCCCTTTGTGTTCAGTCACAAAGTACTGCAGACGCAGTAATAAATATCCAGGTTGAGCCTGCGCAGCATGACTCTTTAGCAACGGGCTTAACTCCGGCGGATAGCCAGCTTTGTGACAAGATCCGGCAACTGCTAT
Organism: Arsukibacterium perlucidum DSM 18276; assembly: GCF_000382165.1. GTDB lineage: Bacteria > Pseudomonadota > Gammaproteobacteria > Enterobacterales > Alteromonadaceae > Alishewanella > Alishewanella perlucidum. The sequence continues at coordinate 19,905 of NZ_KB907702.1, read as the reverse complement.
TTCAGAAACAGGTGTTTTTACAGGCTAATTTGCGGTTAAGCGATCTGGCAAGGTTGTTGGAGGTGCCAGAATACCGCATAAGCAGATTGCTCAGGTCACAGTTCCATGCCAGCAATTTTAATCAGTTTATTAATACTTTACGCATTGAGCATGCAAAAACACTCCTGTCAGATCCCGATAAAGGACATTGGCCGGTACTAGTGGTTGGCCTGGAAAGCGGTTTTGCCTCGGTCGGACCTTTCACCCGGTCTTTTAAAACGATGGTGGGTTACACCCCACATGAGTTTCGCCAAACTGTACATTGCAGGGAACAATAATTCGTCACCTACCACCTTTGCGCCGGCCTAAGCTGGCGCTGGCTTGATCTGCATCAACATCCGCAACGTCGATAATAACCACACTGCGCGCTATACAACGCAAAACTGGAGTAGGTTATGTTATTGGTTGATGCGCTATTGCATGAGCTTGAGATTTTTGAAGTTAAGCAGTTATTTGGCATTCCGGGCGATTTTGTGCTGCCGTTATTTGAGCAACTGCAACAGCGCAGCAACTTGCCGCTGTACTATTTAAGTCATGAACCGTCCGCCGTGTTTGCCGCCGATGCGGCGGCGCGGATCAGCAATACACCGGCCGTGGTGATTCTGACCTATGGCGCTGGCGCGCTGAATGCGGTAAATGCCGTGGCGCAGGCTTATGTTGAGCATGTGCCGCTAGTGGTGATTGCCGGTTTTCCCAGCCAAAACGAAATTGAGCGTGGCCTGCAAATTCATCATCAGGCAAAAACGGTCGACTCTCAGCGTGATATCTATAAAGAAATTACCGCCATCCAGTTGCGCTTAGATAACCCTGAGCGTGCCGGGGCAGATATCCGGCTGGCGCTGAAAACGGCGAAAGAGCAAAGCCGGCCTGTGCTGCTGGAAATCCCGCGCGATGCGGTGCAATTTGACACCCGACTGGCGGCTGCTTACCAGCCACCCGTCGTACCACAAGAACAGCTGTCTTTGGCCGTGGCGCAATTAGCTGAGCGTTTAGCCCTGGCAAAGCGACCGGTTATTCTGGCCGGGGTGGATGTGCGACGCTTTGATGCCGTTGCCGAACTGGAAGCGTTGGCCAGCCAGCTGAATATTCCTTTTATCAGCACCCTGATGGGCCGCGCCAGTTTTAATCAGCAACATCCGTTATATGGCGGTATTTTTCTGGATAAAACTGATATCCGACCGACCCAGTTGTTGCAAGATGCTGATCTTATTTTGCAAATTGGCGTAATTAAAACCGATAGCAACTTTGCCGCTCATGCCGGGCTATTTACTGCTGATAAAGTACTTTGCCTTGAGCAACATCCGCTGCCATTAAAGCCGTTGTTAGCCGCTATGTTACAGCAGCCGCTAGCACCCTTTAGCGCTATAGCAGCACCGGTACCAGCACCTGCTTTGGTAAACGAGAGCCAGCAGCCGCAACTCAGTGCCAGCAGCCTGGTGCAGCAGTTAGACAGGCTATTGGCTGAACAGCAATGCACAGTGCCGCTTATTTCTGATATTGGTGATTGTTTGTTTGCCTCGTTACATGCCACGCCCAGTTTAATGCTGGCCCCGGCCTTTTACGCCTCAATGGGCTATGCGGTGCCCGCTGCCTTTGGGGTGCAGGCGGTTACCGGCCTGCGGCCAGTGGTGATGGTAGGCGATGGTGCCTTTTTAATGACCGGGCTGGAGCTTGGGCACTGCGCCCGTTATGGCTTTGCCCCTATTATTATTTTATTTAATAACCAGCGCTGGGACATGATTGACGCCTTCGCTCCCGGTCTTAACTGCACCGATCTGCATAACTGGCATTATGCTGAGCTGGCGCGCAGCATGGGCGGCAATGGCATGCAGGTCAGCACCCTGGACGATTTTAGCGAAGCATTTAGTTTGGCGCTTAACAGCAGCAGGCGCTTTAGCCTGATTGAAGTGATGTTGCCCGAAGGTAGCCGCACCGAGCGGTTGAATAACTTTGCTGCTGGTTTTAAAGCGGCAGCCAGGGTAGGGCTGACGCAATGCTAAAGGGGGCTGCTTTGCGGCAGATCAAAGCGGGTAAAAAAGCAGGCGTTAGAATTGCCGCCATTTTGCAGCACGATAAGCAGGCCGTATGTTAAAACCTGAACTACTGTCACCCGCCGGCAGTCTGAAAGCGATGCGGCTGGCTTTTGCCTACGGCGCCGATGCGGTGTATGCCGGTCAACCCCGTTACAGCCTGCGGGTGCGTAATAACGAGTTTGATTTAGCTGCGCTTGCCACCGGCATCAGTGAGGCGCATGCGCTGGGTAAAAAGTTTTATGTGGTGGTAAATATTGCGCCGCATAACAGTAAGTTAAAAAGCTTTATTGACGATATGGCGCCAGTAGTCGCGTTAAAGCCTGATGCGCTGATCGTATCCGACCCCGGCGTGGTGTATTTACTGCGCCAGCATTTTCCACAGCAGCCACTGCACTTATCAGTGCAGGCCAATACGGTAAACTGGGCGGCTGTTAAATTCTGGCAGGCACAGGGCGTAGAGCGGGTTATTTTATCGCGCGAGCTGGCAGTGGAAGAAATAGCGGAAATTCGCCGCCAGGTACCCGGGATGGAACTGGAAGTATTTGTGCATGGGGCTCTGTGTATGGCGTATTCCGGCCGCTGCCTGTTATCGGGCTATATTAATAAACGTGACCCGAATCAGGGCGCTTGCACCAACAGTTGCCGCTGGCCATATCAGGTGCATGCCGCCACAGAGGATGAAGTGGGTCAGTTTAAACCGATCAGCACGCCTGCGCTATTGGAAGAGCAGGGCCGCCCCGGCGAGCTGATGGCTATTGATGAAGACTTACACGGCACTTATATTCTGAACTCGAAAGACTTACGGGCTATTGAACATGTGCCGGCTCTGACCTCGATGGGGGTGCATTCCCTTAAAATAGAAGGCCGTACTAAATCACCCTATTATGTGGCACGCACCGCTCAGGTATACCGGCAGGCTATTGATGATGCGGTGGCCGGTAAAACCTTTGATTCTGCTTTATTACATGAACTTGATGGCATGGCCAACCGCGGTTTTACCGAAGGTTTTTTAAGGCGGCATAAACCGCAGGACACCCAAAATTACGATACCAGCCACAGTGCCGGCGAGCAGTTATTGGTAGGTGAGTTTATTGGCGGGCAGGACAGCGACGGCTTTGCGCTGGTTGAAGTAAAAAACCAGTTTGCGGTGGGCGATAGCCTGCTGCTGATGACGCCAGAGGGCAATCAAAGCTTTACCCTGCAAGCACTGCGCGACAAGCAGGATAACGCCATTGTACTGGCGCCCGGCGCTTGCTATCAGCTTAAGGTAAAGTTACCTGCGCAGCACAATCTTAGCTTTGCCATGCTGTTAAAGCAGCTGCCTGCAGTGGCAACAGCAGGCAGTGATCTAGCCATTAATGCGGCAGGTTAAGCGTGCCCGCCGTAATTGAAGCCAGCTGCATCAACTGTGATATGTGTGTGCCAGAGTGCCCGAACGAAGCCATCAGCATGGGCGTCAAACATTATCAGGTTGACCCGCAGCTGTGTACCGAGTGTATTGGCTACTACGATAAGCCAACCTGTATAGCAGTATGCCCGATAGATTGTATAGCACTGCAATAATCCTATTGCAGTGCTACAAACCAGTCTTAACTATTTACAGTTTTACTGTAAATAGCTAATATGCTGATAAAAACGCACCGTCAACTGTTGTTTGGCTGTATCCAGCTGCAACTGTTTACAGAAGCTGCGCAGCGCTTCCTCAACATGATTCATAAAGCGGCCATAGCCCATCTCTGTATTATCCTGCTTGCTGGCCACCAAAATAAAGTGAGCGCTTTCAACTAAATTGTCCGCTTGCCAGTGTTGAATAAATTGTGCTTCAGATTTGTCTGGATCAAAGCTGATTTTTTGCAGTTCACTGTTTTGTTCTGACTGGTCGACCTGGCTATTACGAACCAGCGGTGTGCGGCCATTGGCAACCATGGCTAGACGTTGCAAGCCTTTGCCAGAACATGCGGTCTGAAACTGCTCAGCCAGCCTTTGGTACAGAGCACTATGATCTGTGCTGCTTTCAACCTGAGTTTGTTTTTTAAGCTGGCGGCTAAGGGGTAGAGTCAGCGTCACGTAAGTTATTTCACTGTGCTGTGTTGGCAGGCTTACATTTCTGGCCAGGTAGCGAGGGTATAGACCGCGTAATTTATAACCATAGCTTTCTTTGTGGCCTTTAACTGCAGCAAACAGGTCGTAACTTAAATGCTGGTGATCGCGAATTTTAATTGGCGTTGTTAACCCTGTTTCGTTTTTTAACTGAGTGAGCAACGCGACAACAGATTGATGAAAATGCGCAGCCTGACTTCGCAGTTCATTGCCTGTGGCTAAAAAAACAATGCGGATTTTTTTTGCCTGATATTCAGGGGTGCAAAACAGATTTTGACCTTCATGGTAGACCGGGTTATAAAAAATCCTGATTTGTTTTTCCGTTTCCAGGTTATGTGCTTCACTGTGATAGCGTACGACCGGCAGCTTGTCATTGGCAATAATTTGCACATTAAATAATTGATGTTGTTCAGCTAAGCTATACAAGGTATCAGCCAGTTTTTGATAACAGCTTTCAACACTTTTACCTGCCTGGTAAAATTGCTCATCTGGTTTAAACTCAGCCAGTAAATACTGATTTGAATGGGCATTAGTTGGTAAATACACCCGATTTGGTTGATGTGATGGCATAGTGGTCTCCAAACTTAAATTGATTTCATCCAGTGTAACGAGTCCCAGATACAGATTCTTTGCTCTGGGGTAAAGTTTGCGCCGTTAATCCAACGCCACCGCTTTTATCTGCGCATAAACCTGCTGACCAATCTGCAAACCCAAGCGCGCTACCGACTGTGTTGTCAGTAGCGCCTGCAGCGGCTGGCCTGCCAGACTCAGCTGTACCAGGGTTTCGGCCGGGTGCGGTGCCGGGCTAAAGCCAGTAATGCTGACCTGTAACTGATTACTGACTGAGCTGTCGCTGAGTTTACTTAGGCTAAGGGCCACATCGCGCGCCTGAATACGTAAACGATAAGCTGTTTGGGCTTGGCTTTGATCGTCGGCTGCGGCATGCAGTGGCGCGGGCAGTTGTAATGGCTGCTGGCCGATACTGAGTTGCAGCAGGTGCTGTTTGCTGCCGCTGCTTTTGGCATGCAATAGTGACATGGCGCCAATGGCCGCCAGCTCGGGTTGCAGCAATTGCTGCTGTAGTGGGCCGTGGCTGTGGATGCGGCCGTGTTGCATCAGTACCAGATGGTCAGCCAGTTTCACTACGTCATCCAGCTGATGGCTGACCAGCAGCATGGGTATGCCGGTTGTATTAGCAATACGCTGTAAAAACGGCAGAATTTCACCGCGGCTTTGCTGATCCAGGGATGCCAAAGGTTCATCCAGTAGCAGTAGCTGCGGCTGGCTCAGTAAGGCCCGGCCAAGCGCGACCCGCTGGCGCTGGCCGCCAGATAATTGTTCGGGGGCTTGTTCAAGTAAGGGGGCTAGCTCCAGTAGCTGGATCACCTGCTCTGGCCTAAGTTGTACTTCAATATGTTTTGCCAGCCGGTTAAAGCCATACAACAGGTTTTGTTTAACCGATAAATGCGGCAGCAGGCTGCTTTCCTGAAATACCATGCCGATGCGGCGCTGATGCACCGGCACAAAGGTTTTGCCTTGCTGCCAGCCGCTGTTCTGCCAGACCGTATTACCAAAATGGATAGTGGCGCCAGGGTGGCGATCCAGTCCGGCAATAGCGCGTAGCAAGCTGGTTTTGCCACAACCGGAGCGGCCAAATAACGCAGTAATACCTTGCAGTGGCAGGCGGTTATTGAGCTGCAGCGTAAAAGCGCCGCGCTGAATATTTAACGCTATGGTTAAACCGGCTGTGGCCGGGGTAGCTTGGTTAGCCTCGTCTGTGGCAGCCTGCCGGTGCTTGCCTTGTCGTGCGGCAGTATGAAATAAACTCATTACATTGTTCATCACAGTACCGCCTCGCGCTCAAAGCGCCGGTTCAGGCCATAGACAATAAACAGCACCACAAAGGCGGTAATTAATAACCCCAGCGATAACTGATGCGCCTGGGCGTAATTCATTGCTTCGGTATGATCATAGATCAGCACCGACAATACCTGGGTTTCGCCGGGGATACTGCCGCCCAGCATTAAGATCACCCCAAATTCGCCCAGGGTATGGGCAAAGGTCAGGGTGGCTGCGACAATAAAGCCACCGCGACACAGCGGCAGCACTACGCTAAACAGCTGATCCAGCTTACCGGCCCCTAAGGTTGCAGCCACTTCCAGCGGCCTTGGGCCCATGCGCCTAAAGCTTTCCAGCAATGGTTGCACGGTAAAGGGCAGTGAGTAAATCACCGAGCCAATTAAGATGCCGGTAAAACTAAACGCCAGGTGAGTAAACCCCAGTTGCTCTAAGCTACTGCCGACAGCGCCATGCGGCCCCAGCAACAGTAATAAATAAAAGCCCAGCACGGTGGGTGGCAGCACCAGCGGTAGCGCCACTATCGCCTGAATAGCGGTGCGCAGTTTGCTATGGCTAAGCGATAACCACCAGGCCAGCGGGGTACCCAGCAGCAATAAAATGACTGTGGTATATAAACACAGCTTTAACGTGAGCTGGATGGCTTGCCAGTCTTGCGGGCTAAGGGTGGCGAAAAGCTCAGGCATGGTGTTACTCCTGCTCGCCTTGCCGTGCACTAACAGGAAGTTCGAAACCATAAGTTTGCATAATGGCTAGCACATCTTTGTTAGTCATAAAGGCAGTAAACTGCTGTGCGCTGCGGTTACTAGCACCGTGGCGGGTTATGACATAGGCCTGGCTCAGTGGCTGGTGTAGCTCTGCTGGAATAAGCTGATAACCGTGTTTTGCTAATTCAGGAAATTTGGCCAGCGACAGCGCAATAATGGCGAGATCGGCACCGCCGCTTTGTGCCATTTGCGCGGTTTGGGCGATATTCTCGCCATAAACTAATTTGGCCTCCACTGCAGACCAGACACCAACCGCTTGCAAAGCTTCTTTGGCGCGCTGGCCATAAGGTGCATGGGCGGGCTGGGCGATGGCGAGGCGGTTGAAATTCATATTCGCTAACTGGCCAAGTGCGATGCCTGTCATATTCTGTTTCGGGCTCCACAGTACCAGATGCCCCAGCGCATAAGGTTGTGGCGCTGTTGCCGTCAAGCCGTCGTTGTAAAGCTGTGTAGGGAATGTAATATCAGCTGAGAAAAATACATCATAGGGTGCACCATGGCGGATTTGGGTGCTGATCTTGCCGCTGGAACCATACACTACACTGATATCCGTGTCCGGTTGGTGCCGATGGAACAGAGAAATAACCTCATCTAATGCATAGCGTAGGTCTGATGCTGCAGCGATAGTGAGTTTTTCGTTGGCATTCTTTTCGCTAGCATATGTTGGAAGTATGCTAATCAGGCAAAGCATTAACAATATGCGGATCATCGGTTACTCCCAGCGTGCCAGCGCGTGTTGATCACTGGCTTTAGCTTCTACCCAATAATCACCCTCTGCGGTATGTTCTTTTTTCCAGAACGGCGCGCGGTTTTTCAGGTAATCCATAATAAACTCGCAAGCAGCAAAGGCGGCGGGCCGATGAGCACTGGCAACGCCGACAAACACAATTTGCTCATTCGGCTTAAGCCTGCCAACCCGGTGAATAACGTGTACAGCAGCCAGTTGCCAATGGTTAAGCGCATCTGTCGCTATTTGAGTAAGTGCCTGTTCGGTCATGCCAGGGTAGTGCTCCAGCGTCATGCCATGCAGAACGGTATCATGCAGCTCTCGCACCAGGCCGCTAAATGTGACAATTGCTCCACAGGCTGCATTACGGCGTAGCTCACTGTATTCACTGGCCAGACAAAAATCATCACTTTGTACGGCGACAAATATGCTCATATCAGCCTCCGGTTACCGGGGGGAAAAACGCCAGTTCATCGCCATCCTGCACGCTGGCGGTTAGCGGCACCAGCTGCTGGTTTACTGCGCATAGTAAATCGGTGTGACTGAGTTCTTGCTGCCAGTTTTGGCAGCGGCTTTGCAATTGGCTGAGCACTGACGCCACATCCAAGGTGTTGCCTTCACAACTAAGCAGGTATTGTTCACAATCCAACCGTTCACGCAGCGCTGCAAAAAACAGAATTTTAATCATATTGCCTCCGAAATATAATGCCCCGACTTACCGCCGGTTTTTTCCAGCAGCCGGATCTCGCTAATGGTCATCGCCTTATCTACCGCTTTACACATATCGTAAATGGTTAGCGCTGCCACACTGGCGGCAGTTAATGCTTCCATCTCGACGCCGGTTTGGCCGCTTAGCACACAGCAGCTTTCAATTTTTATCTGAGCTTGCGCTGGCAGTAGCTGAAAGTCGACTGATACCTGGCTTAGCATGAGCGGATGGCACAGCGGAATAAGCTCACTGGTTTTTTTCGCTGCCATAATGCCGGCAATGCGGGCGGTGGCCAGTACATCGCCTTTTTTCAGTAAGGCCTGCTCAATTAAACTGATCACTTCTGGCGTGGTAAATACTACTGCGCCGGCGCGGGCCAGCCGCTTAGTGTCCAGCTTGTTACTAACATCGACCATGGCAGCGGCGCCACTTTGATCCAGATGCGTTAAATGTGGGAATTCACTCATTTCAGGCTCCACAATTATTGATTGGGTTGTTTTTCACATGGGCAACAAAATTACAGGGACCGGTTTTGCTATCCAGCTGTGGCAAAATCAACTGTTGCATCGCCACAGTGCAAGCGCCGCCAGAGCCAGGCATCGCAAATAGCAAAGTGCCATTGGCCAGTCCAGCAAGGGCGCCGGATTGCATCGCGGCTGAGCCTAATTCGTTAAACGATAACTGTCGAAATAACTCGCCAAAGCCCGGTACCTGTGTATCCATAAGCGGTGTTAATGCCTCGACCGTACAGTTGCCCCTGGCATAGCCGGTGCCACCATTCAGCAACACTACCTGAATGGTCTCGCTTGCGATCCACTGACTTAACACGGCACGTACGTGATATTTGTTGTTCGGCAATACTATCCGCTCTGCTAATTGGTGACCTGCGGTTTGCAGCAGCTGACAGAGCAAGTCGCCGCTGCTGTCATTAGCACTGCTTCGACTGTCCGAGACGGTAAGTACTGCTATAGAAAGCGGATAAAACCGACTTAAGTCAGGCCTCGGCATAATGCACTCCGTTATTAAATAAATTCAGGCAAAGCTGCCAGTCTTGTGGTGTATTGGTATTTAATAGCTCAGTGGTCGGAACTGGCAGGGATACGGCGTTAAGCTTTGCCAGCAGTGCTTTTACCGAGCGCTGGCCGCTTTGCAGTTGTGCTCTAATTAGGGTGCTGAGTGTCGGGCTCACCGCTAGCACGCAGGGTAGTGGGCTGTCGGCAAAGCACGCAGCATCAGCATTGTTGTTAGCAGTAGCGTGTTGCAGCAGACGCTGCAGACTAAGCACACTGAGTAATGGCGTATCTATTGGCAGTACCAGTAGCTGTGCACTTTGGCAGTGTTCAAGCGCCGCTAAAATACCGGCTAAGGGCCCCTGTTGCTGAGTTTGATCGGCAATAAAACCCGGTTGGTTACGACTAATCAGTACCTCTGCTGCACCGCTTTCTTGCGCCAATTGCTGCATATGCTCAAGTAAATTCAAGCCATTGAGGTTTAGCAGCGCTTTATCCTGGCCCATGCGGCTGGATTTGCCTCCGGCTAAAATCAGTGCGCTAAATTGCATACAACTGCTCATATTAGCCACCTCTCTTATCCACCGATCTGGGCTAAATGCCGGGTGCTGCCACTGTAATCTTCAGCCAACTGATGGCTGAAAGCTTTGCCTTGCACTGCTTGTTGCAAAAAACGCATTAAGGGCGCGCTATTATCTGTTTGCAGCAGGCTACGCAACTCCTGGTAGTTGTCGGTAAACAGACACAAATACAGCTGACCCAGGCTTGAAACCCTAAGCCGGTTACAGTCGGCACAGAAGTCTTTGCTGTAGGGCATAATCAGACCAATCCGCCCCTGATAATCGGCATGCGAGTATTCCAGAGCCGGACCGTCAGTTTTCGCTTTGACGTTCAACTGCCAGCCCTGATCCAGTAGCTGTTGTTGAATGCTGGCACCACTTAAATGTTGGCGCTGATAAAAATCAGCATTATCGCCAGTACGCATCAGCTCGATAAAACGCAGCGCAATATCCTGTTGTTTCAAAAACTTAAGAAAATCCGGCAGGGCCAGGGCATTATGCTGTTTTAGCAGTACGGTATTAATTTTTACCTGCTTAATGCCAATGGCTTTAGCATGGGCTATGCCCTCTAAGATGTCGGCTAATTTGTCCTGGCCTGTGACCAGGTGAAAGGTGTCGGCATCCAGGCTATCGACGCTAACGTTCACCGCATCCAGACCTGCTTCCTGCCAGGCCAGCGCATCACGTTTTAAACGGTAGCCGTTGGTGGTCAGTGCCACTTTTTCAATACCGGGTACCGCTTTGCAGATAGCGATAATTTCGGTTAAATCTTTACGTAAAGAAGGCTCGCCACCGGTAATCCGTACTTTGCGGGTACCCAGCCTGGCAAAGGCTGTGACCAGGCGTTTTATTTCATTTAGGGTTAATTCACCGGCACGGGAGTCGCAGTCATTGCCATCAGGCAGGCAATAGCTGCAGCGAAAATTGCAGCTTTCAGTAACAGACAGCCGCAAATAGCTAAAACGGCGCGCATAAGCGTCAGTTAACATAATTCACCTTTCCAAATGGGGAGGTATGGCCGTTTCCCGCCGTACCCGGTGGCAGTATTGCCACGGCATACCGTTCATCTCTGTGCTGTGAAATCCAGTACAGACTTAGAGCCGGTAGCTCGGTGTTGTAGGTTAATGATACGTGCTGACACTGCGATTCGTTATTGCCATGAAGAGGGGGCTTAGTTACTCCTTTGTGGGTATGTGGGGGGTTAAACAGGATAATATAAAACAAAAACGCCACCCGTAAGGTGGCGTTTTCATTAGAATTTTTGGTGCGTCCTAGTGGACTCGAACCACCGACCCCTACCATGTCAAGGTAGTGCTCTAACCAGCTGAGCTAAGGACGCACACATTGTGTTGTTAGCCTGGTGCTGACAACGGCGGCTATGTTATTGCGCTGCTGGCTGGTTGGCAAGTGTTTTTCGTGTTTCAGCCTACGTTTGGCTGAATTTTAGCCTGTCAGCTGGTAATTAACCGCAATTACGGCGGTTTTGGTCGTATCCGGACCGGCGCAACGCGCTAAGCTGCACACATTGTGGTTGGCATATGTTAACTTTGGCATACCGTAAGATATGTTGCCTGTCAGAAAAATACTTAACATAAACAGGCTTTCGAGGAATTTATGCCAGCTATCGCCAACGGGCTTGCCCGTCGTTTTCGCCTTACTTCAGTTATGTTGCTGGTCGCAGCCAGTGTCGGTTGCAGCCAGCTAACGAGCACTGCACCTGAGCCTGTTGTTACTTCAACCGCTATTGCTGCCAGTACTGTCGCGACCGAGGGGCTGCGGCCGCTGGAGCTGACTGACATTATGAAGTTTCGGGAGATTAGTCAGCGTAAGCTTAGCGACAACCAGCTATGGCTGGTTTATACCGCTGAGCCTGATTTTGGCGACAGCAGCGGCTATGTGGTTAATTTGCAAAGTGGCCAGCAAATTAGTGTAGAGCGGGGCGATAAGGGCCAGCTGAATGTCGATGGCAGTTTTGCCCTGTTTCGGCAACAAGCACCGCTGCTAGCGCGCGAGCAGGCAGCTGATAAAAAAGCGCGCGATGCACTGCCGCAAAATGCGGTATTAGTGAATACCGCAACGGGCGCTAGCCAGCTTATCGCTAACATTGATCGCTTTGCGTTTACTGGTGATGGCCAGTATGCGTTATTGCTTGAGCGTAAAAGTGATGCTAAAGCCACCAGTCAGCTTTTGCAGGCGCTGCATTTAGCCAGCGGCGATTTACAAACGCTGGCAGAGGTAACTGATTTTAGCGTGGCTGAAAAGAGTGGTTTAGTGGCCTATATCAGTCAGCAACAAACCGCTGATGATGACAAGGGCAACGATAAGCCGGCGCAGCAACAACTGCAGGTGTGGGATAGTGCCACGGCTACCAGCTATACCGCAGTGGAATATGCGGAACATAAACTGCAGCAGCTGCAATTTAACCCTGATGGCGATCAGTTGGTGGTGATGGCAGGCCCTGCCAAAGCAACACTGGCCGAGACGAACCAGGCTGAAGCGGCACAGCAACTCTGGTTATGGTCGCTCGAGAATAAACAAGCTAAGCAGCTGGATACCAGCCGGCCCGGCTGGCTGCTAAGCGAGCATGCTACGCCGCGCTGGAGCAAAGATGGTAAGCGGTTGTTTATCGGCCATCGGCCGGATCTGGGCAGCAAGCCAGCTAAAGTTGAACCGCCGCAAACCGAAGCGGAGCTTTATAGCATTGAGCGCTTACTGGCTGATCGGCGGCTGCAGGTGTGGCACGGTAATGATGAGCGGATAAACAGCCAGCAAAAAGCCGAATATAAGCAGGCATTAAAGCGTACTGCTGCCGCCGTAATTTGGCTGGAAACCCTGGATATGGTGCTGTTGAGCAATGATGTTGAAGAACAGCTGCTGGTGACTGAACACAGTGAGGCGCAGCTTATCAGCAGCGGCAAACCGCATTTAGCGCAAATGAGCTGGAACGGCCGCTTGCATGATATCTGGCATGTTAACTTGCGCACAGGTCAGCGCCAGCAGGTATTTAGTGCAAATCGCAGCCATGAGCGGGCCCATTTGTCGCCAAGTGGCCGTTATGTCATTTATCTGCAGCAAGATCAGTATCAGTTGTTTGACAGTGTATCGGGCAGCACTCAACCGTTAGCGCCAGATGCGCCGGTATCCTGGGTCGATGAGCAAAACGACCGGCCAATGGCCGCCGCCAGTTATGGTGTGGCAGGCTGGCTGGCTGATGAATCTGCTGTGCTGGTGTATGACAGGTTTGATATCTGGGCCCTGGGCCTTACTGGTAGTGTGCAAAAACTGACCGCCGGCCGTTCAGCTCAAGAACAGTATCGCTTACAAAAAATCGATGAAGCGCTGGCGTTAAACCCGGCTAGTCCGCAACTGTTGCGGATGTATAACGAAGCGAACAAGCAATATGGTTTTGCCCGGCTGAATTTAAACGACGATTTAACCAGTAATGTCACAGTGTTGCTGCAGGGTGAAAAACGCTATGACTTTGTGGAAGCGCTGGACGAATTCAGCCCGGACCAGCCACACTATTTATTTACTGAGCAAAGTTTTCGGCAATTTCCGGATCTGTGGCTGGCCAGCGCTGATTTTAGCGAGCGGCAGCAGCTGACCGAACTTAACCCGCAGCAGAAAGAGTTTATCTGGGGCGACAGCCATTTAATTGAATGGACAGGTGCGACCGGTGAGCCGTTGCAAGGCGTGTTGTTAACGCCAGATGGTTACGACGCCAGCAAGCCCTATCCGGTAGTGGTGTATTACTATGAAAAGTTCTCGCAGCGCCTGCATCACTTCAACCAGATGAAAGTAAACCACCGGCCTAACTTTCCTTATTACCTGGGCCAGGACTATTTAGTCTTCCTGCCGGATATTCATTTCAGGCCGGCTGCCCCTGGGCCCAGTGCTACTGAATCGTTGGTACCTGGTTTGCAAAAGCTGATTGATATGGGGGTAGCGGATCCGAAAGCCATAGGCTTGCATGGCCATAGCTGGTCGGGCTATCAAACTGCTTTTGTGGTAACCGAAACTGATATGTTTGCCGCTGCAGTATCGGGTGCACCGGTAGCCAATATGACCAGTGCCTACAGCGGTATTCGCTGGCAAACTGGCCTGGCACGGCAATTTCAATATGAAACCGGCCAGAGCCGGATTGGCCAATCGATGTATGAAAATTTGCAGCCCTATATCGATAATTCACCAGTGTTTTTTGCCGATAAAATTAATACGCCGATGCTGATCCAGTTTGGTGATGATGATGGGGCCGTGCCTTGGGAGCAAGGTATTGAATACTATCTGGCACTGCGCCGCTTAGGCAAAGAGGTGGTGATGCTGCATTATGAAGGCGAGCCGCATCATTTGCAGCGTTATGCCAATAAACTGGATTACAGCATTAAGATGCGCGAATTTTTTGACCATTATTTAAAAGGTGCTCCGGCGCCAGAGTGGTGGACAGAGGGTATGCCGTATCAGCAATATGAAAAGTAAGATGACAGGTAGAGCACTAGCCAGGTGTAAGACCAACCGGGCACGCTTTGTTTAATTGCTGCCACCACTGCACATGCAGCATTAATTGTTGCTGCAGTTGCTCAGCCGGTTGCTGATAACGTTGTTGCAGCGCCGGAAAAAGTGCGGTGTCCCGATACAGCCCGGCTATTAACGGCCAGCTTTCAGTGTAAAACCGGCGCAGCTGCGCCAGGTGCGCCTGCACCTCAGCGATAAAAAATTTACTGAATACCGTCGTCAGTATTTTAAGTTGTTCAGTGCTGCGTCCGTTTGGGCACAAGCTTGCCGGTACTATGGTCAGTAGCTGCGGGTTAACCTGGCTAAACCAGGCGGCACTGTAGCGCAGACTTTGTTGCAACTTGCCGGGAAAATCATGCTGATACAGCGCAGCCAGACTTTGTTCAATATCAACCGCGGCGGCTCGTTGCCACTGTTGCTGGCTGATTTGCTCCGCCAAGCCCGCAAGGTCATTCAGGGCACTACTGCTTTCTATAAATCCGCTGTTTTCATCGGCTAATAATTGCTGCTTACTGCCTTGCCATTGTCGGCGCAGGGTATCATCGGCCAATAGCATATTGTGCAGCGCTATGGTTATGCTTTGCTGCTTTTCACTTAACCAGTTAGTTATTTGTGGTTGTAATTCAGGGCTAATGTCTTGCTGCAGGCAACGTTGTAAGCGGGCCAGTAAGCGCAGTTCATAATTTAATTGCATGCTCGGTTGAAACACCCGGCCAAGGCTACTGTTACGCTCGCCGATTAACTGATCCAGGCCACATTCGCGGCTGGCCCAGGCGTCGGCTAAATCCAGCCGGATGTCGGGCAGTGGTTGCCTCAGCTCGCTGGGCCGGGGTAAGGCCGGTAACGGTTCCATCTGCACTTTTACACTGTCCAGCTGCAGAACCCGGCTCAGGCGCTGCTGATAATCGGTTAAGGTTGCCTTGCTATCAGGCTTGCTGCAGCCGCTTAGATTAAGTAGCCCCACCAGCAGCATCAGCCCGGGCATGCTGAATTTCATGATCAATTCTCTTAATATGTTTGCGTAAAATAAACGCCAGCATAATGGCGGCAGTACTCAGGCCAATAATAATCCCAATCCAGAAACCATGAGCTCCCATCGGTGTTACCAGCCAGTCAGTTAAGCCTAATACGGCGCCTAAGCCAAAGCCGATTGGCCAGTAGGCAAACAGGGTAATATAAAATACCGGTTTGGTGATCTTCATGCCGCGCAGGGCACAGGCCGACACCACCTGAATGGCGTCGGATAGCTGGTAAAAACACGCCAGAATTAACAGCGAGCTGGCTAAGGCGATTACTGCCGGATCGGTAGAGTACAACGAGGCAACATGACCACGCATAAAAAAGGTAAAACAGGCGATAAAAAACGACATAAATATCGCCATACACAACGCGGTACTGATAGCGGTTTTCAGCTCTTTATTATTTTGCTGGCCAACCAAATGCCCCACCCGAATGGTGGTGGCTAAACCAAAACTAAGCGGTAGCATAAACACCAGCGCGCTGTAGTTATTGGCTACCTGATGGCCGGCGACCACAATAGGCCCCAGGTGCACTATGGCCAGTGGAATACAGGCAAATAAGGTCACCTCGAAAAAGATAGAAAAAGCGATAGGGGTACCCAGGCAAACCACATACCAAATGTCTTTTAAGTTAGGGCTAAGCTGTTTCGGCCAGTGCCGGTAGGGCCTTGTAGTGCGGCTGAACCAGCCGTAGATTAGCATGGCAACAAACATGGCCAGAAATACCAGGCTGGTGGCGATACCACAGCCAGCACCGCCCAGTGCCGGCATGCCGAGTTTGCCGTAAATAAAAATATAGTTAGCCGGAATATTTACCAGAATACCGACAAAACTGATCCACATACTGGCTTTGGTATTACCAATACCTTCAAATAAATTGCGGATCACAATATAGCCGGCGGCCGGAAATAAGCCCCAACTGACATAGTAAAGATATTGCAGGGTTTTATCGCGCAATTCATCCTGCATATTCAACATGCCGATTGGGATATCGGCAAACAGCATCAGGATAAATAATAAGCCTGCCAGCAGCATTCCCAGATACAGGCTTTGCAGGGTAAAATGGCTGACGGGTTCGGTCTGTTTGCTGCCATAGTACTGGGCAATAATGGGTGTCAGCGCCAATAGCAGGCCCTGCAATGTCAGTACCACGGGTAACCACAGGCCGGAGGCTACCGCCAGTGCTGCCATATCGGTAGCGCTGAAGCGGCCGGCCATCACAGTATCGACAAAATACATCATGGTCTGGGTTAACTGGGCCAGCATTATGGGGCCGGTTAGTTTTAACAGAGTTTTGGCTTCAAAGCGGGAAAAGGGTACCATGCGCCATCGTTCGGGTTGGCCAGTAATGGCGCGCAATTTAACACAATTGAGGTTTTATGTTTACCGGAATAGTTCAGACAACCGCGCAAGTGCGCGAAATTCGCGACGAAGGGCAGCTGCGCCGCCTGACCTTAAGCGTACCACCCGCAAATTTACAAGCGCTGGAGCGTGGCGCCAGCATTGCGATTAACGGCGTGTGCTTAACGGTAACGGCCTTTGACAGCGCCGCTGGCTGGGTAAGTTTTGATGTAATTGCAGAAACGCTGGACAAAACGAACCTGGGTAAACTGGATGTTGGCAGTAAAGTTAATCTGGAGCGTTCGCTGACCTTTGGCAGCGAACTGGGCGGTCATATTGTGTCGGGCCATATTCAAACTACTGCTATCTTAAGCAAACTGCTGCGCGAGCAGCATAAGGTCAGCATGCAACTGAGTCTGGATAAAAGCTTTTTACCTTACATTCTGGCCAAGGGTTTTATTGCGGTAGAAGGTTGTAGCCTGACAGTCGGAGAAGTAACAGATAGCGGCTTTAACCTGTATTTAATTCCGGAAACTCTGGCCATTACTACTCTGGGTGACAAGCGCGAGGGCGATATCCTGAATATCGAGCTTGATCAGCAAACTCTGACCATTATAAAAACGGTCGAGCGGGTAATGGCCCAGCGCTTTGGTACTGAGCAGTAAACCGGTACGCCCTGAAAATCAATCACGCCTTAGTAGTACTGCTCGTCGTCAGCGTCGACAAAAATTTGCACACTGTGGTGCTGAATATCTTTATGTACTTTTAAATGAATAGGATTGCAGCAATTGCTGCAATCTTCGATGTAATCTTGATCATCATCGGTTACTTCAATATCCATATGCACCGGATGGCCGCAAAACGGACAACTGATGGTTTTACTTAACATACTCATACTGCCTCCTGTCACTCAGGCTTTTTGCGCTGCTCCCAGACTGCGACCACCATCAACAGCAATAATCTGGCCACTGATATAGGGTGATTGCAGCAAAAACAACACCGTATTGGCGATATCTTCCGGGGTACCGGTGCGTTGCAGCGGTATTTGCTGCAAAATAGCCGTTTTGTCCGCCTCAGCCAACTGCTGGCTGGGCCATAAAATGGCGCCCGGGGCTATACCGTTAACTCTTATTGTAGGCGCTAATTCCCGTGCCAGCGATTTTGTCATCATCAATAATGCCGCTTTAGCCATGCAGTAAATACTGTGGTCTTGTAACGGCTGCTGCGCATGAATATCCACCATGTTGATAATACAGCCTTTGTTGGCAGCGAGGGCCGGGGCCAGCGCCTTGCACAGAAAGTATGGTGCTTTAACATTACTGCCAAATAAATCATCCCAGTTGGTTAAAGTGGCACTGCTCAGCGGCGTGGCATAAAAGCTGGAGGCATTGTTAATCAGTACATCCAGGCGGTTAAAGCAGGCCAGCGCCTTGTTGGCCAGGAGTTGTACTGCCCGATCATCTAACAGGTTTGCCTGGATGGTTAGGGCGCTGTCAGGCCGCTGTTGGTTCAGGCTTGAAGCCAGGTTATTGGCATCAGTTGCTGACTGATTATAATGAATAATAACCCGGTAGCCGGCCTGATGTAGCTGGCTGATTATTTGCCGGCCTAAGCGTTTGGCACTGCCGGTAACCAGAGCCACCGGGGTGTCGAAGCTTTGCATATAGGAGTCCTAGTAAAATTGCTGTTTAATCATTTCCTGAGCTTGTACCAGAAAACTGCCACGAAACAAATAAGCATGGTTAAGCACATGATATAAATTATACAGATCTTTGCGCTGCTCATAACCTTCGGGAAGTTTATTAAACTGCTGGTAGCTTTGATAAAAAACATCCGGGAAACGGCCAAATAAGCTACTGAAAGCAACATCAGTTTCCTGATCACCGTAATAGCAGGCTGGATCGAAAATCACGGGTGAGCCGGCCAGAAAACCGACATTGCCACGCCATAAATCGCCGTGCAGCAGGCTCGGCGTCGGCTGATGATGTGCCAGGCGCTGCCGGCACTGCTCGACCAGATAGTCTATATTGCCAAAGCCAAAACCTTGCTCTAACAATAACTGCAGCTGCCAGCCCAGGCGTTGTTCGGAAAAAAAACTGCTCCAGTTGCTTTGCCACTTATTCGGCTGCGGAGAGCGGCCAATGGCATTATCCCAATCAAAACCAAACATCGCCTGCTCATGCTGTTTATGTAACAATGCCAATTGCTGGCCCAGTTGCTGCCATCCGTTCAGGCTTTCTTTGACCAGCGGCAGGTATTCCAGCACTAAAAAGGCTTTATCTATGGTCTGGCCACAGCAAATAACGTCGGGGACCCTGATACAGTGGTGCTGGCGCAGCGTTCTCAGACCCAGAGCTTCAGTTTCAAATTGCTCCAGCTGCTCACGCTGATTAAGCTTTACGAAAAACTGCCGGCCATCACCGCTGATTTTAAATGCCAGATTAATATCTCCGCCAGTAAGCTGAGTTTTATCTGCAATTTTAAAGTCGGTATCCAGTTCACTATTAATACTATCTGCAATCGCCTGCCACATCAGCTCTCTCCCTTTAGCATTGTTAATTAAGTATGGTTGATATATAAAAAAAATCACTAATTGACCGTACCTTTAATGACACATATCAAGTCCTGTATTAAAGTTGATGCTAGGCTAATAATTAATCTTTTACTGTCAGGAGTTTATATGTCAACCACTACCCCGCGTTTTCGTGTGCAGGCGTTCAAACTGATGAGTGGCATAAACCTCGCCTTGTTTGTTTTGGCCCTGGCCCTGGCTGGTTGGCATAGCAGCTGGCTACCGGCGTTGTTAATAGGTTTACCCACAGCAATACTGCCGTTGTTATTTTATCGTATGCTTGGCGATCACCTGCTGGCCCGGATTAGTTTTGGTGTCAGTTTTATGTTCTTTGCCGCACTTCATATTCACCAGGCTGCAGGTATGCTGGAGATGCACTTTGATCTGTACCAGCAACAGTGGACACTTCACTAAGCACTGTTCTTCAATTCAAAATTCTCTGGGCTGAGATAGCCAAGAGCACTATGCCTTCTGGTCTTGTTGTAATCAACCTCAATGTATTCAAAAACGTGCTGTCGCATTGTTTCCCTATCCATTATCGGCTCGTCCTGGATTGCTTCAACTTTCAATGAGTGGAAGAAGCTTTCCGCGCAGGCATTGTCCCAGCAGTTACCTTTGCGGCTCATGCTTTGCACCAACTGGTGCTTTTTAATCAAGTC
>NZ_KB907701.1 GCF_000382165.1 Arsukibacterium perlucidum DSM 18276 | reverse complement strand
CAACTGGACACGACTGAGCGTGTTCTTCGACTACCCACCGGAGATACGCAAGGTCATTTATACCACCAACGCCATCGAATCTCTCAATGCCAGCCTGCGTCAGGTCACCAAGACCAGAAGGTCATTCCCGAATGATGATGCAGTGCTGAAGTTGTTGTATCTGGCTTTACACCAGATTGCTAAAAAGTGGACAATGCCACTGCGAGATTGGAAGCCTGCCATGACGCAGTTTATGATCATGTACGGTGACCGAGTATCGTTATGATAAACAGCCACTTACACAGAAGATTTTATAGTCTCCTGGAAACAGAAAATGAATTCATTTACCAAGCTCATCGTCAAGTTCTTGCATCAGGCTATCGTAGGTATAGTCAGTGGTACCACTCGCTATGCCTTCTCTTATCAATACGCGCAATGTTTCAAGCTTTTGTTCCTCGCTTTCAAGGATTCTCAGTCCAGCTCTAACTACCTCGCTTGCAGAGCCGTATCTACCACTCTTTATTTGGTGGCTTATAAAGCCATCAAAATGTTCACCCAAGCTAATACTTGTATTTTTGGCCATGTCACACCTCACTATTACCAATGGTTACCATATTTTGGTATAGAGCCCATAACAAGTCAAGGCAGCGGACGCATTCTGCGCCGCTGCTTGAAGCGCTAGCTTTTCAGGGAGTGCTAGATGCAAGTAGCCGATATCATTGAGAGAATTGTAGGTGATTTTGAAGGCGTAGTGCCTAAATCAAGCTGGGGTGAAACTTCTATGTTTTATAACCCTGGTAAGCTGTTACCAAATGGTGTTTATTTTTGCACGCTGAAAGAACAAAACGGTGAAAATGACAAGGCGTCTGATTTAAACCGCGAAGGCACATTTAGGCTCAGTATTGGAGTGTCGAAAGCAACATACGAGCATTTATTTGGTAACAGACCAAAACGACCGCCCAAAGGAGGAATCATTGATACTGGTCATGATTTTACAGCCCTGAATGAACTCATGCCTCACCCTATATATGGTTGGATGTCTTGGGTACAGGTTTTAAACCCGAGTAAATCAACTTTTGAGTGCATACTTCCACTTATCGTCGAGGCGCATGCAAATGCAGTGGTCAAATTCAATAAAAAAGCTGTTAACAAATAGCTGCACCGGACTCGCTAAAGCTCGCGCGGTGAGCTAGGCGTTAAATTCAAAGGGAAGTAATGAGTAATCGAGTAATATTCAGGTTAGTAATAATTGGACTATTGATGTTTGAGATAGCTATCTTGGCGGTCCTGTACTTTGTTGATGATGGAGCTTTAGCGCCAGCTAGGAGTTTGCTACCAGAAACAGTTGATTGGCAAACGTATTTTGACCTTAGTCCTGTACTTGTGGGTTTTATAGGGCTTCTACTAATAATACTAATTATGGCCTCGGTGGTTGGGGCTTTATTGTTCCGTAACTGGGGGCGATGGCTTTATTTGTCTGTTGCGGTGTTAATAGTTCCTGTATCGGTATTTACAGGCCCAACTATATCTTATGGCTGGGAGAATGCTTTTTGGGACATGCTAATAATGGCAAATGGAGCAGTTATTTTAGCTATGTTCCTACCTCCAATCAGCAATGAATTTAACAAGTTAAGCCAGCAGGACGCAGCAAGCTGCGCCGCTTCTTAAAGCGTTAGAGATTAAAATGAACATAGTGATACGAAAATTAACTGAAACAGATTTACCCGCATTTTCAATGCTTTGGCAATTCTACCAATACCATCAAAGTGCTTTTGATGACGAAGATATCGATAGTTCTGGCAGATTTGATATTGAAGAAGAATACCTCAGCGATGTTGTTGCGGGTGACGAAGACTGTGACGCTTACTTAATTATTGTTGAAGGAAATATCGCAGGCTTCGTTACTGTGGAACCCACAGAAATCTTACAGCGTGAAATGCCTGAGCTATCAGATATTTTTATCTTACCTAAGTACCGTTCAAAAGGTATCGCTTTGCATGCTGTTTGCCAGTTAATGTTAAATAATTCATTAAATTGGCATGTAGCCGTTTATGAAAAAGACCTTGAAGCATTGACGTTTTGGGATAGGCTTTTTGCGAAATTACCTATTGAGAATGTATTGAAAATTGAACCCGCTGAGACCGAAGGCTTTTATGAGTTTGTGATCACAAATAAATAAAAATATGCAGGACGCGATGAATATTACACTGGAAGAAGTGACAAGTTTAAATTATGAAGAAGTATGTGACTTAGATGTCACCGATGAGCAGCAGGACTATGTTGCTAGCAATATGTGGTCTTTGCTTGAGTCACATTACTGCCAAGGCCATACCTGCAGAGCGAACTACAAAACGATACCCCGGTCGGCTTTTTTATGTGGGTTGCTGAAGCGCCTGAAAAAGTGTCTATCTGGCGTTTTATGGTGGATCAGCGTTTTCAAAAAACTGGTATTGGTAGAGCGGCGCTAAATTTGGCACTCAATGAGATCAAAGCCAATGACAAAGTAAAAGAAATAGAAATTTGCTATGACCCTGAAAACCCGGTAGCCAAAGATTTTTACTCAAGTTTTGGCTTTCAGGAAGAGGGGTTGGTTGAAGATGGTGAAGATATGTTGGCAGTCATCAAACTGTGAGCTCTAACAATCGCCAGCACAACGCGCCTGCGGCACTCGACTCGCAACAAGTTGCTCGCGTGTGTGGCGGGCGTTAGCTATTTGGTTTCGCCACAGTGTCAATTCAGGAGGAGTGAATGGGAGCTTGGGGAGTTGGACTCTATCAAGATGATTATGCATCGGATTTGAAGAATACAATCTCACTGGTTTGCAAATTACCAATGGAAGGAACACGACTTTTGGCAGTGCTTTGGAAAATGCAGTGTGATACAGGGCTAGATGGTGATGACGAGTGCACATTCTGGCTTGTTGTGGCAGATCAATTTGAACGTCGCGGCATTGCTTGCTCTGAAGCCATTGCCAAGGCGCTTGCAGTTATTGACGATGGCCATGATATCAGACGTATGGAGGGGCTTGAACAAAAACACATTGAGAAGCGACAACACATGCTACTTGAGCTAGCCGACCGCCTGCGCGCTCCCAGACCAGAGCGTCCCAAGCCGGCAGCTAAAAATCCTGCTGAATTTGTTGTAGAAGTAGGTGATATTTACGCCTATCCAACGATGGAAGGGAAAGCTGTGAATGCTTGGTCCTCAAGTTGGGAAGAGGCAGGCTTTCAGCCGGATGGTTGGGGAGCACTGGTGGTACTCCAGAAGGGAAGGGCTTTTGACTGGATACCATGGGTCGCGGTTGCCGCTTTAACGGTACCCCATGAGCGTTATCCTTCTCTTGAAGATGCGTTGAAAGCCAGGCTGCTGACATTTGACCTGCAAACAGAGGGCGCTGCCAAGGTCGTGCCAAAACGGAACCACTTTAAACGCATGAAAATGGAGTTGCTTGGGCAGGTAAAGCTCAATACAAAGAAAGCTGAGCGTCAAGTTTCTGCTTGGAGTGACGTCAGTGTCGTTGATAGCGGCTGGGCGCTTTCTACGACAGCCTACTCAGGTAATATTGGCGACTTTTCGATTTTATCGGTTGGCCCTTGTTTGGCCGACCTAATGGAAGAGCCCGCTAACAAAGCATTGCAGCGGACAAGCCGCTGAAAGCGGCGATAGGCGGCAATGGCTGAATTAAGGTGAGATCGATGAACAAGCGTGAATTTTTGAAACTGATGTCACTGATATTGCTGGGTAGTGGAGCCACTGGATGCAGAAACGAAAGCTATGGTGGAGATGACAGAGATATTAAAGGGAATCAACGAGTATTGGTGATCGGCGCCGGATTAGCAGGTTTGGCTGCTGCACGAGAGCTAACACTCTCAGGTCATCAGGTTATTGTGTTGGAAGCACGAGACCGAATAGGCGGGCGCATTTGGACCAGCCATCAGTGGCCTGATTTGCCTCTTGACCTGGGGGCTAGTTGGATACACGGCACCACGAGCAATCCGCTTACAGACCTGGCGGACCTGCTGCGCACAAAAAGAGTGAGCACCAGCTACGAGCGCAGCGTTGTCTATAACACGAATGGCGAAGAAATTTGGGGCGCTAAAGAGGCTAAGCTTGAAAGTGTCCGGCAGCAAATTTCTGCAGCGATTCGCAAAGCGCAGAACTCAGATCCCGACACTTCGCTCAGACAAGCTCTCGCCTCGCTCGAGAGTTCGTATGCGGATGATTCAGAAGCACTGCGTTTTCTGAACTTCTGCGTGTCTGGAAGTATTGAACAAGAATATGCAGGTAGCGCCAATCGTCTTTCATCACACTGGTATGACAACGCGAAAGAGTTCGATGGTGATGATGTGTTGTTTGAGCAGGGGTTTGAGGTGCTCACTGAATACTTGGCGCAGGGTACTGACGTTCGGTTGTCTCAGGTGGTCCAAGAAATTGCATGGCAAGAATCAGAAGTGAGAGTGCGCACCGCGCACGATGAGTTTTTAGCTGATCGGGTTGTTATCACGTTGCCACTCGGTGTTTTGCAGCGCGGTGATGTGCGTTTCGTTCCAGAGTTACCCGAGAAAAAGCGCAATGCGATAAGCAACCTTAGCATGGGGGTGTTGAATAAATGCTATCTTCGCTTTGAGCAAGCCTTCTGGCCAGAAGGCATAGATTGGCTTGAATATGTCTCGGCAAATCATGGCCAATGGACTGAATGGGTTAGTTTTCAGCGAACGGTGAATAAACCAGTTTTGCTAGGATTCAATGCCGCTGACCGCGGAAGCGAAATAGAAGCATGGTCAGATGAGCAGCTTGTGGCAAGTGCCATGGAAACCCTGAATGCAATCTTTGGTCCCGATATACCTCAGCCTATTGATTGGCAGATCACGCGCTGGGCCTCTGACCCTTTTGCCAGAGGCTCGTATTCTTACAATGCAATAGGTTCAACTCCCATAATCCGAGACGAACTGGCAAGCTCTCTGAGCGGGCGCTTGTTTTTTGCTGGTGAAGCCACCAATAGAACTTATTTCGGAACTGCGCACGGTGCTTATTTGTCTGGGCTTCGGGTGTCAATAGATGTTCTCTCAACATGACCTGTTGCCGCCCAACAATGCTCGCATTTATATATTGTTCATTTTGGCGCCATTGGGCTATGCTCAATAACAAGGGCATTACTCGCTCCGGTTGGTCGCTGGGTCGTCAACCCGCAGCGCGGCTCACTGCCCGGGTACTTTGCGTTAATGCGCTATATTTTTCTCTGCATTATTTAAGGATATTTCACAAATGAAACTTTCCTCAAAAATATTTTCTATTTCACCGGTTTGTCTCGTTTTATTAACTTCAATGGTTCAGGCACAAACGAGTGCACCCACCCAGACTAAGGAGACGGTTTCTGCTGCGCCTCTGACGGTTATTAAAAAAACAGCGGAAGTCTCAAATATTAAACAAGCCGATCGAAATAGGATTGATACTGCTCATAGAATTTCTGAGAGTGATAAAACGAAGATAGAAAAATCGAATACAACCAAAGACAAGCAAAAGCCTAAAAAAGCCTTTACCGGTAGCGGCCCGGCAAAGTCAAGGGACAACCCTGATGGTTAAATATAAAAATTGTTTGTGTCTTTTATAGCAAAACAAGCTCAAGCCGTTTGCAAGTTAGGTCGAGGCGTTGCTGTTACTTATGAGTTTCAGAAAACTTAATCACGTCGGTTACAAAACGTTGTCATGCTCTTTTTCCTAATGCTGAATATATTGAAATTCAACTGCAGAACTTACTGACTTAAACATCACAAATTTTTGATGCGCTACCGGATGTGGTGCAGTCATTATTTTTTGAAGCCATTACCGTAGCGAAGGAGAGCTTAAGCTCTTATGCAAATTCGATTTGGTACCCTTGTCGCCTGGTTAGCATTGTATTTTTTGTTGTGCCTGCTGCCAATGGGGCTGGCGCTGGTTTTTGAACGGCCGCCAGCCCGGACATTTTTTGTTGAGTTAGGGGTTTTATTTGGTTTGCTTGGCTTGGGAGTGCTGGCCATGCAGCTGGTTATTTCCGGGCGCCATCCTTGGTTTGCTAAAGGGGGGGGGCAAGACAACCTGCTGCAATTTCACCGGCAAATGGGCATTTTTGGCTGGCTGCTGATCCTGGCTCATCCGCTTACATTACTTATTGCTGAACCGCAGTTTCTGGATTATCTGCATCCTGCGGATCAGCCACTGCGCGCTGTTACTTTAAGTGCGCTGCTGGTTGCCAGCACTTTGTTGATTATTACCTCGCTCTGGCGGGTAGGCTGTAAGCTGCAGTACGAATGGTGGCGTGCATTGCATGGGCTCTTTGCATTATTTGTGGTAAGTGCAGGCGTAAGCCATGCCTTACTGGTAAGCAATTATACTGCCGGCTGGCCGGTGAAGATTGGCTTGCTGGTGGTGATGGGAGCGGCGCTGCTGTTACTGGTTGATTCACGCTTATTGCGGCCCTGGCGCCTAAAAGGCAAGCCCTGGACAGTGATTCGGGCGGAGAAAATCGACGGCGATGCCAGCCGGCTGGTATTGCAGGCCGATAACCACCCGGGCATGCCGTTTAAGCCCGGCCAATACGCCTGGCTTACGCTGGGCGACTCACCATTCTCTGTTCGGCAGCACCCGTTCTCGATTAATTCCAAAGACAATAATCCAATGCGCCTGGAGTTTACGGTTAAACATGCTGGCGACTTTACCCGCTCCCTAAGCGATGTGAAAGCCGGCAGCCGGGCCTGGGTTGAAGGTCCGTATGGGGTTTTTACCCTTAACCCTGACAACAACCGCGATACAGTTATGGTGGCAGGTGGTGTGGGCGTAACACCCATAATTAGTATGCTGCGCAGCTGTGCCGCAGCGCAGAGTGCCAGAAACCTGTTACTGCTATATGCCAATATCGACCAGGCCTCAGTGCTGTTTGCCGATGAACTGGCAGCGCTGTCGGCACAGCTGAACCTTAAGGTTGTGCATGTTTTAAAAGAGCCACCAGAGGACTGGCAAGGCGAGCAGGGGCTGATTGATGAAGCGTTGCTGGAGCGTTATCTGGACAACGTCAGCAGTAGCACCGATTACTATGTTTGCGGCCCAACACCGTTGATGAATGTAGCAGAAACAGAGCTGCGGGCGAGGCAAGTGCCGCTTAAGCATATCTATTCTGAACGGTTTAACCTGGTATAACCGGGATAACGGAGACGCCTGATGATGCACCTGATAGCAAAACGCGCCGGCACGGTTATGGCAGTATTACTGCTGGTCGCTACAGTGACAATTGCCTGGATACTTTATGCATAGTCATTGCTGATAGAGTTAATCAGATCACGGTTATATGTTTTTACTGGTGGTGTAACTTATCGCCTGATATTAAGGAGTGACATGGCTGACAAACATTTAGTGGTATTTGACGGGGTATGTAATTTTTGCAGTGGCGCAGTTAATTTTATTATTAAACGCGACCCTGAGGCAAACTTTGTGTTTACACCGATGCAAAGCGAACTTGCCAAACAAGTCATGCAAGCACATGGCATCAGTGACAGCGGGCCAGATACCTTTTTACTGGTTAAACATGGCAGAGCTTATGTCTGGTCAGATGCGGCGCTTGAAGTAACGAAAGATCTAAGCGGCTTCTGGTATTTATTTAACGTGCTAAAAGTGGTGCCACGCCCTGTCAGGGATTGGTGTTATCGTTTGTTTGCTCGCAACCGTTACAAAATGTTTGGCAAAGCCAATAAATGCAGAGTGCCGACAGAGGCTGAAAAAGACCGGTTTGTCGGCGTTTGATTTTAACCAGGCAATATTAAAGCAAGGCATTACATCAGGGCGTTAAACAGCATCCAGCAGCCGGCGGCGATCATAAAGAGGTTCTCGGTTAACGAGACAAAGCCTAAGGGGACCTCGCTGTTGCCGCCGACACAGGCACATTTCAGTTCGCGTTTATCGATATAAACGGCTTTCATTACTGAAATGGCGCCAACCATCCCGATAAATAATGCCACGGGAGCCACAAAATAAGCAGCTAGCCCTGCGAGCATGCCAATACCGGCAAAGGCCTCGGCAAACGGATAAAAATAGGCATAGCGTACCCAGCGCTGAGCTAACAAATCGTAGCCTAAAAACTGATTACTGAACGCCTCTACATCCTGCAGTTTCTGCAGGGCAAGTAACACCATACTGCAGGCGACGAATTTTTCTACAGTTGCTATCGATAGCAGCGCAATGCCGGCAGCCCAGTTTATTGCCAGTGCCAGAAGCAGCGCTATGGCAAATATTGCAATAACCGGCCGGTAGGCGGCGGCAAACTTATCAGCCGGTTGGGTTTTGTTAAAATAGTCCAGCAACTGGTCATAGCCGCCAATCCGTTGCTCGTTGATAAAGGTTTGCGGTGTGGTGTCGACCTGATGCTGTTGCTTGAACTTCGCGGTTTGTTGTTTGTTACTCAGCTGGTGATCAGTTACCTGATAGCCCTGCTGCTCGAGCAGTGCTTTTGATTTTAAGCCAAAGGGACAAATATGCTCGTCGGTTACCATCCGATAAAGTTTCGCTGTTTTTGACATAAGCTCTCCTTTTCCGGTTAAGTGTTAACCTTAGTTGCTTACTGTGCCATTGCAAGGTTTCAGATGTAATGACAGACAGCAGTTGCTTCTGCAGCGGCTGGCGGGATAAACTTAACTATGATTATTCCAATAACCACAATTACAGCCAAACAGGCGCCGGTAACGGTAAGTTGCGCCAACTGCCAGGCCTGTTGTTGTCGCTTAGAAGTGATGATAATTTCTGATACCGGGGTGCCTGATCATCATATCGCGGTAGATAACTGGGGGGGCGAAACCATGTTACGGCTGGCCGATGGCTGGTGCTCTGCCTTAGATCGAGACAGCTACCGTTGTACCATTTATGAGCAGCGCCCCTGGGTATGCCGGGAATTTGCCATGTCGTCAGATGATTGTCTGAGTGAGCGCGCCGGGCAGGGGGTAATTTAACAGCACAGCTGATTACACGATATTGAGTGGCTTTTTTTGGCAGCGAGATTGCAAAACAGTCATTTTCTGTTTAGATTGGTTAGCATAATTAGCAACAGATGGCAGGGAATAACAATGAAAAAATGGTTAGGTGCCGCAGTGGCCGCGTTGATAGTAACTGCACCAGTGCAGGCTGACACCCAGGATTACAAACTGATAACCGTCGCTGGTTATCTGAATTTTTATCTGTTGAATATCAATGCCTGCCAGGATTTTCACCCGCAAGTGCGCCAGGCAGCTTATGATGCCGAACAAAAGCTGTATCCATGGCTGGATAAGCTGCATGCGAAACTGGGTGATGGCAAGCAAGTTGCTGAAATTGTCTTAAAGCGCCGGGCTATGCTGAATACCCAGATAGGCGAGGGTGACTTTACCCTGGACCATTGCCAGGCCATTGTTAAAATATTAAATGAAGATGGTTTGGACAAAACCTTGCTGGCAAATCTGGACTAATGCCGGTATAAGCGGCTACTATCGCCGACTTAGCAATTTCAAACCTGGACACTGCCGGCTTTTTGCCGGCAGTGTTGTTTAAACAGGATATTTCAGGAGCTTCGTTTGCCCCCGGCGTTGTTACGACTTAATCAGGCTGCACTGATGATTGATGGTCAATCGATAGTAGCGCCACTTAGCTTCAGCGTTCATAAAGGTGATTTTATTGGCATTATCGGCCCTAATGGTGCCGGTAAGAGTAGCCTGTTAAAACTAATAAATGGCACCCAGCCATTAAGTTCCGGCGATATTCTGTTACAGCAACGATCTCTCTGCAAATTAAGCAGCCGCCAGCGCGCCTGTAAAATAGCCAGTGTCAGCCAGGTGAGCCCTCCGGTATTTGCGTTAACGGTATACCAGGTGGCGGCAATGGGTTTATTACCGCATAAAGGCTGGTTTGACGGTAATACCAGCGAAGATGAACAACAGATAAAGCTGGCACTGCGTCAACTTGGCTTGCAGCATAAAGCCCGGGCCCTGGTAGAAACCCTGTCTGGTGGCGAATTGCAACGGTTGTATCTGGCCCGGGCATTAGTGCAGCAGGCCGAGTTACTGTTACTGGATGAGCCGACCAACCATCTTGACGTCTTGTATCAACACCAGATTTTACAACTGAGCCGCGGCCTGGGTAAAACCGTATTGGCCTGCCTGCATGACCTTAATCTGGCCGCCCGTTACTGCGATAAAATTGCCTTACTGCATCAGGGGCAATTACTGGCTTTTGGCAGTCCTGAGCAGGTATTAACTGCAGAACAGCTAAGCCGGGTGTTTCAGCTGCCATGCGAAGTTAGCCTGCACCCGGGGCATGGTAAGTTGCAAATTACTTTTTTTGCCAGCGGGGCCAGCCTATGAAACAACCCTTTATCCTGGCGTTATTGGTGCTGCTATTAATGCTAAGTGGCCTGCTCAGTCTGACCATTGGCAGTGCCAGTTTAACGGTGACTGATGTCTGGCAGGCCCTGCTGGGCAGCCAGCAAAACCCGCTGGCCAGTACCATAGTCTGGCAGGTGCGGCTGCCCCGGTTGCTGTGTGCAATGCTGGTCGGTGCCGGGCTGGCGATTGCCGGTGCCGTGTTGCAGAATGCCAGTCGCAATCCGTTGGCCGATCCCTATTTATTTGGCTTAATGGCGGGTGCTGGTTTAGGTGCCAGCATTGCCAGCATTTTGTTGCCACCCCATATGTTAAGTCTGGCGCTGGCAGCCTTTCTGGGGGCACTATTCGCCGTAGCGCTGGTGTTTCTGGTGTGTATGGGCCGGCAATGGCGAAAAATTGAAATGACCCTGCTGGCCGGGGTAGCAGTGTCTTTTATGCTAAGTGCAATCAGCAGTTTTATTCTTTATTTTGCTGAGCCTTTTGCTGCCAATAAGGTGATTTTTTGGCTAATGGGCAGTTTAAGCCGCACCGACTGGGGCAGTGTCGGCTTAATAGCGCCGGCTGTTAGTGTGCTGTTACTGGTTGCGTTAATGTTGCGTCGCCAGCTTGATGCTTTATTGCTCAGCGATGAAAGTGCCCAGACCCTCGGGGTTAATCCAACCCGGCTGCGCTTTATACTGCTGCTGCTCACGGCCCTGGTCACCGCCTGTATAGTGGCGCAGTGCGGCGGCATTGCCTTTGTGGGTTTAATGATCCCGCATCTGGTGCGCTATTTTGTCGGCGTTACCGCTGTACCCTTATTGCTTGGTTGTACAGTTTTTGGCGCCTTATTTCTGGTCTGGATCGATAATCTGGCCCGTAGTGCTTTGCTAAACCAGGAGATCCCACTGGGGATCATAACCTCGGTACTTGGCAGTGTGTTTTTTCTGGTAATTATGCGCCAACGCAGGAGTGCAGCATAGCAATGACTGACAATAACGTGACAAACGAGAATACCAATAACGACGAAATCCGTCAGCAGCGTCATAAGCAGCGGCAACAAAAGTTACAACAGCAGGTGCAACAGGGCATTGCTAAAGCCACGGCTGAAAAAGGCCTGTTACTGGTGATTACCGGCAATGGTAAAGGTAAATCGACCTCAGGGTTTGGTACTGTTGCCCGTGCCGTTGGCCATGGTTTAACAGCAGCGGTGGTGCAGTTTATTAAAGGCAGCTGGGAATGTGGGGAACGTAATTTATTAGAGCAACACCAGGTAGAGTTTGCCGTTATGGCTACCGGTTTTACCTGGGATACCCAGGATAAAGCCGCTGATATTGCGGCAGCAGAAAAGGTGTGGGCGCGGGCGGAGCAAATGCTGGCCGATCCGGCTATTGATCTGGTATTGCTGGATGAACTGACCTATATGGTCAGCTATCACTATATTGAACTGGAACGGATTGTCCGGGCCCTGCAAAACCGGCCGCCGGCGCAGCACGTGGTTATTACCGGCCGGGCTTGTCATCGCACCCTGATAGACATGGCTGATACGGTCAGTGAAGTACAGGTTGTGAAGCATGCTTTTGATAACGGCATAAAGGCGCAGCGGGGCATTGACTGGTGATTAAGCCGTTATTTTTAACATTGGTTCTTTTTGTGCTGGTGGCCGTTTCGCCGAACACAGCAACGGCGGCTGAACCTGCAGCAGAAAATAAGCAGCCACAGCCAGCTGTTGCCAAACGGATTATTGCGTTAGCACCACATATTACTGAATTACTGTATGCCATTGGTGCCGGTGAGCAGCTGGTGGCAGTCAGTGCTTTTAGTGACTACCCGGCAGCTGCCCTGGAATTACCGCAAGTAGCCAATTATGCCGGTATCAACCTTGAGGCCATTCTGGCCTTGCAACCCGATCTGGTTATTGCCTGGAAAACCGGTAATGTTGCTGCCGATATTAGCCGCTTGCAGCAGTTTGGCATAAATGTCGCGTTCTCTGATCCGCTGCAAATCGGTGATATTGCCGCGGAGCTGCGTTACCTGGGGCAGCTTAGTGGTCATCAGCAACAGGCTGAAGCTGTTGCTGCCGACTTTGAACAACGTCTGACGGAAATTAGTGCAGAGTATAAAAATAAAATCCGGCTGCCGGTGTTTTTCAGTATGGGCACCGAGCCGCTCACCTCGGTAGCCAACCAGGCCTGGCCAGCGCAGGCTATTCGCTTGTGTGCAGCTGAGAACATTATGGATGATACGCTGAGCGATTATCCGCAACCGGGCATAGAGCAGGTGTTACAGGCACAGCCACAGGTAATTATTCAGGCAACTGCCGGCGCTAAGCCGGCTGATATCAGTTTCTGGCAGACATATCCGTTAATTCCGGCAGTAGCCCTTGGCCAGTATGTTACTGTTGATGCTGATTTATTGTACCGTACCAGCCCCCGCACCTTGCAGGGGATCCAGCAATTGTGCCAGGAGTTGGATCGCTTTCGTTAGCTGTTCATTTAACTGTTAATACTGCTTATCAGGGTATTGGCCCGGCGCATTAACCGTTCGGCATTTCTTAGCTGATTGGTTTTTAACAGTTCGCCCGATAAAGTCAGATACTTGTCTGCCAGCTGCCGTTTTAACCCTACCAGCAAATTAAAATCAACCGGTAATGCCCGCTGTGCCTGCACTATTCAACAAGCTGCTATGCCAACAGGGCCCGGCCTGCCATGCTAAATGCCGCTATTATGCCTACCAGCCATACGGTAGAGCGGAGAGTGGCGTAATCTAACCAATAGCACAGTAAATACAGGATGCGGCTGGCGATAAAAACCCAACCTAATATTACTGTGGTGTTATCTACAGTACCGGAACCTGCAGCGATGGCAATTAGTACCGCACAGCCGTAAATTATCAGTGCTTCGAAGCTGTTGTAGTGAGCGGCGTTGGCGCGCTGCCCAAAGCCTTTTAAAGCAGCCTGTTGCGCTCTGGGGTTATTGTTGTCATAGCCGCCGGCTTTTTGCATGGCAAAAGCCAACGGGGCCTTGGCTAAAAACGGTAATAACATGGCGATAAACACGGTGAGTAAAAGCGAGCTAAGCATGGCAAAAGCCTCCGGTGTAGCGTTGATCTGATTGCTGAGTTAAAAATGTGATATAGCCCCAGCTTACTGCTAAGTGAGTGACCTTACCAGTTTAAATCTGGTACTCTGTGCGGTGGGCCACAATAAAAATAATTGCCCGCTGAAAATACTAAAAAGCAAAAATATTAAAAGCATTAAGATGGAGCAAATCTTGTGAAGCACACAGTTAAATACAAATATAGTTTAATTCCGGTTTCAGTTTTAAGTTTAAGCCTGTTAGCGGGCTGCAGCGAGGTGGCTATTCCTGAGCCTGAGCCAGAGCTTAATAAAGGCTCGCTGGTACTGGTGGGGGGCGCCCTGGCGGGTTCTAATGCCGAGGTTTATCAACGGTTTATTGAGCTTGCCGGCGGAGAGTTGCAGGCCCGTATTGCCGTTATTCCAGCCGCAAGTGGCCAGCCTGTAAAATATTTTAAACAATTTAAGGCTGATATGGTGCGCTACGGCCTGGATGAAGACCAGATGACATTATTTCCGGTAGCGGTAAAAGACGATAAAAGCACTAAAGACGTTGATGAGAGTCAGTGGCGCAGCGGCGCGACGGATATCAAGCTGGCGGAACAACTGAGCCAGTTTACTGCAGTGTGGTTTTTGGGCGGCGATCAGCTGAATATCACCGCCACCATGGCGCCTGACGGCGAAAGATCAGTATTGCTGGAAGCAGTATGGCATCTTTATCAGCGTGGCGGGGTAGTCGGTGGTACCAGCGCCGGCGCGGCAATGATGAGCGATGTGATGATTGCGGCAGGTGATTCCTGGGGGGCGCTAACTGCAGGCACCACGGATACCTACAGTGGTATGCAAGACCAGGAAAATGGCCCGTTAATGCTGGCTCAGGGGCTGGGTTTTTTCCCGCACGCCATTATTGATCAGCATTTTGACCGCAAAGCCCGTTTTGGCCGCTTAATAGTGGCGGCAGAGCTTAACAAAGCAACATACCCGCTGGGTTTTGGTATAGATGAGAACACCGCGCTGGTTTATACCGCACATAACAATAGTGCTCAGGTTATTGGTGCCGGCGCGGTTACCGCTATTGATGTCAGCAATGCTGGCCGGATCAAAAACCCACATGGCTATCATATTGAAAACGTGCGGATCAGCGTGATGCAGGGCGGCGATCGTTATCATTTTGATACCGAGCAGTTTGTCGCCAATCCACTTAAGTCTGCGAC
The DNA here is from genome assembly GCF_000382165.1 of Arsukibacterium perlucidum DSM 18276. Lineage (GTDB taxonomy): Bacteria > Pseudomonadota > Gammaproteobacteria > Enterobacterales > Alteromonadaceae > Alishewanella > Alishewanella perlucidum. Next base: position 290,910 of record NZ_KB907701.1, on the reverse strand, counting down.
GGTGGGGCATGAGTATCTGAACCTGGCAAAACCAGTGGTGTCTGGCGTGTTCAGCCGTAATAGCAGGCTAAAAGATATGCTGACCTTTGACCTGGTAGACAACAAAGGTAGCAAAGAAGTCATCAGTTACCTGCATCAGGGCGAGGGGGTAGGCTTTACCCTGCGCTTCAGCCAGGACGAATACACTACCGGCTATTGGCAGTATCTGGATGGTTTACTGGATAGCGGCAGTGCTTTTGGTGTCAGACTGGATATTGTGCCTGCTGAGTTTAGTATTAAGCCTTTAACTGCGGTCGCTGCTGCGGCAGAAATGGAACAGACTGAAAATAATTAACTCCGGCTTTTACAACGCTTCCAATTGATACTGGCCGCTGGCAAATGCCGCGGCCAGTTCATGCGAGCGCTCCAGTACAGTTTGCCAGTTAGCCAGGCGCTGTTTATCACTTAGTTTAAAGTCTTTTCTGTCAGGGATCTTGCCATTGGGTAAACTTGCCGTCCAGCTGGAACTGGGACAGAGCAGTACTACATTGTGTAAATGTGCGGCCCTTGCCCGGCGCCACTTCAGGGCTTTATCGAACCAGCCTGGGGTAAGATAAGGGTAAAAGTGAGGATACAACACCAGCCCCTGACTACTGAACGGCAGGTCGAAATGATAGTCGGTAATACCGCCATCGTAATATAAACCCGGGCCGGCACCGGCAATGTCTTTTACCGGTGATAAAACCAACGGAATAGAGCCACTGGCCATTACTGCCTGCCGCAAATTCTGCTGGCTTAATGCTACATGCTGAGTGGGTAAACCGGTATAACGATGAAAAGGTGCCGGGCAATGCTCCGGGTAAAAATGCACCCGCTGATAAAAGTGCTGCAGATTGCGCCGGTTCAGTAAATTTGCGCCGGCTGCCAGGGTTAACCCTGCAGCCTGCCACAATTTACGCTGGCTACGGCTAATACCTTTGGCTTTGGCAACAATCAGGTTTAGTTTCATTACCGGATTATCCAGCACTTCGCTTACCTGCTGTTCATTTTGGAAAACTTGGTCGACAATCGCCGCTGAAATATTGGTAACTTCGGCAATATCTGAGCCTTCTGGATAGCAAATCGTGGAATAGGCTTTAGCAAAACGTTGTGAGGCGGCAACCGGATCGGCCTGAGCATAACAGGCAAAGCGCCATGCCCCTGCCGAACTGCCTAGTAAATGCAGGGGCTTAGTGCGGCCGGCAAAAAATTCTGCCAGCAGATATTGATCCAGTCCATACAAGCTGAACCACTTGGGGCCACCACTGGCACCTACCATTACGCTGATATCGTCGGCCTGCAGACCATGTTGTTTAATATGAGCCATCGCACCGGGGCCGGCCAGCACACGTAGTTTATTCAAAACTGCGGAGTTCTCCAGTTACAGGTAAACAAGTTTCGCGGCCTTCGTTTAAAAGGGCCCGAACAGGGTTTTATGCATCCGCTCGGCGTAGTCGTCAGTCATGCCGGATATGTAGTCACAAATTACCCGCATGCCCTGGCCTTGCTCATTGGCGCTGTGCCAACGCTGCTGAGTATTAAGCGGTAGTAAGCGGCTTGGATCAGAGGCAAACGCATCAAATAACTGCAGCAACATATTCTGGCAGCGAAAACGAGACTGCTGAATTAATGGCTGACGAATTACACAATTAAATACCAGTTGCTTCAGGCTGTGCAACAAGGCCGTTTCGGCGCCCGGTAGCCGGGCGTTAAACCGGATTAATGGTTCTGTCGCATCGGGCAATGCCTGATACACTTCTACCGAGGTAATCAGCCGGTTTACCAGCGCACCAATGGCGTCTTTTCGGATGTGATGTTCGCTACTGAATAATTTGGCCCCCAGTTGCTGCATGTCATCACCGGTATAGTGTTGCCATTGGCTGTAGCTAACGTTGCCCAGCACAATAGCATCTTCCAAATCATGTACACCGTAGGCAATATCGTCGGCAAGTTCCATAATGGATGCATCCAGCGATTTATAACGCGACTTGATAAAAGGTGACTGCTGTAAGGTGTCTACCTGTTGAAACGCTTCGCGATCAGCAGTAGTTAAAGGTTGCAGTACCCAGTTCAGGATGTCAGCGTCAGCCTGAAAAATAGCTTTAGCGGGTTTCCAGCTGTTTAAATTGAGAGGATTGTCTGCGTTGTCGACTGCCGGCAATAGTGGCTGTAATACCGGATATTTTAATAACCCCAGCAAGGTACGCCTGGCTAAATCCATGCCATGCTGCTCGGTGTAGGGTTCCAGTTTGGCAACAATCCGCAACGTCTGGCCATTACCTTCAAAACCGCCATCGGCCAGCATTTTGTAATTGAGGGCCGTTTCACCACCATGCCCAAAAGGAGGGTGGCCGATATCATGCGCCAGACAAAGTGCCTCCATCAGGCTTGGATCCGGTAGTACCAGCTTAATATTATCAGCAGACTTTTTCGCCAGCTGGCTGACTAAACCTGTGCCAATTTGTGCGGCTTCTAACGAATGAGTCAGCCGGGTACGATAAAAATCGTTCTGACCAATCCCCAGAATCTGGGTTTTAGATTGTAAACGCCGAAATGCAGCAGAGTGCAATATACGGGCCCGGTCGCGTTGCCACGGTGAGCGCTGATCATTAGGTCTGTCATGACTGCCTTCTGAATGTCGCTCTGACCAAATTGCTAACATAACCTTCCTTAATCATGATAAAACGGCTTAGCAAGAACGCTTATAGTACGCGACAATTGATTTTAATTCGAGCACTCGACAGCGGTTGAATTATGCTGTATAAAATAACAGTTAAAATTAATCAGGGGCAGCAAAATGGCAGTTTTAATTAAATATATTGTAGAGCGCAATGGAGTAGAGAAAATGACATTTACCTCAAAAGCGGAGGCTGATGCCTATGATAAAATGCTGGATACCGCTGATGAGCTAGCCAGTTTTCTAAACGCCAGTACTTTATTAACAGATGAAGCGCAAACTGAAACCCTGGCCTTATATCTGGCTCAGCATAAAGATGAATTACTGGTGGCGTTAGGGGCGAAAAAGCCAGTAAAAGCAGCCGTCAAACCAGCAGCTGCTGCAAGTGATACGGTTAAAGCGCAGCCAAAAGCTGAAAAGAAAGCGGCGACAGAGCAGGCCGCCTGATCCTGCCAGACAAGCCTGCTGGCGCTAGCGAGGAAGTTTTTGCCAGTAGGCCTTTAAATCGGCTTTTACTTCCGGCAGCAACAGATAAAGCGCCAGAATATTCGGCACGGCCATCAGAAATATCATTGAATCGATAAAGTCGAATACTGCCATCACGTTTGGTACTGCGCCAATCGACACAATCAGGCAGAAGAATACTTTATAAAGTTGGGTTAACCGTTTGTCATGCCCAACCAGATAACGCCAGCCGGTTAAGCCATAGTATGACCAGCTGATCACTGTCGAAAAACCAAACAGCAATAACGCTACCATCAGTACCCACGGGAACCAGCTTACTACCGAAGCAAAAGCCCCGGAGGTAATTTGCACGCCATCCAGCCCGGGCGTTTGATAGGCACCGGTTAAAATAATCACCAGTGCAGTAATGGTACAAATTACCACGGTATCGATAAACGGCTCCAGTAAACCCACAAAACCCTGGCTAACCGGATCTTTCGTCTGGGCGGCAGCATGGGCAATTGGTGAGGAACCAATACCGGCTTCGTTTGAATAGGCGGCCCGTCGAAATCCCTGAATAAGCACGCCAATAAAGCCACCGTAACCCGCTTCAGGGGTAAAGGCACCTTGGACAATAAGCCACAACGCTGCGGGAATAGCACTGAAATGGGTGAACATAACCAGTAATGATGCTGTCAGATAGATGCCGCACATCAATGGCACCAGTTTACTGGTTACCCGGGCGATACTTTTTAAACCACCAATAATAACAGCGCCAACCAGCAGGCCGTAAACAGCGCCGAACAGCCAGGCATTTTCAAAGCCTGTTACCGTTTTTACCTGGACAAAACCCTGATTAACATGGACAAAGCCCGCCGAGCCAAAAATAACGAACACTGAAAACGCCATAGCAAGTACAGTGCCGGTAACTGGCAAATTAAACTTATCCAATGCAGCTTTTATATAGTACATCGGGCCGCCCGATACGCTGCCATCTGCGTTGATCTGGCGGTATTTTACTGCCAGAGTACATTCAACAAATTTGGTCGACATACCAAGTAAACCAGCCACAATCATCCAGAAGGTTGCGCCTGGTCCTCCCAGGCTGATAGCAATAGCAACGCCGGCGATATTACCGGTACCTACGGTACCTGATAGGGCCGTTGTCAGAGCCTGAAATGGTGAGATTTCACCGCTGTCGCTGGTGCGCTTATTATTTTTTAACAGGCCAACCGCATGACCAAAGCCCCGCACATTAATAAAACCAAGATAACAGGTGAATACCAGGGCACCACTAATCAGCCAGATTAGCACCAGCGGAATAGCAACGCCGTTAATATCAAAGGCGTAAAACACCACAGCGGCCAGTTTTGAAGTCAGGCTTTCAAACGCCTGTTGAAAAGAAAAGTCAGCAATCATTAGTATGTTCAGCAGTATGGACGGCTATTTATTAGTGCAAGCCTACTGTTAAATCAAAGCAGAAACAAGAAATTAAATACAGAGTTGCGGTGATTGGCCACCAGAGCAAGGCGTCTGGTGGCCAGAGGGAATAAGCGAGCGCTGCAGCTCAACTGGTCGCTTTTCTGGTTAGCTGTACTTTATTGACTATAGCCCGGTAAAAACTGGCCAAGTTTGCCGATGGCTGCCGCAAGTTGTTCTTTATGAGGCAGAAACACAATCCGGAAATGGTCGGGTTCTGGCCAGTTAAAAGCCCGGCCATGTACCAGCAATACTTTATGCTGACGTAAAAAATCCAGCACAAATAACTCATCGTCTTTAATCCGGATTTTTTTGCGGTCAATTTTTGGAAATAAATACATAGCCCCTTTCGGGCGCATGCAGCTTAAGCCATCAATTTCACTGACCAGTTTATGTGCCAGGTCCATTTGTTCGTACAAGCGGCCACCCGGTACCACCAGTTCGTTAATACTCTGATAGCCGCCCAGTGCCGTTTGCACAGCATGCTGGCAGGGCACATTGGCGCATAACCGCATTGAGGCCAGGACATTTAAGCCTTCGATGTAATGGCGGGCCAGGTTTTTTGCACCGGAAATAAATAACCAGCCAACCCGAAAACCGGCTATGCGATAATTTTTCGATAAACCGCCAAAGGTCAGCATAATAAGATCGTCAGCCAGTGAGGCCGTACTAATATGCTCGGTACCGTCGTACAGCACTTTGTCGTATATTTCATCGCTTAATACTACCAGTCGGTGCTCGCGGGCTATTTTCAGCAGTTCCAGCAAAAATGCCTGATTGTATACCGCACCGGTCGGGTTGTTCGGGTTAATCAGGACTATAGCTTTGGTTTTTTTACTGATTTTCTGTTTAATATCGTCAAGATCCGGGTACCAGTCCTGCTGCTCATCACAGCGATAATGTACCGCTTTACCCCCCGCCAGGTTAACGGCAGCGGTCCATAACGGATAATCCGGCGAAGGGATCAACACCTCATCGCCATTGTTAAGCAAAGCCTGCAGTGACATTAGAATCAGTTCTGAGACACCATTGCCAATATAGACATCATCAGCATCTGCACCTCTGATACCCCGTTGCTGATAATACTGCGCTACTGCTACTCTTGCCGGGTAAATACCTTGCGAGTCTGAATAGCCCTGAGCCGTTGGCAGATTATGAATAACGTGCTTTAGTATTTCGTCTGGTGCTTCAAAGCCAAAGGGCGCCGGATTACCGATATTCAGTTTAAGAATACGGTGACCTTCTTCTTCCATTCTTCGGGCTTCCTGTGCCACAGGGCCGCGAATGTCATAACATACTCCATCGAGCTTGGTTGATCGTTCAATTGGTTTCATAGCCTGAACCGGTTTGCCCCCTAAAATAATATCCATCCAGATAGCTAAAACATAAGTGTATAGTTGTCACATAACCGCGGCTAATTTGCAATGCAGTGATCATAATTGTTGCCTGAATTTCGTAAAAAAAGCTGCTGAAATAATTTTTAGTTCATTCTGCGCCTTGCAACGGCTAAACTGGTTACTGATTTCTCAAGACGGTAATCGATTTGGCAACGTGAAGCTGGTCGTAATACTGCAGAAAAAGTGGTGATTTTTTGATTAAAAAAAGTGTGATAGTTGTTGGTTGGCTGGTTGTCGGCTTTGCCGCATTAAGCCCTTTTATTGGATTAGAGCCGGTGCCCCAGCAAGATTCACTGGATGAGTGGCAACGACCTGGCCGAATTGCAGCGCTGAGTCAGGCTGATCAGAAAAAGGTGCTGGAACGACTGGCCTATACTGAACCGGCAATTCCGTTTGAACCCTTGCCTGATTTCAATGCAATCAGCGACACCAATACCAAGAAACGGGCTTTTTTTAACTATTTACGGCCTCATGTGCAGCGTGAAAACAACCGGCTTCGCAATTTACGCCGGCAATTGCTGGAATTAGCAGAAAAAAAGCAAAAAAACCAGCGACTGAATATCAATGAATACGCTTTTTTATACAGTTTATACGACGAGTTCCGGATGGATGTTGCCGAGTCTGATCCGCAAATGCTTGCTGAATTACTGAAGCGGGTTGATATTTTGCCGGTTAGTCTGGTATTGATGCAGGCAGCGAACGAATCTGCCTGGGGCACCAGTCGCTTTGCTGTTGAAGGTTATAACTTTTTTGGTCAGTGGTGTTTTCGGGAAGGGTGTGGTCTGGTGCCGCTCAGTCGGGGAGAGGATCAAAGCCATGAGGTGGCGAAATTCGATACGCCAGCTAAAAGTATCCGTAGTTACTTTTATAACCTGAATACCTTTCACACCTATGAGCAACTCAGAGAAATCCGGGCGACGTTAAGGGCAGAGCGTAAGCCTGTTCGCGGCGAGGCCCTGGCGGCCGGTTTAGGCCGCTACTCGGAGCGCGGTGACGAATATATTGCTGAGATAAGTAATATGATTCGTTTTAACCGACGCTTGCTGGAGGATTAGGCTTTAACCGCGGTGAAAACCGCGGTTTAGACAACGCATAATAATAGTGTCGTTAATTCAACTGCACGATTTTTAGTTCGGTCTGTCCGCTGGCCGGCACACTGTTATCAGCATCAGCATCAGCATCAGCATCGTCTTCACTGGACAGGCCAACGGGAATTGCCGGAACCGCAATATGGTCAAAGGCAGTATCGCCCTCTACCGCGGTATTGCTCTCTTTCGAGATAGCAGCAAAATCAAATAAGCTGTTGTCCGCCAGATGAGAAGGCACCACATTTTGCATGGCCTGAAACATGGTTTCAATCCGGCCCGGAAAGCGTTTATCCCAGTCTTGCAGCATTTCTTTAATTACCTGACGTTGCAAACCGTCCTGTGAGCCACATAAGTTACACGGAATTATCGGAAACTCACGGGCCAGAGCATACTTCTCAATGTCTTTTTCTTTGCAATAGGCCAGCGGCCGGATCACGATGTGTTCACCGTTGTCACTGATTAACTTAGGTGGCATTGATTTCATCTTGCCGCCATAAAACATATTTAAAAACAGGGTTTCCAGCATGTCATCACGATGATGACCCAGGGCAATTTTGGTGGCACCCAGCTCTTTGGCTGTGCGGTATAAAATACCCCGGCGCAGGCGCGAGCAGAGCGAGCAAGTGGTTTTACCTTCCGGGATTTTTTCTTTCACAATCGAATAGGTATCTTCAGTCACTATCTGATAATCGACACCAATAGATTCAAGGTAGTTGGGTAATACTTCAGCCGGAAAGCCTGGTTGTTTCTGGTCCAGATTAACCGCAACTATGCTGAAACTGATAGGAGCAGATTGTTGCAGGTTTAACAAAATATCCAGCATGGTGTAAGAATCTTTACCACCAGATAAACACACCATAATTTTGTCGCCATCACTTATCATGCCAAAGTCGCTGATAGCCTGACCAACACCACGGCGCAGCCGCTTATGCAGTTTATTTAAATTGTATTGTGCTTTTGCTTGCGCTGCGTGAGACATAACTACGATAACCCTACAGAAAAATGGCGCACATTATAACCAAGTGTGGGCCATTACCATAGGGCGGATTTTAGTGTTTTGCGAGTGGGCTGACAAAGTTTGCCGGTTTTAACGCTAATACATCACAATCCAGCTGATCTATTAAGTGCTCAGCTGTATTGCCAATAATAGCGGCAGATAAGCCGGTCCTGCCGATGGTACCAATGACCACCATCTCAGCATCCAGCTCTGTTGCCAGCGCCGGAATAATATCTTCAGGCATACCTTCCAATACATGGGTGTCCTGCTCTGCCATGTCGAATTGCCTGGCGAGCTCGGCTACGGCATTTTCATGATGTTGGCGCATCGCACTATTATATTGCTGTGGATTGAATTCGGGGATTTCTATGGCGATATTCACCGGGGTTCCGGGAAAAGCATTAACGAGTTGCACCTTACCATGCAGCACCTGCGCCATGGCTTTAGCATTGCTGATCACCCGCTGATTAAGCGACTGATGATGATCCTGTTCACTACCGGCATTAACCGCTGCAATAATATTGCCGTTTTCCGGCCACTCATGTTCTTTTACCAGCAACACAGCGCAAGGGCATTTACGCAGAATATGCCAGTCAGTCGGGGTGAAAATCATCGATTTTAAGATGTCGTGATTATGAGTACCTTTAATCACCAGGTCGAAGTTCTGCTCCAGTACTTCATGAACTATCGCTTCAAAAGGCCGGTTATGCCAAACCACTTTCAAGTCAATATCAATACCTTGATTTCTCGCATTATTAATAAGTTCACCAACCCATAATTCGCGGTCGTGAATGACTGCCTGACGCATTGATTCACGTTCATCACCCGACAGCATAGTGGTCATTTCATATGAGAAGTCATATACCGACAAAAATGCAGTCAGTTTACAAGGTTGTTTGCGGGCTAATTCCAAACCGCGGTTTAGGGCTTTTTGCTGGTTATCGGTTGGGTCCAGTACAACTAGCACATTGCTGAAAACGGTCATTACACTCTCCATGCTTGAATTATCGGTCTGGCAGTCACTACTATCAGTAGTTAGTGAAAAGTGTAGTCAATAAAACCGCAGCGGGGGGGAATTCAGGTTGTGCTAAATCAAATAAACTAACAATTACCTGCTAATTGTTGCATTGCAGCAGGGTCATTGATAGTAATCAGTTTGCTGTCAACGCTGATTAATTCTTCTTTGTGTAATTTACTCAGTAAACGGCTGATGGTTTCTACCGTTAACCCCAGATAATTGCCGATATCGCTGCGGGTCATCGATAATCGAAATGCTTTAGCGGAAAACCCCCGGCTACCAAAGCGTTGCGCCAGATGATTCAAAAAAGTTGCTAACTTTTGTTCCGCCGTTTTCCGGTTTAACAGTAACAACATTTGCTGATCAGCCTGAATATCCTGACTCATCAGCCGCATCAGTTGCTGGCGCAGCTTTGGCAGTTGATCAAGCAGTGTCTCAAGATTAGGGTAGGGTATCTCACATACCATGCCGGTTTCCAAAGCTTCGGCATAGCTGTTATGCGATTCGGTGTTAATGGCGTCAAAACCAATAACATCACCCGGCAAATGAAAGCCGGTAATCTGCTGTTCACCTTGCTCGGTTAAGGTAAAGGTTTTGAATGAGCCTGAGCGAATGGCAAACAGAGCTTTGAGTGGCTTATTACTTTCAAAAAGCATGTCGCCTTTATGCAGCGGTCTTTTTCGTTGAATAATATCATCTAAACGACTAAGTTCTTGTTCACTTAAGGAAAAGGGTAAGCATAACTGGCTGAAACCACAATCCTGACAGTTAATTGCTGAACGTTGCATAATCTGGCTTCCTGAATGTCCCTGAAATAACCGCTACAGCTTAAAAAACTAGTCTTTTTAAAGCAAGGTATATCGTATAAATACCATAAATAGCTAATATGCAGGCGGCGCTATAACGCACCAACGGCTTATTTTTAAATTTACTCAGATTGCTGGCCAGGCTACCGAATGTCAGCAGAGCAGGTAGGGTACCCAAGCCAAAAAACAGCATAATTAAAGCCCCCTGGCCGGCACTGCCGCTGGCCAGACTCCAACCAAGGGTGGAGTACACCAGACCACAGGGCAACCAGCCCCAGCACAGGCCATACAGATAAGCTTTTGGTAAACTATCCAGCGGCATCACTTTCTGACTCAACGGCCTTATCAGCGCCCATAAGTGCTGGCCGCCGCGTTCCAGCAAGGTAAGCCCGAACCACAATCTGGCGATATACAATGCCATCAGTAATAACAACAAGCCGGCTACTAAGCGTAACCAGATAAGCGACACGCCGGCCAATGCCATCGCCTGCATGCCAAAATAACCCACCAGTCCGCCCAGCAGTGCGTAAGTGGTTAAACGGCCCAGGCTTAGCAATAGCTGCATAGTCAGCTTCCAGCTAAAACTTCGCTGAGGTAACGCCAGTTGTAAAGCCGCGACAATACCGCCGCACATTACCAGGCAATGGCTGCTGCCAAGAAAACCAATCAGAAGCGCCGCCAGCAAGTCGGGAGTCATTGCCCGGAATTATCCTTTTTATGCTGTGCAGGATCGGACGCTGATGCCTGCTGTTGAGTGTTAGCCGGTGTTTTGGCCTCAGCATGTTGTTCATCAAACAGAATACTAAAGCCTTCTTTATCCAGATCTTCAAACTGTTTGCTGCGAACAGCCCAGAAAAAGATCGCCAGACCCAGCATCACAAATAATACGGCGATTGGAATTAGTACGTAAATAATACTCATTGTTCAGATATTCTTATGTCCGGGGGCTTACTTTTTCAGTAGCCTGAGCGAGTTAGTTACCACCAGCAATGAGCTGAAGGACATACCCAATACGGCGATATAAGGTGAAACCAAACCTGCCACTGCCAGCGGGATGATAACCAGATTGTAGCCAACAGCCCAGGCCAGGTTTTGCCGGATAACCCGGCCGGCCTGCTTGCCGGCTATCAGTAAAGTCATCAGCAAACTGATGTCCGGTTGTAACAATACCACATCGGCCTGATTTTTTGATAAATCAGTGCCTGAGTCAACCGCTACTGAAATATGTGCTGCGTTAAAGCCTGGGCTGTCATTAATACCGTCACCGACCATTAAAACTTTATGGCCTTTGTCGACCAGCGTTTTGATTGCTGTCACTTTATCAGCCGGACTGCAATCTTGCTGCATAAAATCCAGTTTAAGTTCAGCTGCCAGTTGCGCAGCCTGACCGGAACTATCGCCAGTTAGCATCCCCACCTGATATCCTTGTTGCTGCAGGTTGCTGACCAGTTCTGCCGCGCCGGGACGCAGGCTATCGGCCAGGGTAATTGCAGCCAGTAAATGCTGGTCTAATGTTACAAACACATTGGCATTGCCGGTCACGCTTAGGTGTTCGTCGCTGATCTGGCAAAAGGCAGCGCTACCCACTTTCAGCTGCTGGCCTTGCCAGCTGCCCCTGATACCCTGGCCAACGCTAATTGTGACCTGTTTAAGTTGCAGGTTTTGCAGCAGGTAGCCTTTAAAGGCGCGGGCAATGGGATGCTCAGAATGTTGTTCCAGATTAGCCACGACATTCAGTAGCTCACTATCATTTATCGCATTGCCTGCGGGCGATGGTAGCCGTTGCAAAGCAGCGATACTGAAGCGACCTTCGGTCAGGGTGCCGGTTTTATCGAAAATAATATGAGTTAGCTCTGGCAGTATCTCCAGTGCCTGGGCGTTTTTTACCAGAATACCCAGCCGGTTCAGCCGCGACAAGGCACAGGTTATTGCGGTTGGCGTAGCCAGGCTTAACGCGCAGGGGCAGGTTGCTACCAACACCGACAAGGTTACCCAGAATGCCCGATCGGCATCCAGCCAGAAATACCACACGGCAAAGGTGGCTGCGGCTATCAGTAGTAACCGCTCGACAAAATACCGAGCCAGTTGATCGGTTTTTTCTACAAGCCGCGGTTTGCTGTGCAGGGTTTGTTGCTGTAGTTGAATTATCTGGCCAAGGCGGGAGTGCGCCAGCGCACTGCTGACATTAATCGTTAGCAGCCCATCATGATTGATACTGCCGGCTAGCACGCTATCACCTTGCTGACGGCTGATTGCGGTGTATTCGCCGGTTAGCATCGACTCATCAACGGTACTGCTGCCTGTGAGCACTACGCCGTCTGCCGGTAAGGTCTCTCCGGGCTTAACCAGAATAGTATCGCCGGCAACAAGACGGCGGGCAGATACAGTCTGCTGCTGGTCGTCTTTAAGCAAGGTTGCTGAAACCGGCATTATTTTAAGTAAGTTACTGGTCGCATCCCGCGCCTGAGCCCGCGCCCGGTATTCAAAAAACTTACCCAGTTGCAGTAAAAAGGTAAACATACATACCGATTCAAAATACACCTCACCGGTTTGCATGACAGTGGCATAAGCAGAGGCAAAAAAAGTGTAATAAATGGCTAAACTAACCGGCACATCCATATTTAACTGGCGGGCTTTAACGCTGCGCCAGGCACTACTGACAAAAGGCAGTGCGGCGTAAAGCACAACCGGCAATGTCAGTAACATGCTAATCCAGCGCAGATAGCCGTGATGCGACTGATCAATACCGCTGTACTCACCAAAATACAGGGCAAAGGCCAGCATCATTACCTGCATAGTCATAATGCCCGATACCGCCAGCCTTTTTAAGAAGCGGTTAAGTTCGGTTTTAAACTGGTTTTCCTGCTGATCGGCAACAAAAGGGCTGGCCTGGTAGCCCAGCTGATTAATCAGCAGCAATATTTCACTGAGAGCCAATTGTGCAGGCTGCCAGTTAAGTAATGCCCGCTGGGTAGAGGAGTTAATACTGATTTTGTTAATAGCTGGCTGCTTGCTAAGGTGTTTTTCAATCAACCAGGCGCAGGCTGCGCAGCTCATACCGCTGATAGCTAACTCAAGCTCAGTGCCACCGCGTTGTTGCTGGCTAATGTCTGCCAACACCTCAGCGCTGTCGTATTGCTCCAGGCTGGCACGCAGTTCGGCAGGGACAAGCTCGGCCTTTGCAGCTGCCTCGGTCCGGAATTTATAGTAGTCATCCAGACCGCTGTCGATAATGGTCTGCGCCACAGCCTGGCAGCCAGCACAGCAAAACAGCTCTGGTTTGCCATTAATGGCTAACTGAAAACGCTCGCCGCTAACAACCGGCTGCAGACAATGAAAACAGCTTATTGATGCCACCCCAGCCTCTGCTTGTGCTTTACTAATAACCGAGCTTGATTTCCTGGCTGGCAGGTAGCTCAAAGGTCGCTCTTAATTTCCACTCGTAACTGTTATCGCTTACGTTCAGGCGCCATTTTCCAGTGGGGGTCAGCGGCAGGGTAGCAACATATAACAGCTCACCACTACGCTGAGCATCTACTGCAAAATCTTGCGCTGCCAGGGTCGGATGATAAAAGTCCAGATGAATACTGTCCTCCAGCACCGCATTTTCAGTAAATCGCACTACAGCCCTGTTGCCTGCAATTAATACCGTCGCGTTTAAGTTGCGCAAGGCTGCTTCGCGGTACTTGGCTAACTGCAAATTGATACTTCTTCCTGCCTTGTAATAATCATCAATTACCAGATCAGGCTGTTGCTGGTTCATCAGTACCACAGCATAAATAGCTCTCAGGGCAGTGACAACCGGAATGGCGATTAGGATCCAGGGCCATATTTGCTTATACCAGGGTTTAGTATCCTGCTGCATTGTTACCTCTTGCTTGATAATACTAAGCCCCTTTACGGGGCTTAGTTGGTATTAGCCTGATATTTTTTTAACCTGCAGCCAGCAATGCCTTGCTTAACGCAGGTCTTCCGGATTAGATAACCGGTAAACATAAGCTGTTAAAATATGCACTTTGTCTTCACCCAGGGTATCTTTAAAGGCTGGCATCACGCCATAGCGCCCCTGGATTAAGGTTTCTTCAATTGCGGCTGCCGTACCACCATATAACCAAATGTTATTGGTCAGGTTAGGGGCACCAAACGGCAGATTATGAGCCACACTGCCTTTGCCATCTGCACCATGGCAAGCTGCACACATACCGAACTTCGCTTTACCGGCACTGGCTAGCTGGTCGTTTACTGTCCGGCCAGATAAACTCAGAACGTAGGCAGTCATCTCTTTAATGCCTTGCTCACCCAGCGCAGCTCCCCAGCCTGGCATTGCAGCTCTGCGGCCATATAACAGCGTTTCCTTGATCTTATCCGGGCTACCACCATATAACCAATCGTTGTCGGTTAGGTTGGGGTAACCCCGCTGGCCACGGGCATCAGAACCATGGCACAAGGCGCAGTTTTGTAAAAACAAGCGCTGACCAATTTTCAGTGCATCGGCGTCATAGGCAAGGTCCAGCACATCACGGTTGGCAAACTGCTGAAATACCGGGCCATAAGTCGCTGCTGCTACTTCATTCTCAATATCCAGCTGGACAGTTTTCCCTTCAGCTTTTGCCTGTAATACAGCTGCACGTGACTCTTCCAGGTTTTTAATACCCTGATTAGAGCTGGTCCAGTTTAGAAACCCCGGCCAGTTACCTAAACCCGGATAGGCGGCGAGGTAAAACACCGACCAAATCAGGGTGCCATAGAACATATATGTCCACCATTTTGGCAGTGGATTATTTACTTCTTCCAGACCGTCTACTTCATGGCCGGTAGTTTCATCTTCCGGCACACCAACGTAGTTAGTTAGATTCCAGCGCAGTAAAATAAAGCAGCCAATTAGCACAGGTAAAGTTAAAACAATGATCCAAGCACTCCAGAAGCTACTCATGATCTGACTCCCGTTTGATTTTTTGTTCTTTAGATTCTGGTTCGTCGTCAAATACCAGGTTGGCAGCTTCGTCAAAATCTTTCTTACGTTTTTTACTGTAAGCCCAGATAACGAAAGCAACAAAGCCAACGAACAGAATCACGGTTAACACGCTATGAACTGTTGCAAATTCCATAATGATTACTTCAACGCTGTGCCCAGCGATTGCAGGTATGCAATCAGGGCTTCCATTTCAGTCTTTCCTTTTACTGCATCAACAGCGCCGGCAATGTCTTCATCGGTATAAGGCACGCCAAAACCACGGAAGATTTCAAGTTTGCGGGCGGTATGTTTACCATCCAGAATGTTGCTGTCTAACCAGGGATACCCTGGCATATTAGACTGCGGTACCACTGAGCGCGGATCCATTAAGTGGGCGTAGTGCCAGTCGTCGCTGTAACGTTCACCCACCCGTGCCAGATCTGGCCCGGTGCGCTTAGAACCCCATAAGAATGGATGTTCCCATACACTTTCGCCGGCTACTGAGTAGTGACCGTAGCGTTCAACTTCCGCCCGGAATGGGCGAATCATCTGACTATGGCAGTTAGTACAGCCTTCGCGGATAAAAATATCCCGGCCTTCCATTTGTAACGCCGTATAAGGTTTTAAACCGTCAATGGGTTGATTGGTTTCTTCCATAAACATCAGCGGGGTAATCTGTACCAGAGTACCAAAGCTGATAGCAATGACGGTAAAAATGCCCAGCAAGCCAACACTTTTCTCTATTTTTTCATGATGATTTTTCGACATGACCTGCCCCTTATGCCGTTACTGGCACAGCTTGTGCCACTTCATCTTTACTACGGACGGTTTTGTAAACGTTGTACGCCATAATCAGCATACCCGCGACTACAAAGACCCCACCAATAAAGCGCATCAGATAAAACGGCATAGAGGCTTCCAGACTTTGCACAAAGCTGTAAGTCAGGGTGCCGTCGGTGTTAACCGCGCGCCACATCATGCCCTGCATAATACCGGAGATCCACATCGCAACGATGTATAAGACTACGCCTATGGTGTGTAGCCAGAAGTGGGTATTAATCAGCTTGGTGCTGTACATACCAACTTTGTTATAAACCACCGGAATAAGATGATACATTGCACCAATTGAAATCATCGCTACCCAGCCAAGAGCTCCAGAGTGCACGTGGCCAACGGTCCAGTCGGTATAGTGTGACAATGCGTTGACCGATTTTATTGCCATCATCGGCCCTTCAAAGGTCGACATACCATAAAACGACAACGATACAATTAAGAAGCGCAGAATAGGATCGGTTTTCAGCTTATGCCAGGCACCTGATAGCGTCATAATACCGTTGATCATGCCGCCCCAGCTTGGCACAAACAGCACGATAGACATAACCATTCCTAATGACTGAGTCCAGTCAGGCAAAGCGGTGTAGTGCAAGTGGTGTGGGCCTGCCCAGATATAAAGCGCAATCAGTGCCCAGAAGTGCACAATCGACAGGCGGTATGAATACACCGGCCGGCCGGCCTGTTTCGGCACAAAGTAATACATCATGCCCAGGAAGCCCGCAGTTAACAGAAAACCAACCGCGTTATGGCCGTACCACCACTGCACCATGGCATCTACTGCACCGGCGTAAATCGAATAAGATTTAAACAGATTAAGTGGTACTACCATGCTGTTGACTATGTGCAGCGCGGCCACGGTGATTATAAAACCACCATAAAACCAGTTTGCAACATAAATGTGGCTGGTTTTGCGTTTAACTAAGGTGCCGAAGAACACAATAGCAAAGGATACCCAGACAATAGTAATCAAGATATCTATCGGCCATTCAAGTTCAGCGTACTCTTTACTCTGACTCATACCCAGCGGCAGGGTAATCGCTGCAGCAACGATAATTGTTTGCCAGCCCCAGAAGGTAAACATTGCCAGTTTTTCAGCAAATAGCCGGGTTTGACAGGTTCGCTGTACCACGTAGTAACATGTGGCAAACAAGGCACTGGTACCAAACGCAAAAATAACTGCGTTGGTGTGGAGTGGCCTTAACCGGCTGTAGGTCAGCCAGGGAATATCAAAGTTTAATGCCGGCCAGTAAAGCTGGGCTGCGAGTAATACGCCCACCACCATGCCAACAATACCCCATAAAACGGTAGTAATGGCAAAGAGGCGGACAACGCTATAGTTGTATTCAACATTTAACGGTTTGGTCTGGCTCATGTTGAGTTCCGCTGCAGTTATGCTGGTTACTAAAATCCACCTTTAGGTGGCCCTTTTTTTATAAAGTGGTCAACTAACACCAAGTTAACTTTGCTGTCGCAGCCACTGAATTTTGGGCGAAATGATACGAGTTTTGTCTTTTAAAAGATAGGTAAACTCGCCCATTTTATGACGTAGAACAAAGTCCCTGTCCAATAAATAGCCAATTGTAGCCACTATTTAGCGCTTTTGCCGAAAAGGCGATAAACTGCCGGATTTAAATTAATGAAAAGCTGCTTATGCAAAAGGTTATCTCCGTGAGTTTCTGCCTGCTGCTTTTGGCGTGTCAGCCAAAACAGCCAGATGTCAGTGTCAGGGTATTACATCAGCAATCTGATTTGTTGCTGAGTTTAAGCCCGGCATCCGCGCCGGTAGAGACGCCGCTCAGTATTATCCTGGTCAGTGAACAGCCCATCGCTACTATCAGCGCTGAGCTAACAGGTATTAGCATGTATATGGGGCTAATCCCTGTTCGTTTTGACAAACTTGGTACGCTATCGGCAAGTGGTGCAGAGCAATGGCAAGCTGAGTTTCTGTTGGGTGCCTGCAGCGATCCGGCGATGTTATGGCAACTCAACTTGACGGTACAGTATGCTGATGGCAGAAAACTTTTGATAAATGAGCAGTTTAATTCCAGTTGGTAAAAAACGTTATTTTAAAGCTTGTCAGCTGGCTAAAATTTGTTCAGTATAAGCTGGCGATACAGACAGAGGCTAACGCTAATACCACTTTGAGGTTAACAGTAATGACCAGTGATTTTGTCCGCAATATACATTTAGCAACTGCCCAGCGACTTCAGGAGCAAGGTGCTGATTTGTATGGTATTTTGGAGCACTTTGAAAGTGTGTTTATGCCTCAGGATGAGGTGCCGGAACTGCTTTGCCAATTAGGATATCCGCAACAGGATCTGAAGCAGTTTTTACACGGCCAGCTTTAAGCGGCCATTGTAGCAGCGGGCTTAGTTTTAACGCGGTAATAAGGTTTGGATAAGACACAAATCTTGCGGATGGGTTAACTCAAGCCTGGCACTTTCAACACAAACAAATTCAGTAAAGCCGTCATCTGCCATATCAGGCAAGTCACGGCTTTTTTGTTGCCACGGATTCCAGATAACGCTGGCATCATGCCCTCGCTGCTCAATAGCCAATTGGCGCTGATCATCAAACAACTGCAACTGGCTGCCGGTTTTATAGTAAATACGATCGGTTTCAGCACTAAAGTGTGCTTTGTCATCCTGACTAGCTTGCTCAGCATTGCTGATTTTATCGAAATAGTGTGCGCTTAACCCGGTTACCGTGGTTTGCTCCAGGTTTTGTACCCGGAAATAACTGTGCAGTGCTGCTTGCTGATAAAGCGGGGTATCACAGCTTAACTGCATGATTAGCTGGTTGGCACTTAATAGCAGCGTCAGTGCAAGATTAACCGGCTGTGCCTGTGCGTTAGCCGGCCATAAGGTCGCAGGTATATCGTTAACAGCAATCGTCAGGGTAACGCTGGTTGCTGCAAGGCTGCTTTGGCTGTGTCGGATCTGCCATAGCCGGTTGCGCACCAGACCATGGTTAGGCAGAGGTTGCTGCTCCGGGTTAATCTTGGCGGAGGCCGGGCCAAACCAGGGCCAGCAAACCGGCACGCCACCACGAATAGCCGCACCGTTATGCCACTGAGCGTTTGCGGACAACCACAGTAACTCGTGGCCGGGCGTTGGCTGATAAGACAATACCTGACCGCCATATAGAGATACGACGGCACTGGCTTTACCATATTGCAGCTTAAGGCAGGGTAAGTCGCTAAGCTGGGCAAAACCCGTTAGCGTGCTGATATTTTCTTGTGGCATAAACGCCCTTAAATGCCTATAAACTTGCTGAAAGCGGAGTAGGTGTTCTACTTCATCAACTCAACCACGTTATCCAGCATCCGGTTGCTAAAACCCCATTCATTGTCATACCACGACATCACTTTTACCAGCCTGCCATTAACCCGGGTTTCAGTCGCATCAAATATAGACGACATTGGGTTATGATTAAAATCAACCGACACCAGTGGCAAATCATTAACCGCCAGTACCTGATTCATCGGGCTTTGTGCTGCGGCAGCGCGAATTATATCGTTAACTTCTTCAATAGTGGTATCACGGCCGGCAATAAAGGTTAAATCAACCAACGACACATTAAGGGTAGGGACCCGCACTGCTAAACCATCAAACTTACCTTTCAGCTCGGGTACTACCAGGCCAACCGCTGCGGCAGCGCCGGTTTTAGTGGGGATCATCGACATCGCTGCCGCCCGGGCGCGGCGTACATCAGTATGATAAACATCGCTTAAGCGCTGATCATTAGTATAAGCATGAATGGTGGTCATTAAACCTGACTCAATACCCAGCGCATCAGACAACGGTTTTGCGATAGGTGCCAGACAGTTAGTAGTGCATGAAGCGTTTGAGATAATAGTCATCTCTGGGGTAATAACCTGATGATTAACACCATATACTACAGTAGCATCGACATCTTTACCGGGGGCTGAAATAATGACTTTTTTAGCGCCGGCGCTTAAATGGGCGCCCGCGGTTTTGCGATCGGTAAATAAGCCGGTACACTCTAATACGACATCTACTTTTAGTTCGTTCCATGGTAAGTCAGCCGGATTGCGGATACTTAACGTTTTAATCTGGTCGTCATTAACGTAAATGGCTTGTTCATCGTGCGAAACACTGGCAGCGAAAATGCCATGTGCTGTGTCATACTTCAGCAGGTGAGCATTAATCGCAGCGTCACCTAAATCATTAATGGCAACAATTTTAATATCGTAGTTTTTAGTGCTTTCATATAAAGCGCGTAACACATTGCGGCCAATGCGGCCAAAGCCATTAATTGCAACCCGAATAGACATAGTGACTCCAGAGTTAAAGTTAAGAGAGTTAAAGCTGAAAACGTATTCATTTATTCGTATTCAGCCAATAATATGTAGTAAAATTACATTAATGCTGGCTTTTTTCAAGTTTTAAACTGCATTAAATTGGTTTTTTGTAATTTAATAACGTAAATTAGTTTGGTGTTATTATCGTGTTTAGCAGTAAAAATATACCAACTTACTGTTTATATTGAGGAATAAATAATGGATGCCGCCCTACTGGCCGAACTGGTTGCTTTTTCCGGGATTGAAACCGACTTTAATGATGCCTGGGGTAACCCCACTCAGGTTGCTACGTCTGATCAGTTGGCTTTGCTGGCAGCTCAGGGCTTTAATATAGCAGATGATGGGGCAGCAAGGGCTGAACTGACTGAGCGGCAACTGGATTTCTGGCAGCAAATTCTCGCGCCGGTGTCAGTCCAGTTGCTGGGTGAGCCCCATACTTTTGAATTGCAGGTACCGTTAGCGCTGGCTAACAACAGTTTTGATTTTACCTTAAAAACCGAGCGAGGTATCAACCATCAGTTTAGTACTGAGCCGGTTGCGGGCGAGCTGGTGCAGGTTGCTGTAATTGGCGATGATGAGTATCAGCAGTATCAGCATAGTCTGGATTATCCGCTTGAAGCCGGCTATCACACCCTGACGTTAACCTGCAATGATACCGGTTTCAGTTTTGAACAGCGCTTAATCGTCAGTCCCGGTAAGTGTTATCAGCCAGACGAATTTGCACAACAAAAACAGTGGGGGGTATCGGTTCAACTTTACGGTTTGCGCTCAGCGCGTAACTGGGGTATCGGTGATTTCAGCGATTTAAGCACCCTGGTCGCTTATCTGGCTAAGCAGGGCGCCGATTTTGTTGGCTTAAACCCTATTCATGCGTTGTATCCGGCGATGCCGGAAGGTGCCAGCCCTTACAGCCCTTCTTCACGCCGCTGGCTTAATATTATCTATATTGATGTTAGTGCTATGCCCGGATACAACGAGTGTAGTAAGACTAACAGCCTGATAAGTACGCCCGCATTTAACACCGCTATTGCTGCGCAACGCTCGCGCGACTGGGTTGATTACAGCGGGGTATTGCAATTAAAACTGCCGGTGATGCACAGTCTGTATCAGTGGTTTGTGCAGCACTGCGGTAAAGAAGCGCATTTAGCGGCTGAGTTTGCTGAGTTTAAACAACAGGGGGGTGACAGCTTACAGCAACTGGCATTGTACGATGCATTACACGCCTTTTTAATTAAGCAGGATAGTAATCATTGGGGCTGGCCAAACTGGCCGGAGCAATATCGCGACCCGCAAAGTGACGCAGTGCAACAATTTGCGAAGGAGCATCAGCAACAACTGGATTTTTATTGCTACCTGCAATTTATTGCCCAGCAGCAACTTAAAGCCGTACAGCAGCAAGCAAAAACAGCAGGGATGTTGTTAGGTCTGTACCGGGATTTAGCGGTGGGGGTCAGTGAAGCCTCAACTGAAATCTGGGGTAATGGCGATTTATATTGCCGTGATGCCAGTGTTGGCGCACCGCCTGACCCGTTAGGTCCGGCTGGCCAGAACTGGGGCCTGCCGCCAATGCAGCCGTATCAGTTGTTTAGCCAGGCTTACCAGCCAATAATTGAGTTATTTCGCAGTAATATGCAGTACGCCGGCGCACTGCGCATCGATCATGTGATGGCCTTGCTGCGTTTGTGGTGGGTGCCAAAAACCGCAGCCAATGCTGGTGGTGGCGCTTATGTATATTATCCGATCATGGATTTGCTGGGCATTCTGGCCCTGGAAAGTCAGCGTCAGCAGGCAGTGATTATTGGTGAAGACCTTGGCACAGTGCCGGATGGTATTCGTGAGTTGTTAGCTGATTACGGCATTTATTCGTATCGGGTATTCTTTTTTGAAACGGCTGCCGATGGTGGTTATATTTCGCCGGCGCACTATCCGGTGCAGGCGATGGCAACCTTAAGTACTCACGACCTACCCACCTTAACCGGTTTTTGGCACTGCGAAGATTTAAAACTGGGTCAGCATCTGGGTTTATATATAGACCAGCAACAACTGCAGGGCTTGTATCAACAACGACATGCTAACAAGCAGCAGATCCTTGATTCTCTGCACGGCCATGGCATGTTACCAATGGATTATCCACGGACTGTTGATAGCCTGGCGATGGATCGCCCCCTGAATTATGCGATGCAGCGTCATCTGGCCGCCGGTAACAGTCAGTTATTATGCCTGCAATTGGAAGACTGGCTGGAAATGACCCAGCCGGTTAATGTACCAGGTACCAGTGATGAATATCCAAACTGGCGGCGCAAATTAAGCCAGGAAATGGAGCAGTGGACCATCGAACCACATATTCAACAGTTGCTGGCAGAGTTAACGAAAGCACGGGCCAGCTAATCCGCTGTACGGTGATAAATTAATATTATAAGGACAGATACGATGACATTAGCGCAGTTAAATCAGGCAAGTTGTGCCCATCCTTTTGCTTTACTGGGCTGGCAGGCGAACAGCTACAGTGCCAAAGGCACCGGTATGCTGCTGCGAACCTATTTGCCGCATGCGCTGACCGTTGAAGCCTTTGAATTAACAAGCGACAAAAGCCTTGGTAAGTTAACAGCACACCCTGAGTTTAGTGGCGTATTTGAGCTGGTCCTCACCCGCAAACGTAAGGCCAGTGCTTATTATTTACAAGTGAGCGATGCCCACAGTAGTTATCGTTGTATTGACCCTTATCAGTTTCGCGAGCAGGCTTTTTATGCGGTGCATCATGTGCATAGTCAGCCTGAAAACCTGTACCGCCAGCTGGGAGCTCAGGTTATCAGCCTTGCACCGGATGGTACGTCGTTAACTGCCACCCGCTTTGCGGTCTATGCACCAAACGCCAGCAGCGTTAGCCTGGTGGGTGATATGAACGGCTGGGATGGCCGTTGTCATCCGATGGAGCGCACTGATTGCGGCCATTGGGTATTAGTAATGCCAGAAGTAAGCAGCGGGGTGCGTTATAAGTTTGAGATTAAAGATAAAGATGGCCATTTATTGCCACACAAGGCCGATCCGATGGCGTTTTATGCCGAACAGTATCCGTCTCATGCTTCTCTGGTATATGACCACAACAGCTATCAGTGGCAGGACAAAAACTGGCGTGAACGACCTGCGGTAAACCCTTACCAGAGTGCGATGAGTATTTACGAGCTGCATATTGGCAGCTGGCGGCGTAAAGACGACAACCAGCCACTTAATTATGCTGAATTGGCTGAGCAGCTTATTCCCTACATGCAAGACATGGGTTATAGCCATATTGAGTTGCTGCCGCTAATGGAGCACCCGTTTGATGGCTCCTGGGGTTATCAGCCACTGGGGTTATTTGCCCCAACTTCACGCTTTGGTACACCCGATCAGTTTAAAGCCTTTGTTGATGCCTGTCATCAGGCCGGTATTGGGGTGATCCTGGATTGGGTGCCGGCTCATTTTCCGGAAGATGGCCATGGTTTAGCCCGCTTTGACGGCAGCCATTTATACGAATATGCCGACCCACGCCGTGGCTGGCATCCTGACTGGAACTCCTGCATTTATGATTATGGCAAAGACTATGTCAGGCAGTTTTTGGTGGCCAGCGCCCTGTATTGGCTGGAGCATTTTCATATCGATGGCATCCGGGTCGATGCGGTAGCCTCGATGTTGTATTGGGATTATTCCCGCAACGAAGGCGAGTGGGTGCCGAATATCGATGGCGGCAACCATAACTACGAAGCGATTAGCCTGTTTAAGTGGTTGAACAGCGAAGTGTATGGCAAGTTTCCTCAGGCGATGACCATTGCCGAAGAGTCGACTTCATTCCCACAGGTATCGCGGCCGGTTGACAGTGGCGGCCTGGGTTTTGGCTTTAAGTGGAATATGGGCTGGATGAACGACAGTCTGCGCTATATCAGTAAAGATCCGTCTTATCGTAAATATCACCACAGTGACTTAACCTTTTCAATGGTGTACGCCTACAACGAAAACTTTATTTTGCCGTTATCACATGACGAAGTGGTGCATGGTAAAGGCAGTTTAATTAATAAAATGCCCGGCGACGAATGGCAGCAGGCTGCCAATTTACGCGCCTATATCGCTTTTATGTTTGGCCACCCCGGCAAAAAGCTGAATTTTATGGGTAATGAGCTGGGCCAGAGTCGGGAGTGGAGCCACACCCAGAGCCTGGACTGGCATTTACTGGCTTTTCCAAAGCATCAGGGGATTCAGCAGCTTTATCGCGATCTGAACCACAGCTATCAACGTTGCAAGCCTTTGCATGAGCTGGATTACCAGCCGCAGGGCTTCAGTTGGCTGGATCATAACGATTCAGAGCACAGCACCCTTAGTTTTATCCGCCGTGATAGTGCGGGCAACGCCATTTATGTTGTGGCCAATTTTACCCCGGTACCGCGTGATAATTTTATGCTGGGAGTAGAGCAAGCCGGTCAATATGAGGTTATTGTTAATACCGACAGTGAATATTATTGGGGTGGTAATTATGCCGTGGGCAGCAATTTATGCTCTGAGCAGCCTGGCTGTCATGGTAAGGCCCAGGCTATCCGCTTAAATCTGCCACCGCTGGCTTGTTTATACCTGAGGAAAAAGGACAATGCGTAATGAGCAACAGCAGCGTTAATACTGTGCCTTTACTGAAAACGAGCCATGGCGAAAGTCATCCGTTGGGGCCGAGCAAAGTAGCCGAAAACTGCTGGAATTTTGCGGTGTTCGCGCCCGACGCTACCGGCCTGGTGTTATGTTTATATCAACCCGATACCGAAGAGGAACTGGCTGAGCTGGCTTTTACTGCCCGCACCGGCAGTGTCTGGCATTTACAAGTCAGCGATATTAGCGACGGCACGTTATATGCGTTGAAAGCTGATGGCCTGAGTGCTGGTAGTGCAGGGTTCCGCTTTGATAAAGAGCGGGTGCTAATCGACCCATACAGTCGCAAACTAAACCGGGCTCAGGTATGGCAAAGTGAGCCGTATCAGCAAAAAAGCCATCTGGCGCTAGCCAAAGGTGTGCTGGATCCAGCTGCTTATAACTGGCAACCAGCAGCCTTTGACTGGCAAAAGAGTACTAAACCAAAAATTGCTCGTGAAAGAACGGTGATTTATGAGGCCCATGTTAAGGGCCTTACCATGCTGCATCCCGACGTGCCCGAAGCGTTGCGTGGTACCTATTTAGGCCTGTGTCATGCCAGTATTATCAGCCACTTAAAGCAGCTTGGGATCACCACAGTACAACTGTTACCTGTGGCTGCATTTATGGCTGAGCCCAGGTTAACCGGTCTTGGCCTGACTAATTACTGGGGTTATAACCCGGTCAATTTTTTTGCACCTGACCCGCGTTATCAGCTGGACGATGCCGTTGCCGAATTTAAGCAAATGGTTCGTACCTTGCACCAGCATGGCATCGAGGTGATCCTGGACGTAGTGTTTAACCATAGTGCAGAAGCGGGCGATGATGGCCCGGTGCTAAGCTTTCGCGGCCTGGCCGACCGCCATTATTATTTATTTCACAGTCACGCCGATATGATCGACTACCAGAATTATTGCAATTTCACCGGTTGTGGTAATACCTTAAATATTGCCAACCCGGCTACCCAGCAACTGGTAATGGATGCGCTACGCTACTGGGTTACTGAGATGCAGGTTGATGGTTTCCGTTTTGATTTGGCGGTTACTCTGGGGCGCGAACACAAACGCTTTAACCCTTATGCCAGTTTTTTTCAGATCATTGCCCAGGATCCAGTGTTGTCACAGGCCAAATTGATTGCTGAACCCTGGGATGTTGGTCCTTTTGGCTATCATTTAGGGCAATTTCCGGCTAATTGGTCTGAACTTAATGACAAGTGCCGTGATACCTTCCGGGCTTTCTGGCGCGGCGATAAAGGCGTGCTGGCCGATTTTGCCACCCGCTTACTGGGCTCACGCGATATTTTTCAAAAGCATCATAAACCAGCCAGTTGCAGTGTTAACTTTCTGACTTATCACGATGGCTTTACCCTGGAAGATTTAGTCAGCTATAGCGATAAACATAACTGGCAAAATGGTGAGCAAAACCGCGATGGTCATGGCCATAATTTGAGCTGCAATCATGGGGTGGAGGGGCCAAGCAGCGACCCGGTTATTCTGGCCCGTCGTTATCAGCATAAACGTAATCTGGCTGCCACCTTGCTGTTAAGCCAGGGTATGATCCACTGGCTGGGTGGAGATGAACTAAGCCATACCCAGGGCGGCAATAACAATGCTTATTGCCAGGATAACCCGATAAGCTGGCTTAACTGGCAGCTTGATGGGCAGCAGCAAAAGTTTGTGCAGTTTGTGCGCCAGCTGCTGGAACTGCGGAAACAACTAAGCTGCTTGCAGCAAATATCTCTGCTGGACGACCATTATCAGCTGCATGGCGATAAACATCAGGTATGCTGGTTTTTAGCCGATGGCACCGAAAAGCAGCAACAAGACTGGCATGACCCGGACCGGGCGCTCTGTATTTTCAGGATCACTAACCGTCACAGCGGCAAGGCATTATTGTTTGTGTTTAATGCTGCCGGGCAGTCGGTGGCGTTAACCTTGCCGGCGAGGCGGGAGGGAGCAGGCTGGCAACGGTTGTTTGATACGGCCCATAACGATGGTCTGGCCAGCGAAAAAACCAGTATTCATCAGGACTATTTGCAGGCGGCGCACAGTGTCTCGGTTTGGCAGTGAACTACATGATATTTACAGTGTAAGCCTGGTTGCAGGTTTATTGCTGCTTTTACCGTGTTTTTGCAGTAGAATGCCCGCCATTTTCCGAGCCTGTTGTTGGCTTAGTAACACTAAGTAAAGGATCGTCAGATGACAGATACAGCGCCAATTTGTGACATCGGTTTCGTTGGAGCCGGGGTAATGGGCAAAAACCTCATTTTGAACCTCGCCGACAATGGCTACCGGGTAGCTGCCTTCGATTTAGACCATCAGAAACTGGAAGCTGTGTTAGCGCAGGATAAAGCCGAACGGGGTGACAAGCCAGCGCGGGTTATTGGCTGTAGCTCATACACTGAACTGTTATCGCGCTTATCCGCGCCACACTTAATTGTATTGTCGGTACCAGCCGGTAAGCCAGTAGATGATATCTGTCATAAGCTAATCGACGCCGGCATTCAGGCTGACGATATTATTGTCGATACCGGTAATAGTTTATGGACCGATACTGTGGCGCGGGAAAAACAGTACGAAGGTAAGTTTATTTTCTTCTCTACTGCCGTATCCGGCGGGGAAGTGGGCGCCCGTTTTGGCCCGTCGTTAATGCCAAGTGGCGACCCCTACGCCTGGACCCGGATTAAGCCGCTGTGGCAGGCCATTGCTGCTAAAGTAGATCCTGTTACCGGAAAACCGATAGAGCGGTTTGAGCCCGGTAACCCGGTTACCGAAGGCGAGCCTTGTGCCACTTATATTGGCCCCAGTGGCTCGGGCCATTATGTAAAAATGGTGCACAACGGTATTGAATATGCCGATATGCAGCTGATTTGCGAAGTGTATCAGGTAATGCGGGATATTCTTGGTATGACATCTGCTGCTATTGCTGAGGTTTTTAAGCAGTGGAACGAAGGCCCGCTTAACAGTTATTTAATTGGTATCAGCGCTGAGGTGCTGGCCACCAAAGACTCGGAAACCGGCCTGCCGCTGGTTGACGTTATTATGGATAAAGCCGGCCAGAAAGGCACTGGCTTGTGGACTGCCGTCAGCAGCCTGCAACTGGGTAGCCCGTCGCCAACTATTGCTGAAGCGGTTTACGCCCGGTCGCTATCGGCCCTGAAGCATGAGCGGGTTAAAGCCGCAACGGTATTAGCCGGCCCGGCCCAGAATTTAATTTCAGCTGAGCAAAAAGATGAAATTATTCAGGCGCTGCATGATGCGTTGTATTGCGCTAAAATTTGCGTGTACGCTCAGGGTTTCCACTTGATGAAAACGGCTGCCGATGAACATGGCTGGCAGCTTAACTTTGCCGAAATAGCCAAAATCTGGCGGGCCGGTTGTATTATCCGCGCAGTGTTTTTGCAATCAATAACCGATGCTTTTGAGCGCAATGATGAGCTGGAAAACCTGCTGCTAGACCCATTCTTTGCCAAACAAATCTCTGTTTATCAGCAAAACTGGCGCAAGGCGGTGGCCAATGCCACTTTATCAGGTATTCCGGTAGCGGCGTTAAGCTCAGCACTGAGTTATTATGACTCTTACCGTACCGCGGTATTACCCGCTAATTTACTGCAGGGCCAGCGCGATTATTTTGGTGCTCACACCTTTGAGCGCACCGATAAAGCCAAAGGTAAAATGTTTCATGTGGATTGGAGTAACCCAGCCCGGCCAATGGTGAAAATAAAATGACCACAGCACATAATATTGAAAAAATAGGTACCCCGGGCACGGCCAGCAGCACCAAGGTGTTGTTATTAGGCGCCGGTGAGCTGGGTAAAGAGCTGTGTATTGAGCTAAAACGTTACGGCTGTGAAGTAATAGCGGTAGACCGTTACCCGAATGCGCCGGCAATGCAGGTGGCCGATAAAGCGGTGGTGATGTCAATGCTGGATAACGCCGCGCTGCGTCAGCTGGTAATAAGCGAGAAGCCAGCACTCATTGTACCTGAGCTGGAAGCCATTGCTACTTCTGTACTTATTGAGCTGGAAGACTGTGGCTTTAATGTGGTACCGAGTGCTAAAGCCGTTAACCTGACTATGAACCGGGAAGGTATTCGCCGCGTGGCAGCTGAAGAGCTTGGCCTGGCAACCTCACCTTTTCAGTTTGCCAATGATAAAGACAGTTTTATTGCCGCGGTAAACGTCATTGGCTACCCCTGTGTGGTTAAGCCCATTATGTCTTCCAGCGGCAAGGGCCAGAGTGTGCTGAGCAGTGCGGCTGATCTCGACGCTGCCTGGCTATATGCCCAGGAAGGTGGTCGTGCCGGCAAGGGGCGGGTAATAGTGGAAGGTTTTATCGACTTTGACTATGAAATAACCTTGTTAACGGTAAATTCGCTGACCGGTATTCAATATTGTGCACCTATCGGCCATCGCCAGGAAAAGGGCGATTACCGCGAAAGCTGGCAGCCCCAGGCAATGAGTGACAGTGCACTGACAGAAGCTAAACGCTACGCCAAAGCTGTGGTAGAGGCGTTAGGTGGCCGCGGATTATTCGGAGTTGAGCTGTTTATTAAAGGCGACAAAGTGTATTTCTCCGAAGTATCGCCCAGGCCACATGATACTGGCATGGTAACCCTTATTTCCCAGCAGTTAAGTGAATTTGCACTACACGCCCGGGCAATTTTAGGCTTGCCCATTCCTTATATTAAGCAATATGGTCCGGCTGCCTCGGCGGTGTTGTTAGTACCCGGCCACAGCGCTGATATTCAATACCAGGGCCTGGCTCAGGCACTTAGCGAGCCGGATACCGAACTGCGTATTTTTGGCAAGCCGGAAGTACAGGGCGAGCGGCGGATGGGCGTAGCGCTGGCACTAAGCGACACGGTAGAAGCCGCTACCGATAAAGCTCTAAAGGTAATCAGCCAGTTGAAGGTAACGCTTAAATAAGGCTGAGCGCTGAATCATCGAACGTTGAAAAACCACCTGCGGGTGGTTTTTTATTTGGCCTGCCACAGCCAGCTTTATCTGCTAAAGTGAATGCAGTTAAATTGCAGCATAACGACTAAAAACAGGCATTTATGAGTAGCACTACACCTTTGGCACCGAAGCGGGAGATTTTTGGCTGGTCGATGTTCGACTTTGCTAATCAGGCCTATACCTTACTGATTATTACTGTGATTTATGGTGATTTATTTACCCGGGTAATTGTAGGCGATGCACCTGATTACCGCTTGGGTAATTTGCTGTGGAGTATTTCGCTGGCCATCAGCTATTTAATGGTGGTGGTGGCTAACCCGGTTTGTGGTGCGGTTATGGATTACTCTGCCAGCCGCAAGCGCTTCTTATTCTTTAGCTATTTACTCACCGTTTTTGCCACCGCTATGCTGTACTTTGTTGAGCCCGGCTGGCTTTGGCCGGCGATGTTGCTGATCATTATTTCAAACTTTGCCTATGCCATCGGCGAGGGCTTTATTGCCAGTTTTCTAACAGACCTTGGGCCACGCAAAGCACTGGGCTGGATTTCCGGCCTGGGCTGGAGTCTGGGCTATATTGGCGGGCTGGTTGCCACTGCCTTTGCCTTGTTATTTTTAGGCGAGGTATCAAAGGATAATTATCAAACCATTCGCTGGGTCGGGCCTTTTGCCGCAGGCTTCTTTTTGCTGGCAGCCATTCCTACCTTTGTCTGGCTGCGCGAGCGCGGGGTAAAGCGTCTGTTGCCTGCCGGTCAGAGCATGCTCAATATGGCGTTTATACGGTTAAACACCACCTGGCGGGCGATGCATCAGTTTCGGGATTTACGGACGTTGTTAATCTCGATAT
Source organism: Arsukibacterium perlucidum DSM 18276 (assembly GCF_000382165.1). GTDB lineage: Bacteria > Pseudomonadota > Gammaproteobacteria > Enterobacterales > Alteromonadaceae > Alishewanella > Alishewanella perlucidum. The sequence goes on along the minus strand of NZ_KB907701.1, from coordinate 260,427 downwards.
TTTTTGCGATGGCCGGTATTTATATCATTATTGCTTTCTCGTTTATTTATGGCGCACAGGTTATTGGCTGGGATGAGCAGGTACGGGTGTTGATGTTTGTCACAGTGCAAATTACCGCGGCAATAGGTGCTATTGGTTTTGGCTTTTTACAAAGCCGGATTGGTGCCAAGGTTACCTATATTATGACCTTAAGCCTATGGTTGTTGGCCATTCTGGCTATCTGGCAAACGCCATTCATCGCCGAATTATGCCGCCAGTGGTTTGGGGTGAACTGGCAGGCGCAGTATGTATTTTTAGTGGCCGGGGTGCTGGCCGGTGCCAGTTTAGGCTCATCGCAGTCGGCGGCGCGTGCTTTGGTTGGGGTGCTAACCCCACTGGGGAAATCGGCTGAGTTTTTTGGTTTCTGGGGTATGGCCACTAAACTGGCTGCAGTATTTGGCATGCTGGGTTTAGGTTTGTTGCAATGGGCCTTTGGTCTGGCCGATGCCATTATTTTCTGTTTAGTGTTATTTACGCTGGCAATTGTCGCGGTGCTGCCAGTGCAGGAAGCAAGGGGGAGCGCGGTAGCAGATAGCTGGCGTGAGGCCGACTAATCTAAGCTCTGTCTTGAACACCGAGCAGGCGCAGTGGTTGATCGCTAAATAGCCAGTCAACGCCGCGGGCAGCTTCACGATTCATAATGTCGGGATGATTAACCTGGCCGGTACCCAGCAATTTTCCAGCTTGTTTTAATTGGTGAATAGTTGAGTTACCAAGCAGGGCAAAAGAGCCGGCCACAGCGCCATGCCCCAGGGCATGATTCTGGCGGATAATCTCTTTGGTATTGGTTAACGCTACATCCATCAGCGCTGCAGCCGGCAAATGCCGAAACCCTTCCAGATGCTCAGGCTCAAGACTCAGCAGGTGATAATCTGCACCAGGCTCCAGCCCTGCTAATAATGTGGTGAGCTTTGGTTGCAGCTGCCGCCGTTGCCGCCACGATTCTTTTAGTTCTATCATCAGATGTAATTGCTTACCATAACGGGCAATGACTTCCTGTAAGTGCGGAATTTGCGGTAACTCGCGGCGCAGTGTGGCAAAGGGGATGTTAGCAATGTCGAGATCGGGCCGCTTAAATAGCCGGCCGCAGGACGGATCATGATGCACCACCGGCTCGCCGTCCCGGGTCAGCCTGACATCCAGCTCTATACCCCAGATGTTGTGTTTCAGACAACGATCGAAGGCAGCCAGGGTATTCTCCGGAGCCGGGCTGTTGCGGCCTGCGATATAAGCACCGCGATGCGCCACCAGTTTTAAATGGGCAGGGTTGGCCGGTGTCCGGCAAGCCGGGCTAAGCCGCCATAACTGGTTAGCCAGATTGTTCAGATAGTGAGTCCAGTCGGGCACGGCTTTTGTCCTGTTGCTGTCTCGCAAAATAGTAGCAGTTTGTACTGCGGTTATGAAACAAATTGTTCACTTTATGCCAGAGATCCACTAGCATCAAGCGCGGTTTAATCAGCCGAACATAACAGGATGTAACAACATGAATAATAAACATCAACGTCTTAAAGCGATTGAAAAAGAGTTAGTGGTTGCCGGTATTCTTGATGTTCCGGGCACCTTGCTGTTTGCTGCGGGGGTGTACGCTACCTTTACGCCTGAAGGTGAGGCGTTTTTACCTGTGTTAAATAACCCAACAGTGGTTACCGGTTGTCTGGTATTGGGTGGGGGCATGATGGCGTGGGGCGGTTATAAATTGTTTACGCTGCTGCGTGAGAAGGCTCAATTGTTAAAAATGCCCGGTTGAAAAACAAAATATAAGTTCGCAAGGAAGAAGTAATGAAGTACTTCAGATGGTTAATAACTAAGTATCCGCACTTAGCAAACGAACATGACGTTAAAGTTCAAAATTACATAAAACAAGCGAAAGACGATACTAAAAAAGTGCGGTTGATAAGCAGCTTACTCGCTGTAATATTGGCGGCCTTGTTGGGCTACGCCATTGGTTATCTGCTTGGACGTTATAGCAGTTTTGATGCAAATGAACGTTTTGCTGTAATTTTACTGAACGCCGCCATCTTGATTTTTCTGTCAAACAAGGTTGAGCAGCATTTAATAAAGCAGCGCTTAGTAAAGCTCCTGGCAAGTTAGCTGTAATCAGTTTTACAGAGGTAGCCTTACTCAGGCTTGGTATGGTTTGAACTTTAGGTTTTATTTTGAAACTATTAACATTTATTTTGGTGACACTATCTTTCAGTCTCGGCGCTGCGCAAAGTCAGTTTATTGATGTAAATGAATTTGAGCTGGAGTATGAAATTACCGGCAGTGGTAAGCACACTGTGTTATTTGAAGCCGGCGGTAGTTCAGCGATGACTGATTGGGAGCCGGTATTTGCACCGATCGCCGAGCAGGCAAAGGTTATCCGTTACTCCCGTGTCGGCAATGGTAATTCAACCCAGGTTAAGCGTCATTTTACCTCGCTCGATTATGCAGACTACACTAATGAGTTGCTGAAAAAGCTACAAATAACAGAGCCGGTTATTCTGGTGGCACATTCTTATGGTGGCAGTGTGGCGCGTGATTTCGCCGCTGCTTACCCGGATAAAATAAAAGCCTTGTTGTTGCTGGACCCGTCATCTGAGCATGATGTTGATATATTGCGCGCCATTGACCTTGAGCAGGGCAACCGTGAGATAGCTCAGATTAAAATGGATGACATGAAAGCGGGCATGTCCAACCAGTATCTGGACTTTTGGAGTAAGCGGCCCTTACCTGATTATCCGCAGATTAAAGCGATGCCGGTTACAGTGATAGTTTCGGTCAAAAAAGTAGACAACCCAACCAATTTATTTTTTACCGACCAGGGCCGCGAGCTTTGGGGAGAGCTTTGGCAAAACTGGGCCACAGCCTTTCCGCAAGGACGTGCAGTGTTAACGGATAAAAGCGGCCACTTTATCCAGTTTGATGAGCCACAATTGGTTCTGCAAGAACTAAAAAGACTGATGACGCAGCTGGACCAGCAAGATACACATTAAATTAAAGCAAAATTTTTACAGGCCTCGGAGGGGAAATGCACTTTGGGAATATTAGAAACTATCTGCGTTATACACTAATTTGTTGTAGCAGTTTGGTGTTATTGCCGACGCTAAATGCAGCACCAGCTGCCCTTCAGCAGTGGCAACAGCAAGCAGTGGCCGACGGTTTTGATGGTCAGGTATTGGTTATGATGGCGGATGAAATATTGCTGCTGCAAGCCTTTGGTACGGCAGACTATGAGGCCGGTCGCGCTTTTACTACTGATACAGTATTTGATATTGGTTCGTTGACTAAACAGTTTACCGCTGCTGCCATATTAAAACTCCAGGAACAAGGCAAACTGAAGTTAAGCGATACTCTGGGCCAGTTCTTCCCGGAAGCTGCCAAAGATCAAAAGGCTATTACGTTACATCAGCTGCTTACTCACACCTCAGGTCTGGTCAATAACTTATCCGGTGGCGATTACAGCAAAGTCAGCCGCACGACTTTTACCAAGCGATTGTTTCGTTCACAACTTGATTCGTCGCCCGGCACTGCTTTTTCGTACTCTAATGCAGGTTATGCGGTGTTGGGATTAGTTATTGAGCGGGTATCCGGCCAGAGCTATGAGCAGTATCTGCAGCAGCATTTATTGAAGCCGGCTGGATTACAGCATACCGGTTACCGTATTCCTGACTGGTCTGGTTTACCTTTGGCGACTGGGTATGAGCTAAAACGGGATAGTATTTTTGGTGGCCAAGCTGACGGCAGTAGCAAGCGCTGGGGCACGCCACTGGAGAAATCCTGGGACAAAGATGGCCCATGGTGGAATTTACATGCCAATGGCGGCTTTTTATCAACCTTGGCCGATCTTAAGCGCTGGCAGCAGGCGCTACAAAACGCAGTAGTATTAAGCGAGGCGTCAATTTCATTGTTATTTACGCCTCATGTTGCGACGTCTCGCGAAGGTGTTTTTTACAGTTATGGCTGGATTGTAGAACCTGCCAATTCCGCTGGTAAAGTAATACGTCATGGAGGCAGTAATGGCATTTTTACCACCGATTTTCGCTATTACGCCAATATGCAATTACTGATTATTTTTATGACTAACAACGACAGTAAGTTTATTCCAACTTATCGGGATACTCTAGTTGAGGCTGCGCTCTCTTTCGTCACTAATGAGGAGTAACAATGTACCAGGGTGGGTGTTTATGTGGTGAAGTCGCTATTGAAATTAACGGGGCTATCGATAGCATAATTCATTGCCATTGTTCGCTGTGCCGCAAGTCCAGCGGTACCGCTTTTGCTACCAATGGCTTTGTGCAAACAGCTGATTTTAAAATTTTAAAAGGGGCGGCCCGGTTAAGTCAATTTGCTTTTAAACCAGGCTGTGTTCGCCATTTTTGCAGCAACTGTGGCTCTCCGGTGTATAGCAGTAATGCAGACGATCCTGCGCGGATCAGAATAAGACTAGGTATTGTTAATTCGGATATCAGTGAACGGCCGCTATCGCATAACTTTTACAGTTCTAAAGCTAACTGGGAAGATTTAGACGCTAACTTGCCGCGTTACGATAGTTTTGAGCCGGGGCGTAATTAGTAGATAAACACAATGTATTTTTTACCGAAATATCGCTGTTTTATATCAGGCGTCGACAGCAGCCGGTTAGGTAATGTGAGTGAATCCAGTTGCTAAATATCATTTGCTATTTACATTTTGATACCAAAAAACCAAATTAGCTTAATCGAATTATGCTAACGTTTTAGCAATAAACTATGCTAAACAGGAGTTCGTTATGGCTATTGATACCAGTGGTGTAAAAATTGAAGACCGGCCGTTTGATCAGGTACGCCAGGAAGCCATAGATCAGCTGATTATGAATTACAGCCACGGCATTATATCGGCAGAGGCTTTCGAGCGACGGTTGGATGTGGCGTCTGATGCGAAAAACGTTCAGGAACTGATTGATGTAGTGGCAGATTTAACTTTGCAGCCAGATAGCCAGTATCAACAACAGCGCGAGCGTAGCTTCTCGCCACGCTATCAGGCAGGTAACGATACCCGCAACGAAAAAATTATTTGTGTCCTGTCATCAAACCAGCATAGTGGCCAGTGGTTAGTGCCAGCTGAAATACGAATTGTTAGCGTGCTAGGCTCGGTAGAGCTGGATTTTTCGGAAGCTATTTTTCAACACCAGCACATTGTTATCCGGGTAAATAACTGGATTGGCAGCCTGACCATTCTGGTGCCGGAGCAGGTTAATGTGGTATCAAATATGTTCAATATTATTGGTAGCACCGATAACAGGGCACCCTGTATGGGTGACCGCCAGGCCCCGCAAATTGTGATTGAAGGTTATTCAATTCTTGGCTCGCTGGATGTGAAACTGAAAAAAACTATGAAAGAAAAATTCAGTGCCTTTGCTGATCAGTGCCGGGCAGTTTTTGGTTTTAATAAGCCATAAGTAACCAGTTTGAGTATAGTGCTCTGTTTAAAGGATGAATGAGTTGTTATTTCCGGCATTGGAAACTTTGCGGCTAAGAGCTTTTTAGAACAACAGCTATTTTTTGATGCTATCTGGTCTAACGTTCTGTTTTAGTTGGTAACAGAGTTCATTTTTATTTCATAGCACGACTTTTCAGACTACATCTGTGCAAAAAAGTAACCCCGATATTAAACCGGGGTTACTAACTTTATAAGCCAGTCAAAAGCCGGCTGATTCAATGTTATATTACAGACTGAACCTAAAACCGATATAGGCGGTGCGCTCAGGTGCGGGTTCAATACCATCTGTTCTAACCCGGCTATAATAATTTTCATCCAACAGATTGTTGATGCCGGCATATAATGACCACTGCACCGATAAAGCATACTCAGCACTAAAATCCAGCACTTCATAAGAAGGGATCTTGGCATCAATGGTTGCTGAATCGGAACCACGTGGTAAATTAGAGTCTTGCCAGTATTGATCGCTAACCATGGTCAGACTTAATGATGCGGTTAAGCCATTGCCTGCATACATTAAACCACTACGTAGCAGATAATCCGGGGCAAAAGATACGGTGTTACCGACCAGGCTGCTGTTAACGCTGCGCATAATTTCAGCATCTAACCAGGAGCCGTTAGCAAAAGCGCTTAAATTATGACCTGCTGCCAGCTCAAAATCATATTGCAGGCTTAGTTCCAGTCCCTGATGCCGTGAATCACCACTGTTAACACGCTCAATGTCTGCGATATTAACCTGAATTTGTTCAATTTTATCATTAAAGTCAATACGGAACAGGCTGACATCAACCGCAAATTGCTCGGTAACCTGGCTGCGGTAGCCTAGTTCATAGTTCATCGCTTTTGATACTGAAGGGTCATTGCTGCCCGCCAACTCAGAGGTCGGATTAATCACATCGTCAAACCGCTGCGGCCGGTAAGACTCAGAAATATTGGCATAGATTTCTGCTGTACCAGACAGCTTATAGCCAGCACCTAAGCCGAACAATACTTCATTATAAGTGCGTTCAAAATCAATAGCATCGCGGTTCAGTCCAGGGCTTTTTGTCAGTTCAACCATGTCGTAATTAATACGCTCATAGCGCATGGCCGGAGCCAGAGTGACGTTACCGAAATGGAATAAATTTTCGATAAACAGCGCTGTATAGGTTATGACACGATCTTGTTCAAAACGTAAATCAGCCGTATTTTGGTTATCAGAGCGAATGTCACTGCTACGATGTTGTGTCCGGGGACTGTCACCACGATAGCCTGAGCTGCCCGCGGTTAAGATATGATTGTCAGCCCAGGCCAGGCTGTAACGAAGATCATAACCCAGATTACGGAATTGCTGCTCGTCAATGCTGGTTGAAACAGGCTCTGACGCAGGTGCTATAAAGGCGGCGGAACGGCGGCTAAAGCGATCCATCCCCAGATACCAGATTTTGCCATTAAGGCTGGAAGACGCATCCAGTTGTTGCTCATAAGTTACACTGGCCAGGGTTTGATCAATTTTCACCCGGTTAAATGGTGTTTTGACGAGATCGCGATTTGCCGCAAATTCTGCGGAGGTTAAACGGCCCGCTTCACCTGAATCAGAGCTATAAACATCCAGGTTGGCGCCAATTTTAATATCTTTAAAGCCTTCATAGCTCAGCCCCAGATAGCCTGAACTAACATCAAAGTCTTCATTATTGCGGGGACCATCGGCACTGCGATGCTCAAACGACGCCAGAAAACCGGTGTTACCTTGTGCCCAACGTGCTTCGTTGTATGTGCTGTATAAAGAGTCGCTACCCACGGCCTGCTCGGTCATAATGCTTGTTTCAGCCTGAGCTGAAGGGCTACGCGTTACAAAGTTCACAACGGGGCCAATTTGTGGTCCATATAATAAGCCAGAGCCACCACGGATAAATTCTACCCGCTCAATTCGCTGCCCACCTGGCATATAGTACATGGTGGGATAGCCAAACATGTTCGCCCCCAGCGGCACATTGTCTTGATAAAAGGCAACAAACTCAGATTCATGTGGATTGCCTAATCCACGGTAATTGACATTGTAAATACTGGGAATTTTTTGTTCTGATACAAACAAGCCCGGCAAGGTAGCAAACATTGTGCGTAAGTTCGGTTCAACCAACGCAGGCTGCTCAGTTAAATCGACAACTGATGTTTTTTTGCCGGCAAATATACGCCCCTGAATTAACTCAGGCATCACGTCGGCACTATCTGTTAGCGCCTCACCACGTATTTCTAATACTTCAACCTGAGGTTCTTCTGCCTGCTGAGCTTTCGCTTCAATCGCGAGCAAGCCTAATGCTATAGCGACAGTTTGGGCAATTTTTGTTTTTTGCATGTTGATACTCCAATTAAATATATATGGCAATGAGATATATTATCATTTGCATTAAGAATTGGAATATTTTTTTAATTGCTTTAACGATTTTTATTCGTCATCAAACCTTAAGCCCCCAATCTTGCCAGGCTTGCTCGGCAAGGCTGGCGCGAAACTGCGGTGCGGCTATTTCTATCAAGGCGCGGGCCCGCTCCTGTAAGCTTTTGGCGCGTAAATTAGCGATGCCATACTCGGTAACAATGTAATGCACATGGGCGCGGGTAGTTACCACCCCGGCGCCCGGGCTTAACAGCGAGCTGATGCGCGATATGCTGCCGGCTGCTGCAGTGGCTGGCAGGGCAATAATAGCGCGGCCTCCATCTGACAGCGCTGCGCCGCGGACAAAATCCATTTGACCGCCAACCCCTGAATAAATTTTGGTACCCAGCGAATCGGCACAAACCTGGCCGCTTAAATCAACCTGCAGGGCACTGTTGATCGACACAACTTGAGGGTTTTGCCGGATAACTGAGGTATCGTTAGTGTATTCAACATCCAGAAATACCACTTGCGGGTTGTCATCAATAAAGTCATATAGCTTCTGGCTACCCATCGCAAAAGTCGTGACTATTTTACCGCGGTGTTTGCGTTTATTCAGGTTGGTAATCACGCCTTGCTCAATTAGGGGCAGGACGCCATCGGAGAACATTTCGGTATGAATTCCAAGATGCTGTCTGTCGCCAAGATAGCCAAGAGTTGCATCTGGTATAGCGCCAATACCCATTTGCAGGCAGTCACCATCACGAATTAAACTGGCGACATTACGGCCAATTTGCATTGACACCGCATCCTGTTGCGCCGCTTTGTGCAGGGGCAGGGGCGCGGCATGTTCAACATAGCGGTCTATCTGGCTTAAGTGGATAAAAGAGTCGCCATGGGTGCGCGGCAATAACGGATTTACCCAGGCTATTACTTTTTTTGCCATTTGCAAGGCTGCGCGCGTGGCTTCTACCGACACGCCTAAACTGCAAAACCCATGATTATCGGGTTTGGATACCTGAATTAACGCGACATCCAGTTTTTGCTCGCCACTTCGGAATAATTTGGGAATTTCTGATAAAAACATTGGTACGTAGTCGGCATTTCCGCAGTTCACGGCCGCTCGCGTACTGCTACCCACGAAAAAACAACGCTGGCGCAAATGGCCTTGCAACTCAGGGGCACATAGCATCTCGCTATGTTCGGTATGCAGTTGCAACAGCGTCAGGTTTTGCCGCTGCAGTGCTACCTTTGCCAAGGCTTGCAACAGGTAGTAGGGGGTTGCCGCCATTGAATGGCACCAGATATTGTCATTATCCTGGATGAGATTAAGGGCCTGCTCCGGACTGCTGACTTGCATATCTGTGCTCCTGATAAAGTTAATTTACTGGCTTTCTGCCTGCTTTTTGGCACTGCGCAGATAGCGAATTAGTCGTGCTTCGTCATCGTTTATTGGCTCGTTGCCAATATAGGTAGCCTCTGGCTGGGCGGCTTGTTGCTTTTCAATACTTTCCTGGAACAGAAGCAATTCTGTTTCAGAGAGCTGCTCCCATAAACCATTTCTGTCCGATGCCAGTTCACATTTCCGTGGCAGTGACTCTAAAATTAAAATGGCACCCAGCGAGTAAAATTTATTGTCGTAGACACAACCTAAAATCTTGCCTCTGTCGACTACCAGCTGCCAGGGAAAGTTTTTATCGCTAACGCTAATGCCACCGTCAGTCAGGCGGGCAAAATCTTCTGCGTAAGGCGCTGTGCCATAAGTCATGCAAAGTAAAATCAGGGTAAGTCTAATCAATTTCATTGGAGGTTCCTTCAAGGATTGTTAATAATATCAATTATTTAATTGCTAATCTAAATGACCTTTCTTTCTAAATCAACAAGAAAATAGTGGCGGTGAGGCTATCAAGCCAACTGAATAAAAGAGAAATATTTTGTAGTTAATATTTTATGTTGACAACTGTTTTTGATCGCTAGAATTGATAGTTTGAGAAATCTAAGTCCTGCGCTGATGTATGAATCTGGCCGGTCGATAGAATATGTTTAAACCTTAGGAGATCCGGTAAACTCTGAACGAACAACCTACGGCTTACGCCAGTTCTTAAGCAAGTTATAGCGGTAATCTAATTTAGATAAAAAAATTAATTAATTGCATAGCTTAACTAATCCAACTATAACTTAAAATGCGTACAATTTTTTTTAACTTGTACGAGCAGTACAGTTGTGTAATGGAGGACGCGTTGTGAATCTAATTCAAAAGCCATATTTGTTGTTGGTTATCGGGGTATTGTTTCTGTCTTTTAAGACAGTTGCGGCAGTTACCGTACAATTTGACGCAGAGCGCAATGCTGCTTGTTGGCAAATTATCGAACAAAAAAAGCCAGGGTTTTGCCGGCTGCACTTTCAATTTGCTGGCAGCAAACCAGATGCCGTATATGCTGAACAGGCATTGTTAAGTCATTCTTTAAGCGAATACCCGGCAAAACGTGCCGGTTACCCAACCTCATTTCAACAGCTTGAATATTCCATACAGTTTTTTCAATACAGCGCTGAGAGATTTAAAATTCGTAATAATCTGGTGTTTATCCGGTCTGACGACGGTTCAGTCCAACTCAACATGGGTATTTTAACTTCTGCCAGTGGTGGTTATAGTTATCTGTTGGCTGATAATGAAACTCAGATCAAACAGCTGGTTGCTGATTTACAAAAACCGGATGCATCGTCAACGCGATATCGGCGAAGTATTGAGCAGCTTTTCAGAAATTAAGCTAAACACGCCAGTAATGTTATGAGCTCGATGCATTTTATCAGTTCGCTGCACCAATATCATGCTGACTAATGATGGGAACAGTGTTGCAGCTGAATATCGAGCAATTGAGTACCATCGGTCAGACTGAGTTTATCGTCCTCGCGCCAGACACTAATTTGCATATGAGGTTTAAGCATCAATATCAGGTGGCTGAGGTCGGCATCACTGAATTTATAACAATCTGTAGCAGCATTATTTTGCCAGTCACTGTTTTTGATGGCCTGATGCTCAGACAGAAATAAAATCACCTGATCTGCTTGATGCATTGCCCGTCGCATACTTTTGTCGCTTAGGGGATCTACTGCACCCCACAGTGTAAAATGTTGCTGAGCGTCTTGTAAGTATAAGTCGGGCAGTTTCCCGGCATTTGGATGTTGATTTAAGGTAGGGCTTAGCTCATATAGCGTAAGATACGCCAACAGCCGTCTGGCGAAGTGCTCTGCTGACTCGGCCTGATAAGGGGCAATATAATGACGCTGCTGCTGAAACAAATTATGCATTTCGCAGTTATAGCTCAAATCCAGCCTGACTATCTTGGTACTCATCAACATTTTTGCCATCCAGGGTTGCTACCTGACACAAATTTGCCAGGCTACCACTTAATTTAAGAGTCATTACCGTGCACTGCTTAATTACACTCCCGTAAAAACCAGCAAATTTTGTGCCGTTAGTTGTTATTTGCTTTAGGGGAAGTAGGTTTCAGTCATCGACCGTTACAGACTCCATTGCTGGCGAAAAGCGCTGGCCTGGCGGCGTGATATTTCCACCTGCTTATTATTTTGCAGTAACACATCGAAACCGCCGGCAATAGATGGTGTTATCTCTTTGATATACTGCGTATTTATTATCCAGCTACGATTGGCGCGAAAAAAAAATTCCGCCGGTAATCGCTGAGCAACAGCACTGATACTGCGATAGGTTGCCGGCGTGGCCTGTGCCAGGTGAACCCGGGTGTAGTTGCCCATTGCTTCAAAACAAATCACGTCAGCTAATTTTACAAAAAAGCAATTCTCACCATCTTTAATGAAAAACTGTTGATGTAGTGCCAATTTTTGTCCGTTTTGACTAACAGGTTGTAACTTATCAAAAGCAGCTTGCAGCCGGCTTAAGGTCACTGGCTTTAGTAAATAATCCAGAGCATTATATTCGAATGATTTGAGCGCATAATGATCATAAGCCGTAATGAAAATGACCTGAGGCAGATAGTCGAGTTGTTCCAGTAATTTAAATCCATCGCCGCCGGGCATATTAATATCCAGCAATACCACGTCGGGTTTCAGTGTTTCAATTTGCTGTTTAGCCTGGCGAATATTGGCGGCCTCGCCAATCAGACTGGTGCCGCTTATATGATTTAATTGCTGTGCTAACTCCAGGCGAGCCAGCCGGCTGTCGTCTACAACCAATACCTTCATATTAAAACTCCAGTGGCAAGCGAATCTGAGTTTTTACCTTATGGTGTTCGCTGGATATGGTTAATCCGGCTTGCCGCTCGTCAGGGTATAGTAATGCCAGTCGTTGCCGGATGTTTTGTAAGCCAACGCCTTGATGATTTGCATCTGTATCAAGGCTACCGTCGTTTATAATGCTGATATTCAGCATATTATTGATTTGATGCACTGTCACGTTGATACTGCCGCCGTCGATATCTTTACTGATACCATGCTTGATAGCATTCTCGACGCACAATTGCAGCAATAACTTGGGCACCAATGCTTGTTGGCAACGCTGTTCGGCATTCAAAGAAAAATACAGTCGTTCTTCGAACTGAATAGAGCAAAGTGCAATATATTCGTTAACAATAGCAAGCTCAGCACTAAGTGTTACTTTGGCTTGGTCATCTTTACTCAGACTGTAGCGTAGCATGTCTGACAGTCGGGCCAGCATTTCTCTGGCGCGGGCCGGATCTTCCAGAATTAATGCCCTGATATTATTGATGGCGTTAAACAAAAAGTGGGGGTTAAGTTGGTTTTTTAGCGCATCAAGCTGACTTGATTTTAACAGTTCACTTGTTTGACGTAATTGTCGTACTTTAGTAATACTGAAATAAAGTGCTGACCAGAATAAAAGCGCCATCAGCATATTGAAAAAATTGCCGCTAAAAACCACTCTGGCTACAAAGCCACGCTGTGCCTGCGGTATTGGATTGGTAACGCCAAAATGGGCCAGAGCAAACGCCGTGACGACCAAAAGCACGGCAGCGATAGCGGCAACCAGCAGGCTGCTAATTGCCAGATACAGTGCTTGTTGCCAGATGTTTCTCCGACGAAAGCGCTTTTTATAGCCGAGCCGGATTAAATGCGAACCAATAGCGCTGCTGCCAACTAATACCAACGCATATAGTAATTCTACTTCGGTAAAAATCGGCCGCATCCATGCTGCGATACTAATCAAAGCATATAACAGCAACCAACCGCTAAGTTGACAGATAAGATAGAGGTGGCGCCGTGGTTGGGCTATGGCTAATTCATCACTCATTGTTATGGCTGCTCATTACTTTTGGTGTTTGCCTGTTGTTGCAGTTGTTGTAACAGGGTCATGCCACCTGGCGTTACCGGAATAGTAGCATTGCTCAGAATAATAATACCTACCTGTTCAGCAGGGGCAAAACCGACGAAAGCGTTAAATCCTCCGGTCTGGCCGTTATGCCATATAAGCCCTTCCGGCTGTAGCATCCAGCCAAAACCGATCGTTGGATCTGCTGCTGCGGGCGTTACCGATAAACGCATTGCTTTAGCTAGTGACGGCGTATTGCTGCTGGCTCTTGTTGACAAGTTGTCTGTAGCCGTAGCACTCAGGTAATGTTCTACCAGCTTGGCCATATCAGCAATTGACGACAACACTGCGCCAGCGCCAGCAAGTGCCTGAAAATGCCAGTTTGCAGAATCAGTCCCATCTGGCTGATACCCCTGTGCTCGATTAGTATAGCTGCCGCCCGTAATAGCAACTGTACTGGCTGTCATGTTCAGTGGATTAAATAATTGCTGTTGCATCATCGCTGAGAAGCCAACGTTTTGTTGCCGGCTAATCAGCTCTGCCAGCAAGCCATAGCCAAAATTTGAGTATTCAAATTGCTGCTCGCCGGGTTGTACTTGCTGCAAAGCAGCCATTAAATCAGCTTGGCTGTAGTTTGCATAGGGATCGGTTAAGTCTGTCAGGGGTAAGTTGGCAGGTAAGCGAGGCAAACCACTGTAATGGCTCAGCAGCTGCGCCAGAGTATATTGATGCTGCTGATAATCTGCATGTTGCAACAAGGCTGCGACAGTAGTGTCGAGGCTCAGTTGTTGGTCCGTTACTAACAGGGCAGTAACCAAACCAACCAAAGGTTTGGTTACTGAGCCAATTTCAAATAACGTTTGCTTGCCGACAGCTTGTTGTTTGCTGTGGTCGGCGAAGCCGTGCAGATAAAAGCGGGTTTGGCCACCACTAATAATCGCTACTGCCACACCTGTATCGCCAAATTCAGCGGGCAACCAGTGGTTTATAGTGGCAACGGTAGGGCTCAACTGATTATTCAGTTCTGCTTTTTTTTTAGGACCAACGGCATTGCTGCTCCTTGTACAAAAGTACCTTGCCAGCTGTTATCCTGCCAAATGGCGCTGTAGTTTGCGTTGATTAAAGCTGACTTAAACTCCATTTTGTCGGCAGTTAAGCTGAATGTCTCTACCGGAATGCCAAAGCTTTGCTGTTTAGGGCTGTCAAGCGTGACATGATAGCCTTTATCAGCCACCGCTATATTTAAAACAAGCGGTAAACGGGCACTGTTATTGATAATAAGATCACCAAACCAGCTGCCTTCATTTTCTAGCAATTGTAGCTGTGCCTCGTCCAGTTTGGTTAAGTTAAGCGTAAGTTTTTTACCCTGGCTGAATTCGCCACGCAACAGACCTTGCTGTAAGGCGCCGGTAAAACTGGCATTTAGCTTGTCATCCTGAAACTGCACATTGCTACCATCGATTTTAAAATGACTGGGACTATAATCGAATATACCTTGATTAGGGCTGTCGATTGTCAGGGTGTATCCTTGCGGACCATTGTAAATATTGATGCCAAGGGTCAATTCTGCCTGTGGCGCCATCTGCAGGTTGCCGCGCCATTTGCCGGTGAGCTCCTCTGCAAATAGCGGCGCAGAAAGTAACATTGACAGAAGCAGAGTGAACCAAAATAGTGGTTTTTGCATAAGTAACTCCTTAAGTGGGTGAATGCTGCCAGGTAAGTTTAATGTCTGAAAATATTGTTTAGTGCGTTTTATGACGAGCGGCGTTTTTCGTATATTAAAGGTAAAACGCCACAATAAAGCTAAACTGTTAATAACTCTGAACTGAATTATCGCATAAGCATCATCGTAAACTGGAAGGAATTATGAAGTTAACAGAGCAACAATGGCAACAACGCTTAACCGATGAGCAATATCGGGTAACCCGGTTAAAAGGTACTGAGTATCCTTTCACGGGAGAGTTGCTGCATCATACTGCAGATGGCACCTACCATTGTATTTGTTGTGGTGCAGTATTGTTTGCCTCCGACGCTAAGTTTGATGCAGGTTGCGGTTGGCCTAGTTTTTACCAGGCGTTAGAGGGCAGGGTAAAATACGATACCGATACCACTCATGGCATGCAGCGGACAGAAATTCTCTGCAGTAACTGTGATGCTCACCTGGGTCATGTATTTGACGATGGCCCGGCACCTACTGGTCAGCGATATTGCGTAAACTCTGTAAGTTTAAGGTTTCAACATGCGACAAAAGCCTGAAATTGACTTGTTGTGGTTGTGGTAAGGTTTCAATATCTATTACAATGTGCCGCCTTTCGTAAACAAGCTGTACCCTACAAAGCAGCACGAGGCTCCGATTAATTCATCTTTTTGAAGTAAAAGGCCGACACATGACCCTATCACACGCAGAGCAATACCAGAAAAGCTGGCAGGAACGCCAGGAATATGCCGAAAATATGCAGCCAATTATTGGCCGTCTATACCGAAACAAAGGAATTGAAGTCGTCGTATATGGCCGCCCGCTGGTTAACGCCACCACTATCGACATTATCAAAGCACATAAAACGGTAGAGCGATTTGAAGGTGAAAAATTGCGGCTGCGCGAGAGTTTTCCGGTTCTGGAAGCCATCAGCAAAATGAATCTGGCGCCGGGACGGGTTGATATTGGCAAACTTGCTTACGGTTTCTTATTTAAGAACTCAGGGGCGGGTTTGAACCTCGAGCAATATTTAGCGCGTGAGTTGGCTGATATTCTTGATCATGAAGACAAAGTTAAGCCCACTGACGTTGTGTTATATGGCTTTGGCCGGATCGGACGTTTACTGGCCAGGCTGATGCTGGAGCGTTCTGGTCCAAGCAGCAAATTACGGTTAAAAGCGATAGTGGTGCGTGGTGGCAAAAAGGGCGATTTGGAAAAGCGGGCCAGCCTGCTGCGCCGTGATTCAATTCACGGACCTTTCAATGGCAGCATCACGGTCGATGAAGAAAACCAGGGCATTAAAGCTAACGGTACTTTTATAAAGGTTATTTACGCCAGCTCACCTGAAATGGTTGATTACACAGAGTATGGTATTGATAACGCCCTGGTGGTCGACAACACCGGCATCTGGAAAGATGATCAAGAACTGGCTATCCACTTCCAGAGTAAAGGTACGGCCCGGGTACTGTTAACAGCACCGGCAAAAGGCGATGTGCCAAATATTGTTTACGGTGTAAACCAACACATGATTATGCCTGAACATAAATTTGTGTCTGCTGCCAGTTGTACTACCAACGCTATTACACCGGTATTAAAAGCATTGAATGATGAGTTTGGTATCCGTAACGGCCATGTTGAAACCGTACACTCTTACACCAACGATCAAAATCTGATTGATAACTTCCACAAAGCTGAACGTCGGGGCAGGGCTGCACCTCTTAATATGGTTATTACCTCTACCGGCGCAGCCAGTGCGGTGGCAAAGGCATTACCTGAGTTAAAGGGCAAACTTACCGGCAACGCTATTCGGGTGCCTACGCCGAATGTTTCTATGGCAATTTTGTCGTTAAATCTGAATAAAGAAACCAGCCGTGACGAACTTAACGCCTTTTTACAACGGACCTCACTGTTTTCTGAACTGCAGGATCAGATTGATTACACCAGTTCTACTGAAATTGTATCCTCGGACTTAGTCGGTTCACGTTATGCCGGCGTAGTTGACTCGCAAGCTACTATAGTTGACGGTGATCGTTGTGTGCTGTATGTCTGGTATGATAACGAGTTTGGTTACAGTACTCAGGTTATCCGGGTGATGAATGATATGGCCGGGATTAAGTACCCAACCTTACCTGTTGCCAAAGAGTAACTAATGCCGCATGTAAATTAGTAAAAAACGCCGCAATTTTGCGGCGTTTCTGTATGAAGAAATGTAATGGCGATACCGAATTTCAGCCAATAAAAAACGGCCGTTAAAACGGCCGCTTTTTTAAACTGAACGTGCTTAGCTATTACAGCAGAGTTACGTTAGCAGCTTGTGGGCCTTTCTGGCCTTGTTCAATTTCGAAAGCAACGCGCTGGCCTTCGTTTAAGGTTTTGTAACCTTCAGTCATGATTGCGCGGAAATGAACGAACGCGTCAGCGCCGCCGTTATCCTGAGTAATGAAACCGAAACCTTTATCAGCGTTGAACCACTTTACTACACCAGTTACTTTAGCCATGAATGACTCCTAAAAATTTTAATAAAACATAATTTACGCTTAATGCGTTGATAGCCTGACTGTTACTTATGTGGCCAAACGTGCGTGAATCTTCAGGGACATGACTTACTATGAAGCTTGTAGCGAAGTGTTCAAAAACATGTTGTTACATAGGTCTGTTATACAGGCCGGAAGACATAATATCAGTTCTGAAATGAAAGTATAGTTTTTATTCTATAAACAATAAGATTAATGAAATAAAAAAAACCGGCTAAAAGCCGGTTTTTTTAAACTGAAACGAACTGTGCTATTAAAGAACAGTAACGTTAGCAGCTTGAGGGCCTTTCTGGCCTTGTTCGATTTCGAACGTTACGCGTTGACCTTCGTCTAAGGTTTTGTAACCTTCAGTCATGATTGCACGGAAATGAACGAACGCGTCAGCGCCGCCGTTATCCTGAGTAATGAAACCGAAACCTTTATCAGCGTTGAACCACTTTACTACACCAGTTACTTTAGCCATGAATGACTCCTAAAAATTTTAATGAAACTAAATTACGCTTAATGCGCTGTTAGCCTGACTGTTAAATTTACTTATGCGGGCAAACGTGCGTGAATCTTCAGGGACATGACTTACTATGAAGCTGTGTAGCGAAGTTTTCAAAAACATGTTGTTACATAGGTCTGCTTTACAGGCCGGGAAGCACTTTAACAGTTCTGAGCTCAATGTATAGCTTTATTATTGAATTAACGAAAATAATTGATAGAAAAATAAAAAAAACCGGCTTTTAGCCGGTTTTTACTGGATTTAGCTTGTTTCAGTATGACTATTTATTGCCAATTGCCTGCTCTGGTGCGACGTAAGCAAAACCAAGAGCCTCTGCCACGCTCTGGTTAGTCACTTTCCCGTGATAAACGTTCAGGCCAGCCAACAAGTGCTTATCTTCAGTTAATGCCTGTTTGTAGCCTTTATTAGCGAGGCGGATAATAAAGGGCAGCGTTGCGTTGTTTAGGGCGAAAGTAGACGTCCGGGGTACTGCACCTGGCATGTTTGCTACACAGTAGTGCACAACTTCATCCACGATATAAGTAGGATCGGCATGAGTTGTTGCCCGTGAGGTTTCGACACAGCCGCCCTGGTCAATCGCCACATCTACAATAGCTGAGCCCGGTTTCATCCGTTTAATATGCTCCGCAGTGATTAATTTTGGCGCCGCAGCACCTGGCACCAGTACGCCGCCAATAACCAAATCGGCTGCCAATACTTCCTGCTCTAACGCTGCAGCAGTTGAATATATTGCTTTTACGGCACCGTTAAACTGAGCATTAATCCGACGCAGGACATCGACGTTACGATCTAACACTGACACATCGGCACCCATACCTACTGCCATTTGTGCCGCATTAGTACCTACCATACCACCGCCGATTACTACTACTTTTGCTGGTGCTACACCTGGTACGCCGCCTAACAAAACACCGCGGCCGCCGCAGGACTTTTCCAGTGCCCGGGCACCGGCCTGAATTGACATCCGGCCGGCCACTTCTGACATCGGCGCAAGCAGCGGCAAGCCACCTTTGCTGTCTGTTACGGTTTCATAAGCAATACATACTGCTTTAGATTTAATTAAATCTTCAGTTTGTGGTAAGTCAGGTGCCAGGTGCAGGTAAGTAAACAGGATCTGGCCTTCACGCAGCATTGCGCGCTCAACGGCTTGCGGCTCTTTTACCTTAACAATCATTTCTGCTTTGGCGAAAACTTCTGCTGCAGTAGCTAATACTACTGCGCCGGTATTGGTGTAGTCTTCATCCGTAAAGCCAATGCCAATGCCGGCATTGTGTTCAACATAAACACTATGGCCATGGCCAATTAGCTCCCGCACACTGGCTGGTGTCATGCCAACACGGTACTCGTGATTTTTTATTTCTTTTGGGATGCCGATGATCATAATATTCCGCCCTGTAGGTAAGAGGTAAAATTTGTGCGCAGTATACAGCTTAAAATACAGAATTAATGCTTGTTTTAATGCGCTCGCTTAGTGCAAAATCCTGTTTAAATTTTAAAATAGGTGGTTTTCACTGCTATGTATTCTTTAAGTAAGAGTATCAAGAAGTTAGACCGAATTGATCGTAAAATACTGACTGAACTGCAACACGATGGCCGCCTGGCGAATGTTGAATTAGCCAGGCGGGTAGGTTTAAGCCCGACACCCTGCCTGGAGCGGGTGCGCAAGCTTGAAGCCGAAGGCTATATTATAGGCTATACCGCTCAGGTTGACCCACATAAGGTTGGTGCGGCACTGCTGGTTTTCGTTGAAATTACCTTGAGTAAAACCTCACCGGAAGATTTTGATGAATTTAGCAAGGCCGTCCAAAAGCTGGAGGAAATTCAGGAGTGTCATCTGGTGTCTGGTAGCTTCGATTTTCTGCTGAAAACCCGGGTAGCCAATATGGCGGCCTATCGTGAACTTTTAGGTGAAACGTTGCTCAGATTGCCCAGTGTGCGCGAGAGCCGCACTTATGTGGTGATGGAAGAAGTAAAACAAAGCAGTTTTGTGGCGATGAGCCAGTAACCAATAAGGTAAAGCCACGGTTAATCTTCGCTGTATTAAGCTAATGCCGGTTAGAGCATAGCCTTGCTGCAAGCGCGCTCCGCAAAGGCGTTGATGCACTTTTTTGCTGGCTCTGGTATGGTAGTAAGGTCTGCGCAGACAGAATAAAAATAATGAGGCCCTTCATTTGCAAAGCAAACAATTATTTCCGTTAAATGGCGTGCAGCGCTTGCTCGAAGTGGGATTAATCCTGTTCTGGGCACTGGCGTTGTTTTTACTGCTGGCATTATTTTCGTTTGACCCGGCCGACCCGAGCTGGTCACAAACCGGTTATCAAACCAGTGTTAATAATTATGCCGGTACTATTGGTGCCAGGGTGGCAGATATGCTGCTATTTAGTTTTGGCTGGATTTCTTATTTAGTGCCATTTCTGATTGCCGTGTTTGGCTACTTATTATTTAAACGATACCACGACGTATTTGCGCTGGATTATCTTATCCTCGGCCTGCGGCTGATAGGCCTGGTGTTAACTCTGGTGTGTGCTACTGCTATCAGCAGTATGAATTTTAACGATATTTATTATTTTTCATCAGGTGGGGCAGTAGGCGATGTAACCACCAGTGTATTGTTACCCTATTTCAATTTTATAGGTACTAGTTTGCTGTTGCTGGCCGGCTTTGCAACCGGTCTTACCCTGATGACCGGTATTTCATGGTTAACGGTAGCCGATTACCTTGGCATTGCTTGTTTTAAAGCCGGTCAGTGGTTGTTAGCCTTACCTGGATGGCTGGGCGAACGCTTTGGCAGTGCCCCACCAGAGCATGAGGGCATTGACAGCACTGAGCCAGCGCAGTTACAGCTTAATCATCCTGCAGACGAATCGCAGCAACGAATTGTCAGTAAGCGCGCTGAGCCGGCATTTTTTGCTGAGTCTAAAACGACCGCACCATTGCCCGTTAAGCCGCTTAACCCACAAACCGAAGCAAAATCTTATTACAGTATGGATCAGCTTGCTGATGAACAACTGTCGTTTAGTGCAGTTGATGAGCCATTGAACCGGGAGCACGTGTCTAAAACTCTGGCTCAGCTTGAACCTCAGGAACAGCTTGATCCATTAATGCAGTTCCCGGATGACGAAGAAGATACTGACGATAGTGAAGAAGTTCAGCATGCCATGGAGGAGTTGCCATCACTGGCGTTGCTGGACCGTCCTGATAAAGCCCAGAATCCGATTGACCCTGCCGACTTAGAACGGGTGTCAAGATTGGTTGAAGCCAAGTTGCTTGATTTTAATGTCGAAGCCCAGGTCGTCGGCGTGCACCCGGGCCCGGTAGTCACCCGCTTTGAACTGGATTTAGCCCCCGGAGTAAAGGTAAGCAAAATTACCGGTCTGGCGAAAGATTTAGCCCGTTCGTTGTCAGCAATCAGTGTGCGGGTGGTAGAAGTGATCCCGGGTAAGTCTTTTATTGGCCTGGAGCTGCCCAATCAACACCGGGAAATTGTCCGGTTGTCAGAAGTGATTGGCGATGAAATTTTTACTGAATCTAAATCTGCATTGACCATGGTGCTGGGTAAAGATATAGCCGGTAAATCAGTGGTGGCTGACCTGGCCAAAATGCCGCATTTACTGGTTGCCGGTACTACCGGTTCAGGTAAGTCAGTTGGCGTTAATGTAATGATCTGTAGTTTACTTTATAAGTCGACACCGGATGATGTGCGGTTTTTGATGATTGACCCAAAAATGCTTGAGCTGTCAATCTATGAAGGTATACCGCATTTATTAACGGAAGTAGTGACTGATATGAAAGACGCTGCCAACGGCCTGCGCTGGTGTGTTGGCGAAATGGAACGGCGCTACAAGCTGATGTCCGCCCTTGGAGTCCGTAATCTCAAGGGGTATAACCTGAAGGTAAAAGAAGCGATTGCGGCCGGCGAGCCCTTAAAAGATCCATTATGGAAGCCGTCAGATGATATGCGAACCGAAGTACCTTTGCTGGAAAAACTGCCGGCAATTGTTGTAGTGATTGATGAATTTGCTGACATGATGATGATTGTCGGTAAAAAAGTGGAAGAGCTGATCGCCCGTATCGCCCAAAAAGCCCGGGCGGCAGGTATTCATCTGATCCTGGCGACGCAGCGGCCATCAGTAGATGTGATTACCGGCTTGATTAAAGCCAATATTCCAACCCGGATAGCGTTTCAGGTGTCGTCTAAAATCGACTCCAGAACCATATTAGATCAGCAGGGTGCTGAGAGCTTACTGGGGCAGGGCGATATGCTCTACCTGCCACCGGGTTCCGGGGTACCAAACCGGGTGCATGGTGCCTTTGTTGATGACCACGAAGTACATGCGGTGGTGGCTGACTGGAAAAAGCGGGGCAAGCCAAATTATCTCTCTGAGATTTTAAGCGACGAAACCAGTGAGGAGAGCCTGTTACCGGGTGAAACAATGGAAGGTGAAGATGGTGAATCAGACCCTCTGTATGATCAGGCGGTAGCGCATGTAATAGAAAGCCGGAGGGCGTCTGTTTCTGGTGTGCAACGGAAATTCCGGATTGGTTACAACCGGGCGGCCCGATTGGTTGAACAAATGGAAATGAGTGGGGTGGTCAGTGGTCCTGGCCATAATGGTAACCGTGAGGTCATGGTGCCGGCACAACCTAAAGGGTATTAAATGAAAAAACTGGCGTTAGTGGCATTATTGTTCAGTAATCTTTGTCTGGCGCAACAAGCTGTCCCTGTCGATTTTGCCCCGCATTTAAAACCGGCGCAGCAACAACGGTTAAGTTCGGCTGATGGTAGTGCAGAATTGCTGGCAGAGTTGACTAAAATTGACAGTTTTTCAGCTCGTTATCAGCAACAGGTTTTTGATGACCAGCAGCAATTATTGCAACAGGGACATGGCAGATTACTGCTGAAAAAAGTTGCGCAGTTCAGGTTTGAAGGGGAAGAGCCGGAGCCGGTTCTACTGGTTAGTGATGGTGAAAACCTGTGGTTTTATAATGAACTGCTGGAGCAGGTAAGTATTTATGATGCCAAGGCTCAAGTGGGGCAGACTGCATTTGCGTTGCTCACCACTACCGACCCGACGCTTTGGCAGCAGTATCAGGTTATCGCACAGCAAGAAGTATTTATTATTCATCCGCTGGACACCAATAACCCGGTACAACAACTTATGTTGGCGTTTGATGAGAACGGCATCAGTGAAATGACCGTTATTGACATCAACCAGCAGCAAAGTGTATTTCGTTTTACCGATGCCCGTTTAAACCAGGCCATAGACGACAACCAATTTAAGTTTACTGTGCCGGATGGCGTTGATATTGATGATCAGCGCCAACAATAACAACCATGACTAGTTTATCGTTAGATTTTAGTGATGACATCAGGCCATTGGCCGCCCGCTTGCGGCCTGTCACGATAAGTGATTATGTCGGCCAGCAGCATTTAATTGGCCCTGGCACACCGTTGTATCAGGCGATAATTGCCGGCAAGGTGTTCTCGCTTATTTTATGGGGCCCTCCGGGTACCGGCAAAACAACCCTGGCTGAACTGATTGCCAGCCATGCTGATGCTAAATTGCAGCAGCTGTCAGCGGTTACCAGTGGTGTTAAGGATATTCGTCAGGCAATCACTGACGCCCAGCAGCGTCAACAGCAATATCAGCAGCGGACCCTGCTATTCGTTGATGAAGTGCATCGCTTTAATAAAGCGCAGCAAGATGCCTTTTTACCGTACATTGAAGACGGCACCATTATTTTTATCGGTGCCACTACTGAAAACCCGGCCTTTGCCCTGAATAATGCAATTTTATCCCGGGCCCGGGTTTGTGTGCTAAAAGCCCTGACCGATGATGACTTACATCAGGTATTGCAGCGCGCGTTAACCGATCAGAAACTTGGTCTTGGCCTGATGCAACTGAGCATTGAACCTGACGCTGAGCAGTTATTGCTGCAACTGGCAAATGGCGATGCTCGTAAACTATTGAATATTCTGGAGCAGGCGGCTGAACTCTGTTCGGCAGACCCGGCCAGTGCATCCGGAGCCAACATTACTGCTTCGCTGATTAAGCAGATTGTGCCAAGACAATTACCCGGTTTTGATAATCAGGGTGATATGTTCTATGACCTGATATCCGCTTTTCATAAATCGGTGCGCGGCTCAGATCCAGATGCCGCTTTATATTGGTATTGCCGTATTTTAGCCGGTGGTGGCGATCCACTATATGTTGCCAGGCGCTTACTGGCTATCGCCAGTGAAGATATAGGCAATGCAGATCCCAGAGCGCTAACTCTGGCATTAAACGCCTGGGATACCTTTAACCGGGTAGGGCCGGCAGAGGGCGAACGGGCAATTGCGCAGGCCACGGTTTACCTGGCGCTGGCACCGAAAAGCAACGCGGTATATACCGCATTTAATCAGATGCGGAAGCTGGCTGAAGAGCTGCCTGATTATCCGGTACCACTGCATCTGCGTAATGCGCCCAGCAAACTGCAAAAGCAGCTTGGCCATGGCGAAGGCTATCGCTATGCCCATAATGAACCAGGAGCCTATGCTGCCGGCGAATGCTACCTGCCGCCAGAGTTAGCTGACAAACAGTTGTATCAGCCGTCTGAGCGCGGCATGGAGAAACAGCTGGCCGAAAAACTGCGTTATTTACGCCAGTTAGATGCAGCAAGTCAGCAGCAGCGCCGTAAAGAATAACCTTTATTTAAGCAAAGCATTTCAATTTCAGCCCGAGCTGGTTAATATTCGGGGCTGTTATTTCAACCTTGTCTGCCAGTTTTGGCTTCAGCCGACAGAAGAACTTATTACTATGCTAGATCCAAAATTTTTACGTACAGAATTAGCTGCAACTGCGGATCGTTTGGCCGGCCGCGGTTTTACCCTTGATATTGAAAAATTTGCTGAGCTTGAAGAGCAACGCCGGGTATTGCAGGTGCAAACCCAGGAGTTACAAAACCAACGTAATAGCAAATCTAAAGGGATAGGCCAGGCCAAAGCCCGCGGTGAAGATATCACGCCCTTATTAAAAGAAGTAGACGGCCTGGGTGCTGAACTGGATGCCGCCAAAGCTAGGTTAGATGAGGTCTTAGCCGAAGTTGAGCAACTGGCGTTAACCATTCCTAATTTACCGGATGAGTCAGTGCCGGTGGGCTTGGATGAGACAGAAAATCAGTTGGTGCGTCAGGTGGGCGAACCTCGTCAGTTCGATTTTCCGGTAAAAGACCATGTTGAGCTTGGTGAAGCTTATGCCGAGGGTCTGGATTTTGCTGCCGGCGTTAAACTTTCCGGCACCCGCTTTATTGTCATGAAAGGCCAGATGGCACGTTTGCACCGGGCACTGGCGCAATTTATGCTCGATTTACACAGTGGCGAGCATGGCTACACTGAATTATATGTACCTTATCTGGTAAATCATACCAGCTTATACGGTACCGGCCAGTTACCCAAGTTTGGTGCGGATCTGTTTCACACTCAGCCGGCAACAGAAGAGGGCCAGGGTCTGGCATTAATTCCTACCGCTGAGGTACCGGTGACTAACCTGGTACGCGATAGTATTGTTGATGCTAACGAGCTGCCATTAAAATTTACCGCCCACACCCCCTGTTTTCGCAGTGAAGCCGGCTCATATGGCCGTGATACCCGTGGTCTTATTCGTCAACATCAGTTTGACAAGGTTGAATTGGTGCAGTTGGTGCAGCCAGATCAATCAATGCAGGCGCTGGAGCAATTAACCAGTCATGCAGAAAAAGTGCTGCAGTTATTAGGCCTGCCGTACCGGGTTATGTTGTTATGTACCGGCGATATGGGTTTTGGTGCCAGCAAAACCTATGATTTGGAAGTGTGGTTGCCGGCGCAGAATACTTATCGGGAAATTTCGTCTTGCAGTAATATGGCTGATTTTCAAACCCGGCGGATGCAAGCCAGGTATCGCAGCACTGAGATGAAAAAGCCTGAGCTGTTGCACAGTTTAAATGGCTCGGCCCTGGCGGTTGGCCGCACTCTGGTGGCTATTCTGGAGAACTATCAGCAAGCTGATGGCACTGTGGAAATACCAGAAGTACTCAGGCCTTATATGGCTGGTCAGACTCATTTGAAGTAACATTTGAAGTAAGCTCTGTGCTGCTCTGCTAATGTTGCAGCTGCCGCTCCGTTGCTGTTACAGGCAGCGGGCGGGTTTGGGTAAGCCTGCCAGCCGGGTTGCTTGTTTGGCAGGCCCTTGTGGAAACAACATAAACAGGTATTTGCTATTGCCTTTATCCGGGCCTAATTGCTGAGCCATGGCCTTTACCAAAACCCTGATAGCAGGCGAAGTGCCAAATTCCTGATAAAAATCGCGAACAAACTGAATCACTTCCCAATGGGCAGCTGTTAAGCTAATGTTCTCAAGTCCTGCAAAATGCTCTGCGACTGCAGGTTGCCATTGGCTTAAATCAGCGAGATAGCCATGTTTATCCAATGGCAGTTGCTTACCCGCGACGGTTATAGTGTCTAACGCCATAACATCACCTGCGCCTTTGTTGCCGTTAATTCAACCCATTCAGAGTCACTAATAGCGCTAATATCAGCCATCGGAGTTAACTGACGCACGTTAAGATCAGAGCTGAGCGCGACAATATTCTGACATGGCCATGCTATGTCGCTGCGCCTGGCAAGATACACCGCATCCTGGCGCAGCAGCAATGTGTCTGCTTTGTCGCATAGCAGGGCCAGCTCGGCAAAATTAACATCAGCGTTAATCAGGGTAATCAGTTTCATTTAAATACACACTATTTGTTGCTGGCGGGCCAGCAGTTGCTGCAACTGCTCTGGGTTAGCCTGCTTAGCCGGGATGGTTAAATCGCTGCTATGCAGCTGGCGCTGTTGCAGTGATTGCTGGCAAACATAAATGTGCTCAATATCGTACAGGCCAAATAGCTTAAAACCCTGTTGATAGCGCTTCAGGGGGAAATCGCAATTTTGGTTTAACGTCGCTAACTGATAAACACCATCGCCACTGAAAATCAGGGTTAACTGGTGCTCAATGGCAGCCAGCGCCAGAGTTAAATCAAGTGCTTCGCGCCCGGCGCTACTGTTAAATGGGCTTTGTCGTTGAATGATAGCGATAGCTTGCATCAGAACTGTACCAGTTTGCTATTAGGTAAACGCATGGCAAACTCGGCGAGTCCGGCGCCAATAAAACCTTTGGCATCAGGAACAACACCGCGTTTTTCTGCAGCGGTCACACAATATAACAGCGGGATTTGATTAGCCTGGCAAAAATCGGCCAGCTGCTGGCTTAAATTGGGTTCATCTGCAGGTAAATCGATGTTTGCAGCTGCCGCCAGCACCGCATCCTGATACAGAAAAACTTGTGCAATCTGATAACCACTTGCCAGCGCAGCGCTGGCAAATTGCAAGGCACTGGCGAAGTTCTGACTGGCCAGCGGGCTGGTGGTTAATAACAGGCTGAAAGCAGTCACTGCAATCTCATAAAAAATGCGGTCTCATAAAAAAATACCCCGTACAGGACGGGGTATTCTAACGGAACTTAGCGAAGCGGCAAAGGGCTACTCGTCGCCCATAATGCCTAACAGGCTTAACAGATGAACAAAAATATTAAAGATGTTCAGGTATAAGCCAACTGTTGCCCGGATATAATTGGTTTCGCCACCGTGTATGATCCGGCTGGTATCAAACAGAATGAAACCAGACATGATCATAATGACCGCTGCACTGATAGCCAGGCTAAGGGCCGGTATTGCCAGAAAGATGTTAGCTATAATCGCAACCAGCGCGACTATCATACCGACCATTAAAAAACCGCCCATAAAAGAGAAATCTTTGCGGGTAGTTAACACATAGGCCGATAAAGAAAAGAAAATAACTGCAGTGCCACCCAGAGCCTGCATAATCAGGCTAGGGCCATTGGCCATGCCTGCATAAGCATTCAGCAATGGACCTAAGGATGCGCCCATAGCTCCGACGAAACCGAATACCCAGAAAATACCACTGGCAGAGTCGGCTTTCTTGTTAACCACAAACAGCATAATAAAGCCAGCAACAAAGCAGACAATAGAGGCCATTGGTGATAGGTTCATTGCCATGGCAATTACCGCAGTAAGTGCGCTGAATGCCAGGGTAAGGCCAAGTAAAAAGTAGGTGTTACGTAGTACTTTGTTAATCTCAATACCGCTACTTACGGTGTTGATACTACTGGTTTCTCTGTATGACATATGCAATCTCCTGATTAGCTAAATATTATGCCTGTTTGGCCATTATCATACTGACTAAGTTCCCGTGACTCCAGTAGTTATCTGATAAAAATCAGTAATCACTGAATTTTTTTAACTTTTGGCTTTCTTTTCTTAGCCAAACTGATTAGTATACGCAGCGCTGGAGGGATGGCAGAGCGGTTTAATGCACCGGTCTTGAAAACCGGCGTGGGTTAATAGCCCACCGAGAGTTCGAATCTCTCTCCCTCCGCCACTTAACTTAGTCGTTACAGTGTTGTTATACGCAAACCACCGCAAGGTGGTTTTTGCGTTTTAGGCTGTCTGCAAAGCCGTATTAGGTTTAAATAATGTTGAATAATACAGCTTTGCTGACTGATTTATAGCCAAACAGCCAAAAGCTGATAAAAAGCGCTTTACAAAGCAGAGGGGAGTTCTTAATATTCGCCCCATAGCGCGGAGGGATGGCAGAGCGGTTTAATGCACCGGTCTTGAAAACCGGCGTGGGTTAATAGCCCACCGAGAGTTCGAATCTCTCTCCCTCCGCCACTTTGTTTAACTCCCTTCATTCTGTATACATCATACAAACATCAATAGTTTAATCAGCAGGTAAATAGTTCTGAAATATTGTTTCCTATTTTTTACCGTTCTGGCACACTAACCTCTGAAAAAGCCAAGATCAATATTATTGGTGTCGAACCAGTTAGCAGAAAAGCTCAGGTTCTACTATGCTAGCTGCATAAAAATACTAAAAACCAGTGAGACGGAGAAGCCAAGTTGATTAACGTGCTGTTAGTTGATGACCATGAGCTTGTACGAACTGGGATCAGTCGCATACTAATGGATGAGCGCGGTATCAAGGTGATAGGCGAAGCTGAATCCGGTGAAGAAGCTCTGCAATTTTGTCGTCAGCATGAACCCGATGTTGTGCTGATGGACATGAACATGCCTGGCATGGGCGGTATGACTGCCACCAAGCGAATTTTACATTATTTCCCTGAAATTAAGGTGCTGGCACTGTCAGTATCATGTGAAGAACCTGTGCCGACAAAAGTAATGCAATTGGGTGCGGCTGGTTTTATTTCAAAGAACTCAGCACCCAGAGAGATGGTATCCGCTATTCGCAAGGTATATAGCGGCGTGCGACACATTTCAGATGAAGTGGCACAAAAAATGGCGTTAGCTAAAGTTAATAAACAAACTGAAAATCCATTTGAAGGTTTATCTGATCGAGAACTGCAAATAATGCTAATGATCACCCGTGGTCAAAAAGTAAATGATATTGCTGAACAGCTGAGTGTCAGCGCCAAAACAGTTAATTCTTATCGGTACCGGATGTTTGAAAAATTAGCCATTAGCGGTGATGTTGAATTGACTCATTTAGCCCTGCGGCATGGCATGATAGATATTGCCAAGGTATCCCCCTGATTTGATGTTTGACCCTAAAACGTTTTTAGCTTCAGTCCCTGCCCAGCCTGGTGTTTATCGGATGTATAACCAGACTGAGCAGGTTATTTATGTTGGTAAAGCCAAAGATTTAAAAAAACGCCTTAGTAGTTATTTTCGTCAGCAGGTAGACGGTGTCAAAACCCGGGCACTGGTCGCACAAATTGCCAATATCGAAATTACCGCGACTCATAGTGAAACTGAAGCGCTGATCCTGGAAAATAACCTGATCAAGCAGTTCATGCCTAAATATAATGTGCTGCTGCGGGACGACAAATCTTATCCTTACATATTTATCTCTGATCATAAGCACCCCCGAATTAGCTCGCATCGTGGTCCACGTAAACATAGTGGCCAGTATTTTGGTCCCTATCCAAATGCCGGTGCCGTCTGGCAAAGCCTGAAAACCTTGCAGAAAATTTTTCCTATCCGCCAATGTGAGGATGGCTTCTACCGGGCTCGCACCCGGCCATGTCTGCAATATCAATTAAAACTGTGTTCGGCCCCCTGTGTTGGCAAAATTTCTGATGATGATTATGCCGGGCAGGTGCAGTTGGCCAGTTTATTTCTCAGTGGTAAAAATCAACAGGTAGTTGAACAGCTGGTGCAAAAAATGAATCTGGCCAGTGAGGACCTTGCCTTTGAACAAGCCGCCAGCTTTCGGGATCAGATAACGGCGCTTCGTAAAGTGCAGGAACAGCAGTATGTCAGTGGTGAGCATGCTGAACTGGATATTATTGGTTTTGCCAGGTCAGGCCAGATAGCAGTTGTCCATGTATTATTTGTGCGGCAACAAAAAATTCTTGGGTCGAAATCGTATTATCCTAAGGTGCCGGCAAATACTGACGCAGAAGAGGTACTCAGCGCCTTTTTACTGCAATTTTATCTCAGTGGTGGTGGCGGTCAGCAAATCCCACCTGAAATAATTGTACCACTGGGCCTGGACGATGCTGAGTCATTAGCTCAAGCGGTCAGTGAAGCTGCCGGGCGCAAGGTGAAGATTATTGCCGCAAAACGTGGCGAAAAGTCACAGTATCTTAGCCTCGCCCAGAAAAATGCCGAACTCGCATGTGACAGCAGGCAGTCGGCTGGTCAGAAAATGCAGTTGCGATACTCTGCACTGCAATTGTTGCTGGGAATGGCTAACAGCATTAACCGTATGGAGTGCTTTGATATCAGCCATACCATGGGCCAGGCGACCATAGCTTCTTGTGTGGTATTTGATGGGGAGGGGCCTTATAAGCAAGAGTATCGTCGCTACAATGTAACGGGTATTACCGGTGGTGATGATTACGCAGCGATGCAGTTTGCGCTTGATAAACGTTATAGCCGCTTAACTGATGAAACAAAAATCCCTGATATTATTTTTATCGATGGTGGCCAGGGCCAGCTGAATATTGCTCTGACTCAATTCACTGCCTGGTCACATAATAAGATGCCGTTACTAATTGGTATTGCCAAGGGGGTTAGTCGTAAGCCCGGGCTGGAGACATTGATACTTGGGAATAGCGGCAGGCAGTTGCATCTGCCCGGGGATAGTCCGGCCTTACATTTAATTCAGCAAATTCGTGATGAAGCGCACCGTTTTGCAATTACCGGTCATCGCAGCAAGCGTGGCAAAACTATGACAAAAAGCCCGTTAGAAAATATTAGCGGCATTGGTGAGAAGCGCCGTCAGGCTTTATTGCAATACCTGGGCGGTTTACAGGGCGTTATGAAGGCTTCGGTAACAGAGCTAAGCTCAGTACCAGGTATTTCCCGCTCGCAAGCAGAAAAGATTTACCAAGCCTGTCATAACAAGTAGCATAGTGGCATTGTTTTTGTGAGAACTGTTATATGTGGAATATTCCCAATCTGTTAACGATGTTCAGGCTGCTACTCATTCCTGTTTTTATTTTCTGCTTTTACTCTGGCTGGGAACATTATCGATTCTGGGCAGCGCTGGTATTTTGTTTGGCAGCAATAACAGATGCTTTGGATGGTTATCTGGCGCGCAAGCTGGAACAATCTACTCCTTTCGGGGCGTTTCTGGATCCCGTTGCTGACAAAGTGATGGTAGCAGTGGCACTGGTGGTGCTTGCTATTCATGAACAATCTTTGTGGTTCAGTATTCCTGCTATCATTATTATCAGCCGCGAGATTGCTATTTCTGCGCTGCGGGAATGGATGGCAGAAATTGGCAAACGGGCGAATGTGGCGGTATCCAACCTGGGTAAATATAAAACTATTGCTCAGATGCTGGCATTAATCGGTTTGATCTGGCAACCGCAATTTACCTTACTGGCCTGGTTTACTCCTGTTGGGTATGCCATGTTGTATCTGGCCACTATTTTGACCTTATGGTCGATGTATCAGTATGTCAGCGCTGCATGGCAAGATTTAGCGCAACATTAAGCTGGTTGCACTTTATTAGCACAAGTCAGTTAAAAAATAAGCAGTCAGTTGTAAAACTACTAATTTGTTATTGACTGGTCTAATTAAAACAGTAGAATGCGTCACGTGTTAAGGCACATGGCCATAAGCATCGCGAGTATAGCTCAGCTGGTAGAGCGCGACCTTGCCAAGGTCGAGGTCACGAGTTCGAACCTCGTTACTCGCTCCAACTCTTATTAAGAGTGTTGCATTGTTTGATTGGCGGGTTGGCAGAATGGCCATGCAGCGGATTGCAAATCCGTCCATCTCGGTTCGACTCCGGGACCCGCCTCCATCATAGCGCTGTTGGTTTTAATTCATACAGTGCAAATAGATACAAAAGTTGTCTGCCCGGGTGGTGAAATCGGTAGACACAAGGGATTTAAAATCCCTCGCTCGAAAGGGCGTGCCGGTTCAAGTCCGGCCCCGGGCACCATTTACTGCTGGTTTAAGCCAGAGTGAAACCAGATTTTCGCGAGTATAGCTCAGCTGGTAGAGCGCGACCTTGCCAAGGTCGAGGTCACGAGTTCGAACCTCGTTACTCGCTCCAAATTAGAAAAAGCAGCCTTCTGGCTGCTTTTTTGTTTTTTCCAGAAGAGTAGTCTAAGGAATGGTTAGGCCTGGACAGTCTTTATTAAAAATCAAATAAATAGGGGCTGATAAACCACACCGCAGCGGTGATTACCACTATGGCCAGCAGGTTCAATACAAAGCCTGCTTTAACCATATCAGCAATTTTCAGCTTACCTGAGCTAAATATAATAGCGTTAGGTGGCGTAGCCACCGGCATCATAAAGGCGCAGCTGGCAGCGATAGCAGCCGGGATAACCAACATTGAAGCGCTGGTGTCTAATGATACCGCAACGGGCCCTAGTAGCGGCAGAAAGGCTGCTGCAGTAGCAGTGTTACTGGTTACTTCTGTCAGAAAAATGATAATAGTGGTCACCAATACTATCAGCAGCAGTAAGTTGATGGCACCCAATGCACCGACCTGGCTGGCGATAAAGTCAGCTAATCCGGATTGCTGGATTTGCGCGGCGAGGCTTAAACCGCCACCGAACAATATAAGTATACCCCACGGCAGTTTGCCACAGTCTTCCCACACCAATACTCTTTGTCCGGTTTTCAAGTTAACCGGAATTATAAACAGCAAACTGGCGCAGAAAATGGCAGTTAAGGTATCATTTAATGGTAGGCCGGTAATGCCAGTAAGCCAGGTTCGCAACACCCATAAACAAGCTGCCAGCAGGAATACCGCCAGTACTATTTTTTCGGCCAGTTGCATCGGACCCAGGCTGGCAAGCTTATCAACGTACAATTGACGGCTTACATTAACTTCGTCACGGGCAAAGCGAAAATGACACTGCGTTAGCCAAAACCAGGCACCTGTGAGCATAGTGACTGCTACGGGTACGCCCAGTAGCATCCATTCTGCAAAGCCAATTTCCAGCTGATATTGATTACGTAAATAACCTGCCAGTAAGGCATTGGGAGGAGTGCCTATTAAGGTAGCAACACCACCAATACTTGCCGCGTAGGCAATTGATAACAACATTGCTTTGGCGAACTTATCGCTGACGTTGTCCTGCATGCCAATAATCGACAGCGCTATCGGCAGCATCATTACTGCGGTAGCGGTATTGGACATCCACATCGACAGAAAGGCGGTAACCAGCATAATACCGGCAATTTGCTGACTGGGTTTACTACCGACCATCAGCATTGTTAACAAAGCTATCCGTTTATGCAGGTTCCAACGCTCCATGGCGATAGACAGCATAAAACCACCCAGAAACAGAAAAATAAGTGGATCAGCATAGGAGGCGGTAACATTAGCTACCGAGTCCAGGCTTAATAAAGGCACTACAATAATCGGTAGCAGTGAGGTGGCCGGGATAGGCACACTCTCACTTATCCACCAGATAGCCATCCAGGCTGTAAGGCCACTAAGTAGCCAGGCGGCGTCTGACATGCCGCTAAACAAAGGTTCATTCAGTAGTACCAGCAGAAACACCAGCGGGCCCGCAAGCAGTGCTGGCAAATACCCTGAATTAAGCCGCTCCATAGCGATTATTACTCCTCGTCGTCCTGCACTATGTCGTTACAGTCGTTGGCGGTTTTACTGGAGTGTTGCAGCAGTTGATCCATTTGCGCCAATTCGTATTTGTCTAATAACCGCCACTGCCCGGCGCGCAGTTCAGCCAGACGAACATGCATAATCCGGGTGCGTTTTAGCTTTGTTACTTCATAGCCTAAATACTCTGCCATCCGTCGAATTTGCCTGTTCAGACCCTGGGTAAGAATAATTTTAAAAGTGTTTTTTGACACCTGACTGACAATGCAGGGCAGGGTAACAGTATCGAGAATAGGCACGCCGCTGGCCATCTTAGTGATAAAATTGGCTGTAATCGGTTTACTAACGGTGACGGTGTACTCTTTTTCATGGGCATTACCTGCCCGCAGCACCTTGTTAACGATATCGCCGTCATTGGTAAGGAATATCAGTCCCTCTGAAGGTTTATCAAGCCGGCCAATAGGAAAAATGCGTTCAGGGTAACCGATAGCGTCAATAATATTTCCTTTAATATGTCGCTCGGTGGTACAGGTAATGCCTACCGGTTTATGATAAGCAAGATAAATCCGGGCAGGCTTATCTTTGAGAGGCTTGCCTTCTACCAGCACTTGATCGCTGGCAGAAACTTTCAAACCTACCGGCGCGATCTGGCCATTAACGGTCACTAAACCTTGCTCAATATATTTGTCTGCCTGGCGCCGGGAGCAAAAACCGGTGTCACTGATGAATTTATTTAAACGATACTGGGTAGCTGCGGTCATCGGATTCTTGAGTCAAAAAAAACAGCCCCTAGTTTAGGGGCTTGCAGGGCACTCAGCAAGTCTTTGCCTTATTCAGCTGTGGCTGATTTTTTACCGGCAGGAGTATTAAGAGAAATAACCTTGGTTTTACTGATTTTATGCCGGTAAATTTCCCGCAGATATTTTATGGCTTTTTTAACACTGTCCCGACTTAACCGAATATCATTAATAGAAATAAATTTATCTTTATTATGAATTAGTTCACGGTATTTTTTCTCGTACATTGGTTTAATAGCATACCAATTGGTATCGAGAATTTTTGCCGGATTTTCAAATTCATTCAGCATGGCATCGACTTTCTGCTCATCAAACTCATCGCTACGAATAAAGTCCAGCATTGCCTGATCAAGCTTCTCATCAAAGCGATAACTGTCTTTGGCAAAGCAGCGCTTAATAAAGGCAACGATAAGAGTTAAAAAATCATCGCTTAAACAAGGGCTTTTTACAATTAGTGTGGTGAGTGAAATATTAGCAGAGGCGCCGATAACTAATGCGTAGCGTTTAAGGGTAGTATTTGGGAACAAGTTATTTAGATGCGATTTCAAGCGATTCAGATCCATATAAGACAGTTTATAGTCTTTAGGTAGTGAGACAATCGAAACCACTGACGAGCAGTTTTTGAAAAAATGCAGATCGTTTAATTCGGCTGCGTTATAGCCATTTTTAACATAGCTGGCGAGCGTTTGCCGGTATCGGCCAGATTCTATCGGCAGTAAGCTGATCCCTTCAATTGCCTGAGTTACTTTATTAAAGTGTGGTAAATCGATTGAACGGAAAAATAAGTCATCAATATTCAGCCCGTTTTTCTCGGAAGCTTTGCTTTTTTCTGCGGTTTCCCTTTGATTGGCCGGAATAACCGATTCAGCATAAGCCACAGCAACCGGACCCGCCAGGCTCATAAATAAGTCATTGGCGTCAAGCCGGATGGTTTCGCCAATATCAATACCCGCCCGTCGGAAATAATTTTCATCATAATCGGTGGTGACCGCCTGTGCGGTCAGGATATTAAATATTTGTTGTGAGATATATTGATTGGCATATTTCTCCATGGCATTAACATCAATATGCTGAATATCACCATCGTCCGTTTCTTCAGCGTAGCGCATAATATCATTAGAAATCAGCATCATAGCGTTCCACGGCCGGATTCGATGCATCACGCTTGATTCGC
Organism: Arsukibacterium perlucidum DSM 18276; assembly: GCF_000382165.1. Taxonomy (GTDB): domain Bacteria; phylum Pseudomonadota; class Gammaproteobacteria; order Enterobacterales; family Alteromonadaceae; genus Alishewanella; species Alishewanella perlucidum. Next base: position 224,432 of record NZ_KB907701.1, on the reverse strand, counting down.
TGCTGTCATCATTGTCGAAGTTGTAGGAGAAATCCCACTCTTCTGCCAGATATTTGCACAATAAACGGCCGGCATTAATATGCAATGCCTCTGACATCTCGACGCCGTGGTCTGAAATATTAGGCAGGATACAAATGCCACTGGTAAATATCGGTTCAAACACAAAAGAGTGGCCGCGGTTCTCTTCATTTTCAGTGATCGGTCGGGTGTCAAACGTTTTACTCATATAGGCGTACTGCTGGGCCAAACCAAACTCCGAAGCCATACCCGAACCGGTGCCGCCTCCGGCACTGAAAATATAAAAATACAGTCTGGATTGGTTTGCTTTAATACCACACGAATCGATCAGGTAAGAGTGGATAAACTTCCACTCAGCATTAGAGAAGCGCTGGGTGTCTTTATTTAAAATAATCTTTGCTAAATATTGGCCCAGGATAGGCGCGTTACCAGCCCCACCAGCATGTACCTCAGATAAGTCCATTATTTTCATTTTGGTATAATCGTGCAGAAAGCCGCTTTTTTCACCTTTATGCGAAAAACGGATCCGGCCTTCAATATCTTTATCCAGATCACCCAACATAACTAAGGGCTCAATTAAGAAAACCGGTTTTAAGCTATTATTTGGTGTCAGGTTTAAGCTACGTTTAATCCAGCGCATCGGCCGGTATTCTTGTTCACGACTTTGTTTTTCTTCATTATTAAATTCATTTAAATAAAAGTTTCTTGCGCTATAAACCAGAGAGGCAACGTCCAGAGCAATATTTGAACCACAGCGGCCAAGCCCAATCAAACATACCGAAGGGAAGTGTTGTTGTTTGCGGTTTTCCAGTTCGTTGTCCGTTTGTACTTGTGGAAACACACTGCTGCGAAGCGCGTCGAGATTAGCCAGAATGCGGTTTAAATCACGTTCAGTGAAGTACAGATAGCCTTCACTGGCGAAAGCGATAGTTGTATCTTGTTGAGTATCTTCAGGTTTTGACTTGGAAGAGACCGTAGCAATGGTGGTTTGCTGTTTGTTTATTATTTTATTGGTCATAACGCTTATCCCGGTTAATGCGTAAAAGCCAGAGCGCAATAAAAACACGCAGATTTAAACGTAGTCGGGATTTGTGCTGATTACAATTCATCCAATAAAAAAGCAGCGACATGGTCACTGCTTGTTTATTTTCAGGTGTTATATGAACGAATTTTACATATTGGGATAGTTTGGACCACCTCCGCCCTCTGGAGTTACCCAGGTAATGTTCTGGCTTGGGTCTTTAATGTCGCAGGTTTTGCAGTGAATACAATTTTGGGCGTTAATTTGAAACCGCGGTTGCTGACCATCTTCATTAATCACTTCATAGACACCGGCCGGGCAATAACGCTGGGCAGGTTCATCATATTTAGCCAGGTTTACCTGAATTGGTATGCTTGAGTCGGTTAGCTTCAGATGACATGGCTGTTCTTCTTCATGATTAGTATTTGATAAATAAACCGAAGTCAGCCGGTCAAAGCTAAGAATGTTGTCTGGTTTTGGATATACAATTTTCCTGGAATCAGCTGCCAGCTTTAATTGTGCATAATCCCGGTTGTCATCCTTAATGGTAAAGGGCAGTTTGCCACCAAACCAGTTTTGATCGATTGTATTGAACACACCACCCCAGAAAGTACCAAATTTGTGCATTGCCGGGCCAAAATTACGCGAACTGTGCAGTTCTTCAAATAACCAACTCTGTTTTACTGCCTCAGCATATTCAGCTAAATCTTTACCGCCGGCGTCGTCTTTCGTTAATGCTGTGAACACCGTTTCTGCTGCAAGCATGCCGGATTTCATTGCCGTATGATTACCTTTAATCTTGGCAAAATTTAAGGTACCGGCATCACAGCCCAACAATAAACCACCGGCAAAACTCATTTTAGGTAAGCTGTTCAAGCCGCCTTTAGCAATGGCCCGCGCACCATAACTGACGCGCTTGCCGTCGGTCAGGTATTGCTTAATTACCGGATGCTGCTTGTAACGCTGAAACTCAGCAAAGGGATCCAGGTGTGGATTGCTGTAATTTAAGTCGATAATTAATCCCACCACTATTTGCTGGCTTTCAGCATGGTAAAGGTAACCACCACCTGATGCTTCGTTCGCCAATGGCCAGCCTGCAGAATGCACCACCAGCCCCTGATGATGATTATTAGCCGGCACATCCCAGATTTCTTTAAAACCAATGGCATAGTGCTGGGGTGAGACGTCTTTATCCAGCTGATAATGAGCAATAAGTTGCTTACCCAGATGGCCGCGGCAACCTTCTGCAAACAGGGTGTATTTAGCGCGTAGTTCCATGCCGGCGGTAAAACTGTCTTTGGGTTTACCTTCGCGGTCCAGGCCCATGTCACCAATTAAAATGCCTTTAACCACGTTATCTTCAAGCAATAGTTCACTTGCGGCAAAGCCGGGAAAAATTTCTACGCCAAGTGCCTCGGCTTGTTCGGCCAGCCAGCGGCATAAGTTGGCCATTGAGACGATATAATTACCACTATTATGCATGGTTTTTGGCACGGTAAAACCAGGTAACTTTCTGCTACTTTGTGCGCCGTTGAACAGATAAATGTCATCATGGGTGACTGGCGTCGAGAGCGGAGCCCCGGTTTCCTGCCAGTTCGGTAGTAATTCATTTAGTGCCCTGGGTTCAAACACGGCACCAGATAAAATATGAGCGCCTACTTCAGAGCCTTTTTCTACCACGCAGACCGTGATTTCTTTACTGGCTTGCTGTGCTTGTTGCATCAACCGGATCGCGGCCGATAAGCCCGCTGGCCCGGCGCCAACGATTACGACATCGAACTCCATTGCTTCTCTTTCCACGATGGTTACCTCTTGGATGCTTATATTTACAGTATTCACTGTGTTTATTGTGCTGATAAGGGTATTGCAGGTTGACGTTAACGTCAACAGTAAGTAGATTGTGCAGCAATATACATTGTTATGTTTACCTTAACGTAAACCTGCTGTCAGGCAAGCGATTGCATGCAATTCAAGAGGATTATATGAAGATATTAGTTCCGGTAAAACGGGTTATCGATTACAACGTCAAAGTCCGGGTTAAAGCAGATCAAACCGGTGTCGATTTAGCCAATGTAAAGATGGCACTTAATCCGTTTTGTGAGATTGCGGTAGAAGAAGCAGTTCGTTTAAAAGAAGCGGGCGTCGCTACTGAAGTGGTTGCGGTTTCTATTGGTGCCAAGGCGGTGCAGGAGCAGTTACGTACTGCTTTGGCATTAGGAGCCGACCGGGCTATTCATCTGGAAACTGAGCTGAACCTGGATTCGTTGCAGGTGGCTAAGCTACTGGCAAAACTGGTTGAAGCAGAACAGCCACAACTGGTTATTCTGGGTAAGCAGGCTATCGATTCAGATAACAACCAAACCGGCCAGATGCTGGCAGCATTAACCGGCATGGGGCAGGGCACCTTTGCCTCTAAAGTTGCGGTTAATGGCGATAAAGTTCAGGTTACCCGGGAAATCGATGGCGGTTTGCAAACGATAGAGTTGACGTTGCCGGCAGTGGTGTCTACTGATTTACGTTTGAATGAGCCACGCTATGCTTCGTTACCTAATATTATGAAAGCCAAGAAAAAACCACTGGATGTACAAGCAGCTGATGGCCTGGGTGTCAACCTGAGTTCAAAGGTTACTACGCTGAAAGTTACTGCCCCAGCAACCCGCCAGGGCGGGGTAATTGTAGAGTCGGTAGCGGAACTGGTTGAAAAATTAAAGCATGAAGCGAAGGTGATCTGATGACAATTTTAGTAATTGCAGAGCATAGTAATGATGAGTTAAAAGCAGATACTCATAAAGTAGTGCAGGCAGCGAGTAGCATAGGTGGTGATATTCATCTGCTGGTAGCGGGTCAAAACTGTGGTAATGCGGCGACTGCAGCTGCAACAATCACGGGTGTCACAAAAGTTTTGGTCGCTGATGCCAGTGCTTATGGCCATCAGTTAGCCGAAAACGTTTCCGCCCTGGTGGCCGAGATTGGCAAAGACTATAGCCATATTATGGCAGCAGCGACCACTACCGGTAAGAACATGTTACCCCGGGTAGCCGCTTTATTAGATGTAGCCCAACTGTCAGATGTTATTGCTATTGAAAGTGCAGATACCTTTGTGCGGCCGGTGTACGCCGGCAATGCTATTGCGACTGTCCAGTCTGCCGATGCAATTAAAGTATTGACGGTGCGTGGTTCAGCGTTTGCGGCCGCTGCAGAGGGAAATAATGCGCCAATCGCCACGCTGGATATTGTAAAAGATTTGCAGGTTTCAACTTTTATTGGTGAAGAGCTGACAAAATCAGCGCGGCCAGAGCTTACCGCAGCTAAAGTGATTATTTCAGGTGGTCGCGGTATGCAAAATGGTGAAAACTTTGCCATGCTAAATGGCATTGCAGACAAGCTAAATGCCGCTATTGGCGCGTCTCGCGCAGCAGTAGACGCTGGCTTCGTACCAAATGATATGCAGGTTGGCCAAACCGGTAAAATTGTTGCGCCGGATTTGTATATTGCGGTTGGCATATCGGGCGCGATCCAGCATCTAGCCGGTATGAAAGATTCAAAAGTGATAGTGGCAATTAACAAAGATTCAGATGCACCGATTTTCCAGGTTGCAGACTATGGTTTAGTTGCTGATTTATTTACGGTACTGCCAGAACTTGAGCAGCAACTCTGATAACGTGCAGCTGTCAGCAAAAAGCCAGCAATTGCTGGCTTTTTGCATTTTAGGGCTTGTTGCCGCTACGAATTCCGACTTAAGATAAACCTCTTATTTGTCAAGGACGCTTTAGTCATGCCTGTATTGATCCGCCATGCTGAACCTGTTGATATTGAAGCAATTAAAGCAATATATGATCAGCCCACTGTTTTTTCTAATACCCTGCAACTGCCTTATCAGCCGGTTGCCAGCTGGCAGAAACTCTATACCGCGGGTGCAGGTTTCTATAACCTGGTTGCTGAAATTGAGGGTGTTGTCGTCGGCCAACTCGGTCTGCAGGTTTGTCAAAACCCCAGGCGACGTCATGTCGCAGAGTTGGGTATGGGCGTGTTGGAAGAGCATCAGGGCCAGGGTGTAGGCTCTGCTTTATTGCGGGCAGCACTGGAAATGGCTGATAACTGGCTGAATATCCGCCGGATGGAGCTGACGGTATACAGCAGTAATGAAGTAGCTATAGCGTTATACGAGCGTTTTGGTTTTGAAGTGGAAGCGGAGCTGGCAGACTTTGCTTTTCAGTACGGTAATTATGTCAGTGCCTTGTTTATGGCCCGGATTAACACCGGTAACGTCTGATAGCCCGCAGCAATAAATAAAAACGGCAGCTGGAGTCTGCAGTGCCGTTTTATTAAGGTAATTGTGTTAGCTAAGCATGGCTAATTCGCGTTGGCGTTTTTCTGGCATTGCACAGTGTCTTTGCACTCGCCATATAAATATAAACTGTGGTGGGTAAGCTTAATGCCATTTTTCTCAGCAATTTCCAGTTGTTTAGCTTCAATAATTTCATCTTCAAACTCAATGACTTTGCCGCATTTCAAACACACCAGATGATCGTGATGGCTGTTGCCGGTCAGTTCGAATACTGATTTACCACCTTCGAAGTGATGCCGGGTTAAAATACCGGCGTCGTCAAACTGGTTTAGTACCCGGTAGACCGTGGCTAAACCAATATCCTCACCGAGTTCCAGCAGAATTTTATATACGTCTTCAGCACTGATATGCTGATGATTAGGATCTTGTAAGATTTCGAGGATTTTCACCCGTGGCAAGGTAACTTTAAGGCCGGCCTTACGTAGCTCAATATTATGATCTGACATAAAAAACTCTGTCTTGCTGGTGGATTTGCCTCGATTATAAAGACATTAGCGCAATATTGAAATGGCCGTTTAGCGTTGATTTGTGCCCAATGCTCTTGTGCTTTCATTTTAGCAGGCTAAAATGGCCGCTCAACAGGTCGTACCAGGTAGAGATATGCGTTGGGCTTTTAAACCACAGGTAATGCGAAAATTATTAAATTTCTGGCCACCGTTTTTTTTCAGTGGTATCAGTGTTGCAGTACTGGCCGACGATTATCGTTATGCCCGGGTAGAACTGAAAAACAGGCCCTGGACCAAAAACATTAACAGCAGTCAGTTTGGTGGCTCAATGTTTGCGATGACGGATCCTATTTATCCGCTGCTGCTAATGGGGGCGCTGGGCAAAGAATATATCGTCTGGGATAAGCAAGCTGACATTGATTACATTAAACCTGGCCTGGCTAAACTGACGGCAGAGTTCTTACTGACAGACGATGCAGTAGAAGATATCAAAAAGCATACTGCAGATGGCGAAAAATATTTTCCACAGTTTTTGGTGCATATTAAAGATGCTGATAACAATATCGTATGTGAAGTGAACAGGACGGTTTACATCCGGAAAAAGCCGAAATATCGTTAATAAGTTAAATGGTTAGCGATCATCTGAAGCAAAAGCTGGCCAAAAAAAAGAGGCATTGCGCCTCTTTTCACTGAAAACGGATTGTGTCACTGAAAACGGATTGTGGTTACAAGTTGGCAAATTCTTGCAGGCTCATCTCTTCATAAACCTGCTTACACCATTGTTTTACCCGCTGCTCCGTTAACTCCGGCTGACGATCTTCGTCGACACCCAGACCAATAAAATGGCTGTCATCTGCTAACGCCTTAGATGCTACGAAGTTATAACCTGAGGTAGGCCAGTGGCCTACAATAATCGCGCCTTTCGGTTCGATAATATCGCGCAGGGTACCCATCGCATCGAGGAAATATTCGGCATAGTCTTCCTGATCACCACAACCGAATATAGCAACTAATTTATTATTAAAATCGATTGCTTCAAGTTCCGGGAAAAAGTCATCCCAGTCGCACTGAGCTTCGCCGTAGTACCAGGTTGGGATACCTAATAGTAGTAAGTCGAAGCCGGCAATGTCTTCTTTACTGCTTTTGGCTATATCGCGGATCTCTACCAGATTTTTGCCCAGTTCTTTTTGGATCATCTTGGCGATATGCTCAGTGTTACCGGTATCGCTACCGAAAAAAATGCCTACAGTTGCCATGGTTTATTGCCTTCTTACCTGGATAAAGCTTGCTCTAAAAGTTGTTCAATTAAGTTACTGCGTGTGGTATTTGCCCGTTCGGCGGCCTGACTCAATGCTTCATATAACTGGCCAGATACCTTAACTTCAATACGCTTTAACCCGTTATTACGATCGCGTTTAATTTGATTGCGTTTATTCAGCTTTAGCTGTTCTTCCCGCGGTAATGGGTTGGTTTTTGGCCGCCCCGGCCGCTTTTCAGCCGCAAACAAATCAATGGTGGTGCGATCAGTGGCGATTTTGGCCATTAATCTCAACCCTGTTATTCGAGAAAATACTGGACCACTGTTTTAATCACAAACACCAATGGTGATAAAAACAGCACCAGCCAGACGAAAAAACGGCCCAGGCGTGGAGCCTGACTTTTTTTCAGTACATCGTTAATGGCCAGCACAATAAAAATGTACAATGCGGCTAAACCAAGCCATAAACCCAAGGTTTCAAATTGTGCAACGGTCATTGATACTGGCCATACCGGAAAAATTGGGCGCACTATAGCATAAAAATTGCTAAATTTTAGTGTGCTGGCTCAATAAAAACTCACGTACCAATCTGGCGAAAGCCGCGGGCTTTTCGGCATGTAACCAGTGGCCGGTGCCGTTAATGATTTTTGCCTCAGCTGCAGGAAAAAACGCCATAATTTGCGGCCGGTGTTCTGACAAAATATAGTCTGACTCAGCGCCCTTAATAAACAATACCGGGCCTGCATAGTTGTTTTTGGTAGCGGGGGCGCCAAGTAATTCGTCATAACATTGTGCCAGAACCGCTAAATTAAATTTCCAACGAAAGCCATGCTCGGTTTTTTCCAGACTTTTTAACAAAAACTGGCGGACACCTGGCTCTTTTATATGTGCTGCCATTTGTTTGTCTGCATCACTGCGATTATTAATCGTGGTCAGAGTAACGGCGCTTAAGCCGGCAAATACCGCCTGGTGACTGCGCTCGTAGCGAACCGGGGCGATATCGGCGACGATCAGCTGACTCACCCGCTGTGGGTAAGTCAGGGCGAATGCCATGGCCAGTTTTCCGCCCAGAGAATGCCCTAACAAAGCACACTTTTGAATATTCAGGCTGTCGAGAGTTTCGGCTAAATCCGCTACCATACTGGGGTAGTTCATTTGCTCGCTGTGGGGAGATTGGCCATGGTTAGGTAAATCTATACTGATAACCTGCCATTGATCACTTAAGGCCCGGCCTACGCCAGCCAGGTTTTCATAGCTACCAAACAAACCATGTATTAGTATCAGCGGCTCTCCGGAACCAGTGCTGTGGGTATGTAAAATCATCGCTAACTCACTGAAAAAGCAGAAGCCATATTTTAACAAATTAAGCCGCTGGCGTCAGTGGCAAAGCCTTTATATAATGGGACAACTTTCAGTTGACGGAAAAACCTATGAAAACCATTGAAATTGATGACGATTTATATCAATACATTGCCGCACAAACCCGCCAGATTGGAGAAAGTGCTTCTGATATTTTACGTCGTTTACTGCTGGGTGAGCAGCAGGCCAACCAAACTTCAGTGGTTAGCAGCAAACCTGAAACTGTTGAGCCCACGCCAGAATTAACCGCTGCAGCAACTGAACGCAATAATGCTGGCACAGTATTCGACTTAGTCAGCCGCCAGGATTTACAGGCTGAGTCCAGCGTAGTAGGACGTTTTTTATACTTGCTGTCGGTTTTGGCACGGGTACATAAAAAGCAATTTAATAAGGTGCTGGATATTAAAGGCCGCAACCGCCTGTACTTTGCCACCTCCGCCGAGGCGTTGTCAGAAGCAGGTAGCAGTACTAACCCGAAACAAATCCCTAATACCAGTTTCTGGGTTATTACTAACTCTAATACCACCAGAAAGAAAATGATGCTTACCGAAACCGCCATAAAATTAGGTTATAGTGAACAGGACGCTGAGCGGATCCGCGATTTATTATAAGGAAAGTCTATGTCTTTACATCCCCTGGCCGGACAGCAGGTACCAAACGATCGTATTCCGAATATCAGTCGGTTAATGACTGCCTACTATGTGTTGGAACCTGACATTCATCAGTACCCCGAGCATAAAGTCAGCTTTGGTACGTCTGGTCATCGGGGCAGCGCATTGAGTTGCTCATTTAATGAACCACATGTGCTGGCAATATGTCAGGCTATCGCTGATTATCGCAAGGCGCAGGGTATCAACGGGCCGTTATTTCTGGGCAAAGATACGCATGCGTTATCAGAAGCTGCTTTCGCGTCAGCATTGGAAGTACTGATCGCCAATAAAATTCAGGTCTGTATTCAAAAAGATTTAGGCTACACACCAACGCCGGTAATCTCCCACGCCATTCTTACTCAAAATGACGGTGCTGATGGCAAACTTGCTGATGGCATTGTTATTACGCCATCACATAATCCGCCGGAAGATGGCGGCATTAAGTATAATCCGCCACACGGCGGACCGGCTGATGCCGATGTAACTAACTGGATCCAGCAACGGGCTAACGAGTTACTGGCTAAAGATTTAGAAGGCGTGAAAATGATGCCTTACAGTCTGGCAATTCAGTCAGGATATTGTCAGCATATTGATTATATTCAGCACTATGTTGATGATTTAGAAAATGTTATTGATATGGCGGCTATTGCCAAAGCGGGGATCCGGATCGGGGTTGATCCGCTTGGTGGCTCTGGCATTGCATTCTGGCCACGCATCGCCGAAAAGTATGGTCTGGATATTACTGTGGTTAATGAAAAAGTTGATCCGGCCTTTGCTTTTATGCCGCTGGATAAAGATGGTCAAATCCGGATGGATTGCTCGTCAGCATGTGCTATGGCCAATTTAATTCAGTTAAAAGATCAATTTGATATAGCTATCGGCAACGACCCTGACTTTGACCGCCATGGCATTGTTACCCGCAGCGGCGGCCTGATGAACCCGAACCATTATCTGGCGGTGGCCATTAATTATCTGTTGTCTAACCGGCCTGACTGGCCTGCCAGCCTGGCAATCGGTAAAACGCTGGTATCCAGTGCCTTGATTGATCGGGTGGTGGCAGCGCGCGGTCGTCAGCTATGTGAAGTGCCTGTCGGCTTTAAATGGTTTGTCGATGGTTTATTTAATGGCACGCTGGCCTTTGGTGGTGAAGAGAGCGCCGGCGCCAGCTTTTTACGCTTAAACGGCAAAGTATGGTCAACCGATAAAGACGGCATTATTTTAGGGTTGCTGGCCGCTGAAATGCTGGCTAAAACCGGGGTAGACCCATACAAGCAATATCAGGCGTTAACCAAGGAATTAGGCTCACCACTTTATCGCCGGTTAGATGCGCCGGCCTCCGCTGAGCAGAAAACAGCGCTTAAATCACTGGATGTTGCCAGTGTTAGTCAGACTGAACTGGCAGGCGACCCAATACTGGCAGTGTTAACTCAGGCACCTGGTAATCAGGCGGATATCGGCGGGGTAAAGGTGGTAACCCGCAATGGTTGGTTTGCAGCGCGGCCGTCTGGTACCGAAAACGCCTATAAAATTTATCTGGAGAGTTTTGTCGACCAGCAACACTTACAACAACTTGAACAAGATGCCAAAGCCTTTGTTGATAAGGTGTTCAGCACTATTTAACAGTTTAAAAGGCCGCAATTAATATGTAATTTAATTACATTGGCGGCCTTTATTTTGCCAAATGAAGCAAATTGAGGTATCGTTTTCGTAATATTTCTACATTTAACAATGATATTAGCAACCTCAGCTATGTTGATTTGCTTAATTAATAAGCTCAGTAAATTTCAGGATTGGCAATGAAGAAAGCAACCTCATCTAAAACCGCTACCGGCGGTGCTGCTACAGAACAGCTTAAACAGAATATTATCAAACACTTGCATTCGAGCCTGGGTACCGATGTTAATAAAGCCAGTAGCCAGGCATGGTGGCGTGCCACCTGTGCAGCTGTTAACGAGCAGGTGTTTGATGGTTTACGCAATACGCAGCGCACCCACTATCAGCAGGATACCCGGGCATTACATTATTTCAGCCTTGAATACCTGATGGGACGTTTGTTCAGTAACAACCTCCACAATCTGGGCTTGTATGAACAGGCTAAACAAGCCTTGTCAGAGCTGGGTATGAATATCGCCGACCTGGAAGATCAGGAAGAAGATATGGCGCTTGGCAACGGCGGCCTTGGCCGGCTGGCAGCTTGCTTTATCGATTCTCTGGCGACATTAAATTATCCGGCTATTGGTTATGGTATTCATTATGAGCATGGCCTGTTTAAGCAAAGTTTCCAGGATGGTCGCCAGATAGAGCGGCCAGACAGCTGGCGGGAATACGGCAACCCCTGGGAAATTTGCCGGCCAGAATCCGTGCAGGAAATTTCGGTATACGGTTACGTCGAAACAGTATATGACTTGCAGGGGACCATGAAGAAAGTCTGGCACCCTGGCCGGATCATCAAAGGCGTACCATGGGATATTCCGGTGGTAGGTTACAATGGCAGTTCGGTAAATGTTCTGCGCTTGTGGGAAAGCCGCGCCAGTGATTTCTTTAACTGGGATGTGTTTAATTCCGGTGGCTATATTGACGCTGCAAGGCAAAATATCGAAGCTGAAACCATATCTAAGGTGTTATACCCGAATGATGAAACCGATGCCGGTAAAGAGCTACGTCTTATTCAGCAATACTTCTTTTGCTCCTGTTCATTAAAAGACATTATCCGCCGCTACAAGAGAGCGCATGGCGATGACTGGAGTAAATTTCCACAGCAAGTGGTCATTCAGTTAAACGATACCCATCCGGCAGTTGCTATTCCGGAATTGATGCGCATTCTGATAGACCGGGCAGATATGAGCTGGGACGATGCCTGGGCGCTGTGTCAGCAGGTGTTTGCCTACACTAACCATACCCTGCTGCCAGAGGCACTGGAAAGATGGCCGGTTCGCTTGTTTGAAAAGGTCTTGCCACGGCACATTGAAATTATTTACGAAATAAACCGCCGTTTTCTGGTGGAGCAGGTCGATGTATTGTGGCCGGGCGACAACGTCAAAAAACGTAAATTATCGATCATTGAAGAGGGTGATGAACCTATGGTTCGGATGGGGCATCTGTCAGTGGTTGGCTCGTTTAAAGTTAATGGCGTGGCCGAAATTCACTCTAAGCTGGTGCAATCAGACTTATTCCCGGAAATGGTCGCATTGTGGCCGGATAAATTTACTAACGTCACTAACGGTGTTACGCCACGGCGCTGGCTAAAAGCCTGTAATCCACGTTTGGCTAAACTGTTAGATGATAAAGTGGGGAGTGGCTGGCCGGTTAATCTGAAATTACTAAGTAAACTGGCAGAATTTGCCGATGATCCCCAGGTACAAGATAACTTTATGGCAATTAAGCAGCAGAACAAGGCTGATTTTGCCAAAGAAGTGAAGAAGCTGACCCGGATTGATATCGACCCGGCCGCGATTTTTGATATTCAGATAAAGCGTTTACATGAATATAAGCGCCAGCACCTGAATTTATTACATATTCTGGCGTTATACCGGCGTATTCTGCAAAACCCTGATTACGATATGGTGCCCCGGGTATTTATTTTCGGCGCCAAAGCAGCACCTGGTTATAAACTGGCAAAAGAAATTATTTACGCCATTAATAAAATCGCTGACAAAATAAATAATGATAAGCGGGTAAAAAACCGGATAAAAGTGGTGTTTATGCCAAACTACCGGGTTACTCTGGCTGAAAAAATGATCCCGGCAGCAGATGTGTCTGAGCAAATTTCAACCGCCGGTAAAGAGGCTTCCGGAACCGGTAATATGAAATTGGCGTTAAACGGTGCTGTAACAGTCGGTACCCTTGATGGCGCCAATATTGAGATCGCCGAAGAAGTGGGCAGTGATAATATTGCGATCTTTGGTTTAACCGTTGATGAAGTAAAAGCATTGTATGCCAAGGGTTATCACAGTATCGACTACTACCATAATAATCCGGAAATAAAAGCTATTCTGGACTGGTTAGAGACCGACTACTTCACACCGGGCAAACCGGGCGAGCTTGCCTCTATTAAGCACAGCTTACTGCAAGGAGGCGATCCTTATCTGGTGCTGGCCGACTTTGAATCCTATGCCAAAGCGCAACAGCTGATTGATGGCTGGTACCGCGATAAAGCAGGCTGGGCCAAAAAAGCTATTCTTAATACGGCGCTGGTGGGTAAATTTACTTCTGACCGCTCAATTGAGGATTATGTCAGCAGAGTCTGGCGCTTAAAGCCCTGTAAGGTGGCAGACTAACTCGGCCTGTTATTCTGATTCAAACCCATCTTCGGATGGGTTTTTTATTAGCCTTATCCTGCTGATCCGGTAAGCCAAGCGCTTTGGTTAGCAGTTTATCTGTTGTAATGCTATTTTCGGCCGGATCGACGGCGAAGAGTTTGGTATTATAATGACTGGCGCTGAACCCGATAAAGCCAAAGCTCGCAATCAATACATTGAATATCAGCAATCAGAACGATAGTGCCACCACTTAAAGCGCTTTGATTTGCCAAGTATATGGAGTCGTAATTTATGGTAGAGCAACTGATACCTGCTGCAGATTTTCTTAAACTTACTCTGGAAAACCCGGATGGCATAGCGCCATTCAAATTTAGCCTGAGCAATGGTATTACTGGGCAGGTTTGGGACAGCGGTGTTATTTGCTTTGAACCCTCGCAAGCAACTACCGACGATGTTGTGCTGTCATGTGGTGTGCATGGTAATGAAACCGCACCGATTGAAATATGTGCTGCCATAGTGCAAGACATTCTGACAGAGCAGTTAACGCCGCAAGTCAGATTGCTGGTGCTATTCGGTAACCCGCCAGCGATTAATGCCGGAGCGCGGGAGATCAGCGAAAACCTGAACCGACTCTTTTCCGGATATCATAGCAAGGGGCCGGGCCTTATCAACGCAGAAAGACACCGGGCCAAAGCGCTGGAGCATTATGTCAGCAAGTTTTATCAGCAGTCACGCGTAACCGATTCAGCTACGCGTAACCGAAGTTTGTATGACTTGCATACCGCTATCCGTGGCTCACGTTTTGAAAAATTCGCGGTTTGTCCATATTTACATGGTAAGCCGTGGCGCCGCGCGGAGTTTGCATTTTTAGCTGCCTGTGATGTTCATACTGTGCTACTGATGCAAACGCCAGCTACTACTTTCAGCTACTACGCATCACATACCCATCAGGCTAATTCGTTTACCATTGAGCTGGGTAAGGTTAAACCCTTTGGTCAGAATGATATGTCGCGCTTTGCTAAAGCTGCCAGCAGTTTAAGGGCGTTAATTTGTAACGAAGCGGTAAAAGCCGGCGCTTACGACGATAAGCAATTTAATATGTATCAGGTTTACCGGTCGATAATTAAACAAACTCAGGATTTCAAACTACACTTTGCCGATGATATTGAAAACTTCACCAGTTACCCGCCCGGAACCTTACTGGCGACAGATGGCGATATTGAATACCGGGTTGAGCAGGAAGGTGAGGCGCTTATTTTTCCAAATGCCAAAGTCGCTATTGGTCAGCGAGCCATGTTAATGGTAGTACCGGCCTCAGTTGCTGATAATCTGATATAAATGACAGTGTTGCCCGCGTGCGCCGGGCTGACAGACAGTAAATATAACCTGACAGCTCAGCCGGTGGTCAGGTTTTTTTGTACCTGGGCACGGTTGCAATGCAGTTTACGTAAAGGTAAAGTTCGCCGCAAATAATGATAATCGACAGCGTGTCCACAACCCAAGAGATTGCTATGACAAACCCTAATAACGCCACCATCACCACGGTGCATACTGCAGCTTTTACTGCCGGTGATGCGTTAAAAATTCCTACTCTGCGAATTTTGCAAGACGATGGCAACCTGTATGATGGTGCCGATAAACCAACAGTTGATAAAGAAACAGCGCTGAAAATGTACGACACCATGGTGTTCACCCGGGTGTTGGATGAGCGGATGCTGGCGGCACAACGCCAGGGCCGGATCAGTTTCTATATGCAATGTCTTGGTGAAGAGGCGACCACTGTTGGCAGTGCTGCTGCGCTGGATGAGCAAGACATGATAATGGCACAGTATCGTGAGCAGGGCGCATTGCGTTACCGCGGTTTTAGCCTGGAACAGTTTATGAATCAGCTGTTTTCTAATGAAAAAGACCTGGGTAAAGGCCGGCAGATGCCAGTGCATTATGGCAGCAAAGATATTTACTATATGACGATTTCATCACCACTTGGCACCCAAATTCCTCAGGCCAGTGGTTATGCCTATGCCCAGAAACTGCGCGGTTTAAATAACACAACTATTTGTTACTTCGGTGAGGGCGCAGCGTCAGAGGGTGATTTTCATGCCGGTCTGAATATGGCGGCGGTGCACAAAGCGCCAGTGCTGTTTTTCTGTCGCAACAATGGCTACGCCATTTCAACGCCGGCCAACGAGCAATTTGTTGGTGATGGTATTGCTTGTCGGGCAGTGGGTTACGGCATGAAAGCGTTGCGGGTAGACGGCGCAGATATTCTTGCCGTTTATCAGGCGACAAAAATGGCCCGCGAGTATGCGCTTAAGCATAACGAGCCGGTATTAATTGAGGCAATGGCCTACCGGTTAGGCGCCCACTCATCCTCAGATGACCCAAGTGGTTATCGTTCAAAAGAAGAAGAGGAATTGTGGCGTAAAACCGACCCGGTATCCCGCTTTCGGTTATGGCTGGTTAAACAAGGCTGGCTCGACGAAGACGCTGACAAAGCGAAAATTGAAAAGCTGCGTACCGAGATCCTCGATGCCCTGAAAGTGGCTGAGAAAGTGGCTAAGCCAGGCATAGAACATTTAATTTCTGATGTGTATCAACAGCCGATCCCGGCATTAGAACAACAATTAGATGAATTAAAACAACATATCAGAAAATACCCGGATGCGTATCCGGTGACGTCGGGGAGAATGGACTAATGGCAAAAATGAATATGCTGCAAGCGATTAATAACGCGCTTGATTTAGCCATGGCTAAAGATGACACCGTGGTGTGTTTTGGGGAAGACGTCGGCCATTTTGGCGGGGTATTTCGGGCTACCAGTAAACTGCAGGAAAAATATGGCAAAGCCCGCTGTTTTAATACGCCATTAACTGAGCAAGGCATTGCCGGTTTCGCTAATGGTATGGCAGCCCAGGGGATGAAGCCGGTAGCGGAAATTCAGTTTGCTGATTACATTTTTCCGGCGTTCGATCAAATCGTCAATGAAACTGCTAAGTTCCGCTATCGCTCAGGTAATGAGTTCAACGTCGGTGGTTTGGTGTTTCGCAGCCCTTATGGCGGCGGTATCGCCGGCGGCCACTATCATAGTCAGTCGCCTGAAGCGTATTTTGCTCATACCCCGGGTTTAAAGGTAGTTATCCCGCGGGATCCCTATCAGGCAAAAGGCTTGTTACTGGCGTCGATTGCCAGCCCGGATCCGGTAATCTTTTTTGAACCGAAAAAACTGTACCGGGCTTCGACCGGTGAAGTGCCCGAGGAATATTACGAAATTGAACTGGGTAAAGCAGAAGTGGTGCAACAAGGCAAAGATGTGACAGTGTTAGCCTGGGGCGCCCAGATGGAAATCGTTGATAAAGCGGTATCGATGGCTCAGGAGCAAGGCGTATCTTGTGAAGTTATCGATTTACGCAGTATTTTACCCTGGGATGCTGATACCGTTGCCGAGTCAGTTCAGAAAACCGGCCGCTTGGTCATTAACCATGAAGCGCCTTTAACCGGTGGCTTTGCCGGTGAAATTGCTGCCACTATTCAGAAAATGTGTTTTCTGCATCTGGAAAGCCCGATTGAGCGGGTGTGTGGGCTCGATACGCCTTATCCGCTGGCGCTGGAAAAAGAGTATGTCGCCGATCATCTTAAAACCTACGAAGCCATTATGCGCTCGGTTAATTTCTAAGGGGATGGCATGAAACAGGATTTTATACTACCGGATATTGGCGAAGGTATCGTTGAGTGCGAAATCGTAGAGTGGTTGGTCAGCGAAGGTGACACCATTAAAGAAGATCAGCCGGTTTGTGATGTGATGACCGATAAAGCGCTGGTGCAAATTCCAGCAGTGCATAATGGCGTGGTAAGCAAGTTGTATTATGCCAAAGGTGAAATTGCTAAAGTGCATGCGCCGCTGTTTGCAATGGAGATTGCTGCCGACGGTGCGTCTGCTGCATCTGCTACAGAAACCAAACCGGTTGCTGACCATGCGCAAGCGTCACCAGCACCAGTCAACACCAATATTGCTCCAGCGTCTGGTAGCAGCACTGAAGACTTTATTCTGCCTGATATTGGCGAAGGTATTGTTGAATGTGAAATTGTCGACTGGTTGGTAGCTGAGGGCGATACCATTGCCGAAGACCAGCCGGTTTGTGATGTGATGACCGACAAAGCCCTGGTGCAAATTCCGGCTAAATATTCCGGCGTGGTCAGTAAACTTTATTATGCCAAGGGCGAGATTGCCAAGGTACATTCGCCGTTATTTGCGATGCAGATAACAGGGCATGCAGCGTCTGCCCCTGCGCCGGCATTAGCAGATCAGCAACCAAAACCACAGTTCGCTGGTAACTCGTCTGCGTCAACGACTGCAGCGACCAGCGGCAAAGCCCTAGCCAGCCCGGCGGTGCGTCGGCTGGCTCGAGAGCTAAGCATCGATCTGGCAAAAGTTCAGGGCTCAGGTGACAAAGGCCGGGTTTACAAAGAAGATGTAAAGGCCTTTGCCGAAGGCACTGCCAAGACAACTAGCAGTAACCAGCCGAAACTCAGCCAGGCTCCAGCTGCAGGTGTTGCCGCCAGCAGTGCTGACAGAGTTGAACCGATTAAAGGCATTAAAGCGGCGATGGCGCGGCAAATGGCAGATTCTGTTGCCACTATTCCGCACTTTACCTATTGCGAAGAAATTGACTTAACTGAGCTGATTGCCTTGCGTTTAAGTCTGAAAGACAGCTACGCCAAACAAGGCGTTAAGCTGACCATGATGCCGTTTTTTATGAAAGCATTATCGCTGGCGATTAAAGACTTTCCGGTACTAAATAGTCAACCTAACAATGACTGCACGGAATTGCGTTATTTCAGCGAGCATAATATTGGCGTAGCAGTCGACTCTAAAGTCGGGTTGCTGGTACCAAATGTTAAGGGTTGCCAAAGCAAGTCAATTGTTGATATTGCCCGTGAGCTGAGCCGCTTAACAGAATCTGCCCGGGAAGGCCGGGTTAGTCCGGCAGATTTAAAAGGCGGTACTATTACCATCTCTAACATTGGCGCTATTGGTGGTACTGTTGCAACGCCCATTATCAATAAGCCGGAAGTGGCAATTGTCGCGCTGGGCAAGGTGCAAAACCTGCCACGCTTTAATGCCAAAGGTGAAGTGGAAGCCCGGCAATTAATGCAGATAAGCTGGTCGGGCGATCATAGGATCATCGATGGTGGCACTATTGCCCGCTTTACTAATTTGTGGAAACAGTACCTTGAGCAGCCATCATCAATGTTGGTCAATATGATTTAAGCAGTTGGCAAGCTAAGCCGTTTCTGATAAAAACCCACGCTAATAGTGGGTTTTTTTATGGTCGTCACGGCTGCCGGCACAGGGAATAAAGATGTACGAATTTGAAGATTTAAGAGTGTTGGTGCAGGCAAAAAGCCCGCTGATTGTCATTGAAACCTACGAAGAGCTGCGGGCGCTGGCGTTAATAAAGCGCCTGGCAGTGAATTTAATGCGGCCGGTTTTTCAGTGGACTATTACCGACGGCCTGCAGCGCACTGACAGGGAAAGCAGCCCGCAGGCTTTTAATACTGAACCCGCGCAGCTGCTGGCTCAGATTAAAGGTACCCGCATACCCGGCATTTATGTGTTGTGTGACTTTCATCCGTTTTTAAATGAGCCACGCCATATCCGCTTTATCAAAGAAATTGCCCAGGCTCATGACAGTCTCGGGCATACTCTTATTTTGCTGAGTTACGCCCTGCAGACGCCGCCTGAGCTGGCGCGGTTAAGTTATCGTTTTCAGCTGTCGCTACCGGGTGAGCAGCAAATAAGACAAATGATCAGTGAAGCTGCAAATAAATACAGCCGTGAACATGGCCAGCTGGTGGAAATGGCGCCAGCAGATATCAGCGCTCTGGTTCAGAATTTACATGGCCTGACTTATGACGAAGCCAAGCGCCTGGCATACAAAGCAATAGCAGATGATGGCGCTATTACCGGTGCCGACATTCCCAGAATTAACCGCGCCAAATTTAACTTACTGCAAAGTAGCGGCACGCTGAACCAGGTTTTTGATACTAAAAGCCTGGATGACGTGGTTGGCCTGGCAAACTTAAAAAGTTGGCTGACAAAGCGGCAAGCGGCATTTTTGCAAAATGGCCGGGATACGCCGAAGGGCATTTTGCTAACAGGGGTGCAGGGAACCGGTAAAAGTCTGGCGGCTAAAGCCATCGCGGGTGCCTGGGCCATTCCTTTGCTGCGGCTGGATATGGCAGCACTGTATAATAAATATATTGGTGAAACAGAAAAGAACCTCAGCCAGGCACTGTCTCAGGCTGATGCGATGGCGCCTTGTGTATTGTGGATAGATGAAATTGAAAAAGGCCTGGCCGGTGGTGATAACGATAATGGGGTTACCCGGCGGATCCTCGGTACCTTGCTAACCTGGATGTCTGAGCGCAGTAAACCGGTATTTTTGGTGGCAACCGCCAATAACATTGAGGAACTGGCACCAGAACTGTTACGGAAGGGCCGCTTCGATGAAATATTTTTTGTCGATTTGCCAGATGATGCACAAATTAAAGCGCTGTTGGCGCTGCATTTAACACGACGTCAACTAAGCCTGAGCGATGCTGAGCTGAGCCAATGTGTGGCTTTGGCACAGGGTTTTTCCGGCGCGGAACTGGAGCAGGCCGTGGTTAGTGCCAGCTACCGGATGCACGGAGATGGCAGCGGTTTTAGTTTAAATCATTTAATGGCTGAACTGGCTGAAACCCAGCCACTTTCAGTGGTGATGGCTGAGCGGGTTGCCGGCTTGCGGCAGTGGGCAAAACAACGTTGTGTGATGGCGTAGCGGGTAGCCTCATTTCCCGTATTTAACAGGAAGCTTATGCCGGATAAGTCCGATAAAACCCCATTGCGTAATTTCTATATACCAGAAGAGCAATCGGTATATTTACTTAATGCCAATGACGCCAAAAAGCTAAAAGACTGGGTGGCACTCTGTATTGAGGAGCTGGAAAAATTAGGTTACCGCCAGATAGAACTTATCGGTAAAGGCGCATACGGCTTTGCTTTTGCAGGGTTGGGCCTGGACGGTGTGTCTTATGTGTTTAAGTTTTCCCGGATCAACTTAGCCCAACATATTCAGGAACGGCTTGCTGACGAAGCTTACATGTTGTCATTGGTGAAACACCCGGCGGTACCGGCATATATAACCTACCAGGTCATAAAAAAGCAGGGCATATTGATGATGGCCCGGGCTAAAGGCCTGGATTTGGAACAATACAGTCTGCAAGTGGGGCGTTTGCCGGTAAGGTTAATCATCGACATTGCGGCGCAGCTGGCCGAACTTCTGTTGTTTTTGCGCCAACAACAGATTGATGGCAACACTGCGCCGATAGTCCATGGCGATATTAAACCGTCAAATCTGGTGTTTGATCAACAAACCGGCCGGATAAGTTTAATTGACTGGGGATCGTCAGTACATGCTCAGCTGGATAGTCAGGGCCAGTATCTGGCTAATAATGTTATGCAGCTGATGTCAGCTGATTTACAGAATTCTAATGCCAGAATGGGGGATGTGTATTTTATCGGCCCTGAGCAGCGAAGCGGCGAGCTATCCAGCCCGCGTTTTGATGAACAGGGCGTGGCCAGTACCTTATACGCCTTAGCGTCGGCGCAGTCTTGTCGGTTTGGCCGCAAAGCAATACCGGCGCGAAGTCTGGGGTTGCCGGTTGAATTTGCCACTATGCTGGACAGCTTGCTGGCCGATGATCAGGAACTACGGCAACAGGCTGGTGACTACTTTATCAGCAGGATGCCGCAGCTTAAACAACTGGTATTGCCGCCGCTGAGTTTGCTGCCAGATAGTGCTATGTTGCCGGTATGGTGCAGCGAACAAACCCTGGAGCTCGACACCGTTGTCTACTCTTCCCGCAAGTCATTTCTGCGGGAGCATCAGGAAGACGCTGATTTGCATTATGTCGATGATGTTCAGCTGGAGCGCTATTATAAAAACTATCTGGAAGGCATGGGGGAAACGGAAAAAGCTTTTATCGCCGCCGTAGGGCGTCTGGCGCGCTATCCGGTGGTAGGCGGTCTTGCTATCCACTGGCAGGCCAGCGGCGTATACATTGACTCCAGCTTAAATCTTTACAATGCCAGCCTGAGAGTCGCCTTTAATCATGCGGTCAATAATGTTGTTAACCTTGGCAGGGCGATTGGTAAATTAGGGGTATTTAAAGCATGTTTGTTTGATGCGCGTAACACCATTCATATTAGCCGGGAAACGATCGAGCAACCCTTTGTCGTTCCTGCTGATGCCAAAATATTGTATCAGGCAGCGCCTGTTCTGAGTCAGGAAGAAGCCAGTAAACAACACTCTTACTTTGAAGATGGTAAAGATCCAGACGAACAGCTGGTATTGCCAGAAGCCATTATGGACGATATAGCTCAGTTAAACCTGATCCGACATACCGGGTGTATTATTTTCGAGGTAACACCGCTGTATATGAAGGTACATAGTTATTATCGTTTGCTGGATAACACAGCCGAACCGGAATTTGCTGCGCTGTTACAAAGTATTCTGGCAAAAGTTCCTCTGATCAGTGGTGAGGGGGTTGGTGGCTTTATGAAGTTACCTTATAAAGACACCCGCTTTTTTGAGCATCAGCGCCAAACCAGCGCCTGTTATTATCCGCCAAATCCAATGCAATTTAGCCCCTGAAAGCTTTGTTTGGATGATTTATAACCAGTTTAGTTAATTCTGCGCAGAATTCATGCTGGTCGAGGCAGTCTTTCACACTAAAAAGGTTTAAATTAGCCATTAAACCAAGTAATGTAGTGCCTTTGATACTAGGTAAACTGAAACCGCAAACCGATGTCTAGCGAAAAACATAATCAATACCACTTGCTGCTGCAGCAAGCGCAGGCGCTGATCGCCGATGAACCCGATGTCATTGCCAATATGGCCAACCTAAGTGCTCTGTTATATAACAGTCTGCCAGATCTAAACTGGGCCGGCTTTTACATTATACGCGAGGGTGAATTAGTACTGGGGCCTTTTCAGGGGCAGGTTGCCTGTGTCAGGATCCCGATTGGTAAGGGGGTCTGTGGCACCGCGGTTGCCAGCGGCGAGGTACAGCTGGTGACAGATGTACATCAGTTTGCCGGACATATTGCCTGTGATGCAGCCAGCAATTCAGAAATTGTCGTTCCGGTGCGATGCAACGACGAAATAATCGCGGTTCTTGATATCGATAGTCCACAACTGGCACGTTTTGATGAGATTGATCAGCAGCATCTGGTCACATTAGTTAAGCTGCTTGAGAAGCGGTTAGCCAAAGCATTATGAAAGACGCACTGACGGTTCAGGATTATTTATTAAACGAGTCTGAAGTCGGCGACTGGGATGGCGAAGAAGAGCTGGTAACGGATAAAATTAACAGCATTATTCACGCGGTTTGGGATGCCTTGCCCGATGACCTGGCAACTGAGCAGATAGAGCGGATAATGCCGCAACTATGGCAGCAACTAGGTAGTGATACCGTTCTGCTTGATGTTGATGAGCATGAATTGACCGGTTGGGCTTTGGTCTATATGCGACAACAAATTGAACTGGGCATTGATGATGCTGAAGCTGCAAATGCAGTAGATGCCGATGTTAATGCAGACGATGAAGAAGAGTGAAATTTTAATGACAACCTCCACTGAAGCTATAAATACAGCCGAAACAACTGCGTCAGAGCAAGAAACGACGGCCAACCAGAGTGAAACCAGTAAACTGGCGAATGTAAAAGAAGTATTGGCATATCTGGAACAACAATTTCCTTTATGCTTTAGTGTTAAAGGTGAAGCTAAGCCCCTTAAAATAGGTATTTTCCAGGATCTTGCTACCAGGCTGGAGCAGGATAGCCTGGTCAGTAAAACCCAGCTAAGGCAAGCGCTGCGGGTTTACACTTCAAGCTGGCGATATCTGGAAGCAATCCAGCCAGGTATTGCCCGCGTAGATTTAGAAGGTGAAGCAGGTGAGCAAATTGATCAGCAGCAAGCTGATCATGCACTTAGTACCCTTACCGAAAGTAAAAATAAAGCAGCAGAGCTGCGCAAAGCGCGGATAGCCGAGCAAAAAGCCAAAGCTAAACCCGCCGCCGACAAAGCCGACAAACCTGCTTACAAAAAAAAGCCGAACAAAACGGCAAATATCAGCTCTAACAGCACTAAGCTAAGCAGTAAAGCAGAGCCAAAGCCTGTCAGCCCAACGGTAACAGCCCCTGCGTTACAAGCTATAGCAAACGAGCAGCTTAAAGTAGGCGCCGGTGTGCTGGTTAAATTAGGCCAGTCACCAATGACGGCGACAGTACTTGAAGTGCACAAAGATGATGTAACTGTGCAGCTGACGTCTGGAATGGTGGTAAAAACCCGTCGGGACAGTTTGTACCAGTCCTGATAAATACAGAGTAGCTTATGAAGAAATTATCCATTTTAGCGGCAAGTTTAATGATGGCTCTGGCTGTTCAGGCTGAGCCCGAAAAAACAGAAGAGACACTGGTATTGCCTGTTATGGCTCAGGCGTCTCATCATGCGACAGCCAGTAAAAGGATAACCGCGCTGTTTACCCGCGGCCATTATGTACCAGTACAACTTAATGATGAATTGTCTGGCCGTATTTTTGATATGTATCTCAAAAATTTAGATTATTACCGTAATGTATTGTTAAAGTCTGATGTTGAAGCATTTTCACGTTTTCGGGATGAATTTGACGACGGTCTGAACAAAGGTAATTTAAATTTTGCGTTCGATATGTTTAATCAAACCCTGGAGCGTCGTGCTGAGAGATTTGATTTTGCCATCAGTTTACTGGCACAGGAGTTTGATTTCAGCAAGGATGACAGCTATCGGTATGATCGTGAAGACGCGCAGTGGCCGGCAGACCAGGCAGAGATGGATGAGCTTTGGCGGCAACGGGTAAAGTTTGATGCGTTGAATTTAAAACTTACCGGTAAAACCGATGATGAAATCAGAGATATCCTGACTAAGCGCTATCGTAACGGTCAAAAGCGGTTGAGCCAGACTAACAGTGAAGATGTTTTTCAGTTAGTTATGAATTCTTTTGGCCGGGCGATTGAAGCTCATACGTCTTATCTGTCTCCCCGCAATGCTGACCGCTTTCAACAGGAAATGAACTTATCGCTGGAAGGCATAGGTGCCGTTTTGCGGGCTGATGAAGACTATACCGTAATCCAGAGCCTGGTGCCTGGCGGCCCTGCGGATCAGACGCAGAAACTAAAGCCTAAAGATAAGATTATTGGTGTGGCACAGGATGCAAAAGATTTCGTTGATGTAATTGGCTGGCGCCTGGACGATGTTGTTGACTTAATTAAAGGCCCGAAAGGAAGTACTGTGCGGCTGCAGGTGTTAGGTGGTAGTGATATCGCTGCTAATAAAGCTGATGTGGTAACAATAGTACGGGATAAAATCCGACTGGAAGACCGCGCTGCTAAAGCAGAACTGTTGGAGCCTAAACTTAACGAACTTGAACAAAATATCGGCGTTATCAGCATTCCTGGTTTTTACAATAACCTGGCCGAAGATGTTAAGAAACTTTTGGTCGAATTAAAAGAGCAAAAAGTAGACGGCATTGTTATTGATTTGCGCGGCAATGGCGGGGGCTCGTTACAGGAAGCGACCTTACTTACCGGTTTATTCATTGACCGCGGTCCTGTCGTGCAGATCAGGCAGGGTGACGGTAAAGTAACTGAATCACCAGATACTGATGGTGTGAGTTACTACGAGGGTCCATTGACCGTGCTGGTCGATCGCTACAGTGCTTCAGCATCTGAGATTTTTGCTGCAGCAATGCAGGACTATGGCCGGGCGCTGATTGTTGGTGAACAAACCTTTGGCAAAGGCACAGTACAGCAGCACCGCGGCCTGGGGCGTATCTATGATATGTTTGAAGAACCGTTGGGAAGTGTTCAGTACACTATTGCCAAGTTTTACCGGATTAATGGTGGTAGTACCCAACACCAGGGAGTGATACCGGATATCCATTTCCCAACGGCTATTGACCCGGCAGAGTGGGGTGAAAGTAAAGAACAACATGCTCTGCCCTGGGATTCAATACCGCCGGCAAATTATGCCAGTGTTAATGATGTTCAGGCGATGGTGCCGGTTCTGCTTGAAAAGCATCAACGGCGGATCAGTAAAGAGCAAGAGTTTACTTATCTGTTGTCTGACATAGCTGATTATCAACAACGGCAAAATGAGAAAACGGTTTCTCTGAATGAAGCGGTCAGGCTCAGTGAGCGGGATAAAGAGAAGGCAGATCAACTGGCCAGGATTAATGAGCGGTTAGCAAGGTTTGAACTTGAAAAGGTTGAATCCGTTGATGATGCGCCAGAACTGATAAGTGAACTGGATCCATTCCTGGAAGAAGCCGCCAGTATTACTACCGACTTACTAATGGTTAGCCGTCTGGCGAAAAAATAATCACAGGTTAATAATAAATAACAAATAAGCGGTATTGATTACCGCTTTTTGTTAGGCTCAGCCAAATAAATAATAACTATAAAGGTTAACTATGACTTCACGGGGTGTATTTTCATCAAGGCTGGGTTTTATTCTGGCCGCTTCTGGTTCGGCAGTTGGTTTAGGTAACGTCTGGGGCTTTCCTTCTCAGGTTGCCAGTAATGGCGGTGCTGCTTTTGTCCTAATGTATCTAATTCTGGCTTTCGTCCTGGCGTATCCGGTACTGATGGCAGAATTACTTATTGGTCGGGCAACGGAATCTAATGTTGTTGATGCGCTTGGCAAAATATCCGGAGGACGCTCTGGCAGAGCTGTCGGGATCTGGGGTATTGCTACCGTATCGCTTATTTTAGCTTTTTACGGCATTGTCGGTGGCTGGATGCTGGCCTATACCATGGAGGCAGTGGCAAGTCTGGCAGGTTTAGCACAATTAGCACAATGGTTGGCTGGCTCATCCCTGACCCGTAATATTTTGTTTTGTGCCATGTTCATGCTATTAACGGTGGGTATTGTAGGTGGTGGTGTTGTTAATGGTATAGAGCGTTGGTCTGTAAGATTGATGCCCACATTATTTGTACTGATGTTGTTGCTGTTTGGTTATGTAATGACCCAGGAAGGCGCAATTGAAGGTTTAAAAGTTTATCTGCTACCTGATTTTACCGAAGTACTTAACCCCGATTTACTGATCAGTGCCATGGGTCAGGCATTCTTCTCTATGTCGCTTGGCGTTGGGACTATGTTGATTTATGGCTCCTATGTCAGCCATAAAGAGAACTTACCGAAGTTAGGCGCGTCGGTAGCGTTAGTTGATATTGGTGTTGCCGTACTGGCAGGCTTACTGATCATCCCCGCCATGTATGTTGCTTTACATAATGGGGTGCAGATTTTTGCTGAGAATGGCCAGCTATTGGCTGAAGATACCTTGATCTTCACGGTACTACCGTCATTATTTGCTACTATGGGGTCAATCGGATTGGTGGTTGCTTTCGCCTTTTTCCTGTTGATGTCAATTGCTGCTCTGACCTCGTCAATTTCAATGCTTGAAGTGCCGGTATCTTATGTTGTTGAGAATCGTAAAGTTGCCCGCAATAAAGCGGTATGGCTTATCGCTGCTATTATTTTTTCGATTAGTGTGATTATTTTGCTGAACTTCGCAACGTTGTTCGGCTTTGTTATTGCGCTGACAACTCGCTATAGTCAGCCATTGCTCGGTTTAATGCTATGTATTTTTGCTGGCTGGGTATGGCACAGAAACGGCATTCTGGCAGAGCTGAAAAAAGGTGATGCTGACGCCGAACATAGCTGGTTTTGGCGGATATGGCCCTGGTATGTCAAATTCGTCTGTCCGGTGATTATCCTGTTGATGTTCTATCGGTCCTTATAATTGGCAGTAATACAAACTATCCATTAATAATAACAACGAAAGGCGCTGCAGGCGCCTTCGCCTATTGGAGCAAAACTAATGACTGAAAAACATCCCAGTTTTCTGGATGCTGCTATACCGCTTATCGTGCTGATCGTTTTACTGTCAGCATCGGTTTATTTGTTTGGTAGTGACTCCTCATATGGTCCAAACCAGATTGCTTTATTTGTGGCGACGGCAGTAGCAGTTATTATTGGCCTGAAAAACGGTTACAACTGGCATGCGATGGAACAAGCCATGGTAAACGGTATTTCACTGTCGCTTGGCGCGGTACTGATATTATTGTCAGTTGGGGCCTTAATCGGTACCTGGATGTTATCAGGTACCGTTCCGACCTTAATCTATTATGGTTTACAGTTATTAAGCCCAAGCTGGTTTTATGCAGCCAGTTGTCTGTTATGTGGCATTGTCGCGATGAGCATCGGCAGCTCATGGACCACGGCTGCCACAATAGGTGTTGCGCTGATTGGTGTGGCTTCGGGACTGGGGTTGTCTCCTGCGATCACGGCCGGGGCTATTGTATCGGGAGCGTATTTTGGCGATAAGCTGTCGCCGTTAAGTGAAACGACTAATCTGGCGCCTGCGGTAGCGGGCGCTGAACTATTTGAACATATCCGGCATATGCTGTGGACTACAGTACCAAGCTTTATTCTGGCGTTAATATTATTCATTATTATTGGCTTTAACAGCGATATTGCATCCGACTTTGCCCGGATTGAACAAATTAGCACTGTGTTACAGCAGCATTTCGCTATTAATCTGGTGTCGTTGGTACCGTTGTTGGTTCTACTGGTCATGGCAATTAAAAAAGTGCCGGCATTTCCCACTGTTTTCATAGGTGCTTTGCTCGGAGCAATCTGGGCGGTATTTTTTCAACAGGAATTGCTGGCGAAACTGATAGACGAGAGCCTGCCGGCCGCTGTGGGAGTGTTCAAATTAATCTGGCATACATTTTATGCGGGTTTTGCGCTGGAAACAGGTGATAGTAATCTGAATGATTTATTAAGCGGTGGTGGCATGGCGAGTATGCTTAACACTATCTGGTTGGTATTTTGTGCGATGATGTTTGGGGCCACTATAGAAAAGATCGGCCTGTTGCGTAAGTTTGTTGAGTCTATTTTATTTTTTGCCCGCAGTACCGGCTCACTAATTACCAGCACCATAGCTACCTGCTTTGTCACTAATTTACTGACAGCAGACCAGTATATGTCGATTGTAATGCCAGGTCGGATGTTCAAAGAAGAGTATGAGCGTCGCGGACTGGCCCCGGTTAATTTGTCACGCTCGCTGGAAGATGGCGGCACTATTACCAGTCCGTTAATTCCATGGAACACTTGCGGTGCCTATATGCACGGCGTACTGGGCGTAAGTCCGCTTGACTATGCTTTCTATGCTTTTTTCAACTTAATTAATCCAGTGTTGTCTATTATTTATGCCTACCTGGGGATAAAAATTCTGCGGCTGTCGCCACCCGCCAGTATGCAGCCAAGCCAGGCGGTTAAAAATTAAAAAGTATAAAAAGCCTGAATTTATTCAGGCTTTTTATACTTCACATCGATGTTTTATAGCGGTACCAAGGAGCGAATATGAGCAGTAATTCAGCACGTAGCAGCCGGCGTCTGGCCGATTACCGGCAACCAGACTTTTTAATTCCGGAAATGGATCTGACGTTCGAGCTGGCTGCTGAGGCTACCCGGGTAACCGCACTGATGCAGCTGAGACAACAAACTGAGGGCGTACCACTGGTGTTAGATGGCCAGCAGTTAAATTTGCAATCTATCGCTATTAATGGCGCTGAGCTAAATCCGGAAGACTATCAACTTACCGATGATCAGCTTATTATTGCCAAGGTACCTGCCACGTTCACCCTGCAGATAACTACTGAAATTAACCCGGCAGCAAATACCGCATTAGAAGGGTTATACCTGGCTAACAACGTGTTTTGTACCCAATGCGAGGCTGAAGGGTTTCGCCGTATCATGTTCTATCCTGACCGCCCCGATGTTTTAACGGTTTATACCACTCATATAATTGCTGATCAAAGTCAGCATCCATATCTGTTATCTAACGGTAATCAGATCGCAACTGAGAAACTAGCCGATGGCAGAACCCGGGTTAGCTGGCATGATCCGTTTGCCAAACCCTGTTATTTGTTTGCGCTGGTTGCCGGTAATTTTGATTGTATCAGCGATAGTTTCCGTACTCAAAGTGGCCGCGATGTCAGCTTACAACTCTTTGTAGATCCTGGTCAGCGGGACAAAGGTCATTTTGCCATGGCGGCGCTTAAACGGGCAATGCGCTGGGACGAAACCCGCTACAAGCTGGAGTATGATCTGGATGTGTACATGGTGGTAGCGGTTGATTTCTTTAACATGGGGGCGATGGAGAACAAAGGCCTGAACGTTTTCAACAGTAAGTATGTGCTGGCAGATGATAGCAGTGCCACTGATAAAGATTACTTTAATATAGAGTCTATTATTGGCCACGAATATTTTCATAACTGGACCGGCAACCGGGTGACCTGCCGGGACTGGTTTCAGCTCAGCCTGAAAGAAGGCTTAACAGTTTTCCGGGATCAGGAGTTCAGTGCAGATATGGCTTCAGCTACCCTGAACCGGATAGATGCGGTAAAACTCATTCGTACTGCCCAGTTTGCCGAAGACGCCGGACCGATGGCCCATCCAATCCGGCCCGAGCAGGTGCTGGAGATGAATAACTTTTATACCGTAACGGTATATGACAAAGGCGCTGAAGTTATCCGGATGCTGCAAACCCTGCTGGGTAAACCCGGTTTTCAGCGCGGCTTAGCGTGTTATCTGCAACGTCATGATGGCCAGGCCGTTACCTGTGACGATTTTGTCAGTGCTATGGAAGACGCTAATGACACTGACTTAAGCCAATTTCGGTTGTGGTATAGTCAGGCCGGCACACCCGCTGTAACGCTGAGGCAGCATTATGACGCTGAACATACAACTCTGCAGCTTGAAGTAAGCCAGCAGCATGTTGCAACAGCCGGCCAACCAGAGAAACAAGCACTGCTTATCCCACTGCAGCTGCAGCTACTCAGCAGCGATGGCAGGGTAGACCAGCAACATCTGATTACGCTCAGTAAACCAACGGAGCAATTTACTTTCACTGACGTACAGAGCGATCCTGTCGTTGTCTGGGAGAATTTTTCAGCGCCGGTAAAACTACAACAGGATTATCAGTTATCGCAACTATTGCTGATTGCAGAAAAGGCCAGCAATGGTTTTGCCAGATGGGATGCAATGCAGGTATTTTGGTCAAATCTGATCCGAGAGCACACTTTACAACCAGAGGCACCACTTGAATTACCTGACGCACTGATAAATGTGATGCGCCATTGGTTGCAACAGCCGTTGCCTGACAAAGCGCTTACTGCTGAGTTGTTAACGTTGCCGGATTTTGACACCCTGGCTGAGCAATACCTGCATATTCCGGTGGATGCGATTCTCAGCGGTTTAACAAAGATAAAACAACAGCTGGTGGCCAGGCTGGAACAAGACTTAGTTAATTGTTATCAGTTAACTGGTACAACGCCTTATCAGTATAGTGAAGAGGCAGTAGGTAGGCGGGCGCTGCGCAATCGGTGCCTGAGCTATCTGGCACTCAAGCCTGATAGTACTGAGCAGCTTGAACAGCATTATCATCAATCGGATAATATGACCGATACGCTGGCAGCGATGGCAGCCGCGCAGGATGCAGGTCTGCCGCTTATTGATACCTTTGCCGCCGACTTCGCTAATAAATGGCAAGACAACGTGCTGGTGATGGATAAATATTTTTCGTTGCTGGCCAGCAATCCAGAAAGTGAAGTGTTTACCAGTCTTACTAAACTCAGCACCCACCCGTTATTCAGCTGGAAAAACCCCAACCGGGTTCGGGCCTTATTTGGGGCATTCAGCATGCGTAACCCGAAGCAGTTCCATCGCGCCGATGGCAGGGGCTATCGCTGTCTGGCAGAAGTAGTGGCCAAAATGGATACGATAAACCCGCAGGTTGCCGCCCGCTTAATTACGCCTTTGTTAGCCTGGCAACGTTTTAATGATCAGCGTCGCGACCATATGCTGGCAGAATTAAAACTATTGGCAACTAAAGCGAATCTCAGTAATGATTTATACGAGAAAATTACTAAAAGCCTGTTATGAAACGCCAATACTTGTTTAGCGCCTTTCTGGCCAGAGAGAAATGCTTACTGTACTATCAGGGCACTATTCGCTATGTAGTGGTTACCGCAGACTCTGGCGAGCGGATCCAGCTGGGTCTGAAGCATTTCCAGAAGTATTTTTCTGCTTTAGGCCTACGTGGCCGGTTCAGGCTGATATTAACTGAAAAAGGCGCTTTTGAAAGTCTGGAAAAAATTAATTAGAGCTTTTACTTTAAACGGTAGATTAAAACAAAGCCTTGCAGTTTCATCTGGTTTGACCTTTAATTTCATTAGCTTATGAAGTACCTGCTGCAAGGTTCAGACATCGATTAAACTGAAACATCGGTTATCTGTTCTGGCGAAAGCGGCAATAAATAAAAATTGAATTAAAATCAACAGATTTACGCATGGAGAAGCCTTGCTAACACCCTAAAATGATGTAATTATTTCTCTGATGCAAGCTGACCTCCGAGCAGTTGGTTCAGCATAATAATTAAAAAGACATAACACATACCTGCAGGGACAGGGGGGAGATCACAAGATGAATAGAAGGCCTAATACTTTTTATAAAAGTCCGTTAGCCTTGGGGGTTGCTTCGGCATTGCTGGCATTGTCAGTTGTGCCTGCGCAGGCTGCAACCTTTGATGTTGGCAATTTCCAGGTTGTATTCGACTCAACCTTTTCTTACGGCGGAAGTTTTCGTACTGAGGAACGAAATTGGGATACGATAGCTAAAGTAAACCATCCACGTTTTGACTGGGCCGGTTATAACGCGGCAACTAATGTCATATATACCCCTTCAGACATCTGGGCGCAGCCAGGGGCCTATTCCAGCAATGGTGATGGTGGTAATCTTAATTTCGACCGTGGCGACATGTTCTCCAGCCTGTTTAAGGGCTTACACGAATTATCCATTACTAATGACAATATCGGCTTTTTTGGCCGCTTTATGTATTTTTACGATTTTGCCATGAATGATGGTGATTTCGCATACAGCAACCCGTTAAGCGGAGGACGGGTTGACCCATGCGCCGACAAAGGTTCGAGAGAGTTGGCATGTAAAGACTTCAGAGTGTTAGATGCTTATTTGTACGGCAATTTCTCATTTAATGATGGCATGAATCCGGTTACGGTACGGGTTGGTAATCAGGTGCTGAGTTGGGGTGAAAGTACTTTTATTCCACACGGCATTAATATCAGTCCTGTTGATGTAGGGATCCTGCGTGCGCCAGGTGCAGATTTAAAAGAAGCGTTTATTCCAACTGGCATGGTAACGCTATCTGTAGGCTGGACTGATAACCTGTCGACAGAGATGTTCTATCAGTATTCCTGGCAGGAAAGTTATCTGCCACCACCAGGCACCTATTTTTCTACTAACGACTTTGCGGGGCGGGGCGGTTATGCCCAGAATATCCAGTTAGGTTTTGCTGGTAACCCTGATATTGATCTGGCTTATCTGCTACAAAACTTAAATGGTATCGGTTCAGCCGTTGCTGCCGGACAATTGGATCCTGCTACTGCGGCTCAGCTTTACCTGGCATACCCGACAAAAGTGGCGCTGCGCCCGGCGGGGGAAAATGGTGAAATTAAGCCGGAAGATGGTGGCCAGTATGGTTTAAAAATTGAATATTTTTCACCAGACTTAAATGACACTGAATTTGCGCTGTACTATATGAATTATCATAGCAGGGTGCCGGTAATATCTGGTGTTGCCTCTGATTTCAGAGGTGCTGCTATTCAGCAGGATATTGGTTACTTAGTCGCTCAGGCCGGGAATTTAACTGCCGAAAACGTTGGCAACTTGCTCGCTTTTTCCAAAGGTAAGCTGGAGTATCCGGAAGATATTAAACTTTATGGTTTCAGCTTTAACACTACGGTGGGAACCACTTCAGTTGCCGGTGAAATTTCCTATCGTCAGGATGATCCGTTACAAATAGACGATGTTGAAATTTTGTATGCAGGTATGCCGGAGCAACTGGCAAATGCAGGTCTCAGACCTGATTTGGCGGGGATTTCTCAGATTGGCCGGGAAATAGGCGTTAAGGTACAACCGGGTGACCCGGCCCAGGGTTATATTCTGAGCGATAATCTGCAGGCTCAGGTTACTTTTACCCATTTGTTTGGTCCAACAGCCTGGCTGGCGGCCGATAACTTCACCATGTTGGCTG
The DNA here is from genome assembly GCF_000382165.1 of Arsukibacterium perlucidum DSM 18276. GTDB lineage: Bacteria > Pseudomonadota > Gammaproteobacteria > Enterobacterales > Alteromonadaceae > Alishewanella > Alishewanella perlucidum. Next base: position 190,815 of record NZ_KB907701.1, on the reverse strand, counting down.
AAGTTGGGGGTATCCGGATCAGCGATATGCCTTCACCGGACGTGCTGCGGCTAAATGGCCCGGGTACCGATCGCAGCGGTGGCCCGCTGATTGGGATAAACGGTCCTTCACAAGGTTTGCATACCGGGTTATCTGATGGCCCTGAAACCAACCCTTTCCCAACCGCATCTGCCTGGGGATACCGTATTTTGGCAAAAGCTGACTACAACAACGTTTTTGCCGGGGTTAATATGTCGCAGCGCCTGGTATTCTCACACGATGTTAACGGTATCACGCCTGATCCATTGTTTATGTTTGTTGAAGACAGAAAATCAGCGGCTTATGCGGTAAGTTTTGATTACTTAAGCAAATGGTCAGCTGAACTATCATACAATTGGTTCTGGGGCGGTGTAGGCACGACCAACAACGTTGCTGACCGTGATTTTGTATCTTTCAATATTAAATACTCTATTTAAGGGACGAGAGCCAATTATGAAAAAACTCACCCTATTATCTTCGGCGATTGCTCTGGTATTCAGTTGCAACGTCCTGGCAAAGATTACACCAGAACAAGCCGCCAGGTTAGGAAACGATTTAACACCGGTTGGTGCTGAGAAAGCAGGCAATGCTGATGGTTCTATACCTGAGTGGACTGGTGGTATTACCAGTGCGCCGGCCGGTTATACTGCTGGTGATCACCATGTTAATCCGTTTGCGTCAGACGAAGTTATTTTAACAATCGATAAGTCAAACGTGGCAGACCATCGGAGCTTTTTAAGCCCGGGAATGATGCAGTTGTTTGATATTTATCCTGATACGTTCAAGATGAATGTTTATCCAACCCGACGCAGTGCTTCTTACCCACAGTATTTTTATGATGCGACTAAAAAAATAGCTACTGAAGCTGAATTAGTTCAGGGTGGTAATGGTTTAATTAATGCTGCTATTGGTATTCCATTTCCTATTCCTGCGACCGGCCTGGAAGCAATTTGGAATCACATCGTACGGTATCGTGGTGTTGCAGCCAGCCGCAATGGTGGCCAGGCAGCTCCAACGTCTAACGGGGCTTTTACTGTAATCGGTTTTGACGAACAGATTATGTTTAAATACTCACATCCGGATGCAACTGCTGACGCCCTGGAAGCAGAAAATATTCTGTTCAGGTTTAAGCAGAGCGTAACCTCTCCTGCGCGTCTGGCCGGTACGGCGTTATTGGTACATGAAACCATGGATCAGGTGGCAACACCACGTCAGGCGTGGACTTACAATACCGGGCAACGGCGTGTTCGTCGGGCACCAAACGTAGCTTATGATGCGCCAGGTACCGCTTCAGATGGTCTGCGTACTACAGACGACTTTGACATGTTCAACGGTTCACCAGATCGCTATAACTGGGAGTTGAAGGGCAAACAAGAAATGTATATCGCTTACAACGATTACAAACTGCATAGCAAAGACGCCAAATATGCAGATATTCTGATGGCTGGTCATATTAACCCTGATTATGTTCGTTGGGAAAAGCACCGGGTATGGGTAGTGGAAGCCACCCTGAAAGAGGGCACCCGTCACGTTTATGGCAAGCGGGTATTTTATATTGATGAAGACAGCTGGCAGATCCATATTGCGGACCTGTATGATAACCGCGGTGATATGTACCGGGTAGCAGTTGCTCATGGCTTGAACTATTATGAAGTGCCAACTCACTGGAGTACGCTGGAAGTTTATCATGATCTAAATTCACGCCGTTATATTGCTATCGGCCTGGATAACGAGGATAGAATGTATGACTTTTCAGTTAACCTCTCTGATAACGATTTCACACCTGCGGCGCTGCGTCGTGAGGGTACTCGTTAGTTAACGTAGTAGACCGAACGGCTGGCATTAGCCGGCCGTTTTTTTTTCAAAATACGGTTGCTGTTGTTATATATAATTTGTAAGCGCAGCAATTTATTGTCACCCAATTTTAAGAGTAGTTACGCTGCCTATGTTAAATAAACTTTTTTTGGCTTGCAGTTATGTGTTGTTAGCTAGCACGGCACTTAATGTTTTTGCTGATACCAGTTCTGCAGAAGAAGCCAGGGCGGCTTATATTATGCCATTGGCTGAAAAGTCATTGTTGACAGATATTTATCGGGTTAATAGTAGCTTTTATGTAGCGGTTGGCGAGCGTGGCCATATCCTGCAAAGCCTGGATGGTATTAACTGGCAACAAGCTGCAGTTCCTTTACAGAGTAATTTAAATGCTGTTCATTTTGCTGATGATCAACATGGCTGGGCAGTAGGTCATGATGCCGCTATTCTGGCAACAGTTGATGGTGGTAATAGCTGGCAGGTTCAGCAATTTCTTCCTGAAAGTGATAAACCGTTATTAGACGTATATTTCCGGAATCGCCAGCATGGCATCGCTGTCGGCGCTTATGGTTTATTTTATGTTACTTCCGATGGCGGCAATACCTGGCAACAGTCTTTTTTTGCTGAGTTGGCCGCTGAGGAAGATAAAGAATATTTACTGGATCTGCAGGAAACAGACCCGGAAATGTATCGTGCTGAATTAAGTTCGATACTGCCCCATTTTAACCGTATTTTTGCCGATGGTAACACCTTGTATATGGTTGGCGAGGCGGGTTTTATCGCCAAGAGTAACGACTTTGGTGACAGCTGGCAGCGAATGGAAGAGTTTTATAATGGCTCGTTGTTTGATCTACATCGTACGCCTGAAATGGGCTTACTGGCCGTTGGTTTACGCGGTCATGTTTTCCGGAGCAGTGATAACGGGCAAAGCTGGCAGCAGGTTGAACTAAGCGAATCGGCAACCTTAAACAGTGTATTCAGTGATCAGGCTGGCAATGTTTTTCTGGCCGGCAATGCCGGAGCCTTGTTACAAAGCAGTGATGATGGGCTGACCTTTACTGATCGTTCTGAATCTGATGGCAAAGCCATCTTAAACGGCCTGGTGTTACAAAACCAAATGTTATTGGTTACCGAGGTCGGCATAAAAGTATTAAACCTGGATAAGTCTGAATAATATGAGTGTAAATTCGCTGGTTAATAAAATTGAATACGCGTTGTTCCGACACCGGATACTGGTGTTGCTTGTTTTCTTAGTCGTTACCATTGGCTTGTTGGTAAAGGCGACAGATATAAAACTTGATGCATCCTTTACCAAAAATATCCCGTTACAACATGAATATATGCAAACTTACCTGGAGCATGCTGAAGATTTTGGCGGGGCCAATAATATTCTGGTAGCAGTTTGTGACAGTAGTGGCGATATTTTTAATCCGACCTTTTTTGAAACATTTCGTCAGGCTCATGACGATGTGCTTTACACCTCTGGCGTTAACCGGGTATTGGTAAAGTCACTTTTCAGCCCAAGCACCCGTTTTATTGAAGTTGTGGAAGACGGTTTTGCCGGTGGTCCGGTTATTCCGGCCGATTTTGTTGCCAGCAGAAGTGGCCTGGAGCGGGTAAAAGCTAACGTCGAAAAAGCCGGCATTGTTGGCCGGATGGTAGCTGACGATTATAGCTGTGCCATGATTACTGCCCAGTTGCTCGATATTGACCCGGATACCGGTGAGGCCGTCGATACCCTCGATTTTGCTGCATCTCTGGAGCAGAACATCCGGGCCAAGCATCAGACTGAGCAAATAACGGTGCATATTATTGGTTTTGCCAAGATGGTCGGTGATGTAGCAGACGGCGCCAAAGGCGTGGTCTTGTTTTTCCTGATAGCGATCGGCGTTACCGCATTAATGGTTTTTTTCTTTTCAAAATCACTAATGCTGACCATGTTGCCAATAGCGTGTTCGCTGATAGCTGTTGTATGGCAAATGGGCTTATTAACAATATTGGGTTTCGGGATTGACCCTATGTCTATTCTGGTCCCGTTTTTAGTCTTTGCCATTGGGGTCAGTCACGGTGTGCAAATGATTAACTCAACCGGCAAGCGGGTTGCCGCTGGAATGGATGCTAAGACCGCTGCTGAATCAAGTTTCCGTAAACTATTGGTGCCTGGTGGTGTAGCGTTACTGTCAGATACCGTAGGCTTTTTAACCTTACTGATAATTGAAATCGGGGTAATTCGTGAGCTTGCTATTACGGCCAGCTTAGGTGTTGCAGTCATCATTTTAACAAACCTGATTTTACTGCCGGTGCTGATGTCCTATGTTAAATTCAGTGCGGCTTATAAAGCCCGGGTGGCGGCGCCATCTGTTAAAGCTGATAAATTCTGGTATGCAATGTCGGCCTTTGCTACCAGGCCTTTTGCCTATGGTATTCTGCTCATTACTGCCATCTTGTTTGCCGCAGGTTACTGGCAAAGTCAGCAGCTTAAAATTGGTGATTTACATGAGGGCGCGCCATCATTACATGAAGACTCCCGTTACAATCTGGATACCAAGTTAATTACCGAAAGCTTTGCAATATCAGTTGATTACATCAATATCATGGTTGAGACCGTGCCCAGTGCCTGTACTGAGCATGACATTATGGACCGGATTGATCAGTTCCAGTGGCTGATGGAGAACGTGCCCGGAGTGCAGTCTGCCGTGTCACTGGCTTCGGTATCGAAAAATATCAATGCCGCTTACAACGAGGGGAACCAGAAATGGCGGGTGCTGCCAAGAAACACCCAGTCACTGGTCCAAGCAACCTCACGCGTTGAAACCAGTACTGGTTTGCTGAATGCCGATTGTTCGGTAATGCCGGTGATGGTGTTCCTGGAAGATCACAAAGCAGAAACCATTGAACGGGTAGTTAACGCAGCGAAAAAATATGGCAGCGAGCTTGGTGATGATCAAACCCGCTTTATGCTGGCATCAGGCCCGGCTGGCGTGATGGCTGCTACCAATGAAGCGGTCGCTGCAGCTCAGCAACCTATGATGTGGTATGTTTATGGCGCGGTAATCATTCTGTGCTTACTGAGTTTCCGTTCACTCAGGGCAACCATAGCGGTTGTGGTACCCTTGTATGTGGTTTCAGTGCTGGCAATGGCGCTAATGACCAAACTACAAATTGGTTTAACCGTATCCACTTTACCGGTTATTGCGTTGGGTGTTGGTATTGGTGTCGATTACGGTATTTATATCCTGTCGAGTATGAGCCAGTTGTTACGGGATGGCATGCCACTGCGTCAGGCTTATTTTGAAGCCCTGAAAGAACGGGGCAGTGCAGTACTGTTCACTGGGATCACGCTGGCGATAGGGGTTAGTACCTGGGTCTTCTCAGCATTAAAGTTCCAGGTCGATATGGGTATCCTGTTAACCTTTATGTTTATTGTGAATATGTTAGGTGCAATAGTGGTATTGCCAGCACTAGCTGCTGTTTTCTGGCGGAATAATCGTTAATCGTAGAAATTTATTTTTGCATGTTTAAACACGAAAATGGCCGAAAGGCCATTTTCTATTTAAGCGAACTGAATAAGTTGTCAAAAGCCTTAAAAACCACTGGTTTAACCAGCATAAAAGCCAGAAATAGTGCTTCAAAAGCGCTACAATAGTCACTACACTGCGCAGCAGACAAGACCTTGTATGTTAGGTAGATCCAGCTGTTAAAGCTGTGCTCTGAAAAAGGATACAATAATGGCACTGATAGACGGTCATCCCTCTGTACTACTACATAATGTAAGCAAACTGATAACTCAAAAAGTAAAAGATCAGCCTGAGCTGGTCGAAAAATTCGCTTACACCCTCTATGGCAATATGTCGAATGAAGATTTAGTTGGTCGTAATGACAGTGATCTGTACGGCGCTGCGTTAAGTTTATGGCAAACGTTCAATCAACATGCTGAACCACAGGCGCGGATCCGGGTTTACAATCCTGAAATTTCCCGTCATGGTTGGGAATCCAAGCACACTATTGTCGAAATAGTGGTGCAGGATATGCCGTTTCTGGTTGACTCAGTGCGGATGGCACTAAGTCGTCATAGTATTGCGGCTCATTTATTATTGCATTATCCGTTGCAAACCCAACGTGACAAATCTGGCCGGATAACTGACTTTTTTAAGCTGGGTAGTAAAACCAGCTCTAGCACCCAGCAAACTGTTTTTCATATTGAAATTGACCGGATTAGTGACGAAACCACTATTCAGGCAATAAAAACTGAACTGCTTTCGGTGATGGAAGACGTGTCACTGGCTGTGCAGGACTGGCAACCAACCCGCCAAAAACTGCTGGATGTTACAAAAACCTTTGCCAAACAAAGTGGCAAAGCAGCAGCTGATGAAATTCAAGAAACGACCGATTTTTTAAACTGGCTGGTTAAAGATAATTTCACCTTACTTGGCTATCGTGAATACAAAATTACACCGGTTAAAGGTGACTATAAAATCGCCGGCATTGATGCCAGTTCGTTAGGCTTAATGCGCCGCTCTGAGTCACGTGATTTATTGTTGTCTGAATTACCTGACACGGGTCGTAAGCAGGCATTGAGCCCGACTGTGCTGGTGCTAACCAAGACCAATAATAAATCAAGGGTGCACCGTCCGGCGTATATTGATTACGTAGGCGTTAAACAGTTTGATAAGGACGGTAAGGTTGTTGGCGAGCATCGCTTTATCGGCTTGTACTCATCATCGCTTTACAACAATAGTGCTGCAGATATTCCTTTACTGAAAAGCAAGCTTGCCAGAGTCATGGCGATGTCAGAGTTCGCCACTGGTACCCACGCCTATAAAGCGCTGTTGAATATTCTGGAAACTTACCCACGTGATGAGCTTATTCAGGCCAGCGCAGATGAACTGCTGTACGTAGCAATGGGTGTACTGCAAATGCAGGAACGGGACATGACCCGTTTGTTTATGCGCAAAGACGCCTTTGGTCGTTTTGTTACCGCGATGGTATATGTACCACGGGAGCGCTATAACACTCAGCTTCGCAAGCAAACTCAGGCCATTTTACAACGGGCACTGGGCACCGATGAGCCGGTAGAATTTACTACCTATTTTTCTGAATCTGTGTTGGCCCGTACCCATTATCTGGTGCGGATCACGGATAGCCATGTCGAGTATAAAGTGAAAGATATTGAACGTAATCTGGTTGAAGCAGCCCGCACCTGGGAAGACAAATTAGAAACGGCATTAACGGGTGTTTATGGTGAAGCCCGTGGTCGCGAATTGGGCCGTAAATACGTAAATAGTTTCCCAAGAGCTTATAAAGAAGAAATGCTGCCAAGCGATGCGCTGGTAGACATTGGTAAGCTGGAAGCATTAAACGACGACAACAAGTTAGAAATGCTGTTTTACCGGCCGCAGGAAGAGAGTAAAGACAGTAAAGCGGTGCGTTTAAACCTGTTCCATAAAGACCACCCGATACATTTGTCAGACGTACTGCCGATGCTGGAAAATTTCGGCTTACGGGTTATTGGTGAAACGCCATACGCAGTAAAATGTCCGGAAGGGTCTGTTAGCTGGATCTTAAACTTTTCTATGGAGTTGAACGGCGACGTACCGCTGGACTTTGCTGAAGCGCAGCAAAGCTTTCAGTTATCCTTTGCCAAAGTGTGGGGCGGTCAGCTTGAAGATGATGGTTTTAACCGGTTAATTTTGGGGGCCGGTTTAAGCGGTCGTCAGGCATCTATTATCCGGGCTTATGCCAAGTACAAGCGACAAATTGGCGGTACCTTCAGCCAGAGTTATGTTGAAAGTACCTTTACCCGCTATCCGGATCTGGCGGCGTTACTGGTGCAGCTTTTTGATAAAAAATTTGCGCCAGCGTCCAAAGCTACTGCCAAGGCTATCGAAAAGCTGGAAGAGCAAATTAATGCTCAGCTGGAAAATGTTGCTAACTTAGATGATGACCGGATTATCCGCCGTTTCGTCGATATGATTAATGCGACACTCCGTACTAACTACTATCAGCCAGCGGCTGATGGCACTGACAAACCCTATATTTCATTTAAAATTAAACCTGATTTAATACCTGATATCCCACTGCCTCTGCCGATGTTTGAGATTTTCGTGTATTCACCGCGGGTTGAAGGCGTACATTTGCGTTTTGGTAAAGTGGCTCGCGGTGGTTTACGCTGGTCTGACAGACGTGAAGATTTCCGGACCGAGGTATTAGGCCTGGTAAAAGCCCAGCAGGTAAAAAATACCGTTATTGTGCCATCAGGTGCCAAAGGTGGTTTTGTTTGTAAGAAACTGCCGGAAACCGGTGGTCGGGACGCATTTATTGCCGAAGGCAAAGAGTGTTACCGCACCTTTATTCGTGGTTTGCTGGATATTACCGACAACATTATTCAGGGCAGCATAGTGCCGCCTAAAAATGTAACCCGGTTAGATGAAGACGACCCTTACCTGGTTGTAGCAGCAGACAAAGGTACTGCAACCTTTTCGGATATCTCCAATGGTATTTCTGAAGAGTATAACTTCTGGCTTGGTGATGCCTTTGCATCAGGTGGCTCGAACGGTTATGACCACAAGAAAATGGGTATCACAGCCCGTGGTGGCTGGGAAGCGGTAAAACGGCACTTCCGGGAAACCGGTATTGATTGTCAAACCACTGATTTTACCTGTGTCGGTATAGGTGATATGGCCGGTGACGTGTTTGGTAATGGTATGTTGTTATCGAAACATATCCGCTTACAGGTAGCATTTAACCATATGCATATCTTTATCGACCCAACGCCAGATGCAGCGACCAGTTATGTTGAGCGGGAGCGGCTGTTTAATTTGCCGACATCTACCTGGGAAGATTATGACAAGTCATTAATTTCTGAAGGCGGCGGCATTTTTGCCCGCAGTGCCAAAGCAATTAAGTTGTCTGCGCAAATGAAGGAGATGCTGGGTACCACTAAAACCAGCCTGACCCCGAATGAGCTGATCCGCGAATGCCTGATGATGCCGGTTGACCTGATATGGAACGGCGGTATCGGTACTTACATTAAAGCCACTACTGAAAGTCATGCTGAAGTAGGGGATCGTGGCTCAGAGCCATTGCGGATTAACGGTAAAGATTTAAAAGCCAAAATATTTGGCGAAGGTGGCAACTTAGGCGCAACCCAGCGTGGTCGGATTGAATTTGCCGCTAATGGTGGCCGGATCAATACTGACTTTGTTGATAACGTTGGCGGCGTTACCTGTTCAGACAATGAAGTTAATATCAAAATTCTGTTAAACGCGTTGGTGCAAAATGGCGATTTAACCCTGAAACAGCGTAATAAATTACTGAACGACATGACAGACGATGTCGCAGAGCTGGTATTGAAAGAGTGCTACCGGCAAACGCAGAGTATCACCCTGTCGTCGTTACTGGGTGCTGAGCAAATTAAAGAATACACCCGCTTTATTCACGCGCTGGAGAAAGATGGCAAGCTTAATCGCGAGCTGGAGTTTTTACCAACAGATGATGAGCTGGCAGAGCGGATGGTTAAAGGCATCGGTCTGACCCGGCCTGAGTTGGCAATTTTAACCGCGTACGGCAAAATGGTGTTAAAAGAGCGGCTGGTATTGCCCGAAATTTACGACAATGCCTACTTTAAACGGCAGTTATTTACCGCCTTTCCAGAGTTGCTGCAAACCCAATACGCGAAACAGATGGAAACGCATCCTCTTAAAGCCGAAATTATCGCCACTAAGTTAGCCAATATGCTGGTTAACGAAATGGGACCGAATTTTGCGCAGCGGATGTTAGAAGAAACCGGCGCTCACATTGGTGAGGTTGCCATGTGCTACGCTATTGCCCGTGATTTATTTGACTTGTCTTCAATCTGGAAGCAATTGGAACAACTGGATAATAAAATTCCGGCATCGTTACAAAACCGCTTGTTGTTCCAGTTAAGACGGACAATGCGCCGGGCAACCCGCTGGTTTATTCGTCATCGCAACAAAACAATGGATATTCAGCAAACCGTTGATTTCTTTAAACCAGCTTATCAGGCTATTTCCCGTGATTTAGCCAGTTACCTTGCTGAGGCCGAGTTAGCTCAGTTACGGGACAATGAGCAGGACTTAGTTGAAAATGGGATCCCGGCTGACGTTGCCCGCTACTTAACTCAATTAAGTACGGTATTCTCAGTAATGGATATTGCTCAGGTGAGTGATAACCAGGGAACTTCGCTGGCAATGGTTGCCGAGATTTACTTCAAACTTGGTGACAGGCTTGATCTGCACTGGTTCCTGGAGCAAATTACCCAGCAGCCGGTTGCCAATCATTGGCAGGCACTGGCACGGGCATCTTACCGGGAAGAGCTCGACTGGCAACAACGCTCACTTGCCTCGGTGGTGGTGCGTACCTGTGGTACTTCCTGCGCTGCTGATGAGGTGATCGAAACCTGGCTTGCTCAGCATCAAATTCTGGTCGAGCGCTGGCGCTTAATGCTGGCCGAATTTAAAACGACCAAGAGCCATGAATTTGCCAAGTTCTCGGTGGCAATGCGTGAACTGATGCTACTAAGCCAATCAGTTTAATGCTGAAATAAGCTCAGACAATGGTTACAATACCCCGGTTAATACCGGGGTATTTTTTTATTATCGAAGGCGCCTATGTTTTATTCTATAGCTAAGAAAGTGATGTTTACCTGTGATGCTGAAAGAGCCCATAATCTGGCGCTGGCCAGCCTGAAAAAATTGGCTCATACGCCAGCTTCACTGTTATGGCGTCAACAGGTTGCAGCCAAACCGGTCACTGTTGCAGGGATCCGGTTCGAAAACCCTTTAGGCCTGGCTGCCGGGCTGGATAAAAACGCAGAATGTATCGATGCCTTTGGTCAGATGGGTTTTGGTTTTATTGAAGTGGGCACGGTGACACCACGCCCCCAGGCCGGCAATGACAAACCCCGGATTTTCCGGCTGCCAGAAGCTGAAGCCATTATTAACCGGATGGGTTTTAATAATAAAGGCGTCGATTATCTGGTACATAACGTTAAAAATGCCAGTTATAAGGGGGTGCTTGGGATCAACATTGGTAAGAATAAAGACACCAGTAATGAACGCGGTAAGGATGACTATGTCAGCTGTATGCGCAAGGTTTATCCACACGCCAGCTATATCACGGTTAATATTTCTTCACCAAATACCCCCGGTTTGCGGGATCTGCAGTTTGGCGATGCTTTGCTTGACCTGTTGCAAACGGTTAAAAATGAGCAGCTTGATTTGCAGGCACAGTACGATAAATACGTTCCGGTTTTCGTTAAAATAGCACCTGACATGGATAATCTGGCAGTAACTCAGGTAGCGGAAACGCTATTAAAAAGCAAAATGGATGGCGCTATTGCCACCAATACTACCTTAGACAGATCGCTGGTTCAGGGGATGCAACATGCCGGGGAGGCAGGTGGCCTCAGTGGCTTACCGGTTCAGCAAAAAAGCACGGATATTATCACTCAGTTGCGTCAGGCTGTTGGTTCAGAGTTACCGATTATTGGGGTAGGGGGCATTAACGATAGTGCGTCTGCTCAGGCAAAATTAGCGGCTGGCGCAAATTTGCTGCAAATTTATACCGGCTTTATTTATCGGGGACCTGCACTGGTAAAAACGATCATTAACGGCTTATAAAGATCAGTTAGCGATCCGGCTTTATTATAAATAAATAATCTTTAACAAACTGATCAGCATGCTATATTGATTAAAACCATAAGATAATTCAACAACTTGTTTGCAAAGGATTTGACCATGTTAACGCCGTCGGAGCGCTGGAGCTGGACTTACTGCCAAGAACGCGACCGTTTATTGCTGGACATTAATGAGCAATTGCAGTTTTGTTCGCAGTTGGCAGGCCGGCAATTAACAGAAAAGCCGGTAGCGAAGGCGTTTTCAATGGCAGAGGCTGAGACATTTTGGTGCTTACGGGATGGTTTGGAATCGCTCAATCTGAGTGATGCCCAAATACTTGAGTTATGCTTGCATGCCTTAGCTGCACGTTATTATGCGCAGCATACCGGCCACAAAAGCTGGTATTTTTCTGAGCAGACAGCTTGTAACATCGAAGAGTTTCAATTGGTTCAGTTAAGCGGCGCTGAGCTACCCATTACAGCACTGGTACTGCAAGTAGAGGGTGGCAGCGCGACATGTTTGCTATTAAACGATGGACTGAGCCTCAGTGGCAAACAATTACAGCGTTGTAGCATCCTAAGAGTGTTGTTAAACAGACTATGTCCTGTCAGTAATATGCATTATTTAGCACAAACTGCTTAGCCAGATACCCAGCTGCCAGCACAATATTGTTTTCGTGCTAACATGGCAAACTGATTCAGCTGAGTTTCTAAATAATGTTTAAAATCCGCTCCCTGTTAACTCAGGCTTTTGCTACAAAAAAAATAACCAAAAGCGACGCTGGCAGCAAGCCAGGTAAACGTCGCCGTTTATTACTGTTGTTTATGGCGTTTTGTCATGTTTTGGGTGCGTTGTCATCATTGGATGCCTTAATGTCATCCCGTACTTCTCAGGGCAGTATTGCCTGGATTGTCTCTCTGAATACTTTTCCCTATGGCGCCGTGCCGGCTTACTGGATATTTGGCAGTAGCCGCTTTCAGGGATATGTCATTTCACGAAAAGAAACTGATCATGAGCTGTTTAGCAAGCATCAGTTGAAAACAGCCGGGGTACAACCTTATTTAATGGCTTCTGACAGGATCAGAGGCGATATTGAAGCGATAGAACAATTGGCAAAAATGCCTTTTTTAACAGGCAACCATGCCCAGTTATTAATTGACGGCGAACAGACCTTCTCCAGTATATTCGACGGGATCCGCCAGGCTCAGCATTATGTACTGGTGCAATTTTATATTGTACGGGACGATAAACTTGGTCGCGAGTTACAACAATTGCTGATAGAAAAAGCCCGGGAAGGAGTTGAGGTCTATTTCCTGTTTGACGAAATTGGCAGTTATCGCTTGCCCAAAGGTTATATCCGGCAATTAGCAGAAGCAGGTGTATCGGTACGACCATTTCATTCCACCAAAGGACCTGGCAACCGGTTTCAACTAAATTTTCGTAATCATCGCAAAATTGTTATTACTGATGGCCAGTATGGATGGCTTGGCGGACTCAATGTCGGAGATGAATATCTTGGCAAGAACCCGCGTTTCGGGCAGTGGCGGGATACTCATATTAAGCTTACCGGGCCTGCAGTGCTGAGCCTGCAGCTGTCATTTGTTGAAGACTGGTATTGGAGCAGTGAGCAGCTGCCTGAATTAAACTGGCATGCCACCGCTTCGGTTGAAAGTAACATGCCGGTATTAATCGTTCCTTCAGGGCCGGCAGACCGTTTTGAAACGGCAAGTTTGATGATCCAGCATGCGCTGAACAGTGCCACGCAGCGGATCTGGATTGCCAGCCCGTACTTTGTGCCAGATGAGGGTACTGTTGCGGCATTAAAGCTGGCGGCTTTTCGTGGCGTGGACGTCAGGATCCTGATACCAGAGCGAACTGATAACCTTTTAGTCAGCTTAGCCGCTTACGCATTCGTCGGGCCTTTGCTAGATGCTGGTGTAAACATCTATCGTTATCAGCAGGGCTTTTTACATGCTAAAAGCTTTATTTTGGATGATCAAATTATTGCGGTCGGTACCGTTAATTTGGATAATCGTTCCTTTCGTTTAAATTTCGAAATCACCGCATTAGTGGCCGATACCGGATTAAATCAGCAATTAAGTCTGCAATTTCTGGCTGATTTTGCACAGTCCCGAAAGATGAGCCTGGCCGAGGTGCATAACAGACCCTGGTATAAAAGGGCGGCGTCCCAGGCTGCAAATTTATTATCACCAGTACTATAAGTCGAGTTAATCAGGAGCAGCAGTGGCTACAGCGCAAGATCTGAATTTACAACATCGCCAGCAATTTGAGCAGATTGCGGCGCAAAGCATCAGTGATGGTAGTTTTGTCCGGATGCTACTGAGTAAGTACCAGGGCACGGAGCCACTAATTCGGCTTGACGTTACGCCACTGCAGATCAAAGGCGAGCTACAGCTGCGTTTTGTGTCTGAGTATAAAACTAACCATATTACTAAAATCAGGCCGGTAGCCGAGGGCATCAGCTTATTAAGCGAGATGTTAGATGGTAGCTTTAAGCAGGGGCATTTATTTACTGCTGAGCAAGAATGCCAGCTGTCGATAAGTAAAAAAGGCAAGTATTTGTTCAATTGTCAGCGTGTTGCCAGTGCTGTCGTGGCCCGGCCGGCTGCTGAGCACAATCGGCAGAAACACCGGTTTGTCGAACAAAACCGGCCATTTCTGACCGCACTTGGTGTCACAGATCAGCAGGGGCAGGTAATCCCTGCCATGTCTAATAAATGGAAGCAGATCAACAAATTCATCGAAGTATTGCAAGGCGCGGTTAAAGAAACTGGCTTGTTGCAGGCTAAGCAGTTACATGTAGCAGACTTTGGTTCAGGTAAGGCCTATCTGACATTTGCCATGCACGACTACTTTTGTCATACCCTGGGCTTAACTGCGCAAATCACCGGGGTGGAGTTACGCCAGAGTCTGGTTGATTTATGCAATAACACGGCAGCCGATCTGCAACTTGCCGGCTTACAATTTGAACAGGGCGACGTAAAACATTTTCAAGCTCGTGGTATTAATGTGATGGTGGCGCTGCACGCCTGTGATGTTGCCACCGACTATGCCATTAATATGGGGATCCGTACCGGTGCCGAGATCATTATGTGCTCGCCTTGCTGCCATAAAGAGATCCGGCCGCAAATCCGGCTGCCTGAGGTGATGGCGCCAATGCTGATTCATGGTGTGCACCTGGGGCAGGAGGCTGAAATGGTAACCGACAGTTTGCGGGCCCTGCTGCTGGAGGCTTATGGCTATCAAACCAAAGTGTTTGAATTTATTTCGCTGGAGCATACCAGTAAAAATAAAATGATTCTGGCTACCAAACGCAAAAAAACCAAAGACAACAGTGCGGTATTGCAGCAAATAGCCGCAATTAAACAGTTTTACGGCATTAAACAGCAATGCCTGGAGCAGCTGCTGCAGGCATAGCGATAGGGCTGGTAACGGTAAGTTCAGGGTTGCTGCTTTAACTCAAGTAATTGCTGAGCCCAATCCGGATCGCCATCATTTGCTGCCGGGGTAATACCTAAAATTGCACACATTAAATTATATAACTGAATATTGGCAAAGCTCGGTATGGTAACACCTTCTGCAAAAGCAGGGCCGTGGCCAATAAAGATGGCCTGCATTTCCGGGGCGATGTTGTCGTAGCCATGGCTGCCGGTCACGGCCTGCAGGTTCGGCCGGGCTTGCCAGCGCTGGTATTGGCTTTGCTGCATTAAACGCCAGCCGGGCTCGGGAATGATTAATAGCGGTGCCACCCGTTTGCTTTGCTGGTAGTGCCAGCGGTCCGGCAAATCGGTCTTCCTGTACACCCTGGCACTGGCCGGTAAACCGGCGCTGAGTTGCTGGTAAATACTCTCTAATTCGCCCGCTTTAGGAAAAATAGAAACAATCTCCGGGGTCCATAAGCTGAGGGCAGCTTTACTGCTGTCAAATAAGCTATCCACTACAATAACCTGTTCCGGCGGCACTGCTGCCATACCATGGTCTGACACCAGTAATAAATTAACCTGACCATATAAATTTTGTGCTTTTAAACCGGCAATCAGCTGGCCAATAGCCTGATCCACCTCAGCTACCGCAGCTTTTACCTGTGCTGACTCTGGCCCGTAACGGTGGCCGGCATCGTCAATTGTGCTGAAATAAAGGGTAACAAAACCCGGCCGTTCAGTTTTCGGCAGTGCCAACCACTGCAGCACTGAGCGTACCCGCTCACTGTTACTGATTTTGCCATCATAGGCCTGCCAGTAACTGGGCCTGACGCCTTTGATATCCGCCTCTGACCCCGGATAAAAATAGGTGCCGGTTTTTATGCCCTGCAGCTCGGCTGTTACCCAAACCGGTTCGCCCAGCCACCAACGGCTATGGGTAACCTCTGCTGGTTTGCTCATCCTGAAAATGGCATCAAAATCGGCATCATAAATATTATTTTCAACAATGCCATGATTACCCGGATATAAACCGGTAACGATGCTGTAATGATTTGGAAAGGTCTTGGTTGGAAATGCCGGTTGCATCGACTCAGCAATAACGCCCTCTGCAATAAGCTGCTCAATATGTGGCGCCGGGTATTTGCCCAGATACTGCTGACTGAAGCCATCCAGCGAAATAAGAATAATAACCGGCTCTGTTGCTGGTTGCTGTTCATAGTTTTGGTTCATGCTGCAGCCGGTTACTGTCAGCAACAGCAGCCCGGCAAACAAACATTTCAGCGTATTAAAAACAGTGGCCATCAGAGTATGCTCTTTTAATAAATTTATTCGTAAATTAGTGATAATCAAAAACCCAGTGGGTAAGCCAGATATTCAATATAGCGGCTGCGGTCCAGGGTTTGTGGCAACGCCTGCCACAAACGTTCAGCAATAGCCGGATGTTGCTGATAAAACTGCTCACTTAGCATCAGGTAGCCTACTGAAAAATAAACCGGCGGCTGCAGTATTTTTAACGGCAGATTATCAATTTCCCGCCGGTTACCGGCTAAGCCGTTTATTTGACAGGTTATGGTAGTAGCGTCAACCCGGCCTGAAACGACCAGCTCCAGCGCCTGTTCAGGCGAATGCGCACCCACCAGCACCGCGTGTTCCGGCAAGGGTAATGGCCGGTAACCATAGGGCCTGGCGATAGTTAATTTTGCACTGCTATCAGACATCTTCAATGGCAGATTATTATCAAAACGATGCGCCAGACATAAGGCATTAGTATTAATAGCTCTGCTGGGATCCGGTTGCCCGGCTTGATCCCGCGGATAAAAGGTAAAGTTTTCGCGCTCAGGGGTATAATCCGCAATCAGGGCGTCAACGTTGTTGGCTGCCAGTTGTTGCAGACAGCGCAGCCAGGGCATCCTGGTTAAAGATAATGAGATACCAACAGCTGCCGTTGCCTGTTGTAAATGCTCAATTGTTGCTCCGGGTGTTGCCGGCACTTGCTCGCTATTGCCGGCAAAATAAGGTAACAACTGCTTATCCTCATAGCAAAAGCGCAGGGTTACCTGCTCAACAGAATTTTGCTCGGGGGCTTGAGCATGCGCTGCAAACTGCACTGTAATCTGCACTGCAAGTAATGCTGTGCTAAAGACCGCACAACGCAAGCCAGTGGCAACGCTGTTTTGCTTGTTTTTGTTTAAAATAACAACCTCTGCAAAATTGCGACACAACGGTATTCTTTTAGCAGTATAGCGGCTCTGAATATACTCTGTATATCAAACTGCAACCAGCTGCTTTCGGTTTGCGATAAGGTGCCGATAGACATCGTTTAATTAATGCCGCTACACTGCAATAGAATTACTACTATCAAAATAACAATGTGAAATTGCTTAAGTGTTGCTATGACCATTAAAACACCACTGTTTACCCTCGGCCCAGCGACTCTGGTAACAGCGGCCTTTATTGGCCCGGGAACCGTTATCAGTGCATCTTTGGCCGGTGCCAATTATGGTTACGCGTTGCTGTGGGCGGTATTGTTTTCAGTGTTCGCCACCATGATACTGCAGGAAATGGCCGCCCGGCTTGGCATCGTTACCGGCCAGGGGCTGGGTGAAAACATCAGGGGGTTATTTAAACAACCCTGGTTGAAGTATCCATTAATTATATTGATTATTGCTGCAGTGGTAGTGGGTAATAGTGCTTACCAGGCCGGCAACATCAGCGGTGCCAGCATGGGCGCTGATGCGTTATGGCAACATAGCTGGCCGGTTACCGCCCTGCGCCAACAAGGATTAGCAAATCCCTGGGCAATATTAATTGGTCTGATTGCTGTTGCCATATTGTGGCAGCGCAGTTACAGCTTAATTGAGCGTTGCCTGATCGGCCTGGTACTGATGATGAGCCTGGCTTTTCTGCTTACCTTATTTTTAAGTAAGCCAGACTATAAGGCATTATTAACTGGCTTATTTATTCCGACGTTACCGGCGGGGGCCTTGTTATCGGTAATTGCATTAGTTGGTACTACTGTTGTGCCATACTCACTTTTCTTGCATACCGCAGCCAGTGCCCACAAGTGGCGCGGCTCAAACATACCTAAACAACAACAGCTGGCCCTGTCTGATGCCGATATCCGCACTGCAATTCCGCTCGGTGGCTTAATCTCAATTGCCATTTTATCGACTGCCGCCGCCGCTTTCTTTGGCCGTGAACAAACTATCAGCAATGCTGTTGACTTAGCGCAGTCATTGCAGCCATTAGCCGGTGCGGCTGCTGTTTGGCTAATGGCGGCCGGCTTGCTGGCGGCGGGCGTTAGCTCCGCCATAACCGCGCCGCTGGCCGCGGCATACGCCCTTAATGGCTTAATTCCGTTGTCAAAGGCACAGTTCCGGGCCTGTTGGTTAATAATAATTGTAATAGGTGTCGTGTTATCTTCAGTAGGTATCAAGCCTCTGGCGGTGATCTGGTTTGCTCAGGTTGCCAATGGTATTTTATTACCGGTAATTAGTTTAACGTTATTGTTAGCGGTAAATTCAGCAATAATGGCAGAGTACCGGAATACCTTGCGGCAGAATGTTGTTGCTACCGCAGTATGGTTACTGACACTGTTATTAAGTGGTCGCAGTTTATATTTAGCGATAATAGCCTGACAGGGTTAAATAAACAGGGTTTGCTAATTCAAAATGGTGGATTGTTAGATGCCAGCGTATCGATTAACATGCTGTGGATATCAGTTAGCAGGGGCTTAGGTGCTAAAACACTTTATAACCAATAATCACCGGTTTAAACCCGCTGATCCAGAATATCGGCAAGTTTATCTTATTAACGGCATGCTGCTTGGCATGGTTGTTATCTTTACTTTTTTCTTCTTTGCAAACCTGGCTTTTTTTGCTTTATACAGCGTGGCGTTGCTCGATTTTATAGCGGCCGGCCTGGCCGCTATTTTACTGCGCCGGTTTCAGCTATCCAGTAATGTACGGCAAAGTGCTAATCATACCGTAATGCTGCTTGGCGGTTTTCTGCTTGGCTATCTGTATTTAGCGGCTCCAGCCTTTTACTCGCTGTACTGGCTGTGTATTTTCCCACCGCTGGCTTTTTTTCTGTTGGGCCGGCAGCGGGGCGTTATTGCCACTGCGCTGTTTCTGGGGTTACTTACTTTGCTACTGGGCTGGCGCTCTGCGTCCTGGCCGGCCGGTACTTTCACCGTTGAATCGCTGCTAAATGTTACGTTGGCCTCGATATGCCTGGTGTTATTGGTACACTACTATGAAGTAAGCCGTAACGACGTATTGCGGGCGCTGGCAACCCAGCACCGGCAACTACAGCGTTTGTCAGTTACTGATACACTGACCGGTTTGTATAACCGCAGTAAGCTGGATGATATTCTCTGCCAGGAGATTGCCCGCTCAATCAGACATCAAAGCCCGTTTAGTGTCATTCTGGCTGATTTAGATTTTTTCAAATCGGTAAATGACAACTTTGGCCATATGACAGGTGATCAGGTTTTAATGTCATTTGCCAGTATTATGTTGCAATACTGTCGGGAGCTTGACGTGGCGGGACGCTGGGGAGGGGAAGAGTTTTTAATTATTTGTCCGCATACCGACATTACCGGCGCTAAGTTGTTAGCCGAGCGGATACGGGCAGCGGTAGCCGACTACGATTTTGTGCACGGTAAACAGCTGACTGTCAGTCTGGGTGTTGCCAGTTTTATCCGCGATGATGATGCAAGTACTATGTTGAAACGGGCTGATGATGCGCTGTATCGGGCTAAAGCGAAAGGTCGGAACCGGGTTGAAATGTAACACTTTTCCGGCAAGCCGGCTTAATACGCGTAACCAATTATTTTTCAGGGCTGCCTCTTTATGGATTTTCAGTTTACGCCGCTAACTATCACAGTATTGCTGCTGGCGTTGGTGTCGCTGGCACTATTGATTGTTATCGCCAACCTGCAACGACGCCAGCGCGAACAGCAGTTAAGCCTTGCTAAAGCTGACAACCAAAGCCAGTTGTGGCAGCAACAATATCAGCAATTACAGCAACAGCATCAGCAGCTGCAACAGCAACATCACCAACTGGCAGTTGAACATGCCAGCCTGGGCAGTACCTTACAGGAAAAACAACGCCATTTTGAACAGCAGCTACAGTTGCTGCAGCAGAACAAAGCGTTGCTAAAGCAAGAGTTTGAATTGCTGGCAAATGATATTTTAGAACGTAAAGGCGAGGTGTTTAAAAACCAGAACCAGGAAAGTATGCGCCAGCTGCTAACGCCATTGCAGCAGGATATGCAGGGCTTTCGGCAAAAAGTTGAGTTGTTGCATACAGAAGAGACCAAACAGCGCTCTGAATTAAAAACAGAATTAAAACAGTTACAGGCACTTAACCAGCAAATTACCACTGAAGCCAGCCAACTGAGCAAAGCGTTGCAGGGTGAGCGCAAAGTACAGGGTAACTGGGGGGAATTAATGCTGGAAAATGTGCTGGATAACAGCGGCCTGCGCCCTGGCACAGATTATCAGCGGGAAGCCAGCTTTAATACTGATAACGGCAGGCAACGGCCGGATGTGGTTATCTATCTGCCGCAAGGTAAGCATTTAATTATCGATGCCAAAACATCGCTGTCGGCCTATACCCGTTACGTTAATGCTGAAGATGAGCCATCGCGGCTTATTGCGTTAAAAGCCCATATCAGTGCGGTAAAAGATCGGATAACTGAATTGTCGGATAAAAATTATTACCAGATCGCCGGTTTAAATTCTCCGGAAGTGGTTTTTATGTTTATTCCAATAGAGTCAGCCTATGTCGCGGCTTTACAGCATGACAGCCAGTTGTTTCAGCAGGCGCTTGATCGCAATATCCTGGTGACTACCCCAACCACCTTATTAACCAGCTTAAATATTGTGCGTCAGCTGTGGCGTTTTGAAGATCAGAATAAGCACACGGCTGAACTGGCCAACAGAGCGGAAAAGTTTTACCAGAAACTGAAGACCTTTCTCGATAGCATGCAGGGGGTTGGCAAGCAATTGGACAAGGCGCGGGAGAGTTATGATAAAGCCCTCGGTCAGCTGGTAACAGGCAAAGGCAACCTGATCAAACAGGCCGCTGAATTTAAAGATTTAGGTGTGGCCGTGAAAACCGAGTTAGATCAGGAGCTGGTTGAACGGGCCAGGCTGGAACTGGATACCACTATCAATAGCGCTGACAAGGATTAGTTAACTTGGTAATTAAGTTTGTAATTAAGCTTGTTGCTGCCAGATTGAAGCAGCTAATTCAGGAATCGGGGTCGCACATCCCTGTTTAAGCCAGCGGGCAATGGCCTGAGCCGGATCGGGCAACGGGTAAGGTTCAGCAGCAGGTTGATACAACCAGTTTAGCAGGAGCTCAGGGCTGAATTGCTTAAATTGCTCTGCTTTGCCCATCTGAACCAGGGTATAGCTGTTATAAGCTTGTTCTATCTGGCCTTGCAGCGGTTTTACCAGCAACTTTTTACCGGCGATCATTGCTTCGCTACACAGGCCAAAACCACTATTACAAATAACACCACTACACTGTTGTAAATCGATGGGGAAGGCGCTGCGACTTAATGGCAATATTGTCACATTATCCTCAGTGCACAACTCAGTGCCAGCGGCGTAAAGTTTAAACTGCCAGCTGGGGCATTGTTTTAACCAGTTAATCACCCGGCGGGTTTGCTCAAAGGGCAAGTACACCAGAATAAAGGGTGGCTGGCTGTAACTCGTTGCTGTTTGCGGTGCTGGTACAACAGAACTAAGTAGTGGTGGCAGTAAGTCAGGAAACGCCGGCTGCCAGTGCACGCCAAGCAGATGTGTTGCCGGGGCAAAACAGGAAATTGCCGTTTTCAGCCAACTAGCCGACTGCTTACCAGCCAGTGGATACCTTAGCGAATATTGTCTGGCCAGGCCTACCGATAGTTTGCCCTGACGCTTCGCCGCCCAGGCGGTTACCGGTTCAAAGTCAGTTAATACCAGATCATAGGCGGTCAAATCCAGCTGGCGAACGTCCCGGTAAAACTGCAACGGTCGCAAGTTGCCAACTGTGGCCAGTTTTTGCACTTTGCCATTAGCGGTAGCGAAGGTAAAACCATGTGCCCAGCGATAATCGCCAAACATTTCCATATCAAACAGCTGCGACTGCGCCCGGCCGCTAAACAGGAAATCAACGTCAATACCCTGCTGCTGCAGTGCCGGCAGTAATGCTCTGGCCCGGGTAATATGGCCGTTACCAGTGGCCTGTACGCCATACAGTATTTTCATTAACGATTAGCTGCAATCATAGGCTGGCAAAACCACTGTTAAGTACAATTAACGCAATCACACTGCCAAGAGCGGCACCCGCCAGAATGTCGGTAGGGTAATGCACGCCCAGTAACACTCTTGATAAGCCGATGCCTGACGCCATCAGCAGATAATAAGCGGTAAATTCGGGATAATAGGCTGCCAGCAACCAGGCGAACATAAAAGCGGCCGCGGTATGGCCTGAGGGGAAGCTGAAACGATCAGAGGGCCTGATCCCCGGCTCCCAGCCATGCTGCAGTGGCCCTTTGGGCCTTTCGCGCTGAATGGCATTTTTAAGTAAAAGATAGAGTGGCAGCTCTATAGCAAAAGCCAGTAACCCAACCTGGATAAAGCGGCTACCCTGATTTTGCTCAAATTGCCACAATAACAAGGCAATAATAAGATACAAAGGCCCGTCGCCACAGCGGGACAAGCCCAGACTCAGCTTTTTTACTGAGGGCAACTGGCCAATAAGATTAACCTGAAAAAACAACCTGGTGTCGAGTAAAGTCAGTTTTTGCAGTGTATTCATCAGTTATATCTCTGGCGAAACCTGCAGCCATTACAGGCTTTAAAGATGACATCTCCATGAAAATAAAATTAAACATTTATGACTGCCGCCAGCTTAGCTGGCTTAGCAGCCGCCATTATAATCAGCACTGGCAAGATTAAGTGCCACAAAACGTCCGGTTAACCCGTTCGGCAGCAGTTGCCGGCTGGCTGAAAGCCTGATACTCCGGCTTACTGACAAAAGGTTGCTGCCAGGCGTGCTTAAGCTCGTTGAATAAGCTCAGATCGCCATGCTCAGTGGCCTGAGCAATGGCTTGCTGGACCAGATGATTACGCGGGATCAGTGCCGGGTTCAGCTGTTGCATGGCAAGTTGCCGCTGGCCGCTGGTTTGGCTGCTAGTTAACGCCTGCTGGTCTACACGCGCCTGCCAACGGGCAAACCAGCTTTGCCAGTTGGCTTTATCCCCGAACAGCTCGCCAGCAGCTGCAGGGTCCTGCTGACTTAACAATCTGAAAAACTGGCTGAAGTCGGTTTGATCCTGCTGCATTAATTGCAGCACATCGTCGATTAATTGCTGATCGTCTGGTTCCGGTGCGGTTATGCCCAGTTTTGCCGCCATTCGTTGCAGGTATGCATCGCGATAAAGCAGGCCGAAGTTTTCAAGGGCAGTGGTGGCCAGTTGTATTGCTTCAGGTTGGGTAGCATGCAGCAACGACAGCAAGGTTTCCGCCAGCCGGGTTAAGTTCCACAGGGCTATCGCCGGCTGATTGCCATAAGCATAGCGGCCACGCCGGTCAATAGCGCTGAATACCGTTTTCTCATCATAGGCTTCCATAAAAGCGCAGGGGCCGTAATCGATAGTTTCGCCACTAATCGTCATATTATCGGTATTCATTACGCCATGAATAAAGCCAAGGCTCATCCAGTGGGCAACGGTTGCCGCCTGCGCAGCAATAATGGCGTCGAGTAACGCCAGGTAAGGTTGCGGCTGCGCAGCGCAGTGCGGATAGTGGCGGGCAATAACATAGTCGGCAAACTCAGCTAACTGATGCTGATCACCAAGCGATGCCACATACTGAAAAGTACCAATCCGGATATGACTTTTGGCCACCCGGCATAAGATTGCGCCGGGTAGGGGGTCATCCCGATATACGGTTTCGCCGCTACTGACTGCGGCCAGCGCCCGGGTGGTAGGCACGCCAAGCGCATGCATAGCTTCACTTAGCAGATATTCACGGATCACCGGCCCCAATGGCGAGCGGCCATCGCCGCCTCTGGAGAATGGCGTAGGCCCGGCCCCTTTTAATTGCAAGTCAAAGCGCTGGCCAGTACTGTTGATTATTTCGGCCAGCAACAAGGCGCGGCCATCACCTAACCGTGGTACATAATTGGCAAACTGATGGCCAGCATAGGCCTGGGCCATTGGCTGACACCAGGCTGGTAAGGCGTTGCCTGAAAATAATTGTAAGCCTGTTTCAGTGGCCCAAAACTGTTCAGGTAAGCCCAGTTCAATTGCCAGCGGCTGATTAAAGGCCAGCCACTGGGGGGCGGCAACCGGAGTAGGCCGACAACTGGCAAACAAATCAGCAGGCAGGCGCTGATAGCTGTGTTCAACGTTAAAATCAGATGGTGTGGCAGGCATAGCAGCCCCTGGTTAGCGGTGTTAGCTGGCTACTCTACCTGTCATTGCGATGCTTGCAAAGCATGGGGGCTAACGTCACTCGTTTTTTGCTGCCTCTTTATCATACCTGAACCGGGTAATCAGCCCTTCTGCAATCAAGCTATCAATCACAGTTTGCAGCTGCTTATGTAAATGGCTATGCGGGCTGTTTCTGGAGAGCCCAAGATTTACCTGTCTTAATGTTTTAAAGGGCAGGGCAAAGCTGGCTTGTTTAAACTGCTGATCATAGCGCGGGTTGCTGCTTAGCACATTAATAGAACTTTGCGCCGGACCTATCAGCGCATCAGCACGGCCCAGCAATAGCATGGCAAATGCCATATCAAGCGAGGTAGCTTCCACTATAGTGATATGTTTGCGGCCAATAATCTCAGCTAATTCTGCGTTGTAAGCATAACCTCTGACCAGAATTACCGTCTTACCAAATAGTTGTTCACGGTACTGAATATCATGCTGCTCAGCACGTAAAAACAGCACTTCAGGCTTGGCGGTATCGTAAGGCAGCAAATGCATATAGGCTGAGCGTTCATCAGTATAATTCAGGCTGGTCATTAAATCTGTCTGACCATTTTTCATCATTAACAGGCAGCGGACAAAAGGAATTTTAGGACTAAAACGAATTTCAATATTTGCCCGTTCAGCAATCAGCTGCATCAAATCGACGGTCAGGCCATAAGGTTCGCCATCATCAGGATAGTTATGCCAGTTAGGGTGATCGTCCAGACACCATTCCAATACCGGCCGCTGCTCAGCATAAACCGGCTGGAGTGATAAAAAAGCTAACAGCACAACTAAGACTTTACGCATTAGCCAAATACAATAGATAAGGATGACATTAGTATAGCTGTGCTTGATTAACAAACCCAGTGCTGCGGCTGTATCAATATTTACCGGGAATAATATGGGCATAAAGACTTTGGGATTTCGCTCAAACATGAGCTTCAAAAACTGAAGCTAAGGGTTGCTACAGTGCTGATCTAACTAATAAGAGGTCAGCCTATGGAACAAGTATTTCTAAAACCACTTGCCGAATCTAACTTCCGGATAAACCCCACTGTATCGGCAGATTTAGCCATTGCCGTGCGGTGGGTGTTGCAAATACAACAGCGCTATTACCGTTATCGTTGCACCAAAGCACTGGATTCGCTTGGCCTTAGAGACGAATTTGCAACTCAGCTGATCACGGACGAGTCAGCCATAGGCTATGACCAATTGATTAGCACGCTTGATGAATACATTGCCGCACAGCCTTCGCTGGCGCTCGATACCAATATTCAGCAGTTTGGCCGGTTAATTGGTTTAACGGCTCTGGAAGTGAGTATTTTTCGGTTTGTTTTAATCGCCCGTAGTTGGCGCCTGGTGTTCAGTGATGTGCGGGCATCCAGGTATTACGCTACCAGCAATGATGTGTTTGAGCTGGTTGCCCATTGTATTAACGCCAATGCAGACGATGTGGAAATGGCATTGATGCCAGCATCTACTTTAGCGTTGTGCAACCTGGTCACCATGGAGCGCGGCAGTGATCTGGCAGATTATTTCAGATCGCTCAGAGTGTTCGATAAGCTATTTGCTAATGACTGCAACCCCAATGACTTGTTGCAAAAGTTTAGTCATACCGCTGAAGCGCCACAGCTCAACGCCACAGACTTTCCTCACCTTGCTGATGCCATACAATTAATGCAGCGTTTGTTGTCATATGCGCTTAGCCAGCGTCAAACCGGAGTGAATTTTTTGCTCTATGGCCCGCCCGGTACCGGTAAAACTGAACTGGCGAAGTGGCTGGGCTACCAGGTTAGCGGCCATGTGATGGGAGTAAGTGCCTTTTCCGGTGTCGATGTACACGGCGCAAAATCCCGGCTTAACGCTTTACTGATGTGTCAGCGCTTATATGCGGCAAGTGGTGACAGGGTGCTGATATTTGATGAGGCTGATGATGTACTGCCCAGCCAGGTCGGCATTGCTGTAGGTAATACTGATGCGCTAAAAATGGCCATTAACCAGTTGCTTGAAACTAACGCCACACCTTGTATCTGGATTTGTAACAGCATTCGTCATTTTGACGCGGCACAGCTGCGACGTTTTAGTCAGATCATTCACGTTAGAACGCCGCCGCAACCTGTGCGGCAAAATATAGCGGAGCGCTATCTGGCTGATACCGGTGTCAGCAAAGGCTATATTTCAGCGCTTGCTTCTGATGAGCAAATCACCCCTGCGCTGTTAGCCCGCCTTGCCAAAGGTCATGCGGCACTGACCGACACCTCGTTATCACAGAAAGAACGCGATTTTGATTTAATCCTCAACCCTTTGTTGCAGGCCCGTTTAGGCCGGCGCCGTAAAAACGCTGGTCAGGCTGAGATTAACCCGGCGTATTACAATACAACAGTGTGCATGGCTGAGTTAGCCCAACAATTTAAACTGACACCCGATATACGGTTATGCCTTTATGGACCGCCAGGCACCGGTAAAACCAGCTATGCGGCTTTCTTGGCGCAGCAGGCCCAAATGCCTTTAGTACAAAAGAATGCCAGCGAATTACTCGGCAGCTACGTTGGTGAAACCGAAAAAGCCATTGCAGAGGCATTTGCAGAAGCTGAGCAGGGCGGTGCGATTTTGCTGCTGGACGAGGTAGACAGCTTTCTTGGCAAGCGACAGCAGGCCGAGCGGCACTGGCAGAAAACCATGACCAATGAGCTGCTGGCGCAACTTGATCAATACCAGGGCGCCCTGGTGTGTACTACTAACTTTATTGAAATGTTAGATCCGGCGGCGGTGCGTCGTTTTGATTTAAAAATTCAGCTGGATTACCTAACGGCCACGCAGGCCGGGCAACTGTTCTGTGAGCTGCAACAGGCGCTGGGCATGCCGCTGCCGTTAACTATCCCTCAGCAGCTGACAGCACTTAAACTCACGCCGGCAGACTTCGCCATTATTAAAAGGCAAATGCGTTTGCAACCGGGCGAAGCAATAAATAGCAATATGATTATTGCGGCGCTGCGAACAGAAGCTGAATTGCGACAACCAACAGCAAATGTAATTGGCTTTGTGCATTGAGCTATGAACAACAAAAAAGTTGTTGTATAACAACATTAATTTATCTTTTGCAGGGTCTACTATGGAACAGTTGATTGATGCGATTTATCGTTTATTACCGACTAAAGCCGGGCAGGCATTAAGTGTTACTGCGCTTCGTGACAGGCTGGAAAATCATGACGCCTTGCTTACCTGCGCCACCAGCAAAACTAAATATCAGAAAGTACAACGGCAACTGGATAAGTTAGAGGTCGATAAAGCAGGAAAAATCTTTGTTGAGCCTTACGATAAAGAAAACCGCTACTGGAAGCGTTGTGAACCTGAAACGCAGCTTGCCAACCTGTTGAGGCAATTAAGCCTGTTGCAAGACGTGATAAAACAACGCTTGCCTGCCAGCTTACAGCAACAGCTGGATGATGTTATGCAGATGACAGCAAAAAAAGACCATTGGTTACGAAAAATCTATGTTGCGCCGTCCAGTGTCTGGCAACCGCCAAAGCTGGACCCTGCTGTAACCTCTGTGGTGTATCAGGCTATTGAAGAGAACAGGGCCTTTAGTTGTGATTACACCACCATAAAGGGGAAAACCCGTCGGGTAACCCTGGTGCCCTGGGGTTTGATGACTAAAGCTGAAAAAGTGTATGTGCTGGCTATTGAGCGTGGTAGTAAAAAATCAGCCCCAGTAACTTATGCTCTTATCAGTATCCGCAATGCAGAACTGGCCGGGCCTAAAACTATTCTCGAAGGTTTACCAGCCGACACCGATTTACGCACTTACTGTGAGCGCCATCAAATTGGTTCTTTTGCTGCAGGCGCAGCACAAATTAGCCTGGTAGTCAGGTTTTATGGTAATGCCGGGCGTAACATAAAAGAAACCCCGTTAAGTGATGATATGCAGGTACAGGAACTCAGTGACGATTGTCGGGAAGTTACAGCGACGGTTTACAATTCGGTAGAGCTCAGAAAATATCTGCATGGTTTTGGTGAGCAGGCCGAAGTGATAGCGCCGACAGAGCTTCGACAACATATGCGCAATGAGCTGCATGCCGCCATCAAAAGATATGAAAAGTTATAGAACTTATAGAAATTAGAATTGACTTCATTTTTTGAAGCCACTCCTTGCTAATCTGGCCTCTGAACCGGGTACTCACCCGCTTAACTATCCAAGAGGCCTGTATGAACGATATTAACGCTGTCTTTAAAAAGCTCGTGATGCCGCTTAAGCAGCTGGGGTTTCACTCTGAACGCCCTTTGTTGCCGATAGTGCGCGAGCTCACCCAATATATGCCGTTATCTGAAGAAGCGAAACTGCTGCTTAGCGCCTCGTTAGCCGCAGATTTAATGGTAGAAGAAGACTTCGATGACACCGCCAGCTATATCCAACAAGGCTGCTGCTGGTATGGCGTGTATTTTGATAGTGTTACAAGCGAGATTGTGTTCACCAGCGAAGACAAAGGTGAGTTGCTGCGGGTTAACCAAGCTTGCGCTCCGGATTTGCCGGTGCCAATTAATCCTGAATATCATCAGGTTTATCAGGGCTACCTGCTAAAACGTCAGCTTATTCGCCAACACGATATCGTGGTGATTACGCCTTGCCCGCCAACTCAGCAAGCAGGAGGCTTAGCATGAAGTTTGATAACCGTGATGTTTCGACCGCGCTTATCCATTTACTGGCTGACCTCACCAATGAGGCGGCAGAGCCCAAAAGGTTGCGGGACATGTCAATGCCGGCAGCACTTTACAGCCTGTTTGAAACCGCCTGTATCGGTTTTGGTTGGTTGTTGTTTTCCATCTTTATGGGGCTCGGCTTTGAAAGTGATCTTGCGGTGCTAATTGTCTGGTGCTTTGGCGCTGCCCACGTTATTACCCGACTGTTTTTTATCAAACAATTTAACCAGTTTATCGTCGATTGCGAGAACGAAGTCAGCGACTGACATCAGCGGTTAAGGTGTCTCAATTTATAAGGCAGGTAACATATGATTATTTTTATTCACGGTTTCGGCTCTGATGGCTTTGGCAGTAAAGCCACATTGCTGCGGCAATATTGCGCCCAACACAATATAGCTTTTATCGCGCCGTCATTATCAACCATACCAGACCTGGCGATATCCACCTTAGAGGAGTTAATTCAGCAGTGGCAACGTGTTGATGACGTAAAGCTGATTGGCTCATCTCTGGGGGGCTTTTATGCCATGTACCTGGCAGACAAATATAATCTGCCAGTGGTGCTGATAAACCCCTCGATAGCGCCGGTCTTTACGCTTGGTAAGAAAATTGGTGAGGGCATTAACTTTCATGACTTTTCCGGTTATGAATGGACAGAAAAGCATGTACAAAGCCTTGAAAAATATCAATGTTCTTTCAGTGGACAGCGTTGCTTATTATTGGTACAAACAGGTGATGATGTACTGGACTACAAACTGGCAGTAGAAAAGCTACCTGACGCACAGCACGTGATCGAGCGGGGTGGTAACCATGGGTTTGAAGGGTTTGAGCAGATTTTATCTCAGGTAGTTAGTTTTCAAAGCGATGAAAAGTAAGGGACTTAACATGGCGTTACATAAAAACATTTTGCAGGAAATTCAGGATGGAAAAATGCCTGAGATATTTACGATTGGCGATTTAAAAAAAACACCGCTAGACAATGGAAAATTTTTGGTAGGCCGTGAAGCATATGGTTTAAGTACACTCAATACTACACCTGCAAATTTATCTGTTGATGCCGATGGCAGCCGGAGTGGCAAGCATGTGCAATATGGTGCAAGCCCACAGTACATCAGACTTGGAAGAGGTAAGTACAGGCTGATCTGCGATAAGTCAATTCTGGAAGCGCCTGCTGTTCAGGAAGAGATTGAGTTAGAAAGCCTGGATGAGGTTGACCTATGTCACTTTAATGCCGAAGCGGCTTCTGGTTTTCAGAGTATCCCTGAATTCATCGCAGATTATCTGCACAAAACTCCGTATCAACTTTTTTTTAAAAAGCAAAAAATCAGACATCCGGCTAAACCAGCTTCAGGAATGCCAGCAAGGCTACAGGCATACTTTTGGCCCGACTTAGCAATGGGTTGGGAGAAAACGCAGCAAGAGATCCAGAAATTTATTGCAGCCTTTCAGTCGATAGAGCTTAGCAAAGAGAGTCATGAAACTGCAGATAAGTTGTTAGCACTTTTTAGCGAAATTTGTAAATGGGGAGGCGTTAAACTACCCGAGATATCTGCACCTGATCTCAAGCAGCAGGTATTTACCACTTTAGATACTTTAGATGCGGGAGGTGTCCCTGCTAAGTACTTAAAAATTAATAGTGCGTATACTAAGCTATATGCTATTGCCCGTCCGGATAGCTTTGTCATTTATGACTCCCGGGTAGCGGCTGCACTTACCAGCATAATCGATACTGAGTATCAAACGATTGTCAGTTTGCCTGACTGGTTCAAATATAAAGAATTGGGTTTCGTAACGGGCCGTGGTGGAAGTAGGCCAAGGCTGTTACATAATGTGTGGAAAAATGGGTACCAAAAATGGTCAGCACAAATATCAGCAAATCTGCTGTGTCTTGATATTGTAAGGTACATAAACCAAGATCCACTGCGTTATGGTTTGACTCAGCAAATAACACTTCGAGAGCTGGAAGCCATGCTGTTCATGGAAGGTTATTAAATTAAATGCTAAAAATTTTGGCAGCAGGCCAGGGTCAGCTAACTTTCAGCTAATCTTCAACTACCCCTCAGCTAACCCTTAGCTAACTTTCAGCTGACCTTCAGCACTATGCCATGCTGCTGAAACACGGCCTGGTCGCGGCTGAACCAATTTTTAAATGGGCTGGTGTCAAAGCCGTGTAACTCGGCCAGCTCGGCGTAGCGCACGGCGATATGCAGTAAGTCGGCGTAGCGCCATATTTTGCCATAGGCCACGACATACAAGTTGGGCTGCTCACCTAAGATCTGAATGGCTTGCATTACTTTGTGCAAATAGCGCAGTTCATTGGTTTGATGTTCAGTCACATTAGTGGTGCTTGTCTGGTTCATGGCGCCGGCTCCTTGTTGTATTGCCTGAGCTTAGGTTGTCGGCCAGTTATTTAAAAGCCTTAATCGCCGGCGCAAAATTTAACCTGTATCTTAAATGTGCATATCTTTACAGCTAGCAACGTTTTTACAGCTAGCAACGTTTTTACAGCCAACAACGTTAAAACGCATGCCGTTTAACTTCATCCAGGTTGGCCACCATAATTTGCTGCGCCTCCGGCCGCGCTTCTATTTTGGCTAAGTCCAGGTTAAGTGCCTGCACCGCATAGGGCACCAGCGCAGAGCGCACTGAAATAACCCTTTTGCCGGCAGTCATATTGTAATCTTCGGCAATAATCGCCTTTTGGTAGTCTGATAAGCGGGAGTCGGGTACCAGTACGATATCCACTTTGCTGTGCCAGCGCTCATCCTGCGCTTTTGTCATATCGGCATCGCCCTCAAGGCCATTAATGCCACGAAAGCGGCTTAACACAAAATCGCGATACTCGCGGTTCTTTTCGCAGTAAGCGCGCACATGCCAGCGCAGTGGGGTACATACCAGGGTGTGCGGGGCAATAATCCGGCTTTCTTCATCGGGTGAGGTAAGCGACACATAACCCATATCGATCTTTTTGCCATCGCGCGCTGCTTGCACCAGGGCGCGTAAAATGTCCGGATTAACCTGCCTAAGCGGTGGTGTCAGCATTTCAGTATGGGCAAAGCCTAAATCAAGCTGGCTGAAGGTGTGGCCAAAATCTTTAATGCTGGCTAAGGCATGTAAGTATTCATCGGCCAGGCCACTGGTTAGCCTGGGAGTAAAATCAGTTGCGGGCTTATAGCCTTTAAGCTTACCGTCATACTCCAGATTACCCGGTGCCACATCGCGCAAATAAGCATTAATGTCTTTGGACGCCTGCTGGCGGGCAATACCAAAGCTGTTGCATAAATGGTTGGTGGTTAAACGACCTTCCCACAATGCTACTATTTCAATCAGCCGGTAGCGCATTAACAGCTCCCAGCGAATTGGCCAGCCTGCAGTTACTGCTGCGCCACTATTGTCCATGTTCTTCATAAGCCGGATCCTGATATCTGTATGCAAAGCGTTCGTATCTGCCGCTTCAATTTTTAAGTAGCTAACCACAAATCTAACGCAAAGCGCTGACTAGTGAAACAACGATAGCCAAGCCTGAACACTAACCTGCCTGATAAACGTACACTGGGCAAGTAAACAGTATGGCGTGAATTTGGAAACTGCCTAAGATGGGCAGCAAGGGATGACATGTCGCTATCAGTGACATAGTAAATGGACAAGGCTGCAGGATGCGGCCAACAGGATGTAACAAGGACAAGCTGGCAGGGATGCCAATTACTCAAAGGCCGGAGGGATAGCAATGAACTACGCACAACACGAGCTGTTTTTAATCAATTTACGCCAGCAGTTTGCAGATATTTTTTTAGTCAGTAAGGCCGGCAAAGACAATTCTGAACAGAGGCTACGCGCTCAGGGTTTTATCCACGCTGGCGAGCTACTTGAAATATGCGGCCGGCAGGAAGTGCAGCAACTAATGGAACAGGTTCACCTGGAAGTGTTTGGGGTCAGCATAGCCGAACGCAAACCCAGCGAACAGGCCCGCCGCCAACAGGCGTTGAAATTGGGTGATTATGATTACTTTGATGAGCCGGCGTTTAATCGGTTTCGGGAATAAAGCAGCAATCAAAATCATAGCGAATGAATAGATATTGCAAACTATCGCAAGCTGTTCTAAAGTCGGGACAAAATGTAGTAGTTGGTTAAGGATAACTCATTTGAAAGATAAGGAAAAAATTGCTGTATTAGCTTATGTTGCTTTAGTCTTACCTTTAAAGTTTCAAATCCTAATTTTTGGTAATAAATAATGGCCAGCCGTCGTAAATCCAGCTTGATAGATGATCTTTATGACATCGCCAGTTTCCTGCCGTGGTGGCTTAGTATTTCCATGGCAATTGGGTTTTATTTTTATCTGGATAGCCTGGCGGTAATGCCAGTAATTGATCCTCAAAAGCCAATGGCACATGTCACCGGTTCTTTGGTCTATTACTTTACTTACTGGGGGCGGTATGTACTGCCAGTAATTTTTGTCTTTGGCGCTGTGACATCACTCAAGGCAAAAGCTAAACGGGTATCGCTGTTTAATAATGTCCGATACGACTCTGCACCACAGCAAGATTCGCTTGCGGCGATAAGCTGGCGTGAGTTTGAAATGTTGGTAGGGCAGTTTTTTCGTGAAAAGGGCTATAAAGTTAACGAAACGGCAGAGGGTGCCGACGGCGGTGTCGATTTACATCTTACCGCAGATGATTCTAAAACCTATCTGGTGCAATGCAAACATTGGAAAGCCAGCAAAGTGCCGGTTAATGTGGTTCGAGAGCTGTATGGTGTCATGATGGCCAAGCATGCGGCGGGCGCCTTTGTGGTTACCTCAGGCCAATTTACTGATGATGCTCAGGCTTTTGCTAATGGTAAAAATATTCAGCTGATCGATGGCAGGCTATTAATTAGTTCAATAAAAGGGCGCTACGCAGCGCAAGACATGCCGGTAATTAGCTCAGTTGCTCCTACAATACAATGCCCTGTGTGTAGTAGCGACATGGTACTACGTACCGCTAAAAAAGGTCCTAATGCTGGAAACCAGTTTTTTGGTTGCTCAAGGTATCCTGCTTGTCGTGGCACTAAAGCAGCGTAGTTTTAAGAGATTGATATAAATAAATGGTAGCAAATTGATAAGCTCAAACCCGCTGTTCTCAGGATTACTGAGTATATTCTGGAGATGTCAGTGAACAGAATTAAAGTATGAACATGGATAAGTTAAACAGTAATGCTCCTATTTACCCGGCAGATGAACTACGCACTCCAGTGAATGTGCTGGCGCCGGACCAGCGTAATTTCCATTTTGGTGTAACGTCGCTAGAAGTGCTTTATGCCCGGATTTCGCAGTGCAGCCTTAACAACTTTGTGCCGGAAGATATTAGAGTTCAATTTGACACCGCTAGAAATCTGTTTATACATTCATTCTACGTGTATCGCTTTTACGTAGTGGCTGAAAGCCAGGTGCTCACTACATTAGAGCTGGCGCTTCGGGAATGCATAGGCGATAAAACGCTGGCTGCTTTTCAAAAAGAACTTAAAGCAAGTGGCGTACATTTCACCAAAGGCTTAAGGCTGTATCTGGAGTATTTAGCCCAACACCAGCTGATTAAAAATGAAGACTTCCCCACCTGGCAACAACGCAACAGAATAGCTGCAGTGGAAGCTTATCTTTTTAAAACGTCAGAAGAAATTGATGAGCATGGACTTGGCGAATACCTGTGGGATGAGAGTGAAATAGACGAAAGCGCCTTTGATATTGAACTGGATTACGTAAAGGTTTTATGCGAAACACTGCCAAAAATCAGAAATATTCACTCACATGGCAGTACAATGCTACACAATCAGGTATCGCTCAGCTTTGTAAATATTTCCATCATCATTAATAAGATGTTTGAACGCACTGCAATAGAGAAAAAATAACCATTATTTATTAGGGCAAATCAGTAGATGCTAGCAGGTAAAATTAAGAATCAGGTCGATGAAATTTGGGAAGCATTCTGGCTATCTACTTGGATTAATAATCACCGGCTAAAATATTTCCTTCACTGGTTGCATAAATGTTTAGCCCGCCTAAAAGCGGGTCTTCATTTAACGATGTCGATCATTCGATTGTGGTTTGATAATTTATCCAAAGCCCTTTTCTGCTCATTCAAATAATCATGCTTGCTATAAATCCTCTATTATCCAACTACACTTTTTAATCTGGCGAAAGTTCGCATGGTTTCATCGGCTGTCAGAGGCGGATAATCTGGGTTTTTGGCGATCAACAGATATTGCCCATCAGCGATTTTTTTCACATCACGCAGTAGATATTGATTGTCACCGCTTTCATCCTGGCGTTCTATTGCGACAGTACAATTTTGTAGTGAACCGGCGCTGGTTGGGCTAATCAACTCAAGCAACAGCAGTTGGCCGTCTAATATCGGGGTTTTTCCACCGTTCATCGAGTTGCCGCTGGCGTGGGCTAAGAAGTGCTTTTTCGGATTGAGGGTGCCAAAGCCACTCGGGGCTGCAACTTGTTCTGCACTGCTGGCATCACCGGTTCTAAAATGGCCGCAGGCAATCTTAATATCAGGAAAGTACGCTAACAGCAGGTTGTCGTCGGCCTGTTCGGTTGTGGTTTGGTCGTTGGCGGCAACGGCACTAACCGGCAGTATTAACGGTTTTACTGCTACGCTAGTTGTTGATTCATCAGCGTACACAAACTCATCTTTACTTAGCCATAATTTAGCACCATTTACCTGAGCAACACTGTATGCCCAGTCACTGACTGCACGTGATTTTTCTGCATCACAGTAAAAGTAAGGTGCAAGCTCTGAGTTCAGTACAGCAGAGTGCGCTATCAGGTTTTGCTGCTGCCAGTTGTCTCGGTGTCGCTGTGCCGCCAGATAATCCCGCTTACTATTGTTACAAACGCTGTGTGCCGCGACAAAATTGTGGCCAAGGTCGGTGGAGTAGCGGGCGAAAGGAATAAAGTGATCAACATCGGCAGTGTTATTGTTTAGCGGTTTATTGCAGTAAAAGCATTGACCACGCTGAATTTCAATTAGCACTGGCCGCGCTTTATTCAGTGCATTGCGATCAACGCCAAATAAGAACTGTTGTAACTGGCTTTGCGGGCCTATTAGTTGTTGGTTGTCTTTAATGCTTTGAATTTTCTGCAGCCAGGCATTTTTTGCCAGATATACCACCAAATCATAAAAACGGCGGAACGAATAAGCGATACCTGAGTTCAACTTAATAAATTTGCTGCTATTGGTATGTGGGTATAAAAAACACTCTGCTTGTTTTGACAAAATCTGCAAGCGCCATAGCGGGCCATCTTTAAGTGTTGCCAGCGTAGCGCGGTAAATGGCAGGCCAGTATTGGCTTTGTTTTAACTGGCGGATATTGCGAATATCATTTTGCTGACACTCGTACAATACGCTAATCACTTTAGATTGCTTACCAGTGTTTTGCTTAAGCAGCGCTGCATTGCCGTTGGAGCCTGCGGCAAAAGGCATGGCGTGGTGCCAGTACAGCAGGATAAATTTATCCACTAAATCATCTAACATGATCACCAGTTCGCTATCTGGTTGCTGCAGTGGCCGTTCGACGCAGACGTCGGCAATAGCATGCAATAGGGCAAACTTATAGGTAGCGCTAAAGTCACCTTCATTCAGCATGCGCTGAATATAAGCAATAAAATCCAGCTGTTGCTGCATCCCGGACATGGTTATTCGGTATCCTTTGACATAAGGGCATTTAACCAAGTTTCATCGCTACGTTCTTTACGTTGATCCTTTGTTAGCCAGACTTTGTTGAGAATTAACCCTGCAACATCGCTAAGCACTGCAGCCAGTTGTACTTCATTCATGTCGGTAAAACGCCTGCCATTTACTTCCCTTTCGCCGTCGCCGTATTTAAACGACAGGTACAGCACAGCGCCGGGTTTCATTGCTTGTTGCAAGCGGGTAAATACTGCTGGTAATTGTTGTCTGGCAACATGCAGCAGGCTGGCGCAGCACCAGATCCCATCGTATTTGTTTTGTTCGTTCAGTTGCTCAAAAGTGAGTGTCTGCACAGGCTGGCCCAAACGCTGGCTGGCAATATTGGCCATTTCATTGCTGGCGTCAAAAGCGCTGACGGTAAAGCCTTGTTGTTTAAAGTGCCAGGCATCGCGGCCACTGCCGCAACCTGCATCCAGAATATGCCCACCGGCAATAA
This sequence comes from Arsukibacterium perlucidum DSM 18276, assembly GCF_000382165.1. Lineage (GTDB taxonomy): Bacteria > Pseudomonadota > Gammaproteobacteria > Enterobacterales > Alteromonadaceae > Alishewanella > Alishewanella perlucidum. The sequence continues at coordinate 153,568 of NZ_KB907701.1, read as the reverse complement.
CACGGGGTAAAAACTCGGCATAAAGTGCCGACATATCCAGTTGTTCGGTTGAGGTTACAAAGCTTTCGGCATTGTTGTTGTAATAGTCAATTGTTTCAACAGACATTTATCTTGCCACTGTTACACCAGACACTGTTTGATACTACCCGCGTTTTTTTGAATTGAACAGCAATAAACCGAATGAAAACCAGCATAAAAGACTGGCAGGCAGGTCTTATCGTATAAGTGCTTACTTCTAAGTTCTTATTTCTTACTTTTTTTCACTTTTTTTCCTTTATTGGCTGGTTTGCCGTCAGCCTTGTTTTTCTTGGCTTTTTTCTTGGCTTTTTTCTTGGCTTTTTTCTTGGCTTTATTCTTGGCTTCTTGCTTGGCTTCTTTTTTGGATTTTTTTTCAGCCTTTTTGCTCAGCTTCTCAGCCACCGCTTTTGCAGCCTTGTTAGTGGTTTTCTTGTCGCTCTGCCGATCTTTTTTAGTTGATTTAGCTGCCCCGGCATTCTTATCTTTCTTCACTTTCGGCTTGGTCACCGGCAATTGTTTGGGAAGTGGGGTATGCAAAAGTGCTGCTGCGGCGGCAGTTAACTCTGCCGCAATTCGCGGTGAAACGCCACGAATGCTGATTAATGTAGCTTCCTTAGCCGCGGCCAGATCTTCAACGGAGTTGATACCCAAGTCTTTGAGTTGCTTAGCTCTGACTTCACCTACGCCACGAACATCGATAATTACAGGTTTTACAGACATACATTATCCTTGATAGAAAAATTACCCATCCAGACAAATAACTTAACAGATAAAGTTTTATTCAGCTGGTAACAGTATTATTAACTCTAGTACAGCAGACGTTATTAACCATAGCTGCGGTAACTAAAGCTAAGTTTGCCGGCGTTCTAAAGTTAGCACCTAAGCTATTTTTGCAGAAAGTAAGTTCTATTCTGAGTTTGCATTAGCTGCTTGATGCGCTTTAATATATATTATTCTAAATTTGATATATAAAAGATAATCAAGCATGAGTTATGTAACAGAACATATCCTGGCATCCCTGCGCGAAGCACGTGAACGTAAAGGGTATAGTCAGAGAGAGCTGAGTGCCCGCTCGGGGGTGCCGCAAAGTCATATTTCTAAAATTGAATCAGGGAATGTTGATCTCAGGCTGTCCAGTTTGATTGCGCTTGCGCGAGTACTCGGGCTGGAGTTGCTGGTTGCGCCAAAAAAATCGGTGCCAGCGATTAAGTCGATCATTCAAAGTGCCAGTGAGCATAAAAATGGCAGTGAGCAGGTATCACCAGCCTACAGCTTAGATGGAGAAACCGATGAGTAGCAGTGTCTCCACGCTCAATGTCCTGCTTTATGGCAAGCCAATCGCAACCATCACCGAACAATTCAACATTAAAACCTAAGAATAATATTTCATTAAAACCTATAAATGGCTTACAGAGAGGAGCCCGAGGGCGAATAACAGATACAAAAAAAACAGCTCTTGGCTGGTTAAGATGTTGGTTGCGGGAGCCGGATTTGTCGACCTTCGCCTTTTGGTTATAAAGAGGAGCCCGAGGGCGAATAACAGGCACAAAAAAACCAGCACTTTGCTGGTTAAGATGTTGGTTGCGGGAGCCGGATTTGTCGACCTTCGCCCCGCGGTTATAAAGAGGAGCCCGAGGGCTTGTCAGTATAACTTGAATCTATATCTTAATTGGTTGCGGGAGCCCTGATCTTGGTGAAAAGTGAACCGACGACCTTCGGATGCTCTTGTTAAGAGATGCGAAATTCAGATACAAAAAAACCAGCTAATGCTGGTTAAGATGTTGGTTGCGGGAGCCGGATTTGAACCGACGACCTTCGGGTTATGAGCCCGACGAGCTACCAGGCTGCTCCATCCCGCGTCCGTGTATTATCCCTGAGCAGTAGAGATAATAAGCTGTTTTGCAATGTCTTGTTGTGTTGGTTGCGGGAGCCATGATCTTCTTAGAAAGCCAGACCTTCGCCCCGTGGTTATAAAGAGGAGCCCGAGGGCGCTTTTCTATAATCACTTTTTCACAATCAATTTGGTTGCGGGAGCCGGATTTGAACCGACGACCTTCGGGTTATGAGCCCGACGAGCTACCAGGCTGCTCCATCCCGCGTCCGTCATTGCGGGGCGCATCTTAGTGTTTTTAACAGGGCTATGCAAGATGTTAATTGCTTTATTTTTGCTTAATCAGCCTGACTGCTGCTTAAAGCAGCGCTCTGCAGGATTAAGCAGCAATAATAGCGGCTATTACAATTCTTCAACCGTGTTTAAAGTACATTCTGTTATACTGTCGGCCATTTTATTTGAAGGTTGGGTGTTATGCTGGAATTCTGGGCTTTAACGTCAAAAGGCGTCGAAGAGCTGTTAGCCGATGAAATACGACATCATCAGGGCGAAGTTATCAAAGTATCTATGGGTGTGGTGCGGTTTAAAGCCGAGCTAAGCAGTGCTTATCAGCTTTGTTTATGGTCGCGCCTGGCTACCCGGATCATGCGCCTTATTCAGTCGGAGCCGGTAACAGCAGACTCAGATTTATACCAGATAGCCCGCAAAATTGACTGGCCGCAACTGATGACTATTCGCCAGACGCTGGCAGTCGATTGCGTGGGCAAACATGCCACTATTGATAACAGCCAGTTTGGTGGCATGCGCTTAAAAGATGCCATTGTTGACCAGTTCCGGGAAGAAACCGGCCAGCGGCCGGATGTTGACCGCTTAAACCCGGATATGCGCTTTCAGGTGCGGCTGGAAAAAAACTACTTTCACTTTTTGCAGGATTTCTCTGGCCCGTCATTACATCAGCGCGGCTACCGGGCAGGCCAGGGCGAAGCACCGTTAAAAGAACACTTAGCCGCGGCGTTATTAACACGTTCCGGCTGGACGCCGGATAAACCATTATTTGACCCGTTCTGCGGCAGCGGCACCATAGTGATTGAGGCAGCGCTGATTGCCTTAAATAAAGCCCCGGGTTTAAACCGCGAACGCTTTGCTTTTCAAGGCTGGCCAGGCCACAGGGCCAGTGTCTGGCAGCAACTAAAAGAGGCTGCTAAAGCCGAAGAGCGTAGCTTAGCGCCACAAATTATATGTTATGGCAGCGATACTGATGAGCGCGCTCTGGCCAAAGCACGGCAGAATATTGCCCGGGCCGGGGTCGCAGACTATGTAAAAGTTGATTACGCCGATGCCACCGAATTAACCGCCAGCGTTGCGTTAACGCCAGGGGTGATTGTGACCAACCCGCCTTATGGTGAGCGGCTCGGTGATTTACCCAGTTTAATTCCGTTGTACAGTAAATTCTCGCTGGCGTTAAAGCAGCATTATCAGGGCTGGCGCTTAGCGATTATTACCTCTAATGCCGATTTACTGCGCTCACTACGGTTATCGAAAAGTAAAACCTATAAATTTACTAATGGCCCGCTGGACTGTGAATTTACCCTGTTTGAACTGACCGAGAAGCAGGTTGCTGTCAGCTCTGATGCGCCGTCGTTGTTTTTTAATGAAAGCAGCTCTTTTGGTAACCGCCTGGCAAAAAACCTGAAGCAATTGCAAAAGTGGGCCAAGCGGGAAGGCATTAGCTGTTATCGCTTATATGATGCCGATATTCCGGAATATAACGTGGCGGTAGACTGGTACGATGGCGAAGTGGTAGTGCATGAGTATGCTGCGCCCGCTACGGTAGACGAGCAGATCGCCCAGAAACGTTTATTTGATGTGGTTAATCAGGTGCCACAGGTGCTGGGGATCAGCTCTGATAAGATGATCTTAAAAGTACGGGAGAAACAAAAAGGCGCTAATCAGTATCAGGCGATGGCCAAAGCCGGTCAGTATAAAGAAGTAGTGGAGTACGGGGCTAAGTTTCTGGTGAATTTGCGCGATTACCTGGATACCGGCTTGTTCTTAGACCACCGCTTAACCCGGCGCTTAATTCAGCAGCAGGCCAAAGACAAAACCGTGCTTAACTTGTTCGCCTACACCGGCACGGCTTCGGTACATGCTGCCATTGGTGGCGCCAAAGCGGTTACCACCGTTGATATGTCTAATACCTATTTAGATTGGGCCAAACGTAACTTTACCTTAAATGGTTTGCTGATAAGTGGCCCCAAGGCGAAGCAATACCAGTTTGAACAAGCCGATTGTCTGCAGTGGCTGGCCCGTTGTCGTGAGCAGTTTGATTTAATTTTTGTTGACCCGCCAACCTTTTCTAATTCAAAACGGATGGAAGATAACTGGGATGTGCAGCGGGATCATGTCAGCTTACTTAATATGTTGATTGGCCGCTTAAACCCGGGCGGCAAAGTGATTTTTTCCAATAACAAACGTCGTTTTAAAATTGATAAAACAGCGCTGGAAGATGCGGGCTGGCAGGTGAAAGATATTTCTGCCGCTACCTTGCCGGAAGACTTTAAGCGTAACCCGAATATCCATGTTTGTTTTGAGTTAAGCCGCTAATGACGCAGTACATCTTATACAGCACCTGGGGCTGCCATTTATGTGAGCAAGCTGAAGCATTGCTGACAGAAGCAGGCTTAGCGTTTCAGGTGGTTGATATTATAGATGACGAGCAGTTGTTACAGCAGTTCCGGCTGCATATACCGGTGCTGGCTGGCGGAGACAAACTGCTGTACTGGCCGTTTGATAAGGCCACTGTGACAAGCTGGCTACAGGGCAATGTTGGTTAAAAGTATTAAGTGTTAAAGGATACAAATTAGTGGAATTATTACGTTTTCAGCAGGCTTGTTTAGCCTTTGGCACCAATCCGATTTTGGATCATGTGGATTTTAGCCTGTTCAGTGGCGAGCGCGTTTGTCTGGTTGGTCGCAACGGTGCCGGTAAATCGTCATTTTTAAAATTGCTGACCGGTCAGCAAAATCTGGATGACGGCCAGATAGTGGTCAATACCGGGGTGGTACTCAGCCGCTTAGAGCAAGACCCACCGGCAAAAATGGATACTAAAATTGCCGACTTTATCCGCGAGGGAGCCGGTGATTTAGCCGAAAAGCTGCAACAGTTTTATACCTTATCAGAAAACCTGGAAGGTGCCGGTGACGCTGAATACCGTTTATTTGAGCAACTGCAAAATGAAATGGATACCCGTGATGGCTGGTCATTAGAAGCGCGGGTCAGTGATATTTGTCAGCAGTTTGAGATGGACCCGGATGCCAGTTTAGCAACCTTATCGGGTGGCTGGCTGCGCAAGGCGGCATTGGGCCGGGCGCTGATTGCCAAACCGGATATTTTATTACTGGATGAGCCGACTAACCACTTAGACTTAGCGGCTATTCAGTGGCTGGAACAGTTTTTACTGAATTTTAATGGCGCTATTATTTTTATTTCGCACGACCGGGCTTTTATCCGGGCGCTGGCAACCCGGATTATTGATTTAGACCGCGGCGAGCTGACCTCGCATCCGGGCAATTATCAGGAATACCTGGATCGCAAACAAAAAATGCTGGAAGACGAGCAAAAGCATAATGCCTTGTTCGATAAACGGCTGGCAGAGGAAGAAGTGTGGATCCGCCAGGGCATTAAAGCCCGGCGTACCCGGAATGAAGGGCGGGTCAGGGCGCTAAAAGCCCTGCGCCAGGAGCGGGCAGCCCGGCTGGAGCAACAAGGTAAGGTTGATTTCAATATTGAACAGGCCAACCGCTCTGGCAAACTGGTATTTGAAGGCAAAGGCATGTGCCTGGCGTTTAACGGCAAGCCGGTAATGGAGCAGTTAGATTTACTGGTGATGCGCGGTGATCGCATTGCGCTGGTTGGGCCGAACGGGGTCGGTAAGTCCAGTTTAATTAAAGTATTGTTAAATGATTATCAGGTAGATAGCGGTGAAGTAAAACGGGGTACCAATCTGGAAGTGGCCTATTTTGACCAGCACCGGATAGCTCTGGATTTAGAAGCAACCGTCCAGGATAACGTGGCCGACGGTAAGCAGGAAGTGCAACAGAATGGTCAGAGCCGGCATGTGCTTAGTTACCTGCAGGACTTTCTGTTTCCACCAGCCCGTGCCCGCACCCCGGTCAAGGCGCTGTCAGGCGGTGAGAAGAACCGCTTGTTACTGGCAAAGTTATTTGCCAGACCCAGCAACTTACTGATCCTCGATGAGCCAACCAACGATTTGGATGTGGAAACCCTGGAGTTATTAGAAGACATTTTACAGCAGTATCAGGGCACGGTATTACTGGTTAGCCATGACCGGGAGTTTGTCAATAACACTGTTACCAGCTCACTGCTGTTTGCCGGCAATGGCCGGATTATTGAAATTGCCGGTGGTTATGACGATGTTACGGCTTACCAGGCCCGACAGGCATCTAAAGCCAGCCCGGCCAAAACAACGGCAACACGTCAGGCAACAACTGCTGAAAAGCCGCCTGAGCCTGAAGCCGCCACGGTAGTTAACGCTTTAGATAAGAATGCGAAGAAGTTATCATATAAAGAAAAACGTGAACTTGAATTATTACCCCAGCAGATTGAACAACTTGACGCTGAGTTATCTGCTTTACAGTTGCAGGTAAATGATCCTGAGTTCTTCAAAAGAAATGCCGCCGACAGTCAACAGACGTTGAACCTATTGCAGCAAACCGAGTCGAAGTTGGCGCTGGCATATGCGCGCTGGGAACAATTAGAAGCATTAAATTCGTAGAATTATTAAGTACAGTATAAGTACATCAGAAGTACATTAGGGGCCTTGAATGAAATTATCTCGAATCAGTTTGGCGGTATTGCCACTGCTAACTGTATTTTCCACTACTGCTGCCGTTTATCAGGTAGCAGAGCTCGAACCCAATACTATCTCCAAGGCAACCTTTGCTGCGGCGTTAAATGATCAGGGTGATGCCGTTGTTACCGGCCAGGGTTTTACCCAATGGCAGTTGCGGGATCAGCAGGGCACCCGGCGTACCGCTGTTAATTTTATTAATTTCCCGCTGGATGTCAGTACCATCAATTTTGAAAATGAAACTATTGCTGCAGTTTTAACTGCTGAGCAAATCGAAGATGCCAAGTTGGGTATCTATGATGCCAGTGTATTAAATATTCTGACGGTGCTGCTTGGCGCTAATCCACAAATCAGAAATCAACCAGTGGGCCAGGCTGTTGCCATTTTGCAGCCGGAAAATGGCTTACCGGTTGTGCTACCAATGCGTGATTTACAGCAGCTGCGCTCTAACAGTGAATACGTATACGACTTAAATGAGCAGGGCGTCGCAGTGGGCATCGCTACCGCCCCTTCCAGCAAGCAGGAGTTTACCCCGGCGCCGGATCCGGATGATGAAGATGCTGAAGCCCCTGAAACAATAACGGTATGGCAACCAGAGCCTGGTTTTCAGTACGGCGTAGCCGCTACCAATAGCGGGCCGGTTACTTTATTACCGCCTTATACTGAATTGGGCGGTGGTTTTAGCCGGGCGTTTTCGGTTAATAATCACGGTCTGATAGCAGGTTCAGGTTCAATTGGTTTGGATCAGGACCGCTTTACCAGTATTGAAGAAAGTTGCGATGGCACCGATTTACCTGTAGTAACGTGTTTAAATACCCAGCAACAGGCAGGGGTCTATACCCTGGCCGGTTTGATGAGTGAAGTCAGAAGTTTTCAGACCGTTTTTTCTTACCGCAATGGTTATCAGGAACGGGCAATGTTATGGCAACTGCAGGCTGATGGCACTGCGGCAATTAGCCAGACTTATGGCTTTTTAGGTGAGAAAGGTACCGGAGAAAGCTATGTAGCTGAAAATGATCATCCCGATGTCTATTATTACAGCAGCGCGACCGCTGTGAATGATAATGGCATAGCGGTGGGTCATTCTTTATATACCGATAAAGAGAGAGTAATCCGGTTCCGTGACCAGTTTCAGGAATATCGCCGGATATTTGCTGCGCCGCACGCCACTCTTTTTCGCGATGGCGAAGTAAGCGCAATTGTCGATCCGGCAGAATGGTTGGCCAGTACCGCAGTTGCTATCAGTAATAGCAATATTGTCACTGGTTATGCCATGAAAACTGTTAATGGTTTCAGACGGAGTAAGTTTTTTATTTACGACGTGGCGGCCAATACCACCGTATTTCCTAACGACTTCTTTGCCAGCTCGTCATCAATTCCAGAGGCGATTAATGACAATGGCCAGATCGTCGGCCGGGCTGAAATTATCATCGGTGGTACCACCGATCGCCGCCAGCATGGTTTTGTGTACGACATTGGCAGCGACACCTTTCGTGATTTAAATACCCTGGTTGGCTGTAACGCTGATTTTACCGTAGTTGATGCCAGTGCGATTAATAACAATGGTGAGATCCTGGCTACTGTATTACAAACCATGCAGGAGCTTGATGCGAAAGGCGAGCCACTGCTGGATGACAATGGCAACCCGGTAATGAGTTCACAGGCAAAAGCAGTAAAATTATTGCCTATTGCTAATGGTGAAGTGGAAAACTGTGATACTGAACAAGATACTTATGAGCGTAATGCCGGTGGCGTTGGCAGTTTCGGCTTGTTGTTACTGGCGGGTTTTGGTTTAGTATTTCGCCGTAAATCAGCCTAGGTTAGCGCTAACCGTCTGATTATAAAAAGCTGCTGCGGCAGCTTTTTTTGTGGCCGCAACTTTTGCGCTAAATTTGCGCGAAAATGGTTATCAAAAATTTTTTTTTAAGCGTAATAAAATATAAATAAAAATGTCTTTAAAAGGCAAACAAGTTCAAGTTGTTAGCTTTTGTCAAGCAGTATATTGGTTAATTTCGTTTGAACCTTCTGATGCTGTCAGCTATCAATTAATACGTACATCGTTATTGTCAGTGCTCTGGCTATTACCGGCTTTATGCCAATAACGATTGTGCTGTTAACTAATATAAAATGTTGAGGAAGACTGCCGTATGAAAAGACAAAAACGTGATCGTCTGGAACGTGCTCATGCTCAAGGTTATCGTGCCGGTGTTACCGGACGCTCCAAAGAAATTTGTCCCTATCAAAATTTAGATGCCCGCTCGCAATGGCTCGGAGGTTGGCGGGAAGCAATGGAAGACCGGAATGTCGGTTTATTTAATAAAGGCCTCTAACTGGAAACTTGCTCTACAATTTCATTGATTAGAAAAACAAACCCCGCCTGAGCTGCGGGGTTTGTTTTGAGCGTCTGCTTTAGGTTGGCCGTTACCACTACAATCAGAAGCTTGAGGTATCCTGAAATAAGCCAACTTTTAAATCGGTTGCGGCATAAATATCGCGGCCATCAACACTGACCACACCATCACCAATACCCATAAACAGTTTACGTTTAATGACTCTTTTCATATTAATGGTATAAGTCACTTTTTTAGCTGTAGGCAGGATCTGGCCGGTAAATTTCACTTCACCCACACCCAGCGCTCTGCCTTTACCCGGGCCACCACACCAGCCCAGAAAGAAACCGACCAGTTGCCACATCGCATCCAGTCCCAGACAACCAGGCATTACCGGATCGCCTTTAAAGTGACAGGCAAAAAACCAAAGTTCCGGGGTAATGTCCAACTCGGCGATGATCTGGCCTTTACCATACAGGCCGCCTTCTTCTGAAATATGAATGATCCGGTCCATCATCAGCATATTGTCAGATGGCAACTGGCTGTTGCCTTCGCCGAATAATTCACCGTTCGCACATGCGATTAAATCTTCTTTTGTAAAGCTATTCTTAGTCATGTATGTTTAACCCATTATAATTGCTGCGCCACTTTAGCGAACACTTGTACGCCAGACAAGTCCGATTTGTCGGTTAGCCGATATTTTCGACAAGTATGCTAATAGTAGGTGTGTAGGGTCTTCCTGACAAATAATTAAGTAATGAGTACAGTTATGAGCAGTGACAATAAACGGGCACTGAGTAATGCCGAAAAACAACAACGCTACCGGCAACGCCAGCAAGCGTCTGGCAAAAAAGAGTTGCGCGGATATCTGACGCCCGAAGCGTTAAGTTGTTATCAGGAGATCCAGGAAAAAACCCAATGGAACGACAGCACCTTGCTTAGTAATGCCATCCGCCTAATGTATGCGGCTCATAAATGTGGTCAGATTGGTATTCTGAACAGCTGGTTAACTGAACATAAGCGTTAAAAGCACCGGCCCGGCTCTTACTGCCAAAGAGTTGAACAGGTATACTACGCTTTTGCCGCAACTGCCTGAACCCGGACTATCAGATGATCTTATTTGTAAACTCGTTAACTGTAATTGACTTTTCCTTCCTTGAGCTGCAACGCGGCATGGTTGGAGAGAGCTATATCGTTGATGCTGAACTGCATGGCAGCTTAGATGATACCGCTATGGTATTTGACTTTGCCAAAGTGAAAAAAGTGATTAAACACGCCATCGATCAGCTGGTTGATCACAAACTGGCGTTACCTGCAGAGTGTCAGGCACTAACAGTAGCTGAACATGCTGACACCACCGTGGTGCATTACCGAAGTGGCCGCGGCACAATTAGTCTGGCGTCACCGGCTCAGGCTTTTGCTTGTATACCGACCAGCCAGATTAACGAGCAAAGTGTTGCTCAGTATCTGGAGCAACAGATCAAGCCGTTATTACCTGCTAATGTTGAGCGCTTAAAATTAACCTTGCGTACTGAAGCCAGTACCGGCTTTTATTATCATTACAGCCATGGTTTAAAGAAACATGACGGCAACTGTCAGCGGATAGCCCATGGCCATCGTTCAACTATCCAGATTTATGTTGATGGCATGCTATCCCCCCGTTTAAATAAAATGTGGTGTGAGCGCTGGCAGGACAGTTATCTGGGCACCGAAACTGATTTATGTAACACTACAGCGCTGCAGGTTTTATCTGGCCAGGCTGAATCATATTGTTTCCGGTATCAGGCCAGTCAGGGCTGGTTTGAATTAGTTATTCCAAAGCAGCACTGCGAAATTGTACCCTGCGATACCACAGTAGAATGCCTGGCTGAATTTATTGCCGGCGAGCTGAAAAATAGTGATAACAGTAAAACGTATAAGGTTGTAGCTTATGAAGGTGTGGCAAAAGGCGCTATTGCTCAGTTGTAGTTTATTTGCTGCCGTTAAGCTACTGGCTGTTGAGCAGACAGTACCTGAGCAGACGATACCTGAGCAGACGATACCTGAACAGACTACACTCAGTGGCAAACTGACCCAGGGCAGTTTAATTCGCGGCCAGGCACCAGCCGGTGCCCGGGTATTATTTAATGAACAGCCAATTAGTGTGACACCAGAGGGTAAGTTTGTTTTTGGCATTGGCCGTGATGCCAAGCTGAGCCATCAGTTATCGATTTTAAAGCCGGATGGCAGCCGCAACGATATTGCGCTGAATTTCACTGGCCGTGACTATGACATTCAGCGTATTAGCGGCGTAGCCCAAAAGTACGTGACGCCACCGGCCGAGGTAACTGAGCGCATTCAGAGTGACAATCGCAAAGTTCGGGCCGTACGTACCACACTTACTGCCAATACCGCCATTTTTGCTGAGCCAATCAGGCCGGCTGAGGGGCGGATTTCCGGTGTTTACGGCAGTCAGCGGGTGTTTAATGGTGAGCCCCGCAACCCCCATTATGGGCTTGATATTGCCGCACCCGTTGGCGCCCCGGTGTTAGCGCCCTGGGACGGCGAGGTATTGCTGGCAGAAGATTTATATTTCTCGGGCCTGACTTTGATTATTGACCATGGCATGGGGGTGACGTCTACCCTGATGCATCTGCACGCAATTGATGTAAAAGTGGGCCAGCAGATCCAACAGGGCGATAAAGTTGCTGAAGTGGGGGCGACCGGTCGGGTTACCGGGCCCCATCTGGATTGGCGGATTAACTGGTTACAGGAGCGGTTGGATCCGCAGTTATTGTTGGCAGAGTAGGGAGCTCACGTTGTAACCAGCTACTGGCCTTGTCGTTGTCTGCAAATTGCAGACAGGCTATTTTTGCTGCAGCCACCCGCAGCGGTAATTGCAAGGTTAGTAAACGATCTTTGCGATAAACAGTAAGTGGCTGGGCGGTGCCGGGGGGGAGCCGGCGCATTAACTGCGGCAGGCTTTGCTCAGTAATTTTCCAGCCTGCCAGCGCCAGCAACTGATCACCCACCATCAAACCGGCCTGCTGGGCAGCACCGCCATTTATTACCTGGGTAATGGTTACCAAGCCTTGTTGTAGTTTGATACCAGCGGCCAGGCTGGCGGGGCAAAGCTGACTATCGCTCAGCTTGTCAGGGCCGCTTAAATCGTTGTGATCAATTGCGGGCCGGAAATTCAGCTGCAGCCCAAGTTGCGAGGCGGCGGCTTGGATCGGTAAAGGCTTGCTTTGACTGACCCAGTTGCGGGCAGAGTCAGCCAGTTCAGCAAATCCCAACGCCGACAGGCTGGCAAACAGGCTTTGCTGATCCGTGCCACTGGCCAGATAGTGCTGATACATGTACTGGCAAAGCTGCTGCAGTGAACTGCCCTGTTGGCGCAGAGCGCCCTCCAGACAAAAGGCCAGTAACGCCCCTTTTGCATAATAGCTGACGACAGCATTAACCGCATTTTCGTCCTGTTTGTAAAACTTGGTCCAGGCGTTATAGCTGCTGTCTGCCAGGCTTTGCAGATTGTCAGATGGACTACGGTTAACCCGGCTAATCATTTTCTCCAGGGTTGTCAGGTAACACTGAGGGCTGATTAAACCACACTGGACCAGCGCTAAATCATCAAAATAAGACGTGAAACCTTCATACAACCACAATTGGCTGCTGTATTGCTCCGCTGCCAGCTGATAAGGCTTAAATTCAGCAGGCATTAGCCGTTTTACCCACCAGGTATGAAAATACTCATGGCTGCATAGCGCCAATAGTTGCTGATAATTGTCATCTGGCTGCTGGCTATCTGTAGCGGGTAAATCAAAACGGTTACACAGCAGCAAGGTAGAGAATTTATGTTCCAGCCCACCGTAGCCTTGTTCGGTTACCCATAATAAAAACCAGTACTGGTTTAAATCTGCCGGCAGACTGCCAAATACCTCAAGTTGCTGTTGACAGATTTGCTGTAAATCTGTGGCAAATCGTGGCAAATCAGCCAGATTATCGCCGGTAACGACCAGATAATGGGCAACGTCATTAAGCATAAATTGTTGCAGATTAAAAATGCCCGCCAATATCGGACTGTCCAGCAAACTGGCATAATCAGCAGCCTGATAAGTGCCAAAACCCAACTCCAGGGTACCGTTTACCGGTGTTAATGCGGTAGCAACCCGCCAGTTTGCAGCCTCAACCAGCTCTGGTTTCGGCAGCACAACCTGCTGTGTCAGTGATTCCAGCTCGCTGACGGCCAGACAGAGTGCTGCCGGGTTTAACACTGCCAGTTCATCATCGACATAAGCTGCCCGTACTGACAAGTCAAAGGCGTACATCTGATAAATGACGGTAACCGGTTGTTGCCGGCACAATAACTGCCAGCTTTGTTTATCCTGCTGTTGCAGCTCCAGCGGGCCGGTTGCATCAAACGCTGCAATTGTCAGCAGGTGCTTGGCAAAATCACGGATCATATAGCTACCCGGGATCCAGGCGGGCATGCTCAGCTGGTGAGCATTCTGGCAAGGCATAAAGTTTAACGTGACTTCAATCCGGTGAGAGGAAACATCCAGTACATTTAACTGGTAACTAACTAAGTTCATTAAGCCCTCGTTGTGATAATTTTAGCGATGGATAGCCGTTGGCTGCTTATTCCGGCGTCGTTTAATAACGATGGCCTGCAAAGGCCTGTTATAATAACCAGCATCATGATGGTGTCTGCATCAGTACCTCTGCATCAGTACCTTTGCATCAGTACCTTTGCATCAGTACCATTATTTGTATTTCATTTTATAGCGAGTAGCTTATGTCAATCATCCAGCCTAGTGAAGCCCTTATTGCAAAACGCACCGCGCATGCTGTTACCCGGGTAACTAAAACAGTATTTCCGGGGCGCACTAACCATCACAATACGTTATTCGGGGGGGAGGCATTAGCCTGGATGGATGAGGCAGCTTTTATTGCGGCAACCCGCTTTTGCCGCAAGCCTCTGGTTACAGTCTGTTCCGATCGGGTCGATTTTAAAGAATCTATCCCAGCGGGTTCAATCATTGAACTGGTGGCCCGGGTTGAGCAGGTGGGGCGCACCAGTATTAAGGTGCATGTCGATATATTTGTGGAGAATATGTATAACGATAATCAGCATAAAGCCATTTCAGGTAACTTTACCTTTGTGGCGTTAGGGCCGGATCGGAAACCGACACCGGTACTGGCCGACTTCCAGACCGGTGATAATATCTAGCTACAGCGGCTCGCCACCAGCATAAATTGCGATTAATGTCTGCTGAAATCAGTTCAAGTGGCAAGGATTTAACGACGATGTTAGTTATACTCTGCGCAGAGTAATAACCCGGAAAATTATCTTGTACAAAGTGTTTGAAGATCGAAACCGCCAGTTTTGGATCCTGCATAGCCTGGGCTGGCTTGGCTTTGCCATTGTCAATTACCTGGGCTCTCTGGTACAGGAAACCCGCGATGCCTATTTAATCGTGGTCGCGCTGGATGCTTATGTCGGCTGGCTGATTACTATCCCTCTGCGTTACATATACCAGCGGATCTGGTTCTGGCCGCCCTGGCGCATGATTTTATTGGTGCTGGTGTTAGCGCTACTGATCGCTGCCATCTGGACCACCGTAAGAAACTTCAATTATTGGGAAATATACCGGCATGGTTACCGGCCTGACGACTGGCTGCAATTCATAAAAGATACCCCGGTAGCATTTTATGTGATGCTTAGCTGGAGTGGCCTGTATTTTGGTATTAAATATTACCAAACCCTGCAGCTTGAGAAGCAAAAGTCGTTAACGGCGACTAATAAGGCCCATGAAGCGCAGTTGAAGATGTTGCGTTACCAGCTTAATCCTCATTTTTTGTTTAATACCTTGAATGCTATTTCAACCCTGGTATTGATAAATGAAACTGATACCGCCAATAAAATGGTGACCAGATTAAGTGATTTTCTGCGCTATTCACTTTATAAAGACCCGATAAACCGGGTACCGCTGGAACAGGAGTTGTATGCGGCTAAATTGTATCTGGAAATTGAGAAAGTTCGTTTTTCAGAACGTTTGACTATTGATTTTAACATTGAGCAGGGCACTGAGCGGGCGCTGGTACCAAGTTTAATCCTGCAACCGTTAATAGAGAATGCGATTAAGTATGCAGTGGCCAGCCAGGTTAATGGTGGTGCCATCAGCATAACGGCGAAAAAGTTTGGACACGATTTATTACTGGAAGTGTCTGACAATGGACCTGGTATGCCAATTAGTGATGGTATACCCAAGAGCAGTGCCAGCGGGGTAGGTTTGGTGAATACCAAAGAGCGGCTGGCGGCACTTTATGATAACGATTTTGCTCTGGTGCTGACCCACAACGAGCCCAAAGGCCTGAAAGTCAATATCCGGATCCCTTTACAGTTAGATGAATTGGAAACAAACCATGTTGAAGGTAATAGTAGTAGATGATGAACCCTTAGCACGTAAAGGCATGCTGGTCAGACTGGCAGCTTTTCCTGAGTTAGATGTGGTTGCCCAGTGTAGTAACGGTGATGAAGCCGTTAGCCGCATTATGGAGTTAAAACCGGATGTGGTTTTTCTGGATGTCGAAATGCCCGGCATGGATGGTTTTGCTGTGCTGAAAAGCTTGCAGCAACAGCAAATTAAATTGCCTTACATTGTGTTTGTTACCGCTTATGATCATTACGCCTTCAACGCTTTTGAAGTGAACGCCCTTGATTATGTATTAAAGCCGGTTGAGCCTGAACGGCTGAAAGCCGCAGTTAACAAGGTACTGAAATTTCACGCTTCAGCAGACAGCCAGAAACATAAAGGCCAGCTGGCGGCAGCAGTTGCTAAACTTACCGGTGACGAAGCAGGCAATATTTTACAGCGGCTGGATAAGTCTGAACCGGTGGTAAATGACCGTTTTCCGGAAGCGATCAGTATTAAAGACAGTGGTGAAATTACCCGGGTTCCGGTTGCTGAAATAGACTGGGTTGATGCGGCGGGTGATTATATGTGTATTCATACTAAAGATGGCCAAACCCATATTCTGCGCCGCACGATGAAAGAGCTGGAACAGGAACTGGACCCAAGGCTGTTTGTCCGGGTGCACCGCTCAGCGATAGTCAATGTCCATACTATTGCTAAACTGCAAATGTTAACGAACGGCGAACATCAACTGATGCTGACTAACGGCCAGGCAGTTAAAGTCAGCCGCAGTTATAAAGACAGAGTAAAGCAGGTATTTAGTCACTAGAAACGCTGGCCGTAGTTAATGATAGCGGCAGCTTAGTAGCTGCCTATTTGTTGTTGCCAGCGCACTAAAAAGGGATCTATTGCTTTTTCTCTGGCCCCGGTTTTTGCCAGTGGATATAAACAGGCTTGACCATTTACTTCGCCAGCCATCATCAGGTTAGCCCCCTGCAATAATTGCTCAACGGCATAAGCCCCTAATTTTGTTGCCAGGATCCGATCGGCGCCCACCGGGCTGCCACCACGCTGGATATGTCCCAGGATACAGGCCCTACACTCGATACCTATTGCCTTAGTTAACGCGTCAGCCAATGCTGTTGCGCCCCCCGGATAGCTATGTTCAGCAACCACTATTAAATAACTGGATTTGCCTTTTAGCAGCTGGGCATGTTGGATAGGCTTAATTATCGCTCTTAAATTATCAGGGCTCAGTTGACCAAACTCGGGGCAGATAATTTGTTCCGCACCGCCGGCAATGCCGGCCGCAAGGCTGATATAACCACTATGGCGTCCCATTAACTCGACTAAGAATATTCGTTCAAACGCATCCGCTGTGTCTCGAATTTTATCAATAGCATCCAACGCGGTATCAATTGCCGTGGCAAAGCCAATAGTATTGTCAGTACCATCAACATCATTGTCGATGGTGCCAGGCACGCCTATAAGCTGACCATCGTAATGCTTGCTGATTGCCATAGTACCGCGAAAACTGCCATCTCCGCCGATAACAATCAGGGCATCAATATTAAGCTGCTGTAATGTTGCAGCAGCCCGGGCAGGGCCGTCTGGCTGCTCCAGTGCCGGACAACGGGCACTTTTTAAAATGGTACCGCCACGCTGGATAATATTATCAACATGCTGCGGGTGAAGTGTCTGGTATTCTTGTTCCAGTAAGCCATTAAAGCCATGTTTAAAGCCAATAACGTCAATGTTACAGGCACTGGCGGTTAGCAAAATAGCACGGATACAGGCATTCATCCCCGGAGCATCACCACCGGAAGTCAGCACTGCTAATCGTTTGATATTGCTCATTGTCTGTCCTGTTATGCAAGTTAATACTGCCGTTTTTAAGCCAATAGCAGCAGATTTTCTGCTCAGTATAGTGCCTTAGCTGTTATCGCACTTGATTTGTCGCAAACTTTCACAAATCGCAAGACATCTAAGCTGAAAATAAGCGACAATGACGCCGGCTGAATGTTCAGCTTTCTGCTGTTTTAAGGAAACGTTGCTGTATGCACCAGATCACCGGGAAAAGCCTGGTCGGCTTAATGTTGGCGCTGACTACCGCCGTTTTATGGGGCATTTTACCAATAGCGCTGAAAATTGTGCTGGACGTACTATCTGCAAACACCATCACTGCTATCCGTTTTCTGGCAGCCGCTGTTATCGTTGGGCTCTGGCTGGCTGCCCGGCGCAAGTTACCGGCAGTAAACTTGTTATACAACCGCAAAGTGGCCTGGTTAATGCTGATTGCTGTGGTTGGCTTATTATCAAATTATATTATGTTTTTAAGTGGTTTAAACTACCTTACTGCCGAAACCGGCCAGGTAGTGATCCAGCTCGCCCCTTTTCTGATGATGCTTGGTGGCATTGTTATTTTTAAAGAAAGGTTGTTGTTATGGCAAAAAGTTGGCGCTGTTACCTTGCTTGGTGGCTTGTTGCTGTTTTTTAATGAACGCTTGGTTGAGTTGATGCTACGGGCCAGTTCAGAAACCCTGGGAGTGCTGCTGCTGATTGCTGCCGGCATTACCTGGGCGGCCTATGCCCTGGCCCAAAAACAATTGCTGGTGAACTACAGCTCAAAACAAATTATGTATTTGTTGTATGTGGCCGGTACTATCTGCTTTATACCGGTTTCTGATTTCACACCTTTACTGACAATGAGTTATTTGCACTGGGCGCTGCTGGTGTTTTGCTGTTTAAACACAGTAGTAGCCTATGGCGCTTTTGCTGAAGCGCTTCATCACTGGGAGGCATCTAAAGTCAGTGCGGTATTAGCAGTTACGCCGTTATTTACTATTTTATTTGCTAACATTACCGGTTGGTTGTTCCCGGACTTCTTACAGGCGCAACATTTAAACCTCTGGTCCTGGTTAGGTGCCTTGATGGTGGTTACCGGTTCCGCGGTTACTGCTCTGGCCCCCCAATTTGTTGAGTACCGTGCGGCTAAGCGGGTGCGCAAGTTACAGCGAGATGTGTTTTAATTAAGCAGATGATAAGCCAATAAAAAAAGGGCCCTGGGCCCTTTTTTCGGCAAATACCGGTTGTTACTAATTACCGCTAGTGCTGCAGCGCTTATTTTACCTGAACGATTTTACAATTATTTGAAGCGCCAATGGTTTCCATCACATCACCATGGGTCATAATTACCAAATCACCGGTTTTCAGGCCAGCCTGTTTACGAATAGCGTCAATAGCAGCATCGGCCAGCGACTGCTCAACCAGGGTTGTACTGTCAAAAAACGCTGGATAAACGCCGCGATACAGTGCCATTTTATTTAATGTTTTATCGTGGCGGGATAAGGCATAAATGGGTTGCGGTGAGGTGATCCGCGACATCAGCTTAGCGGTGTATCCCGACTCTGTCAGAGCAATAATCGCTTTAATGCCGGCTAAATGATTAGCGGCATACATGGCTGACAAGGCGATGGTTTCACTCACTTCGGTAAAGGCGACGTCCATCCGGTGTTTGGAAATTTGGACGCTGGGGTGTTTTTCGGCACCATCACAGACCCGGGCCATGGCTTTTACGGTTTCAGTAGGGTACTTACCTGCCGCGGTTTCAGCTGACAACATAACGGCATCGGTACCATCTAACACGGCATTGGCGACGTCCATTACTTCAGCGCGGGTTGGCATTGGGCTTTCGATCATGCTCTCCATCATTTGGGTAGCGGTGATAACAACCCGGTTAAGCTGACGAGAGCGGGCAATAATTCGTTTTTGCTGGCCAACCAGCTCAGCATCACCAATTTCAACGCCTAGGTCGCCGCGGGCAACCATCACCGCATCAGATGCCCGGATAATGTCATCCAGTGTCTCATTGTCGGCGACTGCTTCAGCCCGTTCAATTTTTGCCATTAAGCGTGCTTCAGAACCAGCGGCCTGCGCCAGCTCACGGGCCAGCCGCATATCATCGCCGCTGCGGGGGAACGATACGGCCAGAAAATCCACATCAATTTCTGCCGCGGTAATAATATCAGCTTTATCTTTATCGGTCAGAGCAGGGGCTGTTAAGCCGCCGCCCTGGCGGTTAATGCCTTTGTTATTACTAAGCTTGCCACCGACAGTCACTTTGGTATAAACCCGGTCACCATCAACCCGCTCAACTTGCAGTTGGATCCTGCCATCGTCCAGTAACAGTAAATCACCGTCGCTGACATCCTGTGGCAGGGCTTTATAATCAATACCGACCTGATGATGATCACCTTCACCTTTTGCCAGGCTGGCATCTAATACAAACTGCAGGCCTTCGGCTAACAGCACAGCACCTTCTTTAAAGGTAGATACCCGGATTTTCGGGCCCTGCAGATCGCCCAGAATAGCGACATGAGCGTCGAGCTTTTTAGCGGCAGCCCTGACCATACTTGCCCGTTCCCGGTGATCATCAGCAGTGCCATGAGAGAAATTCAGCCTGAATACTGACGCACCGGCGCTGATAAGTTTTTCGATTGATTGCTGAGTATTGGTAGCGGGGCCGAGAGTAGCGACTATTTTGGTTCTTCTTGGCATCAGATGCTCCTGCTGTTAAACGCGGATCTTACAATGCATTCAGTGTAATGTAATTTTATTACAGAATACAGCGGCAAAAGAATTAAAAGCGACAGGTTGGTGCAGTTAACCAACCTGATAGGGGGCAATACGGCAATTTAGTTGGCGAAATCTTTCTTTTCAAAGCGCGAACCGCGCAGGCTGTCTTTTACTTTTTTCAGATTTTCGCGGAATTTACTACCGCGGCGCAACGTAAAACCAGTAGCCAGAATATCAATCAGCACCAGCTGGGCTACCCTTGAGGCCATCGGCATATACATATCAGTGTCTTCCGGCACATCCAGTGACAGCACCAGGGTGCATTCACGGGCTAAGGGGCTGTCATAAGCGGTAATACCGATCACAGTGGCATCATTTTCGCGGGCAATGGCTGCAATATCACAGAGGTTTTTTGTGCGGCCGGTATGGCTGATACATACCACCACATCACCATCAGAGCTGTTAATCGCTGACATTCGTTGCATGACAATGTCATCAAAACAGACCACTGGCACATTGAAGCGGAAAAACTTATTTTGGGCATCGTGCGCCACGGAGGCTGAGGCGCCCAAACCAAAAAACGAAATTTTCTTAGCCTGAGTTAATACATCAACAGCGCGATTAATAGTATTAATATCAACCCGCTGTCTTGCGGTATCCAGGGCGGCCATGGTTGATTCGAATATTTTAGCCGTGTAGGCCTCAGGGCCATCTTCCTCTTCAACATGCCGGTTCACATAGGGTGTGCCGTTGGCCAGGCTTTGCGCCAAATGCAGCTTAAAATCAGGAAAACCTTTGGTATCAAGGCGGCGGCAAAAGCGGTTAACGGTAGGCTCGCTGACATCAGCCATTTTGGCCAATGCTGCTATACTACTGTGAATAGTAATTTGTGGATTAGCCAGAATAACATCGGCGACCTTGCGCTCAGATTTGCTGAAGCTGGTAACACTACTTACGATTTTTTCCAGTACGTTCATCCGCTAATTCCTGATCTCTATAAGTTGTTATGGTGGCAGTTGCTGTTGTTGCCTGCTTGGTTATACACCAGCCAGGCCAACAAAACAGTATTAAATTTACCACAAAACTGCAATTACATTGCTAAGGCTGCCTTAATATGTAAGATTAGTCAAAATATAAGTTCATATGTAATTAAATTACAACATATCAGGTTTACAGCGGCTTTATTGCGCGTTAGTATGTCTTAAGTGTTGTAAAATTACGTATTATTGCAAGGGTCAGATATGACAATAACAGCACACAAAGCCCAGAATAACGCCTGCGATTTAATTTTATTCGGCACTAAAGGTGACTTAGCGCGGCGTAAACTGCTTCCTGCGTTTTATCAGCTGGAAAAAGCAGGCTTGCTGGATGCTGATTCACGGATTATTGGCGTAGCCCGCGATGCCATGGATAACAACGGCTACCTGGATATGGTAAAAACTAACCTGACAAGGTTTTTAAAGAAAGAAACGTTAGATGAGACTGTGTGGCAACAGCTGGCAGCAAAGTTGTTATATGTACAACTCGATTTAACTCAAACCAGTGATTATAAAAAGCTGGGTGAGCTGGTGGATGCTTCGAAACGGACACCGGTTAGTTATTTTGCCACGCCGCCATCATTATTCGGTGATCTGTGCAAAGGCCTGGCAGCAGCCGGCTTAGCTGCTGAACCTTCCAGAGTGGTACTTGAAAAACCGATCGGCCACGATTTAGCCTCTTCAATTGTTATCAATGATCAGGTCGCTGAGCACTTTAAAGAGTGTCAAATTTACCGGATAGATCACTATCTGGGTAAAGAGACTGTGCTTAATTTGCTGGCGTTGCGTTTCGCCAATGCTATTTTCGCCTCAAACTGGGATCATAATGCTATTGATCATGTGCAAATTACCGTGGCTGAAGAAGTCGGGGTAGAAGGGCGCTGGAGTTATTACGATGACGCCGGTCAGATGCGGGATATGGTGCAGAATCACTTATTGCAGGTGTTATCTTTGATTGCGATGGAGCCTCCGGCCAGATTGGACGCTGACAGCATACGCGATGAGAAACTTAAAGTACTAAAAGCACTGCGACGGATAGACAGCAGTAACGTGCAGGAAAAAACCGTGCGCGGCCAGTATGCCGGCGGTTTTGTTGGCGGTAAACAAGTGCCGGGTTACCTGGAAGAGGAAGGCGCTCGTTCAGGTAGTCGCACCGAAACCTTTGTTGCGATTAAAGTAGATATTGATAACTGGCGCTGGGCTGGTGTGCCTTTTTATCTGCGTACCGGTAAACGGATGCCGAAAAAGCACAGTGAAGTGGTTATCTGTTTTAAACCACAACCGCATAACATTTTTCATGAAACCTATAATGAACTGCCTGCTAACAAGTTAATTATCCGCTTACAACCCGATGAAGGGGTGGAAGTACAGGTAATGAATAAAATACCGGGCCTTGGCGAGCATATGCGTTTGCAGCAGAGCAAACTTGATTTAAGTTTCGATGAAACCTTTAAGTCGCAGCGCATTGCCGATGCTTATGAGCGTCTATTACTTGAAGCTATGCTGGGTAATCAGTATTTGTTTGTGCGCCGCGATGAAGTTGAACAGGCCTGGCAGTGGGTTGATGGCATTCTGAATGCCTGGAAAAACAACAACGAGCCAGCCAAAACATATCAGGCTGGTACCTGGGGGCCGGTTGCTTCTATTTCAATGCTGGCACGCGATGAGCGAAACTGGGACGAATAAACGGATTAAGCGGAGTAACAATGCATCTTCATCAGTACACCGACGCTAACGCGTTAAACAAGGATTTTGCCAGCAGACTGGTCACGTTGCTAAATGAGGCTATCAGTAGCCGGGGGCGGGCATATCTGGTGGTATCTGGCGGCCGCACCCCAACCGCACTTTTTAATGCCTTATCACAAGCAGAACTGGCTTGGCAAAAGGTTACTGTTTTACTGGCTGATGAGCGATTTGTGCCGGTTGATGCTGCCGATAGCAACGAGCGCCTGGTTAAGGCCAACTTGTTGCAAGCAAATGCTGCTGTGGCTGAATTTATTAGTTTGTATGCTGATGCCGCGACAGCCGAAGACGCTGTTGCAACCATATTGCCGCGAATAGCTGACTTGCCGGCTTTTGACGCCGTTATTCTTGGTATGGGTGAAGATGGCCACACTGCATCGTTGTTTCCTTGCAGTGCAGAACTTAACACAGGTTTGGCGGTTGATGCACCCGCAGTGCTGGCAGTTAATCCAACAACAGCACCTTATCAGCGCATATCACTTAGTTTACCAAGACTGCTCAATGCCGGGCAGATTTTTATTCATCTGGTTGGCCAGAACAAGCTTGATGTACTTAACCAGGCACAAGCCGGTACCGATGTAACCAGTATGCCAATCCGCGCCATTTTACAACAGCCAGATACTGATGTGGCCGTTATGTACGCCGCTAATTAGAGGAATTGTTATGAATCCAGTTATTCAACGGGTTACCGACCGTATTATTGCCCGCAGCACAAAAAGCCGGGCTATTTATCTGGCCCGGATAGAAGAAGCTGGCCAAAACGGCCCGCATCGTGGTGTGTTAAGTTGCGGTAACCTGGCCCATGGTTTTGCAGCTTGTAACAAACAAGATAAAGCAGACCTGCGTAGTATGACCAAAGCCAATATTGCTATTGTCTCTTCATACAATGATATGCTCTCTGCACATCAGCCCTATGAGACTTATCCTGCAATCATTAAGCAGGCGGTAAATGAAGTAGGTAGTGTTGCGCAATTCGCAGGTGGTGTTCCCGCTATGTGTGACGGTGTAACTCAGGGCCAGCCGGGAATGGAGTTAAGCTTATTAAGTCGTGACGTTATTGCCATGTCAGCTGCTGTTGCGCTTTCCCATAATATGTTCGATGGCGGTTTGATGCTGGGTATTTGTGACAAAATCGTGCCTGGCTTACTGCTGTCGGCATTGAGTTTTGGTCACTTGCCCTTTGTATTTGTGCCAGCGGGGCCTATGCCTTCAGGCATTCCTAATAAAGAAAAAGCCCGGGTGCGCCAGCTGTTTGCGGAGGGTAAAGTAGGTAAAGAAGAATTACTGGAAGCAGAGTCTGCGTCTTATCATTCGGCCGGCACCTGTACTTTTTATGGCACAGCAAACTCCAATCAGTTAGTCGTTGAGATGATGGGCTTGCATTTACCCGGCTCTTCATTTGTTAATCCCGGTAGCGCGCTACGTGATGAATTAACCAAAGCGGCCGCACGTCAGGTAACCCGGTTAACTCAGCTGGGTAATGATTATTTACCAATAGGCAAACTGGTTGATGCCAAAGCTATTGTTAACGGTATTGTTGGCCTGCTGGCAACCGGTGGTTCAACCAACCATACTATGCATCTGGTAGCAGTGGCACGTGCTGCTGGTTACATTGTTAACTGGGATGATTTTGCCGAATTGTCTGCTGCTACACCGCTATTAACCCGGATTTATCCTAATGGTCAGGCTGACATCAATCATTTTCAACATGCCGGTGGCATGGCGCTGTTGATCCGTGAGTTGCTGGATGCCGGCTTACTGCACGAAGATGTCCAGACTATTGCCGGGCCGGGCCTGCGTCGCTATACCCAACAGCCGTTGTTAAAAGACGGCAAATTGCATTGGGTAGATGCCCCTGCACAATCACTGGACCTGGATGTATTAGCGACAGTGGCAAAACCTTTTAAGAGCCATGGTGGTTTAGAAGTACTGTCGGGCAATATTGGCCGGGCCATTTTAAAAACCTCAGCGCTGCGTGACGGTACTGAAGTTATTAAAGCGCCTGCCGTCGTATTCCACAGCCAGCATGAATTAGATGCAGCCTTTAAAGCCGGCGATCTTAATAAAGATTGCATCGTGGTTGTCAGATTTCAGGGCCCGAAAGCTTGTGGTATGCCAGAGCTGCATAAACTGACACCACCGCTTGGCGTGTTGCAGGATAAAGGCTTTAAAGTGGCACTGGTAACTGACGGCCGGATGTCTGGTGCCTCAGGTAAGGTACCTGCAGCTATTCATGTTACGCCGGAAGCAATTGATGGCGGCGCTATTGGCCGGATTAAAACCGGCGATATGCTGTTGGTTGATGGCAACACCGGTAAACTGGAAGTGCTGGTTGATGACGCTGAATTTAATGCCAGAGAGCAGGCGAAAAGTGATTTGAGTCACAACTTTTATGGTATGGGCCGGGAAATGTTTGGTGCAATGCGTGCGCAGTTAAGTGGCGCAGAGCAGGGGGCCTGCAGCTTATTCGTGACTGAGGAACATTTGCATGGCTAACCCGGTTGATTATGCCATTGTTGCCGATATTGGAGGCACTAATGCCCGGTTCAGCCGGGTCAATTTAGCCAGCCTGGCGCTGGATAAAGTAGCCGTGTATCCCTGTGCGACCTTTGCCAGCCTGGCTGATGCCTTACAGCATTATCAGCTTGAACAGCAACTGACAGCGCTAAAACACGTGGCTATTGCTATTGCCTGCCCGGTTACCGGTGACGAAGTCAGTATGACTAATTTTCACTGGCGCTTTTCTGTCAACGCTATGCAGCGCCAGTCAGGCTTAAGCCGGTTACTGGTGATGAATGATTTTACCGCAGTAGCAATGAGTTTACCGGCACTAAACAGCAATGACAAAGTTCAGATTGGCCAGGGGCTGGCGAAGCCCGGGCAACCAATGGCAGTGCTTGGCGCCGGCACCGGCCTGGGCGTTGCGCATTTAATCAATGTGGATGACAAATTTATCCCATTACCGGGCGAAGGTGGCCATGTCGACTGGGCAGCGCAAACCGAACAGGAATGGTTTATTCAGCAGGTGCTTAGCAAAGAGTATGGCCATGTCTCACCTGAGCGTTTGTTATCAGGCCCCGGGCTTGAAGCTATTTACCGGGCGTTGGCACTGTACCGGCGTTTAGATGTGGCGCCGTTGTCGGCCGGTGAAATTGGCAGCCTGGCACTGGCTGGTAATTCTGAGCTTGCTACCGCCACTGTCGCTCAGTTTTTTGCGAGTTTAGGCAGTGTTGCCGGTGATTTGGCACTGACACTCAGTACCTTTGGTGGTGTTTATGTCGCTGGCGGCATAGCGCCGAAATTACTGCCGCTAATGGCAGCAAGTGAATTCAGAACCCGTTTTGAAGCAAAAGGCCGGTTTAGCGCGTTTAATCGCCAGATCGCCACCTATATCGTGACTGCCCCACAGCCAGGCTTACTTGGCGCAGCAGTTTACTTAAAACAATCTTTGGCGAGTTAACTTATGGCATTTGAAAATTGGCAGCTGCAACCTGCTGAATTATTTGCACAAGGTGCAGTAGTTCCGGTTATTGTAATTAAAGATCTGGCTGACGCCGTGCCTATGGCAAAAGCACTGCTGGCTGGCGGCATCCGGGTGCTGGAAGTCACCTTGCGCACGCCTGTGGCGCTGGACGCTATTAAATTGCTGGCAGAACAAGTACCCGAAGCGATTGTCGGCGCGGGAACCGTTACTACTGCGGCACAATTAGAGCAGGTTATTGCTGCCGGCGCTAAGTTTGCCATTAGCCCTGGTTTAACCCGGGAACTGCTGCAGGCAGGTAAAGACGCAACTATTCCGCTTATTCCGGGTATTGCCAGCATTTCAGAGCTGATGGAAGGCACGGGCCTCGGTTATACCCATTTTAAATTTTTCCCTGCTGAAGCCGCCGGTGGCGTGAAAACGCTTAAATCGATCCATGGCCCGTTTTCTGATATCCGTTTTTGCCCAACCGGTGGCATAAACGAAAAAAATTATCTGGAATATCTGGCGTTGCCTAATGTCAGTTGTGTCGGCGGCTCCTGGATAGTGCCCGATCAGGCGGTCAGCGACAAAGACTGGCCAAAAATTACCGAGCTAACCCGTACCGCTGTGGCAGTGGCTGCTCAGGCAGGCTGACAACTGCCGGCTTTACCTTAGCAAACACTATAATTAAGCCGGCTGAAATGCCGGTTTTTTTGAATTTATCACGCAAAGCGCGTATAGTGGCGCACCTTTTTCATCCAGTACAATCTGTAGCGGACCTTTTAGTGATCTCAACTGCCAATATTACAATGCAATTCGGCGCCAAGCCGTTGTTTGAAAACATTTCCATCAAATTCGGTGAAGGTAACCGGTATGGTCTGATCGGGGCCAATGGTTGTGGTAAATCGACTTTTATGAAAATCCTCAGCCGCGAACTTGAGCCGACTGCCGGCAATGTATCGGTTGAACCAAACCACCGGGTAGCCAAATTGCATCAGGATCAATTTGCTTTTGAGCAGTATTCAGTTATTGATACCGTGATAATGGGGCACGCCGATTTGTGGGCAGTGAAAGAAGAGCGTGATCGTATTTATGCCAGTAGCGAGATGAGCGAAGAAGACGGCATGAAAGTAGCCGATTTAGAAGTCGCGTTTGGTGAAATGGATGGGTACACCGCGGAATCCCGTGCCGGTGAATTATTAATTGGAGTTGGCATCCCGGTGGAACAACATTTTGGCCCGATGTCTGCCATCGCACCGGGTTTTAAACTGCGGGTGTTACTGGCCCAGGTACTATTTGCTGATCCGGAAATTATGCTGTTGGATGAACCGACCAACAACCTGGATATTAATACCATTCGCTGGTTAGAAAACGTGCTGGCCGAGCGCAACAGCACTATGGTTATTATTTCGCACGATCGCCATTTTTTAAACAGCGTCTGTACTCATATGGCCGATTTAGACTACGGTGAACTGCGGTTATACCCAGGCAACTACGATGAGTATATGTTTGCTGCTACCCAGGCAAGGGAGCGTCTGCTATCTGATAACGCCAAGAAAAAGGCCCAGATTGCTGAATTGCAAACCTTCGTCAGTCGTTTCTCTGCTAATGCCTCTAAAGCCAAGCAGGCCACTTCACGTGCTAAACAAATTGATAAAATTCAACTGGAAGAAGTTAAAGCCTCCAGCCGGGTGAATCCGTTTATCCGCTTTGAACAGCAAAAGCAGCTTTATCGTTTAGCGTTGGAAGTTGAAGGCCTGAACAAAAGCTTTGCCGAGCTGCAGCTATTGAAAAACCTGAATATGACTATTGAGGTTGGTGAGAAAGTGGCGATTCTGGGCGCTAACGGTATCGGTAAAACGACCTTGTTAAAATGTCTGATGGGCGATTTAACCCCGGAATCCGGCAAGATTAAGTGGTCTGAGAACGTTAAAATTGGTTACTATGCGCAGGATCATGCCCATGAATTTGCAGAGCCGATGACATTGTTTGACTGGATGAGCCAATGGAAGCAGCCGTCTGACGATGAACAAGCTATTCGTGGCATATTAGGCCGCTTATTATTTTCGCAGGACGAAATTAAAAAGTCGGTTAAAGTACTCTCTGGTGGTGAAAAGGGCAGGATGTTATTTGGTAAACTGATGTTGCAACGGCCAAATATTCTGGTGATGGATGAGCCGACGAATCACCTTGATATGGAGTCGATTGAATCATTGAATCTGGCGCTGGAACATTACAAAGGCACCTTGATTTTTGTCAGTCACGACCGTGAATTTGTATCGTCACTGGCCAGCCGGATTATTGAAATTACCGGCCAGGATGTCCGTAACTTTGCCGGTACTTACGAAGAGTACTTAATTGCTCAGGCCAGCTGATTAACGCTGTTCTGCTATTTTCAGATGTTAGTCGCCGGTAACTGTCTGGGTTACCGGCTTGTTTTTTTTCATATCGCCCCCACCTCTTTTTATAGCATTAGCTTTAACAATCAAGTTCTGACCCAAAATTCAAACCTGCATGCCATCTTTTATGGCGTGCTATATTTTTGTCAATCGCTTAACCAGACAAGGAAACGATAATATGAAAGTGAACATCGGTATTGAAGAGAACGAACGCAAAGCTATTTGTGAAGGGCTGGCAGTGCTGCTTGCCGACACCTATACCTTATATCTGAAAACGCATAATTATCATTGGAATGTTACCGGCCCGATGTTTCAAACCCTGCATACTTTGTTTGAAACCCAATACAATGAACTGGCTTTGGCGGTGGATGAGATTGCTGAGCGGATCCGGGCGCTGGGAGAATTTGCCCCTGGCTCTTACAAAGAATTCGCTAAATTAACCAGTATTAAAGAGGCTGACGGTATACCGACTGCTGAAGAGATGATTAAAGATTTGGTTAAAGGGCAGGAGGCTATTGCTAAAACGGCGCGCTCTATCGTGCCGGTAGCAGATAAAGCTTCAGACGAAGTTAGTCTTGATCTGTTAACGCAACGGATGACCGTGCATGAAAAAACCGCCTGGATGTTGCGAAGCCTGGTAGCATAAGGATAGGTTCGGACTTTATTTTCAAAAAGCAGCGTTAAATCGCTGCTTTTTTATGCGTAATCAGTCAAAAACAGTGTTTCATAGCAATGTCATAAAAAAGTACTAAGTTTTTCCGGCAAAAACTTGTAAAATCAGCGCCAGCAGCAACACTTAAAAGCATCAGATGCTTTTGGTGCTGATAGACCCAACCGGAGATGTCCCCGATGAACGCCATGCAATATGCGCAAAATGCTGTCGATTTATTTGCCTTTCCTGATAGTTATATCCGGGTGAAAGAGCTGATGGAATCGGATACTGCCAGTTTGGACGACATTGCTGAAGTTATCTTACTGGACCCGGTACTTACCTCTAAATTACTGAAACTGGCTAACAGTGCTGTGTATCGCTTGCCTTACCAGGTAGAGTCGGTAAGCAAAGCGCTGTTGGTTCTTGGTAAAGCCCAACTTTATAATCTGGTTGTCAGTATCGCCGTTAGTTCAGCCTGCAGCAAACTTAGCTCATCTTCTATCGACTTAGAACGGTTCTGGGAGCAAAGTATTAATGCGGCCCTGATTGGCAAATACCTGGCTAACTTTTGTGGTTTGCGCCAGCCTGATCGTTTATACGTTGCCGGCTTACTGCACAATATTGGCGAGTTGGTAGTGATGCAGCAAGCACCTGATAATGCAGCGCATTGTCAGAACTATACCAGTGACATTAAACCATGGCAGCTGCAGCAAACTACCTTGGGCTTTACTTATGCAGCCTGCGGCGCCGAATTGTTAAACCTGTGGCAGTTGCCCGATAGTATTGTCGAACCTATGGCCCGGCAGCACAGTACCCAGTTTAATGCGTCAGAGCCAGATGTGTTAATAAGTTATCTTGCGGTGCGGCTTGCCTTAGCAAACCAGCACCCTGACCTGTACAGTGTTAAAACCCTGGTTGATCCTTTTGTACTGGAGCTATTGCATCTGGAACAAGCTGATTTAATTAAAGCAATTGATTTTTGTAACACTGAGGGTCTGTTTATCCTGTCTGTTCTGAACCCACGTATCAGCACTATTTATTAAGCCAGTCTTTTACCGGCACTGCTTGCAGTGCCGGCGCCATTATTTGGAATATTGTTATGCCTGAAGCAAAAGTAAAATCCCCGTTATATACCGCCTATTCCGGCTCAGCGTTATTGGAAACGCCACTGCTTAACAAAGGCAGTGCGTTTAGCCGGGAAGAGCGGGCGGCATTTAACCTTACCGGAATACTGCCACCCCGGTTTGAAACAATTGAAGAGCAGGTAAGCCGGGCCTATCTGCAATATAAAAGTTTTGATACAGCGATTAACAAGCATATTTATCTGCGGGCAATTCAGGATAACAACGAAACATTGTTTTATCGGCTGGTGCAGCAACATTTAGATGAAATGATCCCAATTATCTATACGCCAACGGTAGGCGATGCCTGCGAACAGTTCTCGGATATTTATCGAAGTGCCCGTGGTTTATTTATCAGCTTTGAAGATCGCTACAATCTGGATGATATACTGCGTAATGCGACCAAAGCTAAAGTAAAAGTGATAGTGGTAACCGATGGTGAACGGGTACTGGGCCTGGGCGACCAGGGTATCGGTGGTATGGGTATTTCAATTGGTAAACTGTCGCTGTATACCGCCTGTGGTGGTATAAGTCCGGCTTATACCTTGCCGGTAATGCTGGATGTAGGTACCAATAATGAAAAATTATTGAACGACCCCATGTATATGGGGCTGCGACAGAAACGGGTAGCACAGGACGATTATAATGAGTTCGTTGATCTGTTTTTAAAAGCGGTTAAACGCCGCTGGCCAGAGGCAATTGTTCAGTTTGAAGATTTTGCCCAGCCTAATGCCATGCCATTGTTGCAGCGCTATCGGGATCAGATCTGTTGTTTTAATGATGATATTCAGGGCACCGCTGCTGTTACTGTTGGTACTTTGCTGGCAGCATGCTTGAGCAAAGGGGTTAAGCTCAGTAGCCAGAAAGTGGTGTTTGTTGGCGCAGGATCAGCAGGCTGCGGCATTGCCGAGCAAGTGATTAGTCAAATGGTGGCGGAAGGTATAACTGAGCAGCAAGCCCGCCAGCAAATATTTATGATTGACCGTTTCGGCCTGCTTACTGATGCGATGCCCGATTTACGTGATTTTCAGCAAGCGTTAACCCAAAGTTCAACGGCTATTGCTGGCTGGCATTACAGTGGTGATTACCCAAGTTTGCTGGATGTGATGAATTGCGCCACTCCGGATATATTAATTGGGGTTTCAGGCCAGGCCGGGCTGTTTACTGAGCAGGTAGTGCGGGCGATGAAGAAAGGCTGTGACAAACCCATTATATTTCCACTTAGTAACCCATCACGGCAAGTAGAAGCTACGCCACAGCAAGTAATAGAATGGACTGATGGTCAGGTGATTGTTGCTACCGGCAGCCCTTTTGCCCCGGTAGAATATCAGGGCAAACAGCATCTGATTGCCCAGTGTAACAATAGTTATATATTTCCGGGTATTGGTCTTGGCGTAATAGCGGTCAAAGCCCGCTTAATCAGTGATGAAATGCTGCGCGCTGCCAGTAAAACCCTGGCAGCCACATCACCTTTGGCTAATACCGGTAAAGGCGGCTTGTTACCGCCGTTTACTGCACTGGCTGAACTGAGTAAGAAAATTGCTTTTGCTGTGGCTAAAGTAGCCCAGAAACAGGGTTTAGCACTGGAAATTGACGACAATACGCTGCAGCAACGAATAGAAGATAATTTCTGGAAACCGCAATACCGTCATTATAAGCGGGTTAGCGGTTAAACCAGCCCGAACAATGAGTTAGTTACTTAAAACTTGTTACATTTTGTTTTAGACTCAGAACCTTATTAACGGTACGCTACGAGTAATCTCTGTCCGTTAATAAGGATCCGTAATGCGCAAATCACTGTTATGTATTGCTGTTGCCAGTATTCTGGCTGGTTGTAGTCCAGCTCCGGAAAATACCGCTAATAACGCTAACCAAAATGCTGCGGTTGCACAAATAACCAGTCAGCAGTCTGCAAACTCTGCCACTGAGCGGTTAAATCAATGGTTTGAGCAAAAGTATGAGCAGCAACTGCAACAAAGCCCTGTTCAGATGACTTTTATGGGGCGTAAAGATAAGTACGATCAAATCGATGATGTCACTCTGGCAGCTGAACAACAACAACTTGAATTGCTGGAAGCAAGCGTTGCCGAACTAAAAGCCAACTTTGTGTATGAAGAACTGGATTTAGAAGCGCAGACATCGTATGACGTTTGGCTCTACCAGTACGAAATGGCAAAAGAGGGCGCTCGTTTCAGAAGTAATCGCTATGTATTTACCCAAATGCAGGGGATCCATGCCTTATTACCGCAAATTCTGATTAATTTTCATAAAGTAGATAATGCTGAAGATATGCAGGCCTATGTCAGCCGGATTGAAGGGATAAGCAAGGCGATTACTGACTTATTACAGCGGGCGCAACAAAACGCGGAGCAGGGCGTACGGCCGCCCCGATTTGCCTATGAAGGGGTGTTAACTCAATTAGACAGCCTGCTAACCGGCGCACCGTTATCCGATGCTGAGCAGGATATTCCGCTGTGGGCCGACACCAAAGCCAAAATTAACAGCCTGATTGAAGCTGATAAATTAAGTGACGAACAAGCGAATGAGCTGACAAATAAAGCTAAAATAGCCCTGCAACAGCACTTTCAACCGGCTTATATGGGTTTAAAGCACTGGCTGCAGGACGATATCGATAACACTGACGCTGTTGCAACCGGAGTAGGTAAGCAGCCTGATGGTATTGCCTATTACAACCATCAGTTAAAAGTGTCCACCACCACTGATCTGACAGCTGAGCAAATTCATCAGATTGGTCTGGCAGAAGTTGAGCGGTTAACTGCAGAGATGACTGCCATTAAAAACCAGGTCGGGTTCCCCGGTGATCTGCAGGCCTTTTTTGAATTTATTAAAAAAGACGATCAGTTTTATTATCCGGATACTGATGCCGGACGGCAGGGGTATATCGATGACTCCCAGCAGTACCTGGACTTTATTAACAGCAGGTTACCGGAGTTTTTCGGAACCTTACCCAAGGCCGGTTTAGTGGTAAAACGGGTAGAGCCATTCCGTGAGCAACCGGGTGCTGCGCAGCACTACTTCCCGGGCACGCCAGACGGCAGCAGGCCAGGTGTTTATTATGCCCACTTGTCTGATATGCGCTCAATGCCAAAAAATGAGATGGAAGCCATTGCCTATCATGAGGGCAGCCCTGGCCATCATATGCAAATTTCAATTGCTCAGGAGTTGACATCGGTACCAACCTTCCGCACCCAGGCCCGGTTCACCGTCTATTCAGAGGGCTGGGCTTTATATGCGGAATTGCTGGCGAAAGAAATGGGCGCTTACCAAAACCCTTATTCTGATTTTGGCCGGTTAATTACTGAAATGTGGCGGGCAGTAAGACTGGTTGTCGACACCGGCTTGCATAGTAAAGGCTGGACTGAGCAGCAGGCAATTGACTACTTCCTGCAGAAAACCCCGATCGCCGAAGGTGCAGTGCTGTCGGAAGTGCGGCGTTATCTGGTAATACCGGGACAGGCAACGGCTTATAAAATCGGTATGATTAAGATTCTGGAATTGCGGCAATATGCCGAACAGGAACTAGGAGAAGCCTTTGATATCCGGGAATTTCACGACACCATTCTAACCGGTGGTGCTTTACCACTTAGCGTGTTAGAACGGCGGGTGAAAAACTGGGTAAGCCAGCTGAAAACCAGCTCAGCTGCCTGATTTTCCGGTTACGCGTATCGTTATTGGCATTAATATTCAGTCGATAACAATATAGTCATTTTCAAAATAACAACCATCGTGTGGAGCCGGGTGCAGCTTAATGTAGCGCCCGGCCACTTTTTCAATAGCGACGCATTGCTCTACTTCAAACACGTTATCGGTGTGAGGTTTATCCCACTTCAGGCTTAGTTGCTGTTTGGCCATTTGTTTCGCTTGGGCTTTATTATCAGCGGCCAGCACCAGATAGCGGTGATCTTCGCCGAACACACTGCCAATATAGCCCCCTAGATTGATGAAAAATAATTTTGGACCTTCATCGCCCGGGCTATCGACCATGCTGACGGCGTAAGGACCGACACCTGATATCGCCATCCAGGCATCAATATGCAGCCCTTTGGGTTCGGCAAACCATAACGCTTGTAACTGCGGATAGGTTTGCTCAAGAGTCTCACCTGCTACAAACACGACGTCGTGAATTTCAATATTGGCTTTGGGGTGGCTACCACCAAGCATCACCATGTACAGCATTAGCTAAATTCCATTGTTTTTAAAACAATGATATTAGCCGGTTACTGGTGGCATTACTATGCCGGGGTTACTGCGCCAGATCAGCCTGAAGCCTTTGTTTAACAGATACAAAAACAGCAATGGCAATAACAGGGTTTTCAGGAAGAATAACGCCATTAAATTAAGAATGTTGTTTACTGCATTATCCAGTCGTTGCTTAAGTTGGTAAACCTGACGTGGGTTAACAGCGTCTTTAATTGCCGCAATACCATCGCCCAGCGAATTAAAGCTATTACCTATTGCCGCAAAGAAGCCAGGCGTTTTGCCTTCTAAAGCCAGTTCAGCAAGCTGGATTTGATTGCGAATGTCAGCCTGTTGCCGTAGCAGAAGCTGTTGCTCGGTTTGCCAGCTTTGTAAGGCATCACGACGTTGTTTAATCTTTTCATTTAATTGCTGCACACGCGGATCGGGATTAAGGTAATTTAACCGTTGCAAGGCTCCCAGTTCCCGCACCAGATTTTCTAACTGCTGTTGTAGCGTGGCGAGTTCCTGCTGCCCTTGTTGCTGGCGTTGCTGCAAGGCATCGAGGTTCTGGCTGATGCCGGACGCCTGCCGCTGTAACCCGGCAATGTTAGCAGTAAGCTCCCGGCTTAGTGCCGGGTTACTAAGTTGCCCGCTTTGCTCTGCAACGCCTTCAATAGTTTCGAGGATTTGCATTTGATCCTGGGTCCGGTCATGCAAAAAGGCCTTATCTACCAGGCCATTCGCGGCCACGACTAATACCAGCGCAAAACGTAAAAATAATAAAGCTAAAAACACCCGCAGCAACAGCAGCCTGAAATAGGCTGCAGCAGACTGCCCTGACAACAATGAACTGAGCACGACAGACACTGCAGAAAGCGTCAGGACAGCCTTAAAAAAGGTATCGCTGACAATTTCCAATAGTACTTTTTGAATAGCCAATGAACCGATAGCTAATTTCATCGCCGACGAGTACTGCTCTACCAGATCATTCAGCGGGTCAAGTACCTGACCGGCGCCGACCGAACCGCCTATACCAAAGCTAAATTCAAAGGTAACGGATTGTAAGAAAGAAATAAGGGCATTCATCCCTCTGG
This sequence comes from Arsukibacterium perlucidum DSM 18276, assembly GCF_000382165.1. GTDB lineage: Bacteria > Pseudomonadota > Gammaproteobacteria > Enterobacterales > Alteromonadaceae > Alishewanella > Alishewanella perlucidum. The sequence goes on along the minus strand of NZ_KB907701.1, from coordinate 117,840 downwards.
CGACTAAAAAAGCAGAGCTGGCCTGGACCAACGCCTGGTCAATGTATGCTGTTGTATAGTGATCAATAATGCCACTCCACGACAGCACCACACTTAGCACAATAAGACTAAACATAAACCAGCGCACTTTACTTGAATAGTCTCGATTGGAATAATCTCGGCCGGAATAGTCGCGATGCTTACTTTTAAGCGTTACTTCTGACATTGCTTAGCCTCTGCCGCTGGTAAAGAACATTAAAATGATGCTAGCAGCCAGTTGCTATACTGTCGATGAGCATAAGTCGCTTAACTCAAATTACCGCAGCCTGTCGCCAATTAACCGAGTTTAGTGATCATCTGCGAATAAAAGTCGTATATTGCGAACTACAACATCCGGATAAGTAATTCTGGTATGGCGTCTGCAGTTGCCAGTTCAGCGCAGGCGTTAACCGAAACAATGGCGACACAAGATCGGTAAAAGGAAAGTTAATGATAACAGCATGGCAAAAAGCGATATGGCTGGCCGTATTTATTTTATTCAGCAGCACCAGCTTCAGCTCGTGGGCGCAAAGCCGCGGCGCGGGCCGGACAGCGCAGGTTATTACTATCCCCGTAGAGTTTGAACAGCAAAGCAGCCGGATTGAGGCAGTTGGTTCGGCGGAGGCAGTGCAATCTGTAATAATATATCCGGCAGTAGCGGATAAAGTCACAGCGATTCATTTTGTGCCGGGCCAGAAAGTTCAGCGTGGTGAAGTTTTGCTGGAGTTAGACGCCAGACGGCAGACAGTGGCTGTAGACCGGGCCCGTATTCAGTTAGCTGATGCGGAACGTACTCTGGAGCGGCTAATTGCCAGCAGGCGGCAGGGAGCGATTGCGCAAAGCGAGTTAGATGATGCTATGACTGCCCGTGATTTGCTAAAAGTGTCGCTGACCGAAGCAGAAACTGAATTGGCAGATCGCACCGTACGGGCGCCCTTTGCTGGTGTTGTTGGCTTAACTGACGTGGAAATTGGTGACAGAATTAGCCAGCAAACAGCAATAACAACCCTGGACAACCGGAACCAGCTATTGATTAACTTCAGTGCGCCGGAAACCGCCCTGGCCATGCTGCAGCAACAACCCCGGCTTACCCTGCAACCCTGGCAGGGTGACAACATTAGCCTCAATGCTGAAATAAGCCAGCTAGATTCCAGAATCGACAATACTAACCGGACAATCCGGGTGCGGGCCTTACTGGATAACGCTGCAGATTTATACCGGCCTGGCATGAGTTTCAGAGTGAAACTTGAAGTGCTTGGTCAGTCATATGCAGTGGTACCGGAAGCAGCGCTATTATGGGGCGCGACCGGCGCTTATGTCTGGATTGAGCAGGATAACAAGGCGAAAAGAATCGACGTACAGATAAAGCAGCGTCTGAGCGGCAGGCTGCTGGTGTCGGCCGAATTAAATGAAGGTGATATGTTAATCACTGAGGGCGTGCAAAGCCTGCGGGCCGGACAAACGGTGCAGGCTGCAAATGAGCAAAGGGCGGGCCTATGAATTCTGAACCAATTCATAACGATCTGCCATCGCTGTCTATTCGCCGGCCCGTACTGATTGTTGTGCTCAATCTTTTGATCATTATTGCCGGCTTTGCCGCAATAAATGGCCTGGAAGTGCGGGAACTGCCCGATGTTGACCGGCCAATTGTCTCTGTTACCGCCAGTTTTCCCGGTGGCTCCCCTGAAACTGTCGATACCGAAGTAACCAGTAAGCTTGAGGGAGCAGTAGCCCGGGTGTCAGGCGTAAAGTCTATTAATGCCTCAAGTGAAGAGGGCAGTTCGCGGATTAGGGTTGAGTTTCGGCCGGGCGTTAACTTAGATGATGCCGCCAATGAAACCCGTGAGGCCGTCAGCAGGGTACAACGAGAGTTGCCAAACGGGGTCGAAAGACTGGCCATTATAAAAGCCGATAACGATGCAGAGTCGGTAGTTAGTATCGCGGTATCAAGTTCTACCCTTGATTTGGAAACACTGACTGAAAGAATAGAAACAGACTTAGCGCCACTTTTTTTAACCATCCCAGGTGTTGCTGATGTCAGATTAAATGGCGACAGGCAGCGGGTATTGCGGGTTATTCTTGATCCGCTGCGCCTGACCAGTTTTAACCTGGCGGTTACCGATGTAGCAGCCGCGCTTCGACAGGCCCCCTTTGATGTGCCAGCGGGGAGTTTACGCTCAACCGATCAACAACTTATTGTCAGAGCTGATGCTACCTCAGTCAGTGCCGAACAGGTTGCAGACATTATTATTAGTGGTGATACCCGGATTGGTGATGTTGCCACCGTATATTTTGGTCCGGCAGATGCTAACAGCATGGTAAGACTGGATGGCAGGCCGGTTATTGGCCTGGGTATTATTCGGCAGGCACGTTCTAATACTATCGAAATTTCTGATGAAGTTTTGGCGTTGGTGAAGCAAGTCGAAAACCGTTTTCCTGAACTGCAACTGCAGGTAACCTCTGATGATGCTGAATTTATCCGGGGCTCAGTGCGCGAAGTCATTACCTCACTGGCGCTGACAATACTGCTGGTTATTTTTACGCTGTGGTTATTTATCGGTTCCTGGCGCGCCACCATCGTGCCTGCATTGTCTATTCCTGTCTCTCTGATTGGTGCATTGGCTGCCATCTGGTTAATGGGCTTTTCAATCAATATTCTGACCTTGCTGGCATTGGTGTTAGCAACAGGATTAATTGTCGATGATGCTATTGTAGTGTCGGAGAATATTCAACGCCGCCGCAGTATGGGGTTAGGCGCGCGGGCTGCCGCAGTTATCGGCACCCGTGAAGTGTTTTTTGCAGTGGTTGCCACCACTGCAGTATTAGTCGCCGTTTTCGTGCCTATTGCGTTTTTACCTTCAACTGCCGGCCGCTTATTCCGTGAATTTGGTGGTGTACTGGCCGCTGCGGTTATTATTTCATCTTTTGTAGCCTTGTCGCTGGTGCCGGCGTTAACTGCCCGGTTACCCATTAAACAAGGTGCCAGAAATATCTTTGGCGGCATAGGTAACCGCTTGCTGACGATATACAGCCGCAGCCTGCACTGGACGCTTGACCATGCGCTTGTGGTGTTTATTGCTTGCCTGTTAGCTGCCGGCGGTGCCGGTGCAGTTTATCTGGTTCTTGATAATGAACTGATGCCAAGCGAAGACCGGGGTACTATTAGGGTATTTGCCCGCGGCCCGGACGGGGTAGGCCTGAACTTTATGGACCGCCAGGCTGATAAAATGGAAGAGATCCTACTGCCCTTTGTTAATGGCGGTGATATTGATTCTATTTATACTGTGGTAGGCCAGTGGGATCCTAACCTGGTCTTTATAACGGTGCCATTAAAAAACTGGAGCGAACGCAGCAAGTCACAACAGGAAATAATCAATCAAATCAGTCCTCAGCTGGCAGCAATTCCGGGCGCACCCGCCCGGGCCTTTGGCTCAAACAGCCTTAACCTGCGTGGTCAGGGGGGAGGCCTGGAGCTGGCGCTGACCGGAGAGTCTTACGCCAGTATTTTTGCCGCTGCTCAGGCGTTTTCTAAAGCAATTCAGCAGCAAATGCCTGAAATGGGTATGCCTCGTATATCCTATCAGCCCACGCAGCCTCAGCTGCGGGTAAATATTGACCGGCGCCGCGCGGAAGAATTAGGGGTACCGTTATCAGATATTGCTGCCACTTTACGGGTAGCAATAAATGGTGACGATTTAGCCGACTTAAATGTGGGCGATCAGTCGGTGCCTGTTATTTTGCAGGCAGCCGCTACATCGGTTACCGACCCATCAGATCTGGCCAATTTGTATGTCGGCTCGCGGGCTGGCGGGCTGGTTCCACTTTCCAGTCTGGCTTATATTTCCGAAGAAGGAGTAGCAGCTGAACTGGAACGCCAGGCGCAGCGCCGGGCCATTGAAATGGAAATGGAATTGCCGGTCGATATGTCGATGGAGCAGGCAGTTGAGCAATTACGAACTCTGGCCCAGCAGGAACTGCCCGCTAATGTCGGTCTGGTATTTCTGGGAGAAGCGTTAACCTTTGAAGAAACGGCGCGGGAAATAACCCTGACCTATGTTCTGGCTTTTATTATTGTTTTGCTGGTATTGGCAGCACAGTTTGAAAGTGCTAACAGTGCTGTAGTAGTGATGGCCACAGTGCCATTTGGTATCGCGGCAGCGTTGTTCGCGCTGTTTTTAACCGGCACTTCAATTAACATCTATTCGCAGATTGGCCTGGTGATGCTTATAGGTTTACTGGCCAAAAATGCCATTCTACTGGTGGAGTTTGCCGATCAGCTACGGGATCGTGGTTACAGTGTCAGAAAAGCGGTGGAAGAAGCGGCACAAATCCGGCTGCGGCCAATTGCCATGACATTATTGTCAACTTTACTCGGCGGTTTACCGTTAATTTTATCTACCGGCGCCGGAGCAGAAGCCCGTAATGCCATTGGCTGGGTAGTATTTGGTGGTCTGGGTATAGCAGTAGTATTTACCTTGTATCTAACGCCGGTTCTCTATCTGGCACTCGCACGCTTTGCCAAACCGCGGGCAGACGAAAGCAACCGCTTGGAACAAGAGCTGGCAGCGGCTAAGCAGTTCGATTAATGCTTGAAATAAAGCTGTGTGATGAGTTGGCAACGATTGATGCAGCTGCATGGGACAGCTTGTTTAATGCAGACGCGCCTTTTTGTCGCCATGCTTTTTTGAGCGCGCTGGAGCAGGGCGGCAGTGTTGGTGCAGGCAGTGGCTGGCTGCCGCAGCACCTGTTGCTGTATCGGGCAGGTTGCTTAGTTGCCGCCATGCCAATGTATTTAAAGCTGCACTCTTATGGCGAATATTTGTTTGACTGGTCTATCGCTGAGGCGTATCAGCATTATCAGCTTAATTATTACCCGAAATTGCTCTGTGCTATTCCGTTTACCCCGGCTGAAGGACCCAGGCTGGGCGTGGCTGAGGGGGAAAACCGCAGCGAGATGTTTACCTTGTTATATCAGGCAATTAAACAGCGGCTGCAACAGCTTGCTTGCAGTAACTTTCAGTGTTTATACCCGGACTCGTTAAGCCAACACCTTTTGCGGGATAGCGGTATGCTGGAACGCTTTGATGTGCAGTTTCAGTGGCATAACCATAGCTACAACGACTTTGCTGGCTTTTTAGCCACGTTACCCTCTCGTAAACGCAAACAAATCAGCAAAGAGCGCCGCCAGGTAGCTGAACAGAATATCGTGATTAAATGCCTGAATGGAGCCCAGCTTAACTCTGATTTCTGGCAGACATTCAGCGGCTTTTATCGGGCTACCTACCAGAAAAGATCCGGCCATAATGGCTATTTAACCCCCGAAACCATTGCTTTGTGGGGCCAGAATATGGCTGACAGCATAGTGGTATTTGCTGCCTATGCTAATAATAAACTGGTAGCAGCCTCTTTGTGTTTTAAATCAGCAAACTGCTTATATGGTCGTTACTGGGGCTGTCTGGCTGAGTTTGATAAATTACATTTTGAATGTTGTTATTATGCTGGTATTGACTATTGCATTGCTAACAACATCAGCCGGTTTGATGCCGGTGCCCAGGGCGAGCATAAGCTTAAGCGCGGCTTTATGCCGGTTATCCGCCATGGTTTTTACCATTTCAGCCCAAGCCCCCTGCACAATGCCATTGCAGATTACTGCCAGCGAGAGCGCATGGCGCTATTACAACACTATCAGTTGCAGCCTTGATGCCTGCTTTTTATTCTGATGAAAAATTGAATTTATTTTCATTTCCAATATCAATACTCTGATTTCAGAAAATATTAAGGTGCAACATGAATACTAAAGGCTTATTAGATCAGTTACTAAAGTCTGGCTCTGGTTTACTTGGCAGCAACACTGCGGGAGCCAACAAAATCAGCGGATCGGCTTCGACTGGTGGTCTTAGCGGTATGTTATCCGGTAAGGGCGGAGCGGCGCTGGCAGGTGGCGCGCTGGGACTGCTGCTTGGTAGCAAAAAAGGCCGCAAGCTGGGAGGTAAAGTACTAACCTATGGCGGCATGGCAGCAGTTGGACTGGTCGCATATAAAGCTTACAGCAACTGGCAGAAGAATAACCAGCAACAGCAAAACCATACACCAGCGACGATCGACAGGGTACCTGAAGCCGAGATTGAAATTCACAGCAAAGCGATTTTAATCGCTGTTATTGCGGCGGCAAAATCTGATGGTCATATTGATGACCGGGAACGGGAAATCATTGATGCTGAAGTGGCCAAATTTACCCGCGATACCACTTTACTGCGCTGGATGGATACCGAGCTGCAGAAACCACTGGATCCCGTTGCAATAGCTACGGCGGCAAGCAGTCAGGAAATTGCCGCTGAAATGTATCTGGCCAGCGTATTGGTTATTGATGAAGAAAGTTTTATGGAACGCAGCTATCTGAATGAATTGGCAAAACAACTGAAGTTGCCCGTTGAACTGCAGCAGGAAATTAAAAAGCAGGCATTAGCAGCGGAGCAAATGGCGGGCGTCTGATGTTTGATAACTGAATTAAAACGTTTGTAACTGAGCCTATCCGCGTTCTGCTGCGTAAATTTAGTAAATGCAGATTATTTAAGGTGCGTAATGGCGGACAATTCATCTCAGGTACCGACCAACAGACTCAGTCGCTTTGGAGGACTGGCATCGTTAGCTGGACGCGTGGCAGGTGGTATGCTCGCTGAGGGTGCAAGGCAACTGGCCCAGGGCAACCGGCCAAGCAGTAAAAGCATGCTGCTAACCCCGGCAAATATTAAGCGGGTAGCCGATCAACTGGCTCATATGCGTGGTGCGGCAATGAAGCTAGGCCAGCTGCTATCGATGGACTCCGGTGATTTATTGCCGGCAGAGCTGACTGAATTGCTGGCCCGGCTGCGCGCTAATGCTAACCCGATGCCTGCCAAACAGTTAGCCCAGGTGCTGCGCCAGGAGTTAGGTGAACAATGGCAGCAGTATTTTGCTGATTTCAGTTTTAAACCAATGGCCGCCGCTTCGATTGGCCAGGTGCATCAGGCTTATCATGATAACGGCGACAAACTGGCCGTTAAAATACAGTATCCCGGGGTAAAAATCAGTATCGACAGTGATGTGGATAATGTGGCGTATCTACTGAAAATAAGTGGCCTGATCCCAGCCGGAGTGGAATATCAAAGTTTACTTAATGAAGCAAAAATTCAGTTAAAAAATGAAGCGGATTACCGTAAAGAAGCGGTCTATTTGCAACGCTACCAGCAGCATTTGACATCTGATGCTGCTTATCTGGTGCCTCAGGTTTATACCGATTTAAGTAGTGCCAATATCCTAATCATGTCTTATGTCGATGGTGAGCCCATTGAAAGCCTGCAAAGTGCGGCGCAAGCTGAAAAAGACCGGGTGCTTGAATTGATGTTCAGCTTGTTTTTCCGGGAGCTGTTTGAATTTAAACTGGTACAAACTGACCCGAATTTCGCTAATTATCTGTATAACCCGCATAGCAAGCAGCTGGTGCTGTTGGATTTTGGTGCCTGTCGCGATTATTCAGAGCAGATAAGCAACGGCTATCTGGCTTTATTTAAGGGCGCTTGTGCCAATGATCAGCCAGCGATGGAAAAGGCACTCACCACGATCGGTTTTTTCAGCCAGACTATCTTACCTGAGCAAAAAGCGGCAGTGTTAAATTTAGTTGCACTGGCTTGTGAACCGTTACGGCAAACCCAGCCTTTTGATTTTGATCAGAGTGATCTTGCAGTCCGGATGCGGGACGCCGGCACCGCTCTGAGTATGCAACAAAACTACTGGCACAGTCCGCCAGCTGACGCGCTGTTTTTGCACCGTAAAATTGCTGGTTTATATTTATTGGCTGCCAGACTTGGTGCCCGGGTGAATGTACGGCAACTGCTTGACCCTTATATTAATCAGTCGATCATTAAACAGGAAGCATATGCCTAATCGTATCAATACTTTACACATGATTGGTGCTTTTATCGCTAGCCATTTATTTGCCACATCTGTAAATGCAGAGCCGGCAACCGAGCTGCCGCTTTGGGAGGCAGGCATAATTGGTATGAATATTAATCAATTAGCCTATCCTGGCTCGAGCAAGCAGGTACAGCGTAGTTTTTTCTTACCCTACCTTATTTACCGCGGTGATTTGCTGCGGGCTGATCGCGGCACCGTTGGTTTGCGTGCATATAAAAGTGACACCCTTGAGCTTGATGTTGGTTTTGCTGCGGCACTGGGTTCATCAGAAAGTGATGTTCCAGTGCGGGATGGCATGCCTGAGCTTGGCACCCTGGTTGAAGCCGGCCCTCGTTTGCGCTGGACAATCAGCGATAATATCTGGGGGAGCAGGGTACGATTAGACCTGCCTGTTCGTGGGGTATTTGATATCGAAGACAGTATGCGTTTTAGTGGTGTCAGCATCGAACCTGCGTTATTTGCAGATGTTATTACCGCAAACAATTTAGCCTATTCATTTGGGATCAGTGCGCTGTTCGGTAGCGAGAAATTAACTGACCGCTTTTATCAGGTAACCGAGCAGTTTGTTACGTCAGTCCGACCTGAATTTGATGCTAAACCGGGGTTAATTGCTCTGCGTGCCTCAGGGGCTATCAGCAAAAAGTTTTCATCAAAATGGCGCGGCTTTGGTTTTGCCCGTTATGAAACGGTAACCAGCGCTAAAAACCAACATAGCCCTCTGGTGGTTAAAAATGCTGGTTGGTCGGTTGGTGTTGGTGTTACTTACATCTGGGCCACGTCGACCCAGACGGTAACGGGTTGGTAAATGTTTGCTGTATCTTAGTTATTTTTTTTCGGCACCATTTTTTTCACGGCACTATTGTTAAAATCGGTGCTGTTATGCCGTTCAGGTAATTGTGGCTCATCTCCCCAGTTGCGGTTAACCATAGCACCACGTTTTACTGCCGGGCGGGCGTCCAGCTGTTTTGCCCAGCGTTGCAGGTTGGGGTAGTCCTGTACCTGTAAAAACTCTGCCGCATCATACAACCGGCCCAATGCCAGCGCACCATACCAGGGCCAGATCGCCATATCAGCAATAGTATATTCATCTCCGGCAATGTACTGATTTGAAGCCAGCTGTTTATCTAACACATCAAGCTGACGTTTAGCTTCCATCGCATAGCGGTTTATTGGATATTCATATTTTTCCGGAGCATACGCATAAAAATGCCCAAAACCACCCCCTAAAAATGGCGCGCTACCCATTTGCCAGAATAACCAGTTCAGGGTTTCAGTGCGTTTGGCTGGGTTTTTCGGGATAAAAGCGTCAAATTTCTCAGCCAGGTATAACAGAATCGACCCGGATTCAAATACCCGGCAACTATTAGTAGTATCAAGCAGCGCTGGTATTTTAAAGTTCGGGTTAAGCCCGACAAAACCACTGCCAAACTGCTCGCCGTCTTTTATACTGATTAGCCAGGCATCATATTCAGCGTCGTTTATACCTGCCTCCAGTAATTCCTCCAGTAAAATTGTTACTTTAACGCCATTGGGTGTCGCCAGCGAATATAACTGTAAAGGCTGTTTGCCCACTGGCAAAACCTTTTCATGGGTGGCGCCGGCGACCGGGCGGTTAATACTGGCAAACTGGCCGCCGCTTTTTGTTTCGGGGTGCCAGACTTTAGGTGGGGTATAGTTGTTACTCATATATGCCTCCGGGAAATAGTTGATGGCTGTCAATCATGGATTAAACGATATTGGCGTCTTCTGGCATTAACTCAAGCTATATCACGCGCTGCAAAAAAAGAATTTAGTACTAAGCCAGATTAAATTTGAATATGCTGATTGTGATTACACTAATACACTGGCTACACCACAGCAGTGAGCTTAGCGCCTGACTAACAGTATGATTAAAATAATAATAGCCTTTTTAACCGGGGCAACGGTGTTGCTTGCTGGTTGTGCCCGGCAACAACTAAACCCGGACATAACGCCAACACAGACTGCGCTGCCAACGCTTTCTAACGTCAGCTACGCCAGCCTGGTCAGCTTGCCATACACTGATAACAGCCTCAAGCTGCACTATGGCGTGGATGAACTGCAGTATGGCCGCTTATACTTGCCGCACGCAGCAGTTACACAAACCAATTCACAGACCAAAGCACCGCTTTTGGTTTTCATTCATGGCGGCTGCTGGTTAAATGCCTATGATATCAACCATAGCAGAGCGTTCAGTCAGGCCGTTGCTGCCCGGGGTTTTGCGGTATGGTCGTTAGAATACCGGCGCAGCGGTGATGAAGGCGGGGGCTGGCCGGGTAGCATGCATGATGTGTTACAGGGGCTTAGCTTTGTCAAAAATGGGCTTAGTGACTTTGCAGTAGATAACACCAACATGGTTATCGCCGGCCATTCTGCCGGCGGACAGCTGGCGCTGCTGGCAGGAAGCCATAGTTACCTGCAGCCGCAAGCAAACACCTTACCGATGGTTAAAGCTGTAGTAGGGTTGGCTGCTATTACCGATATGCTGGCCTATGCCAGCGGGGATAACAGCTGCCAACGCGCTACCAGCCAATTTATGGGAGGAAGCCCCAGTGAGCAACCGGTGCGTTATCAGCAGGCCAACCCACAACAGCAAACTCTGCACCCGGCAACTTTGCTTTTACATGGCAGCGACGATAGTATTGTGCCGTTAAGTCAGGCCAGCAGCAGTGGTTTACCATTTAAAACAATAGCCAACGCCGGCCATTTTGATTGGATCCATCCCCACACGCTGGCGTATAAGCAGTTTATTGAAACATTGCAGGAGCTTTTCGCACAGTGACTAACCCCCGGGAATTTTTTGAAGCAAACACCAGCCCATTAAACCTGCAGCTATTACAACTTTGGGATAGGCAGGATCCTCTGGCGGCTACAAGAGATGCTTTTGTGTTACCTGATAATACAGTTTATCTGGATGGTAACTCGCTTGGCGCCATGCCCAAAATAGCAGCAGAGCGGGCGCAACAGGTGTTAGCGCAGCAGTGGTCACAGGATTTAATTAAAAGCTGGAACCAGCATAACTGGATTGATTTACCCGGAAATGTCGGGGAAAAGATAGCCCGGTTGCTGGGTGCAGCCAGTGGCCAGGTCATTTGCTGCGATTCCACATCAGTCAATTTATTCAAAGTACTCAGCAGTGCCATGTTAATGCAGGCGGGCCGCAAGCTGGTATTATCTCAGGCTGGTAATTTTCCGACTGATCTTTACATGGTTGAGGGCCTGGCCAGTTTATTGGGTGAGCAAAGTTGCCGCTTAAAACTGGTTGAGGATAGCGAAAATAACGCATTATTAGAGCAGGCGCTAACTGAAGATATCGCTGTGTTGCTGCTAACCCAGGTCGATTTTCGCAGTGGCCGCTTACTGGATATGCAGCGGTTAACCCGTCTTGCACATGCCAAAGGTATTCTGGTGATCTGGGATTTAGCCCACAGTGCCGGTGCTCTGCCAATTGAGCTCGATGCCTGTCAGGTAGATTTTGCGGTAGGCTGTGGTTATAAGTACCTCAATGGCGGTCCGGGAGCACCGGCATTTTTGTATGCGGCAAAACGACATCATGCCAATCTGCAGCAACCTTTAACTGGTTGGATGGGCCATAGCTCACCCTTTAGTTTTGATAAGCACTACCAGAAAGCGCAAGGTATCACGCAATTTCTAACCGGCACTCCGCCAATTATATCGATGAGCGTATTAGATGCCGCACTGGACGTGTTTGCAGATGTCGATATCAACCAGCTTCGGGCAAAATCTCTGGCGCTTAGCAGCTGTTTTCAACAGCTGGTGCAACAACACAGTAGTTTAAAGCAACTGACGCTGTTGACACCAGAGCAGCCAGCAGAGCGGGGTAGTCAACTGGCCTATCGGCACCCTGATGCCTACGCTTTGTGTCAGGCACTGATTCAGCACGGGGTAATTGCTGATTTTCGGGCGCCGGATATTTTGCGGCTGGGATTTACACCACTTTATTTAAGGTATGTGGATATCTGGCAGGCAGTAACCACGTTGGCAGAGTTGATGCAAAGTGGTGAATACTTAAAACCAGCATACGCTGTGAGAAGTAAAGTTACTTAGCCCTGTAGATTTTGAGTAAACCAAAGAAAGCGATTATTGGCTGGCATTGGCTGATCCTGCTTTAAATGAAAACCCTGTTGGCGCGCCAGTTCAATAACCTTTTCACTATCCCGGATCCCCATTGCCGGGTCGCGGCTTTTTAAACTGGCATCAAATGCCTGGTTACTGGCGCTGCTGAACTGGCCGTTATAATTAAAGGGGCCATAAATACATAAGCTGGCCCGGGCTGCTGTCAGCTCATTTAAGCGACTAAAGAAATGCTGCACTACCGGCCAGGGCATAATGTGCAGGGTATTGGCGGTAAATAAACCGTCTGCAGCTATAGCGGGTGCGGGATCTGCGCAGATATCCAGCTGCAAAGGTACAGGTAAATTTGGTAACGCGGCACGGCGAATGCGTTCTGCCAATGCGGTCAGATAGACAGATTGATCAGATGCCTGCCAATTTAAATATGGTAAATGTTTAGCGAAATGCAGCGCATGCTGGCCAGTACCACTACCGACTTCCAGCACCTGGCTGCAGCCGGCAAAAGCCTGCTGCAGCACAGTTAGAATTGGCGCTTTATTATTTTCACAAGCTTGTGAAAACGGTAAGTCAGAATCCATGTTCATATCTATTTTAAAGTCTCTGTTACTTAGTGTTAGTTACCAACGGTGACGCCACCAATAATCAATGGGTCAAGCGTACCTAATCGCTTAAAATCTTTGTTGGCATAATGAAACTGCTGTAAAACATAGCGCATAGCATTTAAGCGGGCACGTTTCTTACAATCAGATTTAATCACTATCCAGGGCGCATGTTGGCTGTTGGTTTTGGCAAACATCGCGTCTTTTGCTTTGGTATAGTCATCCCAGCGGTCAAGCGAGGCCCGGTCAACCGGGCTTAATTTCCACTGTTTGAGTGGGTGCGATTCCCGCTCCAGAAAACGTCTTTTTTGCTCTTCCCGGCTAACCGAAAACCAAAACTTAATCAGATGGATCCCGGAGTCAGTGAGGCTTTTCTCAAAATCAGGCACCTGCTGCATAAAGTTACTGTACTGCTGATCAGTACAAAAATTCATTACCCGTTCCACGCCTGCGCGGTTATACCAGGAGCGGTCAAACAGGACGATTTCGCCGGCCGTAGGTAAATGCTGAACATAGCGCTGAAAATACCACTGCCCTTGTTCAGCATGCGTCGGTTTTTCCAAAGCTACCACTCGCGCACCACGAGGGTTAAGGTGTTCCATAAAACGTTTAATAGTGCCACCTTTGCCGGCTGCATCACGGCCTTCAAACAACACAATCAGGCGGGTACCGGTATCCTTGAGCCAGTGTTGCAGCTTTAATAACTCAACCTGTAAATCATACTTCTGCTTTTCATATGTTTTACGCTGTAAGCGGTTTTTATAAGGGTAGGGGCTGTTACTGTCATTGGCAAAGCGCTCAGTATCAAGCTCAATACTAGGCGTTGGCTGTTTATTCAGATGCTCAAGCCGTAAAGACTTGCTGAGCAACGCGATATCATCTGGTGATGCACCTTGTAAAATTGCTCTGAACTGTGCGCTAAAATCGGCAATAGTTTCAGCATCGGCGTCATCAACACTGCGACTAATAATATCATCCAGTACCACTTCTAATGACCGTTGCCCGGAAAGCATCCGTTGTTTAACTGTAGTTTGCGCAATTGCAGCAGGGGTGAGCTCTTTCAGAACGCCAGTATCAGCGAGGGATTGCTGTTTTTCAGATGTGATGGGCGGCTGCTTAGGTTCAGTTTTGGACATAGTAAGATCCTGTTTACCACGATAGGGCGCAAGGCCCTGTAATATTATAAGTATAGCAACGACTTACTGTTTGAAATAACGTTAAATTCAGCTAAGTTTTACTAACGATAGCTTCAGCTAATAGCTGTGCCCAGATGCCGCTACCTTTGACTGAGGGGTGAAAGCCATCTGCTGCCAGCAGATCGGCTGTTAAAGCAATCTCGCTATTAACTATCTGGGCTTTTGGCCAGTGCTGTAATTCGGCAGCCATGGCCTGGTTAAGCATACGGGCTTTTAAACCTAACCAAGAATTAAGGGGTGATGGTAAAGCCGTGAAGTGTTGCATGGGTGGTATAGGGCTAAATAACACAAAGGGATCGGTAAAATCAGTGGCCAGTCTGGTTAATAATGCTCTGATCTGCTGTTGAAACTCAGCCGTGCTGCGACGTGCAGTAACATCATTTACGCCAATCGATACTACAACAACATCTAGCCGGTAAACCGCATTACTATGGGCGTAAAGCTGGTGTAATAAGTTGTTTAAACCAATGCTATCAAGCCCGGTTTTCGCAGCAAGCTGCCAGTTTACCTGGTACTGCTTTGCCAGTAACTCAACTAATTGCCCCGCGAAAGCTTGTTGTTGCTGTTCAATACCCACACCAGCTGCGGCCGAATCACCACATATCAATAAGCGGAGCGATTCGCCGCTGCCCAGCATCCCACTGCGCCGTCCGGCAGCTTCAGGCAAGCGCAATGCTAATTTGCGTACCCGCTTACCTTGCCATAACAACAGCGGCCAGCAGAGCAGGGTTAAAAGTAGCCATTTTATGGTCATCAGTTCGGATTTAAGCCTTAACAGCCTGCTCCATCAAAGTATAGTAATCACCATATCATGTATTTTGATTTTAGGATAAATGACGTTTTATTTTAACTACAATCGATATTTATCCATGTACTTAAACTGTTTCGTGGGTATGATCGAAAACTAATCTTGTCATAAGGACTTTTCCTCTTTTGCCAGTGCCTGAAAATTCCAGTAAAAACGCTGCGGTCGCCAAATTCGCTTTAATTATTGTCTGTCTGGGCTCCATTATTGGGCCTCTGGGAATGGCTTCTGTAAATATTGCGATTCCTGATTTGGCAGCTGATTTACAGGCAAATGCCAAGATGGTCTCGTGGCTACCGACACTATTTATCTTGAGCAGTGTAATCTTCATGCTGCCTGCTGGAAAATTAGCCGACAACTATGGAAGAAAGCGCATTTATGCTTACGGCCTGGCCTTAAACGCCTTCTCTTCTTTTATGTGTGGACTTGGCTCCAGCATTGAGTGGATCTTGTTTTGGCGATTTGTTCAAGGAGCTGCGGCGTCGATGATATTTGGTACTGGTGTTGCAATCATTACATCAGTTACCCCTTCTAACAAAAGGGGGGCAGCTTTAGGGATCACTGCAGCATGTATTTATGTTGGATTGACCATTGCGCCAGCAGTTGGAGGCTGGCTTACGGAATTGTGGGGCTGGCGCTCGGTGTTTTTCTTTCAGGTACCGATCGTCCTTGCACTTCTACTGTTGATTAAAATGCGCCTGACCGGTGAATGGAAGAATGATGAGAAAACTAAATACGATTGGTGGGGAACTGGTATTTTTGCCTTGTTCTCTGCAACCTTAGTTTACGGTTTAAGCATATTACCCAACAATTTAGGATGGGGGATGCTAGGAGTATCGGCTATTAATCCAATTTAACATAATATACATTAGCGGCTATTTATAACTTAATTAAATAGGCCTTTAATCTTCAAAGCGCCAATCGTATTAACCTGGTTGTAGTACCAATCTCCAAGGAATTTCTGGAGGCCAGCTGCTTCTTTTCTCCGTTAGTTCTTATAAGCTGATTATTCATTTGGCTATACCCAAAAACACTGCTAAACATCGGTCGATTTCAAGCATCAGCTTGTGCTCTAAGTTACCAATATGCTGACCAGCTTTCTCACGAGGTATGGTTGTAGCTTTGTCTATCATGACCTGGGATTGCTTAACCAAGCCATTTTTTTTGCTTGGTTCCAGTGTTAATCGGATCAATGGAGCATCTACGATTTTTGATGTCACTGGCAAAATCGTGATGCTCGGGTGCTTATCGAAGTTGTTAGACTGTATAACTAATGCCGGTCGTGGCTTACCGTAATCTCCTTGCACTGTTACTGTGATTATCTCGCCACGCTTCATTCCCAGCCCTCAACGCTTTCTAATGCTTTTTCCATCAACTCCGTAAGCTGAACGTCTGCTCTGTCACTTTCGGCTATTGCAAGACTCTGTTTGCGGCACTCCGCTGCAAAACCTGCTCCCCGGGTATCAGGCACCCAGATTTGTATTGGACGCAACCCAGCTCTTCTCAGGCGGTCCCTGTGTTGCTGAACTCTTTCTGCTGTGTTAGGCATTTTGGTCTCCTATTTTGTTACATGAAACACTATAGCGCTAATTGTTTCATGTAACAAATGCTTTAATGGTTACGTAACTGATAATCTAAGCTAACAGCTATTTAAAGCTAAGCCATTCGAGGCTATTAAGTGCTTTGTTAGTTTGCTTTCGATCTATACCCTTAAACTCAGCGTATAAACCGCTAAATGCCCGGTTAGCGGAGTTTATTATGCGAGCTTATTTACGCTATGTTTTACTTACGTTATTTGGAATCGCTGCGATGAATGCTAAGTCAGAAACCATGAAGCAACCAGCAACTGATGTACTGCCAGGTTCTGTTACGCTGGAGTTTTACAATGCTGAGCATTTTACTACGGTGCAGCTTGTGCACGATACTGTTATGGGCGGAAGCTCAGCAGGCTCTGTTAGAGTGGTATCCGATCCGGTAGGCCTGCAGTTCTTTGGTAATTTATCATTAGCTAATAATGGTGGCTTTGCCTCGGCAGAGTTTAAACTTGCAGCAGCATTACCTGCGCGTACTTACCATAGTATTAAACTAAACGTTGCAGCGGATGGCAGACAATATCAGTTAAGATTGAAAACGCCATATATCCCGCAAGGTGTAGCTTATGTTGCTGATTTTAGCAGCGCTAAAGATAAACAGAGTTACTATTTTACCGCTGCTGATTTTAACGGTCGCTATCGTGGCCGGCTTGTTACGAACTTACCAGTACTAGATTTGGCTGATATCAGCCAAATCAGTGTCATGCTGGCAGATAAAAACAGCGGAGCTTTCAGTATTGTGTTGTACTCAATCAACTTATCAGCAACACAAACTATTTAACAGTGATTGATTATGCTCAGGGCTCAACTGCTTTAATACCAACCTGGGTAATCAGGCCATTTTCATCGAGTTCGCGTACCGTCAGAACTAATTGGTCGAGCCTTACCTGGTCACCAATAACCACCCGGCGATGAAACCGCTCGCTAATATAAGATGACAAACTTTGCTGCTTGTCCTGATCAGTCATGTTGATGGTATAAAACGCGTCTAAATCAGCCAGGCTCACTTCGCCATTCAGGACAAAGTCACCAAAGAAATTACTGTTACTTAAACCAGAACTGTCTGCTTCACTGGCCAGCACTTCACTGATCTTTTTCACGTCTTTAAGTTTTGCCAACACCATCACCGTATCACGGCTGTTAAATACCGGCTCTTTATCAGGCAGCTGCCATTCACCATCCCTGATAATGCCGAGAAATTGCACCGGCACGCTGAATTTTAAATCCTGCCAGCAAACACCACGGATTGGCGATTGCTCAGCGACATTAAAGGCCAGTATTTCCATCACATCTTTACTGGGAATAGCATCAAGTGGCATTGCCTGATCAGGCTCCAGTTCTCCCGGTACTTCCAACTTTAACCAACGGGCAACCGGTACCAGCGTCCAGCCTTGCAAAACCAGCGACACGATCACCACCACAAAAGCCACATCGAAATATAAATGTTGATTCGGCACGCCGGCTAACCATGGAAACAACGCCAGAATAATCGGCACTGCGCCACGTAAACCAACCCAGCTGATAAAGATCTGGTCTTTAATTGGAAAGCGGAATGGAATTAAACTGATCAATACTGCTAATGGCCTGGCGATAA
This sequence comes from Arsukibacterium perlucidum DSM 18276, assembly GCF_000382165.1. Classification (GTDB taxonomy): domain Bacteria; phylum Pseudomonadota; class Gammaproteobacteria; order Enterobacterales; family Alteromonadaceae; genus Alishewanella; species Alishewanella perlucidum. The sequence goes on along the minus strand of NZ_KB907701.1, from coordinate 99,970 downwards.
AGATTAAAATGCCCGCCAGAATTAAAGCATCAAGCAAGTGCTCTTTTAAATTACTGGGGACAACTAACAGGCCTAACATCAGAAACATGCTGATCTGGCTGATCCAGGCCAAACCATCATGCATTCTCAGGATATGAATAATTTGCGGTAATCTGGCATTGCCCACCAGATAACCCATCAGGTATACCGCTAAAAAACCACTGCCACCAAAGCTGTTAGTAATGGCATAAATAAAGATGCTGCTGGCGACAGCCAACAAGGGGAAGAAGGCGAAACTTAATGGCAGCTTGCGGCATAAAAATACAAACACCCGCCCCGCCCCGTATCCCATGGCGCCGCCGACTACCGCCTGCTGAAAAAAGGATATTAATACTACCCAGTCCAGTTTAGTATCTTGCGCTAACACACTTACCAGGGTCAGCGTTAACATAACCGCCATCGGGTCATTACTACCCGATTCAATTTCCAGGGTCGAGGCTACCCGCTGTTTAATTCTAAGCCGTTGTGACTGAAATATTGAAAAAACTGCGGCAGCATCAGTAGAACTCAGAATAGCGCCAAGCAGCAGGCCTTCAACCAGCGATAAGTTAAGCAGATAAGCGGCTGATAGCCCCACTACTCCACAAGTGATCACCACTCCGAGCGTTGCCAGCATGGAAGCTGGCGCCAGTGCTACCCGGAAACGTTCCGGATGGGTGCGCATCCCACCGTCAAATAAAATAATAACTAAGGCGATAGAGCCTATCAGAAAGGCAGTTTGTGGATCATCAAACTGAATGCCGACGATACCATCTTCGCCAGCTATCATACCGATAATAAGGAATATCAGCAGCATTGGCGCCCCTAAGCGCGCCGATATCAGCGTGGCTATAATACTGACGAAAAATAATAAGCCGCCAATCAAAATAGAGAGGTTTATCGTATCCAAAAAAACCTCCTGTTGTGATTAAATACTAAGTTCTGGCGTTAATAACTTCGTTTACGACAGCTTGTAATGCCACTAATGGTGATGTGGCCTGGGTGATTGGCCGGCCAATTACCAGATAATCTACCCCGGCTTTAATTGCCGCCGCCGGTGTCATAATCCGCTTCTGATCATCAGCGCTGCTACTAGCAGGGCGGATCCCAGGAGTAACTAATTGAAAATTATTACCAAATTGTTGTTTTAATGCAACCGCTTCCTGCGCAGAGCATACTACACCGTCTAAGCCGCTCGCTGCGGCCAGAGCGGCAAGTTTTTGCACCTGCTGTGCCGGACTGAGGCTGATACCCATTTCCGTCAAATCGCTCTGCTCCATACTGGTCAGCACGGTTACGGCAATAAGTTTTGGTTTATTAATTCCATAGCGCTGTAATGCTTCTCTGGCAGCCGTCATCATCTTTGTACCGCCGCTGGCATGAACATTAACCATCCACACTCCAAGGTCTGCCGCAGCCTGCACCGCCTTTGCTACCGTGTTAGGGATATCATGAAATTTAAGATCGAGAAAAACTTCAAACTTGCGTTGCTGTAACTCGGCTACAAAAGCAGGGCCGAAATGAGTAAACATTTCCTTACCAACTTTTAAACGGCACAAAGTTGGATCGAGCTGAGCCACTAAATTAAGTGCTTCAGTCTGATTGGCATAATCAAGCGCGACCACAACGGGTGTTGTACAAGACATTAGTGTTCCTTCTATGCAGGTAAATAACTAGCGGCCGTCAATGCCGGTAATTGGCTCTACTGTCTCCCATTGCTGACAAGATGGACATAACCAGTATTGCTGACGGGTCTTAAAACCGCAATTGCGGCAACTGTATAGCACTTTATTTGCCAGATAAGCCTGTACCAGTTCTTCCACTGAAAACAAGGCTTCAGCCGCGGCGGTTGATTGATGCTGGCGTACTTGTAACAGTTTCTGGAATAAGCGGATACTAGGTTGCTGCTGCAGTTTATCCAGTAAAAATTGTTCAGCCGCTTTAGCTGAACCATGTTCAGCCAGCCAGTCTGCCAGCAAACTACTGGCCGTAACATTATGTTGTTTATTTGCCAACTGGCTAAGCAACTGATACCACTGATCACCACTGAACTCACACTGCTGTAACATCGGCAGTACTTCTGCACTCCACTGCGGTTTTTGCTTAATAATGCTAAGAAGCGGCTCTTTTGCCTGTGCTCCCTGCTCTGCTGCCAGATAAAATTTTGCTAATGCAAAGCGCGGCCGGATCGCCAGCGGATTACTATCAATTAACTGCCGCAGACGCAAAATATCAGGTTGATCCTGCATCGCTTCTACAGCCATATTTGCCAAGGCTATTTTCAGAGAACGTGACTGGCTGTTGCTTACTTCTGCTTCCAGCGCTAACGCTTTATGCCAATCGTGGCTGGCGGTGAAAATACTGAATAGTTGTTTTAATGCCGGCTCCCGCCAGCGTGTGGTGTTAACTAATGGCGTAGCCAGGCTCTCGGCTCTGTCATACAAACCGGCAGAAAAGTAATCTTTCGCCAGTTCATACTGAATTTGTTGGGCTTGTGGTTTTGCTAACTTTAATTGATAGAGTTTTTCATGGATACGAATTGCCTTGTCCCAATCACCCTTGCGCCGAAACAGATTTGCCAGGGCTAAATAGGTTTCGATTGTGGCCGCTTCAATATCCAATAATTCCAGTAACTGCTCAATAGCCTTGTCTTCTTGATCTGTCAGCAAAAAGTTAAGACCAGAGGAAAGATTACGGGTAACGCTGGCGCGGTCTTTCAATTCAGTATGTTTAACGCTATTTCTACCCATAAACCAGCCGTAAGCGGCAGCAACAGGTAGTAACAAAAATAGCAATTCCAACATAAAAGTCAGGTTTTCTCTGCGGTGGGTTTAAGCCAGTTTTTAGTGCGACGTGCCATACTTAGCCAGGCAGCAATTATTAGTCCTAACAGCACGCCGGTTATCAGAAAAATAATGGCAAGATCAACAACGCGTAACTGCAGTTTTACAACAAGAAAATGGACATCGGTTAGTTGCTGGTTAATTGCACCAAACACAAAACCTACTATCAGAAAAGCAATAATCAGTATCAGATACAGTAATCTGCTCAAAAGACTCTCCGTGTACTGCAATTGACCTGATTAGGGATCAGGTATTATCTTTTACCCGATCGCGTAATTCTTTACCTGGCTTAAAGTGAGGGACGTATTTACCGTCTAATTCTACTTTATCACCGGTTTTAGGATTGCGACCAATACGGGGAGCACGATAGTGCAGTGAGAAGCTGCCAAAACCGCGAATTTCAATACGTTCATTCGACGATAGTGACTGGGCCATCTGTTCCAGAATCTCTTTAACAGATGCTTCGACATCCTTGACTTGAATATGCGGGAAATCGGTTGCTAATTTTTCAATCAATTCAGACTTGGTCATAGACCCTCCTGCAAAACCCAAATAATAAAGCAAGGGGCAGATGCCCCCTGCTTTGCTAGCAATTAATCCTGCTTCTGAGCAGCTTTAAATGCTTCGGCCATAGCGTTACCACCGAAATCAGCTTCTTGCTGCTTGGTATTAACGGTATCCATAGCTTCTTTTTCTTCAGCTTCGAATTTCGCTTTGATTGACAGGCTGATTACGCGGTTCTTGCGATCAACACCCATTAAACGAGCTTCAACTTCTTCGCCTACTTTCAATACTGCAGAGGCATCTTCAATCCGCTCACGCGCGATATCAGAAACCCGGATGTAACCTTCTACAGCACCTTCTAACATCACAGTAGCGCCTTTTGCGTCAACGGCAGTAACTTCACCTTTAACGATAGCACCTTTTTTGTTGTCAGCAAGGTAACCATTGAACGGATCTTCATCCAGTTGTTTGATACCTAAAGAAATACGCTCGCGCTCTGGGTCAACTTGTAACACAACTGCGTGTACTTCGTCGCCTTTCTTGAACTCACGTACCGCTTCTTCACCAGTAGCGTTCCAGCTGATATCAGATAAGTGAACCAGGCCATCAATGCCGCCGTCTAAGCCGATGAAGATACCAAAGTCAGTGATTGACTTGATCTTACCGCTTACGCGATCATTTTTGTTAAAGCCTTTGGCAAACTCTTCCCATGGGTTAGCTTTACACTGTTTCAGGCCTAAAGAAATACGACGACGTTCTTCGTCAATTTCTAAAACCATAACTTCAACAGAGTCACCTAAGTTAACCACTTTAGATGGGTGAATGTTTTTGTTCGTCCAATCCATTTCTGAAACGTGAACCAGACCTTCCACGCCTTCTTCGATTTCCACGAAGCAGCCGTAGTCAGTTAAATTGGTTACGCGACCAGTGATGCGGGCACCTTCAGGGTAACGTGAGGCAATAGCGGCCCATGGATCTTCACCCATTTGCTTCAAGCCTAATGATACACGTTGCTTCTCGCGGTCAAATTTCAGTACTTTTACTGGAATTTCGTCGCCAACATTTACAATTTCGCTTGGGTGCTTAACGCGCTTCCATGCCATATCAGTGATATGCAGTAAGCCGTCTACGCCGCCTAAATCAACGAAAGCACCGTAGTCAGTCAGGTTCTTAACGATACCTTTAACTTCCATGCCTTCTTCTAAAGTTTCTAACAGCTGATCACGTTCCTGGCTGCTTTCTGACTCGATCACGGCACGACGTGAAACAACCACGTTGTTACGCTTTTGATCCAGTTTGATAACTTTGAATTCAAGTTCTTTGTTTTCCAGGTGTAAGGTGTCACGTACCGGACGCACATCTACTAATGAACCTGGCAGGAAGGCACGAATACCGTCGACTTCAACCGTAAAACCACCTTTAACTTTACCAGTGATAACACCGATAACAGTTTCTTTATCTTCGCAAGCTTTTTCCAGGCGAACCCAGGCCTCATGGCGCTTAGCTTTTTCACGAGATAATAAGGTCTCACCGAAACCATCTTCAATAGCATCTAACGCTACGTCGATGATGTCGCCAACGCTAACTTCGATTTCACCGCTCAGCGATTTGAACTGCTCAACAGGGATCGCAGCTTCTGATTTAAGACCGGCGTCAACCATAACAACGTCTTTCAGAATAGCAACAACGGTACCTTTAACAATGGCACCCGGGCGGGTTTCGATGGTCTTGAGGCTTTCCTCAAATAATAGTGCAAAATTTTCAGTCATAGTCACTTTTTCAGTTAAGTGCTCCACTTCGCATCATGCGTTATGGGGTTGCTAAGTTTACCAGCAACAATCCTTGTTACCGGCTGTCCAAAATGCTGTTTTGGTATTTATCCTGCAGTCAGTAGCGCCTTGCTATTGATGTAGTTAAGTACTTCTGCCAACACTTGTTCAATTGGTTTATTGGTCGAATCCAGCATATATGCGTCGGTTGCAGGCTTTAAAGGTGCTGCTGCCCGGTTCATATCACGCTCATCACGCGCCTGGATTTCGCGCAAAAGGTCGCCGATATTAACATCCAGGCCCTTTTGTTTCAACTCTAAATATCTACGGTTGGCGCGTTCTGCAGGGTCAGCTGTTAAAAATATTTTAACTTCTGCCTGCGGGAACACCACTGTGCCCATATCACGGCCATCCGCCACCAGACCTGGTGCTTCGGCAAAGGCTCGCTGCCTGCGTAACAGCGCTTCACGCACCCGTGGCAACGAGGCTATTTTTGATGCTTCGTCAGCAACTTCTTGGGTGCGAATAGTGTGCGAAACATTTTCGCCTTCCAGCGTTACCCTGGTATTACCCTGCTCGTCTGCACTGAACTGAACATCCAGGTGTGCAGCAAGTGGTTGTAATGCTTCTTCGTCATCAGCAGCAATCTGATGATGCATCGCAGCCAGTGCCAGCACCCGGTAGATAGCGCCACTGTCTAGTAATTGCCAGCCTAACTTCTGAGCCAGTAAACGGCTTAGCGTGCCTTTACCTGAGCCTCCCGGGCCATCAATGGTAATTACTGGGGCATGTTGCGGCATCCTACCTCCTAACGAGCATTAATTTGCTAATTCAAATTTTAAAACCGCCATATTATACAGGTTTTTGCGACAAAAGCTGTGTTTAGTTGCGATAAAGATGCTGGCTAAGGCGCAGCCAGAATGACTGCGCCTGTTTTCAGATTAGATAATTCAGCCTTGCAGGCTTTGAAACAGAGCAAAATAGCCGGGGAAGGTTTTGGCTGTGCAATCCGGATCTTCGATAGTCACCGGTGTATCACTTAGCGCCACCAGTGAAAAACACATTGCCATTCTATGATCATTATAGGTGGCGATACTGGCGTGCTTTAATTGCTCAGGCGGAGTGATTTTCAGGTAATCATAGCCTTCTTCCACCTCAGCCCCAACTTTTCTAAGCTCGGTTGCCATCGCAGCTAAACGGTCGGTCTCTTTAACCCGCCAGTTATATACGTTGCGGATTACGGTCGGCCCCCTGGCAAATAAGGCCGTTGTAGCAATGGTCATGGCGGCGTCAGGAATGGCGTTATAATCACGATCTATACCTGTCAGTGAATTACGCGTTACCATGATGTAGTCATCGCCCCATTCCACGTTGGCGCCCATTGCTTCCAGTGCATCGGCAAAATGAATATCGCCCTGCACCGCATGTTTGCCTATCCCCGTCACTTTAATGCTGCCACCTTTAATGGCCGCTGCTGCCAGGAAATAAGAAGCAGAGGATGCATCACCTTCGACTAACCAGTTGCCCGGGGACTGATATTGTTGACCACCGCAGATAACAAACCGCTGATAATCGATATTCTGTACTGCTACCCCAAAGCGTTGCATCAGCGCTAAAGTAATATCGATATAAGGTTTGGACACCAGCTCACCAATAATTTCGATGTCACTATCGCCTGCAAGTAGTGGCGCTACCATTAATATAGCGGTTAAAAACTGGCTGGAAATGCTGCCATCAATCTGAACCTTACCACCTTGTAACGCTTTACCCTTAATCTGGAGCGGTGGAAAGTTATCGTTGTCCAGATAACGAATATCAGCCTGCAGTTGCTTAAGGGCATCAACCAGATGGCCAATCGGCCGCTCGTACATCCGCGGCTCACCGGTCAGCGTGACATCAACCTGTGACGCCGCCAGCGCAGCGGTCAGTGGCCGCATGGCAGTGCCGGCATTACCAAGAAACAGGGTGATAGCTTGTGGCTGCTGAAACAAGCCACCAATCCCCTGTACTTCGCACTTAGTGCGACAGGCTGACAATTGATAACTTACCCCCAGTGCTGTCAACGCGTTAAGCATATGCCGCACATCATCGCTGTCCAGCAAGTTGGTGATATGAGTTGTTCCTTTCGCCAGCGCTGATAATAACAATACCCGGTTTGAAATGCTTTTTGAGCCCGGTAAATGCACTTCTCCGGCTATTTTTGTAATGGGCTCTAAGGTTAATGTCTTCATCCGTTTACCCGTTCAAATTCCTGCATAAAGCTAACCAACGTTTGCACGCCTTCAACTGGCATCGCATTGTAGATACTGGCCCGCATGCCACCGACCATCCTATGGCCTTTTAAGGCAAGCAAACCGTGTATCTGCGCCTGCTCAACGAACATATCGTTCAGGCGCTCGTCGGCCAGGAAAAATGGCACATTCATCCAGGAACGGTAATTTTTAGCAACGTCATTACTGTAAAAGTCGCTTTTATCAATATAATCATAAAGTAAGCTGGCTTTAATTTGGTTACGCGTTGCCATTTCGGTTACGCCACCCTGCTGTTTCAGCCACTTAAACACCAGGCCTGCCAGATACCAGGCAAAGGTTGGCGGGGTGTTAAACATGCTGTCATTTTCTGCTGCCAACCGGTAGTCCAGTACTGCCGGAATAGCAGCGTTTGCCACTGGCAGCAGATCTTCCCGCACGATTGCCAGGGTTAAACCTGAAGGGCCAATGTTTTTCTGGGCACCGGCATAAATCACCCCGTAGCGACTGACATCAATCGGGCGTGACAAAATGGTAGAAGATAAGTCCGCCACGATTGGCGCATCAGTTTGCGGCAGACCGGTAAATTCGATGCCATCAACGGTTTCATTCGGGCAACAATGGACAAAGGCTGCGTTGCTGTTGAGTTGCCACTGCTCAGGTGCGGTAATGCTCCGCAGGCCCTCTGCCGTTTTATGGCGAATATCCAGAACGTTCAGCTTACCGTATTTGTGTCCTTCCTCTACGGCTGCCTTCGACCAGGCACCGGAAATAACGTAATCAGCATTGGTTTTACCGGCATTAGCGTTTGCGTTAAACAGGTTAAGCGGCACCGCGGAGAACTGACCACGGCCACCACCGTGCATAAACAGCACTTTATAATTGGCTGGAATATTCAGTAAATCACGGAGGTCTTGCTCAGCTTCTGCCGCAACCTTAATAAACGGCTTACTACGGTGGCTGATTTCCATTACCGAACAACCCTGCTGCTGCCAGTTGATGAACTCTTGCTGCGCCTGTTGCATCACTGCTGTTGGTAACATGGCCGGGCCGGCACAAAAATTAAAGGTGGTCATTTATTACTACTCTCAACTATTTAAATTAGTCATTATTAAAAACAGGCTAAAAAAAACGAGCGCTACTGCGCCCGTTTTCGGATGAGTTATGACTGCTCAGTATCGTTATCCTGAGCCAGCTGGCTATCCTGCAGATCCGGGCCGGCGACATCAGCACTGTTGCTGCTATCTGTAGCGTCTGCCGCTACTGCTTCACCCTCTGCATCATGTGGCAGTTCTTGCTCCTGAATTTCATCGACTTTCGCCACCCCAACTACTTTCTCCTGTTCCTGAGTGCGGATCAGAATAACGCCCTGGGTGTTACGGCCAACTTCGGACACTTCTTTTACCCGGGTTCGTACCAGAGTGCCCCGGTTTGAAATCATCATGATTTCATCGGTTTCACTTACCTGTACCGCCCCGACTACCAGACCGTTGCGCTCTGATACTTTAATCGATACTACGCCCTGGGTCGCCCGGCTCTTCGCTGGGTACTCGGTTAACGCTGTCCGTTTACCATAACCGTTTTCAGTAACGGTCAGTACTGCGCCATCACCTTTCGGAATGATCAATGAAACGACGGAGCCGCCTTCACGTAAGCGGATACCGCGCACGCCGGTCGCGGTGCGTCCCATACCCCGAACCTGATCTTCGGTAAAGCGCACCACTTTACCGTCATCAGAGAACAGCATAATTTCATTGCTGCCATCAGTAATATCAACACCAATCAGATGATCGCCCTCATTCAGGTTCACGGCAATAATGCCGTTTGCCCGTGGCCGTGAGTAATCAGTAAGCGCAGTTTTCTTCACAGTACCGTTAGCGGTTGCCATGAAAACATATTTACCTTCTTCGTATTCACGAACCGGTAAAATAGCGTTAATCCGCTCGCCCTGCTCCAATGGCAGCAGGTTGACGATGGGCTTACCACGCGCAGTTCTGCTGGCCAGTGGCAACTGATAAACTTTCATCCAGTACAGCCGGCCGCGGTTAGAGAAACACAAGATGGTGTCATGGGTGCTGGCAACCAGCAGTTTATCGACAAAGTCTTCGTCTTTAACCGTGGTGGCTGCTTTACCTTTACCGCCGCGGCGCTGGGCTTCGTAATCAGACAATGGCTGATACTTGGCATAGCCAAGGTGTGACAGGGTTACTACCACATCTTCTTCGGTAATTAAGTCTTCCATATTGATATCCAGCATATTGTCCTGGATATCGGTGCGACGGGCATCGCCATACTGGGCTTTAGCCGCTTCCAATTCTTCGCAGATTACTTCCATCAAACGTTCCGGGCTAGCCAGAATATGCAGCAATTCGGCAATTAACTCTAACAGCTGTTTGTATTCATCCAGAATTTTTTCATGCTCTAAGCCGGTTAGCTTATGCAGACGTAAATCAAGAATGGCCTGAGCTTGCTGTTCAGTTAAGAAATACAGGTTGTCGCGAATACCAAAATGTTCTTCCAGCCACTCTGGCCGGGCAGCATTTTCACCAGCCCGCTCTAACATGGCACTGACATCACCTAACTGCCAGCCACGTTCAACCAGGCCAGCTTTCGCTTCAGCCGGGCTGTTTGAATTTTTGATTAGGTCAATAATTTCGTCAATGTTAGCCAGGGCAATCGCCAGGCCTTCCAGAATGTGGGCGCGATCCCGTGCTTTACGTAAGTCGTAAACAGTGCGGCGGGTTACCACTTCACGGCGGTGCAGGACAAAGCATTCCAGCATTTGCTTTAAGCTAAGCAATTTAGGCTGACCGTCGTCCAGTGCTACCATGTTAATACCAAACACTGTTTGCATCTGAGTGTTAGAGTACAACTGGTTTAGCATCACATCTGATGACTCACCACGTTTCAGCTCGATTACAATTCGCATGCCGTCTTTATCAGACTCATCGCGTAGGGCTGAAATACCTTCAATCCGTTTTTCTTTTACCAGCTCGGCAATTTTTTCAATTAAGCGGGCTTTATTAACCTGGTACGGTAATTCGTTGACGATAATGGTCTCGCGACCGGTTTTCTCATCAGTCTCGATACAGGTTTTGCTGCGGATATATACCTTGCCACGACCGGTACGATAAGCTTCTTCAATGCCTTTTCGACCATTAATAATGGCTGCAGTCGGGAAGTCCGGACCAGGAATAAATTGCATTAACTCATGCAGTTCGATATCCGGGTTAGCAATAAGAGCCAGACACCCATCGATAACTTCATTTAAGTTATGCGGCGGAATATTAGTGGCCATGCCCACGGCGATACCGGAGGAGCCGTTAATTAATAAGTTAGGGATCTTAGTAGGTAATACCGCCGGGATTTGCTCAGTACCATCATAGTTAGGCACAAAATCAACAGTTTCTTTATCCAGGTCAGCCAGTAACTCATGGGCAATCCGCGCCATTCTGACTTCGGTATAACGCATTGCTGCTGCAGAGTCGCCATCGATAGAGCCGAAGTTACCCTGACCATCAACCAGCATATAACGCAATGAAAAAGGTTGAGCCATCCGGACTATAGTGTCGTATACAGCACTGTCACCATGTGGGTGGTATTTACCGATAACGTCACCCACTACCCGGGCCGACTTTTTATAAGCCTTGTTCCAGTCGTTGCCGAGTTCCTTCATGGCAAACAGAACGCGACGGTGTACAGGCTTTAAGCCGTCCCTTACGTCAGGTAAAGCCCGGCCAACAATTACGCTCATGGCGTAATCGAGGTAGGAGTTTTTTAATTCCTCTTCGATATTAATCGGAACTATTTCTTTGGCCAGATCTGTCATAAAACGCTAATTTCCCTTAAATCAGATAGATAACTCGCTTTTTTCGATGTTATAGAGCGCGAGACAACGCAGGATTCTACCACATAAAATGGCAGTTGCCATGCCTGTTATGCATGCCAAAAACTGTCTGCTATTTGCTGAAACAGATCAAGGCTTTATAATGGCAAAAATTTTTAAGGCCAGAACCATGACACAAAATACAAATGTTGATCCAGCTGAAATTGCAAAATTTAATGATATTGCCTCGCGCTGGTGGGACGAAAGTGGCGAATTCAAACCATTGCACCTGTTAAACCCAACACGGTTAGGCTATATCAGCGATATCGCTGGCGGTGTATTTGGCAAAGCCATAGTCGATGTAGGTTGTGGCGGTGGTATTCTGGCCGAAAGCCTGGCGCGCAGCGGCGCGCAAGTGACGGGTATTGATATGGCTGACGATGCCCTGGCTGTTGCCAGATTACACGCACTTGAAACTGGGGTTAGCATCAGTTATCTACAAAGTACCGCCGAGGCTTTTGCTGCCAGTCAGGCGGCAGCATTTGATATTGTTACCTGTATGGAAATGCTGGAGCATGTGCCGGAACCTGCGTCTGTGATACAGGCGTGTACCGATTTAGCCAAACCCGGTGGCTTACTGTTTTTCTCTACCATTAATAAAACGGTTAAAGCGTATGCCATGGCGATAGTAGGTGCTGAATATATACTAAGGCTGGTGCCCAGAGGCACGCATCAGTTCAGCAAGTTTATCCGCCCGTCGCAATTAATGCGTGATATCGAGCAGGCGGGCCTGGAACTGGTTGATGCGACTGGCCTGCACTTTAACCCATTGAATAACAGTTTTAAAACCGGACCTGGTTTAGACGTCAACTATTTTGTGGTGGCGCGTAAACCAGAATAAAACCTGGCTAAGCTGATAAATAGCGTTGGTGGCTCCACTGACGCTTGTCAAATAGCCAGTTGCGCTTAAAAGCAGCTGCTTAGAACAAATAATTTTATAACCAAGAAAAAGCTTGCTTCATTTATGCTATTTCTGTGACAGGCGCTAACAGGTTAGTAGCTACTAACAGACCACAAATGCGGTTTTTTTTCCAGCAAATTGCGCCCTTGCAAAAGCATCCAATCCACACTATCTTGTGATCAGTTTTTAATTTACACCTATATGTTGTGCAAAACGCCAGCAAGCAGGTGCGTGTAATGGGCCGTGCGCTAACGGGCTGTCAGTTAATAATAACTATTGAAACGGAACTCTTCAGCGATGACGCAAAATCTCTTTGTCACCAAACGTGACGGACGCCGTGAACCTCTCGATTTAGATAAAATTCACCGGGTCATTACCTGGGCCGCCGAAGGCCTGCATAATGTGTCAGTATCTCAGGTTGAACTTAAGTCTCATATTCAGTTTTACGATGGGATTAAGTCGGCTGATATTCACGAAACTATCATTAAAGCCGCTGCCGACCTGATTTCAAAAGACAGCCCCGATTATCAGTACCTGGCTGCCAGGCTAGCTGTATTTCACTTGCGTAAAAAAGCTTATGGCCAGTTTGAGCCACCACATTTATATGATCATCTGGTCAAAATGGTGGAAGCCAGGCGTTACGATCAACATATTCTTGCCGACTATAGCCGGGAAGAGTTGGAAACCATAAATGGTTTTATCGATCATGGTCGTGATTTGAACTTTAGTTATGCTGCCGTTAAGCAGCTGGAAGGTAAGTATCTGGTGCAAAACCGGGTAAGCGGTGAAATTTACGAAAGCGCCCAGTTTTTATATATTCTGGTGGCGGCCTGTCTGTTTGCTAATTATCCGAAAAGCACCCGATTAGACTTTGTCCGCCGTTTTTACGATGCGACATCGATGTTCAAATTATCACTGCCGACACCTATTATGTCAGGCGTTCGCACCCCTACCCGTCAGTTTAGTTCCTGCGTATTAATTGAATGTGGCGACAGCCTGGATTCGATCAATGCCACGTCCAGCGCCATTGTTAAGTATGTGTCGCAGCGTGCCGGTATTGGGATTAATGCGGGTCGCATTCGCGCCCTGGGTAGCCCGATCCGCAATGGCGAAGCCTTCCATACCGGTTGTATTCCTTTCTATAAACATTTTCAGACGGCCGTTAAAAGCTGCTCACAAGGCGGCGTGCGCGGTGGTGCGGCAACCTTGTTCTTCCCATTGTGGCATTTAGAGGTTGAGTCACTGCTGGTACTGAAAAACAACCGCGGTGTGGAAGAGAACCGGGTACGCCATTTAGATTATGGTGTGCAGTTTAACCGGCTGATGTATACCCGGTTAATTAAGGATGACTACATTACCCTGTTTAGTCCATCAGATGTACCAGGCTTATATGATGCGTTTTTCCAGGATCAGGAACAGTTTGATAAGTTGTATGTAAAATATGAAGCAGACAGCAGCATCCGTAAAAAGCGCATTAAAGCGTTAGAACTGTTTACCCTGTTTATGCAGGAACGGGCCAGTACCGGCCGTATTTATCTGCAGAACGTTGACCACTGTAATACTCATAGCCCGTTTAATCCGAAACTGGCACCGGTTAGGCAAAGTAATCTGTGTCTGGAAATTGCCCTGCCAACTAAGCCACTGGAGCATGTTAACGATCCGAACGGTGAAATTGCGCTCTGTACCTTATCGGCCTTTAACTTAGGCGCGATAACCGAACTGAATGAACTGGAAGAGTTAGCCGAGCTGGCAGTGCGATCGCTGGACAGCCTGCTGGATTATCAGGATTACCCTATTCCGGCAGCTTACCATGCGTCAATCAGCCGTCGCACTCTGGGTGTTGGGGTAATTAACTACGCGTATTATCTGGCGAAAAACGGTGTTAAATATTCGGACGGCTCGGCTAACGGTTTAACCCACCGCACTTTTGAGGCGATTCAGTATTATCTGTTAAAAGCGTCCAACAAGCTGGCGCAGGAGCAAGGCCCCTGCCCTAAATTTAATGAAACCACCTATGCCGAAGGTATCTTACCTATCGACAGCTACAAAAAAGATTTAGACAAAGTGTGTGCCGAGCCGCTGCAGTTAAACTGGGAGCAATTGCGCAAAGATATTCTGCAATTTGGCCTGCGTAACTCGACGTTATCTGCGCTGATGCCATCAGAAACCTCGTCGCAAATATCTAATGCAACCAACGGCATTGAACCGCCGCGCGGTCATATCAGTGTTAAAGCCAGTAAAGACGGGATTTTAAAGCAAGTGGTGCCTGAATATGAGCGCTTAAAGCACCAGTACGAACTGCTGTGGGATATCCCGTCAAATGATGGCTACCTGAGCCTGGTGGCGATTATGCAGAAGTTTGTCGACCAGACCATTTCGGCCAATACCAATTATGATCCGAATAAATTCGATGGTGGCCGGGTACCGATGAAGCTGTTATTAAAAGACCTGCTTACCGCATATAAGCTGGGGGTAAAAACCATGTACTACCATAACACCCGTGATGGTGCAGCAGATATGCAGGAAGATATTAAACCTGAGCAGGAAGACGACGGCTGTGCCGGCGGGGCCTGCAAAATTTAACACGGAAAAAGTCATCGCTCCGCTACAACGGAGCGTAGTAACGACAGGTTTTTAATCAGGATATTTACAGCAATGGCGTATACCACTTTTAATCGCGAAATTAACAATCAACTGAAAGAGCCGATGTTCTTTGGTAATGCTGTCAATGTGTCACGTTATGATCAGCAAAAGTACCCTATTTTTGAAAAGCTGATTGAAAAACAACTGAGCTTCTTCTGGCGGCCTGAAGAAATTGACGTTAGTAAAGATCGGATAGATTTCCAGAATCTGCCAGATCATGAAAAACATATTTTTCTTAGCAATCTGAAATATCAGACCTTGCTTGACTCGGTGCAGGGCCGCTCGCCCAACGTGGCATTTTTGCCAATAGTCTCGATTCCTGAATTGGAAACCTGGATTGAAACCTGGGCATTCAGCGAAACTATCCATAGCCGTAGTTACACCCATATTGTCCGCAATATAACCTCCGAGCCGCATAAAGTGTTTGACGACATTATGCTAAATGAAAAGATTCTGGAGCGCGCCGATGATGTTACCCGTTACTACGATAGCCTGATTGACGGCATTAACCTGTATCAGCGCTGTGGTGAAGGCGATCATCAGATCAATGACCAGACACAAAGTATTACCCTGCGCGAGCTGAAAAAACGTTTATACCTGTGCATGCTGTCAGTCAATGTGCTGGAAGCCATTCGGTTTTACGTTAGTTTCGCCTGTAGTTTTGCTTTTGCTGAACGAGAACTGATGGAAGGCAACGCTAAAATTATTAAGCTGATTGCCCGAGATGAAGCACTGCATCTTACCGGTACCCAGCATATTCTAAATATTATGGCGGCTGGCGAAGATGACCCGGAACTGGCTGAAATAGCCAAAGAATGCGAAGAGCAAGCCTACGCTATTTTCCTGAAGGCTGCAGAGCAGGAAAAAGACTGGGCTCAGTATCTGTTTAAAGACGGTTCGATGATTGGCCTGAATAAAGATATCTTATGTCAGTATGTTGAATACATCACCAATAGCCGGATGCAAGCCGTCGGCTTAAAAGCCCGTTTCAGCACTACTCAGAACCCTATCCCCTGGATTAACGCCTGGCTGGTGTCTGACAATGTGCAGGTAGCGCCGCAGGAGTCTGAAATCAGCTCGTATCTGGTTGGCCAGATAGATAACGAAGTTGATGGTGCTGAGTTTGGCGATTTCGATCTCTAATCTGTAATGCCACAGATAATTGTTACAGGGCAAGCTGCTATTAACTTTGATGGCAGCCAACCTACTATTTTACAAAGCCTCGAACAGCAACAACAAGATATTAGTTATCAGTGCCGCGAAGGCTATTGCGGTGCGTGTCGCTGCAAATTGATAAGTGGTTCCGTGCAGTATTTGCATGAACCTCTGGCTTTTGTTCGTCAGGGAGAGTTTTTACCCTGTTGTAGCATTCCTGTTACGGATATTGAAATTGAAATTCCCTGAGCCTCTGGTATTTTCTACCGTTATATCGCACACTGATCTGGTAATTTTGCAATAAGGCTGGTTTCAATGAAAATAGCGTTTATAGGGTTATTGTTTAGTTTTACTGCTATAGCCATTGAACCTGAACAGGCCAACAGCTGGTTAGAGCAAGCCCAGTACCGGAAAATTATCACTGAAATTGATCAACAGCCGAACTTGAAAAAAAATCCTGATTTAATAGCGATTTATGTACAAGCCATGTTTAATTTGCGCCAGCGCGAAGAAGCTAACACCCTGTTAAATCAGCTAATCATCGAGTACCCACAGCACAGCGAGTTGCTGTACCTGGCGGGCATAAACAAAATCGTCCTGGCCTCTGACGGCAATATTTTTAATGCCCGCCAACGCACCAGCGATGGCCTGCAATTAATCATGCGGGCAGTAACAGTTGATCCACATAATTATCCGGCTCAACAAGCGCTGGTCAGTTTTTACCAATCCGCTCCGCCCGCAGCAGGCGGCAGTAAACAATTGGCTGCGGAGCAAGCCACACTACTGACAGCTCTGGATCAGCTGCAAGGCGCGTTGGCCCGGATCCAAATGCTAATTCTGGAAGAACGACTCAGTGAAGCTGTTGCGCTAATAGATAAGCATTTAAAAACAATGCCGGATCAACCTGATTTATTAGCCAGTAAAGCCAGCATTCTGGCACGGCAGGATGCTTATCTGGTCGCCCAACAACTATACAGCAAAACGGCTGAGTTCAGCGTCAAACCCAGCCAACGTTACAGTGCCCTGTATCAGGCTGGTCGGCTGGCAGTTCTAACCAATAATAATGTGTTAGAGGGAATTACTGCATTGTCTGAATACATTAATTACTATAATGATACCGATCAGGTCCGGCTAAACTGGGCTAAATTACGGCTGGTACAACTGTTTTTGCTGGCCGGTAGTGAAGCCCGGGCTGAGTTACTGTTTGACGATATTGCTAATACCACCAGCGCAGATGAAGATTTTATGAATTTGAAAGACCAGGTTAGACTGCAATTGGCTACATCCCGCTAACCAGATATAACCAATTGCTGGTTGTCAGTGTCTAATTGTCCAGTTTTCCGTCACGAATATGCTTTTCACCGCGGGCTTTGGCCAACGTAACCTGTTTTTGCCGCTCAGCAAAAGCAGCTTTTTGCTCGGCAGTGGTTTGACTGACACAATGCGGACAGCTCAACCCTTTTACGTAATCTGCAGAAGCCATCTCTGTTGCAGATAATGGCATCCGGCAGGCATAGCATTGATCATAACTGCCTTGCTCTAAGCCATGCTTAACCGCAACCCGTTGATCAAACACAAAACACTCGCCCTGCCACAAACTTTGCTCAGCTGGTACTTCTTCCAGGTATTTTAAAATACCGCCATCAAGGTGATACACCTCATCAAACCCCTGCTCTTTTAAGTAGGCAGTAGATTTTTCACAGCGAATGCCACCGGTACAGAACATCGCTACTTTCTTATGTTTGTTTTTATCCAGATTTTCAGCAGCCCAGTCCGGAAACTCACGGAAGGTGGTAGTATTTGGATTGACAGCGTTTTTGAAAGTGCCAATTGCTACTTCATAGTCGTTGCGGGTATCAATCAGCAGAGTATCCGGATCGCTTATCAGCTGATTCCAGGCTTCACCTTTGACATAAGTACCAACAATATGAGCCGGGTTTATGCCTTCCACTCCCATAGTAACAATTTCGTTTTTTAGTTTTACTTTGGTGCGGTAAAACGCCGCTTCATCAGCAAAAGACTCTTTGTAACTGAGCTCGGCAAAGCGAGGATCGGCCGCAAACCACTTATTCACAGCATCTATGCCTGCACGTAAACCACAAATAGTGCCGTTTATGCCCTCGCTCGCCAGCAACAAAGTACCTTTAACACCATTCTCAGCCATCACGTCATACAACGGTTGGCGCAAGGCCTGATAATCAGGCAAATTGACAAATTTATATAAAGCAGCAACAACGTACATCGTTCACCTCTTGCAACGCTGGACCGTAAATCCAGAGCAAATTAATACCGGCCGGCATTATACCGATCCTCCGCCTGCTGGCAAAGGATATGGGCTTAATTAACCGCCCGGGTTATTACCGAAGCTACTTAAAAGCAGCTGAGCAGCCAGCGCCAGTAGTAACACACCCATGAGCCTGTCAAACCAATATCCCTTCAAGAGTAAAAAGCCCCGGACTTTGCTGTTGGTCAGCACAAAAGATAACAAACAAAACCAGGCTGCTGTTGCCACGGCCATATACAAACCATAAATAACTTTGTAGCTAAACGGCGTATCAGCAGAAATAACGACGGCGAACAGCGAAAGAAAGAACAAAGTCGCTTTTGGGTTTAAACCATTGGTGATAAAACCAGCGCTGAAAGCTTTAATACTGGCAGGCTTTGCTTGTTGCTCCAGGGCAATCGCTTCAGCAGCAAGCGGAGCTTTGGCACGTAAAGCACCTTGTGCCAGATACAGCAGATAACAGGCGGCTAATACGGTTAGCAGTTGAAACAGCCAGGGTGTGGTTTTGATTAACACGCCTATTCCCACCAGTGAATAGGTCACATGCAGTAATATCGCCAGGCCAATACCCAGACTGGCAAATACTGCAGCACGCCGGCCAAACCTGACGGCGTACCGCAATACGATAGCAAAATCGGGCCCCGGGCTGGCGACAGCGAGCAAATGCACCGAGGCAATAATCAGAAATTCAGGCCAGAAAGACATAGTTAGTTTGCCTTATAAAAAAAGGCGCCATTGTAAGCAATGGCACCGGGTTAACGCCAGTAGCATCCAACGCTACAAAAAATGATCTTTAAAACGTCCCCACTGGTAATACAGCTGCTGACCTTGCCGGCGAAACGCTGTCATCGGAAAGACCGGTAAGCCAGTTTGGTAAATAGGTAAGGCAGGCAACGCCTCGCCGGCAACAAGTTGCGCTAACCGCTTACCGGCTAATGCACTGTAAGACAAACCACTACCACAATATCCGGCAGCATAAAACAGATTGGGCTCTGGTGAATGTATCCGGGGTAAATCGTCAAACGACACCCCAACCCAGCCGCTCCATTGATATTGATAATTAAGTTGTTCCAGCCCGGCAAAACAGTGTTTTAACGCCGCCAGCAAACGACGGGCATAAACTGGATCGGCGGCAGCCTTGCCGGTTATGGCCCCTCTGCCACCAAATAAGATGCGATTATCCGGCAGTAGCCGGTAGTAATATTTCAGCGTTCGGGTATCCATCATAATGCTGTTCAGCTGCCAGTTCAGTTGCTGCAATTGGCCGCTATTCAAAGGTTCGGTAACAATTACACTGCTTAATACCGGCAGACAACTGCTATTAAGCGCAGGATACAAACCTTTAGCGGTATAGGCATTACTTGCCAGCACAAGGTTGCGCGCAGTAATGATTGCCTGAGGCGTATGCACTTTAAAGCCGGTACCATCCCGCTGAATAAGGCTTGCAGGCGTTTGACCATAAAGTTGCGCCCCTGCTTGTACCGCAAGCCGGGCATAGCCTTTGGCGAGTGCCAGAGGGTTTAAACCATAGCAATCCGGAAAATGCAGAGCAGCAAAGGCCTGCTGATGGTTAACCACTTGCCCTGAAATTTGCGACTTATTAAGATACCGGACCTGATAGCCAAATTCCTGCTGCAATAAGCTGGCCTGGCTAGCCAAATCTTTTGCCATATTGGCTTTATGCGCCAGTTTATAATAGCCTGCAGCCTGCGGCTGACAATCGATGTCACCCTCACTGATTAAATGATTAACCCTGGCGATCGCCTCGCCATATTCCTGATGAAACAGCCTGGCCGTGTCCAGACCGAATTTTGCTGCTAACTGACTCAGCCCCAGCCTGCCGGTTCCTCTGAGCACGAAGCCGCCATTGCGGCCACTACAACCCCAGCCTGGTTGCAATGCATCAATCACTATGACATCACGCTGCTGTCTTTTAGCCAGCTCATAGCCACAATTTAAACCAGTGTAACCCGCGCCAATTACCAATGTGTCGCAGTTTAGATCCTGACCAAGCTGCGGGTAATAGGTTTGTTCAGATGTGACCGCCTGCCAGTAGCTGGCAATATCAGGCTGGCAATTTGTTAATTCAGAATCGACATAAGGATCGTACATCATACTGTTCCAACAAAACTTAATACCATCTCAGCAGCGCTGCAGTGGCATCGATTTCCACATAGCGGGCAAATATAACCTGCAGTTTCACTTAAATGCAGCCAGCGATCGGGGTGTACTTTTAATAGTTTTGCCCCTGCTTTGCTAAAGTAACGCTCAGCGGAATTGCCAGGGCTTTCCCGCCAGATGTGAGCTAAGCCGGCCAATGCACCTTGCTGATTCAACGCAGATACAGATGCTTTTAACAAGGCCGAGCCCAACCCCTGCCCCTGCAACTCAGGAGCAACGGCTACAGACTTAAAATAAGCCATCATGTCCGCAGGCACTGGCCACAACTTAACAGAACACCATTCATCCAGCGGCCATTGGCCGGCAGCATAACTAAGACGATAACCTACAACCCTGCTGTCAGCCAACGCGACAAAATTTGCATTTATGTTATGTTTAATGCCGCGTTGATAAAGCGCAGTTAATTTGGCCAGATCAAGGTAATTATCACCATGCACCTGATTAGCCAGTGCTAATACATCAGCAAAGTACTCTGGCTGCATGACTGCAATCGATTTCATAAAACCCCTTTATAGCTGACGTGCAACTAGTACTTATAACAACTCGTTCCCATATCATCGACCAATGTCGCTAAAACTGCGATGGACAACGGCCTGATTTTAAAATATGGTTAATTTGGCGCTTTTGAACAATAAGCGCTATCTAGTGAAATCAAAAAAAATAATCCAGGAAAACACTATGAAACACAACAATAAATACCATCCGGTTGCGCATGCTGTTAAGTATGCCATAGCAACAACTTTTGCGTTAGGTATAGTAAGTGGTGCAGCTGTTGCGCAGGAAGCCAGCGAGACTGCAGCAAAAGAACAAGCGGTAGAAAAAATTGCGGTGGTAGGTAGTCGTTCCGCCCCTCGCTCCATTGGTGATTCGCCGGTACCAGTGGATATTATCGGTGCCGATGAACTTATGAAAAACGGTAGCACCGATATGCTGAACCTGATAACTACCACCGTCCCATCTTTGAATGTCCATTCAAATCCAATCAGTGACGCGGCAACCTTAGTCAGACCGATGAATTTACGTGGTTTGTCGGCAGACAGTACGCTGATTTTAACTAACGGTAAGCGTCGGCATAAGTCTTCTGTTATTGCTTTTTTAGGTGGCGGTATAAATGACGGTGCCCAGGGCGCAGATGTTTCTGTTATTCCTGGCATAGCGCTAAAGCAAGTTGAGATATTGCGTGACGGTGCTGCAGCACAGTATGGTTCAGACGCTATCGCCGGGGTGATTAACTTCGTGCTGAAAGATGCCGATAGTGGCGGCAGTTTTGAAGTTAAACATGGCGAATACTACGAAGGAGATGGTACCAGCACAGAATTTGCCGGTAATATTGGTATGCCTTTAACCAGCAATGGTTTTGTTAACGCCAGTTTCCAGTATAAAAATGTTGATCCAACCAGTCGCAGTTTGCAGCGTCCGGACGCCCAGGCTTTTGCTGCTGGCGGTAATCCGAATATTGCACCGATCACCCAGGTGTGGGGTTCGCCGGAAATTAAAGACGATATTACTATTTTTGTAAATGCCGGTTTAGATTTGGACAATGGTGGCCAAGCTTACCTGTTCGGTAACTATTCAGAACGGGATGTGATCGGTGGCTTTTATTACCGCAACCCTTATAACCGTGGTGGCGTTTTCTCTAACGATGGCGGCGAAACCCTGCTTATAGGTAACACTGATTTCTCAGCCGGTAATTGTCCAACTATCGGCCTGACCGATGGTAATGGCAATAACTTACCATTTAATGCGGTTAACTCGGCAGTGAATGCCTTACCAGCCAACTGTTTTTCTTTTTTCTCGATGTTTCCTGGCGGTTTTACCCCAACTTTTGGTGGTAACATAGCTGATACCTCATTAACTGCAGGGACCAAAGGCGAGTTTAAAGGAAACTGGCTTGACGGTATCATGTATGACTTCAGTGGTTCTGTTGGCCGCAACGAGTCAACCTATATGATGACTAACACCATCAACGCTTCACTCGGTTTGGATACACCAACAGAGTTTAACCCGGGTAAATATATCCAGCTGGAAAAAAACTTTACGGCAGACTTTGTTAAATTTGTACCGGTTGGTATATATGAAGATTTAACCGTAGCGTTCGGTGCACAGTGGACCGAAGAGACGTTTGAAGTAGTTGCCGGTGACCTTGCCTCATTCCAGGTAGGTGAGTTTGTAGACCAGGGTTTCAGTATAGGCTCAAATGGTTTCCCTGGCTTTAAACCGGAAGATGCAGGTGTTTCATCACGGAGAAACTATGCCCTTTATTCAGATGTGGAAGCTGAAATAACGGAATCGTTGTTAATGGGTTTTGCGTTACGCTTCGAAGACTATGACACTTTTGGTTCTACCTTAAACTACAAAGTTACAGCTCAGTACCGGTTGACTGATGATTGGGCAGTACGTGGCTCGCACAGCACAGGTTTCAGAGCACCTACTGTTGGCCAGGCAAATGTCAGTAATGTCCAGACCAATCTTGATTCAGGTTTACTGGTAGATTCGGCTTTACTTCCTCCTACCAACCCTGTATCGGTCGAGCTCGGCGGTAAGGAATTACAGCCAGAAGAGTCAACCAGTTTTGCTGCTGGTATCGTTTACTCTGGCGCAAATATCTTTATGACGCTGGACTATTTCCGGATTGATGTTGATGACCGGATTAGTCAGTCTAGTAAAATTAATTTGACCGATGCCAACCGTGAAGCACTTCGCGCAGCAGGCGTTAAAAACGTTGATTCTATTCAACAGGTTAGTTTTTTTACCAATGATTTTGATACCAAAACTCAGGGTATTGATTTTGTTGCCAGCTACTCGACCTTCTTGTTCGATGGCCGCAGCAGCTTCAATTTTGCCTATAACTGGACTGACACAAAGGTTAAAAGTGCTACAGCCATTACTGGACTGGATAAAGTATCAAGGCTGGAAAATGATTTACCAAACCATCGTGCAACCTTAACCTGGAACCAGAGTTATGATGATTGGTCTTTCTTCCTGAGATCAAATTATTTTGGCGAGTATCAGGGCGTGCATGTTGACTGGGTTGGTGTCCCCGGAGAACCGGGTACTGAGGTTAATGCCGCAGCTAAAGTAACCTTCGATGCTGAGCTGAGCTATTTTATTAATGACAGCTTCTCTGTAGCGGTTGGCGCTCAAAACATTTTTGATACCAAGCCTGAGCGCATTAATATGAGTGCAGTGGGTTTACCAAATAATGCTTTTGGTGCTAAATACTATGAAACATCACCAATGGGTATAAATGGCGGCTATTACTACTTAAAAGGCGTGTACCGCTTCTAACCTTCTATATAAAACGATAAAGCCCGGAATTTCCGGGCTTTTTTTATTTTTTTATCCAGCGTTCACAAGTGCTGTAACAATGCCTGCAACGGATGTTGTGGCTTATCTCCCATTAATCGTTTTACCTGGCTGCGGCAAGAGAAACCCGTCGCTAATATATGCGATACACCAAAGCGCTCAACGGGTGAGCGCCAGCTCATATCGAACAGGGCTTTGCTGTTATCAACGTTCTGGGCTTCGTGACCGTAGGTACCTGCCATACCACAACAACCAACGCTTACCGGCGTTAAACCTAAACCCACCCTGCTGAAGATTTGTTGCCAGGCCTGTTCAGTAGCAGGTAAGGCCGTTTTTTCAGTACAATGTGCCAGTAACGCATAGTCGGCAGCATTAACAGCGTGTGCCAGTGGTTGTTGCACCAGCCATTCATGCAACAGCTGCACCTGAAAGTCGCCTCGTTTATCAGTCAATGCTTTATTGTATTCATCGCGGTATACCAGCACCAGCGAAGCATCCAGCCCCAGCATCGGCATATCAAGCTGCTGCAGCTGGTTTAAAAAGCGGGCAGCAGTTGTGGCTGTTTTAGTGAATTCACGTAAAAAGCCCTTCACATGTTGCGGTTTACCGTTGGGCAAAAATGGCAACAAAACGGGCCTGAAGCCGATTTTCTCCAGTAAACGCAGCGCATCGGCAACTAATTTCGCTTCATAAAAACTGGTAAAAGGATCCTGAACCAGTAATACCGTTCTGGCCTTTTCAGCTGGCGGCAACTGCTGTAGCGCCGCCAGATCAAACCGATATTTGTCAGCCGTTTGCTGCGCCAGGGTAGGAACCGATAACAATGGCGTATCGACGTATCCTACTGTGTTTTTAAGCAGCGTGGCGGTAACTTTACGTCTTAGCACAAAGTTTACCAGTTTAGGTGCTTTGGCCAGCACAGGCGCGGTGCGCTCAATATTAGCAACGATATAATCCTTGGCAGGACGTAAATAGCGGCTATGGTAAAGTTGCAGAAAGCGTGAACGAAACGATGGTACATCCACTTTAACCGGACACTGGCTGGCACAAGCTTTACAAGCCAGACAGCCCTCCATCGCCTCCATTACTTCATGAGAAAAATCCTGCTCGCCTTGCCGTTTCGCCAGATTATTTTTAATTTTCTGCCAGAATGCACTAAAGTTTTGTTTACTTTCAATAAGTTCCTGCTCCGCCGCAAGTATGTCATTACCTTGCTGCTCGGTTAGGCGTAACCACTCACGCATTAAACCTGCCCGCCCTTTCGGGCTGTGGCGCCGGTCTTTGGTTACTTTACTGGACGGACACATTGGTGAGCTTTCATCGAAGTTAAAACACAGGCCATTGCCGTTGCAGTTTAAACTGCTGTCAAAACTTGTTTTAACTGCAACCGGAATTTGCCGATCAAACCAGGCGCGTTTCTGGCCATCAACCGATACCAGTTGCTCGTTGCTATAATAAGGCGTGCAGATTTTTCCGGGGTTTACCCGGTTACGTGGGTCGAAGGCTGCTTTAATTTTCCGCAGCTCATTAAATAACTCATCACCAAAAAATGCCGGACCGTATTCACTGCGATAGCCTTTGCCGTGCTCGCCCCACATTAAACCACCATATTTTGCAGTAAGCGCTACAACCTGGTCTGAAATAGTACGCATTAGCTTTTCTTGCTCAGGATCGCATAAATCTAAAGCCGGGCGCACGTGTAACACACCAGCATCAACATGACCAAACATGCCATATTGCAAGCCATGGCTATCAAGTAAGGCCCTGAACTCCATAATAAAGTCGGCCAGATTTTCCGGCGGCACTGCCGTATCTTCGGCAAACGCAATTGGCTTTTGTGCACCCTTAGTATTACCCAGTAAACCCACGGCCTTTTTACGCATTGCATAGATATTGCCAATAGCTGCCGTGTCGTAAGTTAGCTGATAGCCGATTATCCCATCAGTTTTATCCGCGATAGCGCTGTCCAATTTAGCTGTCAGCGCGGCAATTTTCTGCTCTATTTCCGCCTGGTCTTCACTGTTGTACTCAACCATATTCAGGCCTTGCATTGCAGTGCCCGGTACGTCGGTGATTAATTCTTTAACCTGATGCCAGATAATATCGTTGCGCGCCAAATCCAGCACTTTACTGTCAACAGTTTCAACGGAGGTTGCTGCTGCTGCCACTAAAAATGGGGCATTTCTTAAGGCACTTTCAAAACTGTCGTATTTAACATTGAGCAGACATTTATACTTAGCGATGGGTGTGATATTCAATTTAGCTTCTGTGACAAAACCCAGCGAGCCCTCAGAGCCGGTAATAATTCGGGATAAATCGAATTCCGTTAAATCGTCATTAAACACATGCTCTAAATCGTAGCCGGTTAAAAAACGGTTCAATCGTGGGAATTTCTCCAGAATCTGCGGTCTGAATTCCCGGCAGCTGTCCAGTACCTGGCGATAAATACGACCAATACTATTAGGCATTGTGGCACGATGTTCAGCTTCAAACGTGGCCATTTTATGCGTTTTTAAAATATTGCCGTCGATAAGCACGGTTTTAAGTGCCAGCACGTGGTCACTGGTTTTACCATACACCAGAGAACCCTGCCCCGATGCATCGGTATTTATCATGCCGCCAATCGTGGCACGATTAGAAGTGGATAAATCCGGAGCGAAGAAAAATCCATATGGCTTTAGAAATACATTCAGTTGATCTTTAATCACACCGGCCTGTACTCTTACCCAACGCTGCTCGGTATTAATTTCCAGAATAGCACGCATATGACGGGATAAATCGACAACCACGTGCTCAGTTAACGCCTGACCATTAGTCCCCGTGCCACCGCCACGCGGGCTGAATTTTATATGAGAGAAACTGGAGGTTTGCGCCAGAGAAGTCAAAATAACTAAATCATCAGTGTTTTTTGGTAGCAGTACTGCTTGTGGCAGCGCCTGATAAACACTATTGTCGGTTGCTACTGCCAGACGACTGCCATAGCTGGTTTCAATATCGCCACTAAAACCGGCGGCTACCAGCGCTTTACTAAAGGCGATGATGCTGGCGTCAAGCGTTAATTCAGGGGTAAGTTTCGGGATCATAAGCGCTGCTCTACTCCATATGGCCCATTTTGGCAGCTTTAGTCGCCAGATAGCGATGGCTGTGTGCGGTCGTTTTTACCCGGTGCTGCACCCGTTCCAGAATATTAACTCCGGCATCAGTCAGTGCTTTTAACTTGCGTGGATTATTAGTCAGCAAGCGTATCTGTTGCACGCCTAACTGCTCAAACATTTTTGCCGCAATATCATATTCACGCATATCAGGTAAAAATCCCAGTATTTCGTTTGCCTCTACGGTATCCAGACCTTTGTCCTGTTCTGCATAGGCTCGTATTTTGTTAATCAAACCGATACCACGCCCTTCCTGGCGTAAATATAAAATACAACCCCGGCCTAAATCAGCAATTTTACGCATTGCGGCTTCTAATTGCGGACCGCAGTCACAGCGCAGGCTGAACAAGGCGTCGCCCGTTAAGCACTCAGAGTGAACCCTCGCCAGTACCGGCTCGCTTGATGTAACATCTCCCAATGTAAGAGCAACATGCTCCTTGCCATTATCAGAAACAAAACCATGCAGCCTGAATTCAGCAAACGGAGTGGGTAATACAGTGGAGGTGACAAGTTTAATGGTCATTTTACTTCTCAGCATTAAAGGCACGCTATAGCAAAGATAAGTTGGGCCTGAGCTTTGTTAAAACAAGTTGTGGCATACGCAGATTATAACAGGCTGGTTTGACGTGGCTACAGCAATATTTTGTTATAGTATCACATTCAAGCAGAGCTATGCTGTTGAATATGAGTATTAAAGTGACTGTCAAAATTACTCAGGCTGAGAATGATTTAGCTGATTAGCCTGATCCAAAGCTATAAACTCGGGTACAATAAGGCGCATTTAAATTTCTTCATCCATTCAGGACCTCTCATGCTGCGTTTTTTCGAACGACTCACTAAACCATTCCCTGCAGCCGAGCCCTGCCAGCCGCCGCGCGGTTTACTGGCCTTTTGCCGGCATTACACTAAAGGCATGGAACGATCTTTAGTATTTATGTCGTTATCTTCTGCCATCCTGGCCGTTTTGGAAGTGTCATTATTTAGTTTTATGGGGCAATTAGTCGACTGGCTGGTAGCGAATGATCCTGAAAACTTTTTCAAAGACGAGCGCAGTACCCTGATCTGGATGGCCCTGGTAACGTTAGTATTATTACCGCTGATGACATTTATCCACTCCGCTATTGTTCATCAAACTCTGCTGGGTAATTACCCTATGTCAATCCGCTGGCTGGCACACCGTTACTTGCTGCGGCAGAGTGTCAGCTTTTATCAGAATGACTTTGCCGGCCGAATTGCTACTAAAGTCATGCAGACCGCCCTGTCAGTGCGCGAGACCGTGATGAAGCTGCTCGATGTAATGGTATATGTGCTGGTTTATTTTGGCGCTATGCTGTTTTTTGTCGCTGATGCAGACATCAGATTGATAATACCCATGTTAGTCTGGCTGGTACTTTATATTGGTTTGCAATTTTACTTTGTGCCCAGACTCAAAAGAGTATCGACAGCTCAGGCAGATGCCCGATCCGAAATGACCGGACGGATTGTTGATAGCTATACCAACATTACTACTATTAAGTTGTTCTCACACACCAATCGTGAAGAAAGTTACGCTAAAGACAGCATGAATGTTTTCCTGCAACCGGTATATCAGCAAATGCGGCTGGCGACTGGTTTAAGCGTCACAGTACAAAGTCTGAATTATATTTTAGTATTCAGCGTTGCTGCCTTATCGCTCTATTTATGGGCCGGTAGTGCGATTACCGTTGGTGCGATCGCTATCGCAATCAGCCTGGCGCTGCGTTTAAACGGTATGGCTCAGTGGATTATGTGGGAAGTCAGCAGCTTATTTGAAAACATTGGTACCGTAGCAGACGGCATTGCCACCTTGTCCCGGCCGATAGACGTAAAAGACAGCGCTAATGCCGGAAAATTAACGGTTCCTGCAGGCAAAATTGAATTCCGGCAGGTTAGTTTTAATTATGGTAAAGCGCCAGTTGAAGGGGGTAAGGCAGCTGTACTGCAACAGCTTAACCTGAGTATTAGTCCCGGCGAAAAAGTTGGTCTGGTAGGCCGCTCCGGCGCCGGAAAGTCTACTCTGGTTAATCTGTTGCTGCGTTTTTACGATATAGAGAGCGGCAGCATTCTGATTGATGGCCAGGATATCAGTACGGTAAGCCAGGAAAGTCTGCGCCAGCATATTGCCATGGTAACTCAGGACACCTCCCTGCTACACCGCTCAGTGCGCGAGAATATCGCCTACGGTAAACCTGATGCGACAGAAGCAGAATTGCAGTTGGCGGCAGAGCAAGCAGAAGCCAGCGACTTTATCAGTGACTTAACCGATCCTAAGGGCAACAGTGGTTTTGATGCCCAGGTTGGCGAGCGAGGCGTTAAACTCTCCGGCGGTCAGCGGCAGCGCATCGCTATTGCCCGGGTTCTGCTGAAAAATGCCCCTATTTTAATTCTGGACGAAGCCACCTCGGCACTTGATTCGGAAGTAGAAGCCGCCATTCAGGCCAGTTTAAATAAGCTGATGGCTGGCAAAACCGTTATCGCTATCGCCCACCGTTTGTCTACTATAGCTCAGATGGACCGGCTTATTGTGCTGGATGAAGGCAAAATAGTCGAGCAAGGCAGCCACAGCGAGCTTATCGCCAGCGGCGGCATTTACGCTCAACTATGGGCGCATCAAACCGGCGGCTTTATTGGGGTGGAGTGAGGCGCTATCGGCGCAGAGACTTGCTCTGCGCCGATAGTCGTAATAAACATAACGATTATTGCCTGATTTTCAATTCATTATTAACAGCGTGCACGCCGGGTGTACCGATTGCAATGCTCTCTGCCAGCTCGCGTTGCTCTTCTGTTGCAACCTCGCCGTATAATCTGACATCACCCTTGTTGGTCTCCACCTGAATGTTTAACTCATTCAACCGCTGTTCGGCTCTTATCGCAGTGTGCACTGCGGTAGTGATATTCAGATCATCGCCACTGCCGTCTTCAGTAGTTACAGTTAAACCGGCTTCGTCTGTCGGAGCTTCGATACTCTGACGTTCACAGCCTGACAGAAAGATACCTGCAGCCAAAAAAGCACCTGTAACCAAAAATTTTCTTTTAAAATCATCCATCATAATCAGCTCCTGTTTATTATTAAACTTGCCTCTCCATTAACCTGTCATTATAAGAGTGTAGTGCCGGGCAAATCATCCCGCAATAAATGACAAAGGTCTGTGCGCTGTCAAACATATAAAAAAGCCCGGCACAATAGCCGGGCTTATTGGTGGCGCTATAGAATAGCGCTGACAAACTTCGCGTTAAGCTTTAGGATCCTGTTGCTGTTTCGCCAGGCGTTTTTCCCAGAAAGTCGCATTCTTAATACCAAGCTTAACAGGGTCAAAATTAATTGGCCCACCCGCTTTCTTTTGTTCCTCATAATCACGTAAACACAAAATGGCTGGTTTAGCGACGAAGAAAATAGCCAGAATGCCCAGAATATTAATCCAGGCCATTAAACCTACCCCAATATCACCAATACCCCAGATATAACCAGAGCTATTAACCATGCCGTAAGCAACCATGGCCATAATAATGATTTTAACCAATACTAATGGAATATTGCCTTTAAAATAGCGGTTTAGATAGGCCACATTCGTTTCAGCAATATAGTAGTAAGCCAGAATGGTGGTAAACGCGAAGAAGAAAATTGCTACACCGACGAAAGCCTGACCAAACTGACCAAACACACTGTTTAAGGCCATTTGGGTAAATGCCGGTGAAGCCACCTCTGTAGTTGCATCTATATTCTGCAAGATAATAGTGCCGGCGCCGGTCGCTGCATTAAAATCTTCAGTCTGAATATTGTATTGTGATGTCAGCAAAATCATTAATGCGGTAGCTGTGCAGACAAACAAGGTATCAACATACACTGAAAACGCCTGCACCAGCCCTTGCTGTGCCGGATGATCTACCTCAGCTGCTGCAGCAGCATGCGGTCCGGTACCCTGACCAGCCTCATTCGAATAAATACCCCTTTTCACGCCCCAGCCAATAGCTGCGCCCATACCGGCCTGTGCGGTAAATGCATCAGAAATAATTAAGCTGAAGATGCCAGGTACTTTGTCCAGGTTAAGGAAAACCACAATTAGCGCCATAACGATGTAACCCAATGCCATAAAAGGCACCACAATCTGGGTAAAATGGGCAATTCGTTTGATACCGCCGAATATTATAAAAGCCAGCACAATTAATATTATGGCCAGTGCTACCAGCTTAAAGCTGCCGACTTCACCAAAAGTGGTTACCACCATATTGCCTTCACCAAACACCTGGGTAAAGGCATTACCTACCGCATTCGCCTGTACTCCGGGAAGAAACACGCCACAGGCGATAATTGCTGAAACCGCAAACAATATAGCCAGCCACTTCTGGCCCAGACAACGCTCAAAATAATATGCCGGACCACCGCGATACTGGCCATCTTCTTCTACTTTATATACCTGACCTAATGTTGATTCAGCATAGGCGGTGCTGGCACCAAGAAATGCCACTACCCACATCCAGAACACTGCGCCCGGGCCGCCAAAACCAATAGCCGCCGCCACCCCGGCAATATTACCTACCCCAACCCGGCCAGATAATGATACGGCCAGCGCCTGAAATGATGAAATACCTTTATCAGATTCATTGCTGCTGAATAGCAGCTTACACATCTCTTTAAAATGCCGGACCTGAGCAAAACGGGTAATGACGGAGTAAAATAAACCGGCGGCAAGACACAAAAATATCAGTGCCGGGCTCCAGATAATACTATTGACGGTGCTGACCAAGGCTTCCATTAGCTTCCCCTGTAATTATTGTTGTTGGTTTTTATTAAGTTTTATTGAGTTTTAATAGCTGTAATTTGCCATAACAAACAGTTAATAGCTACGTTTGACACCGCTGCTGTGGCGTGTTTAATGGTTTTTTAAACAGTTTTTAATATAGCAAAGCTGCATAATGCAGAAAACATAATAAAAAGCCCCGCATTGCGGGGCTCTCCTGAGCATTAAAATTAGTGTTTGCCAAATTTTTCAGCCAGATATAACCAGGTTTCAAGCACCGTATCCGGGTTCAACGAGACACTATCTATACCCTGTTGCATCAGCCAGCCGGCAAAATCTTCATGATCAGACGGGCCCTGGCCACAAATGCCGATATACTTACCTTTGGCTTTACAGGTTTTAATAGCCATTTCCAACAATTTATAAATGGCCGGATTACGTTCATCAAACAAGTGAGCAATTAAACCACTGTCCCGATCCAAGCCCAGCGTTAACTGAGTTAAATCGTTTGAGCCTATTGAAAACCCGTCAAAGTATTCCAGAAACTCTTCAGCAAGCAAGGCGTTGGAGGGCAATTCACACATCATAACAACTCTTAAGCCATTATCGCCGCGTTTTAAACCATGTTCTGCCAGTAAATCAATTACCGCTGCTGCTTCTTCCAGAGTGCGAACGAAAGGGATCATCACTTCAACATTAGTGAAACCCATTACATTACGAACCCGCTTCAATGCCTCAACTTCCAGAGCAAAGCAATCACGGAAGTCTTTTGAGATATAACGTGACGCGCCCCGAAAGCCAATCATCGGGTTTTCTTCGTGCGGTTCATACTGTCGGCCGCCAACCAGGTTGGCATACTCGTTCGATTTAAAATCAGACATCCGCACTATCACCTTTTGCGGAGCAAAGGCACACGCTAAGGTTGCAATACCTTCAGTTAATTTCGCTATATAAAATTCTACCGGATTGGCATAGCCTGCAATCATTTCACTGATAGTGGCTTTAAGTTCCGGTGTCTGAGCATCAAAGTTAAGTAATGCTTTGGGGTGAACGCCGATCATCCGGTTAATAATAAACTCGAGCCTGGCAAGACCAATACCGGCATGTGGCAATTTGGCGAATGAGAATGCCCGCTCAGGGTTGCCCACGTTCATCATGATTTTTAAATCAAGTGCCGGCATCTGGTCTACCCGACTGCTAACCACTTTATATTCCAGCTTACCATCATAGATAAAACCAGTGTCGCCTTCAGCACAGGATACCGTAACCTGCTGGCCGGTTTTTAGTTTGCTGGTAGCATCCCCGCAGCCGACTACGGCAGGTATCCCTAATTCTCTGGCAATGATTGCTGCATGGCAGGTACGGCCACCACGGTTGGTAACAATTGCAGAAGCCCGTTTCATAATGGGCTCCCAGTCCGGATCAGTCATGTCAGTCACCAGCACATCGCCAGGCATAATCTGGTCCATCTGCTCTATACCTTTCAGTACTTTGGCAGTGCCTGCGCCAATTCGCTGACCTATTGCCCGTCCTTCCACCAGTACCGGTGCCGAGCCCTGCAGCTGGAATCGTTCCATGCTGTTGCTGTCTTCCCGGCTTTTCACTGTTTCCGGCCGCGCTTGTACAATATAGAGTTTGCCGTCGTTACCGTCTTTGGCCCATTCAATGTCCATGGCCCGGCCATAATGCTCAGCAATAATTACCGCTTGTTTTGCCAGTTCTTCTACTTCAGCATCTGTTAACGAAAACTGTTGGCTGCGCCCAACATCAATATCGACAATTTTCACCTGCTTACCATGGCTTTGCTCGGCCGAGTAAACCATTTCGACTTTTTTACTGCCTAAATTACGCTTCACCACGGCCGGCCTGCCTGCCGCCAGGGTGGGTTTGTGTACATAAAACTCATCAGGGTTAACGGCGCCCTGCACCACCATTTCACCCAAGCCATAAGAGGCGGTAATAAATACCACGTCTTCAAAACCTGATTCGGTATCTATACTAAACATCACGCCGGACGACGCAATATCAGAGCGTACCATCTTCTGCACGCCGGCAGATAACGCTACACCACGATGGTCATAGCCCTGATGCACCCGATATGAAATAGCGCGATCGTTAAATAACGAGGCAAAAACATGTTTAATCGCGATAATTACTGCATCATAACCACGCACATTTAAAAAGGTTTCCTGTTGACCGGCAAAAGACGCGTCGGGCATGTCTTCTGCGGTAGCCGAAGAGCGGACTGCAAAAGACACATCGTGCGTAGGATCAGCATGTAACTGCTGGTAAGCCTCGCGAATCGCCTGTTCAAGTTCGGGTTGAAAAGGCGTATCAATAACCCATTGCCGAATTTGTGCACCAGCTTTACCGAGCGCAGTAACATCGTCCACATCCAGGCCATCAAGCAGCTGATAAATCCGCTCGTTTACACCGCTTTGTTCAAGAAACTGATTAAAGGCATCAGCTGTGGTGGCAAAACCGCCCGGCACCTGCACCCCGGCATTAGCAAGGTTACTGATCATTTCTCCTAAGGATGCATTTTTGCCTCCTACCCGATCTACATCATGCATACCCAGCTTTTCATACCAAATCACAAATTCTTGCACAGTTCGTCTCCATTTCTTGTCGTAGGACGTGTAAGCTTACAGTCAGCATTACAAAGCACCACGATTTTACACTCTGGCTGAGGTTATTTAAAACCTTAATTTTCATGTAATTTTATAACAACAAAACGGAGTTTACAGTGCGGACAGCTTTCTATATTTCTGATGGTACGGCCATTACAGCTGAGGTATTTGGTCACGCCTTACTTACTCTTTTTCCAGCACAATTCGAACATATCACGATACCTTTTGTAGAGACCGCTGATATGGCACAACAGGTTAAACAGCGGATTAATGATCGGTATAAAACAACGGGAGTAAAACCACTTATTTTCCAGACCTTTGTTGATGACAACCTGCGCCATATTATTAACAATAGTGATGGCATCTGCTATGACTTTCTGAATACCTTTGTCGAACCCCTTCAGCGCGAGTTAGGCATTGCGCCAGTACCTAAAACTCATAGAACTCATAGCATGCATGAAAAAACCTATGATTTTCGTATAGATGCGGTTAATTATGCGCTGGCTAATGATGATGGCGCCAATATGAAAAACTTTGACCAGGCAGACATTATTTTAGTCGGGGTCAGCCGCTCAGGTAAAACGCCAACCAGTCTCTATCTGGCTCTGCAATATGGGATTAAAGCGGCTAACTATCCTTTTGTAGAGGAAGATATGGGGGCATTGCGACTACCTGCAGAGCTGATGCGTAACAAAGATAAATTATTTGGCCTGAGTATCACTGCTGAACGGCTAAGTCAGATCCGTCAGCAACGCCGGCCAGACAGCCGTTATGCATCTATCCGGCAATGCGCCGCTGAGTTAAACGAAGTTGAAGCACTATATCGTCAGGAACAGATCCCATTTTTAAACTCAACTCATCTTTCTATTGAGGAAATATCGGCAAAAATCATCGCCAAAACAGGTTTAAAACGACATAAGTATTAAAAAAAAGACCCAGACGGGTCTTTTCCTGAATTTCAGCACGGGGCTAAATAGAGTGTTCGCTTACTTGCGGCCGGCGCTTAACGTATCAGCAATCAAAAACGCCAGCTCCAGTACCTGGTCGGCATTTAACCTTGGGTCGCACTGGGTGAAATAGCGTTTACTTAAATCATGCTCACTTAAGCCGTAAGCACCGCCGGTGCACTCTGTCACATGCTCACCGGTCATCTCCAGATGAATACCACCAGCATGCGTTCCTTCAGCTTTATGCACAGCAAAGAAGTTGCGGATCTCACGTAAGATAGCTTCAAAATCGCGGGTTTTAAAATCGTTACTGGCTTTTACCGTATTGCCATGCATTGGATCTGAGCTCCAAACCACAGTCCGGCCTTCTGCTTTAACCTTACGAACCAAAGCGGGTAACTTATCAGCCAGCTTATCGGCTCCCATTCTGGTGATCAGAGTTAACCTGCCAGGCGTGTTATCCGGATTCAGCGCATCAATCAGCCTGATTAATTCATCAGGTTGCATGCCAGGACCAATTTTTACCCCTACTGGATTATGAATACCGCGGAAAAACTCCAGGTGCGCGTGATCTAACTGACGGGTCCGCTCTCCTATCCATACCATATGAGCAGAACAATCATACCAGTCACCGGTCAGTGAATCGCGCCGGGTCAGTGCTTCCTCATAATTAAGTAGTAAGGCTTCATGAGAGGTATAAAGCTGCGTCTCGCGAATAGAAGGCGAGTTTTGCGCGGTAATACCGCAAATCTCCATAAATCGTAATGCTTCCTGAATCCGCTGTGCCACATTATGATAGCGATCTTTTAATGGATTAGACTCAACAAAACCCATGTTCCACTTACTGACCTGGTGCAAATCTGCTAAACCGCCCTGGGCAAACGCTCTGAGCAAGTTTAAGGTTGCGGCTGAGTGATGATAAGCCGTTACCAGACGATTAGGATCTGGCTGACGGGCACTCTCAGTAAACTCAAAACTATTAACAATATCACCGCGATAGCTTGGCAAAGTTATACCGTTTATCGTTTCAAGATCGCTGGAACGTGGTTTGGCGTACTGACCTGCCATCCGGGCAACTTTAACCACCGGCAGGCCACCGGCATAAGTTAAAACCACAGCCATCTGCAGCAACACCTTAAAGGTGTCACGAATTTTTGGTGCATTAAAGTCATTAAAGCTTTCGGCACAATCACCGCCTTGCAGCAAAAAACCTTCGCCTTTAGCGACCTGGCCTAATTGAGTATGCAAGTCACGGGTTTCCTGGGCAAAAACTAACGGCGGATACCGATGGAGCTGTTGTTCAACTTGCTTAAGTAATTGTTGGTCCTGGTAGGACGGCTGT
Source organism: Arsukibacterium perlucidum DSM 18276 (assembly GCF_000382165.1). GTDB lineage: Bacteria > Pseudomonadota > Gammaproteobacteria > Enterobacterales > Alteromonadaceae > Alishewanella > Alishewanella perlucidum. The sequence goes on along the minus strand of NZ_KB907701.1, from coordinate 63,403 downwards.
TGTTGAATGGGCAGAGCTCGCCAGCTATCTGGCGTCCAGGTGGTCACAATGGTGTTCCTATACAAAGAATTAATAAGACAGTTGCAAACTTATAGACTTCCGGACGTAAATTCAATCCTGTTGTCAGAGTTTTTCGCACTAATCCAGCTGATAAGGTAATAAGTAGCCAGAAAACCTAAGCTCCCCTGATCTCCGGCGCCACTAACAACTTATCACTCGCTTGCTCTATCAGATCCAAAACCAGTTCAAAGCCTTTACTGCCACTGTAATAAGGATCCGGAACTTCATTAATTTCTGGATACTCTGGATGAAATGACAGAAATAGCCTGATTTTATGGGCATGTTCAGCGGGGCAACGTCGCTTCAACTCAGCCAGGTTGTCATTATCCATCGCCAGAATAAGATCAAAATCAGCAAAATCTTGCTGAAATACCGGACGGGAATGAAGGCCACCAAAATTATAGCCTCTGGCACTGCCTGCTCTAACACTGCGGCTGTCAGGACGTTCGCCTTTATGTGACGCACTGGTGCCCGCAGAGTCAATCGCAATATCAAAGCTTTGCAGCTTAGCTTTATGGCTAAGGACAGCATGCGCTGTTGGCGAGCGACAAATATTTCCTAAACAAACAAGCAATATTTTTTTTGTGTACATGATGTTTTCCTGACCTGAATCTGCGCAGTAAGATCTGAATCTCTTTCCCAGGTTTATTTTGCAAAACTTCGCAGCACTTTGCACTGCATTATTGGTCGCACTACAGTAGCTTATTTTAACTTAGCAGCCTTCACTAGTTGCAATTGGCTGCGACGCGGTACAGTATATCCAATGTCATTTTAGTCCCTGATTCTGGCTAAAGTCGTATGGAGGTGAAAACAATGGAACGGTTTTCCAAGCTGATAATACTGTCAGAGCGTCAGCAATTACACAATACAGCCATGTTAGCTCAGTCAGTTGGTATAAAGATGCAGCAATACAGTCGTAGTGATTTTATGCAGCAATCGGTTAAATCAGGCGTGCTGGTAGGGTGCCAGTTTAACAGCCAGGATCTGACCAAAAAAGGCGTCTCCAGTGAGTTAGCAATGTTAATGCAACGTTATCCTACATTTATATTTCAGGCTGAACGCGCGCTTATCGATCCGACTATTGCGGTGCACAGTGGACTAAGAGGTTTAATTTATCGAGATGAGCAGCTTGACCGGGTGCTGACAGCACTTAAAACTCTGATGTCCGGCCAGTTATATTACTCCCGGACTGTAATGTCTGATGTTGTTGATCTATTGATAAATAAACCTAAGAAATTAAATTCAGAAGTTACTGCTGCTACCAGTGCTCAACTGACCAGACAAGAGAAACGAATTATAAGTCTGGTGGCGGAAGGTGCCAGAAATAAAGAAATAGCGCTAATGTTAAATATCAGCGCCCATACGGTTAAGGCTCATTTGTCGGCAATTTTCCGCAAAACCCAGGCCCGAAACAGAGTTGAATTGCTGCGTTGGTTGCAGCAATCCAATCTGATAATTGAAGGTCAACCTGCAGTTGCCAGGCTAGCCTGATCATCGGCCCGCCAGAAACCCCGTTCCAGGCCCAGGTTAATAAGCTCAACAACAGCTGTTTCCATTGCTTGCTTTACGCAAAATTGTACCGGTTCGTTGGTGGAATAGCCTCCCTCAATCTCAACCAGCCTGTTCAGAGAAACATACCGAAATAAACCGGCCCGCAGTTCCTGCGAAAAAACTTTTTTGGTAGTAGAAACCGAAAGCAATACCTGACCGCTATGAACATCTATAGCCCGCAGATAGACGGTTACCTGATCCTCCCGATACAATTCCGACAAACCTAAACCGAAATATTCAGCACCAATACCACCTGTGGTTAAGTTAGTTTCATAACCAATAATGCCGCCTTCTAACACTAATCGTGCCTCTTTTAAAGGTGGTAAATCGGTTAACTTTTTATTGGATCCATAAATTTTCCGCTCAGTTAACAAATTTTGCAGCCCTTCCCGTTCCAGCGGAGTAAACCAGCCACTATCCAGCAGGATCTGAGTTAACATTGAAGTCGCACCCTGTGTTACCGCTGTGGAAAAGCTGGATACGTTTGCCTGCGGTTTATACTGCCCGGTCTGATCGCGAAAGGCATACACTGATACCGGGATTTGTTGGCGGGGTTGAGCTTGTTTGCGTAACGTCAGCATAGTACTGCTTACACTATCAACAGCTGCTGGCGTAATATTTAATTCAGGCTTGGGTACCAGGGAACACCCTGCTAAAGCTGACAAAACGGTTAATATAACAATAATTCTCATTATTAACCTCCTATCACAGGGATAGTAATAATTGTCACTTCACCGGTATCGAGGTTAGTTATATTCACAATAACACTGCCGTCAGTTCCGGTAGATATTTCAACCAGAAACTCACCGGTATTGTAAACACCATCAACCAGGTCGCCATCAGCAATGCGTCTGGTAAGCGAATTTATAATATTGCGCTCTAATGCTTCCTGGAACTTATCAACAAAAGATAAGGTTGGCCGCTCTTCAGTGAAACTATTCTGGCTTTGCGCTTTTTGCAGTAAAAAGTTTCCGTTCAGCGGGTTACCACCAAAACTCGGGTTGATAGGTGTGTAAACTAACTCAGTTGCATTTACAGAGGCGGTTGCCAGCAGGATTAGCAGTACTGCCGTTCTTTTCATTACTATTCCCTTTAATATATTTCTTGTTCCTGCTCACCCAGTAACATGCTGGCTTGTATATTAGCCAACTCATTGATACTGCGTAAAATGGCTTGTTCTGCCATCTCTTTGACGTTGTTGTAACGGCGGCCAAAATAGGTTTGATAGACTCGTTGCTGATTCATTTCCACCCATAAAAAAGTACCAGCTTGCGGATAAACCTGCTCATAAATTACGACAGACACGCCTTCTGTCGCAGGCATGTCACGCCAGTAACCAGAGTAATAAAACATAAAGTCTTTGCCGAAACGGGAGATGGTGCGGTCAATTACTAAACCGCTAAGTTCAATATCGTTTGCTGCCACCTTTGTTGGCAGCAGCAAAATTAATAACAGGACAATTACTTTCATAGGTTAACGGCGGCTACAAGGCCGCCTTTCATGTCAGTTCTGCGTAACGGTTGCAGTGTTAAAGTCGCCCAGCTGAGTAATATTCATCACATTACCGTTGCCAAACTGCTCACCTAATACCACGTTATCATTGCCTATCTGGCTGATTGAAACGGTGCCGTTGTCGCCAGCCAGAGCGAAATAATCATTATTTCCAGCTATCCAGTTACCATCGCCTTGCTGCAGAATTTCCGCAACGTTACCGCTACCGCCAACCAAAATATCAACTAAATTTAAATCGCCATTTTGTTCAATATCAATAGTGTTCATTACGACTGCAACATCACTGGTAATCAGGGTGCTGTTGAAATTGCCGTTCTGATCAACCATTATTTCATTGTCATCGCCAACTACATCAATTTCAGCATAGTTTTCATCACCTAACTGCTGAATCTCCGCATTGTTGTTAACACCGGAAAAGCCAATTACGGCGGTATTTGCATCACCAAAGCTCCGAATTAAACCGGCATTACCTGCACCTGTTAACACCATTACCGCAGTATTCGCATCGCCACGCTGATCAACGGTCAGGTCATGGCTATCACCTTCTGTTGCAAGCAAGACTGAGTTTTCAACACCATCCTGGCGCATATCAATCAGATTATCATTGCCAGTTAAGCCCACAGGTGCTTCAACCAGATTAATGTCGCCGGACTGATCAATCAGGATTAAATTATCGTTGCCGCTTATTGGTTCAACTAAGAACCGGTTAGCAAATCCATCCTGTTTGACATCAACATAGTTGTTATCGCCTGACACATCAGCAGCGATAAATACGTTTGCGATACCTTCCTGCTGAATGAATACACTGTTATTGTCGCCGGCTAAACCTATTACACCGCCGACATTCTGATCGCCAAACTGCTCAGCTTCGAACACATTAAGGTTGCCAACCACGTTTAGCATACCTGCTTCGTTATCGTTACCTTCCTGAAAACTGTAAAACATATTTTCATTGCCGGTAAAACTGGCGTTCGCCCAGTTACCATTGCCATTCTGCTCAATTTCGGCAATGTTCATATCACCCAGCAAATTTGCAAATGCTTCATTTAAATCGCCGGTTTGAAAAATAACCGCATCATTAACGTTACCTTCTATAATGGCTTCAGCCTGATTATAAAAACCATCCTGGGTAATGGTAACAATGTTTTCATCGCCAGTAATCTGGCTGTATGCAATATGCCAGTCAGCAAATTGTTCAAGCCGAACTGCGTTGTCACTACCTGTGCTAAAGCTATAGCCCTCAAGCCAGAGACCATTTTGTAAAATACTGCTGTAGTTCATTTCACCTACCTGTTCTAAAACAGCCAGGTTAACGTTGCCGCCAGTATTAGTCTGTGTTACCTCAGCAGTATTTCCTTCAGCGGCACCAACTGCAGAGCTTTGATAAATGGATGTCTCATTTTCTGCAAAGGCACTGCCGGCAAAACATAACGCGATTGCCATACCTAATAGATGTTTACGTGGTTTAATAAGGTTCATATGATTCTCCCTGAGTCTCTTATTAGTATTGAATTATTGAGATTTCAGCACCGTTTCCAATTTGCTCAATAGCAAAACTGCGATTTCCCCATTGTTCTAATTGGATTAGGTTGCTTTCTCCCTGCTGTAAAATTTCAGCACTATTGTTATTTCCAAACTGGCGGATGTTGGCCTGATTTCCACTACCATATTGCTGCAGAAAAATCTGATTAAGCACGCCTTGCTGCAATAAAACAGCGTAGTTAGCGTCACCACCTTGCGTCACATCTGCAACATTAAGATCACCAAGTTGAGTGATATCAACCCCGTTTGCTAACGCGTGACGTTCTAACAATGAAGTTAACTGCACAGAAACATCTGCAAAGGCACAGCCGCTAACTGCCAACCCAAGCGACAAAAGCACAGCCCTGGCATTTACATTAATCACAACTACTCCTTCATTATTTATTACATACTCCAGCCTAAAGACATATAAAAAAGCCACAATAGGACAAATGTTTTATTTTTAATTCACCTAAAAGATAATTAAAATTACAATATATTAATTATTAACAGGCGTTTAAGCTTTAAATATTTACATCTTACCACCCCTAACTACTAGCCCACCTGTACTATTTCTTCGTTAATTATGAGCGGAATGTTAACTATTATGCTAGTTCTACTACGTGCCATGTTAAGCATATTTTACAAATAATTAAAATGGGAACTACTATGTCTAAGCAAAAAATACTGGTGTTAGCGGTTGCAGCAGCGCTGTCTTCGGGTTCAGCATTAGCGGCTAATAAGGCTGCACAAGCTGATGATTCTATTCTTGTTATGTTTAAACCAGGGGTATCTAAACAAGAGCGGCTTTCAATAGTGAAACGCAGTGGTGCCAGCTTGCGCCAACTAGACACTCAGGGACGAGACCTTAAAATGCGTCACATTGCTGATGGTCGAATAGCTAAAGTCATGGTTCCCAAAGGACTTAATCATGATTTTCTGATTAAGCAGCTGGCAACTAATCCGGCAGTTGAGGTTGCAGAACCAAACTATCTGGTACAAGCACTGGCAATACCTGGTGACCCCCGTTTCGGCGAAATGTGGGCATTAAATAACACAGGTCAAAGCGGTGGTACTGCCGGGGCGGACATTAGCGCTGTTGCAGCCTGGGACATTACAACGGGCAGCCAGGATGTAGTTATTGGCGTAATCGATTCCGGGATGGACTACACCCACCCTGATTTAATCCCTAACCGCTGGGAAAATGATGGTAGCTATCCGGGCCACCCATACGGCTATTCAACCTTAAACGAGAATAACGACCCGATGGACAGTGGCAGTCACGGCACTCATGTGGCAGGTACTATTGGTGCAAGCGGCGACAATGGCGTTGGTATTACCGGGGTAAGCTGGAATGTCACTTTATTGCCATGTCAGTTTCTCGGCTCGACTGGTGGCAGCACAGCTGGTGCTATCGAATGTATCGACTACTATACGGATTTAAAAACAAATTACGGCGTAAACATTAAAGCAACTAATAATTCCTGGGGCGGCGGAGGCTTTTCTGAAACCTTAAGAGCGGCCATTCAATCAGGTGGTGATGCAGGAATTCTGTTTATCGCGGCCTCAGGTAACGATGGAGCTGATGCAGATGTCAGCCCAATGTACCCGGCGGCATATGATTTGGATGTCATCGTATCAGTGGCATCGACAGACCGTAACGACGATTTGTCTGTATTTGCAGTAGGTGCGTCGAATTACGGCGCGACCACAGTCGATATGGGCGCGCCGGGCTCGGCAATATTATCTACCATTCCGGATAACGCTTATGCGGCATATTCCGGTACATCGATGGCCTCGCCGCATGTTGCAGGCGCTGCCGCACTGCTGTGGTCAATTAACCCGGAAATAACGCCACTGGAAATGAAAACAATCCTGATGGATAGTGGCGACGAGCTTACGGCTTTGGACGGTAAAACGGTATCTGGTAAGCGACTGAACCTGGTGAATGCGCTGGCTGATGCAGACCCTACTCCCAGTTTCCGCTTATCTTTAGCACCGCGTAGCCAACAAGTTGTTGCCGGTGAAACTGCCGAGTTTAGCCTGGATGTTGGTAATCTGGCTGAATGGATGGGAGATGTTGAACTCAGTGTCAGTGTTGACCCCAATATTGACGGAGTAGCTTTATCAGCGGACACTGCACAACCCGGTGATATGATAACTGTCTCGGTTCCGACCACAGCTGAAACCGTATGGGGTGATTACTTAGTCACCGTTACCGGTATCGATGCGGCAGATCCGCAAGTTGTTAAGAGTGTATCAGCTACCCTCAATGTACTACCACAAGGTCTGGCTGATTTCAGTTTTGAAAACACTGATCCGGTTGATATCCCTGACAACAATCCTGAAGGTATTACCAGCATTATAAACGTGCCAAACGAGGGCACCGTATTCAGTGTTGAAGCCGGTGTTGATATTAGCCATACCTGGCGTGGAGACTTAATTGTTTCGCTTACCTCACCAGCAGGCACTGAACACATGCTGCATAACCGCAGCGGTGGCAGTGAAGATGATTTAGTTCAAAGCTGGAATGTGGACACCTTTAACGGTGAGCCTATGCAAGGCGACTGGACCTTAAATGTCTCAGATAATGCCGGTGCTGACGTTGGTAATCTGAATAGCTGGAGCCTGACCATAACGGGTCTTGGCGGTGACGTGGTCGATCCGGATCCGGAAGCACCAGTAGCTGGCTTTAGTTATATCGCATCTGGCCTGAGCGTAGATTTTACTGACAGCTCAACCGACGCCAATGCTGATATTACCGGCTGGAACTGGGATTTTGGTGACGGCGCAGTGTCAGCGCAACAAAACCCAAGCCATAACTATGCCGCAGAGGGAACTTACACTGTCAGCCTTACTGTTACCGACAGCACGGGTTTAACTGACACCATTAACCAGTCTGTCGCTTTGGTGACAAGTGATATCAATCTTACCCTGCACCGTGCCATTCGGGCACGCACCGGCTCAACAATAGTTGATTTACGCTGGACAGGTGCCACCGGCAGCCTGGATTTGTATCGTGATAATCAGTTTATCGAAACAATCGAAAACGATGGCAGACATCGTGATCGGTTTAATTCGATGGCCGCTATAGCAACTTATAGCCTGTGTCTGGAGGGCACCACGGTATGTTCTGCTGATTTGGTAGTGAACTTCTAATTTAGCGCTAACCAATCTACATAAGGCAGCTTCGGCTGCCTTATTCTTTTTGTTGATCCCCTCGCCAGAGCAGCTAGTATAGAGAACGCAAGCAATCAATTGTTGCTGGCTATTATTAATACAATCCGGTTGAGTGGCAGTAGCCGCTTAGTAAGATCAGCAGTAAGGAGACGGCGTGTTAGCGCAACTACATCAGGTAGAACAAAGCCTTAACCAGGTTATTCTTGGCAAACAACAGCAAATTCGTCTGGCGCTATGTTGTTTGCTGGCAGAAGGCCATTTATTACTGGAAGATCTGCCTGGGCTTGGCAAAACTACCCTCGCCCACGCATTAGCTAACAGCCTTGGTTTAAGTTATCGCCGGGTGCAATTTACCAGTGATCTTTTACCGGCCGATTTAACCGGCATTAGCATTTATGATGCCCGGTCACAACAATTTCATTTTCAGGCCGGGCCGGTTTTTTCACAGGTACTACTAGCCGATGAAATTAACCGGGCAAGCCCGAAAACCCAAAGTGCATTGTTAGAGGCAATGGAAGAACGTCAGGTTAGTACTGATGGAGAAACGCGCCCGCTGCCCAGTCCATTTTTTGTTATAGCAACCCAGAACCCGCTATTTCATGCCGGAACCTCTGCGTTACCGGAGTCACAGCTGGATCGCTTTTTAATGCGCTTGTCATTGGGCTTTCCTGCGCGTGCAGCTGAACACCAGTTACTGGTTGATGACAGTAAAGGTTCACGCTTACAATTTTTAACGCAACAGCTGGACAGTGACACCCTTAAACATCTGCAACAGCAGGTAAGCTCGGTTAAAGTCACTGATGCAGTGATTGATTATCTGCTTAGTCTGGTAGACGCCAGTCGAAACCGCAACGACATGTTACCGTTATCTCCGCGGGCATCAAAAGCATTGTTACGGGCAAGTAAAGCCCATGCCCTGCTTGCGGGAAGAGATTTTACCAGCGCCGATGATGTGCAAAAGGTATTTCCATCGGTAGCAGAGCATCGGTTAGATCCTCGTTCCAGTGCCGCCAGTCACAGCCTCAGTCAGATATTACTTGAGCAAACTGTTTGTCCGCTATGAAACGTATCAAAGCAAGATGGCAGCACTGGTTTAGTAACTGGCTGGATAAGCGCCAGCCAAAAGCCAGGGAAGTCACGCTTAGCCAGAAAATTATTTATATTCTGCCAAGCCGGTTTGGTCTGTGGTTTATTTTGTTACTTATCCTGCTCTATTTACTTGGAACCAATTATCAGAATAATTTAATATTGTTAATGAGTTACATGTTGGTATCAGCATTGCTATTAGCGCTCACTTTAGCTTGGCGCAATTTGCACAATTTGACGGTAAGCTGCGCACCGGTGCTCAGTGCGTATGCTGAAGAAACACTGATGGTACCAGTATCACTGCAAGCAGCAATTCCGCGGCAGCAGCTTCATTGTTACTTCAACCATAATCAACCAGCCTCCGTTGCCGATAGCAGCCCGCAGGTAATGGTGCCGCTGCCAACACACCATCGTGGCTATTTTTCACTGCCCCGGCTTACCGTGCATAGCTATTACCCTTTTGGATTATTCAACTGTAAAAGTATACTCAACCTTGATTACCACTACTGGGTGTTTCCTAAGCCTGTTACTGCGGAGACACTAACCAGTTTTGCTGATAACAGTGGTAACAAAAACCAGCAAGCTGAAGATTACGATACAATCCGCAGCTATCAGGCTGGTGATAGCCTCAAATTAATGTTATGGAAACGGCTGGCCCGCGACCCGTCTAATCCAGTGGTAAAGCATGCTCCAAGCAACCCGCAAGCAGAACCAGACTGGATCACTATACCACCCGTTAGCGGCGCGGCGTTGGAAGTTGCCCTGTCAAAAGCCTGTTACCTGATGCTGCAGCTTGAGCAGTGCAGCAAGCCCTATGGCTTGCGAATTAACAGTAAAAGTATCAACCCTTCCTGTGGTCAGCAACACCTGGAGCGCTGTCTCCGTGAGTTGGCGCTATGCTAGTGTTGTTAAGTCGACAGGCGATACTTTCATTTTATGCCATTTTGGTGGCGGTGATAGTGCTGCTACATCAGGCCTTACCCTTGTGGTACAGCGCCATCTTACTGCTGCTATTGTTGTACCGCTGGCCGTTACAGCAAAGCAAGGCCTCGGTTAACAAGCTAAAACGTATTAATATTATTGCGGCTTTAATCCTGCTGTTACTGCTTATCAGCATCAGGCAAAGCGGTGTTTTTCATTTTATGTTACAAATATTGCTGCTCTCCGCCGCCAGTCGTCTGGTGCTGATCCGGCAGCGCCACGACAGTCATCAACTGCTATGGGTGTTATATTTCCTGTTAGCATGCTGTTTTATTTTTTATCAGAGTATTCTGATCAGTCTGGTTATTCTGGCGCTGCTGCTGTTTACGCTAAACTGCCATTATCAATTATATGCCAGCAAGCAATATCGGTTGCAGCTACAACAATTGGTTAAAGCAATTTTGCTTACGGTGCCAATTTGGATCTCGCTATTTCTACTATTTCCCCGCCTGGAGCCGTTATGGCGGATCCCAACGGCTGAAGCTGCAATAACTGGCCTGGCAGACAGCCTGGATCCGGGTAGTATTGAAAACCTGGTACAAAGCGACAAACTGGCATTCAGGGCGATATTCAGCGACTCGCTGCCCCCGCGCCAACAATTGTACTGGCGGGCAAAAGTATATGAAGATTTTGATGGCCGCAGCTGGACAGTTAATCAGCGCTTTGACCGCCGTCAAGCGGTTAACCGACAACCAGACAGCAATAACAGTGAGCAAGCAGTCAGCTATCAGATTATTGCTGAAGTCAGTAATCAGCGTAGCCTGTTTGCCCTGGGCGTCCCGGTGCAATATGCTAATACAGTGCGGCCAGCTGCTGCATATTTAGTTGAAGCCCGCCGCCCGGTCAGTCAGCGGCTGAGCTATCAGCTGGTAAGTGAACTGCAGGCTGTACCGGAAGATGTTGCTATGGAACAACGGTTGAATATCCGCACAGTAAATGCAAATCCTGAAACGAGAGTCTTAGCCAGTCAATTGGCCGCTAACAGCAGTTCTACCGCTGAATTAATTGAACAAATAAGCGCCCTGTTCCGCCAGCAGCCTTTCTATTACAGTTTAAATCCGCCCCGCCTTGGTGAAAACAGTATTGATGCCTTCTTATTTGACAGCCGCACCGGTTTTTGCAGTCACTATGCCTCAGCAACAGCAGTTTTGCTGCGGGAAGCGGGTGTACCCGCCAGAGTTGTTGGTGGTTATCAGGGCGGGGTCTGGCATGAAGAGCAACAATATCTGGAAGTACGGCAACGCGAAGCTCACGCCTGGGTTGAATATTTCGATAACGGTGGCTGGCAGCGGTTTGACCCCACAGCGGTTATCGCTCCTGAGCGGGTGTTGGCCGGCCTGGATGCAGTGCTTTCTGCTGAGGAGCAGGATCAATTACAAGCTAACTGGCGTCGATTCTCCGCCTTTAATTACCTTAATCAGCAGCTACTGCACCTTGATTACTACTGGTCGGTGTGGGTGCTGGGATTCGATGACAGCCAGCAGCATAATCTGTGGCAACAATTAAAAGCGGCCAGTAAGTGGCTGGCACTGCTGGGTACTGGTCTGCTACTGGCATTAGTAATGTGGTGGCTGCTGCGCTTGCAGCGGCAGCCGGCAAAATTTGCCGCACCGGTAGTGCTGGTCCAGCGTTACTTTGGCAAAGTACTTAACAATAAACCTGTGGGCCAGCATTTAAGCCAGTTTATTAATCAACTTAAAATACATAACCCGGCGCATTGCAGCTTGCTGGACACTGTAGATATGTTATACCAACGCGCATTGTTCGCTGATGAGCAGCAGGCGTTATTACAGTTAGAAAACTACTTAAAACAACATGCCAAAACGCTGACAACCTTAAACTGGCCTGACTAACCAGGCCAGTTTAAGGTTTAGCGAGCAGTTAAAAGTCTAACGATTATTTAAAATACGCAGTGCGGTTTGGATATGTTCCGCACAGTGCACGCCCAGATCAGTCAGATATCCACCGTCATTTTGAGTTAGCAAACCTTTTTCATGTAAGCGGGCAATTGCTGCCCGGGTTTCGCTATCCGCATCTTTGTGTACTTTCAACCCTTCCATCTGTGAATCGAGATTATATAAATTAAGAATTTTTATCTCAGCATTAAGCTCAGCTGTTACCGGCATAGCATACATCCTCTGTTGTTCGCAGCTTCAAGATAGCCGTTATCGTCAAATATTGGCAGCCTTTTCTGCAGAAAATTAACGATTAACCGGCAAAATATCTTCTGCCGGTGCCGGGGTTAGCGGCATCGCTTTTATTGGCGTTACCGGCTGCTCAGTTAATCGTTGCAGTAAATAGCTCACGCCAGCTTCTAACTGACTGTCACTACCATTAAAACTGGCATAGGGTAAGTTAGTGACTTCTATATCCGGAGTTACCCCATAACCTTCAATAATATAACGTCCGTCCATAGCAAATTGCGGGGTCTCTGCTACCCGGGCCAGGCCTTTATCAGCCAGTTGATTCCTGCCTGATAACCATACGCCGGCGCCTGTGGTCCGGTTGCCGATTAATGGCCCGAGGCCCAGAGCTTTCACCCCTGCGGCAAAGGTTTCACCGTCAGAATAGGTTAATGGATCTGTCAGTACCACCAGATGGCCACGAAATGCTTGCTGCATATTGGTGTAAGGCGCGCCATGAGTAGGCTGCCAGAATGACCAGGCCCGGCGCAACAACTTCTCAATGATCCAGCTGTCAATATTACCCCCGCGATTACGCCTGACATCAATGATCAGCCCTTCACGCTGGTACTGCGCGTAGAATTCCCGGGCAAAACTGGCAATGTCATTGCCACCCATCGCATACAAATGCAAATAGCCCAGCCGGCCATTGCTGGCAGCGCTGACCTGCTGTTGGTTACGCTGCACCCAATCACGATAACGAAGCATCGCTTCCTGCTGCGCGGCCACTGGTTGCACTACAGTTTGCAGTTGCTGTTTACCCCGGCTTAAGCTTAATAGAACCTGCTTGCCGGCCTGATTACGTAACTGTGCATTCAGATCGGCAACATTACTAATTTCCCTGCCATTTACCGCCAGAATCACATCGTTAACTGCTGCATTTACCCCCGGTTTAGCGAGTGGTGATGCCTGGTCAGGCAGTTCTTTATCTGACTGGTAAATATGAGTTATGCTGACACCCCGGCCAGTACTGGCTAAACCGGCTCCCAGGCTCGCCGCAGCGGGTCTGGCTTGAGCGGTACGATATTCACCGCCGCGAACCTGGGAGTGCAGAGCATTGAGTTCTCCCATCATCTGAGCCAACACATCATCCAGTTCATGCCGGTCTGTTACCCGGGCTAACAAAGGTTGATACTTGTCACGGCTGGCTGGCCAATCCAGGCCACGCATGCCTTTATCAAATAAAAAATCCCGGTGCATCAGCCAGGCATCCCGAAACATCTGGGCCCACTCCTGTTGCGGCTCTACCCGTAATTGCCATGCTGTGCTGTTCACTTTGGCCAGGCTAAGATCGCCGGGCATTTTTTCGCCGGTAGCCACTATCAGCATATCGCCTGCACCATTGTTAGCCTGTTTGCGGATAAACAGCTTGTCACCTTTGGCGCCCAGCTGATAATCGGCCACTTCAATACTAAACGTTGTCAGTTTGGCTCCTTCGCCGGCTAATTTTGCTTGTTTTAACTCCGCGCTGCGACTTCCAGCCGCCCTACTCAGCACATATAAACGATCTTTGCTCAGGCTAAGCTTGCTGTAATTATCGGCTGGTAAAGGTACCTGCCATAATCTGCCGGCCAGACCTTGCCAGTCCACCAGGCCTGCGTTATTGCCACTGCGGCCAGCCTTCGCTGCATTGTCATCACATGTTGTCAGCTCTTGTGGTGGCGCAAAAGCAAAACAGGCTTGTTGCTTCAGGCTGACTGCATAAATTTCACCACGTTTATCAAACATCGGCCCCAGATTGCGATCGCCCCACGGGCTGGACGGCGTCGCGGTAAACTGGCGATCTGACAAAAAATACAGCCATAACCCGTCAGCACTGAATGCCGGCGAATAGGACTGATATTTGTCACTGGTCAGCACTTCTGAGCGGGCATCTGCCAGACTGTACAACACCACCTGGCTGCGAGGTCGTTGCTGATGGCTCAGGGTGAACGCGAGCAGTTTACTATCGGCAGACCACTGCACATCAGCATAGGGTGAATGGCCATATCCCTGCTGATAAATACGTTTATTGGTATGAGTTTCTAAATCAAGTAACCATAAATCGCCGTTTTTATCATCATGTGCCAGATAACGACCGTCCGGAGATAAATGCAGGCCCCAGCGAAATACAGTACCGTCTTTGGTTAACTGTTTAGTGTTGGCAGCACCATCGCTGGCAAAGCGCCAGATTTCGTTTTCTCCGCTGGCATCGTTAATGGCATATACCCATTTACCGTCCGGGCTGCTCACGGCATTGCGCGAGCGGCTACCCGCAGCAGTATGGATCTGACTTAAACGCTTGACGCCGGTACTGGCCAGGGCAACCTGGCTGCGGGCCGTCAGAACCACCTGTTGTTGTGTTTCATTGAAATTGGCGCTGGTAAGATACTCAAGGGGCTTTTCGATAAAGCGTTCGCGTTGCTGGACAAAATCAGAGCTCAGTGCAATATCCAGCTGCTGACTTTGCTTGCTGGCTAAATCAAGTTGATGTAAATCAGCCGCCAGCTGATAGATTATCCGGCCCTGATTAAGTCTGGCCTGGCCTATCCGCCAATCACTGTGTCGGGTATGTTGCTGTGGCTCACTGCCATCTGCTGCCAGCGACCAGATATTGCTGTTACCGTCGGCGTCACTGCTAAAATATATTCTGCTTTGCCAGAACATGGGTTGGCTGACTGAACCCGGATGCTCTGCACTTAATAAAGTGGCTTCGCTGGTTGAGCCAAGTTGCCAGTGCCACAACTGGCCCATTGCACCGCCGCGGTAAACTTTGCTGTTGTCGCCGGTCAGCTGCAAACCAAAGCGGACAAAATATAAGCTGTTAGTGGCAGGATCAATGATGCCGCTAGCAGCATCGGCCAATGGCAGCACCTCGGTTTTAAGGCTAATCGGGTCGAGTAACTTTAACACCCAGTAATTTGCCGGCCCCACTTCACTGTCGGTTGCATATAAAATACGACCATCGGCCAGCCATTGTTGAATTCGCACCCGGCTGTTTTCAAAGCTGACCCGCTTTGCCTGACCACCGGTTACCGGCATCAGGTAAATTTCATCGGCACCATCATAATTAGCCACAAAAGCGAGCTGGCTGCCATCGGCAGACAACAATGGTTGAGTTTCGAGTTGTGGATGACTGGTTAGCCTGAAAGCCTGCTTCTGACCCGCATTTAATTGCCAGATATCACCTTCTGCAGTAAACAGTACGGTATCGCTGTGCAATGCCGGGTAACGGTAATAGCCTTCGCTGGCGGCAACATGGCCACTGGTCAGCACCAGCAACAACATGCTGGCCACAGAGCTGCGACGGCTAATGCCGGCAGAAACGGCAACACGCCGCTGGAAACGTTTTAAAGCAGTTGAAATTGGGTTCATCGAAGCCTCTTCGCCACATATTGTAAATGCGCATACAAATGAGCATATAAATTAGCAAAGAAGCTAGCAGATACGCCAGCAGCGTGCCAGCAAAAACACGACCAATAGCCTGCTGGCAGCGCCTGTCAGTTGGCAGCAAGCTGCTCAGTAAGTGCCTGAATACACAGCGCCACGTTTTCCCGGCGGGCGCCATAGCCCATTAATCCTAAGCGCCAGGCTTTCCCAGCCAGTTCGCCAAGGCCTGCACCAATTTCCAGGTTGTATTCATTAAGTAACGTACTGCGAAGCCTGGCATCATCTACCCCGGCCGGAATATAGACACTGTTTAACTGCGGCAGCCGGAACGGTTCTGCCACTACGAACTCCAGCCCAAGCGTTGTCAAACCGTGCGCCAGTAACTGATGCATGGTGCGGTGACGTTGCCAGGCCTGCTCCAGCCCCTCAGCAGCGAGCAGACGCAATGCTTCATGCAGTGCATATAAGCTGTTTACCGGCGCCGTATGATGATAACTGCGCTTACCCTTTCCGCTCCAATAGCCCATTACCAGGCTTTGATCTAAAAACCAGCTTTGCACCGGGCTTGTGCGCTGCTGAATTTTTGCTACCGCCTGTTCAGAAAACGACACCGGTGACAAACCTGGTACGCACGAAAGACATTTCTGGCTACCGGAATAAATGGCATCAATACCCCACTCATCTACCCGCAGTTCCACCCCGCCTAAGGATGTCACAGCATCCACGATAGAAATGCAATCATATTGCCTGGCCAGCTCGCACAATGCCTTCGCATCACTCAATGCGCCGGTCGACGTTTCGGCGTGGACAAAGGCCAGAAAGCGGGCATCAGGATGCTGTTTTAGCGTATCTTCAACCTGTTGCGGGCTTACTGGTTCACCCCAGGCATTATCAACAGTTACTGCAACACCGCCGCAACGTTCTACATTCTGGCGCATCCGTTCACCGAACACGCCGTTACGGCAAACAATCACTTTCTCGCCCGGCTCAACCAGATTGACAAAGCAGGTTTCCATCCCGGCAGAGCCCGGTGCCGAGACAGCAATGGTCATCGGGTTCGTAGTTTGAAACGCATATTGCAGCAATTGTTTCAGCTCATCCATCATACCGATAAACAATGGGTCTAAATGACCAACAGTAGGCCGTGCCTGCGCGGCCAATACTTGTGGATAAACATCAGACGGGCCAGGGCCCATCAAAATGCGGCGAGGAGGGTTAAAACTGGTAAATTGCGGTGCTGCTTGCATGCTGACTCCAATCTGTTGTCGCTTAGGCGTTACCTTAGCAAAAATTATCACTGTTGCCCTGTTTGCTAAGTTAATAATGGGTATTCAGCGGCGTAATACCTTTTAAAACCTTATAAAAAAGGCCCCGAATCAAGGGGCCTTTTTATACTATTTATGACAATAACTTAATGTGGCTAATTAAAACTCACGCCGGCTACGCAGCGCTTCAATCCGTTTTTCCAGTGGTGGATGGGTTAGCAGCAGCTCAGATTTCGCTTTTTTACTGGCGATCCCAAAGGCCATCATGCTGCCCTCTAACCGGCTTTCATGGTTGTGTTTCAACCGCTCAAGCGCAGCAATCATTTTATCGGGCCCGGAAAGGCGCGCGGCGCCGGCATCGGCCCGGTATTCCCGCTGACGCGAGAACCACATCACGATCATGCTAGCCAGGAAACCAAATACTATTTCCAGCACAATAACGATGCCAAAATAGGCAAAGGTACCCAATTGCTGGTTATTGTTGCGAATAGCACCGGCAATCAAGCGGGCGAAGAAGATAACAAAGGTATTGACCACTCCCTGAATTAACGTCAGTGTCACCATATCGCCATTGGCAACGTGCGATACTTCGTGCGCCAGTACTGCCTCTACTTCATCCTCTTTCATATTGCGCAGCAAACCGGTGCTGACCGCCACCAGCGCATTATTCCGGTTCATACCGGTCGCAAAGGCATTCATCTCTGGCGAGTCGTACACCGCTACTTCCGGCATACCAATGCCTGCTTGTTTGGCCTGCCGGGCCACGGTATTCATCAACCATTGCTCGGTGGCATTACGTGGTTGGGTTATTACCACAGCACCAGTTGATCGTTTCGCCATCCATTTTGACAATGCTAAAGAGATAAACGAGCCACCAAAACCAAAAATGGCTGCAAATACCAACAAACCGCCAATACTACTGTGATCAATCCCTAAAAAGCTGAAGACGATATTCAGTACAATACTCAGTACTAAGATTACCGCCAGGTTAGTTGCCAGAAACAGCAAAACTCTTTTCATATACTCTTACCTCAGTGACTTAACTGTCATTAATATATGGTCAGCAAGCTAAATTTCAAATTACCAAACACGGTATTTAATTAGCTAAAGTGTAAGAAAACATGTGTCACTGCGCACTTTTCGCTACAATAGCCTGTTGTTACAGCAGGTTAAAACCAGAGGATTTCATGCAATTACTTTTACTCAGTAGCTCCCGCGCCAATAATAGTGCTTACCTCGCACCTTATATGAGCTGGATCCAAAGCCATCTGCAAGGCATCGACGAGTTGTTATTTGTCTCTTACGCGGGTGTAACTGTCAGTGACGATGCTTATCTTTCGCAGGTGGCCAGTACATTAACCCCATTGTCGATAAAAGTGACCAGCTTGCGCCAGTACGTTGACCCCAAAACAGCGATTAGCGACGCCCGGGCAATAGCAGTAGGTGGTGGTAATACTTTTCAGCTACTTCATAAGCTATATCAACAAGATATCGTGCAGTTAATCAGGGAACGCGTAACTGATGGCGTGCCCTATATTGGCTGGAGCGCAGGCTCCAACATTGCTGGCGCCACTATTCGGACCACCAACGATATGCCGATTGTCGAACCTGCATCGTTTAATGCGTTAAACTTGTTGCCCGTGCAATTAAACCCGCATTACAGCGACTATAAACCAGAAGGTTTTCACGGTGAAACCCGGGATATGCGCCTGGCCGAATTTATGGTGTTAAATCCGACAACACCGATAATTGCCTTACCGGAAGGTACTGCCCTTAAATGCAGTGGCGATAAACTAACACTTTTGGGCACTGACGGCGGATATCTTTTTAAAGGCGGTGCTAAAACGACGATAGTTGAAAATAGTGATTTATCGTATTTATTAGTTTGAAATAACGAATTTAAAAAAGCAGGTAATAAAACGAAGGTTGGAAAACGCCGGTTGCAACACCCGCTAAGCTCGCCACAGCAACTCGCGTTCGCTCAGACACTCTGTGGCGACTGATCGGGTATTCCAACCTCTGTGGCCAATAGCAGATTTTCAGTGAGCGTAACTGCCAGTTGCTGCTGGTTATCCGGTGCATAAGGCACCACTCCCAGACAAGGCGCGGGGATCCGTTGCTGTAAGTCAGCAATGTTTTGCTCCAGTAGTGCCATCGCCGGGTCGACACAATTAGCTACCCAGCCCACCAGTTTACAGCCACTGCGGGCAATCTCCCGCACGGTTAACATGGCGTGGTTTAAACACCCCAGCTTCATGCCAACAACCAGCAGTACCGGTAACTGCTGCTGCGCTACCCAGTCAGCCAGATAGCGCTTATCGCTGATGGGTAATAACCAACCGCCGGCACCTTCAATTAATAGTTGCTGCAGTGGCAATTGCTGCCAGCTGCTAAGCGCTGCATCAAGTTCTGCTTCGCTTAACGGTCGGTGTTCGTTTACTGCTGCCAGATGCGGCGCAACCGGTGCCTGATAACATATCGGGTTTACCAGCCGATAGGGTAACGCGATACCTGAATGACGCTGCAGCAGTAACGCGTCACCGTTCTGGTTATGCTCGTCAGCCCCTGCCGCTATGGGCTTTACCCCTGCTCCAGCCACGCCAAGTTTTGTTAAGCCTTGTAACAATAAACAACTGACAAAGGTTTTACCTGCGTCGGTATCAGTGGCGGTAATAAACAACGATTTAACGGCCATACTTCTCTCCACGAATGAACAACACCTTATAAGTAGCGGTTATGCCTTCACTGGTACGATGCTTTTCATAAGCCGCAGCCAGTTTTTGCCAGTAGCCTTTACCGGTTAAACCGGTCTGACCGCGTCCGGCTATCTGGTTTGCGCCAAGGGCTTTTAGCTCACGGGCTAAACTCTGCACATCAGGGTAATACAAAGGATAGCTGCGCAATTCAAACTGCCAGCTAATACCCGGCAGTTGGCTGGCGGCAGCAATAAGCGCTGTTTCAGGTAAAAACGAGTGAATATGCGGATGCTGGTCCAGGGTAGCGAAGGCATCTTGCAGCTCATGTAAGGTGCCCTGCACCAGCGTGCTGACAATCAACTGGCCGTGTGGCGCGAGCACTCTGGTCATCTCTGACAATACCGCAGCAGGCCTGGGACACCATTGCAACATTAAGCTGGAAAAAACGTTATCAAACTGCTCAGCGGCCAAGGGCAGTGCCGCCGCATCAGCCTGAACATAAGCCATGGCCCGTTGCTGACTGCTGGCTTTGGCCAGCATACCTTCGCTCAAATCAACCGCTGTAAAAGCAGAACAATACTTGCTGAATTCAGGGTGGATCCAACCCGGGCCACAGCCTAAATCGAGCAATTGGCCTTGCTTAATCTCAGGCAACAGGGCAAGCGCATCCCGGGCAACCTGCTGTTGCAACCGGGCGGCAGCTAAATAGCTGTCACAGGCTTTACCGAAACTGGCTGCGACCTGTTTCACAAAGTGGGTTTCATGCGGCGCCTGCTGCTCTGCCACCACCGGCGCAATTTGCTCTGAGCTCATCATACTAACTGCCTTAACTGCTGCACCAGTAACCTGATGTCCTGCGCAGTATGCTGAGCGCTAAGGGTTATTCTTAAGCGGGCACTGCCAGAGGGCACGGTTGGCGGCCGGATAGCGCTTAGCCAGACGCCGGCCTGCTTTAATTGTTGACTGGCGGCAAGTGCCCGCTCGTTGCTGCCCAGCACCACCCCCTGAATCGCCGTGTCAGAAACTAATAGCGGCAGCTCAGCCGCTAACTTGCGAAATAAGCTGATATTTTGCTCAAGTTGCTCGCGCCGCCAGTTTTGGCTGCGGCACAGTTCGATACTTTTTAACACCGCTGCACAGAGGGCCGGTGATAAGCCCGTGCTGTAAATATAATGGCGGCCAAATTGTTCCAGATAATCTGTTACGGTTTTACTACCGGCAACAAAAGCACCGCCAACCCCGAGGGCTTTGCCAAAATTGGCCATCAGGCAAAACAGCTCGCTATTCGCCATGCCTTGTGCTGCCGCACTGCCACGGCCTTCAGGCCCAAGCACCCCCAAGCCATGAGCATCATCCAGCAATAACGGTGCCTTATGTTGCTGACATAATGCCAGTAATGCCGGTAAATTAGGGCTGTCGCCATCCATGCTAAATACGCCCTCTGTCACCACCATCGGTTGTAAAGCTCCCGCTGTTTGTTGCTCAAGCAGACTGCTAAGCGAGCTTAAATCATTGTGAGCAAAGCGTTTTAAGCCAGCCTTGCTACAAAGCGCGGCATCAATCAACGACGCATGGCTGAGTTTATCCAGCAGTAGCAGATCCTGTTTATCGGCCAGGGTTAACAGCATTGCCTGGTTTGCGGCAAAACCAGATGAGAACAACAGAGCCCGCTCTACTCCAAGCCAGTCACACAGCGTATCGCAAAGTTGCTGATGAACTCTATGCTGGCCGGTTACCAGCGGCGAGCCACTGCTTCCTGCGCCATATTGCGCTGCACCGTCAGCAAAGGCTTGCAGCACTTGCGGCGCGGTAGCAAGCCCTAAGTAATCATTACCGGAGAAATTCAGATACTGCTGGCCGTTAATAGTGATTAAGCGGCCGTTATAGTTATCTAAGATGACGGGTTGGCGCAATAACTGCTTTGCCGCACGCTCAGCAAGAGCATGTTGCAACTGCGCCAGTTTGGCTTGCGACATGGTTACTGCGCCGCGTGATAAAGCGGTGGGTTAGCTTGTTCATTAATCGCATCAGCCAACGCCAGCTCATGGGCTTCGTCTGATACATCGGCTCGCTGCTCTGGCTTAATCCCCAGCTTGGCGAACAGCTGCATATCGGCGTTAGCTTCCGGATTATCGGTCGTCAGCAATTTATCGCCATAAAAAATCGAGTTGGCGCCGGCAAAAAAACATAACGCCTGCATTTGCTCGTTCATCCGCGAGCGACCCGCAGATAGCCGGACATGACTTTCTGGCAGCATGATCCGGGCGACGGCAATAGTGCGGATAAACTCAAAACCGTCTAAATCATCAACATTTTCCAGCGGCGTGCCCTGCACCTTTACCAGCATGTTAATAGGTACGCTTTGCGGATGCTCTGGCAGGTTGGCCAGTTGCATTAACAGCGCCGAACGATCGTTAGCACTTTCACCCATACCAACAATACCCCCGCAGCATACTTTCATACCGGCATCGCGCACGTGGCTTAAGGTATCTAAGCGGTCCTGATAAGTGCGGGTCGTGATAATTTCACCATAAAATTCCGGTGAGGTATCAAGATTATGGTTGTAGTAATCCAGGCCGGCCTGCCCCAGAATCTGAGCCTGGCTGCTATCAAGCATGCCAAGCGTCATACAGGTTTCCAGCCCCAACTCTTTGACACCTTTTACCATTTCAACAATATAGGGCATATCGCGTTGCTTAGGATTACTCCAGGCGGCACCCATACAAAAGCGACTAGCCCCCTGAGCTTTAGCAGCGGCAGCCTGAGTCAGTACCTTTTCAACTTCCAGCAAACGCTCGCGCTCAAGGCCGGTATTATAATGGCCGCTTTGCGGGCAATATTTACAATCTTCGGCACAGGCGCCGGTTTTAATCGATAACAAGGTGCTGATTTGCACCTCATTAGGAGTGAAAAACTGGCGATGGACAGTTTGCGCCTGAAACAATAAATCATTAAAAGGCAGGGCATAAAGCGCGTTAACTTCAGCGAGGGTCCAGTTATGTCGAACCTGATTGGTAGCTGCGTGCATTGGGCGTATCCATTGTTGTTATGCGGTTTTTCGGCTAGTCTAACCGGCAGTTACAGCTTGTCAACGCTGACCACGCCACAAACTTTACTACTGGTTATTTTATGAGCATTAATTATGGCCATTAACTTAGAATTTGATCGCGACCACATCTGGCATCCATACACCTCCATGCTGAACCCTTTGCCGGTTTATCCGGTAAGCCGGGCTGAGGGCTGTGAATTAATTCTGGAAAATGGCCAGCGGTTAATTGACGGCACCTCATCCTGGTGGGCTGCCGCTCATGGCTACAACCATCCGGTGTTAAATGCGGCAGTAACAGACCAGCTGCAACAAATGGCCCATGTGATGTTTGGCGGTATTACCCATCAGCCAGCGGTTAGTTTATGTCAGCAGTTAGTTGAGATAACCCCTGCGGCATTAACTAAAGTGTTTCTGGCTGACAGTGGCTCGGTCGCGGTTGAAGTGGCCATTAAAATGGCCCTGCAATATTGGCTTGCCAGCGCTACTCCGGCAAAAACTAAACTGATTAGCCTGCGTAAGGGCTACCATGGTGATACCTTTGCCGCGATGGCGGTATGTGATCCGGTGGATGGCATGCACGACATGTTTAGCGGCATTTTAAACCAGCACTATTTTTTGCCGCCGCCACAAAGTACCTTTGATGCGGCGTTTAATCCGGCAGATATGCAGCCTCTGGCTGAACTGCTGGCAGAGCAACATAACCAGATTGCTGCATTTATTCTGGAGCCAATTGTCCAGGGTTATGGCGGCATGCGCTTTTATCATCCGGAGTATCTGCGTCAGGCCCGGGCCTTGTGCGATCAATTCAATGTATTGCTGATCGCCGATGAAATTGCCACAGGCTTTGGCCGCACCGGTAAACTTTTTGCCTGCGAACATGCCGGCATTACACCCGATATTATGTGTCTGGGTAAGGCTTTGAGTGGCGGCTACATTACCCTGGCCGCAACTCTGTGCACCGATGAAGTGGCCAGGGGCATCAGCCAGAGCGCGGCCGGTGGTTTAATGCATGGCCCGACTTTTATGGCCAACCCACTGGCCTGTGCGGTGGCTAATGCCAGTGTTCAGCTTATCCTTGAGAATAACTGGCCGGCCCAGGTAACGGCAATAGAGCAGCAACTGCTGCGGGAACTAGCGCCCTGTAAGAGCTTGCCAGCCGTTAAGGATGTGCGGGTGTTGGGCGCTATCGGCGTGCTGGAAATGCGGCAAAAAGTAAATGTTGCTAAGTTACAGCAGCAGTTTGTAGATCTGGGAGTATGGATAAGGCCATTTAACAACCTGATTTATATTATGCCGCCTTTTATTATCAACCTGGCTCAGTTGAGCAAGCTCACCGCAGCCATGGTGAAAGTGGCTA
Source organism: Arsukibacterium perlucidum DSM 18276 (assembly GCF_000382165.1). GTDB lineage: Bacteria > Pseudomonadota > Gammaproteobacteria > Enterobacterales > Alteromonadaceae > Alishewanella > Alishewanella perlucidum. The sequence goes on along the minus strand of NZ_KB907701.1, from coordinate 39,593 downwards.
ACGCATAATGTAAAACAACATACCACTGGCACTTAGTAGTAATAAAATAATATTAAAATGCATATGATCACCACGTCGCTTTAAGCGCATTCTGTTTAACAGCAAACTGGCGACACTAATCAACACACAGCCCCACAGTAAATATATTAACCAAAAGGTTAAACGGGGTCGCCAGTAGTCGCGAACATCCAGCCCGAGGTAGCGGACTAAACCCGAGTCCATTTCCGGCCGGGCATAATGGCTGACGACCAACGCGGCAAAAAAAAGCAGCCAGGCAGCCACCGCCAGATACTTAAATGCTCTGCATAATAAATCAGGCCCTTCCCTGCGCTCAAAATCAGGCCCGCCCTTATCCGGCCCGGCCTTATTATATGCTGTCATTTTTGGCTTCCTTCCAACTTTTACTTGTGTTCAGCTTCTGGCTAAGTATGATTACAGCTTTCATAAATATAGCCTAGTTATAACACCATCTGGAGTTTGTTGCATGACGCACGCCGTAGTTAAAGATGTGTTGGCCGGTAAGTACGACACCGGTTCACAGATCACCGTTAAAGGCTGGATCCGCACCCGTCGCGATTCCAAAGCCGGTATTTCTTTTTTAGCTGTGCACGATGGCAGCTGTTTTGATGCGGTGCAGGCCGTTGTGCCGTCTAATCTGGCTAATTATGAAAATGAAATTAAGCGCTTAACCACCGCCTGTTCAGTTATTGTCAGCGGCACAGTGGCCCGCTCTGAAGGACAAGGCCAGGCATTCGAAATTCAGGCAGAAAATGTCACCGTAGTTGGCTGGGTAGAAAACCCGGATACCTATCCGATGGCTCCTAAGCGCCATAGCATGGAATATCTGCGGGAACACGCCCATTTGCGCCCGCGCACCAATGTGGTTGGCGCCGTAACCCGGGTCAGGCATTGTTTAGCTCAGGCTGTCCACCGGTTTTTCCATGAGCAGGGCTACTACTGGATCAGTACCCCTATTATTACTGGTTCAGATACGGAAGGTGCCGGTGAAATGTTCCGGGTCAGCACCCTTGATCTGGAAAATCTGCCTCGCACCGATAAGGGTAAGGTGGATTATAGCCAGGACTTTTTCGGCAAAGAAACTTACCTGACGGTATCTGGCCAGCTAAACGGCGAAACCTACGCTTGCGCCATGTCAAAAATTTACACTTTTGGCCCAACCTTCCGGGCTGAAAACTCTAACACCAGCCGTCACCTGGCTGAGTTCTGGATGATTGAACCGGAAGTGGCTTTTGCAGAGTTAAAAGACATCGCCCAGCTGGCCGAAGATATGCTGAAGTATGTTTGCAAAGCGGTGCTGAGCGAGCGTGCTGACGATATGGCGTTTTTTGCCGAGCGCATCGACCCGACTGCAATCACCCGCTTACAAAAGCTGGTTGACTCGTCCTTCGTGCGGATGGATTACACCGACGCCATTGAGATTTTAAAAACCTGCGGCAAGAGCTTTCAGTATCCGGTGGAATGGGGTGTAGACTTACAGTCTGAGCACGAGCGTTACCTGGCAGAAGAGCATGTGGGCGCGCCCATTATTATGCAAAACTACCCGAAAGACATTAAAGCCTTTTACATGCGCTTGAATGATGACGGTAAAACCGTTGCTGCCATGGATGTACTTGCCCCCGGCATTGGCGAGATAATCGGCGGCAGTCAGCGGGAAGAGCGACTGGAGCACTTTGATAAGCGGCTGGATGAAATGGGCCTGAACAAAGAAGATTACAGCTGGTATCGCGATCTGCGCCGCTACGGTACTGTACCTCATGCCGGCTTTGGCCTGGGCTTTGAGCGCTTAGTGTCTTATGTTACCGGTGTCGGCAATGTACGCGATGTTATTGCCTTCCCCCGCACCCCGGGCAATGCCGAGTTCTAAATAACTGCTTAGCGTAAAATAACAAACCCGCCATTGGCGGGTTTGTTATTACGAGGGCATGTTGAAGGTGAAAAAGTTTAAAAATACGAGAAAAACGCTTCCGGATCCGGATCACTGCGTACCGGCGCATTAGACGCTGCAGTACCTAAATATAAAAAGCCTACAATTTCATCATCTTCGCCGACATCCAAAGATTGTTTTACAAAATCCTGCTGGGCATAGCTGCCGGTGCGCCAGATACCACCAAAACCCTGAGCAAATGCCGCTTGTTGCATCGCCATTACCGCACAGGCAGCTGATTGCACCTGTTCATGGGCCGGCACTTTAGCATGTTCCGTTACCCTGGCAATACAAACAATCACCATCGGCGCGCGCAGCGGTAATTGTCTGGCACGCTCATGCATTTCCGGAGAAATACCGGGCGCATCTTCAATAGCCGCTTCGGCAAACACATCTCCCAACCGGTTAAGGGCCTCTTTACCGGTAACAATAACAAAACGCCAGGGGCGTAAACCGCCATGGTCCGGCACTTTCAACGCCGCTTTTTTGATAAGCGCTAGCGCCTCGCCCTCGGGCGCCGGCTCAGTTAAACGCGGCGTGGAGTATCGTGTCGTTAATAGTGTCAACGCATCCATAACTTAACCTCAGTAAACAACTCAGTGAACTTTTAACCAAACGTCTCAGTAAACTTTTCAATAAACATTCTTGCCAGCAGGCTAGCAAAGATTATCCATAATGCCCATGATAAAAGGCTAGCAGCACGGCTGTTTGCTCAGCCGCTCGCCATATCGCTTAAAATAGCGCCATCAATTGGCTTGAACTGCTTGCCTGGCCTGCTGATAAAGCGCAAGGTACTGCTTAGCGGCTTCGGCCCAGCCAAAGCTCTGCGCCATAGCATTCTGCTGCACTTTCAGATACATCTTCTGGTCCTGATACAACGCCAGGGCCTGACGTAACGCCTGCTGCAAAGCATCAACCGTTGGCTCGGTAAAACCAATGCCGGTTGCTTTTTTATCAGGCCAGGGCACCACCGTGTCTTTTAAGCCACCAGTTAACCGCACCAGCGGTAAAGTGCCATAGCGCAGGCTGTACAACTGATTCAGGCCACAGGGTTCAAATAAACTCGGCATCAGAAAAAAGTCACCAGCCGCTTCCACCTGATGGGCTAATTGCTCATTAAAGCCTTCGATAAACCGAAATTTATCAGCAAAGGTTACTGTTAGCTGATGTAATTGCTGACAGTAACGCGCCTCGCCACTGCCGACAATGACAACTTGCAGCGGATAATTCGCCAGCATGTGTTTAAGCGCCGGGATCAGTATATCGTAGCCCTTCTGGCCGGTAACCCGGCTGACCGCTACCAGCAAAGGCTCGTTGGTTTCAGCTAACTGATAATCCCGTTGCAATTGTTGTTTACACTGTGCTTTGCCGGTTAAATCGGCCGCCTGATAGTTTGCCGGCAAGGCTTTATCCGTTGCCGGGTCCCATTGCTGGTAATCACAGCCATTTAAGATACCGCTGAAATCGTACTGGCGCTGCTGATACCAGGCCGAGAGCCCGTTGGCGGCCGGCTCCGTTAATAACTCATCCCGGTAGCCCTGACTGACGGTATTGATCTTCGTTGCATATTGCAGTGCTATCTGTAAAAAATTAACGCTATTGCCATTAAGCGGCAGGTCAAGCTGGGCTGCCCAGTGCGGCTCAGACTGCTGCTGGTAGGCACCATTATGAATAGTAAAAACAAAAGGTGTTGCCGCCAGCTTCGGATGCTGCCGGTAACTATTTGCCAGATAGTACGCCGCCGGCGCAGTCTGCCAGTCATGGCCATGTAAAATGTCGAATGCAGGCTGCTCGGTACACCACTCTAATACCGCCTTACAGAAAAACGCAAAGCGCAGCGGGTTGTCCGGATAGCCATGCTCGCCATCGTCATACGGCCGGCTTCTGGCAAAAAAGTCATGATGCTCCAGCACGTAAACCGACACACCGGCTATGTCAGTATGTCGTACCGCACAGCCAAGGGTACGGCCACCCAGCTCAACAAATACTGAGTCTGCAGCCGTTGTCTCAACCTGATACAAAGCGCCGTATCTGGGCAGGATAACACTAACCTGATGGCCGCTGGCCAGTAAGCTACTGGCCAAGCCGCGACAAGCATCAGCCAGACCGCCTGTTTTTATTAACCCTTCATATTCACTACAAATAAACAGAATACGCAACACAAGTTCCTTAACAGTTTAATCGGCGTCATCAAAACCAATTTTCGCCCCTTTCGGGATCACTACCACCCCACCTGGCGAAATATGAAAGCGGGCTTTATCCTGCACCGGATCCTCGCCAATAATAGTACCGGGGGCAATTTTAACGTCTTTATCAATAATAGCGCGGCGAATACGGCAACCGCGGCCAATATCATTATTACCCATCAGCACGCACTTCTCGATGTAACTGTGGCTATGGACATGCACGTTGTAACCCAGAATAGACTGATAAACGATTGCACCACTGACAATGCAACCCGACGCCACCATCGAGCTGATAGCCTGGCCGGTACGGTTGGTTTCGTCATGCACAAATTTGGCCGGTGGCATTGGCGGCGTGTAACTGCGCAGCGGCCAATAGCGGTTGTAGACATCAAATGGCGGATTAATCGATATTAAGTCCATATTGGCTTCATAGTAGGAATCTATGGTACCAACATCACGCCAGTAGCCGGCACTGCTTTCAGACTCGCCGCGAATGCGGTTGCTGGAAAAGTCATAGACATAGACTTCACCCTGCGGATATAAGCCCGGAATAATGTTATGACCAAAGTCGTGTTTAGAATCGGCCTGTTTGGCATCCTCTTCCAGCACGTCAACCAGGCATTTGGCTTCAAAAATGTAGTTACCCATCGACGCCAGTACAAAATCCGGCCGGCCCGGGATGGTTTTGGGGTTCTGTTTGGGCTTTTCTTCAAAACCAATCATTTTGCCGTGTTCATCAACCTCTATCACCCCAAATTCATGGGCCTGACTTACCGGCACCGGTATCGCCGCCACGGTAAGCTTGGCTTTGTTATGGCGATGAAAGTCGAGCATCTGCCGCACATCCATTTTATAAATATGGTCGCCACCGAATACGCAAACATGCTCCGGGTCCAGCCCTTCTATTAAATGCAAGTTCTGATAAATGGCATCGGCAGTACCTAAATACCAGTGCTTACCCGTTTGCATTTGCGCCGGTATCGGGTCAATAAAGCGGTTGGTTAAACCACTTACCCGCCAGGCGCGGCCTAAATGCTTCATTAACGAGTGTGATTTAAACTGAGTGATCACAAAAATCTGCAGCAAGTCAGAATTTACAAAGTTGTTTAAAACAAAATCGACAATCCGATAGTTGCCGCCAAATGGCACAGCTGGTTTAGCGCGAATGCCGGTAAGCGGCGCCAAACGGGTCCCCTCGCCCCCGGCCAGCACCATGGTTAACACACCTGACATAAAGACTCCCTGTATTGACTTTGTAATTATAGAAATTGTACTGCAAAGCTAATACCACGATAGCAGCATTAACAAATAAAGCACCAGAAAAGTGACTTGCCAATAGCAAAATCAGACTTAAGTCGGTGATCTTTCGCCAAAGCATGGTCATGAATAGATTTTAACGGCGGGAAACGTAAATTAGGTTACAACAGGATGACAAAATAAAACCGCACCATGATGGTGCGGTTTGCTTGACATAAAGGCGCAGCAGACTGAATGCAGCTAAATTTGTGCCGCCAGCTCTGCGCCCTGGCGGATAGCGCGTTTGGCATCTAACTCGGCAGCGACATCGGCGCCGCCAATCAGATGGTGACGAATGCCGAGTTCGGTCAGGCCTTGCTGTAGCGCGCGCTGCGGCACCTGGCCAGCGCAGATAATAACGTTGTCGACATCCAGACAACGCTCTTCGCCGCCTATTTCAAGCCACAAGCCGCTGTCGTCTACTTTCAGATAATTAACGCCAGCCATCGACTCGACGCCTTTTTTCTTCAAAGAAGCACGGTGAGTCCAGCCGGTGGTTTTACCTAAACCCGCGCCTACTTTACTGTCTTTGCGCTGCATTAAGTAAATTTTACGGGCAGCTGGCTCTGGCATGCTGTCGGGTAGCAACGCACCACGGCTTTGATAGCTTTTATCTACGCCCCACTCTTTTAACCAGGCATCGGGCTGCAGAGTTAATGAGTTATCTTCGGTCAGGTATTCCGCCACATCAAAACCAATGCCGCCGGCACCAATAATAGCGACGTTTTTACCAACCGATTTATGATCGCGTAACACATCCAGGTAACTCATAACCTTCGGGTGGTCCTGCCCCGGCAACTGAATATCACGTGGCAAAATGCCACTGGCCAGAATCACTTCATCAAAGCCGGCTTCGGCCAGGCTTGCTGCGGTTTGCTCCGAGTTTAAATGCAGCTTAATTGCATGCAGCTCGATCATTTTGCCAAAGTAACGCAGGGTTTCATGAAACTCTTCTTTGCCCGGTATTTGTTTGGCGTAATTAAACTGACCGCCAATTTGATGCGACTTATCAAACAAGTGCACCTGATGGCCGCGCTGTGCTGCATACACGCTAAAGGCTAAACCAGCTGGGCCGGCACCGACCACTGCCAGTTTTTTCGGCTGCGCAGCCGGGGTAAAGTTAAGCTCGGTTTCATAACAGGCTCTGGGGTTAACCAGACAACTGGCCCGCTTATTCTGAAATACATGGTCCAGACAGGCTTGATTACAGGCAATACAGGTATTAATTAAATCGGCATTATCAGCCGCAGCTTTATTAACAAAATCGGCGTCAGCTAAAAACGGCCGCGCCATACACACCATATCGGCCTGACCATTGGCCAGAATATCTTCGGCCACCTGCGGGTCGTTAATCCGGTTAGTGGCGATAACCGGAATACTCAGCTCTTTTTTTACCCGCTCGGTGATCCAGCTAAAGGCAGCGCGCGGCACCCGGGTGGTAATGGTCGGCACCCTTGCCTCATGCCAGCCAATGCCGGTGTTAATTAGGGTTGCACCCGCCCCGGCTATGGCCTTGCCCAACTCGACTACTTCTTCAAAACTGTTGCCGTCTTCCACTAGATCGAGCATTGATAAACGGTAAATAATAATAAAGTCACTGCCGCATTGCTCGCGCACGGCTTTTACAGTCTCGATGGCAAAGCGGCTACGGTTGGCAAAACTGCCGCCCCACTCGTCCTGACGGCGGTTAGTGCGCTGACAGATAAACTGGTTAATTAAATAGCCTTCAGATCCCATGACCTCAACCCCATCGTAACCGGCTTTTTTGGCCAGTTTGGCGGCATAGGCAAAGTCTTTGATGGTGCTGTTAACTTGTCGTTTCGACATCTCAGCAGGTTTAAACGGGGTGATGGGAGATTTGATCTTACTTGGCGCGACGTTAAAAGGATGATAGCCATAACGGCCGGCATGCAGTAACTGCAAGCAAATTTTTGCATCGTGCTGATGCACTGCTTCTGTGATCTGAATGTGTTTCTTAACTTGCCACCAGTGGCTGAGCTGGCTGCCAAAAGGCACCAGATTGCCACGAAAGTTCGGGCTGATGCCGCCGGTAATAATCAAGCCAACCCCGCCTTTTGCGCGTTCAGCATAAAATGCCGCCAGCTTGGCGAAGCCATTTTTTTCCTCTTCCAGGCCGGTATGCATCGAGCCCATAATAACGCGGTTTTTCAGCGTCGTAAAACCTAATTCCAGTGGTTGTAATAATCGTTGGTATGCCACCGCAGCCTCTCTGGTCGTACCTGTCAAATAGGAAGAATGTAGCCGCTTTGGCTGCCGATAGCAAGTGCTAAACATTTACTTACAAATTCCATTTAGTCTTTGCAGCTAAATTGGTTAGCATAGCGGTAATAAATCTATCATTTCGCTTCCATTACAGGAACTCATACAGGAATTTATTATGTCTGAACCGAGAAAAGGTCCAATCCGTCGCTTCTTTGGCGCAATCTGGCGGGTCTATAAAGGCTTCCGCTCTACCGTACTGAACCTGCTGTTTATCTTTATTGTCGCTATCGTGTTAATTGCTGTTTTTAGTGGAGAAGATGAAGTTAAAATTGCTGACACCGCTGCTTTAGTATTGAACCTGAACGGCGATCTGGTGGAGGAAAAACGCTGGGTAGACCCGGTATCTGCAGCCGTTAATGAAAGCCTGGGCGCTGGTGAAGAATCACCTGAAATGCTGGTGTCTGATGTGGTTAAAGTGATTGAAACTGCCACAACCGACAACAGAATTCAGGCCATGGTATTAGATGTATCTGGTTTACGCTCTGCCTCACTGGATAAAATGCAACGGGTTGGCGCCGCTATCGAAGATTTTAAAGCCGCCGGTAAAAAGGTATTCAGCCATGGCGCTTATTTTGGCCAAACCCAGTACTACCTGGCCAGCTACGCTGATGAAATAAGCTTAAGCCCGATGGGCGCAGTTATCCTGGAAGGTTATGGCAGTTATCCGATGTACTATAAAGAAGCATTAGAGAAACTGAAAATTAATACCCATGTATTCCGGGTTGGTACCTATAAATCTGCGGTAGAGCCTTTCCTGCGTAATGATATGTCTGCAGCGGCTAAAGAAGCCAATATTGCCTGGTTATCTGATTTGTGGAACACCTACAAACAGGATGTCAGCAGCCGTCGCGGCTTTGATATCGGCAATTTTGATGAAACCTATGAGGCCTTGCTGCAGAAACTGCAGGTAGCAGATGGCGACACTGCCCAATACGCCATTAACAACAAGTTCGCTGATAACATTGCTACCCGTGAGCAATTCCGCCAGAAACTGATTGGCATTGTCGGTGAAAATGACAAGCATGTTTATAACCACGTCGGCTTTGATGACTACGCCAAGTACGCCATTGCTAACAGCAACTTTGTTAATCCGTTAACCTCGAAAGTCGCAATAGTCGTAGCGCGGGGCATGATAGTCGATGGTAGTGCCAAGTCTGGCACCATTGGCGGTGATTCAACTGCTGCGCTGTTACGCCGGGCACGCTTTGATGACAAAGTAAAAGCGGTGGTGCTGCGGATTGACAGTGGTGGTGGCAGTGCTTTTGCCTCAGAAGTGATTGGTCAGGAAATAACCCTGCTACGCGAAGCGGGCAAGCCGGTTATCGCCTCTATGGGTGCAGTGGCAGCCTCAGGTGGTTACTGGATAGCGGCACCAGCCAACGAGATCTGGGCGTCCCCCACCACCATTACCGGTTCAATTGGCATTTTCGGCCTGTTGCACACTGCTGAAAATTCATTGGCCACACTGGGTTTAAATGTAGATGGGGTTGGTACCACTGAATTGGCCGGTTTATCTGCTGGTTTGCCGCTGTATCAGGGCCTGACCAGCGGAGCAAAAGATATTATGCAGTTACTGATTGAGCGTGGTTACACCGAGTTCTTAACTATGGTTGGTAGTAACCGCAATATGTCAGTGTCGGAAGTGGATGCCGTGGCCCAGGGCCGGGTATGGACCGGTAGCACAGCGCTGGAGCTGGGCCTGGTTGATAAACTGGGTACCTTTGACGATGCCATCGCAGCGGCAGCTGAAAAAGCTGGCCTGGATAACTATGATGTGCAGGTTATTACTCAGGAATTAAGCCCTACCGAACAAATGTTAAAAGAGCTGTTTGGCAGTGCTCAAGCTAATGGCTGGTTACCACAGGTCCAAGCCAGCCCAGAGCAGCAAATGCTGCAGCGGGTTAGCAAGCAACTACGGCAGGACTTTGTAATTCTGAACCAGTTTAACGACCCTAATGGTATCTATTCATACTGTGTAACCTGCACCGTTAACTGACAGTTACCTTAATATCTACTACAATGCCCGCCATCCCGCGGGCATTTTTATATGGTAATCATGGCTTTTTAGTCATGTCAGAATAAGAACAAACGAATATGAACAGAAAACGCATTTATGTTGCTTATACCGGTGGTACCATCGGTATGCAACAATCTACTCAGGGCTTTGTACCTGTGCCTGGCTTTTTAAGCGCCACTGTTAAGCAAATGCCGGAGTTTTTTCACCCGGATATGCCCTTGTTTGATATTCATGAATATCATCCGGTTATCGACTCATCAGATATGACGCCGGCTCACTGGCAACATATCGCAACCGATATCCAGCAGCATTATCAGCAGTACGATGGCTTTGTGGTGCTGCATGGTACTGATACCATGGCATACACCGCATCAGCGTTATCCTTTATGCTGGAAAATCTGCAAAAACCGGTGATTATTACCGGCTCACAAATCCCGCTGGCCCAACTGCGCTCTGATGGCCAGGTAAATTTGTTAAATGCGTTATACCTGGCAGCTAACTACCCTATTGCTGAAGTGGCGTTATTTTTTAATAATCAGCTGTTTAGGGGCAACCGCGCCACCAAGGCCGATGCCGATGGCTTTAACGCCTTTGCTTCACCCAATTTTTTACCGCTACTGGAAGCAGGGATTAATATCGATTTGATTGAAGGCAAAGTAAGCCCTGTGCCGGCAAAAGTAGCAGACTTACAGGTAGCTGATATTACGCCACAACCTATCAGTGTTGTTACTTTGTATCCCGGGATCAGCACCGATGTTATCAGCAATATGCTGAATGCCCCGGTCCGGGCACTGATTATTAAATCATTCGGAGTAGGAAATGCCCCCCAACGGCCGGAATTACTGAAAGTCCTACAGGCGGCGACAGCACGCGGGCAAATTCTGGTTAACTGTACCCAGTGTTTTAAAGGCAAGGTAAATATGGATGGCTATGCCACCGGCAATGCGCTGAAAAACGTTGGCGTGATCAGTGGTTTTGATATGACGCTCGAAGCCACTCTGACTAAGCTGCATTATTTATTGAGCCAGCAATTTGATGCCAGCCAGATCCGCCAGAAAATGCAGCAGAATTTGCGCGGCGAGCTCAGTAACTAAATCTAAAAAAATAAGGGCGCCGAAGCGCCCTATACCATTAGCCGGTTATGAAGATGGCTTTAAGCCTTTCTACTAAACCCCGCTCTGCCGGGGTAACCGGGCCAAAAGCCAGCCAATGCTTTAGCAGGCTGTGCTTATCGGTTACTTCACCTGCATTATGCTTTAACGTCAACAAGGTGAGCTGTACCTGCTGCCGTTCGCTGCGCTCCTGTTCCGGACCATTTATTTCACATACAATCTCAAGTGCCTGGGTTAAGCCTTTGCGATCTAAACCAAGCGCACCAGCCAGCTCAGCTTGCGGTTTAAACTGCGCCGGCCAGCTGTCACAGCTGCTATCTGGTTCAGCTAACTGTGCAAATAACACTTTGGTATCGTGCTGCGCCGCCTGACTGGCCTGTTGCTTTATTAAAGCTGCCAGTTGTTGCTGCAAGTTATCACGCTGCTTACGGGCACTGGCTATTACCCCGACATCCAGTTGCTGCAGCTGCTCATTTACTGCGGCGAATTCACTACTGGCACTTTCAGCCGTTAGTGATTGCAGCTGTTGAGCTATCCCGTTAAGGGCGTTGCTAAGGGCTTGTTCCTGAGCCAGTTGCTGTTGTTGCTGCTCAGCAAAATCAGCCTGCCGCTGGCTGAAAAAACCATCACAAAGCTGGCGGAATTGCTGCCACAGCTGCTGATCAAGCTTCTTCCCGGCATAACCCAGTAGTTTCCAGCGCTGTTGCAACTCTTTCAGAATTTTACTGCTTTGATTGCTGTCGCTAAGCGCCAATGCTGCCTTAGCCTCGTTAATCAAGCCTTGCTTTTGCTCAGCAACCTGCTGCTGCAACTCAGCCGCCCTGGCTTTTAACGGCTCCAGTGAGGCTTGATAGCGTGCTTGCAAAGTCAGATAATCCTGACGTTTAACCGGCCCGGCTTGCTGCCAGGCCTGAGTGAGCGATTTTAACCCGCTATCCAGCGCTGATGCATCCGGCTGCGCTGCTGCCAGCTGCTCTAACTGCGCAATAATATCTTCGCGCACTGTTAAATTTGCCGCTTTTATTGTGTCCTGTTCAGCAAAGTAGGTCCGGCACGGCGCATAAGCTTGCTCACAGGCAACGTCAAAGGCAGCATTTAACTCTGCGTCCTGCTCAGCAGCCGCTTTACCAAAACTACCCCATTGCAGCCGCGCCTGTTTAACCTGTTCAGCCCGGGCCGGAATATCAGCCGGTTGCTCTGCAGCAAGTTGCTGCAGTTGTGCCAATAATTCCCGCTTGCGCGGGGTAGCGATATATTCCTGCCAGTCGGCCAGCTCAGCAATACGGTTACTGGCAAACTCATAGTCAGCTGCCAGCTTTTGCTGCTCGGCCTCGCTCAGCAAAGCGTAATCTGTGCTGATCCCTTTAAACAAACCAAACAACACTTTAAAGCGGCCCTGTTGGTCCAACCGTTTAAATTCAGTAATTTTGCTGCGGCACTGGCGAACCGCACTCTCTGTCTGGCTGGTCATTGCCGCAATTGCTTGCTGCCATTGTTGTTGTAACTGCTGCCTGGCAGTGGCAACCGATTCCGGCACCGCCAGCGGCAACTCTGCGGTAATAGCTCGCCAGCTATTTTTGTAATGGCTGAGTTGCGCTTTGGCTGTGTCGAGCTGAGCGGGATCTGCCGGTAACGCTTCGGCAGCCCAGTCACTGACCAATCTTGAGGCCTGGCTAAGCTTTTCGGCAGTTTCTGGCAAGCTAATTAGCTGGTTTGCCAGCGTTTGTTGCTGTTTTATCAGGTTATTTCGTTGCGTCTCATTGATAATTGTATTTTGGTCTATCTGTGCAGAAAGCGCTGTTAACTGCTCTGAAATAGTTTCCGCAGTGCTGATATCAACATTAGCTAACACGTCGGTTAATTGGCCAGCCAGTTCCGTAATCACATCAGATAACTGCTGATACTGTGCAGCAGCAGCTGCCCGTTGCTGTGCTTCGGCTTGCGCTTTTGCAAGTTGCGCTAATTGCGGGGCTAACCAGCTTTCCAGCTTGCTAACCAATTGCTGATATTTGTCGCAAATACTGGCTGCCTCAGCGGCAGGCAGGCAATCGAGTTCAGTATGCAATTGCTGCCACTGACTCTCTAGCTCAGCCACCTGGGCCGGGATCTCTGCAGGCGAAAAGCGATCACGCAGTGCATTCAGCCTGGCTAGCAGCAAGGTTATGTCTTTACGAAGCTTTAGCGGTTTCTGCTTTTGTTCTGCCTGCTCAGTAATTTTATGCTGTAGCTGCTGGGCCAGTTCGCCAGTTAATGATTTACTGAGTTTTTCCAGTTGTTTCTGATCGTCCAGCTGCGCCAGCAATTTTTGTTTCTGAGTAATGGTTAATACCTGGCCGGTTAGCGCTTTAATATTTAGCTCTGGTTTATTCAGGCGCGCTAACAGACTAAACAATATTTCGGCGTCAGTTTCCCGCTCAGCCAGCTGCTCCAGCAATGCCATCCGGTTGCACTCGGCGACAAACTGTTGTTTTTGCGAGGCAGGGATTTGCTGTTGTAGCAGCATTGTCAGTAATTGCTGCTCCGCATGCTGGCGTAACCTGTCACTATTATCCTGTTTACTGGCCTGCCACCATAACGAAAAGTCATTCAAATGTTCCAGCGCACTGCGCCGCACCGTTTCACTGCTGTCATTAAACGCCAGTTCGTGCAAAATTTCTTTATGCTCGCGCTGACCGGCAGACAGGCTGGCAATAGCTTGCTGGCGGGTGGCGCTATCAGGATGTTGCCACTTCGGTTTAAACCAGTTTTTAAATATCATCGTGTCCGAACCTTGCTATTGCATCGTTATTATCAAATTGTTTTTTAAGTTCAGCTTTCGATTTCTGGATCAGCTGACCATCAGCACCGACAGTAAATAATTCTTCTGATTTCAGCACCGTAGCCTGATAGGCCATCACCAGCTGTAAGGTTTGGGCTTTTTGCTGCTCGTTAAGTGCAGTGCCGTCAGCCCAGCGGCCGGTGGCAACGGCATCTGCTAGTTTTTGGTAGGTTTCTGGCGCCATAGCGCTGACAAAAGCTTTGAAATCCATAAGGTTATTTTCGCTTCAGCATGATAATACGAGCCCGGGTTACTACATACCAGCAAAACCCCAGGCCAATTGCCGCATTTGACAGATATTGGTTATAGCTGTGATTTGCCGGCTGCCACCAGTACAAAATACCAAAGCCGCCCAAAAACAATACCATTGCCAGCATGGATTGGTTCATCAGCGACTGCATTTTGCGGTTTTTCTTGTCCCGTTCAATCGCTGCCAGTTTTTCCGGGGTGTTACTAGTGAGATCACCACCACATTTACTGCAGGCAGCGGCCTTATCTGAAATTCGTTGCCCGCAAAACGGGCAGGAAATAATTGCCATAATGCTTACCTTTACTTCTTTTATCTACCAACTGAATGCCTTAACGCAGTTTATCAACCACCTGCAGGATCGCGCTCAGGCTATCCTGGCCCAGTTTCATTGAGCGAATATCAGACCAGCCGAACGCGGCGTCAGGTAAATCGGCATTATCTTTAAATGGCATTTCCAGGGTGTAGGCCAGACACTTGAACTGCTCAGCCACCCAGTTAGTAGCAACCGTTAAATTCGCTTGTCCGGGCTCGTCTTTGTCGTAGCCATATTTAATCTGAAATTCCGGCGTTATCATTAGCATTGCCGCTTTAAAATCCTGTTCCAGCTGACGCATATGGTCATTATAAGAAGGCACGCCTTCTGAACCGGCAACAAAGTTATATGGCAGATTTTCATCACCATGAATATCTAAAAACATGTCAAGGCCGGTTTCCAGCATTTTCTGCCGCACCAGGTAAACTTCCGGGCTACGATCCAGCGTTGGATTCTGCCATTCGCGGTTCAGGTTAGCGCCTGCGGCGTTAGTCCGTAAATTACCACGCACACTGCCGTCCGGATTCATATTTGGCACGATATAAAATACTGCTTTGGCCAGCAAACTACGGGCTACACCATCATCTTCGTCCAGTAACCTGTCCAGTAAGCCTTCAATATACCATTCAGCCATGGTTTCACCCGGGTGCTGACGGGCAGTTATCCAGATTTTCTTTTTACTGTCATCCGGTTCACCTATTACCAACAGGCTCATATCGCGGCCGTCGAGGGTTTCACCTAAATCAACCAGCTGGCAGTTATAGTCATTCTGCGCCTGATGCAGTAAATCCTGATGCCGCTCGTAGCTGTAAGGAGCAAAATAAGCAAAATAAACAGACTCGGCTTCCGGGTAATGATTAATCGTCAGGGCCTTACCGTCATACTCTGTTTCTACCCGGAACCAGGTTTGCCGATCATAGGAAGCCACAGCCTGATAGTCCTGCCAGCCATCCGGGTACGCTGATCCGGCCGCATTGGTAATAGTAATTTTGTGTAGCTGTGGATGCGGGCTGTTTAGCCGGAAATGAAACCACTGATAAAAATCGGACTGGTTGTCTTTGCGAATAGCCAGTTGAATATCAGCCGGGTCGTCGGCTTTGATAATTTCGATATTACCACTGTCAAAATTACTGGTGATTTTCATAATTCGGTTCCTGTTTTTATAAATGGGCAAAGCCTAACATAGTCACTTGGGGCTGAACATGGATCTTAGGGCTCGTCGCGGATAAAAGTAATGTTACTAAAGCCCATTTTGGTAAAGGCTTGCTGCCGGAAATTCTTAATCGCCGCTTTGTCTTTGGCGGTTTTTGCCACCTGCTGCTCCATTGCCAGAAAACTGCGAAGGTCAATACCTTCTGCCGCGGCCACCGCCTCGTATAAATCAACGAACCGATCATAGCTAAAAGCAATAATTTTTGTGGTACCTTTGAAAGTATATTGTACTTGTCTTGCCACTTAACCTCCCTGCCCGGCCGGCCGGCGGCACAACCAGATTGAAAAACCGATCATAACGCAGCCAATACTTAAGCGCACTAAATCCGTATCGCGTTGCCAGATAACCACATTTACCAAAAGCCCGGCCGGGATCAAGGCATTGTTCATTACCGCCAGCATACCACTCGACACCTGGGTGGCGCCTTTATTCCAGCCATAGTAACCCATGCCTGATGCAACCAACCCGAGCCACAGTAAAACTGTCCAGTGTACAGCAGTGGCCGGATATTGATCACTGCCAAGCAGAAACCAGGCAGGCACAGCCACTAAGGCGGCACCAACATAAAACCAGCCAAATAGCTGGTATTGCTTAATATGCGGATGGCCTGCCAGTAACTTTTTATATCCGACCTGACCCACTGCAAAGCAAACATTAGCGCCCTGCACTACAACAAAACCAGTCCAGTAATGCTCACTTAACGACTGGTAACGCATTATAGCTGCGGCCAGCACCGCAATCAGCGCAGCCAGCAAAAACAATGGGTTAAAACGTTTGGCCAGCACATCATGCAGCAGCGTAATATACATCGGCGTAAAAATGGTAAATACCAATACTTCAGCCACACTAAGCAGCAAAAAAGACTGATAATAAAACAAATACATCAGGCCGAGCTGCAGTGCACCAAGGCCGATCACCGGCCATACCAGGCTGCTGGCAAAACGGTAACGAAGCAGCAGAGGACTGAATAACAGCAATGCCAGTAATATCCGGCTCAACACTGCAAAATAAGGGTCAACCTGGCCCGCCAGATAGACACCAATCAGACTGAACGAAAACGCCCACAATACTGTAACACTAACTAAATAAACCATTATTGCCGGGTTTTAAGTATGGGGCTGGCGTACAAAGCTGTCATCATTTCCTGCGCGCCCTGTGGCACACTTTGCAGTCGTTGCTGCCATTGTTCTGTGGCTTGTTCAGTCACAGCAGGTTCGGTACTGCCGGCAGCTAAAGCGTTAATCGGGTAACAGCGATAGTGTTGCCAAATTTGCTGATCGATAAAATCTGCTGCAGCGTCAGGATCATCAGGCAATGCTTGCAGCGGGCTGGCAAAAGCAACATGCACCCGGCCTTTATAGCCAACAATACCTTTGATAATGGCGTCAATATCTTCAAATTCGGATTTCTGATAGCTACCCTGGGTTTTCTTCTGCCATAACTCATTAATTTTGTCACTGTCGCAAGGGTCATACTCATAAGATATACATACCGGCACAATATTCAGGCTTTGCAGGTACTCGTTAAAACTCAGACCTTGTTTTTTACCTTGCATGTAAAACATTTTTAAGATGGTCGGGTCGGTTTGATCATTACCGTCTTTGGCCCGCCCTTCACGCTGCGCTATCCACACTGAGTGATTATCGTCCAGTGAGTGTTTAATATAGGAGGAGAGCTGCGACAGGTTTTTCAGCATTTCGCGCGGGCCTTTGGCACCGCGTTTAACAATAAAGCTTTTGTTTAACTTCATCAATTCACTGGCGCAGGCTTTACGCAGCAAATTATCGCCGATAGCAATCCTTACTGTGGCAAAGCCCTGCTGATGCAAACACCAATTTACCAGGGCGGGGTCCATCGCAATATCACGGTGATTCGATAAAAATAAATAAGATTGCTTCGGGTCTAACTGTTCCAGCCCGGAATAAGTTACTTTGTCGGTGGTGCTGGCAATCATCCGGTCCATAAAACCGGCAACCTGCAACTGCACAGCCTTCACCGACTTTAGTCTGGCCCAACGTCGTTTTAGCCACAGTTGCACTAATGGCGAGAGCAACCAGCCAAAAGGCCCGGATAAACGCGGAAAACGGTAATGCAAAATGGCCTGAATAAACTCGCGATCAGCAATTAAACGCGCGATGGCCGGCGCAACTTCGTCATCATGATATGGCCGGATGTCGGCGAAAGGATCCTGCTCCAATTGCTCCACTTCTACTCAGTTTGGTTGGTTAAAACAGCGGCCTATTTTACTGAGTTAGTAAAATTTCACCAGCAAAGAACGCATTTAATTCTGTCAAATTAATGATAGTCGTTGCCAAAAAAGCATGTTCAGGCCCACATAACACAAATGGCGGCCAATACAATCAGTGCTAAACCCAGGTGATCATTTCGTACTAACTTCTCTTTTAAAATAAATGACGAAATAAGTAACATAAATAAGACTTCTACCTGACCAAGGGTTTTAACCAGCGCCACCGACTCCAGACTCATCGCGGTAAACCAACCAACGGAGCCAACACAACTACAAACGCTAACCAAGACAGTTAACTTTGGCCTTTGCCACAATGCCAACAATGTTGGCTGGTCTTTCAAAGCTAACCAAAGCAGTAGTAGCGTGGTTTGCAATAAAACCACCAGCAGTAATACCCAGGCCGCGCCGTGTGGAAACGGCAAGCCCAGCACCAGGCTGGCCTGGCGCACCCATAAAGAGGTTAGCGCAAAGGCTAGCCCACTACCAAGGCCAAGTAGCATGACCGGCCAGGATAACTGACGAAGACTGGCGCCACTTAATAAAAACACCGCTCCGCCACCAAGGGCTACGCCCAGCCAACCTAACGGTGTTAACGCTTCACTGAAAAACAACACGCCCAATACTGCCGCCAGTACCGCTTCACTTTTCGCCAGCCCGGCACCGATAGCGTAGTTTCTGAGCATAAACAGCTTCACCATCAACGCAGTGGCCAAAATTTGCGCCAGCGCCGCCCCAACCACAAAGCCCGTAAAACTGCCACTCAGCTGCGGTAATGGTGCAGGTTGCCACTGATACAGCCCCCATAAATAGGCAGCGGCCAAAGGCGATGCCCAGATAAAACGCGCCAGGGTAACCCCGGCTACTTTTACCTCTTTACTTAATTGTTTTTGAAACGCATTGCGCCAGGCCTGCATAAAGGCAGCCAGCAAGGTAAAAGGGATCCACAGCACAATAAGCACCTAAAGACGTAAAGACGGCTATGCTAGCAAGGAAGTGGCAGTATTAATAGCAGCTGGCGAAAATTGCTGCAGTTAACCATTCCAGCATTGCATTCTGGCGGGGAATCATTATGATACGCGCTACGTCGGTACGTAGCGCAGCTTGGTAGCGCACTTCGCTGGGGGTGAAGGGGTCGGAGGTTCGAATCCTCTCGTACCGACCATTAATTTTCACAAAAAAGCCGTTAAGTTTTGCTTAACGGCTTTTTTGTATGCTTAAAAAAATACTGATCTGTTTTAATAGCTTTTACTTAGTCATCTTCGTGTTTTGTTAATTTTGACTGATAATAGCTAACGGTCGTCCATAACGTTATAGTTGCGTTAGTTATATCTATAAAATTTACCTATATTTATCTAGCGCTTACAATTGGTGTCGACTTTTTCTGATATTTTACAGGAGTGTTTCATGATTCTAAAAACCGCTAAATCGTTACTGCTTGCCACTTTGGTTACCCTCGGTTGTGTTGCCACAGTCAACGCTGATACGTTTACTCTTGCGCCACTACCCTACCCAGCGGATGCGCTGGCGCCGGTTATTGATAAAGCAACCATGCAAATACATCATGGTAAGCATCATCAGGCTTATGTGAACAATTTAAACGGCCAGCTTGCAACCTTCCCCGATTTAGCTCAGCTGCCGCTGGAAGCAATTATGTCGCGGATGTCCCGTTATAATGATGCGGTTCGCAATAATGCCGGTGGCCATTACAACCATCAGTTGTTCTGGCAAATCATGGCCCCTGCCGGCCAGGGTGGCGAGCCTTCAGTTGAACTGCTAGCTGCGATAAAGCGTGATTTCGGCTCTTTAGTCGCGTTACAGAACGCTTTTAATCAGGCGGCAGCAACCCGTTTTGGCTCTGGCTGGGCCTGGCTTATTCTGGATGAGAATAACAAGCTGGTGGTAACCTCAACCGCCAATCAGGACAACCCGCTAATGGATCTGGTTGAGGTACAAGGCACGCCAATTTTGGCATTAGATGTCTGGGAACATGCATATTATCTGCAATATCAGAACAAGCGTGGTGACTACGCCACTGCCTGGTGGACGCTGGTAAACTGGCATAAGGTGAACGAACTATATCGTTCTGCAACTCATTAAGCCTGCCACCGAATAAACTGTTTTTAATGCGATAGCCGCAGTGCTGCGTTACACTGCGGCTTTTTTATAGCTGGAACCCCACCATGGCACTTAAAGCGACAGTTTTTAAAGTTCAGCTGCAAATTGCAGATATGGATCGTAATTACTACCAGGATCACAGTTTAACGTTAGCCCAGCATCCGTCAGAGAACGATGAGCGGATGATGGTACGATTACTGGCTTTTATTATTAATGCCTCCGATAGCTTGACGTTTACCAAAGGTTTAAGTGCAGAAGAAGATCAGGCAGAGCTTTGGGATTGCGATTTAACCGGCAATATCAATCTGTGGGTCGAATTTGGCCAGAGTGATGAGAAATGGCTGCGCAAGGCCTGTGGCCGTGCACGGCAGGTGCAGTTGTTCTGTTATGGTGGGCGCAGTGTGCCGGTGTGGTGGAAAAACATTGAACCAGCGTTGCAGCGTTATCAAAACCTGCAGGTAACTGAAGTACCGGAAACCGCAGTAAAAGAAATGGCCGCACTGGTTAATCGTAATATGCAGCTGCAGTGCAACATTAGTGAAGGCCAGATCTGGTTATCTGATGTTAACCAGAGCGTGTTGATTGAACCGGTTGTGCTGAAACAGGCGCAGCAACCGGTATAATCATAACCGCTTAATTACCCCAGCCGCGGGTCTGATTCAGCGACCATCGGCTGCTGTTTGTTCTGGTAAGCAAAAGCCAGTAGCGCCGGATAATCATCCAACTCAAGCAGCTCCCGAAACATAATCCAGTCAAGCAGGCTATATAGTGCCATCGCCGGATAACGCCAGTGTGCAAACTCGGCGTTGGCTGCTTGTTGCTCCAGCACAAATAAGGATGTGGCAATCCGCTCGCGCTGCAAATTGTAAAATAGCTTATCTTCGTTAGTATCTAAGCCGCTGCGACTGCACTGAAATAACATCACCAGCGAATCGTTAACGGCATTGATTACAGTTAACTGATTTTCCTGATACCAGCTAAGCGCCGGCTCGCCATTTTTAGCCGCGAGGTAACGGTAAATGACCCCTGAATCAAAAATAGTCTGTTTTGCATCGGTCAGCATTGGAATGCGCAAGGTCGGATTCATCGCGGCCAGAATTTTGCGATCTGAATCCTCCAGAATATTCAATTTAATAAAATCACAATGAGTATCTGCAAGGAATAACCGGATCCGCCGGACATAAGGTGAGGTTTGTGAACCATAAAGTTTCATTATTGCTCCTTTAACTATTGTTCTTTTAAAACGGGTGCCGCACGAAAAGCCCTGATGCTGAAACCGGTAACCAGCATAGTACCGGCAATAACAATAGCGGCGCCCGCCAGGGTATGCCAGCCAATTATTTCATCTAAAAACAGGTGGCCCCAGACTACGCCAAATACCGGGATCAGAAAAGTGACTGTCAGGGTGGGTGTTGCCCCCAGATCCTGCACCAGCCGAAAATACAATAAGTAAGCCACACCGGTGCAAAGTACACCCAATGCCAGCACTGCCAGAATACTTTGCGTTGCGGGCTCTGCAACCGGCATGGGTATAAACCACAGTAAGGGCACTAACCATAATGTTGCTCCCCACATATTACCGTGGGCATTAATAAAAGCCGGCACCGGCCTTGCCAGTCTGGTATACCAGGTCGCGATACCATAGCAACAAGCTGCCCCGGCGGCGGCAGCGACAGCAGGTAAGGCAGCACTGTTGGCCACAACATCATCAAATCCTACCAGGATTGCAACGCCACTAATGCCTAGCCCCAAACCCAGTAGTACTTTTAATGTCATTTGCTGGCGGAAAAACAGCCAGCCAATTAAAGCTCCCCACAACGGCGCCGTAGCATTTAACACCGCCAGTAATGATGCAGTCAGCGTTTGTGCCGCATAGGCAAAAAGCAAAAAAGGCAAAGCAGTGTTAAACAGGCTTAACAACATAAAGTGGCCGGCATACTGGCGAATAGGCAAACTGCGCTGGTAAGCGAGCGCCACTGCTGCCAGAAATAATGACGCCAGCAGCACCCGGCCAAACATCAGCCAGGCCGGGCCAAACTCTGCCACCGCAACCCGCATAAATAAAAAAGAGGCACCCCAGATTGCGGCCAGACTTAATAAGCGGATGATACTACCAGGCGTCATGGCTCGGCTCCCTGCTTCAGGCGGTCTATCAGTAGATAACAAAAAATAACAGCAAAAATTTAACAGCTTGATCTTGCCAAGCTATGCAGTTTTATTGCATAATCATCCCGCTTCATTTTTGCTTTATAGCTTTTTGACCCACGCTTAGTCGTGGGTTTTTTATTTTTACTCGCCCTGGGTAATCTCAGCTCTTATCATCATGACTAATGCGGCTGGCATCAGCGCCCGTTTGCTCGCGATACTTGGCGTCTGCCCGGGTGTTATACGGCCTGTCGGCAGGGGTAGTCATTAACTCGAAATTAAGCGCACCAATTTTCATATGAGGCCGCAGCGCCAGCGGTAACTTACCACTATTATAAAACTCCAGCACAATATTACCTGACCAGCCCGGATCTATCCGGTGCGCGGTAACATGCACCATCAAACCCAGGCGTGCCAATGACGAGCGACCATCCAGCCAGCCTACAATATCCGCTGGTAACCTTACTGATTCCTGGGTTACGCCAAGGGCTAATTCGCTTGGGTGCAAAATAAATACCTGGTCATCGGCAATATAAATTTCATCACTCATTACTGAGTTTAGCGCGGCATCTACCTGCGCCCGCGGCCCGCTTAGGTCAATATAAGGCGCTGCATGCGCCTGAAATACTCTGAATTTATTACCAAGGCGGATATCAACGCTGACCCCACTGATCATATCGGCATCCGGCGCCGGGGTGATACCAATTTTACCTTCAGCCAGGTAGCGTTCTATATCGCGGTCACTCAATCTCATGCTTAATCATCCGTTATTATAATTTCAACCTGTTGCGCAGTAGCGCCGGTTATATTAGTTAACATTTTGTGGCAGATTGTACGGTAAATTTCGGCAATTGGCTGCAGCTTTAATACCGCAGGTTCCCCCTTGTCGGCCTGCTCCCGAATTTGTCGCTCAAGCGGCAGCTGCCCAAGTACCGGCACCTGATAACGCTCAGCCAGTTTCAGTCCGCCTGCCGTGCCAAAAATATCATCCCCCTCACCACAGTGTGGGCATAGATAGAAGGCCATATTCTCTATCAGGCCCAGCACCGGGATTTTTACCTGGTTAAACATCGCAATCGCTTTGCCTGCATCAACCAACGCCACATCCTGCGGCGTGGTGATAATTACCGCACCACTTACTTTAAGCTTTTGGGCCATAGTAAGTTGGATATCACCAGTCCCCGGTGGCATATCGACAATTAATATATCCAGTTCGGGCCACAGGGTTTCATTAATCAGTTGCAATAAAGCCTGGCTGGCCATCGGACCGCGCCAGACTGAGGCTTTATCCGGGTCAACCAGAAAACCGATAGATTGCAAATTTAAACCAAAGGCTTGCTTGGGGTTAAGCAGCTTGTTATCGGGTGAATCAGCTCTGGCACCATCCAATCCCAACATTAGTGGAATGGAAGGCCCGTAGATATCAGCATCCAGCAGGCCGGTACGCAAGCCCATTTGCGCCAGTGTCGCCGCCAGGTTAACAGCGGTAGTCGACTTACCCACGCCGCCCTTGCCAGAGGCAACCAGCACTATATGCTGAATATTGGACATTACCGGCTCAGTTGCCCGTAATAACGCTAACATTGCGTTCAGTTCTGCTGCAGGCTGATGGTCCGAAGTATCGGCCTGTCCGCTATCAGTAGCAGACTTGTTGTTGCTATCTGCCAGCTTAGTTGGTTTTTCAACCGGTTTTTTCAACCAATTAAACATTGTTGCTCCAGGCGTTGCTGCATCTGTGAAAGAATTCGCCGTTATCTGCCACATTTTTGCCGCATTAAGGCATTGGCGGATGCGATTTAATGCTGGCTATTGTATCATTAAGCAACATTTTTTCAGTTATTTATGCAAAGAGCCCACCAGATGTCGCAACGCAAAATATTAATCACCAGCGCTTTACCTTATGCTAACGGGCCTATCCATTTGGGCCACCTGCTTGAGTACATTCAGACTGATATCTGGGCACGTTTTCAAAAGGCCCACGGCCATGAATGCTATTACGTTTGCGCTGATGACGCTCATGGCACCCCTATTATGCTTAAAGCGCAGCAACAAGGAATTGCCCCCGAGCAAATGATAGCCCAAACCAAAATTGAGCATGAAGCGGATTTTGCCGGTTTTGCCATTGGTTTTGATAACTACTATTCTACTCACAGTGAAGAGAACCGCGAATTTGCCAGTCTGATATATCAACGGTTAGACGCTGCCGGTTACATTAAACGTAAAACCATCAGCCAACTGTACGATCCGCAAAAAAATATGTTTTTGCCCGATCGCTTTGTTAAAGGTGATTGCCCGAAATGCGGGGCCCTGGATCAAAATGGCGATAGTTGTGATGTATGCGGCGCGACCTACAGCCCTACCGATGTTAAAAACCCCCGCTCTGTAGTGTCAGGTGCTACGCCGGTATTAAAAGATTCTGAGCATTATTTTTTCGATTTGCCGGCGTTCAGCCAAATGTTACAGGACTGGACCCGCAGCGGTGCCTTACAAGAGGAAATGGCTAATAAACTGCAAGAGTGGTTTACCGACGGCCTGCAAATGTGGGATATCAGCCGCGATGCACCCTATTTCGGGTTTGAAATTCCAGGCGCCCCAGGCAAGTTTTTCTATGTCTGGTTAGATGCGCCAATTGGCTACCTGGCAAGTTTTAAAAATTATTGTGACCAACATAATATCGATTTTGACAGCTTCTGGCAGCCAGACTCCAACGCCGAGGTTTACCACTTCATTGGTAAAGACATTATTTATTTCCATAGCCTGTTCTGGCCAGCCATGCTGGAAGGTGCCGGTTTCAGAAAACCTAATGCAGTCTATGCCCACGGCTTTGTCACCGTTAATGGTGCCAAAATGTCGAAATCGCGCGGCACCTTTATTAAAGCCCGGACTTATCTGGATAATTTAAACCCGGAATATCTGCGCTATTACTTTGCCTCGAAACTGACTTCAGGTATTACTGATCTGGATTTAAATCTGGATGACTTCACCCAGAAAGTAAATGCTGATTTAGTGGGCAAAGTGGTGAATATTGCCAGCCGCTGTGCCAGCTTTATTACTAAACGCTTTGATGGCAAGCTCGCAGCCAATGTAGCGGAGCCTTTATTATTGCAGGAGTTTGTCAGCGCCGGCGACAGCATTGCCGATAGCTTTGAGAAACGGGAATTTGCCCGGGCGATCCGCGATATTATGGCGCTGGCCGATAAAGCAAACCAGTACATAGATAACAAAGCGCCATGGGTCTTGGTAAAAGACGACGCACGCCAGCAGGAGGCGCATGACGTTTGTTCAATGGGCCTGAATTTATTCCGGGTGTTAATGCATTATTTAAAACCGGTATTGCCGGTCATGGCCGGCGAAGTGGAAGCTTTTCTAAATACCCAGCTCAGCTGGCAGAACTACCAAAGCCCGCTGCTTAACCATGCTATTAACCCGTTTAAAGCCCTGATGCAACGGGTTGACCCGCTAAAAGTGGCGGCAATGGTTGAGGCATCAACAGATAATCTGCAGGCAACTCCACAAACTCATGCCCAAGCAAAACAAACTATAGCTGCTGAACAAACCGGTGCCGCTGCCGGGCGTGAACCTATCAGCGATATTATCAGCATTGATGACTTTGCTAAAATAGATTTACGGGTGGCTAAAATAATCAGTGCCAGTGCGGTTGAAGGTGCTGATAAACTGGTGCAATTGCAGTTGGACATTGGCAACGGTGAAAGCCGTCAGGTATTTGCCGGGATTAAAGCCGCCTATACCCCTGAGGATTTAGTTGGCCGCAGTACGGTGATGGTGGCTAATCTGGCGCCACGCAAAATGCGCTTTGGTTTATCAGAGGGCATGGTGCTGGCTGCCGGCCCTGGCGGCAGCGACATATTTATCTTAAGCCCTGATGATGGAGCTATGCCAGGTATGCGGGTAAAATAATCTGATGCCGAGTCCCTTTCGCAGTTTCTCATCACTGTTCGCCACTACCCTGATCATGGTATTGGGTGCCGGCCTGCTAACGACCTACCTGGGGTTATCGTTAGCAGCAGATGGCATTGAGCAGCTGTGGATTGGCGGCATGATGTCGGCTTACTATCTCGGGCTGGTACTAGGCTCTAAACTTGGACATAAGTTAATTGGCCGGGTTGGCCATATCCGTACCTTCGTTGCCAGTGCCGGCGTTGTGACAGCTTCAGCCCTGGGCCATGCCTTAACTGATCAGCTGCAAATCTGGCTGGCATTACGCCTCATGGTCGGTACTGGCATGATGTGTCAGTACATGGTGCTGGAAAGCTGGTTAAATGAGCAGGCTGAAACCAATCAACGTGGTACCGTGTTTGCCAGTTATATGATCGTGTCTTACGTTGGCATGGTTGGTGGCCAGACCGTGCTATCTTTTTTCCCGGAACTGGGCTTACAGCCTTTACTATTGGTGGGTATTTGTTATGCGCTTTGTATTGTGCCAATAGCGCTGACCAAGCGGATACACCCGGCACCTTTGCATCCGGCGCCATTGAAAATTTTGCCTTTCTGGCGTCAGGTGCCGCAGTCACTCACCACCATTCTGATGGCTGGCGGTATCTCAGGCTCATTTTATGGTTTAGCACCAACATTTGCAGCAGGCTCAGGCTTATCAACCAAAGAAATTGCGGTCTTTATGTCGGCCACCATATTGGCTGGTTTGCTGGCACAGTGGCCGATGGGTAAACTATCTGACAAAATCCCGCGCAGCAGGTTATTGCGGGCGAACAGTGCCTTATTAGGTTTGATAGTGCTGACAATGGCTATTTTGCCCGTTAAAGGACCGCTGTTAATAGCGTTAACGTTCTGCTTTGGCATTCTGGCTTTTACCCTCTACCCACTGGCAACAGCATTGGCAAATCAGCATATTGAACCAGAAGAACGGGTTGCACTTTCAGCCACGATTTTACTGACTTTTGGCATTGGAGCAACTATTGGCCCGCTGATAGCTTCAGGCTTAATGCAACTACTGGGTAACAGTATGTTATACGGCTATATGGCGGTGGCTTGTTTAATACTGTTTATCAGACTACAACGGGTTAACTACAATCAGAAAATGGCTAAACGAATGTTATCACAGCAACATTCATCAGATTATCAGGTTGCATCAGGTGATTTAGTCTCATCGCCACTGGCAGCTGCACTCGACCCGAGGGTTAATCAAGAATTGGTTCAACAACAAATGCGTGATGAGCTTACAGGTGAATCGACTGCAGAGGAGACCTCTGGGGTAACGACCGGACCAGAAGCTGAACCAACTCCTGAAACCGACACACTGGCAAAAGTGCATGAAACTGCATCACCTAAACCAGATTAACCACTAATTTTGGTTAATTAATGCTTTATTCCAGAGATTCTGGTTTTTAGTGTAGGAAAAGTATTCTTCAGGGTGCCAGCACTTTGGCAACAAGGCCATGCTCTTGCGCTCTTCAAAATTCGATACCAGCTTGCTTAAAATTTCCAACAATCGCTCTTCACTGATCCGCTCGAGTTTTTTTCGGGCGGTTGGATAATATAGATTGTTGTCAACGCTAACAACGCAGCCCTGAGCAGATACGTTATAAGTTAGGTTTCGGGTAACCATCCGGCACACTGGCATCCGGGGATCATCCGGATATAAACCCGTGACGATGGCATACTCGTATCTGTCTAAATCCTGACGATCGGAATCTTTCGGAATATAAGTTACCCCAAACCCTTGCGGAAACACGCCGGTAATTTTAAGCAGTGCTGAAACTGCTACCGGGCTGTAAACTCCCTTCTCAACACCTTTTTCAAGCACCAAACCTACTTTAGGTAATGATTCATAGCTATAATTTGCTTTGGTCGACAACACAACTGAAGTATAAATTTGCGGGATTTTCAAAAGATTTCCAACGCCATGCTCAGGTTTAATGGCGTTTTTTAAAAGGAATATCAGAAATGCCTGTTTTTCCCGCTCATTTTGCAGATACCTGTCGCGTTGTTCTTTTGAATTCCCCTGATAAGCACCAATACCGATCGCCTGCACAACAAAGTTTAAGCTTTCCCGATAACTTATTTTCAGAAGCTCTGTTCTTTCCTCATTCTCCAGCACCCTGAACTCATCCAAATCGCCTGCAGGTCCCTTAAGAATAAGCCGCGCATCAGGATGACAACTACCAATATCCTGTAACAGCGCTGCCATCAGCAGTGGCACCTGAACATCGTCCCGAAAAGGCTGATATTCATCATCCGCTGCGGCATCTGCCATCGCCTGTTGTCGCTTAATGATGAAAGGATGGCTGATATTACCGTCTGCTAACAGGCTGTCCAGCAACCGCAAACTAAGCAGCGCTTTGTACAGATGCTTACTTTTTTGATTTGAAGATGCAACATTTTTGCCGACGGTTGGCGACATCAGCTGAATAGTACCGATAATTTTTGCAGTTTGGAGATTGGTGTCGTTAAAAGAATCACTTTCCGATAACGCCAGTATGTCTAAACATAAAAGCCGTAATGATTCATAGCGGCTAAGCCTCTCTTCTTGCTGTTCCTGGTTAAACAGTTCCTGCTCCTGTTGCGCTTTTTGCAAATTACGCTCTATCAGTGCCTGATCGCCCTTATTTGCCTGAGCCTGGCGGTTTTTAAACAGAAATACCTGCTGATCCCGTTCAGCCCTTTGCTGTTCGCGTTCAGCGAAACTACTGAACCAAAGAGCAGCCTGTTCGAACAGTGAATCAGCAACCACGGTGTCATCATAAGTACGATTCAACAGCGCTTTAACAGCTTTAGTAAAATTGGATTTACCTACATTTCCAATTTGCATTGTTCTTATATATCCTTGTTTATAAATCAATGTATTAGAAATCTTAATATAGTTAAAACTAACTAAGTTTCTAAAAGATTAACACCAATTTTCCAATATTATTGTTATTTGCCATTTCATCGTGGGCCTGCTGGGCATCACACCAGTAAAAACTTTTACTTAACACAGGAGCAATTTCTCCATCAGTCATTGCCTGGCCGAAAGCCTTGCAGAAATTGACCGTTAAATTTGTTTTATACTGATTACTGCGGTTACGCAAAGTACTGCATAACAACCGGCCTCGCTTTTTAAACAATGGAGCTAAATCAAAGTTATCAACCGACCGCCCACCCATTAAAGCATAAATGATAATAATGCCATCTTCGGCTAACACGCTAACATTATCTTTCAGGTAAGCACCGGCAACAGGATCAAGAATGATATCAACCCCTTCAGGCCAGTAAGCCGAGAGTTCATCGGCAAAACGACTATGCCGATAATTCACTGCCAGTTCAGCACCAAGTTTGCGACAGGCTTCAGCTTTGTCAGGCCGCCCTACGGTGACCGCCACTTTTGCTCCGGCAAGCGTGGCGAGTTGCAATGCACTGGTACCTACACCACTGGCGCCGGCGTGCAACAGAACCCGTTGCCCGGTTTTTAACTCTGCCAGACTAAATAGTAATTGGTAAGCAGTTAAAAATGTCTCGGCAGCGGCTCCGGCTTGCTGCCAACTCCAATGCGCTGGTTTGTGAATGGCGTGCCCTGTCTGCAACAATGCATATTCGGCATAGCCACCACCAGCAACAATCCCGAACACTTCACATCCCAGCCACTGTTGCTCAGTCTCGCTGCCAACCTGAACAACGATCCCTGCGACTTCCAGGCCTAAAATATCGCTCTCACCGGCTGGGGCTGGATAATGTCCCTGTCGTTGCATTAAATCAGCCCGGTTAATCCCTGCAGCTTTAACTTGTAAAAGGAGTTGACCGGGTGCGGGTTGCGGCACAGGCCTCCGTTCAATAATAAGTGTATTGCTTTTACCTGGTTGCCGCACAGCAACAACCTGCATTTGCGAAGGAACATCCGCCATAAATCCCCTAATTATTACTAACTGGCAGTTTTTGCTTTAGCTTTACTGCCAGCTTCTCTAAAATGCGGCTTTTAGTCTAGCATAGTGTAACTAAGCGTATGAGCAAGCAAACTGCAAGTCCGGCCATTATTCTGGCTCCAGGTCGCGAGAAAGCACTAAAGCGCCAACATCCCTGGATCTTTTCTAATGCGATAAGTCAGGTTATCAGTACCCCAAACAGCGGGGATATTGTTGATGTATTAAGTAGTAAAGGGGAATGGCTGGCGACGGCCGCTTATTCACCACGCTCCCAGATCAGGGCAAGGGTATGGAGCTTTGTCCAGAACCAGGTTATTGACGAAGCGTTTTTCTATACACTGTTAGCTGAAGCCTGGCAGTTAAGGCAAAGCTTGTTTGATCAGGCAACCACCAATGCGGTAAGAGTTATTGCCGGTGAGTCCGATGGTCTGCCAGGTATTACTATCGACAAATATGCTGATGTACTGGTATGTCAATTATTATCCGCTGGCGCTGAAGCCAGCCGCAAGCCATTACTGGCGGCTTTGATCAAGCTGTTTCCTGAGCATAGTATTTTTGAGCGCTCTGATGTAGACGTCCGGAAGAAAGAAGGATTAGAAGCCACTACCGGTTGGTTGCACCTGCCGCGCGAAACGGGTGAAGTGGTTATTCAGGAACACGGTATGGCATTATTAGTAGACGTGATCAATGGCCATAAAACAGGGTTTTATCTGGATCAACGGGCCAGCCGGCAAGCGGTTAAGCGCTATGCTAAAGCTAAAACCGTGTTAAATTGTTTTAGTTATACCGGCACCTTTGCAGTCGCTGCGTTGCAAGGTGGTGCCAGTAATATAACCAATGTTGACTTATCTGAACTGGCCCTTGCAACAGCTGAACGAAATGCCAAACTAAATAAACTGGATTTAAGCTCTGTTGAACAAGTAAAAGCCGATGTATTTAAATTACTACGCCAATACCGGGAACAAGGCAGACAATTTGATATGGTGATTCTGGACCCGCCAAAATTCGCTGACAATAAATCACAACTGGTTGGTGCGTGTCGCGGCTATAAAGATATTAATATGGTTGCTATGCAACTGGTGAAACCAGGCGGTTTGCTGTTTACTTTTTCCTGCTCAGGCTTAATGGAAGACAATTTATTCCAGAAAATAGTTGCCGATGCGGCACTTGATGCCAAAAGACAATGCCAGTTTTTAGAACGCTTGCAGCAAGATAGTGATCATCCGGTACTAAGCACTTTTCCGGAAGGCCATTATCTGAAAGGCCTTATCTGCAAAATAGCTTAAACAATTTACAGTTTAGCTAACCAGTACATTTAACCCGCTTTAAACAGCGGGTTAGTTTAATTCCATAAAAGCCAGGCCAATCTGATAACACTCTTCACTTTCCTGAGCACAGCGTACCACCTTTGCAGTTGCATCAAGCGGCGGTACCGAGGCATTATTTGATTCTAACCGTATTTTTATTAAGGTTCCCATCTCTAACGGCTCATCAATATCCACTGACATTCCCGATGCGCTTAAGTCACGACAAATACCATCAATCATCCGGCCTGCTTCAGGATCATTAAGCAGTAACTGCACATCGGCATTTACCATCATTCTGAAATAATGCCGTCCATCGCCCTTCGTTAACATAACTTTCCCCTGTTATTACTACTGTGTTAGTTATAGAACTTTCCTGTCAGCGTGTAAAGTACCATAAATACCGGAGCAATTTGCATAGTATGTTGGGTTACCGCTTCAAGCTATTACAACTAACTTGTTTTAATTTCCGCTACAGCATGCAGCACCCGTTTTACGGAAATTGGATAAGGTGTGCCTAACTGCTGGGCATGTAATGACACTTTTAACTCCTGGAGCATCCAGTAAATTGCGGTAACTTGTGGCGGAACCACTGCTGAACCAGCAAACTTACCCAGCAGGTTAGTATAAGCATCAGCCGCTTTCTGATACTCGTGCATCAATAACCGATCACGCTGCGGATCTACCGCCAGCTTCTCCAGTCTTTTTTGCATCGCCTGCAAATAACGGAGTATATCAGCAAGCCTGCTGGCACCATGGCTACTGACAAACCCTTTAAAAACCAGCTCAGTTAAGTGTTGTTTTATATCACCCTGAGACTGAATATGCGCCAGATCAACTTTGCCTTTTAAGCGCTTCTGAATATCGTGCCCCAACGTTAAAATTTGTTCAACCTGTAATGCTATCGCTACCACAGTATCACCGAGTTCAGCTCTGACTTTATCCCTTAACTGATTAAATTCAGCCGTATTCTGAGGAATAGCCTGTTGATCTGCCAGCACATCCACCCCTGCGGCTATGCAATCGTCAATTAGCTCGAGTACCCGACCAAAAGGATTAAAATATAACCCTAATTTCGCTTTGTTTGGCAACGATTCCTGTAGATACTTTACCGGTGATGGCACATTTAACAGTAATAAACGCCGCAATCCCAGTCTGGTTGTCAGCAATGCCTGCTGCGGATTATCCAACAGCTTTATTGCTACTGAGTTCCTTTCGTCTACCAGTGCCGGGAAGGCTTTAATTTCATAGCCTGCCTGTAATTTTACGTATTCCCGTGGTAACTCACCAAAGCTCCAGTCAGTCAATTCGGTTTGCTCTATTCCCTGCTCTGCCACCTGACTAAGACTTTGCTGCACTTCGCCCTGCAAACCTTGCTTTAACAATGACAAAGACCGGCCCTGACGCAAAGTTTTGCCTTTGTCATCGACGATTTTAAAGTTCATGGTTAAATGCACAGGCAAAGCAGATAACTCCCAGGCATCATCCGGAATGGTTACCCCTGACATTCGCTTTAAACGTTGACTGATCACCTCAAGTAATTTCCCCTGCTCGGGGCTAACTAATTGCAGCAGTGCATCTGCATAGTTTGGCGCAGGTACAAAGTTTCGCCGGTATTGTTTAGGCAGAGACTTAATCAAGGCCACCAGCAAGTCATGACGAAGGGCGGGTATCAACCAGTCAAAACCGTTGTCGTTAATTTGATTTAGCAAAGCCAGCGGAATAATGACACTGACACCATCATCCGGCTCGCCCGGAGCAAAATGGTATTGCAGTGGCAGGGTTAAATTACCCTGGTGCCAGCTTTCCGGGAACTTATCTGCCGTTATGTCACTGGTATCACGGTTAATTAAGCTGTCAGGGTCAAAATTTAGAAACTTAGGATCAACGGCGCGCTGTTTTTTCCACCACTTAGCAAAATCTATCCGGTTATTAGCCCAAACCGGAATTTTTTCAGCATAAAAAGCGGCCAGGGTATCTTCGTCTACCAGAATGTCACGCCGGCGCGATTTTTCTTCCAGCGCGGTAACGTCATCAATCAATCGTTGGTTATAGCTTAAAAACGTCTCGTTGCTACCCAATTCCTGATTAACCAACGCTTCGCGGATAAAAATCTGATGACAGACAAGCTGATCAATTTTGCTATATAACACAGCCCGTTTAGGCACAATCACCAGGCCGTAAAGCGAAACCTGTTCAAAGGCCACTACCGCGCCACGCTTCTTCTCCCAATGTGGCTCGCTGTAGCTACGGCTTACTAAATGCGCAGCAAGCGGCTCAATCCACTCTGGCTCAATTTTAGCAAGGCTTCGGGCGTACAACTTGCTTGTTTCAACCCATTCCGCCGCGACTACCCATTTGGGTTTGCGTTTAAACAGGTGACTGCCTGGAAAGGCGTAAAACCTGGTCTGACGAGGCCCTAAGTAGTCTGCCTCATTATCTTTAAAGCCAACCTGCCCCAGTAAACCCGTCAATAATGCACTATGCAACTGCTGATAGTCAGCAGTCCCACTGTTGAACGTCATATTCTGTTCTTTAGCTAACTGGCTTAGCTGACTAACCAGATCCTGCCACTCGCGCACCCGCAGGTAATTCAGAAACTCCTGGCGGCACAGGCGACGGAACTGATTATTGCTTAAATCCTGCTGTTGTTGCTGTAAATACGCCCACAGTTTCAACCAACTGCTGAAATCGGAATCCGTGTCAGCAAAGCGCCCATGGCTCTCATCTGCTTTTTGTTGTTTATCCAGCGGCCGTTCCCGTGGATCCTGGATAGAAAGTGCCGCCACCACAACCAACACTTCATTCAGAGCACCGTTACCACTGGCTGCCACCACCATCCGGGCGAGCCGCGGGTCAATCGGTAACCGCGCAAGCTGTTTACCTAATGCAGTTAAGCTTAATTTTTGCCGGCCTCGCTGTGGCTCTATCGCACCCAATTCTTCCAGTAACTTAATACCGTCGTTAACAAAGCGACTATCAGGACGCTGCAAAAACGGAAAAGCATCAATATCACCAAGGCCAAGCGCCAGCATTTGCATGATAACTGAGGCTAAATTAGTACGCAGGATCTCTGGATCAGTGAACTGAGGCCGGCCAATAAAGTCTTCTTCACTGTATAAGCGAATACAAATACCAGCAGCAACCCGACCACAACGACCTTTACGCTGATTAGCGCTGGCCTGGCTAATAGCCTCTATTGGTAGCTGCTGCACTTTTGAACGATAACTATAGCGGGATAAGCGGGCGGTACCAGGGTCGATAACATAACGAATACCGGGTACTGTCAGCGACGTTTCAGCCACGTTGGTCGCGAGTACAATCCGTCTACCGGCATGGCTTTGAAATATCCGGTTCTGCTCAGCTGCGCTCAGCCTGGCATACAGTGGCAGCACCTCGGTGTGCGGTAGCTTCAGCTTTTCAAGGGCATCGGCTGTATCTCGGATTTCGCGCTCACCATTTAAGAAAATAAGAATGTCGCCGCGGGGCTCCCGGTATAACTCCTCTACCGCATCAAAAATCCCCTGTAACTGGTCGGCATCTTTGTCATCCTGGTCGGTGTAAGGCCGGTAACGGGTTTCAACCGGATAAGTACGGCCTGACACTTCAATCACCGGCGCATCAAAAAAATGTTTGGAAAACCGCTGCGGATCAATGGTCGCTGAGGTAATAATCAGCTTTAAGTCAGGCCGCTTCGGTAAAAGCTGTTTCAGGTACCCCAACAGAAAGTCGATATTAAGACTGCGCTCGTGCGCTTCATCGATAATGATGGTGTCGTATTGATTTAAAAAACGATCCTGCTGCATCTCGGCCAGTAATACACCGTCAGTCATCAGCTTAACCAAAGTCTGACTTGTGGTGTGATCACCAAAGCGGATTTTGTACCCCACCTGTTGTCCGGCCTGACAACCCAGTTCTTCTGCTATCCGGTCGGCTACGCTGCGCGCGGCTAACCGCCGGGGTTGAGTGTGACCTATGCTGCCGGCTACGCCACGGCCCAGTTCCAGACAGATTTTGGGGATCTGGGTAGTTTTGCCTGACCCCGTTTCCCCGGCAATTATTACTACCTGATTTGCTGCTATCGCTGCTTTGATATCGTCTTTCTTAGCGGCGACCGGCAGCTCCATCGGGTAACTAATGGCTGGCACGGCAGCCAGGCGTAGTTCCCGCTTTGCTACAGAGCGTTGGATGTCGGTTGCTATTTTCTGCAAAAGCTGTTGCAAGGCAGCCTCGTCAGCGATTTTGTTGCAATTAGCTAAGCGCCGGCGCAGCCGGAATTGGTCCTGCAGCAGACAATCATTTAATACGGAATATAATGATGAAGCGGTTAATACGGGCTCAACAGACAAAATAACACCCTCATAAATCAGAGGGCGTCATGCTACCAAGCTAGCGGGGTTTAGGTCTAGCGTTAAACTACACGCCGATAGTGAGAATGTAATTCTTTGTCTATCGCCCCCAGTACATCGGTGCGGGTAATTATGCCTAATAAGTAGCCGTCGTCATCGACAACCGGGTAAACCTTAGGCTTAGTTTTAAGCATCATTTGTGCTAAATCGATAATGCCATAATAGGCTTTAACGGTTAACACCTCAACGCTCATCACCTCCGCTACCCTCGCCGACTGCTGGTCGTGATAGGTTGACATCAGCATCCGCGCCAGGCAATCCTGTTCAGAGACAAAACCAACAATCTTATTATTACTATCAACTACCGGCCCCCCCGTCTGGCGGCCTTTAATTAGCCGATCAACAGCCAGTTCAACTGGCATATCAACAGTGAAGGTTACCGGGTGACGATGCATATAATCGGCTACTTTCAGTAAGTCCATCAATTCCCCTCCAAAAACATCCAAATGCAACCTGCCTCTCGCTAATTAGTTTAGCCAACGCTGGCTTAATTGCCTGCTTTTTCAATTTGATCGGCGAAAATTTCGACAACGATTCCGCTATGATTACGTTTCGCACGATACATACCTTGAGTGTTAAACGCCCAGCTAAGTTTCCCCTTGTTATCAACAATGATAACTCCCCCGGTACCACCTGCCTGCAACAGCTCTTGAATAACTTCTCTACCAGCAGAGGCAGCTGATTTACCCTGATATTTAACCCTGGCACAAATATCCGCCGCAACATTGTAGCGGATAAAATATTCGCCATGGCCAGTCCCAGATACTGCGCAGCTGCTATTGTCGGCAAAATTACCTGCACCAATTACCGGAACATCACCTACCCGGCCCCAGCGTTTAGCAGTCATACCGCCGGTTGACGTAGCAGCAGCTAGATTCCCATTGTTATCAATAGCCACAGCTCCTACAGTACCCATTTTCCAATTAGGATCTGCAACGATAACCGCCTGATGAGGTAACTTTTGCTGTGCTTGCTTTGCCCGTTTTAAGGCTTCATAGCGAAATTCAGTATTGAAATAGTCGTTGTTAACCAGCTCCAGTTTTTGGGCCGTAGCAAATTGCTCTGCCCCCTTGCCGGTTAACATAACATGCTCAGATTGCTCCATTACTGCCCTGGCTAATAAGATTGGATTCTTAACATTAGTCACGCTGGCGACAGCACCGGCGTTGCGATCCTGCCCTGTCATAATAGCAGCGTCCAGCTCATGGGTTTCATCCCAGGTGTAAACAGCTCCTTTGCCGGCATTAAACAATGGCGAATCTTCCAGCACGGTAACAGCCAGCGTCACTGCATCTAAACTGCTGCCACCGGCAGCAAGTAATTCGTAACCCTGGTTTACCGCATCCGCCAGCACAGCTTCGTAGTTTTTCTGTTGTTCATCTGTCATCTTGCTGCGGTCAATAGTGCCCGCACCGCCATGGATAACAATGCCTGCCGGTATACTCGCGCTGCTATAACATGCGGTAGCCGCAATCAAACTTAAGGTAATTGCTTGTAGCGTTGTTAATTTCATAGTAAACCTTATCTCATTTGTGGTGCAAAAGACTATGCCGGGTTAGCCTGCTGGTAGTAGCTTAACTCGATAAAACAGCATAGCACTGCGACGGCCGTGTAGATGTTTTATAGCACTAAACGGGTGCAGCCCGATAGTAACTTGCTATAATGGCTAAAATTTTTATTTCTAAGCATCTATTTATGAACAATAACAGCCTGTATTTTTATGATTTTGAAACTTGGGGAGCCGATCCAAAACGAGATCGTCCGGCCCAATTTGCAGGCATTCGTACTGATACCGCGTTAAATATTATCAGTGAACCTGATGTCTGGTACTGTCAGCTGGCAAATGATTATTTACCTCATCCGCAAGCGGCTCTGATTACCGGTTTAACACCACAACTCTGCAATAAAAAAGGCCTGAACGAAACAGAGTTTATGCAAAAAATCGTTGAGCGGTTTAGTGAAGCTACCACCTGTGTACTCGGATACAACAGCCTGCGATTTGATGACGAAGTAACCCGTTACAGTTTATATCGTAATTTCTACGAGCCTTATGGTCGTGAATGGCAAAATGGTAACAGCCGCTGGGATTTAATTGATGTCGTTCGTGCCTGTTATGCACTGCGACCAGAAGGCATTAACTGGCCACTGCGGGAAGATGGCAGTCCCAGTTTTAAGCTGGAACATTTAACCAAAGCTAATGGCCTGGCACATGAACAGGCACATGACGCCTTATCCGATGTTTACGCGACCATTGCCATTGCCAAGCTAATCAAACAACACCAGCCAAAATTATTCAGCTATTTATTTGAACTGCGAAAAAAAGCCAAAGTAAGCGAGTTGATTGATATCGCCGGCCTGACACCGCTGGTACATGTATCGTCAAAATTTCCTGCCAGCTCAGGTTGCGTAAGCTGGATAGTGCCTTTGGCTTTTCACCCTACCAATAAAAATGCGGTTATTTGCTACAACCTGCAAGCTGACCCTACTCCATTGTTACAGGACGATCTTGAGGCGTTAAACAGCAAACTCTATACCCGCAATGCTGATCTGGCGGAGGGTGAAGAGCGGCTTGGTCTGAAGTTAATTCATTTAAATAAGTGCCCGGTGCTTGCTAATGCTAAGACGCTTAGCGGCGAACGCGCTACTGAACTGGGAATTGACCGGACTCGTTGTCTTGAACATCTGGAATGGTTTAAACAACACCGGGAATTACAGCAAAAAGTTATCGAGCTTTATCAGCAGACAGCTGAATACCCAAATGAAAGCAATCCGGATTATATGCTATACAATGGCTTTATCAGTGATGCTGATAAACAAAAAATGATTCAGCTTCATCAGTTACCACCGGAGCAACTTGCGGTAAATGCACCGGTATTTAGCGATGAGCGTTTAAACAGCTTATTGTTTTTATACCGGGCCCGTAATTATCCGCAAAGTTTAAGCGATAGTGAACAGCAAAAGTGGCAACGTTATCGTACTGATAAACTGATGCATGGTCTGGACAACCCTAATCTTACAATGGAAGATTTCAGTCTGGCGCTTGAAAACCTGGCACACGAGCATGCCAGTGACGAACAAAAAATGAAGATTCTAAAAGCCCTGTATATGTATGTCCAAAGCCTTTAGAGCAGGTGTGCTACAATGAAAAACACCGGCCTGGCCGGTGTTAACTATTATTCTTTATCTGCCAGTTTTTTCAGGTTTTCATGAATTTTAAACAGTACGATCAATAATTCACACCATATCCGCACACCGATACTACCAAATACTAAAATACCCAGCCCGGACCAAAAACTTCCGTATGCGGTAAACATCGCTCCCAGACCACTAAATAACACAGCAACTAAAAGTAACCAATACACAAATGTGATGATTTTCGGAGTAAGCATTGCATCAAAAAATAGTATATCTCTCATTGTCATATCCTTTTTTTATTATTTTTCAAGCTGTAACACTGTAGTGGCACACTAACAGTCCATGTCACCATAAAGTAGTTCTTACCGATGAACAACTCCGACATGTGTTTGAATCAAGTTATTATAAAACAAGAATTTAAAGTGATGATCAGTATGGCGACATTCATCCCCCTAGTTCCCCCTTTTGCAAAGGAGCAGGCCAAAGCGCCCCCTGATATGCCATCGGCGACAAAAACTTAGTAATAAGTTCGGAGCTATAAACTAGCATGGCGACAAATTCGTCAGGAACGAATTTAGACTGCCGCAGGCAGGTCGCAACGGGACGAGCCCCAGGGATGGGGCGAGCACTAAAACGCCGGGAGCGTTTTAGGACGTCGTATGCGACGGCCCGAAGGGCGAAACACACGGAAGTGTTTCGAAATGCCACAAGCGCAGCGCTGGGGTTGAGATGCGCCCGGAAATAGCGAAGACATGGAGCTATTTCAGCGTCGAAAGCGAGGCCCCGGGACGGCCGAGCCGGAAGGGCGCGCCATGGAGGGTGCGCGGCGGTGTACTACATTGCTCACCCCATCCCTGGGGTTCGCCGCTTCGCGGCCAGCTAAAGCTGTCCAAAAACGTTCCTGACGTTTTTGTCGCATGGGATCGCCAT